>NZ_LLYA01000163.1 GCF_001440415.1 Bradyrhizobium retamae
ATGATCCACCTCGCCGCTGCCGTGATAAACTCGCGATGAATCCCAACAGACCCTACGTCGCCTACCCGCAAATCAAGTTGAACATCAGCAACATGGTCGCGCCGATCGACTTCGAGAAGGACAAGGTCGACCTCGCCGTCCAGTTCGGCGGTGGAAACTGGCCTGGCGTCGAGACCGAACTCCTGTTCAAGGACCTGATCCAGCCTGTATGCAGCCCGAAGCTCCTCAAGACGACGCGGCTTTCGGAGCTCGACGAACTGCGGAAAGTACAGCTCCTGCATTCGCACTATCGCCGCACCGACTGGCCTGACTGGTTGATGGCCGTAAAACGACCGGACCTGCTCACCGACGCGGGGATCAGCTTTCCGAGTTCGGTGCTGACCTATCAGGCCGCGGTCGAAGGAGTCGGCGTGGCAGTGGGTCAATTGTTCCTGCTCCGGAACGAGATCCAGGGCGGGACGCTGGTTCCCCTCTTCAACGCGCCGTTCGAGCGCCGCATGGCCCACTACGTCGCCTGGCCGAAGCACCGCCCCCTCAGCCGCAAGGCACGAAGCTTCGTCCATTGGTTGAAGGCGCAGATCGCGGAATCCCTTGCGGCGGGCGCGTGAAGTGGCGAGCTCGGCTTGCACGTGAGCGGATTGATAAAGTCGGAATGACCCTACTGGCCCTAAGGCGAACAACGAGCCGCCCATTGGTTCGCGGACGCGTACCCCACGGCCATGCCTATACTCGCACGGTCCTAACCGCCGTGGCCGGTCGGGCGATCTCCGAACACTGGACCATCGATGGCGCCGGACACGCGTGGTCTGGCGGCAGTCCCGCCGGGTCCTACACTGATCCATATGTTTCGGCCGCTACTACGACGATTTCACGGTCGGCGACGTCTACGAGCACCGCCCCGGCCGCACCATCACCGAAAGCGACAACACCTGGTTCACGCTATTGACGATGAACAGCCATCCGCTGCATTTCGACAAGGTCTACGCGGCCAAATCCGAATTCAAGCAGCCGCTGTTAACAGCTGCCTGACATTGTCGATGGTGGTCGGCATGAGCGTCAGCGACATCAGCCAGAAGGCGATCGGCAAACTTGGCTCGAACGACATCAAGCTGACCGCGCCGGTGTTCGTCGGCGATACGATCTACGCCGAATCGGAGGTGTTGGCGAAGCGCGAATCGGCTTCGCGGCCGGGACAAGGCCTTGTCACCGTGCGAACGATCGTCTCTGCAGAAAGACTTTCGCTGAGACGATGACGTGGTCGGTGATGGCGACGATGACCTGGAGTCCTACATGCAGCGAAATCGCAGATTAGCATACAAAATCGTGCAAATGGCGGAGAGAGTGAGAGGCGAACCCACGATTCACGATCGCGGTGCTGAATTCCAATAACCAGCCGGCCGCCGTCAGGCTCGGAGCGCGCAAGTCTTAGGTGGTCCCTGCCCTTACCCCGCCGCTTCGCTCTCAGGGCCGTTCACGCTTCTCCGGGCATCAATCCACTTCCAAAGGACGACCGCCGACGCTGGCCTTCAATAGACTTTCTTGATCTCCCGGCATACGTCATGCACACGCCGCCTTCTAACTAAAAGAAAAACCCAAACTCTCGCTCCGGTCCATCATGGGAAAGTTTGGGCTAGATCCAGCCAGCGGGAGCTAGTCAAATCTAGCGCCGGAAACCCGCGCGGCGCTGCACTTCGGGAGTGTTAAGCCGCCGTGCACTACTCTCTGGGCGGCGCCCGGAGTGCCCGCGGCCGATTTACAAGGCAGATTACAAAGCCGCAATACGCAAGCACCGACTTTTGGCTGGTGGTGGCTAGACACTGTAGCGATACTGAGAGACGGCGAACGCAATGACCGCCACATCCTACGACCGGCAAGCCCGATTAGCACAATTGCCCGCAATGCGGATCAGAAAAATCCCTCCGCCGATCAAAGAGTTTTTGCAAAGTTGGCGAAGAATTCGTCGGCCAATTTCTTGGCCGTGCCGTTGATCAGCCGCTGGCCGAGCTGCGCCAGTTTGCCGCCGGTCTGCGCCTCGACCTGATAGCTCAATAGCGTACCGCCTTCCTTTTCGGCCAGGTCAACTTTTGCCCCGCCCTTTGCAAATCCCGCGACGCCACCCTCGCCTTCCCCAGAGATCTTGTAGCCATTGGGGGGATCGAGATCGCTCAGCGTAACCTTGCCTTTGAACCGTGCCGATACCGGCCCAACCCTCATTTTGGTGACAGCACGAAAACCTTGGTCATCGGTCTTCTCGAGATCCTCGCAGCCGGGAATGCAGGCCTTCAGCACGGCCGGGTCATTCAGCCTGGCCCACACGGTCTCACGGGGGGCGGCGAGTTGGATCTCGCCGGTCATCGTCATCGCCATGAGTTTCTCCGCAAAGGTTGACAAGGCGCCGCGGTTTCAAAGCGGCAGACGCTTCGACTCCGCGCGTGAGCCTAGTTGCGTTGGACAGGTGCGAACACCCGCGCCATGTAGGTCGAAAGGTCGTCCGCGATCTCCTGCCGCGAGGCGGAATTGATGCCGGCGAGCGTTTTGGCCAGCTCCTTCTTGAATTCGATCTGCATCGCGCGCGCGATCTGAATCCGCTGCGCTTGCGGTGATCCCGCGCCGTGCATCGATTCGGTCAGATATCCCACGGCATTTCGGCCGAGCGTCATATTCTCGACGAGGCGGAGAATCCGGATCCTGTCCTCGGTCGGGATGTCGGCCCGCCCTTTCAGGTACTTCTCGATCATCGGTCCGATCGTCTCATGCCGCAATTCGCGCTCCGAGGGTAACGTCACCATCAGCCCCCCGGCGAGGTCCTGTGCCAGCCGGCCGATCTCGTACGGCAGTCGCGTGACATGGTGCTTGCACACGTTGGCGAGCATCTCGTCGGGCAGGAAGGCGCCCGATTTCATCTCCATGCCCTGATGGCTCGCGGCAATGCCCGCCCCGTAGATCGTTTCGTTGAGATGGGTCATCTCGACCAGCTTGTCCCGCACATGGGAGGCGCGCTCGACGCCGTTGTAATCGGCAATGGTCGCTGCGGCACCGATCAGGACGTCGCCGACGCCGGTCTTACAAACGTAGCTGCGGCGGTGGTAGCAGGTGAAGCGCTCGACCAGGGTGGACGCGAATTCCACCTCGCCGTCCATGAAAATGTGTTCGTTGGGGACAAAAACGTCCTCGAACACGATCATCGCTTCCTGGCCCGCGAACCGTGCGTTGCCCGCGTCGATTTCACCGCCTTCCGCGCTTCTCGTGTCGCAGGATTGCCAGCCGCAAATGTAGGCGATGCCTCCGGCATCGACCGGCACCGCGCCGGCGATCGCATAGTCCTTGTCTGCGGCCTCCAGCCTCATGGTCGGCATGACGATCAGCCAGTGCGAATTCAGGCAGCCGGTCTGGTGCGCCTTCGCGCCGCTGATGAAGATACCTTCCGGCGTGCGGCGCGTGACACGCACGAAGAGATCAGGATCCGCCTGCTGGGAAGGAGATTTGCTGCGATCACCCTTCACGTCGGTCATCGCGCCGCCGATCACCAGATTCGAGTGCTGGACCCGAACGAGGAAATCCTTGAACCGGTCGTGGTAGCCGGTACCGTTGTTCCGATCCAGATCGAACGTCACGGAATGGAGCGCATTCAGCGCGTCCATGCCGACGCAACGCTGGAAGCAGGTCCCTGTCAACTGTCCGAGGCGACGCTGCATCTTGTTCTGCATGACGAGATCGGCGGGGCTCGTCGCGATGTGGAGGAAGCGATTGATACGTTCGCCTGTCAGGGGCGACATGGCGGAAGCCAGTTCCGGATTGCTGTTCGCCAGGTCGTAGGTCTCGGCCACCGCGTTGATTGAAGGCCTGATGATCGGATGGTCGACCGGCTCGCTGACCGGCTCGCCCATCAGGTACACCTTGAGATTCCGGCCCCTCAGGCTCTCGATATATTCAGCCCCCGACCTGATCGGACGCCCCGACAGGATGGCACTACCGCCTGCAGCAAATTCCTTATCCATTCCGGAATGCCTCAGTTGCCGCGCCCACCGTCCGAGGTGGGCGCAAAGTCACAGTGCCGCGTCGCTACGGCTCGGAGCCGTCCCCGGGATTTCCGACATCAATCCTTCTTGACCAGCGGGCAGGCGCTGTCCTTGAGCGGACGGAACGCCTGGTCACCCGGGATCACCTCGCGAAGCTTGTAATAGTCCCATTCGCCCTTCGACTCCGACGGCTTCTTGACCTCGTACACGTACATGTCGTGCACCATGCGACCGTCCTCGCGGATACGGCCGTTCTTGGCGAAGAAGTCGTTGATCGGCAGTTCGCGCAACTTGCTCATGACGGCCTTGGCGTCATCCGTTCCAGCGGCCTTGATGGCTGTGAGATAGTGCATCGTCGAGGAATAATCGCCGGCATCGCCCATATGGGGCATGCGCTTCACCTTGGCGTAGAAGCGCTTCGACCATGCGCGCGTCTCGTCGTCACGGTCCCAGTAGAATGCATTCGTCAGCACCAAACCCTGAGCGAGGTCGAGTCCCATGCTCTTGATGTCGGTGATCCAGACCAGCAACCCCGCCAGTTCCTGGCCACCTTTCAGGATGCCGAATTCCTGCGCTGATTTCACCGCATTCACCAGCACCGTTCCCGAGCCGGCAAGCGCGACGACCTTCGCCTTCGACGCCTGGGCCTTCAACAGAAACGACGACTGGTCAAAAGTTTCCGGCGGATAGCGTGTTGAACCGATGACCTCTCCGCCAAGCGACTTCACGACAGCGGTGGTATCGGCCTCCAACGCATGTCCGAACGCGTAATCTGCGGTGAGGAAGTACCAGCTCTTGAAGCCGGCCTTCAGCATTGCCGAGCCCGTACCCTTGGCGAGGGCGTAGGTGTCATACGCATAGTGAATGCTGTTGGGGGTGCAGGCGTCGTTGGTCAGGCGGGACGAGCCGGAGCCATTGATGATGGCGATGCGGTTCTTTTCCTTGGCGAGCTGGGAGACGCCGAGCGCGATCGAGGAGTTGATCAGGTTGGCGATCATGTCGACCTTTTCGACGTCGTAAAACCTGCGCGCCAATGTCGAGGCCGTGTCAGGCTTGTTCTGGTGGTCCGCAACGACAACCTGGATCGGCTTGCCCAGCACCGTGCCGCCAAAATCCTCAATGGCCATCTTGATCGCTGCGACCGAACCTTCGCCGGATTCGTGAGAGAACTGCCCGGACATGTCGGTCAACACGCCGATCTTCACGACATCGTCGGAAACGGCAGCGGTCTGGGCGCCGGCATGATTGACGAAGAGAGCCGCCGCAGCCGCGGCGATCAGAGTTTTTTGCATTCCGGCCGTCATGGCTTTCCTCCCTTGCTGTTGAAACACGGGTTCGATCCCGCCTTTGTTACATGCATAACTAGACTTTTGTTACATGCATAACTAGACTTTTGTTACATGCATAACTAGACTTATATTTTCTGGGAGTCAATCGAGATGATGTGTTAAATGAGCGCACCTTCGAAACGGCCTCGGATCAGGCCGCGCAAAGAGGCCGATCGAGATGCCTGCCACCGCCAAGGTCCAGAGAGCGAAGCCGCCGGTCAGAGCGGCTGCGAGACCGGTCGCGGCACAGGCTGGCGCGGCGCGGCGCGAACGCAACTGCTCGGTCGCGCGGACGCTCGACATCGTGTCGGACGCGTGGGCATTCCTGATCATCCGCGAGGCGTTCTTCGGAACGCAGACGTTCGAGGCTTTTCGTTCGGCGCTTGGCATTCCGCGGGCGACGCTTACCAATCGCCTGAAGAAGCTGACGCAGCTCGCCATCTTCCGTCAGGTCGCGACTGGATCCTCGCTGCGCAAGGAATATCGACTGACCAGGATGGGGTTCGATCTCTATCCAAGCTTCATCGCGCTGATGCAGTTCGGCGACCGCTGGCTTGCGGGTGGCAAGCCGGCTCCCTTGACGCTGGTTCACATGGGTTGTGGCTGCGATAGTCGTCCCTTCGTCGCGTGCTCTCATTGCGGCGAAGGTGTCAACGCACGGGATGTGAAGTACCGGGACGGACCGGGCGCCGGCCGCCACCCCGCAAAGGCCGGCCGCAACACCAGACGAGCCTCGGACGGAAGCCGCTTCCTGCTTGGGCGGCCGAGTTCCGTCTCGCGCGCCCTGCAGATCATCGGCGATAAATGGAGTTTTATGGTCGTTCGCGAGGGTTTTTTCGGCAACCGGCGCTACGACAAGATCCTGACCGAGCTCGAGATCGCCCCGAACATCCTCACCGATCGGCTGTCGCGCCTCGTGTCGAATGGGATACTTGTCCGGAGGCAGTATCAGAGTTCGCCCGACCGCTATGAATATCTCCTCACCGACATGGGGCGCGACCTCTACGGACCCTTCATCGCCATGCTGCAATGGGGAGATCGCTGGCTTTCCAGGGGAAAGCCCCCGCTCCTGCTCAGGCATCTCCCCTGCGGACACGATTTTCATGCCGAGGTGGTTTGCGACCATTGCAAGCAGCCGATCGTCGCTGCCGACATGCGGTACAGGCTGGCCTACGATCCAAAATCCTTTGGAGCTCTGGGTCCCCGCTCCGTCAGCTAGGCAGTCTGGTTCAACGCCTCGACCAGCTTGAAGCGCATGATCTTCCCTGAACCGGTGCGCGGGATTTCCGGGACGAAGTGAGTGGCCTCGGGGATCTTGTAGGACGACAGGTGCGCCCTGCAATGATCCATCAACGCGTCGACATCCAGTTCGTCAGGTTTGGCCACGATGAACAGGCATGACACTTCGCCGAGCGTGGCGTGCCGGATGCCGACAACAGCGCAATCGGTTACGTGCGGATGCCGGAGCACGACTTCCTCGATCTCGGCCGGCGCAATGTTCTGGCCGCCGCGGATAATGAGCTCCTTGATGCGTCCGGTGATCGTGAGATAGCCGGACAGGTCCGACTTCGCGAGATCTCCGGTGTGGTACCAGCCCTTCCGCAGCGCGGAGGCGGTCTC
The DNA here is from genome assembly GCF_001440415.1 of Bradyrhizobium retamae. Classification (GTDB taxonomy): domain Bacteria; phylum Pseudomonadota; class Alphaproteobacteria; order Rhizobiales; family Xanthobacteraceae; genus Bradyrhizobium; species Bradyrhizobium retamae. The sequence continues at coordinate 6,968 of NZ_LLYA01000163.1, forward strand.
CTCCGGCTTGTTGTGATAGCCTTTCATGAGGTTCGGCCCGCGCACGATCAACTCCCCCTCTTCGCCGAAGGGGACGTCCTCCAGCGAGGACGGATCGACGATGCGCACGGCAAGGCCCGGCACGGGGAGCCCACACGAACCGATCGGCCGCTCGCCGCGGAGCCAGTTCATGGTGACCATCGTGGAGGTCTCGGTGATGCCGTAGCCGTCGAGCAGCGGCGTCTTGAAGCGGTCCTCGAATGCCCGGTTTAGCGTTGCGGGCATGATCGCGCCGGCCGAGATGCATAGCCTGACATTCCCGAGTCGCTCAATGCCGCTCTCCTGAGCCTTGTGCAGCAGATAGTGGAACATGGTAGGCACGCCGGGAAAGACGGTGTATTTGCCGGTCTCCAAAAGCTCCAGCGCCTGCTGCGGCGAGAATTTTTCCATGATGTGCTCGCTCGCGCCGACGGCGAGAACGCTGAGCACAGACAGGTTCAGGCCGTAGGAATGGAACAGCGGCAGCGGCGAAAGGACGACATCCGTCGTGCTGAGCTGGCCAATCGGCGCCCAGCATGCGGCGGCGATCCACAGCATGCTGCGCAGCGACAGCAGGACGCCTTTGGCACGACCAGTGGTGCCTGATGTGTAGATGATGAACGAGGAGCGGTCCATGTCGCCGGGATCCGGCGGCGTGGCACCGCCGCCGGCGGCCAGGTCGGCCATGGACAAGCCGTCCTGTGGCGCTCCACCTCCGGCATAGGCCATTTTGGGCGAGATCCCGGCCTCGCGCGAGATCTTCGCGATCAAGTCCTTCCTTGCAGGTGTCGTGATGACGGTCCCGCAGTTTGCGTCCGTCAATCGATAGCTGATCTCTCCTTCCGCCGCCTCGAAGCTGATCGGAACGATCACGGCGCCGGCGCGCAGGCCGGCCAGGCACGCCTCGATCCAGTCGACACCGTTCGGCAGGTAGATGGCGATGCAGTCGCCCTCACGGACGCCGGCTTTCGCCAGGTTGGCGGCGATCGCGGCCGTATTTTTGGCCAGTTGCGCGTAGGTGATCGAGCGCGACGAGTCCCAGTACGCTACCTGCTCCGGCCGCTCCTTCGCATGCCGATCGACGAGTTTTCCGATCGGCGCGATCAAGTCTACGTGCAGCATCGTTCTCCTCCCGTCAGATCATGCTGAACCCGCCGCTGATACTGATCGTCTGTCCGGTGATCCAACCGCCGGCGTCGGAGGCGAGCAGCGCCACCATCGGCGCGACGTCGGAAGGCTGGCCGAGACGCCGGATCGCATAAGCCTTGACCAGCTTCTCGCGGTTGGCCTCGACCCATGCCTTGTCGTGCGCGGTCTCGATCAGCCCGAGCGAGAGCGAATTGGCCGTCACGCCCGAGCGGCCCCATTCCCGCGCGAGCGACTTCATCAGCGCGATGGTACCGGCACGCGCCGCCGCGGCAAGCGCCAATCCGGATTCGCCGACGCGGGAAGAATCTCCCATGATCGAGATAATGCGCCCGCGGCCCGAGGCCTCCAGCAGTGGACCGGCGCTGTGGCAGCAATTCAGCGCGCCGTACAGGCAGGTATCGATCTGCTTGCGCCAATCCTCCGGGCCGCTTTCGCTGAAGCGCTTGCGGAACACCAGGCCGGCGTTGTTGACGAGGATGTCGAGCCCGCCAAAGTCGTTCTGGACGTTGGCGACGAGCTGCTTAACCACACCGGCGTCCGAGATGTCGGCCTGATAGGCCTTCGCCTTGCCCCCGGCCTTCTGGATCTCGGCGGCCACCGCTTCGGCCTCCGCCTTCGAGCCGTGATAATTCACCGCCACCGCCGCGCCGGCGGCGGCGAGTGCTTTGGAGATGGCGGCGCCGACGTCCCGCCCGCCGCCTGTAACGAGCGCAACGCGTCCCTGAAGATCGATCATTTAGGATTTTCCTTTGCTTTGAGTTTGGCTTGCTCGATGAGCCCAAAGATGCGCTGCGGATTCATCGGCAGAAGATTGACGTCGATGTCGTAGGGCGACAGCGCGTCCGCGATCGCATTGGCAATCGCCGCCGGGGCGCCGATCGTGCCGCCCTCGCCCATGCCGCGGAAGCCGCCGGCGACGGCGGATTGGCTCTCGATATGCACGACGTCCATATCAGGGATGTCGGGCGCCGACGGGATCATGTAGTCGACGAGACTTGCGCTCAGAAGTTGGGCGTCCTCGTCGTAGACCAGTTCCTCGAACAGCGCCGCGCCGATGCCCTGCGCCACGCCGCCATGGACCTGGCCGTCGACAATCATCGGATTGATGATTTGGCCACAGTCCTCGGCGACCACGTATTTGTGGATCTTCACAAAGCAGGTCGCGGGATCGACCTCCACCGCGACGATGTGGGTGGCGGCGGCGGTGGTCCCGTTAATCGGATCGTAAGTGTAGCTCGCGCTCAATTCCTCGCGCGCCTCGGCCGGCAGCGTCTTCATGTCGGAATAGACGGCCTTCGCAACCTGCCTGAAGGTGACGGCGCGGTCCGTGCCGATAACGGTCGCCTTGCCGCCGGAAAGCTCGATGTCGTCGTGGTTGGCCTCTAACAAATACGAGGCAACGCGCTTGATCTTGTCCCGCAGCAATGCCGATGCGCGCTTGGCCGCGCCACCGCCGAGCACCGCGCTGCGGCTGGCGTAGGTACCGGTTGACATCGGCACCGCATCGCTGTCGCCCTGGATGACGCGGATGTCTTCAAAACTCGCGCCGAGATCATCGGCGATGATCTGGGCCAGCGTGGTTTCGAGCCCCTGGCCATGGGAGGCGACCCCGAAGGCTGCGGTTATGGCGCCGGTCGAGTCGATGGATATTTTTGCCGTCTCCGAACCGGTATTGATCGGCATCCCCGGAGCCACTGCAATGCGCGACCCGATGCCGGTCAGTTCGGCGTAGCTTGCGATACCGATACCGAACAGCCGCCCGTCCTTGCGCGCTTCGGCCTGCCGGACGCGGAGCTTTTCATAGCCGGCGGCCTCACCCGCCGCATCGAGGCATTCGACGAAACCGGTTTTGTCCCAGATGATCCCGGATGCGATCCGATACGGAAATTCCCCCGCGCGAACGAGGTTGCGGCGGCGGATCTCTATGGGATCGAGACCGAGCGCCTTCGCGCCGAGGTCCATCAACCGCTCCGTAACGAAGGTCGAGATCGGTCGCCCAACCCCGCGGTAGGGTCCCGTCGGCGGCTTGCAGGTGGCGACGCCGCGCACCGCGCCGCGATAGGACCGGATCTTGTAGGGGCCGGGAAGGAAACTGACGACCTGAACGGGCTCAAGCCCGCAGGTCCACGGATAGATCGAATAGGCCCCGACATCGCCGAGCACGTCGGCTTGCAGGGCGATAGCGATTCCGTTTGCATCGAATCCCATCTCGGCATCGACGATCTCCGCAAACGCCTGGCTGCTGCTGGAGACATCCTCCAGGCGATCGGCGGTCCATTTCAGCGAGCGGCCGAGCTTGCGGGCCGCGATGCAGATCAGCAGCTCTTCCGGATAAAGCGATCCCTTCGATCCAAAGCTGCCGCCGACGTCGGGCGCGACCACCCGCAGGCGGCTGCCAGGAAGACCGAGGGATTCGGAAATCGCGTCGCGAACGATGCCGGGGATGTTCGAGGAGGTATAGAGCGTGATGGCGCCGCGTCTGGCGTCGTACTCCGCTGTGTAGCTGCGCGGCTCCATCGCGAGCGGCGCCTTGCGCGTCATCTCGAAGCGGCCGCCGACCCGGACGGCAGCGCCTTTCAAATCCGCTTCGACGTCGCCCTTCCTGAATTCGCGGGCGATCAGGACGTTGGTGCCGGCCTCCTCGTGCAACAGCGGAGCGTCCACTGCAACTGCGGTCTCGCTGCGCGACACCGCGCCGAGCGGTTCGAACTCGATCTCGATAAGTTCGACCGCGTCTTCCGCGAGGTATCGCGAAGTGGCAATGACAGCGACGATGGCCTCGCCAACATAGCGAACCTTCCCGGAAGCCAGCGGCAGGGTCGGCGTCGCGTAATAATTGGCCATCCGCGAGAATGGAATCACCGGCTTGAAATCGTCTGCAACGTCCTCCGCCGTCAATACGGCGACGACGCCCGGCGCCGTCTGCGCTGCCGCTGTGTCGATCCGCACGATCCGCGCATGAGGCTGCTCGCTGCGCCGGAAGGCGATGTGTAGCGGCCGGTCCGGCTTGCGATCGGCGGTATATTCGCCGTTCCCGGTCAGCAGCCGCGGATCCTCCGTGCGCTTGATCGGGGCCCCTACGTGTCGGGGACGCAGCACGTCCGCCGGCTGTGCAAGGCTATCCTTACTCATAGCCCTGGTTTCCCTTGCGCAGGCGCTGCCATTGCTGGTCGTCATGGCCGCAGATGATGGTCGCGCCGGAACTCTCGATCCGACGCACTTCCTCGTACGTCTTCAAGTGCCCCTCGACGTTCCAGGTGTTGCGGGGCGCGGTATCGGCATCGAGATGCTGACGCAGACTGACCGAATCCGAGGCCAGCAGGAATGGACCATCGCGATCCAGGTTGACCAGCGCGCCGAGCGAACCGGGCGTGTGACCTGGCAGCGGCACCAGCACGACGCTGGCATCGCCGAACAGGTCTTTCTCTCCGTTCACGGTTTCAATGGGTTGCCCGGTATCCCAGTCGACCCGGAGATAGCCTGCGTTTTCCGCAGCCGGAGCTTTCGCAGCTTCCACCTCCTTGGCGTGAGCCAGGATCGTCGCCTTCTTGAAGAACTGGTTGCAGCCGCAATGGTCCGGATGGAAATGGGAGTTCACGACGATGTCGATGTCGTCGGGCCCAAGCCCGACGCAGGCCAGACTGGGCAGCAACGTCTCGTCCGCCCCCATCAGCGGCTGCATCACCTTCGCAAGCGGCCCCCAGCGCTCTTCGGCGTTGTCCACGACCGAAGGGTGACAACCCGTATCGAACAGCACGTTACCCTGCTTGTGCCTGATCAGCGCGCTGCTCACCGGCAGGTCGATCATCTCGCTGCGGTCCGCGCCGGGGATGTAGATGCTCTTCTTCATGCGAAGCCGCCCGGCGGCAAGGAAGTTGAGTTTCATCACACATTCTCCCGCCGGAGCGCGGCAGCACTTCTGATCGCGGCAACGATATTTTGGTAGCCGGTACAGCGGCAGAGATTTCCGGAGAGGCCCTCTCTGATCTCCTCGTCGGTCGCGAGCGGATAGTTGCGGAGCAAATCCTCGCCCGTCATCAGCATGCCCGGCGTGCAAAAGCCGCACTGCAGGCCGTGATGTTCGCGGAACTGGGTCTGCAGCACATTGAGCGCTTCCGGCGTTCCCAATCCCTCGACCGTGGTGATCTCAGCGCCCGCAGCCTGGACCGCAAGCGTGAGGCAAGACCGTATACTGTGGCCATCCATCAGCACCGTGCACGCGCCGCAAACGCCATGCTCGCAGCCGACGTGAGTCCCGGTCAGTCCGAGGGTGTCGCGGAGAAAATCGGACAGAAGCAGACGCGGCTCGACATCGGAAACGTCATGCCGCGTTCCATTCACCATCACTGATACGTTGATAGTCATCGCAGTCACCCCTTCACTGCCAAGACTGTCTGCATGGCCCGCTTGGCCAGTTCGCCCAGCAGATGTTTCCTGTATTCGGCGGAGGCATGCACGTCGCTGTTTGGGCTAACGCTCGACGTCACCATCTCGGCGAAGCGATCCGGCGTGCGGCCGTCGACCGCAATCTCACAGAGCCGCTGCTCGACGTGTTCGAGCCGTAGCGGCGTATCCGCCACGCCCATTACCGCGACACGTGCCTCTCCGACGCCGAATTGGCCGCGCCGTATCGATACAGCGATGCTTGCGAGTGCAAAATCGCCGAAGCGCCGAGCCACTTCCTCGAACGCCCACCCATCGTGCTGCAGGATCGGAAACTCGATTTCGACGACGATGTCCTCAGGCTCGAGACAGTTCGTCAGGGCATCGACGAAAAAGTCCTTTGCGGCGATCGTGCGCCGGCCGGCCGGCCCCTGCACCGTGAGACTGGCGCCGTAGAACATTGCCATCATCGGCAACTCAGCCGCCGGATCCGCGTGCGAAAGGCTACCGCCGATGGTACCGCGGTTGCGGATCGCCAAATGCGCCACATGACGGATTGCCGCCGACATCACTGGCAGCCTGGACGCGATCAGCGGGGAGTGCTCGATTTCGCGATGTCGCGTCAGTGCGCCGATTGCCACGTTCTCGCCGCGCAGTTCGATGAACGACAGTTCCTTCATGCCGTTGAGGTCGACCAGCACCGCAGGCCGCGCCATCCGAAAATTGAGCAGCGGCAACAGGCTTTGGCCGCCGGCCAGAATTTTGCCCTCGCCGTTGGCCGCGGCAAGCGCCGCTACAGCAGCCTCCAGCGTCGTCGGGGGGATATATTCAAACCTGGCAGGCTTCATCGATCTCGCCCTTCAAAGCCGTCCTTCCCGCTGGCCATTGCTATTCGCCGCGAAAGCGCGGTGGCCTTTTTTCCGCAAAGGCCCGCCGGCCCTCCCTGAAATCCTCGCTATCCGAAGCGACGTCGATCAGCTGCTGGGTGGCCGTCAGATCAAGCGCGCCCGTACCCATTGCGAGGCCGTTCAGCATGAACTTCGCACCCGCAATCGAAAGCGGTGCATTGGCCGCCAGCCGTTCGACGAGTTGCGCGGCCGCAAGCCGCGCATCGTCGTGAATTTCGTCGACCAGTGCCATCGATTTCGCGTGCTCGGTAGAGTAGCGGTCGCCCGAGTACAGGATCCGCTTGGCGTTGACGATGCCGACGAGCGCGGAAAGCCGCTGGACACTTCGAACACCATAGACGATGGAAAGTTTCGCGGCCGGAATTCCGAAGATTGCGGTCCGATCGGCGAAACGAAAGTCGCATGCCAAAGCGAGATGGCACCCTCCGCCCAGGCAATAGCCGGAGATCGCGGCCACCACCGGCTTTCCCAATCCGGCGATCGCGCCCGAGCAAGCGTCCACGGCGACTTCGTATTCGGCGCTCTGCTGTCTGTCGTTCCGGATGTTGCCGAACTCGGAGATATCGGCGCCGACGCTGAAATCCTCGCCGTTGCCCGTCAGCACAACCCCACGCAATTCCCTGTCGGCGGCAAAGCGCGAGAAGATTTCCGCCAGTTCGCGCCACATCGCTTGCGTAACGGCGTTCCTCACCGAGGGCCGGTTCAAGGCAATATGCGCGATTGCGCCCCGCCGCTTGATGTCGATCTCTTCCAACTTGGCTCCTCTCGCGCCTGACGGCGCAACCGTCCGTCAAGGCGAGTTTTCCGACCATCGCCCGGACACCGGAAGTCACATGCATAAGTAGACTAATATATCCCGACGCGTCAAGTCGTCCCAATATCGTCGCAAGGCCGCAGGCTTGTGCGCGTCCTCCAAAGAGTCGAGCCCATAGGCCCGGCGGAGTGCAGATGATCGGCGGAATGGCGGTCGAAGCAATGAAGACGTGGCCCGCAAGCCGGCCAGCGTTGTGGTCAACGGTCAAGAGAGCTTTGTCGCGCACCGCGGAGTCCGAGCACCCGGCTCAGGTATAACCGAGATAGAGCGCACGGACGCGCGGATCGGTTTGAAGCTCATTTCCCGTTCCGCTGAGAACGATCCGTCCGGTTTCCATGACACAGGCATCATCCGCTATCGAAAGCGCCAGGCCGGCATTCTGCTCCACCAGCAGAACCGTGAGACCTTTCGTCCTGAGCGTCGTAATGGCTTCGAAGACCTGATCGACCAGCAACGGCGACAATCCCATGCTGGGTTCGTCGAGCAGGACTACGGACGGCCGGCTCATAAGCGCGGCTGATTGCGAGCATTTGCTGCTGGCCTCCAGAGAGCGAGCCGGCCGACAGATGGCGCTCCTCATGGAGAATGGGGAAGGTCGAGTACGCCTCTTCAAGGTCAACCGTGACATTCTCTCGTGAACTCGTCCAACCGCCGAGCAAGAGATTGTCCTCAACCGACAAGGCCCCGAAAACCTGGCGACCTTCCGGTACCCGCGGAATACAAGGTAGAAGCTAAGACTACGACAACTGGCGAACCTCGGCTTACGCCGCTTCAGGCAGCGACATGCGCATCAGAACCGGATACGTTCGTGCTCTGCGTGGTTGACCTCCGCAACTATCCCGAGAATGTCCACGACGCTGAATGGACAACCAGCATGATTTCGCCGCTCTGTAGTACCCGGAATCAGAGATTGAAACAGCGTGGGCAGATGATAACCGACTCTGGTTGCTCGCAAATTTTCATCGCACCTGACTCACGAACCTCTGATGTTGGGTAGTAGGTTCCTGCCGGGCGCGAATATTCCGATAGCAGAGACGATCTCGTTTGTGCAAGGCGCTGTAGAAAGTGACGTTCCCATTCGAAATGCCACAGCTCTACGATACGCCGTACGAGCTGACATTTGGGAAGCGGGAATGACGTTTGACCTGTGGGTCGAGTCCGCTTCTGTTGTGATTAGCCTGCTATTGGTAAGAAAGCGCTATTTCATTCCCTCAAGAGTTTTGGAGTTGCTTCCTTAAGTCGCACGTCCATTAGTTCGACATGTTGGCGTCGAGGAGCGCCAGAAGTGAGCGCACCACTACTAGTCGCCGACGTCCGATCGTTGTCGTGACGATACGCCCAGCTCTTATCAACTCGTAAAGCTTCGTGCGTCCCAAGCCGGTCACTTCGCATGCATCGTCAATCGTGCAGGTGAGCCGCTGCGTGAATGGCATCGTGCTCGGTTCTGCGGCATTCGGAGCGCATGGACTGACTTGTGACTGTTGTTCGCCAGTTTTCTCACGTCGACTGTATCTCACGTGGCCCTCCTATTCGCACAAAGCTCGACGGGACAAGAGTTGATTGTGCGACGAGCAACGTCAATGCGAACATCCGAGGGCGCTCGCGTACGACAGCGCAGGTCAGCGGCGGTTTGAATATTTCCGGACACCAAGGGCGACGAGGAAATTTTTTGCGAATGCGCCAGCCACAGTGAGGCATCGCGCCGAGGTTAATCTGCTAACGTCGGCAGTAAATTCCGCAAGCGTTCGCCGCTGTTCACCAGCGTCTTAATCCACCGAACGCGGCTGATGGCTATCTAAGTGCCTGAGTTTGCTTGCGCTCCCTAGGGGAATCGAACCCCTGTTTCAGCCTTGAGAGGGCTAATGATTCGTTCAATTCGACCCAAGGCGGCCCCGTCTTCCGCATCCGTCCGATTTGCACGCTACAGCACTCTGGACTGGGCGGCCGCATCAGGGGACCCTTTGTTTGGCATCGTAGGCAATTTAGATCAATGCATCTCAGGCAATTGGGTTACGCGCAGATGGCGCCGAAACGGGTCAGCAGGAACCTCGTCAGCTACCACAACGGCAGGCTTCTGGCGAGCCCGCAACCGTCGCGCCATGGATATGCGCATCTCGCTCAGCGGGCTTTGATCCGATTGGGGGAGATCATCGAGCCACATGCAGGGACTCATGGTTGACAATGATAACGACAACCGGCGCCGGCCCGTCGAGTTCAAGGACGGTTGCCGCTAGGGTAAATTCGGAAAGACTAAGGCTTATGAGCTGATTGCCCACGAGAGGATCAGGGCCTATAAGATGGGCGGCAAGACCATGATTGTCTCGACGGTGTGGATGAATTTCACGCTTCGTTGCCTAGAGTTGAAACGAGGACAAACTAAGCCCCCGAACCGCGCAGCCAGACAGCGGACGCACCGTAAATCAGGCTGTCAAGGCGATCAGACAACGGTGCATAGACACTCGCATTCCGCGTAATAGGCCGCACGGTTATCGCTACCTGGGATCTTGTTTTTGTCACCCTTACCAAACTGGCCCGGTGTCGCGGCGCACTTTCTCCACGTTCTGGCGAGTTGAGCTTCCACCACATCGTTGGTCAACACGCCCTTCTCATTGAGCAAGGTTGACGCAGTCGGCTGTTCGCGCAGTGGTCGCTGCTGGCGCCAGCATCGCAGCCCATTATCCGCAGCCCTCTCAGTGTGCCGTTGGACATTAGTAGGCGTCGGCCACCGTCATTGGACGGTCAGTAGATCGCGGACAGCGTCGCGCGATCAGCGCTTTCGGCGCACGGTCTTGTGCGAAGCGCAACCGTGTCGACCCCACGAAATCTTCCAACACGAAGTACGTGTCTCACTCGGCATTGTGGGCACAATGGATGGGGTCGCCAAGACCGGCCCTTGACCTCGCGATAGCATGATAGGTCGAGCCGTCAGGAGCGCGCGGTTTGCGGCTAGTGCCGCGCGATACCCATCGAACACTTCGATGGGCGTACCTCCGGGATTGCGTTCGCTTTTTAGCATGACCGGTGGAATGGCGCTGATCAGCACGGCCTTTGCGACGCGCCCGTTACCGTGACGAGCGACGTACCGAGCCACCTCGCCGCCGCCCGTCGAATGACCGACATGGACCGCATTCTTGAGGTCCAACGCCGCCGCCAGCTCAGCCATGTCCGCAGCATAAGCGTCCATGTCGTTGCCTTTTTCAGTCTGGGTCGAACGGCCGTGGCCACGACGATCATGAGCGACGACGCGATAGCCTTTTGCGAGAAAGAACAGCATCTGGTTGTCCCAGTCGTCGCCGCTCAGCGGCCAGCCATGATGGAAAACGATGGGCTGCCCGGTGCCCCAATCCTTGTAGAATATCTGCGTACCGTCCTTCATGGTCAGGTAGCTCATCGTCTTTCCTTTCGAGTTTGATAGTGAGGAGCGGGAGATCGGGGTGAGACGCGGATCGGGCGCCTGGCAGAGCGGCCATAACTCCTGCGGCGGCGCCCGCGATCAGCACACTGCGGCGGGAGGCGGTCGTGGACAGTTCGTGCATGATTTTCTTTCTGTCGTTCGCCCGTGGGCCATCGTCTGACCGGACGTAAATTGCTCGCAGCCGTCCCCGCGGTCTTGTGCGCCTATGCTTCCGATTGGAAAGATATGCCGCCCCGCCACACGCACCCTTCGCGCTCAGAGTCGGGCAGTTTTCTGCAAGTACAGGCAGGGACGGCCAAGCCGTCTCCCATGGCCCATGCGAGACTTGTCGCCGCCGTGAAGACGAAGAACCCGCCTCGCGCCGAGGCTTGAACGACTGGAGAGCCACCTCATGACGCGTCTAACCGTGAGCGGCGCTACGACGCCAGCGCCCGAGATACTTTCCCGTCGCCGCTTTCTATTCTGCTCCGCCGTCGTTGCTGCCGGCGTTGCTTCTTCTGGGGTGCTTGCCCAAGCTCCAGAGCGAAGAGGTCAGATGGGAATCAGTGCGAAGGACACCGGCGTCGTGTTCATCGACCCGCAAAACGACGTTCTGAGCCCGACCGGTCGCGCATGGGGCGCCGTTGGCGCAAGCGTTACCGAGAACCGTACTGTCGAGAACATGGAACGCATCTTCAAGGCTGCGAAGGAACGCGGCTATGAAGTCTTTATCTCTCCGCATTATTTCTATCCCCCAGACAAGGGCTGGAAGTTCAACGGTCCGTTGGAGACCGACGAGATCCGCGGCGGCGTCTTCGAGCGTAGCGGCCAACTCACCCTCGAGGGGTTCAAGAATTCCGGCGCCGATTGGGTCGAACGGTTCAAGCCCTACATCGAGGACGGAAAGACCGTGATCTCCAGTCCACACAAGGTGTTCGGGCCCCAAACAAATGACTTGGTCCTGCAGCTGCGCAAGCGCGGAATCTCGCGGATCATACTTGGCGGAATGCTGGCGAACATGTGCGTGGAATCCCACTTGCGCGAATTTCTCGAGCAGGGCTTCGAGATCGCGGTGGTGAAGGACGCGGTCGCCGGCCCGCGCCATCCCGAGTGGGGCGATGGCTACCAGGCAGCGATCATCAATTATCGCTTCCTCGCTCACATGGTGCCGTCGACGGACGAGGTACTTGAGCTCATGCGCCGCGGAGCCGGACAATGAGCTCGGTGCCGACGATGCAAGCATGGCTCCTTGAGAGCGTGGATGCACCTTTCCAAACGACTTCGGTCCCCCGCCCTGAGCCGGCGGCCGGCCAGGTACTCGTGCGGATCATTGCGAGCGGAGTAAATCCACTCGACGTCAAGATCCGGCATGGCCAAGCGCCACATGCCAAGCAGCCGCTGCCTGCCGTGCTCGGGCTGGATCTCGCTGGGGTCGTCGAGTGCGTGGGGGGCGGCGTCACCGCCTTCAAGGCTGGCGACATGGTCTACGGCCTGACGGGCGGCGTGGGCGGGCTGCAGGGCTCCCTTGCCAGCTTCGCCGCAGTCGACGCCGATCTTCTCGCCCTCAAGCCTGCCACACTCGACATGCGCGAGGCGGCGGCTCTTCCCCTCATCTTCATCACGGCCTGGGAAGGGCTAGTCGACCGCGGGCACGTTCAGGCGGGCCAGAAGGTGCTGGTGCAAGGCGCCGGCGGGGTTGGCCAGATGGTCATCCAGATCGCTCGAGCTCATGGTGCGGAGGTGTTTGCCGTCGACAGTGCCGGTAAACGGCCGCTGATTGAGGCGTACAGCGCGATCGCGATCGACCGTCACCAATCGACGGTCGAACATTATATCCAAGAGCATACGGGCGGGCATGGCTTTGACTTGGTGTACGACACTGTTGGCGGACCAGGTCTGGATGCCTCTTTCCAAGCAGTCCGGCGGTTTGGCCACGTGGTCAGCTGCCTGGGCTGGGGCACTCACGGTTTGGCTCCGTTGTCATTCCGTGCCGCCACCTACTCCGGGGTCTTCAGCCTGCTACCAATGCTGACGGGCCAGGGTCGCGCGCATCACGGCGACATCCTGCGTCAGGCCGCGAGACTGGCGGAAGACGGAAAGATCCGGCCACGCCTCGATCCGCGCCGGTTCGGACCAAGCTCGATCCTTGAGGCGTATGGCGCCATCGAAGGTCACAATGCTTCGGGCAAAATCGTAATCGACGTCCCCCACTAATTGTCCTCAAACCGAAAGGAACTCTCATGCCGTTTGTCAACGTAAAGCTCGTCGAAGGAGTCTTCAGCACTGAAGAGAAGCATGCGATGGCAAAGGCCTTGTCCGACGTCATGGTCAGGTTCGAGGGGTCAGAGGCCTTCCGCGAGGTCGTCTGGGTGCTGATCGAGGAGCTTCATCCGGACGGGTGGCACATCGGCGGTAGGCCGTTCGAGGGTCCGAAATCTCTGATGGAGACACTGGGCAAGTCAAAGGCAACCTACGAGGCGATCGACGGAAAGCCGACGACGCGGCAGGAATGGGCGGACGCTCTTCCGGTCCGGTCCTGATCCAGTTGACCCCAGCGCGCCGGAGCCGCTCAGTTACGCGCGCCGGCGAGGCTGCCGAGCATGTCATGTGCGTTGCGCAGATCTGCCGTGGCGAAGCCCTCGCTGAACTGCGCATACACCGGCGCCAGAACTCGTCGGGCCTCGGCGGGATGGTCCTGAGTCAACCGCAGGCGAGCCACGCTCATTGCGGAGCGTAACTCCCACGAGAGCGCCCCCTGTTCGCGAGCCGCCGCCAAGGCTTCCGCGAAGCAGCCCTCTGCCTCAGCAGCACGATAGCGATTCTCCGTGCGGAGCAGGAACTCGCCCCTGAGACGCAGGAGCTCCGGCCTGCACCAGCGCTCGCAGTCGTTCTCCACCTTGGCGAGAGCGCGGTCGACGGTATCGAGTGCGTCGGCAACGCGGCCCGATCCTGCCTGGCCTTCCGCCAGTGCACCTTGAAACTCGGGATACCAAGTCGTACCGCCGAGGGAATCACATTCGCTCAGGGAATTGGAGAGCACCGCGGCACCCTCCGCAAATCGGCCCTGCCGGACCATGACGTGGCCCGTCACGCAATCGGTGAGTGCTTTCCAGAATGCAACGCTATGCTCGTTCACGATATCAGCTAGTTCGACCACCGCCTTCTCCGCATCGTCGAGATCGCCGGTCAGGATCGCGACGGGGCACGCTGCCATGTTGAGGGCATAGCAGAGCGTCAGCTTGTGATCCGCTGACCGGGCCGCCTCGACGCAGGCAATGGCGTTGTCACGCGCCTGCTCTGGCAATCCCTGCAACCAGAGTACACGCGAAAGAATTGACCTAGCGAGAATGCGCTGATCGTAGTGGAACCACATGGCGTGTCGGTGGTCCGTCGGGGCGACGTATTGATCTCGTACACGCTCGAGATGCCGGCGCGCTTCTGTCTGTCGTCCAACATGATGCAGAGTCGTCCCGAGCAGCCGATCTGCGACGAAGCCCTCAGCCGTCCGGCCGGTGTTCGCAGCCACAATTGCAAACCGTTCCGCGAGCGGCCAGGCCGCCAGCATGCAACCGCTGTTGTACCGAAAGCTCCACATGGCCCACAATGCGCGGAGCTTGGCATCCTCGTCGGCTTGCCGCTCCGCCGCATCCAGCGCTTCCGCCAGCACCACGCCAGTGCGCTGTACGGTCCCCGTACAGTGATAGAGTGCGGCGCCCAGAGACATGTGCAGCATCAGCCGGGAATGTTCGCTCAAATCGGGCGCAGTTCCAATGACTGCCAAGGCGCGCTCAACCCGCTCACGGCATTCAGCGATAAGCGACATCCCGATCCATACGGCGGCATAGCCGGCCGTCAGGATTACGACCGTCGACGCATCTCCCAGGGCTGAGGAGGCCCAGTCGAGAGCGGCGCGAACGTTATCGATCTCCCGTTCAAGAGACTTAATGCGATCGGCGGTCGGCGCCTGTTGTGCGTCGGGGGCGGCGCTCACGACAAGATCGCGAAAAAATTCTGCGTGACGGCGAGCACCCCATTCCGCCTCGCCGTGGTTTGCGAGCTTTTCCGCAGCATAGGCCCGCGTCGTCTCCAGCAACCGCCAGCGCCCCTCAGGTGCAGAAGTGTCGAGCGCCACGAGCGATTTGGCCACCAGGGCCGCAATGTCCGTCAGAGTTGCCGAAACGGTGCGCGGCGAACCGTCGGCAAGGGCGGCTGCCGCCTCAAGCGTGAAGCCGGCGGGAAAGATTGAGAGCCGCCGCAGCAGTCGCTGCTCCGCCTCAGGCAGGAGTTCGTAACTCCAATCGAGAGCAGCGCGCAACGTCTGATGCCGCGGCAGAGCCGTGCGCCGCCCACCGGTCAGTAACGAAAAGCGGTCGCTAAGGCGCGCCGCAACTTGCTTCAGTCCGAGCGTCGCGGTGCGCGCGGCGGCAAATTCGATTGCCAATGGAATGCCGTCCAACCGGCGGCAGACCGAGGCTACCGTCGTCAGTTCGTCATCGTCTTGCAGTGCGAATCCGGAGTGCAATGCCTTCGTCCTCGCGACGAAGAGCTGAATGGCGCTGTGCGTAAGAAAATCACTCCTCCCGACCTGGCCAGCCGGAACGTCCAGCGGTGGGACGCGATGGACGCATTCGCCATCTACGCGCAGGACCTCCCTGCTGGTGGCGAGCACCGTGACGCGGGGGCACATGCGGACCATCGTTTCCACGAAATGTGCCGCCGAGTCGATGAGATGCTCGCAATTGTCTAGAACCAAAAGCAGGCGCTGGCGGCCTACGGCTTCCGCAACCGATGAGGCGGATATTTCTCCGCTTAGCTTCAGGCCCAGGGTGGCAGCTACCGAGGTTGGGATCAGGCCAGGGTTCGACAGCGAGACAAGTTCGACGAACCAGGCGTTCCCGTCGAAGCGCGATGCGAGATCGTGGGCAACCGCCAATGCCAGCTTGGTCTTCCCGATCCCCCCAGGCCCGGTAAGGGTGACGATTCGGTAGGCTGAGAGGAGATCCCCCAGCGCTTTTTTGGCTTCGGTCCGGCCGATGAGCTCCGTGCCCGGCGTAGGCAGCCTACTCATGAGAGGGCGGGCCTGCCGTGCCGACGACGAGAGAACAACCCCGTCGCCTTCCGCATCATTCCGTCGGCGCCATTCGCCTAACAGGCGATAGCCCCGACCGGAGACCGTCTTGAGCATTCCCCGGTCCGGTCCCAGCGCCTTCCGCAAGGCGGAAATATGAACTTGGATCGTGTTCTCTTCGACGATGGCGCCCGGCCAAACCCGCTTCATCAGATGGTCTTTGGTGACGAGCGCTCCGGCCGCACTCACGAGGACCTCGACTATTTCGAAGGCACGTTCGCCAATGGGCACGGGCACCTCGCGCATTCGCAATTCGCGACCGGCGGTGTCGACCTGCCAATCGCCGCATTCGAATACGCTGCTACGCCCTAGAAGAGCCCCTTGGCCCGTCTCCAGCTGGCCGTGATGTCGGCTCTTTTCGATTTTGCCCGCCAACCTGCCCGGGATCATTCCAACGCTCAAAAAATAGCCATTGCCGCCGATGGCAATTAGAAAAGCGGCTTCAGGATTTTTCAGAACAAGATCAAGGAATGCAAGCGGCCATCATTCCATGTTTCCGGCAGAAGGGACAGAAACATGGATTTTACCATACCAGACAAACTAGCCGCAAACGCCGGGTCACCGCCTAGCTTGGCTGGATTCCAACAATGGACTAGCAACCTCGCTCGGCTGTTAAGCGTTGCTACAAACGAAATTGATAAGGACCGATCCGCAGCCAAAGCAGTAATCGGCATGGCCTCGGCGCTCCTGCGGGCGGAAGTCGACCGTCGCGCCGGTCCAAGCCACGGCAGTTCTTCGGGCTTGGCCGGCTGGCAAAGACAACGGGTTATCACCCACGTGGACGTAAATCTGGATGGGGCTATCCGTGTCAAGGACCTGAGCGAAATCGCGCGCCTCAGTCCGGCGCACTTTTCACGGGCGTTCAAGCGTTCCTTTGGAGAGCCGCCGCATGCCTACATCGTTCGCTGCCGCCTCGAAAGGGCGATGCATCTCATGCTGACCACGGATTATGCGCTTACCGAGATCGCGCTGGCGTGCGGATTTACGGACCAGGCGCACCTGAGTAACCTCTTCCGGCAGCATATCGGCGGTACTCCGGCGACATGGCGACACAATCGTAAGGAGCGCGCATCTAGGCGCGGTGCATCGAGCCGCCAGCAGGGCCGCGTTCCCCTGAACACGCTCCATTCTCCTAGAATTTCAGCCAGGTAGGGAGACAAACATGACCCTTGATCCGATCAGGGTAGGGATCATCGCCGTCCATCCCGAGAAAGGCTGGGCAATCACCGCGCATATTCCAGCGCTAAGACAATTAGCTCAGTTCCGAATTTCAGCGATCCGCTATCGGTACGAAATCGCAAAGGTAAGATTAAGGAGCATGGGGGAAGCTCACCGATGAAGATCTCGATGTGATCGGCGGAAAACGCGATCAGCTTGAGGGAAAACTCCAAGAACGCTACGGCCATCAGAAAGATCAGACCAAGAAAGAAATCGATGACTGGTATGGCAAGCGGACTTGGTGATCGATGATTTCGTTGGACGTTGTCCCAAGCCGACGTCTAGCGAGGCAAGGCGGCCACAGCGTTACTCGCGTTTCGCTGGGGCCGTTTGCGTTCGGGGCTCGTGTCGCGGATCGTCTAGCAACGGGCCGAAGGCAGGATAGCAACCGCGTCGTGCCGGTACAGCCGTTCGCCGCCCGTGATACCTTAGCTCAAGCTCACACTTGCGGCGTGCAAGGAGAGATCTGTTGCCGCGCACCAGCTTGAGGATGCGCGAGCAACTCAAGTTCAGGGCTTGAATACGAAGCCCGGTTTGATCGCCACATCCGCAGGAATGGGCTGCAGATCGGAAAATAGGTCCGGGTAGGTATTCATCACATTCAGGATGAATTTGGGCTCGATGTGCTTGTTCACATCGAACACGGACTTGATCACGCCAAGCCGTTGCAGCGTATCCTGGGCCTTCCACAGCGCGCGATAGTTGTGTGCGGAAATGCGGCGGTCCACCTGCTGGATGTTGTACTGCATCGCAGTCTCCGCCACGTCGAGCTTCAAACCTGGAATCCAGCGCGTAGCGATGGCTGCGGCCTGCTTGGGATTCTTGCGCATCCACTGGTCGGCCTCCGACACGGCTGCCAGGAATTTCTCGATCGTCGCCCCGTTCTTCTCTACCCAGGGCCGCAGCGCGATGTTGAAACCGAGATAGGAGATGACGTCGCCGCCGCGGATTACCTCGATAGCGCCTGGCACGTCCTTCATGGCAATCACCGGTGCCGGGTCCCAGCACACAAAGGCATCCACGCCCTTGGCAAGCAACGCCACGCTCATCTCCGGCGGCGGGGTGTTGATCAGTGTCACGTCGGTCGGCGCGAGGCCAGCCTTCTCGAGCAAGCCGAGAATGTAGAGATGGTTGATCGTGCCGAATGAAGTCGCGATTTTTTTACCCTTTAGACTTTTCAAGTCGCCTTTGATGATCCCCGAGTCGCTGTTGGCAATGAGGGCGAGCGTGGCATCGGATCCAAGCTTCGTGGCGTTGCCACTGAAGTTACCTAAGAAAACCAGATCCATGTTGCGTAGAATGGCGCCGATGGCGGGCACGCCAGCTTGCACCATGTCGGTTTCACCTGCCTGCAAGGCATTGAGTGCATCGACACCGGTGGCGTATGGACGAGCGATGGTCACATCGAGCCCGTACTTCTCGAAGAAGCCACGCTCCAGCGCAATCGGCAGCGCCAGCATGTCCACGGCTGCCACCATGCCGACTTTGAGTTTTATGGGATCCTTTGCTTGCGCCATTGCGAGTGACGGCGACAGCAACAAGGCGCAGAGCAGCATAGAAAGTCGTCGCATGGGAATCATCCCCCTGGTTGAAGCGGCTCGACGCGCGTAACCCAGTAAGGTCGGGCGACGGTCGTCAGGTCCGCTCGTTTCACTCCTCGAACTTCAACAGATTTTTCTTGTGTTCCGGATACCCGGCCGTACGTCTGCATCAGCTGAACGTGGAAACGTTCAGGTTCGAACGGCAGCACGACGAGGATATTCACCTTTTCCGAGCTGCCGGCGAAGTTCGCGACCTTTTGCGGTGCGGCGATGGTCAGCCAAAGCTGCCAAGCCAGAAGGCCAACCGTCACCGCTATCAGGATGTGAGCCTTTCTCGATCGAAGGGCATCTTTCAACATGGCTCAGGCCGATCGCACGAGCTGACGAACGCGCCCCGACAATTCCTTGAATCTCGCATCATCGTTCAGCGAGTCCCATGATCGCGGCCGTGGCAGGTCCACGTCAATTTCCTCGAGCACGCGTCCCTTGGATAGCGCGATCACTCTGTTGGCGAGAAACACGGCTTCTGCGACATCATGCGTGATGAAAATGACGGTCGGCCGCTTCTCCTGCCATATGCGCGTCAGTTCTTCCTGGAGCGTCATCCGGGTCTGGGCGTCGACGCTCGCGAACGGCTCGTCCATCAGCAGCACGTCCGGCTCGTTCGCCAGAGCACGCACCACGCCGACACGCTGCTGCATGCCGCCCGACAGTTCGGCGGGATATCGCCCGGCCGCCTCGGTCAGTTTGGCGAGCGCCAGATATTCATGCGCGATCTTCTCGCGTTCGGCCTTGCGGACGCCGCGCATTTTCGGACCGAAGGCGACATTCTCAAGCACGGTTCGCCATGGGAACAGGGCAAAAGACTGAAAGACCACGCCGCGGTCGGGGCCCGGCCCTTTAACCGGACGGCCGCCGACCAGGATTTCACCGCCTGTATGGGGGATGAAGCCTGCAATCATATTGAGGATCGTCGTCTTGCCGCAGCCCGAAGGCCCGACGATACAGACGAACTCTCCCTGTCCCACATTCAATGACACATCATGCACAGCGGTGACGTTAGTGCCGGCATAGGGGTCGAAATACGTCTTCGACAGATTACGGATAGTCAGATTCTTCATCGCGTCACTAGCCCCCACCGCTGTCCGGTAGCCCGCTCGATCGGTGCCAGTATCCAGCTGTCGACGATGTACCAGAGAATTCCCAGAATGATCATGCCGAGCAGAATCTCGACGACCGATCCAGAACGGCGCGCGTCGAACATGAGGAACCCGATACCGCTGGTGCCGACGATAATCTCGGTTGCGATCAGAGCACGCCAGCCATAGCCGAGTCCGTTGCGCAGGCCGGTCACGATGTTGGGCAGCGCTCCCGGCAACACGACTTCCCACAACATGCGAATGCGCGAGGCACCAAGACTTTGGGCAGCGCGATGCAACGTGATGGGGATCGAGCGCACGCCCAGCACCGTGTTCAAGACCACTGGGAAGATTACCGTGTAGACGATGACCACCGTGATGGTCGTGAGGCCATAGCCGAACCAGATCACCAGGATCGGCAGCCACGCAATATCGCCAATGGCCTGAAAGAACAGAAGCAGCGGCCACAGCGCCGTGCGCGCGCGCTGGCTAAGACCCACCAGGATTCCGAGGGGAATGCCGAGGGCGATGCCCCAAAACGCACCGACGGCTAGGCGCACTATGCTGTCTTGTAGGTACGCCGGCAGGATGCCCATATAAACGAGCGATCCGAACGAGCGCACTACCTCCGCTGGTCCCGGCAGGAACACGCGGGGAAATGTTTGCAGCTCTGTGACAATCCACCAGGCCGCGATCACCGGAATGAAAGGCGCGATGGAACCGATCGATGGCCAGCGCGCCGTCAGGCGCACGCAGTGGCCCCAAAACTTGAGAAGAAACTGCTTCATGCGCGCTGCACCATGCCCCAGCGTTCGATAGTGGCGCGCTCGATTGGTGCCAAGACCAGCCGGTCGAGCAGTAGCCAAAGCACGCCAATCACAATCATGCCAAGCACGATCACTTCAGTCCGATAGAAGTCGCGTGCCACAAACAGCATGTAACCGAGGCCGACGTTGGTGGCGATCATCTCGGCTGCGATCAGCCCACGCCAGGCAAAGCCCAGTCCGGTGCGTATGCCAGTGACGATGTTAGGAAGAGCGCCCGGCAGGAGCACTTCAGTCAACATCGCCCATCGCCCCGCACCGAGCGATGCGGCCGCATTGCGCACATGCAAGGGAATGGTCGATACGCCGAGTAGCGTGTTGTACGTCACGATAAAGAACACGGCATTGAAGATCACGAAGGTGATGGCGCCGAAGCCGTAGCCAAACCATAGCGTCGCAATTGGGATCCACGCGATGCCAGCCAGCACCGAGAAAAACCTGAATAGGGGTGTCAGGAAGCTCGAGACAATCGGACTGACGCCCATCGCGACACCCAAGGGAACCGCGATTATTAGCGCGAGCACCGTACCAACGGCGACGCGCAGCAAGCTCGCCTTGATGTGTTGGATAAGAGTGCCATCTTGTATTCCCTCAATCCCAGCCTGGACCACAGAGGAGAGATGAGGAAACAGCCGAGGATTGACGTCGAAATACGGGATGAAAACAGCCCATAGAACGAGTAGCACTATAAAGGGAGCGCAGAACCAAAGTGCGGAAGAGAGCCTGTGCAGCATCACGCTTTCCTCAGGCTGCGGGTGCCGCTTAGCCGAGCGTCTCGCCGAACGGCGCCGACATTTTTTCTAGACAATTTGGAGTGGGTGTAGCCAAGGACTTGCTCCATAGCTTTACGAGCTTTTTTTGCGTCACCTTCTTCGATGGCGCGGGCGGTGGCTGCGTGGTTGGGAAGGTTATCCTCGAACCAGCCAGCTATGCTATCGACGGCGACCACGAATACCGCGCTCAGAATCGTGTCGATCGCGCCGCGAAAGCCCTGCAGCACCGGATTGTGCGTGGCATCAAGAATAGCGAGATGAAATGCCTTGTCTGCGGCCGTTGCGGAAGCCTGATTGTTCGACGCTTCCATCGCTGCCAGGGCCGCATTGATACGTTGCCGGTCCTGCTTGGTGGCGCGCGTCGCAGCGAGCGCGGCAGCGGCGGGCTCAATGATTGAGCGTACTTCCTGAATAGCCAACAACAGATCGCGGTCGAGTTTATCCTGACCGACCAGCCAGTTCAGCACGTCCCGATCGAGCAGGCTCCAATCGCGCCGCGGCAACACGTGAGTGCCGTGGCGCGGACGCACGCTGACGAGTCCTTTTCCTGAAAGCATTTTGATCGCTTCACGAATCACGCCGCGCCCGACTCCGAAGCGGATTTCGAGATCGTTTTCTGGCGGTAGTACGGCGCCGGCCGGGATGATCTCTTGGGCGATCTCGCGGCCGAGTGTCGTCAGCACCGCGTGGATGCGGCCTGGCTTCAAACGCTTCTCGGCGGATTTAACGCGCTTCGCGCTCAACGACTGTTCACTCCCGACCGCGGCTCTATGGCCGGCTGGCATGTTCGAGCCATACACTAAATTCATTGCCCTCGCAATCATCCGATGTTAAATATCCGATGAATAAAAACATTCGGCGATGCAGCAATTGTGTCGTCGTCGGGAGGAAACCGGCCTTGTCGACCATTGGATATCTGACGACGACGATATTCGACTTCGGTGCCATCAAGGGCTTACCGATCGAGTTGGAGGCGCTTGGAATTCGCCGGCCGTTGCTCGTAACGGACGCCGGCGTCCAGGAGGCCGGCATTGCGGCGCAGGTGCTGACTTACCTCGATTCGACGACCGTTTCTGTATTCGCCGGCACACCGCCGAATCCGACGGAGGAGGCAGTACGTGAAGGCGTTGTCGCCTACCGCGACGGCGGCTGCGACGGCGTCATTGCGCTCGGCGGCGGTTCGCCGATCGACCTTGCCAAAGGCGTAGCTTTGGCCGCAACCCACGAAGGGCCATTGGAGCATTACGCGGCAATCCGTGGCGGCGTCGGAAAGATCACCGCGAAGGTCGCGCCTGTGATCGCTATCCCGACCACTGCGGGAACTGGCAGTGAGGTCGGCCGCGGTGCTTTGATCAATCTGACCAACGGCTCAAAGCTGGCGTTGATCAGCCCATATTTGATACCGAAGAGGGCGATCTGCGATCCTGAACTCACGCTGGGACTACCGCCGTTATTGACGGCCGCAACCGGCATCGATGCGCTCACGCATTGCATCGAAACGTTCCTGTCACCGCTGGTCAATCCGCCGGCGGAAGCGATCGCGCTCGACGGTGCACAGCGTGCATGGCGCTTCATCCAGCGCGCTGTGACAAACGGCACCGACCGCGAGGCGCGTTGGGAGATGATGATGGCGGCACTTGAAGGTGGGCTCACGTTTCAAAAGGGGCTCGGCGCAGTGCACTCGCTTTCTCATGCCGCCGGCGCATTGCGCTCGCCGACGCTGCATCACGGTATGCTGAACGGCGTGTTCCTGCCGCACATCCTGCGCTTCAGCGCGCAAAGCGTCGGAAATAAATACGAGAAGCTAAGCGATGTATTTTGCATTGCGCGCGAAACGGACCTCGCCACTGCGGTGTCGGATCTCGTCCAATCGTTAGACCTACCAGTAACGCTCGGCCAGATGGGGTTTGAGGCTCGGCATATTCCTCAAACAGTTGTCCGAGCGTTAGCCGACCACTCGAATGCCACCGCGCCTCGAAAAGCATCTGCACAAGAGTTTGAGGGCTTACTTCGTGCCGCGCTCTGAGAGCATCAAAGACGAGCACCATAAATTCCGAAATTCTTCTTAGGGTAACCACCAGTATCACGTGTACGCGTATCTCTTACAGCGAAAGCGTATTGTAACTCACACAGCAGCAATGGGGCATCACGGTCGTCGTGTTGAGATAACTTGGGCACTCAAACAAAAGTTGCACTCGTTACCGGGGCAGGTTCAGGGATAGGCCGAGCGTCCTCGCTCGCTCTAATGAAGGCGGGGTTCACTGTCGTCCTGGCAGGACGCCGCCTCGAGTTGCTCGAGGAAACCAGGAGTCTGGGACCTGCGCCTGAAATGAGCACATCTGTCGTATGCGACATAGCTGATCCGGAGTCGATCGCTTCTCTATTTGCGAAAGTCTTGGAGCTTTACGGACGGCTTGACCTGCTGTTCAACAATGCGGGCATAAGCGCTCCATCGATACCCATGGAGGAGGTTAGCTTTGCACAGTGGAAGGCTGTGATCGATACCAATTTAACCGGTCCATTTATCTGCACACAGTTCGCGTTTCGGATCATGAAAGATCAAACGCCTCGAGGGGGTAGAATCATTAACAACGGTTCGATATCCGCTCACGCTCCGAGGCCTTTCTCTACTCCCTATACCGCGTCAAAGCACTCAATCACCGGCTTGACCAAGGCTGCCTCGTTAGACGGTCGAGCATACAATATCGCGGTCGGTCAAATCGATATCGGAAACGCTGAAACACCTATGACAGCGCCCATGACTAGCGGTGTACTACAAGCCGACGGTCAGAAGGTGCCAGAGCCGGTCATGAATGTCGATGATGTGGGCAATGCTGTAGCCTGCATGGCCAAGTTGCCACTCGATGCCAACGTGATGTTTATGACGATCATGGCAACAAAGATGCCATTCGTTGGAAGAGGTTAATTGTTTCGTTTACTTATCAATCCGCTTCGATTCGACGCTTCCTTAAGGGAATGTAGTTGATGACGACTCAAACGTTTGTGGCGACGGGCATTCTGCTGCTGGCGGCGGCGATGTTGGTCGTGCGGTTGATCGTATGAAGGCCCCGGACAGGATTGATATGGGGTTGCTGCTTGCCACCATTGCCGTCGGCGTTGCGCTGGCTGGCTGGGGCATTTGGCTCGCCATTTCCGTTCTCAGTTAGCGCAGAGCGACGCTCGCCCGGCACGCCAGTCTCGGCTATACTAGGATCGCCGCTTGAGCGGCTAACCCAAGACGTTATCTTCGGCCGCAGCTTCCTTGCAAATACCGTAAAACGCCGTAGCGTTTTGCACGGTGAATACCAGCTAAGTGCTGGCGCGCCCACAACGATTCGAACGTCCGACCCTCAGATTTGTAGTTTGGATGGATGTTGGAGCGGTATCGCCTTATTGCGAAATATATACAGTAAATCAATAATTTAAAGACATATCTGGCGGAGAGAGTGTCAGTCAATCCCCTTTGAAAGATCAAGCGTTTTTGATTTTCTTAGGCCAAAACCCACCATTCGAGCTACGGTGGAAAACTGGCGTTTCGCCTTCAAGGTTTCACGGAATCTCGTCGCGCCTTCACTTTGACTCCAGTAGCCTTTTCGCTGCTCGAACGTCCGCTGTGTCGGAACCTTCGGCGAAACGGTCGAGTACGGGGCGCAGCAATAGTTCCGCCTCTTTACGTCGGCGGTCCTTCAGAAGAAGCTGTGCAAGTTCAATCGCCGTTCGCAACTCCCAAGCTAACGCACCGTGACGGCGACCAAGTTCAAGTGATTTGTTGAACCAGATTTCCGCCTCGCCACTCCTCGACTGCGGTCCAGAGAGAACGATCTTCCCCCGTATCCGCAATAGCTCAGGCAAATAAAAGCGGTTACCATTTCGATCTACCAGCCCGATCGTTTCGTCGATTAAGGCCAAGCTTTCCTCAAATTGACCAAGCGACAAGAGCCCCTCAACGATCGCCAGATTGAAAGTAGTCGTAAGTAGTTCGTATTTTGCTTCATGTAGCTGCTGAAGCGAATGCTTGATGGTCTCGATGCCGCCCCTGGCATCTCCCCGTCGAATAGCCAACTCGCCTTTGACACCTCTACCTACGGCAAGATAAGGGCCGAGCGAGCGCGATTTGGCATACGCAATGAAACGGTCAATGTGCTCGTCCGCCGCTTCAACATCACCAGTCCAAAGAAAGACAGAAACAGCCCATATTAGGGCAATGCACAGCGTTACGGGGTGATCCATTTGCGCGGCCGCAGCAACGGTCTGGCGCGCCATATCTATCGCCTCCGAAGGTCGGCCTTGTAGCCAGTACACCCTCGAAAGAGTTATGCCGGCACGGTTGCGATGATCAAACCCGTGAACCGTGCTGATTCGTTCGGCGCCAGGGGCAAGCCAGGCAACTTCGAGCACCTTGCGGGCCTCGCTATGGTCTCCAGCAAGATGCAACGAAACGCCCAACAGGGAATGAGACAGTGCAATGGCCGTGGGGGTCTCTAATTGCTTTGGAGACCACCACGCTGCGCCGCGCATGTTTGAGCGCAGCATCGAACTGCCCCATGCGCTCGTGGAAAATATGCATACGCCCGATCAGCTGGAGTTGGTTTAAGTCGTCTCGTCGCTCCTCGGCGATGTGCAGACTTTTTGTTAAGGCCGCACGCGCAGCTTCGCTGCTCCCGAGCGTAAACATCAGCGTCAGACCCAGCGCAGCCTGGATGTGCATTTCCTCAACACTGTTGGGTGGAAGATGATCGAGCGATTGAAGAGCCCGCTCCGACCAGCGACGACATTCAGTAAGCAAGGACATCGCCAGAAAGATGGGTGCTGCCGCTGCAACGAGTTCGACACCTACCCGAACGTCTCCATTGACACCGAAGCACCATTCGAGGGCGGCGCGCACATTATGCAGAGCTGAGAAATGGATCGCTCGTTCGTCGGCACTTGGTAACATTGCCCATTTGGTACCAGCCTGTTCCAGCCATCGGCGATAGTAGGCCGCATGGCGTGCCGCCAGTCCGACTTCTTCGATCTCAACCTCTAGCAAGTAGGCCCTCGTCGTTTCCAGGAGGCGATAGCGCATCATGGCGCCGATGGGCCGGGTCGCCACCATTGACTTTGCAACAAGTCCGTCGATGGCATCGAACAGGACAGATCGTTCAACGCATTTGTCGGGGACGACCTCAAGGACTGCGTCAATTGTGAAATGTCCTACGAACACGCCGAGCCTGCGAAGCACAACACGTTCCAGATCGGACAAAAGACCGTAGCTCCAGTCTAACGTTGCCCGTAACGTCTCCTGTCGCGGCGCAGCAGTCCGCTGGCCTCTCCATAACAGACTTAGCCGCTCATTCAAAAGCGCTGCCGTTTGATGGAGGCCGTACGCCTCTACTTTGCCAGCAGCGAGCTCAATGGCCAACGCCATACCGTCGAGTTTTCGGCAAATGCCAACGACGGTCTCGACATTGGAATCATTGAGTTCGATGTGCGCGCCGCTGGCAGTCGCTCGCTCAAGAAATAGCTGGATCGCCGGATAAGCCCTTGCAGCATCCGCAGTGAGCTCGGGTAATTCTGGTGGGACTGCCAGAGGCCCAAGTTTAAAGACGTGCTCTCCTTCGACTCTGAGAGCTTCGCGGCTAGTCGCCAGGATGAACGTCTCTGGCGCACTTCGAAAAATGCTCGCGGCCATTGTTGCCACGGCTGGAATGACATGCTCACAATTGTCCAGGACCAGGAGGATCTTCTTGTCTTTCAGATACTCTATCAGGGCCTGCAGCGGATTGTCCGTTTGATCCGGTAGTCCGAGAATGAGCAAGAGCGAAGTGACTACGAGGTCCGGATCGCTGAGGGCAGCAAGATCGACGAAATGGCTGGCGCCAGCGAATTGTTCGAGCAATCCGTGGGCAGTAGTCACAGCGACCACGGTCTTCCCCACGCCGCCGGGTCCGACGATCGTTACGAAACGTGAGGCAAGGAGCATCTCGGAAAGCGCCGCGATAGTATCTGCCCGCCCAATCATCCGCTGCAGCAAGTTCGGCAGTTTGACGAGCGACGATTTCATCCTCGGCGCTGGCTCTGTGTTCGCCTGCACAGACGCTTGCGAGACCGCTGCTACGAAGGAATAGCCTCGTCCCGATAATGTCGTGATGTAGCGGGCGCCGTTTCTCCCGTCGCCCAAAGCCTTTCGGAGAGCGGCGACATGAAATCGCAAGTTGGCTTCTTCGACGTTAACGGCCCCGGGCCAGACCTGGGCGATCAGATCCCATTTGCTAATAGCTTCATTCGGGCGAGACAGTAGCGCGATCAAGAGATCGAAGGCTCTGGTGCCCAAGGGCTGTACGATGCCATCCCGCGTCAGGAGCCGCTCATGAGGCGACACCGTGAATGGCCCGAAGGATAAAGTTCCCTTTACCTGCTCACCTGGTTCAGCCATGGCGCTATATGTTCCCTTCAAGGAACCGCATAACGAATGCACCGCGGTCTTGCAAGGACTAGGCCGAAGCGCATCGAAACACGAGCACATCGAGAAGCGATCCGCATCAGCGCTAGGCAGTATCTTGGCATGTTGACCTCTTCCGCAAAGATGACAGGAACCTGGCGAGCGAACGCCAGCCTGCCGCAACGGGCTGCGCCTGAGAACAAATGGGTGAACGATCGGGCAGCGCGTGTGAACCCGACAACCGCTCGGGGGACTCTGGCGCTTGGAATGTCCCCGGCGATGAAGGTCGGCTTTGCCTGCTCTCTGCCACGCTGTCGCGGCTTCGCTAGGAGAGCTTTCGTACAGGGATGCTGGGGATGATCGTAGAGCTCCTTGAAGGAACGATCTCGACGATGCCCCCAAGGTACGAGGCGTTCCGCCGTGCGCGAGTTGTCGCAGGTTGAACTATGAGCGGACGGCAGACATGAATCTATCAGAACAGTAGTCCGGTCGGCCTAATGTCGGCGATTTTCGCGGATGTTCCGAATGTTCCGTTCTGTGCTCGTCAATATCGTAGCGGTCGCGCTCAAGAACCGTGAGCGGGGAAGCTGTCTCGGACCTGTAGTCGGCGCGCCAACGAGCTGGCGTGCTTGCGGCCATACGCTTGAAGACCGTGGAGAAATGGGCTTGCGTCGAGAAGCCAACAGCCAAGGCGATCTCTGCGAGCGGCATATCGCTATTACCGAGGAGCGCCTTAGCTCGTTCGACACGTTTCTGCAGCAGGTATTCGCGGGGCCTGTATCCTGTGGCGGCGCGGAACAGTGCAGCAAAATGCATGCGCGAGAGACCCGCTGCTTTGGCTAAGTCTGCCAGACCGATGCTCCAGTGAAGATGTCTATCGATATAGTCCTCCACCAAACGAAGTCGCCACTTCGGGAGAGCATTCGTTTTGCTATGAGGTGGCGCGAGCCGCACAACGTGCGCCGCGAGCGTTTGACCGACGCATAGCGAAAATGCCAGATCCTCGTCGTCGACGCGATCGCTCAGCACTTTGGCCAGTTGTTCGGCAAGCGGGTCACGCAAGAGTATTCGATCCACGGGTTCGCTATGCGCGAAATAGCCGTGCGGAGACATCGGCTGCTGGTCCAAAAAGCTTGGCGCGATGTGGAAATAGATAAAGTCATAGGCCGACTGAAAGTGAGCTGTTGAGCGCACGGGCGGCTTCGCAATATGCAGAGCGCCCACGGGGATCTTGCCATCAAATATCGTTCGGCCGGCCTGGATCAGTCTCACTTGAGTCGACCGTAGCGCAAGTCCGATGAGATAGCGGTCTTCTTGCGTCACGATATTGCTCGGCATCTTGTCGGCAACTCCAGCTAAGCGCGAAAATTGGATCTCGCTAGCGTGGCGGTCTTCAACCGCGTGCTGAAGGCAATCGAGCTCTGGCGCGTCACTCTGTGCGCGGCCAATTCGCGCGGCTGAGCGGCGGATCGGTCCAGTGGAACTGAGTGTAGGCATCTGTCGTCCTTTCACGTAGCCTCGGTGTATTTCCGTGGCCATGCCGTTGAGTAAAGTCGATGCTCGAAAGGATAAGGCCGGCTCGCAAAGTTGCTCGTTATCGATCCTAAAAACGCGTTAGATGTTACAAGTCCCATGAGATCGCCCCAGTGTGGTGGAGCCCCCTTCGGCGCATTTTTTCTCGTTTTTACAAAGGTTTAGCGAGATGCCGGGGTTTGTAAGAAAATATGTGCCGCGCCTGTCGCCCATCTTCAGGGAAGAGGCGCCGGCCTGAGAATATGTTCGAACCCGATGCGTCGGAGGGCGCTGCCTAAAGGCGATCATAAACCTCACCGAGCAGTGCAGATTGATCATCGTCCGGATCAAACATGCGAGGGACGGCTCCCGCACGCTTTGGTGCCAGGAGATGCTACCGCATCTATATTTCCGTCCTGTGCGGTAAGTGTCTCCAGTCCGGAACGGCTGACATCGGCGATATCAGCTATCGGCTGATTCGCCTTTTCTGTTGTGGGTTCGAGCGGACATTCCCTGTGAGGATAGTGGTCCTCGGATAGGGACGTCGATGACAGAACACTCAGTGTCGCAGAACGGCTGATAGATCGTACGCGTTCGGCGGCGCGCGCCTGCCGCACAGGCCCAGCCGGCGTTCTGTCTCGAACACCGCACGAGATGGAAGTTATTTGGATCGATCTCTAGGAAGCGCTCGGCTTGGAATTGGGTTTCGCCGCCTTAGACTTTAGACGCAGGAAGAGGGCTGCAACCATGCTTCTGCAATTGCAGATCGCTTCAAAGACGGCCTCTCTAAGCCGCTACTCATAATCACAAGAGTCCCTTTCAGTAAATCTCGGGGCACATTGTGCGCTCCTCGTGATCCACTTACGACATCCTCGGCATCTCAAGGAGTTTGACCTGCGGCTCGCGGCCTCGTCGCCGATGTCCAGGAGGTTCAGGGCTTTTGTCGGAGAGGCTGCCCGTATTCCGTGAGAGCACGCGCTTTCTTCAGACTTCGTTGCACCTTGGAGAATTTGCGACTGGCCTCAGCGTCATAGCAACTACGCTCACTTGGACAGTCATAACTCGATCCGATTCATCGATGTGCTCTTTAGTGCATGATGGCCGCGACGATCGTTCTGCAGAAGTCGAACGCAAAGCGGCCGTAGATCGCGCCCCAACCCGACGATGCGAGGCGATAGGAATTGCCGAGAGCACGGACGATCTCGAACAATCCCATCATCTCATGGTACGTCAGCACCGAGTGTAAACCCATCAGCTGTAGTAGCAGGGCCAGAATGCTGGCACTGCCCATGACAGCGCCGCCGCGGCGCGCGGCAGCCACAGGAATTGCACGAGATAGCTGCTCCTCCACTGATATGGCGTATTGCCGGCAACGCGCTTGAACGCCGTGGCGAAATGCGCCCGAGGTTGAATTCCTCGGATGATCTGACTTGAACTCTCTCATGGGCGTAAATTGCCCGAATGAATTCTGTCCTTATTCCGTGAGAGCACGCGCTGTTTCTTAGTAGCATGACACCGTGCAAGAGGATTCTGCAGCTCGCCTCTATGTCGTAGTAGTCAAACTCACTCCGATTCATCGAAGAGCTCTCTAGCGTGTGATGCCTGTGACGACCGTTCTGCAGACGTCGAAGGTGAAGCGGCCACGACATATTGCAACACGCGCTTCGGGCGCCGTTTCTGCAGCAACCGCACTTGCCGCATCGCTCGCCATCAGCCGGAGCGGTCTCCTTGCGCTCGACCTTGGTTTGCCGGCAGGTCCTGCGGGTCAGGATGGCAAGACGCAGCGCGTCGGCAAGGATGGCAGAGTAAGGACGATCGGTCGTCTCGCCGGGAGGGCATCGGAGAGGACTCCCCCTCCAGCGGCGATGAAATCATTCGCTGCCTCGAACAGGCGCTGTCGGGCTACGCGCCGCAATAACCCGGTCCCCGGCCGCACAGCGGCCCGCTTTCCCAAAGCCGGCGTGCATTCCCGCAAGCAGGTTGCTGGACCGAAAATACCGGCGACCACGGCCCCCCCATGATCGCAACCGATTTCGCGACATTGGCAAGCCTCGCGTTTTGCCAAACGGATGAAGCACGATGCCTGTAAACACCACCAGCGCTGCCGCCGGGTCGCGCCCGCTGGTCTTCGCCGGCTTTCCAGGGAGCTCCTGGGCCTTCGCCCTGCGAGTTTGGCTGGCGACGCTCCTCGCGCTTTATGTGAGCTTCTGGCTCGAGCTCGAATCCCCGTACTCGGCGGCCCTCACCGTGGGGATCGTGGCACTGCCCACGCGCGCTCAGGGCATAGAAAAGGCCGCCTATCGGCTGCTTGCGACCGCTACCGGCGTAGTGGCATCGATCGCGATCGCCGGCATCTTCTCCCAGGCCGGAGGTCTGCTGCTCGCAGTGTTCAGCGTGTGGATCGGGCTCTGTGTCTATGTGGCCGGCATGCTGGACGGCAATCGCGCCTATGCGGCGATCCTCAGCTGCACCACCGTCGCCCTAATTGTCATCGAGCAAATCGACAGCCCGCTGCTAGTGTTCCCGACCGGCGTCGCACGAGGCGCTGCCATCGCCATCGGCGTCCTTGCGGTGGCTGTGGTCAACGAGCTGCTGTCCGCGCCTGACTACCACCCGGTTCTCGCGAGCCGCCTCGAGGCGCTGCATCGCAGGGTCACGGAGTTTGCGCAGGGCGTCCTCCGCTGCGAGGATGCATCGGAGACCGCCGCGGCGAACATGTTGAGCGATATCGCGGCCCTGCATCCGGAGATCGCAAGCCTCACCATCGAATCCATCAGCGGCACGGCAAGAACCGCTGCCGCTCGTTCGGCCATGGTGGACCTCGTTGGCGAGTTGACGCTCGCCCGCTGGCTCGCGGCACTGCCACCCGTATCCACGACGGAACGGAACGATCGTGACCATGACGTGTCCGGCGTGACGACGATCTGCAGAACCTTCCTGATGAGCCAGATCATTCGCAGAAACCAAGACGTGCGTGACAGCCTCGAGGCGCTGCGGGACGGAACGCATCCCCACCGCCGATGGCGTGCGCCACTGTATCGCTCTCGTCGCCTTGCGGCCGAAGGCGCCGTGCGGGCCGCGATCCACTTCATGCTCATAGCATTCATCTTCGTGATCGCGGGATGGCCGACCACCGAACTCTGCCTCGCGCTCGCTGCAGTCATCATCGGCTTGAGCGCTACCGCCCAGGACCCACGCACTTTCACGACGCAGGCGGTCTTTGCTATGCCGATCGCGTGCCTGCTGGGCGGCATCCTGAGATACCTCGTCTTCAACGGCGTATCCGAGTTTCAACTACTGGCGATCGGCCTCGCACCTATCGTGATCTGCTTGGCGTTACTGATGACAATGCCGAGCCGCGTACTGTCATCACTTGGCCGGCTCATCCTGGTGTTTACGATTGCTGTGCTCGCGCCGGGTAACCCGCAGAGCTACGACCCAGAAGTGTTCGTGGTGACGTGTCTGTTCGTCCAGCTTTCTTCGGTCCTGGTCTTCGCCGCGCAGATGCTCCTGGCGCCCTTGTCCGGCGACCGGCGGATCCGCCTGCTGCTGGCCGAAGCCAATCGCGAGCTGAGTCGTTTCAATGCCAGGCGCGCCCGGCAACTCGCACCCGAGGAGGCCGCGTTTCGCGATGCCGCGCGGCTCGAGCAGATCATGATGACAAGCGGCGGCTCGGCGGCCACCGATCGGATCGTCGCAGAGGCAATGCGCCGCTTCGACCAGGCGATGGCATTGCGACGGTGTTGTGCCGAACTGGACCGTCTGGCGGAGGGCCCCCTCGCTGCGTCGGTGCGCGCCGCGCGAGCTGCACTCGCCTTGCGGGATGGAAGCGCAATCCTGACGACCGCAGAGGTGCTGCGCCAGCTGGCCGCGCAAAGTAACCAGTCTGCCGACCCGGTCATCGCCGCCCTCGTTCTAGCCAGCCTCGCCTTCGGACCGTCGCAGATCCTCCTCGTCTCCAGCCGAGGGAAGCAGCCATGACGAATACCTATCGTGAGCTCGTCATGGGCGGCGTGCTGATTGCTCCCATCGTCTCATATGCCGCGGCGGCGTTGCTCGCCTTCCTGCTGCTCCGCCCGGTGCTGCGCTTCGTCGGCTTCACGAGATTCTTCAGCAACCCGTCGCTCGCCGAACTCTGCCTCTATGCGTCGATATTCGGCCTGCTCACACTGTTCTTCTAGGGAGAACGTCATGGTCGCCGCCCGACCCCCAAATGCCTCCACGCTGCTCCACGACAATCCAACGCCGGAGGCAAAGGCGGGCGAGGTCGGCACTGCCGAGCGTTCCGGCACGGCGGAGCGCGTCGTACGCGATACGCCCCTCGACGCCGCGGCGGACAGCGGCACGCCTTCCTGGCAGGCCGCGCCGTCCACGACGTGGCGGCGCGAGGCGATCGGACGATTCGTGGCCGTCGCCGGCAAGCATCTTGCGACGCTGGCCATGGCGCTGGTCGCGATCCTGATATCGATTGCGACCTGGCAGCATTACGTCACCGCGCCCTGGACACGGAACGGTAGCGTGCGCGTGCAGGTCGCCAATGTCGCTCCGCAAATCGAGGGCAAGATCGTGGAGTTGCGGGTGGCCGATAACCAGTTCGTCCACAAGGGAGACGTGCTCTACGTCATCGATCCATTCGACTTCGAGGTGGCGGTCCGCATCGGCAAGGCCGTTGTCGACCAGCGCGCCGCGGACCTGGAGGTGAAGCAGGCCGAGTTCAACCGGCGCAAGCATCTGTCCGACCTCGCGACGACCCCCGAGGAACAGCAGATCTTCGCCGGCAACGCCAAGCAGGCAAAGGCCGCCTACGCGGCGGCGGCGCACCAGCTCGCACAGGCGGAACTGAACCTGAAGCGAACCAATGTGGTCAGCCCCGTCGACGGTTACGTCACCAATCTCCTGCTGCGCGTCGGCGACTATGCCGTCACCGGCGTCAGCAACGTCTCCATCATCGATTCCAGCAGCTTCTGGATCGACGGCTATTTCGAGGAGACCAAGATGGCCCGTGTCTGTGTCGGCGACCGCGTCGAGGCACAGCTCATCGGCTACTCCAGGCCGATCCTCGGACATGTGAGGACCGTGACCCGCGGCGTCAGCGTGTCGAATGCTGCAGCCGGCACGCAGGGCTTGCCCACTGTCGATCCGATCTACACCTGGGTGCGCCTTGCGCAGCGCGTGCCGGTTCGCGTAGCGATCGACACGGTGCCACAGGGAGTGTTGCTCGTCTCCGGCATGACGGCGACGGTAACGGTCCGACAACCCGATGTGGGCGACCGCCAAAGCTGGTCCGGACGGCTCCGCGCACTCCTCGTGGAGCCAATCTCCGATCTGTTCGGCGCAGGGCATCCGCCGCGCCCGAACTGCATTCAGTACGCTTCTCCGCAGGGAACCGAACTGGAAGCACTTCCGCGGGTGCCGGCAATTCCCTCGTCAGAAAAGCGTGTCCCTGGCCTCGCCCTCGGTATGGACGTCTCGCCCTGAATTGCGGAGACATCGTAACTACCGCAAGCTCGGGTCTTACAACTTCTTACAAGTCCAAACGGGTGTGCCGCGGCGACCGCTGCTAGTCAGTTACTCTACCCCCCAAGGAGACTTTCATGACGCAAACGGAAAAACTGATCTACACGGCCCGGACCCACACCGCCGGCGGGCGGCAGGACGGCACGTCCCGCAGCTCGGACGGCCGTCTGGACGTAACGCTATCGCCGCCGGGCGATATCGGCATCGGCACCAACCCCGAGCAATTGTTCGCGGCCGGCTGGTCGGCTTGCTTCGAAGGCGCGATGGAGAGGGTCGCGCGCAAACGCAAGATCGACCTTCCTAGGAAAAGCGCAATCGATGCGGAGATCGACCTCATCTTTGACGGAGGCGCGTATTCGCTCAGAGCGCGCCTCAATATCAGCCTGCCGGGTCTCGATCGCGACGTCGCACGCGACATCGTCGATGAGGCACATCAGACGTGTCCCTATTCCAAGGCGGTCCGCGGCAACATCGACGTCACGATCGCTCTGATCTGACGAAACCATCACCAAACCACCACCAACCATCAAAAAGGTAGCAACACCATGAAGCAGATCATTGACCAGCACCGGCGCGAGTTTTTTGGCGTCGCCGCCGGCACCGTCGTCGCTGGCCTCGGCGTGATAAGCCTCGCCCACGCCGCATCAGACGCGCCGCTATCGTCCGCAACCAATGCATCCTTCGGCGCGATCAAGCAGATCGATGCCGGCGTCCTCAATGTCGGCTATGCCGAGGTAGGCCCGTCGAGCGGTCCCGTAGCGATCCTCCTGCACGGCTGGCCCTACGACATTCACAGCTACGTCGAGGTCGCGCCAATCCTGGCGCAGGCCGGCTACCACGTGATCATCCCGTATCTGCGCGGCTACGGCACGACACACTTCCTCTCCAGCGAGACGCCCCGCAATGGCGAGCCTGTCGCGATGGCCGTCGACATCATCGCACTGATGGATAAGCTCGACATCAAGAAGGCGGTCCTCGCCGGCTTCGACTGGGGCGCACGCACCGCCGACGTCATCGCCGCACTGTGGCCGGATCGCTGCCGTGCGCTGGTGTCGGTCAGCGGCTATCTGATCTCCAGCCAGGCCTCGGGCTACGCGCCGCTGCCGCCGCAGGCCGAGTTGCAATGGTGGTATCAGTTCTATTTCGCGACCGAGCGCGGCCGCGCTGGATACGAGAAATACACGCACGAATTCGCCAAGATGATCTGGAAGCTCGCCTCGCCGCGGTGGAAGTTCGACGATGCCACCTTCGACCGGAGCGCGGTGGCTCTCGACAACAAGGATCATGTCGCCATCACGATCCACAATTATCGCTGGAGGCTCGGGCTCGCCCAGGGCGAAGCGAAGTACGAGCATTTCGAAAAGAAGCTTGCGGCCGCTCCCGTGATCAACGTGCCGACGATCACGATGGAAGGCGACGCCAACGGCGCGCCGCATCCCGACGCCAGCGCCTACGCGAAGAAGTTCTCTGGCTGGTACGACTATCGCCTGATCACTGGCGGCATCGGTCACAATTTGCCTCAGGAAGCACCACAGGCCTTCGCCAAGGCTGTCATCGACGCCGACCGCGCCTGAAGATTGGCTCTCGGTCCAGCTGGCTGGACCGAGGTTCTTCCTTTCAATCCCAACCGGATCAAACGTCATGACGCAAACTAAAAGTGAAAAGAAGAGTTTCTCTTTTCCCGCGGTGATCGTGCTCGCCGCAATCCTTCTCATCGTTCTCCTGGCCAGCGTGCCATACCTCGTCGCAATTGCCTTTGCACAGGCGCCGGCCGGGGATGCGAGCGCCGATGCCTCGCCGATCTTCGGCGTCACGATTCCAACGGGCTATAAGCAGTGGGAGTTGATCGCGCCGGCCGAGGAAGCAGCGCCGCTCAACGAGCTTCGCGCCGTCGTCGGCAACCAGACCGCGGTCGATGCCTATCAAGCTGGCAAGCTTCCATTCCCGGACGGCACGATACTCGTCAAGCGCGCCTGGGAGAAGAAACAGTCACCCGAGTTCGCGTCCGCGACAATTCCGGGCGCCGCCACCACGGTCCAGGTCATGGTCAAGGACTCGCGCAAATATGCCGCGACCGGCGGTTGGGGCTTCGGCCGGTTCATCAACGGCAAGCCGGTCGACGAGGCCCAACACCGCACCTGCTTCGCCTGCCACGAAGCCCGCGCCAAGAGCTATGACTATGTCTTCACGCGGCTCGCGCTCTGAAACCATCGGGAACCAACCATGTTGGCTGATGCTTTCTTTGCATAATCTAGAGCAAGCCAAGCGAGCCTTGCCACGCACCGGATTTAATCGCTGGAGCTTGGATCAATGGCAATTTACCAGGTTCCTGACGGCAGCAGCTCACGGATATGAGGCCTCCGGCGACCCGGTTGACGTCACGGCTCGGGCCTCTCCTCCCAGGCATTCGAGCATTAGGGCCGTCCTCCCCCAAAGGACGGCCCTTTTTTCGGCCGTCAAGTGACCGCTTCGCCGCCGTGACATCATCGGCAAAAGGCGTCGCAGGCCCCTGCACCACGCCGACGTAGAAGCCTCCCTTCGTCAGGATCTCGTAGACGGCATCTATTTGAGCAGTTGCGCTGCACGTCTTCTCAACACCTGTTCTTGACTCCGCACGCCGGGAGATGTCGATCCAGACAACGGGTATCCGCGCCTCCACCGAACCCGCGCCAGCTAATGAGCGCCTGTCGTACGAGGACCTCTCGCGACTGTGAACGGCAGACGTTCATACGCGAAAGACGATCGATTGTCGTTTTGTCATTCAACAGGACGGTTCTGCCTCTTCAAACTCAACGCATGGGATCGGACAAATGACATCCACCGCAACTTTTCGAATCGCGCTTCTCATCCTGCTGTGTGCAGCTTCGCCCGCTCATGCAAGCAGCTGCACTGAAGACATCGCCCAGACCCAGGTGCAACTGGATTCGGCCATAGAAAGTTACGCAGGCTCGCACGGCTGGAAGCCGGAGAGTCTCGACGCGCTTCGCGGTTATCAACCTACGCCTCGCTCAGTTGCTGAGGCAGAAGGCAGGAACGGCGTCGATTTCACGGATGCGCTCGATTTGCTTGATCGCGCTCGCGCTGCCGATCACATCGGAGACATAGGCGCGTGCCGCCGCGCACTGGCTCACGCACGAGCCATTCTGAGATAGCGAACACAGGCTCCCCCTGCGGCCGGGGTTCGTTCCTGTTGCAGGCAGGGATACGATCTAGATCGCGAAGCACAGGATGTTTTGCCACCGCTCCCCCCGGAACACTACGTGCGTTCTGGAAATACCCGCCGTCCTCTACTTTTCTAATGTTCGACAGAAGCTCGAGAATCTTTCCATGCGACAGCAGCACTCATCGAACGACATTGCTGGATCCGGATGGCGCCGGTTCGCCTTGATGCATCCAGCCGCGGTGTTTGCGTCCGGCATCCTCTGCCTCGCCTCGGCTGCGGCGATCGATCAAACGACCGCGCCGCAGCCACGGAACGGCATGCCCGCGACGTCGCCGTTCAACGCGCGATCCAGCCGGCCGGCGGGGATTCCGCTCGGATCGACCGAGATCGCAATGCCCGGCATCTCGCCGCTCAATCCCTCGTTGGATATAGTGGGCTGCGCAGCATCCGGCAGTGCCGCCTCGCCAAGTGCGCTGTTCGACGGAGGCGGACTTTCGAACGGCTCATCGATCGTATGCTCCGGCAACACGGCGGCTTCGTCCCTCCAGTCCCTTTCATCGACGGTCGAGCACCTCGGAATTCCGCTGGGAGCTACCGAGATCGGCGGCGCCGGAATCAGTCCGGCCGTGCCGGTGCCCGGCCCCGGCCATGCGGACAATACGAGCTCGATCGGCGGCTCCGGCAATCCCTGACATCATCTAGGATCATCACCGTGAAACGACACCTCACCATCGCACTCGTCGCTCTCGCCGCGATCCTGGCCGGCGCAGGATTCTGGTTGTTCGGCCCCGAGCGGAAGCCGGTCGCAGCCGCGCCCTTACCAGCTTCCGTTCCCGTGGTCGCCGCCACCGTCACCGGCAAGGACGTTCCCATCTATCTGCGCGGGATCGGCACCGTGATCGCCTACAACACCGACGTCGTGCGCAGTCAGATTCAGGGGCAGATCGTCAAGATCGCTTTCACCGAGGGACAGACCGTCAAGGCCGGCGATCTGCTCGCCCAGATCGATCCACGTCCTTACGAGGCGCAGATCGTGCAGCTGACGGCCAACCGCGACAGGAACCAGGCGCAGCTCGCGAACGCCGAGGCCAATCTCTCACGCTACAGTCAGCTCGGCGACAAGGGCTATGCGACCCCGCAACTGATCGAGACGCAGACCGCACAAGTGGCACAGCTCAAGGCTGCCGTGAAGGCCGACCAGGCGCAGATCGACCAGGCCAACGTCCAGCTCAGCTACACGCGCCTGACGTCGGCGATCACCGGCATCACCGGCGTGCGCCAGATCGACGTTGGCAACGTGATCCATCCGACAGACCCCAACGGTCTCGTCGTCGTCACCCAGATCGAGCCGATCTCGCTGCTGTTCACCTTGCCGCAGACCGACTTGCCGGTGATCCAGGAGCACGCCGCAAAGGGACCGCTCAAGGTCATTGCTTACAGCCAGGACAACAAGATGAAGCTCGACGAGGGCACGCTGGTGCTGGTCAACAACGAGATCGCGGGGACGACGGGCACTGTTCAGCTCAAGGCAGAATTCCCGAATCATGAGCACCGGCTGTGGCCGGGCCAACTGGTGAACGCGCGCTTGCTGTTGGAGATGCGCAAGGACGCGTTGACGGTCGCGGGCTCGGCGGTGCAGCAGGGGCCGAACGGCAGCTATGTCTATGTCGTGTCCGCGGACCAGACGGCCACCTTGCGCCCCGTTCACGTCGCACAGATCAGCGATGGCCAGGCACTGATCGACCAGGGCTTGAAGTCGGGTGACGTCGTCGTGGTCGACGGTCAATATCGGCTGACGGAAGGCAGCCGCGTCCGAGAACTGCATGGCAAGGCTGCGCAGGAAGCCGACCTGCAGAGTGCCGTGCAGGACGCGATCCCATGAACCTTTCGGCGCCCTTCATCCTGCGGCCGATTGCGACCGCCCTGTTAATGGCGGGCCTGCTACTTTGCGGCCTTGCGGCCTATCCGCTGTTGCCGGTCGGCGCGCTGCCGAACGTCAATTACCCGACGATCCAGATCTCGGCGCAACTGCCCGGCGCGGACCCAGGCACCATCGCCTCATCACTCGCCACGCCGCTCGAGCAGCAGCTCAGCCAGATCCCCGGCGTCACGCAGCTCACCTCGTCCAGCGCGCTCGGCGTCGCCCAGCTCACGGTGCAGTTCGAGCTGTCGCGGACGGTGGACAGCGCGGCGGTGGACGTGCTGGCCGCGATCAACGCCGCCAGCCCCTTCCTGCCGCCGAACATCCCCTACCCACCGACGATCAGGAAGGTGAATCCGGCGGAGACGCCGATCATGCTGATCGCGCTGACGTCGGACACGCTGCCGCTGACGACGGTGGACGCCTATGCCGAAAACATCCTGCTGCCGAGGATTTCCCAGGTACCCGGCGTGGGCCTCGTCGGCATCGGCGGCCAGCAGAAACCCTCGATCCGTGTTCGTGTCAATCCGCAGGCGCTTGCCGCCCGCGGCATCGGGCTCGAGGATGTCCGCAATGTTATCGCCGGCGCCAATGTCGATCTGCCGAAGGGCACGCTCAACAGCCCGCGCGTCACCTATACCCTGAACACCAACGACCAGCTGCTGAAGCCCTCTGCGTATGAAGACCTCATCATCGCCTATCGGAACGGCTCACCGGTGCGGATCCGCGACGTCGGCACGGCGATCGAGGCACCCGAAAACGATCTCCTGGCCGGCTGGTACGGCAAGGAGCGCGCCATCATCCTCGCGGTCCAGCGCGTCCCCGGCGCCAACGTCATCGAGACCGTCGACCGCATCAAGAAGCTGCTACCACAGCTACAGGCTTCCGTTCCGCCGGCAATCAAGGTGACGATCGCCGCCGATCGCACCGCCACCATTCGCGCCGCGGTTTCCGACGTTCAGTTCACGCTGTTGCTGACGGTGGCGCTGGTGGTGATGGTCATATTCCTGTTCCTGCGGAATTTCTGGGCCACCGTCATCCCGGCGGTCACCGTTCCCCTGGCGCTGATCGGGACGTTCGCGGTTCTCTACGTGCTCGGCTACAGCCTCGACAACCTCTCCCTGATGGCACTGTCGATCGCGGTCGGCTTCGTGGTTGACGATGCCGTGGTCGTCATCGAGAACATCGTCCGTCATCTCGAGCAGGGCATGACTCCGATGCAGGCGGCGCTCAAGGGCTCCGGCGAGATCGGCTTCACGATCGTCTCCATCACGTTGTCGCTGATCGCTGTGTTCATCCCGCTCTTCCTGATGGGCGGCTACGTCGGCAAGCTGTTCCAGGAATTTGCCATCACGATCACCGCCTCGCTGCTGCTTTCGCTGATCATCTCGCTCACGCTGACGCCGATGATGTGCGCGCGCCTCTTAAAGGACGAATCGCGGAAGAAGCACGGCAGGCTCTATCTTCCGTTCGAGCGCGGCTTCGATTCCCTGCTTGCGCTCTACGCGCGGGGCCTGCGCGTGGTGCTGCGCCACCGTTTCGCAACGCTGCTCGTCATGCTCTCGACCATTGCGTTGACCGGCTATCTCTATGTGATCATCCCGAAGGGATTTTTCCCGCAACAGGACACTGGACAGATCGTCGGCATCACCGAGGCCTCGCAGGATATCTCTTTCCCTGCCATGTCCGAACGCCAGCAGGCAATCGTCGATATCCTCTCAAAGGACCCGGCCGTCCAATCGGTAGCGAGCTATATCGGTCCAGGCGGCCCAACGGCGACGCTCAATCAGGGACGCATCTTCATCGTGTTGAAGCCGAAGCCCGGACGCAAGGTGAGTGCCGACCAAGTCATCGCGCGGCTGGGGCCCCGGCTCGCCCGTATCCAGGGCATCACACTTTACATGCAGGCCGCGCAGGACATCACGATCGGCGCACGCCTGTCGAAGACGCAGTACCAATACACGCTGACGGATGCCGATTCCAACGAGCTCACCCACTGGTCGGCAATCTTCCTGGAAAAGCTGCGCGCCCTCAACCTCATCACCGACGTCGCGAGCGACCAGGCCAATGCCGGCCCGAGGCTGGAGGTCACCGTCAATCGCGAGGTCGCCTCCAGCTTCGGCATCCTGCCCAAGACGATCGACAATGCGCTCGACGACGCCTTCGGCCAGCGCATCGTCTCCACCATGTTCACCTCGCTGAACCAGTACCACGTCGTCATGGAGGTCGATCCACACTTCCAGTACGGACCCGAAGCGCTCAAGGACATCTACCTGAACTCGGCCACCGGCCAGCAGGTCCCACTGAGCACGCTGGTTCACGCCGTGATCAAGCCCGCACCGATCCTCATCAACCACCAGAGCCTGTTTCCGTCGGTGACGATCTCGTTCAACCTGCGGCCAGGCGTCGCGCTGGGCGATGCGGTGACGGCGATCCAGAAGATCGAGAAGGACACCGGCAAGCCCGCCTCACTGTCGAGCTCGTTCCAAGGCAACGCCCAGGCATTCCAGTCCTCGCTGTCGGGCACGCCGCTCTTGATCGGGGCGGCGCTGATCGTCATCTACATCATCCTGGGCGTGCTCTATGAGAGCCTGATCCATCCGATCACGATCCTGTCGACGCTGCCTTCGGCAGGTATCGGAGCGCTGCTGCTCCTGCTGGCCGTCCACATGGATCTCAGCGTCATCGCCATCATCGGCATCATCCTCTTGATCGGCATCGTCAAGAAGAACGGCATCATGCTGGTCGATTTTGCGATCGAGGTGGAGCGCCAGCACGGGCTCAGCCCCGAAAAAGCGATCTACCAGGCCTGCACGCTTCGCTTTCGCCCGATCCTGATGACGACGATGGCGGCGCTGCTCGGCGGCGTGCCGCTGATGATCGGCTCCGGCACCGGCGCGGAGCTGCGCCAGCCGCTCGGCTATACGATCGTCGGCGGCCTGATGCTGTCGCAGATCCTGACGCTCTACACCACGCCCGTCGTCTATCTGTATCTCGATCGGCTCGGCAACTGGTTCACTGGACGCAAGCCGCAGACAGCTCAGACATCCACCCCATCCACGACCGCGGCAGAGACGGAATTGAGCCATGAATCCGCTTAAGAGAGTGACGACCGGCATGACCGCCCGAAAAGCTGGTGACCGTCACGCCCGAGATGACGGTCGGCCATGTGGTGCCTCGCATGCCCGAAGTCTACGGCACGCCGATGATGATCCTGCACATGGAGATGGCCGCTGGCTCGGCGGTTCAGCCGTTCCTGCCCGCAGGCTACGTCAGCGTCGGGATGATGGTCAGTATCCGCCACCTCGCAGCAACGCCGGTCGGCCGCACGGTGCGCGCGGTCGCACGGGTCGTCGCGGTCGAAGCCAAGAGCGTCGTGTTCGAAGTCAAGGCTTGGGACGACGACCGCAAGATCGGCGACGGCACTCATAGGCGCGGCGTTGTCAACGTCGCCGAGTTCGAGAAGCGATTCGGCGTGATGGGGCCCCGTGGCAGCAATGGCTTGGGTCACGGAGAGCCTGCCGCGCCACGTTCGTTCAGGTGAAGTGGCAACGATCCGGGCTCACAGTTTCGTAACTTTGGTTCTGCCAAAGGGCCTACAACAGGCAATAGGACGATTTCTCGCTGTGCAGTATGCGTCGATCGAACACCTCGATGGCTCTCACGAGGTACGATCCAGGCGACCCCGTCGGCGAAGCGATCGATCGCGCCATGAACGACAGGAAATATCTATCCTGAAGGCACCGACTGGCCTTGAGCGATGGCTCGATCAGGTGCATGGCGTGGCCGCCCACGAAATCACGGCTGGAGGCATTTCGAGTTCGGCGGCGCGGTTATGTCCATCATCGGTAAGAGCAAGCCACTCCGAGCCGAAGAGGAACGAGCAGCGGGACCCGGTTCTGGTTTACACTGCCGATCTTCAAGCCGGCGCTGCAATCGGTCCCGACGCCGATGAGTGACCGCGGCCTCTACGCTGTCGCCTCTACTGTGTCGGGGAGGTCGAGCGCACAAGGCGGATCGGAATGCCTTTGAATGACGGCGTGAAGCTGAGGGGGTCCCGGGCATAAAGCGGAACCAGCGGATTGGCCTCTGGATAGTATGCGGCACAGCAGCCGGTCGGGAAGGAATAGGCCACGACGCGGAAGTTGCGCACGATTCGCTCGGCGGCGTCGGTCGATGCGGTGATCAGGTCGACACGATCACCGTCGGCTAGTCCCCGCTTCTTCAGCTCATACTCGTTCAGGAAGACCACGTCACGCTGACCGAATACGCCACGGTATCGATCGGACATCGAGTAGAGCGTAGTGTTGTACTGGTCATGGCTGCGTATCGTGGTGAGCCAGAGGAAATCGTCATCGCTCTGCGGCGGATCTTCGCCGCACCCCGGGAAGACCAGAAAATTCGCCTTGCCCGACGGCGTCGCCCAGATCCGCTCGCGCGCCGTCGAGGTGAGGTGGAAGCCACCGGGGACACGAATACGGGCGTTATAGCCCTGGAAGATCGGGAACACCGCCTCGATCGCATCGCGGATCCGGTCGTAGTCACCAACGAAGCCGTCCCAGTCGACCACCGTGCGCTCGCCCAGCGTCGCCTTGGCGACGCCGGCGATGATCGCGACCTCGCTGCGGAGATGCTCCGATGCAGGCTTGTTGCGGCCGCCGGATGCATGCACCATCGACATCGAGTCCTCCA
Source organism: Bradyrhizobium retamae (assembly GCF_001440415.1). GTDB lineage: Bacteria > Pseudomonadota > Alphaproteobacteria > Rhizobiales > Xanthobacteraceae > Bradyrhizobium > Bradyrhizobium retamae. The sequence continues at coordinate 51,483 of NZ_LLYA01000163.1, forward strand.
CCGTGATCGACTGCGGCCCCGACGCCTGGACATCGATCTCGGTCCGTCCAAGGCACGGCAGGATCAGTGCGGCGCGGCCATGGATCAGGTGGCTGCGGTTGAGCTTGGTCGAGACGTGGACGGTGAGATCGAGCTTGCCAAGGGCCGCCTGCGTCGCCTGCCAGTCCGGAATGGCCGCGGCGAAATTGCCGCCCATCGCGAAGAAGGCTTTCACCTCGCCGCGGATCATGGCCTCCAGCGCGGTCACGACGTTGTGGCCCGGCGCGGACGGCGGCTTGAAGCCGAAGCGTTGCTCCAGGCGCTCGAGGAAGTCCGCCTTGGGAGCCTCGGTGATCCCCACGGTGCGATCGCCCTGCACGTTGGAATGGCCCCGAACCGGGCAGACGCCGGCGCCTTCGCGCCCGACATTGCCGCGCAGCAGCGCCAGATTGGCGATCTGCTGCACGTTGTGCGCGCCGCGCCAGTGCTGGGTGATGCCCATGCCGTAGACGATGATGCCACGCTCTGCCTTCATGTATGCACCAGCCGCATACTCCATGTCCTCGCGCGTCAGGCCGGACTGACGTTCGATGTCGGGCCATTGCGTGCGCTTGAGGTCGTCGATCAGCGCCTCAACACCGATTGTGTGACCGCGAATGAAATCCCAGTCCAGGATCTCCGGCTGCTCGGCGGTACGGACGGCCTCATCCGCTTCCACCAGGACCTTCATGATCCCCTTGAGAGAGGCAACGTCGCCGCCGACCCGCACCTGGAAGAGCTTCGAGCTGATTGTCGTCGACGACAGCGTGATCATCTCGACAGGACTTTGCGGCGCCTGGAAGCGTTCCAGCGCCCGCTCCTGGAACGGGTTGAACGAGATGATCGAGGCGCCGCGGCGCGCTGCATTGCGCAGGCTCGTCATCATCCGGGGACTATTGGTGCCCGGATTCTGGCCGAAGATGAAGATGCAGTCGGCCTTGTCGAAATCCTCCAGCAGCACGGTGCCCTTGCCGACGCCGATCGATTGCGGCAGGCCGACACTGGTCGCCTCATGGCACATGTTCGAGCAGTCTGGGAAGTTGTTGGTGCCGTATTCGCGCACGAAGAGCTGATAGAGGAAGGCTGCCTCGTTCGAGGTCCGCCCCGAGGTATAGAACTCCGCCATGTTCGGGTCCGGCAATGCCCTGAGTTCCCGCCCAATCATGTCGAACGCATCGCTCCATTCCACCGGAAGATAGCGGTCGGATGCGGCGTCATAGGCCACTGGATGCGTGAGCCGCCCGACCATTTCGAGATCATAATCGCTCCAGCTTGCCAGCTCGGTGACGGTATGCTCGGCGAAGAATTCCGGGGTGCAGCGCTTTGAGGTTGCCTCCCAGGCGATCGCCTTGCCGCCGTTCTCGCAGAATTCGAACGACGAGGTGTGCTTCGGATCGGGCCATGCACAGCCCGGACAATCAAAGCCCTGCGGCTGATTCATCCTGCTCAGCGTCGCCGCGCCCTTCAGCGGTACGCGCTGGACCAGAAGCGCCTCGCTGAGCGCCTTGAGTGCGCCCCAACCGCCGGCGGGTTCACGGTAGGGCCGAACCGATTTCGTGGTCATGTCGATAACTCTCGATCCCTGCAATTCTCCCGGCCAGTTAAGGACCGTGCGTGCAGAACCGTCTTTTCAGAACGAAGCGGAATTTCTCAATGGCACCACGTTCGGAGGCCGTGTGCCCTGCCGCAGCAGCCAGTGCATTCCGGCAAAAAGAGCACCGTTCCCGGAAGCTAAAACGACAACCGGAAACTAGAGTGGGCGGTTGGAGCCCCGGCGCCTCAGAGGGCTTTCGACAATTTTCAGGAGCGACCCAACATGTTTTCACGACGTGACTTGCTGGCCATGTCCGCGGCAGGCGCCGCGATGGTCGGCTCCAGTGCGCAAGGTGCAACCTTCGGCAATCCGGACGAGCCGCCACAAGGTGCCGTCAACGCCAAGAGCCCGGGAAGCCTGACCGACCCCGGTCCGCAGAATCCCGCGCTGGGCAAGCAATTCCCCTCCGCACAAACCCCGCCGGCGACGGACGTCGGCGGGCTGCCGATGGATTGGGCTTCGTTCAACAACGCGCCGAAGCGCATCCAGAACGGCGGCTGGGCCCGTCAGGTCACCGTCGAGGACTTCGCCATCTCCAAGGAGATCTCCGGCGTCAACATGCGGCTGTCCGCTGGCGGCATTCGCGAGCTGCACTGGCATCAGGCCGCCGAATGGGCGATCATGACCTACGGTACCTGCCGTATTACCGTGCTCGACACACAGGGCCGTCCCTATGTCGCCGACCTCAAAGCCGGCGACCTCTGGTATTTTCCGCCGGGCGCGCCGCATTCGCTGCAGGGGTTGGGCCCCGACGGCTGCGAATTCGTGATCTGCTTCGATGACGGCCACGCCAATGAGTTCAACACCCTGCTGGTGACGGATTGGCTCGCTCACACCCCGCCCGAGGTGCTGGCGAAGAATTTCGGCGTCCCGGCAGACGCGTTCGCGAAGATCCCGCTGCATAATCTCTGGATATTCCAGGGGACGTTGCCCGGCGATCTCGCCGCCGATCGCGCCGCAATCGCCAGGCACGCCGAAGCGCCGCCCTACCCCTTCGTCCACCCACTCGGCAGCTCGACCCCGGTCAAGGAGAGCTCGGCCGGAAGCATCCGCGTTGCCGACAGCAACAACTTCAAGGTAGCCACCACGATCGCCGCGGCCCTGGTGACGATGCCGCCGGGAGCGGTCCGGGAAATGCACTGGCACCCGAACGCCGACGAGTGGCAGTACTACATCAAGGGCAAGGCGCGGATGACGGTGTTCGACACCGGCCCGAACGCGCTGACGACGGATTTCTCGGCCGGCGACATCGGCTATGTCAGGCGGAATCTCGGGCATTATGTGGAAAATGTCGGCGACACCGAGCTGCAATTCGTCGGCGTGTTCCGCGCGCCGCGCTACGAGGAGGTCTCGCTCTCCAACTGGCTGACGCACACGCCGCCCAAGCTGGTCGCCCAGCATTTCAACATCGACGAGAAGCTGATCGCCCAATGGCCTGATAATGCTCCGGGCGTCATGCCGAAATCATGAACCGAAGACGAGAAAGGCGCCGGACACGGCGCCTTTTCTTTTTGCTTATCGCATCTCACCAACAAGTTCGTGCGGCCGTCAGTAGTGGTCCGCCGCCGAGGCAGACTTGCCGCGAAAGACGCGATAACCGACCGCGACATAGAGCAGCATCAGCGGAAAGATGAACAGGCCGGCGCCGCAGAACAGGAATGCGAGACTGGAATGAGGCGCCGCAGCCTCGTCGATCCTCACGACGAACGGGATCATGTAGGGCCAGAACGACAGGGCGAGCGTAGCGAACGCCGCCGTGAAGATCAGTGCAACCATGTAGAATGGCCAGTAATCGTCGTGGCGCAGGATACTCGTGGCGAGCACTGCGGCGGCACCGGTGCCGACGAGTGGAAACAGGAACAGATAGGGCCGCTCCATCCATCGGCGCAGAATCGGCAGATGCTCGGTAAGGGCATGCGCGAAGACGATGACGAGGAAAACCAGCACGGTGATTGCGAGCAACGGAATCTGACGCCGCGTGTCGTAGCGGACGGGGCCATGGCACTTCCTCACGAGCCAGCAAGCGCCGAGCAACGCGTAACCGAAGCAGAGGCCGGTTCCGCACAAGACCGAAAAGCTCGTCAGCCAGCCGAAGGTGCCTCCGACATATTCGCCGTTCGAGAATTGAAGTCCCTCGACGAGCGCCCCGACCATTGCGCCCTGCATGAAGCTCGCCGCGAACGATCCCGCGGTGAAGCTGACGTCCCAGATCCAGCGCGTGCGCGCCGCCTTGCTGCGGAATTCGAACGCGACACCACGCAGGATCAGTCCCAGAAGCATGACCAGGACCGGGATATAGAACGCGGGCAGCAGCATGGAGTAGACCAAGGGAAACGCGCCCCACATGATCACGCCGGTGACAACCAGCCAGGTCTCGTTGCCATCCCAGACGGGGGCGACCGTGCGCAGCATCGCCTCTCGCTTCGCCTCGCTGCCTGCGAGACCAAACAGCATCCCGACGCCGAGGTCGAATCCGTCCAGGAGGAGATAGATCAGGATGCTGATGGCAAGAAGCGCAATCCAGAACATCACCATGGCTACTCTCCCGCCTCGACGATTGCCGGCATTTTATCGGCGAGCGACATTGGCCGATTGGGCACAGGGACATGCAGCCGCTTGCCGCCAAGCCCGGCCGGCCCGGCGCGCAGCAGCCGATAGATGTAATAGGTCCCGAACGAGAAGATGAAAGCGTAGACGGCGACGAACAGGATCAGCGAGGTCAGCGCGGCGGACGCCGTGAGGAATGGGGTCACGGCATCGGCGGTCCGCAACACACCATAGACGGTCCACGGCTGGCGGCCGACCTCCGCGGTGTACCACCCGGTCAGAATCGCGATCCAGGGCAGCGGAAAGCTGAGGAAGATGCCCCACAGCAGCAGGCGGCTGCGCTCGAGCCGATGCTTGAGCCCGAACCAGGTCCCGAGCCAGGCCAGCCCCAGCATCACGAAGCCGCAGCCGACCATGATGCGGAATGCAAAGAACGGAATCGCCACCGGCGGCCGGTCCTGCGGCGCGAAGCTGGTCAGGCCGACCTCCTTCGAGTCCAGGCTCATACTGCCGATGATGCTGCCGAGCACCGGAATCGAGATGGCGTATTTGTTCGATTCGGTCGCGGAATCCGGGATCGCGATCAGCACCTCCGAGGCCGGCTGCTCGTCATGCCAGCGCGCTTCGATCGCGGCGAACTTGGCCGGCTGGTAATCGTGAACGTAGTCGCCCACGAGATGGCCGACGAATAGCTGGACCGGAAGCAGCACGGCCGCGAGCGCGAGGCCCATTCGCAGCATCACATGCGCCTCGGCCCGATAGGTCCGCCGCAGCAGATACCATGCGCCGGTCGCCGCCACGCAGAACGCGCCGGTGAGATAACAGGCGAGCAGCATGTGCGGGAAGCGGACCCAGACCACCCGGTTGAAGATGATCTGCGCCCAATCGTCAGGCACGAACTGGCCGTTCTGCAGGACATAGCCGGTCGGCACCTGCATCCAGCTGTTGTTGACCATGATCCAGAACGCCGACAGCGTGGTTCCGAGCGCGACCATCGCGGTCGAGAACAGGTAGAACCAGGGCGGCACGCGGGGTCGTCCGAAGATGAGGATACCGAAGAAACCCGCCTCCAGCATGAAGGCGGTGAAGGTCTCGTAGGCCAGCAGCGGACCCTGGATCGGCCCGGACATCTTCGAGAGCACGCTCCAGTTCGTCCCGAACTGGAACGCCATCACCACGCCCGACACGACGCCCATGCCAAACGCGACGCCGAAGATCTTGAGCCAGAACTCGAAGAGGGTCCGGTAGACGGACCTGCCGCTGTGCAAGTGCATCGCCTCGAGCACGGTAAGCCAAGCGGCAAGCCCGATCGTGAATGCCGGAAAGATGATGTGAAAGGAAATAGTGAAGGCGAACTGCAGCCGTGACAAGAGAAGCGCTGTCGGATCCATGGGAATGCCCCTTTTTTGCTCAAGCCCTGCTCGCGGCCAACGGCGCGCGCGTCGCCGGGCCCTGGATATTCCCCGTGGGAATGTCTCGTCCCGTTAAGCTGCCTGTGTTTTTGCGGAGGTCGCTCATCGTTTCCTCTCATGGCAATTGAAGGGCCATCTGGGCGCCCCAGGAAACTGTACGCATCCCGCGGCATTCACGCTTCCGCGAACGAATGTCGTTTTGTCGAATGGCATGACGCGCAGTCCGGCCATCAACGAGCGAATGCACTTCGCAGATGCTGAGGACTCGGACCAACGGCTCAGCTTCAACGTCGCCGGCGGCAGAGCCAGAGAACGCATAGGGACAATCCGATCGGGACGAGAAGGCCCCGCCCGCCGAACCACTTCGCCACACAGCTACCAATTGCGGCTCCTGACAGAAACAACAGGCAGAGCAGAAGCATGACCACGCAACCACGAGTTGCATCGCGATCGGACGTCGCAACGGACTGATCGATGGCGCGGAGCATATTGCCGGTGACGGTGATCGATAGATAGTTCCAGCGCTCGATCTGCCTGAAGCTGGCCGACTGTAGCGCGGCGCCGAAGGACATTCCGAAGATTGCGACCATATCCGGGATTCGATGACGCAACAGCATCACCGCGGCCAGGCAAGCGATCTCCCCGGCGAGACTAAGCAACGGCGCACGGATGCGGATCGCCAACCACGCGCCCAGGAGAAAGGCGGCAATCGGAAGAAGGTGGTGAGCCGCCTGCTGCCATTGCCCGGACATGGCGTAGACGCCGAGGAAGACAACATTGCCGGTTTGCGAACTTGAAAACACGCCGCCCAGCGTGAGCCAGGTGGAAGCGTCGAGGAAGCCGCCTGACATGGTCAAGAGGGACGCGACGAGAAGCGATCGCTCCGGCGGGCAGACGTCGTTGCGCGCCTCGGCGATCAGCTCGGGAGACACGGCCTCCATCGCCAGAGCTCAGTAACCGGCGCGCAGTGCGGCTCCTTCAGGCAGCACCACGCGGCGCGGATGCGTGAACACGCCGTATCCGTCATCGCGGGCAATCGCGAGCAAGGTGATTCCCGCTTCCTCCGCCGTCTGGATGGCAAGTGCTGTGGGGGCTGAGACAGCTACGATGAGTGGCGCACCGATCATCGCTGCCTTTTGCACCATTTCGACCGAAACGCGGCTCGTCAGCAAAATGGCGCCATCGCGGGCCGGTCTCGCCTCGCGAACGATCGCACCGGCGAGCTTGTCCAGCGCATTGTGCCGGCCGACATCCTCCCTCACCGGACCGATACCGGTGCGGGGATGCCAGAAGGCCGCGGCATGGACTGACCGCGTCTGCTGATTCAGCATCTGGAGCGGAGACAACGCCTGCATGGCACCCAGCAAATCCCGCGCGTGAAAGGCGACACCACGGCCCTCCACCTTCGGTGGCGCGCGGCGGGCCTGTTCGAGGCTCTCGATACCGCATAGCCCGCATCCGACCGGACCGCTGATGGCCCGACGCCGCGCGGCCAGGGACGTCGCGCGGCCACCATCGAGCCACATCCGAACCTCGACACCCCTTTCGTTCGGAATCAGCTCGATGCTCCGGATCTCGTCTGCGCGTTCGACGATGGCCTCGGTGAGACTGAAGCCAATGCCGAAGTCTTCCAAATCGCCCGGCGTGCCCATCATCACGGCGTGGGTCGACCCGTTGTAGGTGAGGGCGATGGCAGTCTCCTCGGCGACCACCCGTGAAGTCGACTTCGTCTGTCCACCGCGCCAGGCAATTTCCCAATGGCGCGTGAATGTCGAGATCATGGCTCACACCGTCGCCGGCTGGATTGAGTGGCGGGAAGCCCGGTTCCTGAGCGCGAGTCCGAATGCGATGAACCCCCATCCCTGGAAGATCAGGTCGACGACCAGCATAACACCGAGCAGCCACAGACCAATGGCGGGCCAGGCTGCAACCAGCATGACGCCGACGCAGAAGGTCAGAACGCCGGCGGTCACAATCCAGCGCCAGCCCGAGGCCGGCCGCATATGGAAGCCCGCCCAAATCCGCATCACACCGGCGACGAGCAGGAAGGCGCATGCTGCGAGGGACAGCGTGAATGAAGCCAGGATCGGATCGTAGAGTATGATCGCTCCGGCGGCCGCATAGACGATCCCCGCCAGCAGCCAAAGCAGAAATCCGCGCATGCCGTGCACCCGCAAGGCATGCCCGATCTGGAAAGCGCCGGCGACAACCATGGTGGCGCCGACTACCAGTACGGAAGCCAGGCTCGCCGCTATCAGATTTGCCGATGCAATGCCGCCGAGGATCAGTTCACCGACACCCAGGGCGACGAACCAACCCCATTTTCCGGTGATCGCGTGGATGGCCGCTCCGAGCGAGGCCTTCGAGTTCGACATATCCGTCATGGCTTGACCCTTGTTCGCACGACCGATCTGCCGGTCATGAATGCGCGTAAGCATACGAAGGTCTGCCGCTGGTCATCTTTCGAGGACGCCGCGATATTATTCCATCCGCACGATGCGGATCGTTGCACGAGAAAAGCTGCTAATGACGGATGCAGCACAGGCGATCACGCCGGCACCGAGACCAACGTCGGGCAGTCCGAATCGATTCAGGACTAACGCGGGAGTTTCACGATGGCCTTGCCGCCATTGGATCCGACGCAGATATCGACCGTCGCGCGCAGATGCGCAGCGAGCGTCTTGACGATGTTGCTGCCTTCTTTCCGATACTGGCTCTGGTCAACCGAACCGTTGTCCGTGACGCAGCACGCAATCGACCTGCCCGTGACCGATATTTCGAGATGAATGGCGCCCGCTCCGCCGCGGTACACGTGGCGCGCCGCGCTGGTGATCAGCTCAAAAACGATCATGCCCCGCAGCCAGCAACGCGTGGAATTCATCTTCAGCGGATGCAGCAGAAGCGAGAGCGCAATACACTCGCCTTCGAGGCTGGAGCGGCTGATCGACCGGCACAGTTGCTGGAGGTAGGCCGCCAGATCAACGGTCGTGGTGAATTGTGGCATCTGCAGCGCGTGGCGAAGCCTCGCGTGGCTTTCCAGCCGCTCCTGCACGGAAGCGAGCGCCGCTCTTGCTTCCACGCCATCGCAGCGATTTATCGCCTTCGTCACCAGATCGATGGCCGAGGCAAGCTCGACATCGGTCCGATGCTCGAGCTCGCGCAGCACGAGGCGCTCAGCCTTTGCGCCGCCATCCGGCAGGAGTTCCGAGAGGTCGCTCATCCTTCACCCCCTTTCCGGCCGAACGGAATGCTTGCACTCAGGAATTCGGGCTGGTGCGACCGGTCTCGTACAGGAACCAGATGCGCCGCTCGGTCTCGTCGATCCAGTTTTCCAGTAGGCTTGCGGTGGCGACGTCGCCGTATTCGTCGCAGAGTTCATGGACCCGCCGCATCTCCCGCGTCAGCTGCTGGTTGTCGCTGCGCAGCTCGGCGAGCATGTCTTGCGGCTCGACGTAGTCGGCGTCGTTGTCGAGAATGCGCTGCACGCGCCCGATATGGCCGATCGAGCGCAGTGTCGTGCCGCCGATCTTGCGCGCGCGTTCGGCAATGTCGTCAGTCATCGCAAATATCTGGTCGGCCTGCTCGTCGAGCAGAAGGTGATAGTCGCGAAAGTGCCGGCCCGATACATGCCAGTGAAAGTTCTTGGTCTTGAGGTAGAGCGCAAAAACGTCAGCCAGCAGCGCCCTCAGCGCGGCGGGGACGTCCCGGTTGGCATTGGCTCCGAGATCCGTCGGGCTTTTGAGGTCTACCTTGGTCATGGTCGGCTTCCTTGTTGGAGGTTGTGGAATTCTAGTCGCCAGCCGCGCAGGCGGTCTTTCCTGGGAGAAAGATCGATTTTCGGATCGCACGCCTGAGACAGTCGACGACAGCCGTGCAATCGATTCATTTCCGCTGGTGTAGCCCTGTCCCACAGCGGCAGGAGCGAGATCGTTCCGAACACTCCGTCGCGGCGGATCCAGGCGTGGAACAGCGCCGCCGCCCAGGTGCAGCAGCACGAGCGCAAAGAATGCGAAGCCGCGATGGGCGTTCGAAAATAGCGTGCGCACACCGTCGCTCTGCGGCAGCAGCGCGGGAACTTAAATCCCGCCATGCAGGACCTGATGCGACAATCTTGCTCCGAACTTTATGATTCCCGGCAGATCGGCCGGCAACGGCGGTGCTGGCTTCGGCCGCACGCAGATCGCAGGACAGGCGGTAGACCCATGAGCAGGCCGCCTGGAACGGATCGTCCGACACCCGGATTCCCTCGGCAGCACGGTCGGCTCGAAGTAGATATCCCGGCACAGTCCATCGCGCTCAGTTTCGATCCGCTGCAGGATAAACGTTCCGACCCGCACTTTGCGGCTAGTCCCGCTCTTCGCGCGCGATCACAGTTCTTCAGCACATGTAGTGGGATTCGCCGCGAGACCGCTCACTCCTGGCGCAGAAGACGAGGCGTCGACACCGAGTCGTGCAAAGGCGAAAATGATCGTTCAGTTGATACTGTGCATCTTGCACCCGCGCACACATGTCTGGCGAGCGAGCCGAGACGTTCCCGGCGTCGCTTTGTCAAGGAGACGTACAATGACTAAACTGAAGCTCTTGTCAGCAGGACTGGTGGTTGCAGCGATGATCGCCTCCCCCGCGATGGCGCGCGAAAGCTACAACAGCACACGCGGATCGAATGTCGACGCTTATGCGTCGGTTCAGCGCGTGCCAGTCACTTCCAAGCGAAACTGCGTTCGCGCTCCCGACGTCGGCGCGTTCGCGACCGCCCCGTGGCGCCGGCCCCCGTGCGAGCCCGCGTCCGGCTACTGAGCACGGGAGCCAAGACGAGCCCCATTGCTGTAAGGCGCAGCGTCGCGGCCGAGCCGAAGAGGTTCGTGTCAATGGTTCGGGGCTGTTTGCCTCACAGGTGGACGGAAGGAAGAATGGCGGCCCTCTGAGGCTCCGTTCTTCCGACCGGGCTCGCTTTGGAAAAAAATTCCTTTTTCTCAAAGAATGTCCCGCGCAGCAGAAACGATGGAGATCGACCGCACATCTGGCGAATTGAACATGCACTACCGGCGGAAGCCCAGGGTCGCTATAGGCCCCTCTCATACTCCCTGAACACCCTCGAAGCGGCGTCCCGGCCCAATCTGGGAGGTAACGTAAATCGGCCCCAAGTATCGAAGACAATGATGCGACTTAGTTAGGTCTCAGGATGCAACACTCGTCCGCGGGTTTCCGGCAATGCGAAGGCGGCAAGGAAGAACAGACTGTATGCAGCAACCGCGAAGATTGCTATAGCATTGGCAAGCGAAGCAGTGCTCGACAGCCAACCGACCAGTAAGGGGAATAAGGCACCAATACCGCGGCCAAAGTTATAGCAGAAGCCCTGTCCCGAGCCGCGCAGCCGCGTCGGGAACAACTCGGTCAGGAACGCTCCCACGCCGGCATAGTATCCTGTCGAGAAGAACCCGAGGGGAAAGCCGAGAAGCCACAGGATGTCGTTAGTCAGCGGAAGCTGCGTATACAGCCAGACGATGGCAATCGCTCCCAGCGAAAAGATCAGGAATAGATTGCGTCGTCCGGCGCGATCGGCAAGCCATGCCCCCACAAGATAGCCGACGAACGACCCGGCAATCAGCATCGCGAGATAACCGGTGGAGCCGACCACCGAGAGCTCGCGCTCTTTAGTGAGAAACTGCGGCACCCAGAACGCAATCGCGAAATAGCCACCTTGACAGCCGGTGGTCATCAATGACGCAAGGATCGTTGTTCTCAATATCCGCCTGGAGAAGATCTCCCACAGGGCCGGCTGATCGCCGGTCGTCAGCTGCTTCGCGCGAGTTACCTGGGCGACCTCGGGCTCACTCACGAACCGGCGGAGATAGAACACCAGAAATGCCGGCAGGGCTCCGATCGCGAACATCCAACGCCAGGCCGTTTCGGCAGGCAGGTACGAGAACAGGAGCGCTTGCGCAAGGACGGCACCCCCCCAGCCGATCGCCCAACCCGACTGCACGCAACCGACTGCACGGCCACGGTATTGCGGTCGGATTGTTTCACCCATCAGTACGGCGCCAGCCGCCCACTCTGCGCCAAAACCTAAGCCAAGCAAGGCGCGCGCGACAAGAAGTTGATCGAAGCTTTGCACAATGGCGCTGACGGCGGAGAAGAACGAGAACCAGAGGATGGTAATTTGCAGCATCCTTACGCGACCAATTCGATCGGAGAGGTAACCGCCGAGCCATCCGCCGATCGCGGAAGCCAGTAGCGTCACGGTGCCCGCGAAACCTGCGGAGGCGGCATCAATCTCCCATATCGTGATGATTGTTCCGATCACCAGCGGATAGATCATGAAGTCCATGCCGTCCAATGCCCAGCCGGCGCCGCAGGCCCAGAACGTACGTCGCTCTTGCAAGTTCATTGCACGATAGAAAGCAAATAAGCTTGCATCTTTTACTTCTGCAATCTCGATAGGTTGTGATGACGTTTGTTCGACGGTCATATTCACTCTACTACCCTAAAACGATGCATTTCTTGTTGTGGCTGCTTGCGCGCAACAACTGACAGCGGATCGATACGGGATCGAAGCGATCAATCGCGCGGATTCTTGAACGTCAGAGAACATGACAATCTATCCCGATGAGACCGGCGATCGGGACAACGATCGTGCGCTTCCGGAAGAAATTGATCGCGCGGTCCGCCATTTATCCCGGGGCTTAACTGACTATGAGAAAGGAAAACATCTATGAGGTTCAATACCATTGCACTGGCTACTGCGATCGCATTCTCGGGTACGGTCGCCGTCGCGCAAACGGCGAATAACCATTCGACTCAAAGGATGAAAGGCAATAACACCGCCAAAGTTGTGTTGCAGCCGAATAACGGTAATCCGAACGGCAACGCGGACGGTCCGACGACGTTGAGCGGCACCGGATCGTCCAGCTTCGGTGGCTCCGAACCCGGCACGAGCGGCCGCAACTGAGCTTTCCGTGCTTGTCGTCGCTTGGCCCACAGGCTTCGGAAGGTTGGCGTTTTCGATCGGGGGAGATGTGACTCTTCCGATCGTCCACGGGCTACCGCCATCGCGGATGTGTGACCTGACTTGCCTCGTGCAATCAAGAGATGCATTCATGGTGAAATAAACGCCTTTGCTGCAGCGCTCATGTTCACTCCGAAGAGAAATTAAACGATCGCGGCGAATTTCGTTATTCCGAACGACGGATTCGAGCAGATGGCGCGCAAGAACGATGGCGCGGGAGCCAACCCAAAGCAGATCTGATCGACGTCGACTGCTGCGCCGCGCGACCGAAATTCGACACTCGCCACCGACCGCTCGCGCTTTTCGGCTCGCGCACGAAGCTGATGCCGCCTTGGGCTGATCGGATCGACCAGTGGCTCCATACCTAGAAGGTGATGCCGATCAAAGGAGGCGCGCGCACGTTGAGTCCCTATCATCAGGCTGATTAATTTGCCCAACTCAACCCGTGGCAAGCTCATGTGATAGTCGTCGACGCTTGTCCATCTCGTGCTGGAAAGCGGACCGAATTCGCAGCGCTTTTCAACGCTTTGCACTTGTCCGCTTAAGAGAAACGCCCCATGCACATACGCCGTGACGAAGAGATCGTCTGCGCGCCTGACCGCTGCCCTCCGAAGGCAAAGGTCACACGCTCGAATCGTGTCCGGTGCGCCAAATAGATCGGACTTACTCGGACCCTGAAGCGTGAGAGCAGGTACGCAGAAGGGCGAAATCACGAACGTCTGGCTCAGGGACGAAATTCATCGGGTTGCGTTGAGGCGGTGAACAGAACTGGACCTCACCATGGTTGACGATCGCCAAATACGACGGATTCGGAAAGCTGTGACTCCCCTCTATGTACAGATCGTCGAGAACTGCGACCAGATCATCGCGGGCGTCTACCCGCCCGAGCAGCAATTGCCGAGCGAGACGAGCCTGACGAGGAATTTTGGCGTCAGCCGGGTCACTGTTCGTCAGGCACTGGCCGAGCTTGAAAGCACGGGCTTTTATCCACAGGCATCAAGGAAGGGGTACGTTCGTCTCAGTGGCACGCATGTCAGGCAGCAATTTTCGAGTGGAGCTCAAACAATCGTTGAAGCACTTCCCGTGGTCGGAACAGATTTTCGACGGTTGAGAACCTGCGAGCGGAACGTGCAGATCGGCGACGTCCTTGTCGTATGCCGCAGTGACGCGCGAGTTCGCCAGCAATTCGGCAGTCACGGGAAGCTGGCGATGCAGGACCAGCCGCTGCTCGCTATGGAGGACCTTTGCGAAATCGACGCCTGTCTTGCGGATGATTCCAGTCGACGCGAGCACCACCGCCATCGTGGGAACTGCCTGCAGCCCGGCGCCTTCGAAGAGGGAGCTCACGCGATTCGAGTGGATCGCGTCCCATGCCAATACTGAGCGCGTAAAGCATGGTTTCGCGCTCGCCATAGGCAAACCGCACGTCAGTAATTTCCAACGTCTTGAGCGCCGCGAGATCGATGGCCACTGCTGCGTCCTAGATGCTGATATTGAATTCGCCGATCACCGACGCCCAGCGCTTGACCACGGCATCGATAAAACCTGGAAAATCGGTGACGTCGCTCATATCCTCAAATCCGAAGTCGAGGAGCTTCGAATTGACATCGGGCTGCGACACGATCTCCCGCAATTCTTTGGCTAGCCGATCGGCAACCGGTTTGGGTATGGCTGCCGGCGCGAAGAACCCGCTGAAACCGGTCAGACCAAGCACGGGAAATCCCGCCTCGTCGAATGTCGGTATATTGGGATAACGCTTCATTTGAGCTGGATTGGCGATCGCCAGCGTCTGTGCCTTCTCGGCCTGCGCCACCGCACCACCGACGGACATAGCCTATGGCTTACGCAGCACATCCTGCCATTCCGGATGGCGGCCGATTTGCGCTTTTGCGAACGGACAAAGAGGAATAATCGCGACCACTTCGCGTCGCGCATCCTCGACCGCCTGGCGCACCATCTGCTCTCCGACCTTGCGGCCACGCAAGGCTGCTGGGACTTCTGTGTGGTCGATTATGATCACCCCCTCGCCTGCGCGACTATAAGTCATCTCGGCTTCGGCGCCATCGATGACCATCCGGTAGCGTCCCTGGATGCGCCATCCGCCCGTTCAATCTTTCTGTCGGTCGATGAGGGGGCATTCTTCGCCAGTTCGGCATCCGGCGGCCGCACCTGACGCGGCCGCCCTTGCACACACTCCAGCAAATCGCGGTCCCAGCCGCCCAGATCGGCCGCGGCCTCGTAAGTCGAGAAGAGAAACGCCATAAGAGCCTCGTCGGCATCGGCCGCAGACTGAACGGCATCGTAGGGCAGAACGAATTCCGATAGGCCCTCATGCCAGAACGCGGCCTCGGGCCGAACCGACGCCCCCCGGAAGCCACTCGGCGCCGGATAGACGTAGGCATAAAAGGCGGGGTAATCGATGCCGCCACCGCCGGGCCAGAAACCTGCAGAGGAGACCTCGCGGTCGTAGGCTTCCTGTGCCACATCGTTGGGCAATGAAGGAATGCCGCCGGGATGAAGAGGCGCGCGCCGCCCTGAAAAGCGGGTGACAGCCAAATCAAAACTGCCCCAGAACAGGTGAACGGGACTGGACTTGCCAAGAAAGGAGGTCCGGAATCGATTGAATACCCTGTCGACCGCCACCGTTGCGTGATGGAAGCGCTGAACGGCTTCCCGATCATAGGGCCGCTCGCGATGATCTTCGGTGAACGGTACGGGGTTGGGCACCTCGTTCGGATTGTCGTTAAAGGTCGGCCTGCCTCCAAGTTCGGAAATCATCCGCACGAAATTGGCGTGAAACGCGGCGACTGTTGATGGCCCGAGCGCAAATGATGCCTTGCGACCATTACCGCTTGTGCCGACAACCAGATGCTCCCGGAGGTCGAAGAGTATTTCAATTCCTGGACCGTCGGGGATCGGCGAGGATGTCAGGCCGAGCGGCGTGACATAGAGGGTCGCGCTCCAGGAATGGTTGAGCCAGGGGGGTATGAGCAAGGCGATATTTCCCGGCGATCTGTAGATAGAGATGCAGGGCCGAACACGTCTCGCGCCAGCCGAGGTAGTCCAGTTGGGGCCACTTGTTGCTCATTATGCTTTCTCCATCGAGAACATACCCGGCATGCAACGCGTCAGTCTGAACCGCCCGGGTTCGTGCCCAGGTGGCCTCCTTCTTAGCGCCGGTCAGTCCGGCAGTGGGATGTGCTCGTCCCGGTCATCGATCGGAAGATCGAAACGTCCCTTGCCCCAGTCCTTGGCGCGCCATTCGGCCTTCGCTTCTTCGATGCGGTCCTTCGAGGAGGCGACGAAGTTCCACCAGATATAGCGCGGTCCGCTGAGCGTTGCGCCGCCGAGGATCATCAGCCGAGCACCTTGGCCGCCGGCCGCGACCGTGATCCTGTCACCAGGTCTGAAGACCATCATCTGGGATGCCTCATATTCCTGGCCAGCAACCGAGATCGAACCTTCGACGATGTAGATTCCCCTGTCCTCGTGATCGTCCGGCATCGGCAGTCGGCATCCGGCTTCGAGCGTCACGTCGGCGTAGAACGTCTCCGAGAACATCGTCGCGGGTGCCTTCTGACCATAGGCGTCCCCGAGGATGAGCCGGACCGAGACGCCGCGATCCTCAATCACCGGCAGCGCCTCTTTGCCGTGGTGCTCGAACATGGGCGCCATGTCCTCATGGCTGTCGGGCAACGCCAGCCATGTCTGTATTCCGAACAGGCTGTTCGGACCGGTTCGGGCGGCTGCGGAGGTACGCTCCGAATGCGACACACCGCGCCCGGCAACCATCCAATTCAGCGCGCCAGGACGGATCATCTGGTCGGCACCGGTGCTGTCACGGTGATGGAAATCGCCGCGATAGAGGTACGTGACGGTGCCGAGACCGATATGCGGGTGCGGCCGAACGTCGACGCCCTGTCCGGTCAATAGTTCGGCCGGCCCGGCTTGGTCGAAGAAGATGAACGGCCCGACCATCTGCCGGTTCGGCGCCGGTAAGGCGCGCCGGACCTCGAAGCCGCCAAGGTCTCGGGCGCGTGGAACAATAAGAGTTTCGATCGCATCGACGCCCACCGCATCGGGGCACCCCGGTTCGATTGCTGGATTCCAACTCATGCGCGTCATCCTCACTAGGCTTCTAGACGGTCTCGCCCTGCTGATGCGAATGCCTGATTTTCGATCAATCCGGACCATGCGAGCGGGTGAGCGCTTTCGAGCCGAACCAAAACTAAATCTGGCGAGCAAGCGTCTGTCCAACTAGTCCTGCGATGCATTAAGCTGTGTCGCAGTAAGTGGAACGCGCCGGCGTTGTCGTCGCGTTCCACGGCTGAGGAGTGCGACCTTCGAACTCCTGCCTTTGGATTAGGCTTCGCGCTGATCGTGTTCGGCGCCGATCCCCCAAAGGTGTGGATTCAGTTCGATGCTCTTGATCAGCATCTCGGTGAGAATCCGTACTTTGCGCGCGGGATGCTGACCAGGCGGGCGGACGACATACGCGCCTGCCGAAGGTGGGGGATAGCGTGTCATAATCGGAACGAGCGCGCCGGCGGCCACATATTCGTGTGTGATGCAATCGGGGAGCCAGGCGACCCCCAGTCCTGCCGCCGCGGCAGCGGCAAGCGCCGTAGCGTTGTCGGCCTTGAACCTGCCCTGCGGCTGAACCGTGACGATCTTGTCGCCATCCATGAACTGCCAGGCTTCCGTCCCCTGCATGAGTGCCTGATGGGTGACGAGTTCATCTGGCGTCTGAGGTGAACCGCGCGTTCTAATATAATCCGGACTTGCGACAAGCTTCCCATAGATCGGTCCGATGCGCTTCGCGATCAGGTTGGAGTCCTGAAGGTACCCGACCCGGATCGCGCAGTCGAACCCCTCTGCGATGAGATCAACGAAGCGATCGCTGTAGGAGGTATGGATCTGGAGCTGCGGGTGTTGATGCGCCATTTCCGCAAGCACGGGGGCGAAGTGGGTCGGGCCGAAAGAAAGCGGCATGGCAACTCTCAGGCGGCCGCGCAGATCACCGGTGGGAAGGATCGTTTCCCTGGCCGTGTCGATCTCGGTGCTGGCTCGGGCCGCATGGTCCCTGAACGTAATCCCCGCTTCCGTAAGCGCGGCGCCGCGGGTCGTTCGTGCAAGAAGCTGAACGCCGAGTTCTGCTTCGATCCGGAAAAGACGCCGACTGACGATTGACTTGGAGACGCCGAGTCGGCGCGCAGCGGCCGACACGCCCCCTGCATCGGCCACTGCGACGAATGTCTGCAGATCTTCCATGTCCAATTTGGCGTTCCTCTTTCCGCGACACAGCTATCCAGACAATGGCACTATTGCATCGCCAAAAGGAACAGCAAATTGCGTCCAGGCAACGTCGCCCGCTGGCGCATGTCTCCGTGAACCCATTGCCGTCGATAGCAGCAGAGAAAGGATTCTCAATGACCCCTCGTAACGGCCTCGATTCGCTTCTTCGCCCCGAAGACTCGGTCCTCGTTCTGATCGACCACCAGCCCTACCAGCTCACAAACGTGAACAGCCACGAGCCGCAGATGGTGGTCAACAATGCGACGGCTCTGGCGAAGGCCGCTAAGGCCTTCGGCGTGCCCACGATTCTGACGAGCGTGATCGCCGATCGGGGCGGCTTCATCTTCCCCCAGATCACGGACGTATTTCCCGACCACGAGGTGATCGATCGGACGTTCATCAACACCTGGGAGGATGAGAAGGTTGTGGACGCGGTCAAAGCCACCGGCCGCAAGCAGCTTATCATCGCCGGCCTGTGGACCGAGATCTGCGTCGCGATGCCGACGATCCAGGCTCTCGGCGAGGGCTGGGACGTGACGGTCGTCACCGATGCATCGGGCGCCGTTTCGGTAGAGGCCCACGAGGTCGCGATCCAGCGCATGATCGCGGCCGGCGCGAACATGATGACCTGGCTGGCGGTGGCGTCGGAATGGCAGCGCGACTGGGCCCGCACGGAGCATGCCGCCGAGCTTTCTCAACTGCTTGTGCAGCATGCCGCCGGCAGCGGCATCGCCTTCCTGTGGGAGCAGCAGCTGCTCAACACGCCCGTACCAAGCAAAGGCTGATCTGAGCCCGGGGATGACGAGACGCCTCAACGACGCCATCGAGATTTGGCTGTTGATCGAGCCTCGTCATCGCCTTTCTGAGCTCAGAGCTCCGCTCGAGGGACTCACCGATGGATTGCGAAAAGATCATGCACGCCAATCTCGAGCGGGTCTTCGGGGAACATGATGCCTCGCGGGCGCATCGAAGCCATCCGTGAACTTTACGCCCACGATGCCGAGCTTCACGAACCTCAGCAGTCGGTATGGGGCCATGACGCGATCTGCAAACCGAGACGGAACTGCTAGGACGTGTCGCAGAACGAGGTGCCGGCAACCTGAGGCGTTGCCGGTCTCTCGATTATCGATCCGACGGGATCGAAGCTGACAAGGCGGCGTCAGCCGGATTTGAGAGGAAAGCCGTCGCGGAGCTCGCCACCATGGGCCATGGACTGTGCCGGCCCTCACCGAAGAGCCTCCGTGCGTCAGGGCAAAATACTGGAAAGGCGAGTTGATGGCTGAAGCGAGTCTTGGGCAAATGATCGAACCCTGCGGTCGTCCTGATGGGGGCGGCTGTTGTCGCCGTGCCGTTGTTCCGGCGGATCGGCCTTGGATCGGTCCTGGGCTATTTCGCCGCCGGTCTGCTGGTCGGGCCATCGGTGCTGAGCCTGATCACCGATGCCCAGTCCATTCTTCATTTCTCCGAACTCGGGGTGGTGATGTTCCTATTCGTGATCGGATTGGAACTGCGCCCTCAAAAACTATGGGCGATGCGTGGCCAGATCTTCGGGCTGGGCTGTGTCCAGGTGGCCGCAGCGACCGCCGCCCTGTCGCTGACGGGCGCGGCGATCTTCGACTTTTCCGGTCCGATCGCCTTCATTGCCGGGGCGGGCTTCGTTCTTTCCTCGACCGCTGTCATCATGTCGGTGCTGCAGGACCGGGGCGAGCTTTCGAGCGCGGAAGGCCAGAAATCGGTCGCGATCCTACTGTTCGAGGACTTGATGATCGTGCCGCTGCTGGCGGTGGTCGCCTTCCTGTCGTCGCTGTCGCACGGGCAAGCCGGATGGACCGACATCATGGTGGCGGCGGCTGCGCTGGTGGCGCTGCTGGGGGTGTCGCGCTGGGGACTGAACCCTTTCTTCGCCCTGCTGGCACGCGCACGAACACGCGAGGTGCTGACGGCTGGCGCGTTGCTGGTGGTCCTTGGCGCAGCGCTCCTGATGGACGCTGCCGGCCTGTCGATGGCAATGGGTGCATTCCTTGCCGGCGTGATGCTGTCGAGTTCAAGTTACCGCCATCAGATCGAGAGCGATATCGAACCGTTTCGTGGCCTGCTCATGGGACTGTTCTTCCTCGCCGTTGGAATGTCGCTCGATCTTTCCGTCGTCGCGGCCGAATGGCGGCTTCTGCTGTCCATGCTGGTTGCGTTCACGGTCGCGAAGGGCGCCGAGGTCTATGCGGTCGCGCGCCTGTTCGGCGGTTCCAACCATCAGGCCGTGCACCGGACGTCCATGTTCCTGCAGGGCGGAGAATTTGCCTTTGTGCTCTATGCCGCTGCGACGTCGGGCGGCGTGATCTATGCGCGGGAAAATGCGTTGTTCGTCACCGTCGTAATCCTGTCCATGGCGATGACACCGCTGTTCATGATAGCAGCCGACCAGCTCTTGCGTAGCGAGGCGTCAATGGACGGCGTCGATGTCGCGCGCGATCTGAAGGGGCGGATACTCCTCATCGGCTTCGGCCGCTTCGGCCAGATCGCCTCGCAACTTCTGCTGTCCCGGGGCGTCGACCTTGCCGTCATCGACCGGGACCCCGACCGGATCCGCGATGCAGCTCGATATGGGTTCAAGGTCTTTTTCGGCGACGGACCCTCACCCACTACGTCGAGAGCCGGCGCGGTTGGGCGCGGCGGAGCCAGGTCGATCTGGAACTGCCGACGCATTTCTGCATCGCACGCGCCGAACGCCCCATGGTGGCGGAAAACGAGGCCGCCGAATGCTCCGAATTCCAGCGGGCCGTTGCCGCCGCGCAGGATCGCCATGACTTCGTCGTGGCTGTTGAGCTGATCCGCGCTGGCGTCCAGTATCAGATCCGCGAGACGGTCGAATCCGCTTATCGGATGGGAGCGGAAGGCCTTCGTGCGTTGGGTTTTGCCGAGGTCGATGTCGATGAGGCCGCTGCGGATATCCGTCAGCGTGACATGGAGCGCCTGTCCGAGCAGGTCCAGGGAGACGTCATGTCGGGCCGAGACCGACTGCTCAGCCAGCCCATCCCAGAGCCGCTTGGCAGAGCGTCGGTGATCAGTCAGGCAGCAAAGCAAAACTGACGGTTTCCGCCGCTCTTCGAACGGGCCGCAACGAACATTGCTCGGTGTGCATCCGTATTCATTCCCTTGAATCGGCCTTAGCGCAGGTAGCACCATCGCATCGCGTATCGAGGTGACCTAGCCGTTGATTCAATATTCCCGGCCCGCTCTGAATGAAGGAAGCTATTTCACCGGTGTTTCGCACCGCTCCATGTTCCCACAGCCAATCACAACGGAGACTGACTATTGCCGCCGTT
This sequence comes from Bradyrhizobium retamae, assembly GCF_001440415.1. GTDB lineage: Bacteria > Pseudomonadota > Alphaproteobacteria > Rhizobiales > Xanthobacteraceae > Bradyrhizobium > Bradyrhizobium retamae. Next base: position 72,681 of record NZ_LLYA01000163.1, read on the forward strand.
TACCCCTCACTGCCACTCAATCATTACGACGCCGCTTTCGCGTTGATTTGAAAGAACAAATCCTCAAAGCACGAGCTAAGAGTCCGACGGTATGCCCACCTAGCATTACAGTTGCGTTCTTGGAAGGTTTCTGAATCCATGGGCAACCATGATTCGGA
>NZ_LLYA01000164.1 GCF_001440415.1 Bradyrhizobium retamae
CCTTGAGCCCGGCCGATCACCGGGCTACTTCAAAAATACAGTTGCTTCCCGGAGAGCGGCTTTCTTGCCTCCATCGCTGCGCAAATAGTTTCACGCAGCTTAGCGCCAACACCGCGGCGCCCGAACCGCACGACTTCGCCGTACGCTTCCCGCGCGTACGTCTAGCGCGCCATCTGCGTCCACCGCATCTCACCGCACGTTCGTGACGATCGCGAGCCGCCCCTCCATCGGGTGAGACAGGCGGAGTTATGCAGGTGATTTGGCCTGCACGTTAAGCGAAATATTTTTGATTCTTTTTGATTGTGGGGCTTGACACCATTTCTGAAAATCCGAAGTGATTTGCCCGCGGCGGATTGCACCGGGGAGGGCCGGCTCCATCAGTCACCGGCTAAGCACTCAGCGCGTTTGCTCTTCCGCGTTCTTCGATGCGGATTTCGGCTGCGGCGCCTTTGAACCCGTTTCCTGACAGGGCAGTTGCGTCCATGAGCCGTCGGCCGCCTGCTGATAGGCATGGCAGGAGGCGGAAGCGGGCGCTTCGCTCGTCTTTGCCGGTTGGGAATTCGTGTTGGAGTTCGTGTTAGAGTTCCTGGCGAGCGTCGGCGCTGCCAAAGTGAGGAGGGCGGCCGCCGAACCGAAGAAGATCGCTTGCCCTAACCGCATGGAAATTCTCCTTTGTCGAAAACGATGTGTCCTTCCTAAAAAGGATTGTGGAATTTTTTGGGAAATGCCGATGGACGTACCGGCACTTGCTTAACGTTTTGCAAACGCCTGAAGGCCGCCGACGCGCTGCAGCGCAAGGCGGATTCTATTCTCGCGGTATGGAACTAGTTTCTTCGGCCGTGCGTTGGCTTGGCATCATGCCGAGAGGCGCGGCCTCCATGCGTCGGGAAAAGTCACTCTTCAATGCGCTGCTCACCCATTTTCTGATGGGCGTGGCGCTTGGACTAACACTGGTCCTGTTGCTCGGCCTCATCGATGCCTTCCATGTCAGAGACCTCGTCGCCAAGAGCGACGCACCTGTTCAGACCACGGTGATGCTGGTGACGACCTACGGGCTGATGTTCGGCATCGGCGCAGCGCTGACCGGTTTGGTGTTGACGCTGGAAGACGAGGGCTGAGGTCGGACGGACCGCCCGATCAGCGGCGCAGGCGGGCGATCGTGCCGGCGGTGATCTGCATGGCGACGCCGAGCACCCATCCGGCCATGATCATCCAAATCCATGCCAAATGCGGATCGTGGCGCAGCACGATTAGGCCGACGCAGGCAAACGCCGAGAACGCCGCGAGGAAGGTCCCGATCGAGCTTAGCAGGTCCGGCGTGTCCACTCTGTCGACCCAGGCGTCATCGGGAGGCCGGTCGTTCGATGCGGTGGAGCGCAGCGGCGTATCGATTCCGAGATAAAAGCCGATTGCGCCACCGACCATCATTAGCAGCAGGAACGCCTGATTGGTGAGTACGGCGTGGCTCGTCCCTACGAGAGCTGCCACAAACAACCCGCTCGCCGCGCCTGCCATGGCAAGCCCTAGGCGTTCCAGAACGTGGGCGACCTTTCGAACGCGGGTTTGCATGACGGTGAGCCCGCCGGTAATGAGAGAGAGCTTAGGACGGTTTCAGGCAAGCTGGAAGCAACCTAGCGCTGCAGATGGTCGTCGAATTGATCCAGCGCAATATGCGGTCGGTCTGTAGAATTGGCTCGGCCTGTTTCGATGGGAGACGCAAACATGAGCCTGTTGGGTACACCATTCGATCCCGCGCGCGAGGCCGCGCTCGTCACCGGCGCGGGCAACGGGATCGGCCGCGCAATTGCGCAGGCGCTGGTGGGCGAGGGCGTCCGCACGGTGTTCGCCGATGTGAATCGGGACACGGTCACGACGGCAGCCAAAGCGTCGTCGCGGCCGGAGCTGGCGCTGCCCTGGGTCGGCGATCTCGCCGATCCCGCGGCGCGCGAAGCGCTGCTGGCTGACGCTGCGTCTGCCGTCGGGCGCGTGACACATTTCGTGCACAGCGCCTCGCCGCCGCGGCGCGAAGCCGATCATGCGCTCGGCGTCACGACGGAGATTTGGGCGCAGATGCACGCGGTGAACCTGGACGCCGGATTCCACCTCGCGCGCGAACTGGCGCGCAAGCTGATCGCCGACAAAACGCCCGGCTCGTTCCTGCTGCTGACCTCGCTGCATGCAGGCACGCCGCGCAACCTGCCGCATTACTCGACGGCGAAGGCGGGGCTTTCGATGCTGGTGAAGGAGTTGGCCAAGACGTTCGGCCGCTTCAACATTCGCGTCAACGCCTTGGTGCCGGGCGCGATTGCGGCCGGCGGCTTCGTTGCCGATCCCGCGCTCGCAAGACACATTCCGCTCGGCCGGCTCGGCCAGGCTGAAGACCTTGCTCCGCTGGCGCTGGCGGTGCTGTCGAATCGGATATCGGCCTATGTCACGGGCGCCGCGATCGTGGTCGACGGCGGACTATCGCTGACGAACTGGTTCGAGCCGCCGGAGTTGGGGGATTTGTGAGAGGGCTGTGGCTAGCGCCGCGCCCACCATCTGTCAGCAGGGATAACATTTGGTGGGCACGCGGAGCCTGTCATCACTCCGCGAGCGACCTTGTGCTCGTCGCTGGGCGCGCATTCGCACGACCCGTTGGCTTTGCCCACCCTACAAAACAGACGACGAATTGAGCGTCGCGTGCTTGGCGTGCCATTTCGGGCCCGGGCCGCGCATGTAGTGCAGCTCGGGGCGATAGCGGTTGCGAGCAAGGTCGAGCAGAACCTGCCATCGCGCGGCGACCTGGTTCAGGTATCGAAGAAGCGATTGCATGGCCAGCATGGCGACCTCTCAATGCGGCTTGCCGAGCACGGACGAAAACGGCAGGGCGAAGATTTCGACGTCGAGGTCGTCGCTCGCATGCAGCGTCCAGTCGCGCCAGTCTTCCGGGCACTGCGCCGTAATCAGCGACTGCACGACGCGGGCGGTGTGGTCACGCGCTTCGGCCAGATTTCCGACGGCAAGGCCACGCTGAACGATGCATACGCCCTCGGAATTGGAGCAGTGGAAATAGACCAGTGCCATGTCCGACTCCCCCGATTGCGATTCACGCTGAAAAAATATCAGCCGGAAGATCGGCTTGATATTCGGGGAGATTGCGGGCCGGGATATTACGGGGGAAGAGCGGCCTCGGGTGGAACCGCGCGATCCCTGGACTTGTCCTAAAATTATCTACTGCGGCAGGAGGAACGAGATTTTCGGTTCGGCCGTTTTGACGAGGAAGCCGCGACATTCGAATCGCTGCGGCGAGGACGGATGCAACCCCGGGAGAGCAACATGATGTCGGAAATGCAGATCCACACGATTGCACGACAGATGATGGAGAAGCACGGCCTCACCGCGATCGCACAAGCCGCACACAATGCACAGGCTTGCGAGAGCAGTGGCGACATCGAGGAAGCCAAGGAATGGCGCCATATCGAAGACGCCATGAAGCTGATGCGAGGCCCGCATCAGAGCTAGCGGATTTGTCTCGGATGCGGCGCGGCACAGCGCGCGGCATCCGGGACACGCAGTTACCTACCGCAGCGGCATCGGCGGGCGGACCACCGGCTCGCCGTCATCAGCCATGGTTTGCTGCGGCGGTGCCGGCGGCAGCGGCGCAGGGGCGGCGGCTGGCGGAGGGGAGACATAGGTGGCTTGAGCCGGTGGATAGTAAGCCGGCTTTGGCTTCCGAACAGGCGCGACGGGCGCATTCGCGGATCGGGGCGGCGGCGCGGCTGTTACCCTCGGACGAAAATTCTGTTCGGGTCGGACCTCCGCAGCCCTCGCTTCCGAAGCTTTCATTTCGGCAGCCTTGTCGGTAGCCTTGGCAAATTCCCGCGCCATTTGCGCCTGGCCTGCCTTGAGCTGCGCGATAGTCGCCTTCAGCTCCTCGACCTGCTGGCCCATCGCGGCGAGATCCTGCGCCATCGATTGCAACTGGGTCGATTCCGCGGAGGGAGCAGCCGCGACCGTAGCTGTGGGTTCGGGTTGAGCCGGTGCTGCCGGCTCCGCTGCGGCCTGATCGGGAGCGGCCGGCGCGCTCGGTTGTTCGGCCACGGCGGGCTTGGCTGCCGAAGGCAAGGCCGCCAGCACGAAGGGCGGCGCCCACTCGGCAGCCATCGCCTTGGCCTGATCGCCATAATGCTGCCAGGCGGCGGCACCAATGGCGCCGACCAGGGCCACCAGCGCCATCACCACGCGCTTCGTCCATTTGGCCATCGGCCGCTCGCTGGCGGCGTTCAGGCCATCCAGGTTGATCTCCTCGCCCGGTCTGATGTTGTCAGCCTGGACATCGCGCATCTGGACATCGCGCATGTCGGTCGCGCGAAACGTCGGTTCGACCTGCGCCGTTGGCGCGCTGATCGAAATCGCTGGCGCGACGTGAACCTGTGGCTTGGCCGCGGCTTGGACTTGCGGCTTTGCCGCGACTTCAGCTTGCGGCGCGACATGAACCTGCGGCGCTACCGGATGGACATGCGGCGCTACAGGAGAGGTGGCCGGATCGTGGGCCAGCGGCGGTGCCTTGTGGGCGTGCGCGGCCAGCACCGTTTCGATCGCAAAAACGTCGTGCGGATCAGCCTCTTTCAGTGTTGGCGTGGATTGCATTGGCGGTCCCTTACTCAGTCCAATGTCACCCGGATCGGGGCGGCAAGCATGCTCTGCTGCGTGGAAAACCTCTGCCCTGGCCACCACACGGCCAGCGAGGTTTGACCAAAGCAAGGCGAGAGCGTGGAGAGGTTGGGGCCATGGCTCCCCCGCCGGGCTGGAACCCGGGCGCAGCGATCTTACCTGCAGGCGGCCGGGCCCGGGCGCGGAGCCTGTCATCGGGCCGCCGCGCTACGCGGAGACCGTTGGCGCTCCTCATTATGAGGGGCTTATGACGCAGTGAGGTTAGAGGACGGCGCCTGCAGTGCCATGCGGATGCCTGGCGTGCCACTTTGGGCCGGGGCCGCGCATGTAGTGCCGCTCGGGACGATAGGGGTCGCAGGCGCGCTCGATCAGGTGGTGCCACCGTGCCATGATCGCATCCAGGCGGCGGAGCAACATGGCAACCTCTCAGTGCGGCTTGCCGAGGACGAAGGCGAAGGGCAGAACGAAGAGCTCCTCGTCGAAATCGTCGCTGACATGCACGACCCAGTCGCGCCAATCTTCCGCGTCCCGCCCCATGATGAGCGATCGAATGATGCAGGCGGCGCGGTCGCGCGCCTCGGCGAGGTCGCTCACCGCTTCACCGGATCGGTCGAGCCGGACTTCCCGGGAGTTTGAGCAGTGGAAATAGACCTGGGTCATGTCGGGCCTCCTGTTGCAGGCGATCTGCATTGTTGGTCGCAGGCTAGCCGGACAAGGTTCTGGCGCTCCGTGATGCGCGTCACGGTCGCGTCGTTAGGATTTTGTTAAGACTGTAATGGTCAAATTTTAGGCATGGAATCGCAGCGGAACCGGACCACCCGAGCCGGCAGTTGCAAGAGAAGGCCGGCGGCGTAACGCCCGTCGGCCTTTTCTCTTTGCGACAGCAAATCGTCTGGCCACCCGCAGCAAATCGTCGCCGGTATTCACGGCGCTGTGAATTCGCCTCCGGAACCAGCATCTTACGTGCCCGTTCGCTCTTCATGTTCACATGGAGATTGAGCGATGACGAAACTGACACTGCTCGGCGCGGCCGCCGTCCTTGCGATGGGGTTCGCGACGCCTGCGCTCTCGCAGGAAGCCACCCAGGAACCTGGCATGGTCGGGTTCTCCCACCCGAACTCCGACTATCTGCTCGGCGGATACGGCGTGCGCACGCCGAGCCGCCATGACTATAGCTACTACTACGGGCCTCGCGCCTATTACGGCCCGCGCGTGTATCATCGCCCGGCCTATATCGGCGGACCGGTTGGCTTGGCTGCCGGCGTGGCGGCTGGCGCAGTCGGAACGGCAGCCGCGATCGCGGGCGCGCCGTTCGTCGATTCATATGCCTATTATGACGGGCCCGGCTATTGGTAGAGTCGGACTAGCAACTGCAAAAAAAAGCGGCCGCGAGGCCGCTTTTTTGATGGAGCAAGCGGCGGCGTCGGAAACAGCAGCGCGAGGAAGATGATCGTGTTCAGCACGGTCGCGCCAAGGACGAGCTCGATCGCCTTTCCAAGGCCATCGAGGCGGCTCAGGCCTTGCATGAGAATGGCGCGCATGGTTCCAGTGTCATCATCCAATGTCCTGAGGGTTGAGGTCTCATGAGCAACCGTATTCTCGTCCTTTACGGCTCCTACCGTTCCGACCGCATGGGCATTCGTCTCGCGCAGTTCGTCGTCGAGGGGTTTCGCGCGCGCGGCGATGATGTCGAATTGATCGACGCCAAGGCGATCGGCTTGCCGATGCTGGACCGGATGTACAAGGAATATCCGAAAGGCGATGCGCCCGCGGCGCTCGAAGAACTTGCGGGAAAGATCCGCAGCGCCGACGGTTTTGTGTTGGTGACCGGCGAATATAATTGGGGCATGCAGCCGGGGCTGAAAAATCTCACTGACCATTTTCTGGAAGAATGGTTCTGGCGGCCGGTGGCAATCGCGAGCTATTCGGCCGGCCGCTTCTCCGGCGCACGCGCCGCGCTCGCCTGGCACGGCACGCTTTCGGAAATGGGCATGGTGGTGATTTCGAGCTCGGTCGCGGTCGGGCCGATCGCGCAGACGCTGAGTGAAGACGGCAAGCCGATCGGCGAGGGTGGCAAGGCGCTGGCGCACGCGTTTCCGCGCTTCGCCGATGATCTCGTGTGGTGGATGGAAGCCGCAAGGGCGCAGCGGGAGCGCAAGAAGCCGCCGTACTGAGGCATGCCCCGAATGGAGCGCAATGTTGGCGAAAACGCACCCACTTTTCGCCACGGCTGGACAGCAGATTGCGAATTCTCTGCCATCTTCCGCCTTTCTTGAGCTGCCGCAGGCAGCTCGTCCATTTGCTCCATGCTCGGGTAGAATTGATGTCGCCAACGAAAGCGCGCTGCGGCCTGCTTGTTCTTGTGTTGATGGCCGCGCTCTCCGGCCCGGCGGCTGTCGCGCAGAATCTCGATCAGGGCAAACCGGCGTCGAAACTGTTTGCCGAAGGTTGCGCGTCCTGCCATCGCAGCCCGCGTGGGCTCGCCAAGGGCCGCTTTCACCTCACGCTCTATTTGTTTTTGCAAAAGCACTATTCCACCGGCGCGAGCTCGGCCTGGGCGCTGACGTCCTACCTGGAATCCATCGATAGCGGAAAGCACGTCGCGGCGAAGCCGCGGGCAGCGTCAGCCGCGTCGCGATCATCGATGCGTCCGCCGGCGCCGGTGCCGTCGCGATAGGCTTCGAGCGCCGCCATCGCTTGCTCACGGCAACGCTGCGAAATCTCCCCGACGCGGCCATCTTTTCGACTTTTGCCGGCATAGCATCATGAGCATGTATGGTGGCGGGGAGTAGTGACGATGGTAGTGGCTGAACTTCAGACCAAGGTGGAGAAGTACGAGAGCCGGGCCGGCAAGTGCGAAGCAAAGGCCAAGGAGGCCACGGACAAGGCGCAGCAGGCCTTCTACGAGGGGCTCGCCGGCTACTACGCGAGCCTGGCCACGGATTTCCGCAAGATCCTCGAAAAGCGAACCGCGTAGGCGGCACGATGTGTGGGGCGGATTAGCGTCAGCGTAATCCGCCGGCCTCTTGCGCGCGTGACGAATTGGCGGATTACGCTGACGCTAGTCCGCCCTACGAGATGTCACACGCATATTCACGCCCCGCCGATGGCGCGGGTGATCGTTCCGCCGCCGCCGCAATTGGGGCAGGGAGTGCCGTTGATGCGGCCCTTGCCGTGACATTCGGGGCAGATGTCATCGCCGGTGCCGGGCGTTCCGGGAGCTGCTTCATCGCCGGGATTGAGCATTGAGTTGGCCGCCTGCATCTGGGCGTTCGAGCGCGACTTTGTGCTCTGCGAGTTTGGCGCCTTGTTCCGCATGGTGCGTGCCTCCTTGAGAGATCTGCGACAACGCCGTTGCGGGGAGGAGGTTGCGAAGGATGCGCAACCTTCGCCGCTGCGAAAACGTTGGAACGACATGACAGAACACCCGACGATGCACCCCATGGCGGCCTTCAACCCATCGGAGCCCGCAGTCCTGCACGACCGCGTGAGCGACCAGATCGTCACCTGGATCGGCGATGAGGCCGACGACTTCCGCCGCTTCAGCCGCGCGCGCGATGACGGCACGGTGGCGTGGCGGGAATATGTGTTCGACGGCTGGGGGAATGTGATGGGTGGATGAGAGCGCGCGGAGCAGTGTGCTACGACCGCCGCGATATCTCCTTGCCGCGCTCCGCGAGCTTCACCATCACCTGCAGCGCCTGATTGGTCGGCGTCGCGATGCCGAGCTCGGCGCCCTTGCGCACCACATGGCCGTTGAGAAAGTCGATCTCGCTGGGCTTGCCGCGGGCAAGATCCTGGGCGGTGGACGACATCTGGTTCGGCATCATGGCGGGGATGTTCAGTATACGCGCCAGGAGGTCGTCTGGAATCGAAACACCGCTGGCGCGGGCGACGGATATCGCTTCCTGCACCGCGCTTGTGACGACATCCCGCGTGCCTGCGACGTCCAGCATCGGCCCGTAGGCGATACCCGCCACCGCAGACAGCGCGTTGAAGGCGCAGTTGATGATCAGCTTGCTCCACAGCGTCCGGTCGATGTCGTCGGCGATCGTGATGCCGATGCCGGCGGCCTGAAGCATTTCGGCCAGCGCTGCGCTCGCGGCCGAGGGGCCGATGGCGAGATCGCCGCCGCCGTGATGCCTGACGTGGCCGGGGCCGGCCATCTCGCTGCCGACATAGACGACGACGGGAATGACGGCGTGGCCGGTGACGGCAGAGAGACGCTGTGCATTGTCGACGCCGTTCTGCAGGCTGAGCACGGAGGTATCCGGCCGCAGGTGTCCGGCGAGCGAGCGGCCGGCCTGTTCGGTATCGGCCGACTTCACGCAGACCAGCATCAGATCGGGTGAGGCGAGAGCAGTCGTGTCGGTTGCGGCGCGGGCGGGCAGGTACTCTTTGAAACGCTTAGTATCCAGCAAGAGGCCATGGGCGTTGATGGCGTCGACATGCGGCTGCCGGCCGATGAACGTCACGTCATGCCCGGCTTTGAGCAGCAGTCCTCCATAATAGCATCCGACCGCTCCGGCACCGACGACTGCGACTTGCATGGTTTTCTCTCCCGTTCGGCTGAGTGGGTCGGGTAGCTGATCTGAGCCGATGCCGCAATTCTGTGGCTGACCTCCTAATTCCTGTGACCCAATCACCACACTCGAACCGAATTGCGCTGAGGAAGCCTTGCCTGATCGGCGTCGGCCACGCTTCCGCCCGGATTCGGTCCCGCGATCACCCCGTGTTGATTTTCGGCTTGGGCTGGGGCGCGAGCGGGGGATTGCAACATGTCTTCTATTGGCTGCACCAGTACTTCGTGCGTCGACGTCAGAGCAGGCCGTACCCGATTTGAAGCGCCATCAATCACGGCCGCACGCGCAAGCAAATTCATACGGCTGCTTGCGGTCACGCTGGGAGCGGCATCGCTCGCGGCTTGCGCGCAATCCTCGGTCGTCACCCACAAATCCGAGCTTCGCGCCAGCCGGCAGGCGTCGCTCAATCAGGATCGAACGACATCGTCCATGATGAAGCGGCGCGTGGCCGCCGTGAGAAAGCACACCCGGTCCGCGTCGCGCAGGGATGCAGGCGGCACCAAGACGGCCTCGCATGGGATTGCCAGCTTCTACACCGAGGGAACGAAGACCGCGAGCGGCGAAAAGTTCAACACGATGGAAATGACCGCCGCCCATCCGACGTTGCCGTTCGGCACCAAGTTGCGCGTGACAAACGTCGCGAGCGGCCAGTCGGTGACGGTACGGGTCAACGACCGCGGTCCCTATGTTCGGGGGCGCGTTGTCGACGTCTCCTATTCCGCGGCCGACGCGCTGGGAATGGTGGGGAAAGGTGTTGCCAAGGTCAAACTCGACGTCGTGCAGTAGCGGCTACCGGATAATCGCAATACACTCGAATTTGCGCGGCGGATGCGTCAGCAGCTCGGCGCTCTCGACGATGCGCATTTCCTCGGTGCCGCTGGCCACGGTGCGCTCCAGCACGGCGAAGATGGCGGAGGCGGCGTGGCTGAGCGCTTCCGGCGTGTTTGCGCCGCGGAGGCGGGCGGATACCAACAGCGCGGCAAAGAGATCGCCGGTGCCGTTAGGGCTGATCGGCAGTTTCGGCGTGCGCACGCGCCACGTCTTTGCGCGCTCGACGGCCAGCGTCTCGATCTCGCCTTCGGGCGTATCGGCCAGCTCGGCGCTGGTGACGACGATTGTCCCGCGCGCCATGAACGCGCGCCCTGCCTTTACCACCTGATCGATCGTCGCGGCCCTCGTCCCGCACAGCCATTCCAACTCGAAATGATTGGGCGTGATGATGTCGGCGAGCGGACACAGAAGATCGCGCACCAGCGGCGGGATGTCGGCGTGAACGAACAGGCCGCGGTCGCGATCCCCTAACACGGGATCGCAGCAATAGCGCAGCGCGGGATTTTTTGCCTTGGCGCGCGCGACGAAGTCCGCAACCACGTTGGCGTTCTCGGCCGAGCCGAGATAGCCCGATAAGATCATCTGCGCGCTATCTACCGCGCCGCGCTCCTCGATGCCGCGCAGCAGATCGGCGACGAGATCTGCATCGAGCACGCGGCCGCGGATGGTCGAATAGCCCGGTCGGTTGGAAAGCAGCGTGGTCGGCACCGCCACCACGTCGATGCCGTGCACCTGCATCGGAAACACCGCGGCGCTGTTGCCGACATGGCCGAAGGCGACCTGCGACTGAATCGAAATCACGTTCATGCGGATAAGTCTGGGAAATGCCGAATTGCCGGACGGGAACCTGCCGAGGTTAACACATTGGTCATTTGTTTGCGGGCATTTTCACGATCCTATTCAACAAAGAGGCACCATGTCTGACATCACCATTCCCGGCGGGCGGATTCGTTCTTTCGTTGAGCGGATCGAGAACATCGACAGCGAATTGCAGGAGCTGAACGAGCAGAAGAAGGAAGTGTTTTTGGAGGCCAAGGGCGAAGGGTTTGACGTGAAGATCCTCAAGGAGATCATCAAGCTGCGCAAGCAGGACCAGGACGAGCGCGACGAGCGAGAAAGCCTGCTCGATCTCTACATGCGCGCCATGGAAACCGCGCCGCCGGAAAAGCAAGCGAAGGCGGCCTAATACAACACTGAATACGACTTTGCTTTTCGTCGTGGCCGGGCATAGCCGTCCAAAGGACGGCGTCACTTGCGCTCGCCTATGCCCGGCCATCGACGTCTCTCTTCTTGAAGCAAACACGCTTCGTTTACAATTTTATCAGTTCGCGGGACCCACCGGTAACGCCTCCCGCCTAGGATGTGACACCTTCAGGGGTCACACCAATGTATGTTGTCCGAAATTCCTCGCGCGCGCTGTTCGCGGCGCTGGTACCGCTCGCGGTGGTGCACGCTGCCCTGCTTGCCATGGCCGTGCTCACGACGCAGACCGTGCCGGCGCAGGCCATCATGCCGCCGCCGGACAAGCTCGTGTTTCCGTACGCCGGCCGTCTGGCGCTGGATGTGGTTCTGCTGTTCGCCGGCCATTCGGTGCTGCGGCAGTTCAAGATCTGCAACCGGGTCGCCTATGCGCTGATCGGCGGCGTCATGGCTGCAACGAGCTACCTGCTGGCGATGCGCAACGGCCTGTTGCTATTCCCGCCGCCGCCTGGCAGCGAAATCACGGCGGGCTTGCTGCCGACCGCGGCAGGTATGCTCGCCGGCTTCCTCTATGGCCAGTTCGCCGGACTTGAGGCCATCGCCGCAACTCCGCAGCCCGCGGCTACCGAGATCGCTGCGAGCCCACCCCGCGTATTCGACGGTCCGGTCCGTGTTCGCTCTTCGGTTGGCGCGATCGCGATCGCCGTGACCGTGCCGGCTGCGCTTTCGGCGGTACTGGCGTTTATGGTCCTAGCGCTTTTAGGACCGGCAGGCCCTGACTCGATTATCACCGCGGCACTTCCCGCACAGGTGTTCCTGACGGTTTTGATCGCGACCACCGTACCATCAGCTATCCTTTTGCTCGCCGTCCATCACATTGCGAGGGCGTTTGGCCGCAGCCGCGGAGGCGAGTATGCGGCGATCGGAAGTCTGGTGGCCGCAGGATGCGCCGTGCTGCTCACGCCCATCATATCCGGAATGATAGTCCTGCTGCTGCCGGCGGCCCTCGTCAACGGCGCCATCATGGGCGCGCTGTACCGCCGCTTTGCCGGAATAGAGCCGGTGCCCTTGCCGGAAGTCGTGATCGCAACCGACGCGCAGGCGTTGGTCGGCGCCGATCATCCGTCCAGGCGGCAGCACGGTGTTATTCTCTCCAGCTAGCGCTACTCGCATTTCAGAGGGATCACGATGAAGGGACTCATCGCCATCGCCGTGGCCGGATTGATGTCAGTAGCCGGCATACTCTGGTTTCAGACCAGTCCGAATGTGGTCGCCGTAAAGGTGACCCCGATGCAGCCGAACCCCAACATGCCAACCTTCAAGCAGATGCAGGACGAGGTGCGGCGGGAGAAGGCGGGGCGGTAGGAAGACCCGGGGAGCGGCGAGGTTGCCCTCGACCAGGCAACGTCGATTGGATGTAAGTCATTTCATCGCGTGGACGGAATCAGCATCGGATTCGAGTGCCGCCGGAACTGGGTGGGACCGACCGGCCACTTCTCATCAAATAGACGTGTCTCAAATAGACGTATCGCGGTACCGCGACGGGTAAAGCACCCTGATCTGGATAGGCCTGGGTTGAAATTCCCACGGAACCTTTGCGGCTGATCGTGCGACCAACGGCCGGTTCCGCATTCTATCCTCGCATGTGTGCATTGCAACAATGTGCTATTGCAGCGCAGCAAAATGACATTAGGTCCGTATTTCAAGCTATTATGGAGAACTGAAGTGAAGAAGATTTCCCTGTCCATCGCTGCGGCCGCTCTGCTCGCGATTCCGGCTGCAACCGGCGCTGTCGCGGCTGAGTTGCCGGCTTTTGAAAGGGCGGGCGTGCCGGTTTCGGCCGTGCAGGTTCAGGTGCTAGGCGCTGAAAACGTCCAGGAGGCGTCGCCGGTCGCAAATTCGGCCACGCCGTTTCAGCTCAGCGTCCTGGCGCCGCGGAACAGGATCACGACCGCACAAGGCCAGACCGACACCACCGGTCGCGCCATTCGCTGAGCGTAGCCGTCTGATCGGCGCCTGAGCTGGCGCTGACTGAGCGCCTTGCCCCAAGTTTCAAAAGCCCGCGATGTCCTCGCGGGCTTTTTCGTGATGAGCGCCTTCTCCAAGACATCCGCGCGCAAGTATGAAGCGAACGTGTTGTTAAGAATTGGCCCGCGCTGATTTCTCGCGATTCCGATTCGTTCTTTGCGAACAAAATGGAGTCGGATGGAGAACGAAGCTGTCGTGCTGGGCCGGACCGATGACGACCAAGAGCGAATAGGCTAGCCTCGCTTGAGCCGACATCCTCCAGCGAGCGCTTGGCCATGCACATTCTTCGCCCCCAGTTTCGTATCGAGGAGAGCCGCGCGCTCGCGTTCGCGGCCGAGCGCGGCTTTGGCGTGATCGTCGCCGCGGCCGAGCGCGGTCCGCGCGCGTCGCACGTGCCGTTTGTCATTGAGCAGCGCGACGACCGCGTGATCGTCCAGATCCACCTCACGGCCAAAAATCCGCTTGTTCAACTCGCCGACGGCAACAGGCGCTTTCTCCTGATCGTCTCGGGCGACGACGCCTATGTCTCCAACGACTGGTACACCTCGCGCGACAACGTCTCGACCTGGCTCTACGAGGCCGTGCATCTCGCAGGCGTCGCGCATTTAGCCGAGCGTGACGAGAACCGCGCCCACGGCGACGCGCTGCTCGCGGCCGCCGAGGCGCGCCTGCCGAAACCGCCCTGGGATCTTGCTAGAATGGAGCCCACCAAGCGCGAGACGATGCTCGCCTCCATCCGCGTCATCGACCTCGTCGTCGATGAGATCGAGGGACAGGCAAAGCTCAATCAGCACAAGAGCGATGAGGATCATGTCGCGGTCGCCAACCAGTTGGCACGCGCGGAGGAGACGGGGAGCAGGCGGCTGGCCGGGAAGATGCGGGCGTTGCGGCCGGGGCTGGAGTATGACGTTGAGCAGTAGCGCGGATGAGCCAACGGGCCGAGCACGGCATCCGTGCTACGCAACCACGAAGCAACACGTTGTTAAGAATTGGCTCGCGCTGATTTGCACGATTCCGATTCGTTCCTTGCGAACAAAATAGAGTCGGATGCAGAACAAAGCTGTGGTGCTGTTTGTTTCTCTAACGCGGCAGAGTATCGGCTACAGTTCTGCTCGTCTGACAGCGCAGGGCTCGAATTCATGGTGAAGAAAACGGGCAAGCGTGCACCGCGACACACGATCCTGGCGATCGACATCGGCGGTGCGCGCGTGAAGTTCATGACTGACAAAGAGCGAACGAGGCGCGCGTTTGCGTCCGGTCCCGCTCTTTCCGCGAAAGTGATGGTAAGGAAGGTCAAGGCGCTGACGAAAGACTGGTCCTACGACGTCATCGCGATCGGGTATCCGGGACCTGTGGTCAACAACCGGCCTTTGTCGGAGCCTCACAATCTCGGTCTCGGGTGGGCCGGTTTCAATTTCGAAAAGGCCTTCGGCCGCCCGACGAAGGTCGTCAACGATGCGCTGATGCAGGCGATCGGCAGCTACCAGGGCGGCCGGATGCTGTTCTTAGGGCTCGGGACGGGCCTTGGCTCCGCGATGATCGTAGATGGCATTCTGGAACCGATGGAGCTCGCGCACCTGCCGTACCGCAACGGCAAGACGTTCGAGCAATGCGTCGGCGCCGCAGCCCTCAAACGCCTTGGCAGGAAGAAATGGCAACGCGCGGTCGATGACGTCCTGAAGCGTCTGCTCGCCGCACTGGAGCCGGATTACGTCATGCTGGGCGGCGGCAACGCCGACAAGATCGACAGGCTACCACGCAAGGTCCGGCTCGGTGCCAACACCAACGCGTTCGAGGGTGGATTTCGGCTGTGGAAGAAGGGGGCAGTCAAACCGCGCGGTGCACGCCGATAGAGAATGCCGTCCCGGCGGCGTCAGTGAGCAGGGGCAGGCTATTGAGGGTCAGGGTCCGCTCGTTCGGTCGATTGTTCGACCTCTTGCCCACAAGCGCCCTCCAACGGCCGGGACACTGCCGCCGCCTGGCTGCCTCGGATGTCGGATGGCCGCGTGATCCTGCGCTCGTAGTGGGAGGCCAGTTGCAGCAGCCGTCTCTTGACCAACGGATCAGCTTGCTCGGCGAGGGCCCTGACGGTCCTTGCCCTTTCCCTGCAAAATTCGTCGTCCATATCCGTCCCCGGAATTCGAGCACCATGGGCGAAAGGGTAGGGTAGGTGGTTTGAACCGCGTATGGGCCAGATCACAGATCCGGATCGAGTGCCCCGGGTGAGGGAGCCGCGACATCGTCGGGGCTTTTGTTTAGTGAGCGGGTTTTCAGCATCGCGCACAGCCCGTAAGCTGTGTCAGCCGAACGCGCCCCACCTCTCGTCAGAGATCATCGCGGAACGCCGATCGAGGACCCGAGCGAAGGAGAAGAGAGCAGCGAAAAGCTGCAAGGCGGCGCATGGCCTGGAAACGGGAGGACACCGATGCCGTTGTCGATCGACCGCCGCCGCGCGCTTGCGCTCCTTGGCTCATCCCTTGCCGCCCTTGCCGCGCCATGGCTGGCGCCGCGAGCCGGCCGCGCCGCAGAGGCCTGGCCGATCCGGCCGGTAAAATATGTCAACGGCTTTCCGGCCGGCGGCGCCACCGACACGCTTTCGCGCCTGCTCTGCCAGAAGATGAACGAATTGTCCGGCCAGTCCTTCGTGGTCGAGAACAAGGCCGGGGCAGGCGGCGTGCTGGGCGCGGATGCGGTCGCGAAGGCGCCGGCGGACGGCTATACGGTCGGCCTCGGCGGCATCGCCTCCAACGTGCTGGCGATCGGCAGCTACGCAAAACTGCCGTATCGTCCGCGCGAGGATTTCACCTTCATCTCCGGCATGTGGCAATTGCCGAACATTTTGACCGCGAAGAAGGACCTGTTCTCCGCGGACCTGAAGGAGTTGCTCGCGGCATTCAAGAAGGAGCCGGGCAAATACACCTACGCCTCCGCCGGCTTTGGCACCACGCTGCATCTCTCCGGCGAGATGATGAACAGCATGGCCGGCGTCCAGGTCCGCCACGTCCCCTATCGCGGCGCAGCTCCAGCGCTGAACGACCTGCTCGGCGGCAATGTCGATCTGCTGTTCGATAACCTGCCGGGCTCGCTGCCAAGCGTGCGCTCCGGCGCGATCCGCCCCGTCGCTGTCACCGCGAAGAAGCGGATCGCGGAGCTGCCCGACGTGCCCGCGTTCGCCGAACTGTTGCCGGGTTACGAGATGACTTCATGGACCGCGCTGATCGGCCCCGCCAACATGCCGCCCGACCTCGTCGCGCAGATCAACGCGCTCTCCGCAAAGGCGCTGAACGATCCCTGGCTCAAACAGCGCTACGCCGACCTAGGCGCCACTACGTGGCCGACCACCCCGCAGGAAATCACGGCTTATCGCGACAGCGAGGAAGCGCGACTGTTGCCGATCATGAAGGCGGCGGGAATTAAGCCGGAAGGTGGGTAAGGGGAAGGGATGCTCGTGGTCTCCGCGGCTTCACCTGCCGAGATCGCCCTGAGAGTTTGCGCAGAGCCATAACAAGCGAGCGACGGGCGAAAGCGCCGCGTCTCGCGCTTGCGAGATACCTGCATCCTTCGGCTAACGCGACCCTGCTCAGGGAACACCTGTTTCGCCGCGGCGTTCCTGCTCGTGAGGAGGAATTCGCCATGAAATTTAGAGCATTGTTCATTGCAGCAGCCGTGCTGCTGATGCCGGCCGCCGCACTCGCGGCGCCGGGCATCGTTACCACCACGGTCAGCCTGAAGGCCGGGCCCGGTGAAGGCTTTCCGACGGTCGACCGCATTCCCGGCGGCACCCGCGTCAACATCCACGGGTGCTTCAGAGGCAAGGCCTGGTGCGACGTGAGCTGGTCGGAGGATCGTGGCTGGGTGTCGTCGCGGTATCTGCAATATCTCTACCGCAACCGCTACGTCTATCTGCCCAACTATGTCGATGAGATCGACGTTCCTATCGTGCCGTTCGTGCTGACCACGTACTGGTCGAGCCACTATGCGGGACGTCCCTGGTATCACCGCCGCGCCCACTGGAGCGGCTACTGGCGATCGCATGAGGGTGTCGCGACGCGGTTGACGATCGACCGCTCGGCGGCCCGGATCGGCCGCGCGGCGGTCGCGCGCGACGCTGCGCTCCCCGACGCAAGGACGCGTGCAAATGCCCGTATTGGTGTCGAGGAGAGGTCGCGCGCCCGTGTTGAGGAACGGACGCGCGCCGGTGTGACGGAGCGGAGCCGCGCCGGCGTGACGGAACGCGCGACGCGGGAGAGGGACATCACGACGCGTGGCGCACGCGAAGGGCGCGAACGCGCGGTGGTGCAGGACCGCATGACGCGCGAAGACGCGCGAACGGCGCGTGAGAGCGCGCGGATGACGCGTGAGAACGCAAGAGCGGCGGTGCGCGAGCAGCCGACTACTCGCGCCCGCCCGCAGACACCGCCGGTCATGGCGCGCGGCCATGACGAACCGCGTGCGGCTGCGCCGCGGATGGAGCGTGCCACGCCCCGCATGACGCAGCCCGATGCGGCGCGCGGTGGTGGCGGCCCGCCGATGAGCACACGCGCGCAGCAGATGCCGGCCCCGGCCGCCCCGCGCGCAGCAGCGCCCGCGACGCCGCAGGGCGGCGGCGCGCAGATCGCACCGCGTGGTGGCGGTGGCGGTGGACCGGGCGGTGGCGGAGGCCCCGGCCAGGACAGGCGCTAATGAACGAAAGCCCGGCCTTGAGCCGGGCTTTTCTTTTGCGCGACGATCATCCGGGCCGCGCTTGGGTACTACGCTGCTCCGAGCGTGTATCGCGAGTTAGTTAGCGAGCGGGAACCGCCGCGAAATCGCCTCAACTGCCGAAATTTCATGCTGTTCCGCGATCTCTGGTGTCGGAACACAGTACCCTGCCGCTCGTTCTAACTGGCGTAACAGCTCAACGCGCTCGACAGGAGTGTCCATGCGAAATGCCATTCTTCCAATTGTCACTGCCTTAGCGCTTGGTGCAGCGACACCTGCCGTCGCCTTCGATTCCGGTGACCAGATTTCGATGGAGACCGCGCTCGACGTCGCGACCGGTCTCGGCGTCATGACGGTGTCCTATACCCAGTTCCAAGGCGATCAGTGGGAGATCAAAGGTCGCGACCGCGCGGGCCGCTGGATGGAAGTCTATGTCGACTCGCGAACCGGCGAGGTGCGCCATCTCAATCGCGGATGGTAGTTGCGTTCTCACCGGCGAGTAACAAGCAGCCTGCATGAGCCAACCGGGTCGCTCGTCCGGCTACGCTGCTAACGCCACATGCCGCGCATGCGCTCGCGAATATCCATCTGCACGCTTTGATTTGGCGTCGAGCGTGCTGCCGGAGTCGCCGCCGGCCATGTCTGCCGATCGAACAGCTTCACCAGGTGATCTGGTATGAAGCGCGTCCGGGACGCATAGACATGCCGGTCGCCGCGTGCCTGCTGACCGTGTACGAAGAAGCGCTGCGGCACGATCAGATGCAGATCGTCCTTGGCGCGCGTCATCGCAACATACAGAAGACGTCGCTCTTCTTCGAGTTCAGCCGTCGTGCCGGCGCCGAGGTCAGACGGCATGCAGCCGTCGACGACGTTCAGGGCGAATACGGACTTCCATTCCTGCCCTTTTGCGGAGTGGATGGTCGACAGGATCAGATAGTCTTCGTCTCGCAGTGGTGGCCCGGAGCGATCGCTGGTCGCGTCAGGCGGATCGAGCGTGAGCTCGGTCAGAAAGCGCTCGCGGGAAGGATAGCCGGAGGCGATCTGCTCGAGTTGCAATAGATCGGCCAGCCGCACTTCGGCATCCTCGTGGATGCGCTCCAGATGCGGGGTGTACCAGAGCCTGATGCGTTCGATGTCAACCGGCCATTCCGAATAGCGGAGGTTCGTGAGCGTCTCGACAAAGGCGGTCCAATCCTGGCCGGCGCGGGGAGGCGTCGGAAGCGCTGCGAGCGCGGAAATCGGATCGGCCATGACGGTGGTTTGATCAAGAATGCGCTGGGCCGACGCCGGGCCGATGCCGGGCAGCAAATGAAGCACGCGAAAACCCGCAACCCGGTCCCGCGGGTTCTCAACGAACTTGAGCAGCGCAAGCACGTCCTTTACGTGGGCGGCGTCCAAAAACTTCAAGCCGCCGAACTTGACGAAGGGAACATTGCGCCGCGTCAGCTCGACTTCGAGCGGGCCGCTATGCGATGACGTCCGGAACAGAACAGCCTGCTCCTTGAGATGCGATCCTTCCTCGCGGTTCGACAGCACCTGCTCGACGATGTAGCGCGCCTGGTCGGCCTCATCGCGAACTGTGACCAGACGCGGCAGCCGAGCCGAATGGCGCTCCGTCCAGAGATTTTTGGTGAACCGCTCTCTGGCGAGTCCAATCACGCCATTGGCGGCCGCGAGAACCGGCTGAGTGGAGCGATAGTTGCGGTCGAGCGTAACGATCTCCGCTCTGGGGATGAAATGATCCGGGAAATCCAGAATGTTTCTGACAGTGGCCGCGCGAAACGAATAGATCGATTGGGCGTCGTCCCCCACCACTGTCAAGCCGCGGCCATCCGGCTTGAGCGCTAGCAGTATCGTCGCCTGAAGCCGATTGGTGTCCTGATATTCGTCGACCATGACATGATCGAACCGGCCACCGATCTCGTGCGCGATTCCCGGCTCGGATACCATCTGCGCCCACCACAATAGCAGATCGTCATAGTCGAGCACGTTCTGCTTCTGCTTGGCCTCGACATAGCCGGCGAACAATTGCTTGAGCTCATCAGCCCATCCCGAGCACCACGGATAATGCTGCCCGAGCACCGTCTCGAGAGGCATCTGCGCGTTCACGCAACGGGAATAGATCGCAAGACAGGTGCCCTTGGTGGGAAAACGACTCTCGGTCTTTGAAAATCCGAGCTCGTGGCGCACCAGATTGAGCAAATCAGCCGAATCCTCGCGATCATGGATGGTGAAGGCCGGATCGAAGCCGATGCTGTCAGCGTATTCGCGCAGCAGTCGCGCCCCGATGCCGTGAAAGGTCCCTGCCCAGGTCAGCGCATCCGTCATGATGCCGGCCTTATCGCCGAGGACGCGGCGCGCGATGCGCTCGACACGTTGCGTCATCTCGGAGGCGGCACGGCGCGAAAACGTCATGAGGAGCATGCGGCGCGGGTCGGCGCCCTTGATGATGAGGTGGGCAACCCGGTGCGCGAGCGTGTTGGTCTTTCCGGATCCTGCGCCGGCAATGACAAGAAGCGGCGAGCCTATGGTTCCATCCGGGCCGATGCCGTGCTCGACGGCCCTGCGCTGCTCCGCATTGAGGCTTTCCAGATATTGATCGGTATTTTCAGCGAGCACGAATCACCCCATGGCGATCGGAGAGTCTGCCGATTCGGGGGTGGTCGCAACGATGAATGTCCGAACAAGCCAGGCCGCGAACCGACGCAGTTCGAAGGCATTGAGATGAAAATCCTCCGCCCTACGAGCTTTGCACCTGGATTTGAATGGCCTCTCAACAGTCGACTGTCTATGGTGTGCACATTACCCGCCTTGTGTGTCTATTGACTGCTGTCCTCCTGTCATTGTTGTCCGTCGCAGCGCTGGCCGCGCCGGTGCATAAGCGGCCGGCTCCGCGCTGGCACGGCTACGGCTTCCTGCCGGGTTACCAGCAGCCGCTGAACAACAGCCTTCCAGCTTACGCCCAGAAAAATACGATACGGCGGTTGGCACGCCGCGACCGGCGCCCTTGGTACATTGACCCGGTCCCCAGTTACTACGGGTATGATGGCAACTGGCGCTATTTCGGCCGGCCCGGCTTCTACGGTGGTCGCTACAATGGCGGCAGCTTCGGCCCGTGCTGGACGCGGACACCGATCGGGCCGATCTGGAATTGCGGCTGACCGATCTCGCGGCCGGCGGCGTCGACTTCGTCGCGTGCTCGATGCCGGAAGTTGCGGCGCCCAAGGGCCTGCCGAAGGAGATTGCCACGCAGTACGAGACCGCGATCAAGAAGGTCTGGGACAGCGCGGAGTTCAAGGAGTTCATGAACAGGCGCGGCTTCGATATGATCTATCTGGATTCGGCTGGCTTCGCGGAGTTCATGAAGGCGGACAACGAGGATAACGGCAAGGCGCTGAAGTCGCTCGGGCTGGCGAAGTAAGTGAATAGTGAGTGGCGCCGAAGCCCGGATGAGCGAAGCGATATCTGGGCGGTGCTAGAGTTGTCCCGGATGTTGCTTCGCTCATCCGGGCTACTTACTGCTTGCTGACGATATCGCCTCCCGGACCCGGTGCAGATACTCTTCCGCAGTACACCGCAGGGCCCGGACACAAAATCGCGAAAACAACCCCATGCAAAGTAGCGAGCGCAGGGCGGATGACGCCTTCTCGTCCTGCGCTTGCTTGCAAAACCTGCGACGTGTTCTCGCCCTGTGCGTGCGGCGGCGCGCCCGTCAGCCCTGCATGGGCGTGGGTTGAACAGTGGCTTGGGCTGACGTAAGCGTCCGCAATGAACCAGCCGACCAGCGGCGGCGATGCTCCAGCCCAGAAACCTGACACGAAACCGGCCCTGCTTGGGGTCGCGTGCGGCGCCGGTGCGGCGCTGTTCTGGGCGCTCGGCTTTGTCGCGACCCGGCACGGGCTGAAGGTCGGCTTCACGCCGCCGGACCTGCTGATGCACCGCTTCGTGTGGTCCGGGCTGGTGTTCCTGCCGTTCGTGCTTCGCGCCGGCATCGCCAATCTCAGCGGCATCGGATGGGGCCGCGCACTGGTGCTGATGGTGCTGGGCGGGCCTGTGATGTCGCTCATCAGCTATACCGGCTTCCTGTTCGTGCCGCTCGGCCATGGCAGCGTCATCCAGCCTTCCAGCGCGACGCTCGGCGGCCTGCTGCTGGCCGCGGTGTTCTTGCGCGAGCGGGTTCCGCCCTCGCGCGTGCTCGGGGCGTTCGTCATCGTCGGCGGGCTTGCGGTGATCGGCGCCGAGTCGATCGGGCATATTGGTTCAGACGGCGTGCTGGGCGATTTGCTGTTCGTGATGACCGGATTGATGTTCGCCGCGTTCGGCACGCTGCTCCGCCATTGGCGCGTCTCGGCGTTCTCGGCCGCCACCGTCATCAGCGTGGTGTCGCTCGCGCTGCTGCCGCTCTATGCGGGCCTCAGTGGGTTTGCCCGCGTGGCGGCGCTGGGCCTTGGCGAAAACGCGCTGCAGGCGCTGGCACAGGGCATCCTGGCCGGCCCCGCCGCGCTGTATCTGTTCGCGTTCTCGATCCAGACCATCGGCGTCGCCCGCGCTGCGGTGTTTCCCGCGACCGTGCCGGCGCTGACGATACTCGCCGGCTGGCTTCTGCTCGGCGAGCCCCCGACCTCGCTGCAGGCGGCGGGACTGGTCACGGTGCTGTTCGGCTTCTATCTGGCGCAAAGGCAGCGGTGAGGCAGAAACCCAGAGCCTGAACGAGAGAAGGCCTCGCAGCGACAAAGGCTTATCGGGTTGGCGAGAAAGCATCCAGCCAAGTCCGAAAAGGAAATCGCTGCCATGGTGACCTCATGACAAGGCTTCGGCTCTTTGCCGCCCTCGGGCCGTTTCTTGCCTGGCTCTACTGCATCGCATTTCTCGCCGCCCGGACTGACGGGCCGATTTTCGAGGATGGGCGGTATTGGCTGCCGTCGTTCATGGTCTGCTACGCGTTCTCGATTCTTCCCATGCTCTTTACCGCGTGGGTGGACCGCCGACTGTCAGACAGATGGTGGCGTTCACTCGCCTGTGGCCTGGCGGGCTTCGGAATCGCCTTCGTCCTGTACTACGGCCTCATGCACGAGGGCCCCTCGGCGGCAGAGAATGCGAAGATCTTCCGGCAGGAGTGGTTCTATGTGGCACTTGTGTGCCCGCCGGGTTCTGTTCGTGGCTGATGGGACTGATGAACCCCAGGGAAAGCGTGGATGGGTGATAACCATAAGCAGATTGATTAATGGGCATCCGCTGTACGCTCGGCTGTGAACAGGCGATAAGGACAACATGGGCGAACCATCTACAATTTGGATGACGGAAGCCGGCTTGCACAGTTGCGGGAACACGACGCTATCACGCTCGAAGGCTATGCTCAGTACGATTAAAGAGCGAAGTCGCGATGGGTGAGCAAGCCTAGCGCCTCCGAAAAGCAATACCTCCGCGTCCTCCATGAGCGCATGGGGCCCGGAGACATCGATCGGTCATCGATTACGGTGACAATGCACTAAACTGCACTTCGCCATCGGCAGATTAAGTGCACTGTCACCGTAACTTTAATTTGGCAGTGAGACTTAGATAAGCAGGTCATCGTGATGCGCGCCATGCACGCTCAGGAGCTTCACAACGCTGCCGCCACTCAGCGTCAAGACGGTGTCGAGTACACCGTCCTCATTGAAGTCACGTTCGCCAACCTCTTGGACCGACGCTCCATGCTCGAGCCGGATTTGATCGACGCCGATTTCGAAGTCAGTGACAAGATCCTTGCCGCCGCCTTTCCCGAAAACGAAAGTGTCGGCATCAGCGCCGCCACTGAGCCAATCGTTTCCCTTGCCTCCAGCAACGAGATCCTCACCGTCTCCTCCGCTCAGGCGATCGTTTCCAGCGCCACCATAGAGACCGTCATCCCCTCCAGCCCCTTTTAAGGTGTCGTTGCCCCGTCCAGTTCTGAAAACGTCATTTCCTGCAAACCCAGAACTGAAGTCGTTCCAACGGCTCTCCGTCTGGTGGCTGGTGGAAAGGCCCATGTCTTGCATGATGGCAAGGTCGATGTTGTCGACATAGTATCGCTGGCCGAAGAAGAAACCCGCATTTCCCTGCATCAAGGCAAGATCGAGCTGGTCGGCGGATTCGTGACCGTAATGTGTGTACGTATTCTCGTCCGCGTCGGAGCCTGAGAGAGGAACGGGCCCGCCGTAAAGCTGTTCGACAGCCGCGCCCGCAAAGAACGGAAGCCCGCCCTCGAAGGTGACGTGGCTATCATAGACACTGGCAGTCGTGCCGGTGAGTTCACCGTTCTTTTCGCCGAACCCATTCATCCCGAGAACATGGCCGAACTCGTGCATGAAAAGGCTAACGCCGTCGTTCTTGTCGAAGGGGACGGGAAGGTTTCTGGAAAACGGCCTCGGATCGAGCCAGATAAAGTTGGACAGGTATTCTGCCCCAACGGTTATGAACGCGTCAGGAGCATCGCCATTGAGATCGATTCCGGTAAGCAACTCATGCTGAACGCCTTCCCTGACCAGTATTTTGCTGTCGAATTGGCCGATTGCAATATTTGTCGCGCTGGCGGAGGCTGCCCCGAAGTCCGGCCTCGGATCGATGATCAACTGGACATCGATCGACCCAGCGCCGCTGATGTAGTGCGCCCAATTGGCAATGGCTGCATCGAGGTTCTTCAGGAGAGCCTTTTGCTGACCGGCAGCGAGATTATCTGGATCGCTGATCTCGATTGAATAATCAAAACCGAGTGCCATGAATACCTCCCTAAATATCCGTCAATTACAAATCTCCACAATGCGTTGTTGACCCGGCCGCCAGCATCGCCACCGCACCGAGCCGGCATTCGAGCTTGGGCCAGCCGCGCGCCTCCGTCTACACGGAAGGGAGCATAGTCCGCGTCGTCGCGCCCACTGATCCGCTTCTCGATCCGGGCAATCGTATCGCGGGAAGTCGTTCTCAGTTGTCGTGAAAAGCCAGAGCTCCAGGAGCAGGGTACCGCAGCGAGTAGGGCGGGTTAGCGAAAGCGTAACCCGCCGACTTGGTCACTCGGTACGGCGGATTACGCCTTCGGCTAATCCGCCCTACGCTTGCTAATCACCCCAAGTTTTTGGACTCTACCTCCGTGAGGCGTTCCTCCAAATCATGGATTTTGGAGATGTCTCGCTCATTCACACGATCGAGCATTTCGGTCATTTCAGTATAAGTGAGGGGCAAGGGGCCCTTATGCCGTTCTGCCTTCAGCCCGATCGGAATCCGATAAGCTCGCCAGCTATAAACAATCGCAATTAGCACACCAATCGCCACGAGCCCCAGTAGCAGGGCAGTAAGTACCTTGGGGACGATTAGCAGCCAAGTGGGTTCGGACCCTATCTCATAGGCTTGGAATATTAGAAGAGCGCCAGCTAACAGAAAGGCTCCTAACAAGAAAACAGACCTGCCCAGTCGGTTTAGTAGGCTGCTCTGGAAGCTGACCTCACGCGAAACGGGAGGTTCTTGAGAACCCTTTAGAGTCCCGCGAAGTCGCGGAACTCGAGTGGCTTCTTTGTTGCTGATGTCGATATCGTAAAAGAGCTCGACAACAAATCCATCGCTCGGATCAAGGAAGTCGAAGTCAAGTATTACTTCGCTGTTCGAGCTCCGATCGAGACGCGCTCGTATTACTTCTCGCGTCGTCAATGCTATTTCCGCACTGAGAACCCGAACATTGCTTCCGCCGATGGAAAGTGGATTGCCGGACGCAACATCACTCGCGTTCAAAACGCAATTGCCGCTATTCCATACGTAATAAATTGTCTTTCGTGGATCAAAGAGCTTTCGGCCTTTGTATAGGAGCTTGATATCCGAAAATGCCGAGCCCCTCGACCATATCAATCTATCTACGTCAGTTGCGTAGCTGATCTCACGGCGTTGCAGGGCCCTTCGATAGAAGAATAACGATACTATTCCCCCGCCCACAAGTCCGACTACCGTAAGTACAATGTCCTTTAGATGCTTAAGTATTAGCTCCAAAATCATCGGCCGTTTCCAAGTTAGCAAGAACTCCCTTTTCTTCATCTAATGCAATGAGGCCGCTCTTTCCGAGCGGCCTTTGCTTATTGCTGCAGGTGACTGTCAAGAACACCCCGTCGTGCTGCCGCACGTATCGCACTTCATGCAGGTCCCATTCCGTACCAGCGTGAAGTTGCCGCACTCCGAGCACATCTCGCCTTCGTAGCCCTTGGCCTTGGCTTCCGCGCGGCGTTCGGCCTTGCTCGGGGCGACCGCCACGGCCGCGCTGCCGGACTTGCTCCACTGCAGGGCTCCCAGCTTTTCTGTCGGGGACAGGTCGTGCTGGGATTCTTGCCTTAAGGCCACCGCGCCTTCATGTGCGTCGGAGACGCGGGCGCTGGGGCCGTGGCCGCCGATTGCGGTGACGTTGTGGGAGCCGCGGGCATCCACATCGCCGCCGCGCATGACGACGAGATTATCCGTGCGCGAGCGGGTCAGGCCCTTGGACAGATACTTGGTGGCCTGCTGGCCCTGGTCGGACGGCTCCTTGCCTTCCTCGACGCCCTTGCCGAGCGCGTCGAAATTCGACTCGGTCGGATCGACATGGGCGAGATCGAAGCGCGACATGTAGCTGACCGCGAGCTCGCGGAACACATAGTCGAGGATCGAGGTCGCGTACTTGATCGAGTCGTTGCCCTGCACGGGGCCCGCCGGCTCGAAGCGGGTGAAGGTGAAGGCGTCGACATATTCCTCCAGCGGCACGCCGTATTGCAGGCCGAGCGAGACGGCGATCGCAAAATTGTTGATGAAGGAGCGGAGCGCTGCGCCTTCCTTGTGCATGTCGATGAAGATCTCGCCGAGACGGCCGTCGTCATATTCGCCGGTTCGCAAGTACACCTTGTGGCCGCCGACCACCGCCTTCTGGGTGTAACCCTTGCGGCGATCCGGCATCTTCTCGCGCTCGCGCATCACGACGATGCGCTCGACCAGTTTTTCGACGATCTTTTCCGAGACCTGCGCGGTGCGCGCGGCCATCGGCTTCTCGTAGAGCGCCTCCACCGCATCGTCCTCGTCGTCATCGTCGGCGATGAGCTGCGAGTTCAAGGGCTGGGAGAGCTTCGAGCCGTCGCGGTAGAGCGCGTTGGCCTTCAGCGCGAGCTTCCAGGACAGGAGATACGCCGCCTTGCAATCCTCCACCGTGGCGTCGTTCGGCATGTTGATGGTTTTGCTGATCGCGCCCGAGATGAACGGCTGCGACGCCGCCATCATGCGGATGTGGCTCTCGACCGAGAGATAGCGCTTGCCGATCTTGCCGCAGGGGTTGGCGCAGTCGAACACCGCGTAATGTTCTGCCTTGAGGTGGGGAGCTCCCTCGACCGTCATCGCGCCGCAGATGTGCACGTTGGCGGCCTCGATCTCGCGTTTTGTAAATCCGAGCGCGGCCAGCAGGTCGAAGCCGGGGGCGGCGATCGCTTCCGGCGCAAGGTTCAGCGTGTCGCGCAGGAAATCCTCGCCAAACGTCCACTTGTTGAAGGCGAACTTGATGTCGAACGCGGTCGGCAATGCAGCTTCCACTTTGGCCAGCGCTTCGTCGGTGAAGCCCTTGGCCTTCAGCGTGGTGGCGTTGATGCCGGGCGCGTTGGAGAGCGAGCCGTGGCCGACAGCGTAGGCCTCGATCTCCGCGATATCGCTTTCGCGATAGCCGAGCGCGCGCAGCGCCGCGGGGACGGCCTGGTTGATGATCTTCCAGTAACCGCCGCCGGCAAGCTTCTTGAACTTCACCAGCGCGAAATCAGGCTCGATGCCGGTGGTGTCGCAATCCATCACGAGGCCGATGGTGCCGGTCGGCGCCACGACGGTCGTCTGCGCGTTGCGGAAGCCGTTGGCCTCGCCGAGGGCGAGGGCGTCGTCCCAGGCTTTGGTCGCATGCGCGATGACGTCTCCTTGCGGGCAGGAGGCGTGGTCGAGCGGCACCGGGTTGACCGACAGCGCCTCGTAGCCCGAGGCATGGCCATGGGCGGCGCGGCGGTGGTTGCGGATAACGCGCAGCATATGCTGGGCGTTCTTCTTGTAGCCGGGGAAGGTGCCGAGCTCAGCCGCCATCTCGGCCGAGGTCTTGTAGGCGATGCCGGTCATCACGGCGGTCAGCGCGCCGCACAGCGAACGGCCTTCCTTGGAGTCGTAGGGCAGGCCCATGGTCATCAGCAGGCCGCCGATGTTGGCAAAGCCGAGGCCCAGCGTGCGGAACTCGTAGGAGAGTTCGGCGATCGCCTTCGACGGGAATTGCGCCATCATCACGGAGATTTCGAGCACGATGGTCCAGAGCCGGCACAGGTGCTCGTAGGCCTCGACATCGAACCGCTTGGTGGTGGTCGAATAGAACGTCAGCAGATTGGCCGAGGCGAGGTTGCACGCCGTGTCGTCCAGGAACATGTATTCCGAGCACGGGTTCGACGCGCGGATGTCGCCCGACGCCTTGCAGGTGTGCCAGTCGTTCATGGTGGTGTTGAAGTGCAACCCCGGATCGGCCGAGGCCCAGGCGGCGTGGCCGATCTTCTCCCAGAGCTCGCGCGCCTTCAGCGTCTTCGTGATCTTCTTGTTGGTGCGGCCGATCAGATTCCATTCGCCGTCGGTTTCGACGGCGCGGAGGAAATCGTCCTTCAGCGAGACCGAGTTGTTGGAGTTCTGGCCGGAGACGGTGAGGTAGGCTTCCGAATCCCAATCGGTGTCGTAGATCGGGAAGTCGATGTCCTTATATCCCTGCTTGGCGAACTGGATCACCCGCTTGATGTAGTTGTCGGGCACCAGCGCGCGGCGCGCCAGCTTGATCTCGCGGCGGAGCGCAGGGTTCTTTTCGGGGTCGAAGCAGTCGTCGCCCGAACCTTCGCAGTTCACGCAGGCCTTCAGCACCGCCTTGAGGTGCTTCTGGTTGATCTTGGAGCCGGTGACGAGAGCCGCCACCTTCTGCTCCTCCTTCACCTTCCAGTCGATATAGGTCTCGATGTCGGGGTGATCGACATCGACCACGACCATCTTGGCCGCGCGGCGCGTGGTGCCGCCCGACTTGATCGCGCCGGCGGCGCGGTCGCCGATCTTGAGGAAGCTCATCAGGCCGGACGAGCGGCCGCCGCCGGACAGGCGCTCGCCTTCGCCGCGCAGGCGCGAGAAGTTGGAGCCGGTGCCGGAGCCGTATTTGAACAGGCGCGCCTCACGCACCCAGAGGTCCATGATGCCGCCCTCGTTGACGAGGTCGTCCTCGATGCCCTGGATGAAGCAGGCGTGCGGCTGCGGGTGCTCGTAGGCCGACTTCGACTTCGTCAGCTTGCCGGTCTTCCAGTCGACGTAATAGTGGCCCTGGCCGGGGCCGTCGATGCCGTAGGCCCAATGCAGCCCGGTGTTGAACCATTGCGGCGAGTTCGGCGCGACCATCTGTTTTGCGAGCTGGTAGCGAAGCTCGTCGTAGAACGCCTGCGCGTCTTCATCGGACGAGAAATAGCCGCCCTTCCAGCCCCAATAGGTCCAGCAGCCGGCGAGGCGATCGAACACCTGTTTTGCGCTGGTCTCGCCGACATAGCGCTCGCTTTCAGGGAGCAGGGCGAGGGCCTCGGTGTCCGGCACCGAGCGCCACAGCCAGGACGGGACGGTCTCTTCCTCGACCTTCTTCAGGCGCGCGGCGACGCCGGCCTTGCGAAAGTACTTCTGCGCCAGCACGTCGGAGGCGACCTGCGACCAGAACTGGGGCACTTCGACATTCTCGAGCCGAAACACGACCGAACCGTCGGGGTTGCGGATCTCCGATGTCGTCAGCCTGAAATCAATCCCTGCATAGGGTGACTGGCCGGAAGTGGTGTTGCGCCGTTCGATTCGCATAGTTGTCGTGCCCCGTCTTCTTGCCCGGTCCGCATTTCCTGCGGTTGCCGGATGTTTCAGTGAGCGAACCATCGGCACCAAGGTTGAAGACAACCTTGGACCTGAGATCCGCAAGCTCTACCGGTGGACCCGGCCCTGTTTCTGTCTTCGCCACCCCAAGGGCTCGTCCGCCTTTCGGCGAGGCCAACCCCTTCCTTCGTTTGAGCATGGTCTGTTCGGAAAACCGGTACCCACTTTTCCGGACCATGCTCCCAACTCAACGCCGCAACTCGTCGCCTTGAGCCATTCGGCTCGTTTTTAAGGCCCGGATCGCCCCCGAATTTTGGGCAGACAAGCCCTCGATCCGTGCCTCAACCGGCTGACGGAGTGTTCGTTCGGAACCCTTTTGGGAGCGATCGGCGGGACCCAGAACTTAACTCGCGCCGTCCAGCAATAAGGCTAGGCCAAACCCGTTGCGCCCGTCAAGGAGTAGTACGAGTTCCTGAATCAAATACTAAATATGGTGGAAAGTGAGGGATAACAGGGGTGTTCCCGCGCCTGCGATAGTGCCAAGTATCGGTGAGTCCTCAGGGATTCCCAACCCAAAAATTTGTTCCTCGCATGTGGAAACAGGCTTCGTCCCGCTGTTCACAGGGCAGGTATTTTTTCTCCCTTCGGGATTGCGTTCGGAAGACTCACGTAACGCTACGGAACGGGGAGGGCTGGCATGCCGGCGAGCCCGTGGTCGCGCCCGCCGATAAGCGGCAAGGTGCGGCCGATTCCACCGTTTTTCCGTCCCTGCCGGGCTCCATGACAGAATCAAAACCGACCAGCGCGCCGATGCGGATCGCGCCCGCAGGCCTGATGTTCCTCGCCATCACCTCGGTGGGCTGGGGGTTTAACTGGCCCGTCACGAAATATCTCCTGAGCGAGCTGCCGCCGCTGACGCTGCGCGGCTCGACCGGCGTGATCGGCGCGGCGCTTTTGGCCGTGCTGGCGCTGGCGCGCTCGCAGAGCCTCAAGGTCGAGCGGCATCTGTGGCCGCGGTTGATGCTCTCCGCGCTGCTCAACGTCACGGGCTGGATGGTGCTGATGGGTCTGGCGCTGTTGTGGCTGCCGGCGAGCGAAGCCGCGCTGATCGCCTACACCATGCCGGTGTGGGCTTCGCTCTTGGCCTGGCCGGTGCTCGGCGAGCGGCCGACTATTCTGCGCACGGTGGCGCTGGTGATGGCATTCGCCGGGCTCGCCGCCATCATGGGCGGCAACGGCTTTAGCGCGACCGCCGCAAAACTGCCGGGCATGGTGATGGCGCTTGGCGGCGCGTTCGGCTTTGCGCTCGGCACGGTGCTGGCGAAAAAACTGCCGGTGCCGCTGCCGCCGATCCCGGCCGCGGCCTGGCAGATCGGGCTCGGCTGTTTTCCGATCGTCATCATCGGCCTCGCCGTCGAGACCACGCATGTTGAGAAGGTGACGGAGCTCGGCTGGTGGCTCCTGATCTATTCCACCGTGATCCAGTTCTGCATCGCCTATGTGAGCTGGTTCGCCGCGCTCGCCCGTCTGCCGGCATCAGTCGCCGCGATCGGCACCATGGCGGTGCCCGTGATCGGCGTCGTCGCCTCGGCCATCGCGCTCGGCGAGCCGCTCGGCCTGATCCAGATCGCAGCGCTGGTGTTCACGCTCGCCGGCGTCGTGCTGGCGACAAGGTCGTGAGCTTCTCCCTCTCCCCGTTCTTCACCCGCAGGCGGGGAGAGGTGCAACCGAATATGCGGGACGCTATGTGATTGTAACGCCTATCAATTCGTTGTATGCCACGGACGAAATTTCGGCCCGCCCGGGGTCGTCGGGGCAAATTCCAGTATCACCTGTGAAAGAGAGAGTATGGCGCGCAACATCCTGATCCTGGGGGCCTCGTATGGCTCCTTGCTGGCGACGAAGCTTTTGATGGCGGGTCACAACGTGACCCTGGTGTGCCGGAAGAAGACGGCCGAGCTCATCAACCGCGATGGCACCGAAGTCCGCATCAAGCTGCGCGACGAGGCAGTGCACCGCGCGATCTTCTCGCGCGACCTGCCGGGCAAGCTGGACGCGACCACGCCCGCCGAGGTCGATCTTTCCCGCTATGATCTGGTCGGCCTCGCCATGCAGGAGCCGCAATACACCAACCACACGATCCGGGTTTTGATGATCAAGATCGCCGAGGCGAAGCTGCCTTGTCTGTCGATCATGAACATGCCGCCGTTACCCTATCTCAAGCGGATCCCGGCGCTGGCGGACATGGACCTCGAAGAGGCCTATACCAACGCGCAGGTGTGGGAACGCTTCCAGCCCGGGCTGGTGACGCTGTGCTCGCCCGATCCGCAGGCCTTCCGTCCGCCGGAAGAGGCGGCAAACGTGCTGCATGTCGGCCTGCCGACCAACTTCAAGGCGGCCGCCTTTGCCGACGAGAAGCACAACAAGCTGCTTCGCGAGCTGGAAGCTGATATCGACGCGGTGAAGCTCGACGGCCACGATGTCCCGGTGAAGCTGAAAGTGTTCGACTCGCTGTTCGTGCCGCTCGCCAAATGGTCGATGCTGCTGACCGGCAATTACCGCTGCATCACGCCGAACGATCCGCAGTCGATCCGCGACGCGGTGCACGGCGATCTCAAGCTGTCGCAGTCGATCTACGACCACGTCGACGGCATCGCTCGCCGCCTCGGCGCCGATCCGCAGGATCAGGTGCCGTTCGGGAAGTATGCCAAGGCGGCCGAAAGCCTGCTCAAGCCGTCATCGGCGGCCCGCGCGGTCGCCGCCGGCGCGCCGTTCATCGAACGCGTCGACTTGCTCGTGAAGCTGATCTCGCACCAGCTCGGCGCGCCCAGCGCCGAGATCGACCGCACGGTCGAGATCGTCGATCAGAAGCTGAACGAGAAGATCGTCGCTGGGGGATCGGGCGCGCAGTAGGCGCAAATGGCGCGTCCGCTTCGGCGCTGCAGGAGAACTCGACATTGATCCGCATTCAACGCGGCCCTGGTGCGGATCATGCCTCTACGGCAACTTGTTTCACCAATTCGGGAATAAGCTGCTTGAGCTTCGCGTGACTGATGAGCGGCGAAGCAGCGATCTCCGCGAGGCGCTGTTCGACGTGGCGCCATTGGTTCGTCTCGCGCGGGTTGGTGTCGCCCTTGGCGAGATTGCAGGGGTAGCAGGACAGCACGCGGTTGCTCCTGCCATTCTGACCTCCCTTTGAGAGCGGGATGAAATGGTCGATGCTGGCCTTGACCTTGCCGCCCGTCTTTTGCCGGGCGAGTGCAACGTCGCAGTAGGCGCATCGTCCGCCCCAATCGAAATAGCAGCGCTTGTAGATCACGTCGGCCATCAGCCTTGGCTCTTCCCCCGAATCCCTTCGTCCAAGTCTCACCCTTCATACATCAAGTTGGCATTGAAAACGACGCCGCAGCAGGGGAGGCTTGCGCCTTGATTATCCCGACAGCGCGCGGCGCACCATGTTTGCCAACTGCGACTTCCGGTACGGCTTGGTCAGCAGCAGCACGCCGGGATCGAGGCGGCCCTGGTGCACGATCGCGTTGTCGGTATAGCCGGACGTATATAACACCTTGATGCCGGGCCGGAGCTTCAGCACCTTGTCCGCGAGTTCGCGTCCGGTCATGCCGCCGGGCATGATGACATCGGTGAACAGCAAATCGAACGCCTGACCGCCTTCGATCAGTTTCATCGCCGCCGGTCCGTTGGCGGCGGCCACCGTGCGGTAGCCGAGGCTCTGCAATTGCGTGGTGACGAAGGTACGCACCAGCGCGTCGTCCTCCACCACCATGATGGTCTCGTTGCCATGCGGCAGCGGCGCTGCGGCCGGCGGCCCGGCCTCGACCTGGCCGCGGGCAGGGGGCAGATAGAGCTTGATCGTGGTGCCGTGGCCGACCTCGCTGTAGATCCGGATGTGCCCGCCGGACTGCTTGACGAAGCCGTAGACCATGCTCAAGCCGAGGCCTGAGCCCTTGCCGACCTCCTTGGTGGTGAAGAACGGCTCGAACACCTTGTCCAGTACCTCCTGCGGCATGCCGGCGCCGGTGTCGCTGACCGCGAGCATTACGTAGGGACCGGGCTTTGCGTCCGGGTTGGCCTGCGCATAGGCCTCGTCGAGCACGACGTTGCGCGTCTCCAAAAGCAGCTTGCCGCCATTCGGCATCGCATCGCGCGCGTTGATCGCCATGTTGAGCAGCGAGTTGGCGAGCTGCGATGCGTCGATATGGGCAATCGCCACTTCGTGTTCGAGAATGGAGTTGACCTCGATCTGCTCGCCGAGCGTCGGGCGAAGCAGTTTTGCGATATCGAGCACGGTCGCGTTGATGTCGACATTGCGCGGCTGCAGCGGCTGGCGGCGGGCGAAGGCGAGCAGATGCTGGATCAGCTCGCTGCAGCGCTCCGCCGCCTGGTCGATCAGTTCGGCGGTCTTCTGCAACGCCGGCTCATGCGCAAGGTTGGCTACCAGCGTTTCGGTGGTGCCGGTGATCACGGTCAGCATGTTGTTGAAGTCGTGCGCGACGCCGCCGGTGAGCTTGCCGATGGCGTCGAGCTTTTGCGCTTGCTGCAGCTTGTGCTCGGTTTCGCGCGATCCCGTGATGTCGTGGTAGACCAGCGCCGCGCCGCTGATGGCGCCCGAGGCATCGCGCAGCGGCCGGCCGCTGATCACGAGGTGAACCGGCGGATCGCCGCTAACCGGGCGCAACACGATTTCGCTGGCGTCGAACGCTTCGCCGCGCAGCGCGCGCGAGGCCGGCATGTCATGGACAGGTAGCGGCGTGACGCCGTCGGCATGGAAAACCGCGCTGAGCGACCGCAAGTGCTCGACCGTCATGCCCGGCCGGTAGCGCAGCATCTTCTCGGCGGCCGGGTTCGAGAGCAAAACCTCGCCCCTGGTGTCGATGACGAGCACGGCCTCTGCCATGCTGTGGAAGGTG
Source organism: Bradyrhizobium retamae (assembly GCF_001440415.1). GTDB lineage: Bacteria > Pseudomonadota > Alphaproteobacteria > Rhizobiales > Xanthobacteraceae > Bradyrhizobium > Bradyrhizobium retamae. The sequence goes on from NZ_LLYA01000164.1 coordinate 34,778, forward strand.
CTGCGCAAGACGACGGCCGAAAGCCTGAGTTCCTCATGCGCGGCGACCAGATGTTCGGTGCGCTCGGCGACCGCGGCCTCCAGCGCCTCGTTGGTGGCCTTGGTGGCGCTCAGCGAATCCTGCAGTTGCCGGCGCGACCGGCGGGTTGAGACCGTCAGAAGGATGGCGAGGAACAGAATCAGCAGGACGCCGGCGAGATCGATCGCCAGCAGGAGCGTCCCGTTGGTTTCGGATTCGGCGCGTCTGGCAAAAAGCAGCCTGCGCTCTTCCGCAACCGCTTTCTCGAGGTTTTCGGTGATTGCGGCCGTCGCCGCACGGTCCTCCTGGTTGACGAGCGCCGCGACAGCGGCGCTATCTCCCGCGGTCCGGAGCCTGATCAACTCACCATTGAAAGCAATCTGCCGCTCGACCAGTGCCTTGGTTTCCTCGATCAGCCGCTTTTCGGTGGGATTATCCTTGACCGCCTCGACCAGTGCCGCCAGCGCCGGCAGGGTCGCGTCGCTGGCCTCGCGGTATTCCCTGGCGAATTCCTGATCGCCCGATAGCGCAAAGGCGCGCGCCGCGCTTTCCGTCCGGCGCAGCAGCGGGCGCATATCCGAGATTTTGCTGAGAATTCCAAGCGCACGGTCGACCGAGGCTGCGTCGGACCGCGACTTGAGGTCGAGACCGATCGAGGCAGCGCCGATAATGAGGAGGATAGCGAGGCCAATTCCAAGGATGATACGCTGCGAGGGCATTGCCAGTTGTTTACTTCACGATTTCGACTGCTGCGCGGAAGCTTTCGGTTTGGCGATGCATTGATTGACCGAGGTCAATAACGCGTCCGGCGTGAACGGTTTGCGCAGGCAGCATGCCGCGCCGAGCTCGATGGTCATCCGCAGGAAATCTGGTGCGCGTTCGCTGTTGGCGAAGGCGTAGCCCGACATTGCGATAACAGGTACATCCGGCTTGCGCTCGTGGAACATCCGGATCGATTCGAAGCCGCGCATATGCGGCATGAACACGTCGATCAGCATGACGTCGAAATCGGAAGTTTCGAGCGCGCGCATTCCCGCTTCACCACCGTCGGCAACGGTGACCTCGAAACCCTTGCGCGTCAGACAAACCTCGATGGCAACGCACACCATCGGGTCGTCATCGACCACGAGAACGCGCGGCACGATGATTCCTTCTTCCTCGGGGCGGCGGCAAGTCGCGCGTCCCATGTGACGATTAAGTCGAAACGTCGACAGGTCGTCTGCATGGTAGAGTGCCCATAAACGTTGCCGAGGGCAATTCCGTTTCGCTGTATCAGAACGATAACAAATTCAACCGCCGGTTCCGGACCCAATCCCGTCATGTCGCCAATCAACCATGCGAGGCGTGCCGCTGCCGCCCGGCTGTCGCCACTCGGGCTCATCCTGCTCGCCGTTACGTCAGTGGGGTGGGGCCTCAACTTTCCGATCATGAAACATTTGCTGACCGAATGGCCGCCATTGTCCTCGCGCGGCCTGTGCGGCATCGTCGGCGCCGCGGCATTGGCGCTGTTTGCGCTCGCGCGGCGGCAGAAATTGAGCGTGCCGCGTCTCATGTGGCTGCGGTTGCTCCTGGTCTCGATGCTCACGATCGGCGGCTGGGTCGCGTTCATGGGGCTGGCGCTATTGTGGCTCACCGCCAGCGAGGCCGCCGTGCTCGGGATATCGATCCCGGTCTGGGTGGCGTTTCTGGCACGGCCGATCCTCGGCGAGCGGCTGTCGCCGCTCCGCGCCGTCGCGCTGATGGTCGCGCTTGCCGGCATCGCCGTGCTGATTGGCGGCAACGGCATCGAGGCTAGCGTCGAGAAATTGCCGGGCATCGCCTGCGCGCTCGCAGGCGCTGTGTGCGTTGGGCTTGGCACCGTATTGACCAAGCATTTTCCGCTGGCGATGCCACCGCTGTCGCTGGCCGCCTGGCAGATCGGGCTGGGCTGCCTGCCGATCGCGATCGTGGGCCTTGTGGTCGAACAGCCGCAACTGGCGGATCTATCATCCATCGGCTGGGCGTCGCTGCTCTATATGACGCTGGTCCAGTTCTGCATGTGCTACGTGTGCTGGTTTGCCGCGCTGGAGCGGTTGCCGGCGGCGACGGCCTCGATCGGAACCTTGCTGGTTCCCGTTGTCGGGGTGCTCGCAGCGGCGGCGATGCTGGGCGAGCCGCTCGGCCTGCGCGAGATCGCCGCACTGGTATTCACGCTCGGCGGCGTCGCGGTGGCGCTGCGCTCGTAAGTAATTTCAAACGAAGAAAGGGCGGCGCACCGGAATGCGCCGCCCTTCGAACTCACGACGTCCTGCTATTGCGCCGGGCAGGGATGACGTTGCCCGTCATAACCGAGATACGTTCCTGACGCCGGGTCGTAGGACTTGTACCTTCGCATGCAATACGCCACGGCATCATCACCGACCACGGGCGCTGCGGCAACTACGGTGTCGTCGTAATAATAGGGGTCATCGTAGTAGGTGCTACCGTAATAGCCATAGGCCGATCCGATACCGGCACCGATCGCGAAGCCCGGCCAGAAGCCGTGACGATGGCGATAGTGATGACCGCCGTGCCAGCGACCGCCAGCATAATAATTCCCCCGACCACCGCCGCCCACGACGGCTGGGCCGCCGACGCCTGGACTCGGGCGGAATCCGGCAGAAGGTGCGCCTGGGGCAAAAGCTCTATCGCCCCCAATCGTAGGGCCGCCGGCTCGAACGCCGCCGCCACCGACCGCCATGCCACCACCTCTCATGCCACCGCCGCCGATAGCTGCACTGCCACCGCCGCCACCTCTCATGCCGCCACCGCCACCGATAGCTGCACCGCCGCCACCGACTGCCGCACCGCCACCGCCACCGATAGCCGCGCCGCCACCGCCGCCGCCCCTGGCGCCACCGATAGACGGACCGCCACCGCCTCTATCCTGCGCCTGAACGGCGCTGAGGCTTGGCGCGACCACCGGCAACACAAGCGCCATCGCTGCCGCGGTACTCAAAACCTTTAGACTGATCATTTTAGGCTCCATTTGCGGGATATAGGCCCTAACCCGCTCAAGGGGCGGACGTTCCAGAGCCCGCGCGTTGATTGCACGCGAGTTCAGCCTGTCGGTTCGCGGAACTGTATTGAGATGAACGGATTGCGCCGATTCCGCGACTATGGACGGGCAGCAAGCCGCCGTCCAGCAGGGCCGGAGTGTCAGCCTCTGTCTGGACAATCCGTCCGGCCGGTGGCATCAGAGCGGTACGATATCTCGAACCGGCCGAGCCCTCATGAAGCTGTTTCTGCTGAAATTTTTCACTTGGTGGAACGGCCAAACGTTCGGCACGCAATTATGGACGTGGCGGTTCGGCGAATTGGTCGGCCAGGATGAGCAGGGCAACCGCTACTACCGCACCAAGGGCGGCAAGATCGATCCGACGCTGGGTTTCGAGCGGCGCTGGGTGATCTACAACGGGCTTGCGGAGGCGAGCCGGGTGCCGCCGTCATGGCATGGCTGGCTGCATCACGTTGTCGATACCGCGCCGACCGAAGAGAGCTACACGCCTCGGGAGTGGGAGAAGCCACACGTTCCGAACCTGACCGGCACGCCCGCGGCCTACCGCCCCTCCGGCTCGACGCTGGCAAGCGGCCGCCGCCCCAAGGCGACCGGCGACTATCAGCCCTGGACGCCGGGAAGCTAACTTCACGTTTATTTTAGCGGGAACAGCTTGGGGGTGCGGTTGCGGATGCAAATAGGTGTAGACACACTTATCTCATGAAGCAGCCAAGCGACCCCGACACCGCTGACTACATGGCCGCTGCCGGCTGTTTCTGTCTGGCGTCGCGGCAGGCTGCACGAAAGATCACGCGGCTGTACGATTCGTACATGCAGGAATCCGGAATTCGAAGCACCCAATTCACCATCCTGTCGCAGTTGATGCTGCGAGGGGAGATGCCGATGGGCAGGCTGGCCGGCATTCTCGGCATGGAGCGCACGACGCTCACGCGAAATCTTGCGGTGCTCGAGCAGCAAAAATGGATTTCGATAAAGGCCGGCGACGACCCGCGCGCGCGGGTGATCGGCATCACCGGGCAGGGCAGGAGCGTGGTGCGCCGCAGCTTTCCGTTCTGGTCGAAGGCGCAGGCGCATATGGGCAAGCTGCTCGGCGCTGACGGCCAAGCCGCGCTGAAGCTGCTGGAGTCCCGGAATTTGGGATGAGACGTGCTTCGTTCATCTTGATAGGTGTAACTACACGCAAGGAGAGATGTCATGCTCGACTTCATCGGAACCATCGTGCTCGTTGCCGCCATCATCGTTAGCATCAATGCGCTTGCCGGAGCGATGCCGATCAGCACATCGCAGCGTGTCGCCGTTTCCGTCGGCGCCGGTCTGTGGACGGGGCTGGCTGCCGCACTCGCGGCCACCAACCAGTTCCGCGGCACCAGTCCGCTGGGGCCGCTGATGATCGGCGCAGTCATTGCGCTCCCGCTGATGGCGACTGCGGTTGTCACCGCGATCTCTGCGCCGGTGCGCGCGTCGCTGCTCGGAATGTCGATGCCGTTTCTGATCGGTCTCAACGTCTGGCGCGTGGCGGGAGGACTCTTTATCCTGCTCGCGGCCGAAGGCCGGCTTGGCGGACCATTTCCATATTCGGCAGGTTGGGGCGATATCATCACTGGCGTGCTCGCGTTGCCGGTGGCCTGGCTCGCGCTGCGCGGGCAAGGCAAAGCGCTGGTCTGGGGCTGGAACGCATTCGGCATGCTCGATCTCGTGGTCGCGATCGCCCTCGGCGTCATCTCGGCGAATGGCTCGCCCCTGCAGGTGATCCACGCCGGATCAGGCTCGGAAGCGGTGCAGGTGCTGCCGTGGTCGCTGATTCCGACCGTGTTGGTGCCGATGTTCCTGATTGTGCATGCCGTCATTTTCAGGCAACTGGCCCGCGCCAGCCACGGCGCGGAGGCCTCGCAGCGATAGTCGTGCGCTGGCAAAGTCGGCCATCCGCCTACGCCCGAAGTCTCGACTTGCTCCGAGGCCTGTGAACAACGGTAACAGCGGGGACATCGGTCAACGCCGCCTTGCATCCTCCGCGTTATCGCGGCTCAATGGGGACATCTTACGGAGATGGGAAACCATCGCGTCGGTGTCGGGCTCCAGTCGCGACTGCCCCGATTTGCAGCGGTCACCGAGTAGGACACGGCCGGGAGATAGGCCCCCGGTGCAGAGGTTCTGAAATCGCCCGCTAATGTGTGGCTGCCGTAGGATTAGGAAAGGCCGTCTGGGAAACCAGGCGGCCTTTTTCATGTTACTGCCAGTTGCTCCGTGTCCCGGGCGCGGTGCAGCGTTCTCCCGGCGATGCGAAGCATCGTCCGGTACGCTGCTCCGCTGAGCCACACGCAGATGGTCCCGGCTCTGCAGCGCGTCACTTGCGTGCCGCACTGCGTCCGGGACACGAGTGCGAGCTTACCCCAACCGTGCGGCGGCGCGGTCGATCATCTCGCCGCGGCGGATCTGCGCTTGCGCAATCCTGTCCTTCATGAATGCAAGCACTTCCGGCGGGGCGGTGTCGGGTGAGCCGGAATTGAACGGCGGCGCCGGGTTGTATTCGAGCCGGAGCTGGATCGCCTCCGCGGTCTTCTGATCGTGCAGTAGCGAGACCAGCGTCAGCGCGAAATCGATCCCCGCGGTGACGCCGCCGCCGGTAACGCGGTTGCCGTCGACGCACACGCGCGTCTTGGTCGGGATCGCGCCGAACGCGCTCAGAAAATCCATCGCCGTCCAGTGCGTCGCTGCGCGAAAGCCCTTGAGCAGGCCGGCGGCGCCCAGCACCAGCGATCCCGTACAGACGGAAGTGATATATTTCGCGCCAGGCGCCTGCTTGCGCAGGAAGGCCAGCATCTCCTCGTCGTTGATCATGTCGTCGGTGCCGAACCCGCCCGGCACGCAGATCACGTCGAGCTGGGGACAGTCGGCAAAGCTCGTGGTCGGCGTCAGCACCAGCACGGAATCGCTCGTCACCGGCTCAATCCGTTTCCAGATCAAATGCACGTTGGCGCCGGGCAGGCTGGAGAACACTTGCAAGGGACCGGTGAAGTCGAGCTGGGTGACGCGCGGAAACAGCACGAGACCGATCTGAAGTGCCATGGATGGTTGAGATGGCGCGGACATCGTGACCTCCGGAAAATTTGGCTTGACGAAGGGCATCCTGCCATGGTCGCCTTGCGTCCGAAATGGCATATTTCCCTCATTTCAGGACATCCACTTCAGGACATCTCACCTCAGGACATCGGCCCAAAACAGGCAAGCAGCATGATCGGCGTTCTCGTGTTTCCGGATTTCCAGTTGCTCGACGCGGCCGGGCCGATATCGGCGTTCGAGATCGCGGCGCGCTTTGCCGAGGGGGCGTCCGCGATCCGGGTTCTGGCGGTGACGCCGGGGCCGGTGCGCTCGTCGTCGGGCGTCGAAATCGTTGCGAAAGGTTTGAAGTCGGCATCTGCGATCACGACGCTGATCGTCGCCGGCGGCGAGGGCGTGCGGCAGGCCGCCGCCTGCGAGAAGACGATCGGCTTCGTGCGCACGATTGCCAAGCGCGGCATCCGCATCGCCAGCGTCTGCTCTGGCGCCTATGTCCTCGCAGAAGCCGGCCTGCTCGACGGCCGCCGCGCCACCACTCATTGGCAGCGCACGCGGCATTTTCTGAAAACCTATCCGCAGGTGAAGCTGGAGCCCGATCGCATCTTCGTGCGCGACGGCGACGTCTGGACGTCGGCGGGAATATCGGCCGGCATCGATCTGTCGCTGGCGATGATCGCGGAGGACTATGGCGACGAGATCGCGCAGAAGACCGCGAAGCAACTCGTGCTCTATCACCGCCGCAGCGGCGGCCAGTCGCAATTCTCCTCGCTTCTCGAACTGAAGGCGCCGAACGGCCGCTTCGGGCCGCTGCTGGCCTGGGCGCGCGAAAACCTCGATGCGCCGCTCACCGTCGAGGATCTCGCCGAGCAGGCCGGCATGAGCTCGCGGCATTTCACCCGCGCCTTCATGGCCGAGACCGGCACCACGCCGTCAAAGGCGGTGGAGCGGCTGCGGATCGAGGTGGCACGGCAACGCGTGCAGTCCTCCAGCGAGGCGATCGAGCGCGTGGCGCAGACCACCGGCTTCCGTGACCCGGAGCGGATGCGCCGCGCCTTCATCCGCGCCTTCGGCCAGCCCCCGCAATCGCTGCGCCGCGCGGCGCGGGCAGGGTAGGTGAACGGAAGCCGCTACCTCCGGAAATCCACCCGGCCTTGCGCAAAGTAGCCGTCTATTCGCTGATCACTCACCACCAGGCCAACCCAGGGCACCGTGATCTCGGGGTTGTTCAGGTTGATATACTTGCCCACCAGCCGCCGCGGACCTTCGCGCCGTGCCTCGATCAGTCCCCGGCGCGCGCCGGAATTCCAATCGAACAACAGGTACACGCGGTCTCCCACGGTTCTCGCTTCGCCCCGGCCCTGTTTCCATTTATCGGGGGCATCGCCTGGTATGGTTGGGTCCGCAGCACCCTTCCAGCGGCTTGACCACTCACCATCGATCGTGCCGCGCTGGTAGCTCGCATCACCAGGGCTCCATGGCTTTGCATTCTCGTCGGTGGCGGATTCTTCCGGCATCGTGATGCGGGCGAACTGCGTCACGTCGTCATCACCGGGATTTGGAACGTCCATGACGCCGAACGGATTTCGGATCGTCAGATCGCCTTCGGATTTCATAGGCCTTCTCCAACTGCAGTCGCCCCGCCTTGGTTCAGCGGCACGGCTTGATTCGTGAGCGTTCTGGATCGCAAGATGAAGGCGTCGCGGCCACCCGATTCCCGAAGGAACCGTGGTGACGATGCTGCCAGAGCCGATTTCGAACAGTGTCCGGCTGCAAGGGCCAGGGTAACCTCCTCACGCGGAGGGAGCGGCGCTGATTTCCAGATCGGCCACGACGCCGAAATGGTCGCTGGGCCAGATGCCGTCGACCGCCAGGTCGAATGCGAGCGAGGCGGCCTGAACCTCGCAACTCGCGTTCGGGTGGGCGTCCCAGGAGCCCACGAACACGTAATCGACCCTTCGCCGATGACGCGGCTGACGGACGATCCTGCCGATCTCCGACTGCGCATTTGGATTGTCGACGCTCCAGGTATAACCCTGACCTTCGCCTGCGACTTCCCAGGCGTCGTGATACTTGACGCTTCGTCCGCCGAGCGACTGCAGTCCGGTAAGGTAGCGAATGCTGGCCGCGTCAGGCGTTGCGTTGAAGTCGCCGGCGATGATGGTGGGAAGCGGCCGCCGGTGACGCGCGTCGAGATCCGTCAGCGCAACGACCTGCCGTTCCCGGGCCGATTCCGCGGAGAGCCGCCACGAGGTCGTAGCGGCGATGAACAAAAGATCGTCTTCGCCGGGTAGCGGCACCGATACTGCCAGCGAGCACCACGGGACATCGTTCGCATCCGACATGCGCAGATCCAGGACTTCCTCGACGCGATGCGGCCATCGCGTCGCGATGGCGCTTCCGCCAAAACGATCGGCATGGGGCGGGACGGTGCGCAGCACGTCAGCCTGATGCGTTCCATACAGACCGGTGTCGTGGATCAACTCGTCGAGTTGCGAATGGTCCGGCGATTTGACCACTTCCTGGAATGACACGAGATCGGGAGCCAGCCGGCGCAGTTCTAGATTGATCAGACCGGTTCGTTTCGGATCGCCTTGCCGATTCCAGACGTTGAGCGTGACGACGCGTAGCCGCATCCTCGTAAGCCGGCTTCATGAACCAACCAAGATGAACCAACCAAGACAACGTCCGCTGGAGCGGTTGGTTCAGCGCTTGTCGGCGGCCGTCCGCGCCGGCTCAGGCAACGTCGGCTTGCGCGCTCTGCGTTTCCTCGGTGAGCAAGGCGTCCAGATCGACAAGCTGCGGATCGTCGTCCTGTGGTTCGCCGTTTCCTGCGCTGCCGTGAAGATGCATCAACGTCTGTACGCGGCGGGCATTGAGATGGTCTACATGCTGATGCTGCAGCGCTACCGGCAGCAGCGCCTTGGGCAGCCCGACCAACGCAAAGGCGGGAACTTTGCGCACCTTGCCGTCCTCGCGCCAACGCAGGGGATGGAGGGTGTACATCAATTGCCGTTCGGACTCTGCCGATCGCGGCTCCTCCGACAGGGATGGCGCGGGGTTGGCGAGGTTGGCGTTGCCCGCGCGCGTGCGCACCGCGGCGGAACGCAGCTCCCAGCAGATCAAGTCCGCCGCCGCGCGGACTTCGCTACGCACCGCATCCACGCTGGCCGAGAACCGGGTGGCTTCGGGTATCGACAGCGAGCTTTTTGTAACGGCTTCGACGAGCGTTGTGGCGCCGGCTTCGAATCCGGGCGCAGCCCGCTCGATCGCCGCAGCCATCGCCTCGATCTCGTCAGCCAGCGCGTCGCGGTCGCGCTGGGTCTTGGCATCAGCGAGCGCGCGCTCGGCCGAGGCCACCTGATCGTCAAATTCCACCAATTCGGCGCGCAACGACTTGGCGCGGTCTTCAACGGCGCGCATGCTGGCTTCGGCTCGATCGAGCCGGGAATTGTCGGCACCGGCTACCGCCAGCCGTTCGGCAGCGGCACGCTTTTCTGCAAGTTCCGATTCGGCGACGCTCAACCGCTCGGCCAACTTCTGCCGCGCCGTCAGCTTGTCCTTCAGCGCAACCTCGAAGCGCTCGATCGGGCCGAGCTCGCGCCTGAAAAATGCCATTGCAATCACCTCGCGGATTGCTGCCGAATCACCGGCAGAGTTGTTGCGTGCGAGAGCTAGTCCGCAACTTGGATAACATTGCGGCCTGAGTCGGTACAGCCCAGTCGGCCAATGGATGATCGCCGACACGAGGCCGGCAACCACTTTCGACCGCGCTAAACCCGCGCGTCGGGATGCCAGCCCAGGATAGCGAGCATCACCAGGAAACCGACGACGTAGGCCACCGCCACAGGCCAGCCATGGCTAACCCAGCGTCCGACGACTTCGCCTCCGAATACATGTTCGACTGGGCGACGCCGGCCGATGAGCCGAACCAGCTCATCGAGCCGCCGAACCCGACGGCGTAAGCCAGGAAGCCCAATCATAGCCGCCCTGTTTCAGGGCGAGCGCGGTGAGGGGAATGTTGTCGAACACCGCGGAGACGAAGCCTGGCCCAAGCGCGGTCGGCCATGATGCCACCGGCAGCCGCTCGACCGGCATATGTGCGTTATTTCAACGTTTTCAGCCAGCCAGCGATTTCGCTGACGGCGACGTTGGCCTGCTGCAGCAGCTTGCCCATGGTGAAGAAGCCGTGGAATTGGCCCGGGAAATGCCGGTAGGTCATGGGCACGCCGGCTTCCTTCAGCCGCGCGGCGTATTCGGCGCCCTCGTCGCGCAGCGGATCGGCGCCTGCGGTCAGCACATAGGCCGGCGGCAAGCCGGCGAGCGTTTTCGCGCGCGCGGGCGAGGCTTTCCAATGCTCGATGTCGGCCGCGCCGTTCAGATAATGGTTGCAGAACCATTTGATCACGGAGTGCGTCAGCAGGATGCTGGTCTCTGGCTCGCTGTGCGAGGGATGCGTCATCGCAAAATCGGTGGCGGGATAAATCAGCACCTGGCCGGCGAGCTTCGGGCCGTCGCCGTCGCGTGCGGCGAGCGCCACGACGGCGGCGAGATTGCCGCCGGCGCTGTCGCCGCCGATCAGCAAGTGGGCCGCGTCGATGCCGAACTGGCTGGCATTGGCGGCAACCCACTTCGTCGCGGTGATGGCGTCGTCGGCGGCGGCGGGAAATTTGTGCTCCGGCGCCAGCCGGTAGTCGACCGAGATCACGATCAACTCGCCCTCGTGGGCAAGCTTCTGGCAGACCACTTCATGGGTGTCGAGATCGCCGATCACCCAGCCGCCGCCGTGAAAGAATACCAGGCACGGCGCAAGGCCGTTGCTCTTGCGCAGCGTCTTCGGCGTGTAAATGCGCGCCGGAATCGTGCCGTGCGGCGCGGGGATCGCGAGCGGCTTGGTCGATTCGAGCGCGGGCGGTTCGGGATTACTGACGACACGGGCGCTTCGATAATATTCGCGCGCTTCCGGCGCGGTCAGCGTCTCATAGGCGGGACGGCCCGCCTCCTGGAAAGCTTTGTAGACGGCGGCGGCATCGGGATCGAGCGTGACGGGCATGATTGGGAATGACCTCTAATGTTGGTTTCGTCATTCCGGGGCGCGTAGCGAACCCGGAATCTCGAGGTATGCTTCGCGTCGCTCCGGAACGACGTCAGGCGGCGGTGCGGCCGCCATCGACGGTATAGGCGGAGCCGGAAACGTAGCTGGCCTCATCGGAGGCCAGGAACGCCACGATGGAGGCGACTTCGGTAGCCTGACCGAGCCGCCGCGCCGGAATCCGGTCGACGATCTTTTCGGTCGGCGGCGGCTCATTGCCGGGATTGCGGCCCTGCAGGATCGTGCTCAGCATCCGGCTGTCGATCAGGCCGGGACAGACGCAGTTCACCCGCACGCCGGTGCCGGTGCATTCCCAGGCGGCGCTCTTGGTGAGACCGATCACGGCGTGCTTGCTGGCGCTGTAGACGGCGATCATCGGCGAGCCGATCAGGCCGGCGATGGAGGCGGTGTTGATGATGCTGCCCTTGTTCTGCTTCAGCATCACCGGCAGCACGTGCTTCATGCCGAGAAAGACGCCGACCACGTTGACGTCGAGCACGCGCCGAAAACTCTCCAGCGAATATTCCGGGATCGGCTTGATATCGCCCTCGACGCCGGCGTTGTTGTAGAAGACATCGATGGTGCCGAACCGGTCGACGCTGGCGCGGACATATTCCGCGACTTCTTCCTCCCGGGTGACGTCCGCCGCGACCGCGAGCGCTTCGGCCGAGGCCGGCAGGTCCTTGATGGCGGCCGCAAGATCCTGCTCCTTGCGGTCGATGGCGACGATGCGGGCGCCGCGCTCGGCCAACAGGCGGATGGTCGCGGTTCCAATGACACCGGCCGCGCCGGTCACGACGGCAACTCGGCCATCGAGGCGAATTCGATCGGGCATAGCTTGAGGTTTCCTCTGGCTCGTCCGGTTATCCCGGATTTTGGTGGTTTTCGCGCGTGGCCGCGCGATCAGGCCACTATTCCATCTGCAGGCGGGGCTGACTAGATCATGGAGCGATGTTCCGAAAACCGTCTTCCGCCTTCCAGGCCATGATATTCACTGCGGCAGGATGGGGGCAAACCGCCCTTTCCCCGCCGTATTCACCGTGTTAACCGGGAGGGACGCGAGCGGCGGACAAGTCTGTACTATGTCGCGAGCCCGATTCGCCTGTTAAAGCCGCGCGAGATGCTTCGAACCATTGCCCTGACCGGTCTTGCGGCCATGATCGCCGCCACCATGACCTCGCTTGCGCCGCCCGCGCAGGCGCAGATCGGCAATATCTTTTCCGATCCGCCGCTGCGGCCGCCGGGCGCCATTCCCCGCGGCAATCAACAGCAGCAACAATTCCCCGACGACGACGAGGAAGTGCCGGAACTACCGCGCGGCCGCCTGCTGCCGACCCCGAACCGTCCGCCGCCGGGGCAGGGCGCTCCACCGCCGGGAAGCTTCCAGTCGCAGCCGCTGGCGCCGCCGCCCGGCACCACCGCTCCTCCGCAGGGGACACAGCCGGGCGTCGCGGTTCAGCCGCCGCAGCCCGGAGGTCCAGGCGTCGCCAACGCGCCACCGGGTCAGCGCCAGCCGCCCGCCAAGGGCGTGCCCAATTCGCCGGCGACCCTGCAGCCGGGCGACGAGGTCGTGTCCGAACCGCCGGCCACCAAGATCACCAACAAGAAGGCGAGCTTCTCCGGTCTCGACAAGATCACTGGCCGCATCATCAATTTCGACGAGGACATCGGCGAGACCGTGCAGTTCGGCGCACTGCGCGTGAAGACCAGCGCTTGCTACACGCGCCCATCGACGGAGGCCGCCAACACCGATGCGTTCGTCGAGGTCGACGAGATCACGCTGCAGGGCGAGGTGAAGCGGATCTTCTCGGGCTGGATGTTCGCCGCCAGCCCCGGCCTGCACGGCGTCGAGCATCCGGTCTACGATATCTGGCTGACCGACTGCAAAGGCCCTGACCAGACCATCGTCAGCGCGCAGCCCGATCCGAAGCCGGCTCCACCACCCGCGGCCGCCAAGCGTCCGCCGCCGCCGAAGCAGGCGGCGCCGCGCCCGCCAGGACCGCCGCCGCAGCCGCAATTCCAGCAGCAGCCGCAGCAGGCTCCACCGCCTCCGCCGCAGCAGCGGCCGGGCGGGTTGTTTGGTGGATTGTTCGGGAATTAGCGGCGTCCATGCCCCCCGCGGGGCACTTATACACTTAATATGCGCCGTGCAGCTTCCACTTGCCGTCGGCCGTGCGCCGTAGAGTGGGATCGCTCATCCGGATGTGCGTTGCGAGGAAATCGATGAAGGTGCGCACGCGCGCCGGCAGCGGTCCGGCGTGGCCGACGTAGATCGCATGAATGTCTTCGCGGTCCCCGGGATTGTAGTTCTGCAGCATTGGAATCAGGCGTCCGGCCTCGATATCGAGACCGATGTGGAATAGAGCCAGGCGTGCGCAGCCAACGCCGCCGAGGGCGAGCCGACGGACCGCTTCGCCGTCACTGGCGCGCGCGGCCGGCGGCGGCAGCACCTCCTCGATCCGCTCGCCGCGCCTGAACGGCCAGCCGCGAATGCTGCGCGGAAAAGTCCAGCCGATGCCGCGATGACTGGCGAGTTCAGCCGGCGTCTTCGGCTCGCCGAAACGGGCAAGATAGGACGGCGCGGCTACCACCGCCATGCGGCTGGTTCCGAGCTTGCGCGCGACGAGGCGCGAAGCCCCCAGCGGCCCGACGCGGATGGCTACGTCGGCGCGCTCCTGCATCAGGTCGATGATTGTATCGGTGAAGACAATGTCGACCGTGATCTCCGGATGCTCGACGAGAAAGCGCGGCAATAGCGGCATCACGTGCTGCATCCCAAACGGGATGTTGCTGTTCACCATCAGATGCCCGCGCGGCGCTGCGCCGGAGCCGGCCTCGCGCTCGGCCTCCTCGATCTCGCCGAGGATGCGCAGCGAGCGCTGGTAGAAGGCTTGGCCTTCCTCAGTCAGTTGGAGTTTGCGCGTCGTCCGGTTGACGAGCCGCGCGCCGAGCCGGGCTTCCAGGCGGGATACCAGCTTGCTGACGCCGGATGGGGTCAGGCGAAAGCTCTTTGCCGCGGCGGTGAACCCGCCGAGGTCGACGACGCGGACGAAGACCTCCATCTCGGCGGAACGATTGGTGTCGAGTCGAGCCATGTTGATTTCACGTCACAAATGATTGGACTGCTGGCACTCTAATTCTTCTGCCGCCCTTCCGCTATTTGCGTTGCAGCAACCCTGTCCCGATCCGGAGCAACGCATGCCTGCCGCCGTCCTTGCGCTGACCGCCGGTGCCTTTGGCATCGGCACCACTGAATTCATCATCATGGGTCTCTTGCTGCAGGTCGCCGCCGACATGCAGGTCTCGGTCTCCGCGGCAGGTCTCCTGATTTCCGGCTATGCGCTCGGCGTGTTCGTGGGAGCGCCGATCCTGACGCTGGCGACGCGGCGGATGCCGCGCAAGGCGGTGCTGCTTGCTCTGATGACGATCTTTACCTTCGGCAACGCCGCCTGCGCGCTGGCGCCGGACTACCGGCTGTTGATGGCGGCGCGGATCCTCACCTCTCTCGCCCATGGCACATTTTTTGGCGTCGGATCGGTGGTGGCGACGAGCCTGGTCACTGAGGACAAGCGTGCCTCCGCAATTGCCACCATGTTCATCGGACTGACGGTGGCTACTCTGCTCGGCGTGCCCTTTGGTGCGTGGTTCGGCCTGATGCTGGGATGGCGTGCCGCGTTCTGGGCGGTGACCGTGATTGGGCTGGTCGCCTTCGCCGTATTGGTCGTTCTGGTTCCCGGCAACGTGGGCGGCAATGAGAAAGCCACTTCGCTGCGCGAGGAGCTGGCGGTGGTCGGCCGTCCGCGGGTCCTTCTCGGCCTCGCCATGACGGTGTTCGGTTTTGCCGGCCTGTTCGTCGTCGTTACCTATGTCCAGCCGATCCTGACGCGGCTGACCGGCTTCTCTGAAGCGGCGGTCTCGCCGATCCTTCTCGTGTTTGGCGTCGGCCTGTCGATCGGCAACGTTGCGGGTGGGCGGCTCGCCGACCGTGGTCTCGGACGCGCCTTGATCGGCACGCTTGCCGCGCTTGCGCTCGTCCTCGTCGCGCTTGCGGCGGTGCTGTCGATCAAGGGTCTCGCCGTGGCCTTCATCTTTCTGCTCGGCATCGCCGCCTTCGCCACCGTGGCGCCGCTGCAGCTTCGCGTGCTCGAAGCGGCCGGCGCCGACGGGCGCACGCTCGCATCCAGCCTCAACATCGCGGCCTTCAATCTTGGCAATGCGCTCGGCGCATGGGCCGGCGGGCTTACGATCGATCGCGGCTTGGGCCTTGCCGCGCTTCCACTCGTCGCGGCGGCGATCACCGCGGCGGGACTCCTGCTGGCGCTATGGAGCATGCATTTGGACCGTCCAGTACCTTCCGCTGCGGCGTGCCCGGCGGAATGAAAGCAAAGGATCAAAAGGGAGCACAACGATGGAATATCGCAACCTCGGCGCCTCGGGCCTGAAGGTCCCCGTTATCAGTTTCGGTACTGGCACGTTCGGCGGACAGGGGCCGCTATTTTCGGCCTGGGGCCGGAGTGGCGCCGAGGAGGCGAGGCGGCTAATCGACATCTGCCTCGAGGCCGGCGTCAACCTGTTCGACACCGCCGATGTCTATTCGAACGGCGCGTCGGAAGCGATTCTCGGCGCCGCGATCAAAGGCCGCCGCGACAGCGTGCTGATCTCTACCAAGACAAGCTTGCCGACGGGTGACGGTCCATTCGACGCCGGCTCATCGCGACATCGTCTCGTGTCGGCGGTGGACGCTGCCTTGCGGCGGCTCGGAACCGACTACATTGACTTGCTGCAGCTCCATGCCTTCGATGCCTTCACGCCGATCGAGGAAGTGCTGTCGACGCTTGATGGGCTCGTCCGTGGCGGCAAGTTGCGCTATATCGGCGCCTCCAACTTCTCGGGCTGGCAGTTGATGAAGTCGCTCGCCATTGCCGAACGTCACGGCTGGACGCGCCATGTGGCGCACCAAGTCTATTATTCGCTTGTCGGCCGCGACTATGAGTGGGAGCTGATGCCGCTCGGCCTTGATCAGGGCGTCGGCGCGCTGGTCTGGAGCCCGCTGGGTTGGGGGCGTCTCACCGGCAGGATACGACGCGGCCAGCCGCTGCCGGCTGGTAGCCGCCTGCGCGAGACGGCGCAGTTCGGTCCACCAGTCGACGAGGAGCGGCTCTATCGCGTCGTCGATGTCCTGGATGCCGTCGCCACCGAGACCGGTCGCACTGTGCCGCAGGTCGCGATCGCATGGCTACTCACCCGCCCAAGCGTGTCGTCCGTGATCATCGGCGCGCGCCACGAAGCGCAACTGCGCGACAATCTCGGCGCCGTCGGCTGGTCGCTGACCGCCGAGCAGGTCGCGCTCCTGGACAAAGCGAGCGCGGTGATGCCATGCTATCCCTACTATCCTTATCGTGTCCAAGAAGGCTTTGCGCGGTTAAACCCGCCGCCGGTTTGAGCCAATTGGAAGCGGGCGACACAACGAGCCCAGTAGCTCTCGATCGCCCGGCGCCGCGCGCACAAGGTGGACCAAATCAATTGCGTTTGGCGATGATCGCGAGTGCGTCGGCACCGCTGACGCTGGGCGGCAAACGCGTAAAGTCCGCTGGCTCTCCCGCAATCGCCTTGTCGAGCAAGGCGCGATAGCGGCGCCTTGGAATTTCGACCGCGCCGAAGCTGCGCAGATGTTCGGTGACATATTGCGTGTCGAGCAGCTCGAACCCGCCTGCGATCATCCGCGCCACCAGATGCACCAGCGCCACCTTGGAAGCGTCGCGGGCGCGGTGAAACATGCTCTCGCCAAAGAAGGCCCGCCCCAGGCTGACACCGTAGAGGCCGCCTGCGAGGTCGCCGTCCTGCCAGACCTCGACGCTGTGGCAGTGGCCGAGCTCGTGAAGCCCGAGATAGAGATCGCGGATACGCTTGTTGATCCAGGTGTCGTCGCGGCCGGGCTGCGGCGCCGCGCAGCCCGCGATGACCGCCTTGAAGGCGGTATCGACGGTAACGCGGAAAGTGTCCGAACGCACGGTGCGGGCAAGCCGCGAGGCGATGCGGAAGCCGTCGAGCGGAATGACGCCGCGCATTTCCGGCTCGACCCAGAACAGCGTCGGATCGCCGGCACTCTCGGCCATCGGGAAGATGCCGCAGGCATAGGCCCGCAGCAGCACTTCGGGCGTGATTTCGGAAGCAGCAGACTCGCGCGAGGTCATGTGTCGATGATAGCAGGAGGCAGCGCGCCCGCGCTACGTGCCGAAACGACGACCACGGCCGAATCGCTGCGGCGGGTTCCTTCCGTCAAAACTCAATCAGATTGGGCCGCCGATGCAAATGGTTGGGGGAAGCCTGAGCGTTCCTTCGTTCCATAAAACGAAAGAACGCTCCGATCCTTGGACATACTCGAACCGCGCGGACGTGATCGTTTACGAGTGCAGCGGCCTGATGTTCTGGTTCACGCGGAAGAAATTCGTCGGGTCGTATTTGGCTTTCAAGGCGACGAGACGATCGTAATTGTCACCGTAAGTGGCCTTGAGTCTGTTGTCATCTCCATCGTCCATCATGAAGTTTACATAGCCGCCCTCAGCCGAGTAAGGATGCACGGCCTCCCAATATCCCTTGGTCCAGCGGGTGATTTCGCCCGCCTTTTGCGGATTGGGATCGATGCCGGCGATGACCATCGACCAGGTCGCGTCGCGCGTATTCCAGGCGGTGTCGCTCTTGCCGATACGACGAACAGCGCCGTCGATCGGATAAAGATGCATGAGCGAGAGCGCGCTCGGCAGTTTCTGAGCCTGTGCGATATGGGCATCAATCGCTTCGTCAGTCAGTTCTTTCACAAAATCGCCGCGCCAGTACCATTGCAGGCCTTTCGGGAAGAACGGATCGAACATGGATTGGAGGGTTGGATAAGGCATCTCTCCCATCCAATTAAAGAGCGCGGGGGGCAACGTTCCGAGCAACTTGGCCATGACGGCTTGACCGTCTTCTGTCGGGCCATTGTAGCAAGCGATGATCGCGCAGGCGCGCTTGCCCTGATGCTCCGCCGGGAACGGGTCTACCGGCGGAACGGTCTTCAACCCGACAAAGGCCCCAAGCTCTTCGGGCGCGCCGGGCAGGAAATCCCGGTACGTCTGCATGACAGTCCGGGCATCTTTGAGATCCCAGAAGATTGGACCGGCATAGACCATATTGACCGGATGAGCTTGGAACAGGAAGCTCGTGACAATGCCGAAATTGCCGCCGCCACCGCGCAAGCCCCAGTAGAGGTCAGCATTCTCTGACTTGTTGGCGGTGACAATGCGACCGTCGGCAAGCACGACATCCGCCTCGAGCAGATTGTCGGCGGTGAGGCCAAGCTGGCGGGTGAGGTATCCGGTGCCGCCGCCAAGCGTGAGGCCGGCAATACCGGTCGTCGAGATAATGCCGGCCGGCACGGCGAGCCCGTATATGTGCGTAGCGTGGTCGACATCGCCCTGCGTGCAGCCGGGACCAACGCGGACAGTGCGTGCGGTGGGATTGACCCGCACGCCTTTCATCAGCGACATGTCGATCATCAGCCCGTCGTCGACGCTGCCGAGGCCCGGCCCGTTGTGCCCGCCTCCGCGGATCGCGACCCGGAGATCGTTCTGCCTTGCAAAATTGACCGCAGTGACAACATCAGCGACGTCGGTGCATCGCGCAATGATCACGGGATTCTTATCGATCATCCCGTTGTAGAGGCTCCGCACACCATCATAATCGGCATCCGTTTGCCTGATGACCGGGCCGCGCATGTTGCCGATAAAGGTTTCGGTGGCCATGGCTTGCATGATCTCCTCCTCTTTTCACGCCGTGATCGGCCAGTTGAGCTAGGTGGGGACCTAAATGGGACTTACGCCGTCCCAACTCCAATCGCTTGAAAGCCAGCTGAACGCTGTTCCGGCGCGAACGACATGGCCAATTCCGGGGAACGGCAGGTGGTAGCTCGAGACCATCACCTTCTCGCTCGCGCATCGATCCAGAAAAGCTCGGCGCGTCTTCGCGCCTTGGTCGAGATCCAAGTCGAACCCGCCCCGCCAATCGGGGTGCTGGAAGGCGACAGCGCGGTTCCCAACAACATCTGCCGTACAGAGAAGCTGGGTAGAACCGGACGCGATCTGGACCGAGGTGTGGCCGGGCGTGTGCCCAGGTGTGGCTATCGCCGTGATGCCCGGGACCACTTCGCGGTCCGGCTTCACAGTCCGGATGCGATCCTTGATCGCCGCGAATGTTTTCATGTTCTGGCGATAAACGCCGCCCCACCTAGCATCACTTGCGAACGGGTGCTGAGGCTGCGTCCAGAAGTTCAGTTCCGGTTCGCTAATCACATACTCGGCGTTTGGAAAGGTCCGTTCGGTGTCACTCGCGTCAGCAACCCCCCACAGGTGATCGGGATGGGCATGTGTGATCAGGATCGTATCGATCTCCTCCGGCTTGATTTCGGCGGCCGCGAGGTTGTGAAGCAGACGGCCGGCGGTTGGCTGCATCTTTCCGCGGGAGCCTGCGTCGATGAGTACAAGGCGATCGCCCGTATTCACCGCCAATACATTCACCTGGAGCGTGGATTTGTCCGTCGGCTGGAAGTCCGACGCAAGGACGGCATCGCGTTCCGCTTTAGGCGCTTCTGGCCAGAGTGCCTCCGCTGGAAAGGCAATTGTGCCGTCGCTCACGACCGTGAGTTGGAACTGTCCGAGACTGAACCGGTAGAATCCTGGCACCTGACTTTTTGAGACTGGTGCGCGAGCTTGGACACCACCTCCATTCCATGACCCGCACACGAGGCCAACCACAGCGCCCCCGGTAGCTGCAAGGAAATGGCGACGATCAAGCGACATCTTATCCTCCCTTGAACGGTGTGTTGACCGCGGGACGGCAGACTTCGCTAACGATGCAGGCCGCTCCGCGAGAGCAGTCCTACTCGACTGTTATGCTTTTTATTTTGGCACAATGGTGCTCGTTACTTTAGCACAGTGGTGCTCGCATTAAACCTGCTTCGACACTCGCTCCGATCAATTCTTCATCAATGCGTCAGTTAGTTTTGAACGGGAAGGTTGCTAAACTGCACCGCGTCGCCTGTCGATGGCTGGCCGTTGCCGGCAGGGTGTACGGTCGATGCGAGCCAGTGAACGAGTCTGTTGCGACAGTAAGCGCAGGCAAGCAATCCCCGCGTAGTTCCCCATTATCTGCTAAACTTCACAGCGGGGCTGGCCGGCGGAGCGTCGCGGAATGGACGTCGCGCAGTGGCTTCAAGATCTCGGCCTTTCCAATTATGCGGCGCTGTTCCGCGAGCAGGCCATCGATGTGGACGTGCTGCCGTTGCTCTCGGACGCCGACTTCGAGAAGCTTGGTCTGCCGCTCGGGCACCGAAAGAAGCTGCTAACGGCGATCGCTGCGCTGGAGCCTGCGGCGTCGTCCACCGCCTCAATCCGGCGGCCGTCGTACGCGGAACGCCGCCAGCTCACGGTAATGTTCGTCGACCTTGTCGGCTCGACGTCCCTTTCCGCGCGGCTCGATCCTGAGGACATGCGGGAGACGCTGACTGCCTACCAGAACGCTGTCGCGGGCGAGATCGCACGCTTCGAGGGACACCTTGCCAAGTTCATGGGTGACGGCGTGGTGGCTTACTTCGGCTGGCCGCGCGCGCACGAGGATGAGGCTGAGAGGGCGGTGGCTGCCAGCCTCGCGACTGTGGAGGCCGTGGACCGCCTGCGGTCGCCAGACGGCCGCCCGCTTGCCGCGCGGGTTGGGATCGCAACAGGGCTCGTCGTCGTAGGTGATCTCCTCGGCACTGGCGCCGCGCAGGAGGAAGCGGTCGTCGGCGACCCCCCGAACCTCGCCGCCCGCCTCCAGGCCGTAGCCGGGAGCGGCGAAGTCGTTGTCGCTGAGCAAACACGGCGCCTGATCGGCGGGCTGTTCGAGCTCGAAGACCTCGGACCGCGCGAACTGCGGGGCTTCGCAGAACCGATCAACGCTTGGCGGATCGTCCGCAAGCGCACAGCGGAGAGCCGCTTCGAGGCACTCCACACAGCTGGCCTGAGCCCGCTCGTTGGGCGTGAGCAGGAACTCGGACTTCTCCTCGGGCGCTGGCACCTCGCCAGGAACGGCGAGGGTCAGGCGCTACTTCTCGCCGGGGAGGCCGGAATCGGCAAGTCGCGACTCGTCGAGGCGCTCCGAGAGCGGATCGCCGACGAGCCGCACACTCGAATCTCCCATCGTGCCTCGCCCTACCACGCCAATACCGTGCTCTGGCCATTCATCGATCAGCTTGAGCGAGCGGCGGCGTTCGAGCGTGACGACACGCCTCCGATGCGGCTCTCCAAGCTCGTGTCTTTGCTTGCACAAGGGACCGACGATCTCACCGAAGCCGTTCCACTTATCGCGGCTCTCCTCGACATACCGACGGACGGTCGATACCCGCCGCTCGACCTCATGCCGCAGACCCAGAAGCGCAAGACACTGGAGGTGCTTCTCGCACAGCTCGAAGGGCTGGCCCAGCGACGGCCGGTTCTCTCGGTGCTTGAGGACGCGCACTGGTTCGATCCAACATCGCTCGAGCTCCTCGGGCTGATCCTAGAGCGGGTCCAGCGCCTGCCGGTGCTCGCAATCATCACGTTCCGGCCGGAGATGACGCCGCCCTGGCCGTCCTTCCCGCACGTAACGGCCTTGACGCTTAATCGCCTTGCGCGCCGGGCAGCGGCAACTCTTGTCGAGCAAACGTCAGGCGGGCGCCGCCTTTCTCCGGCAGTGGTGGACGAGATTGCCGCGAAGACCGAGGGCGTTCCGCTCTTCATCGAAGAACTCACCAAGGCCGTGTTGGAATCGGGCATGCTGCGCAATACGCCCGAGGGTCTCGCGCTGGGCACATCGCGTGGCGCGCTTGCCATTCCGGCGAGCCTGCAAGATTCTCTGATGGCCCGGCTCGATCGTTTGGCTTCGGCCAAGGATCTGGTCCAGGTCGGCGCCGCCATCGGCCGTGAGTTCACCTACGAGCTCCTCGATGCAGTCGCTGCACGAGAACCGGCCGATCTCGACCAGGCGCTCGCCCGACTCGTGAAGTCGGAGCTCGTCTTTCAGCGCGGCACACCACCCGAGGCGGTCTATACGTTCAAGCATGCGCTGGTTCAGGACGTGGCCTACACCTCGCTGCTTAAGAGTCGACGGAGCGAGCTCCACGGTCGGATTGCCGCCGTCCTCGAGGCGCGGTTCGCCGATCTGGTCGCGCGTCAGCCCGAGCTCCTTGCGCACCATCTCACAGCAGCCGGGCATGCCGATCGGGCGATCGACTTTTGGTTACAGGCCGGACAGCTGGCGGCTGGCCGATCGGCAAACAAGGAGGCGATAAGTCATCTAACCACGGCCCTCGAGATGCTCGGGAACCGCCCGTCCACCGATGAACAGTTACGTCGCGAGCTTGAGGTGCAGATTGCGCTGGGTCCCCCGCTGACCGCAACAAGAGGCTTTGCCGCTCCAGAGGTCGAGACGGCGTACGCCAGAGCGGAACATCTGGCGCGACGGTACGGACACCGTCGCCACCTCGCCAGGGCATTGCGCGGCCTTTGCTATGTGCATCACGTACGCGCTCACATCCTGCGCGTGAGCGAGCTCTGCTCTGAGCTCGTCGAGCTGACCGACCAACGCGACGATCTCGTGATGCAGGCCGACGCGCACAATGCCTTGGCGTTCAATCTATTCCATCAGGGCGACTACCGATCGGCGCGCGAGCACTTGGAGATCAGCAGTGCAAAGATCGTGCAGGCCGGCGATCCCGCCAATGCCTTGTCGAGCGGCGTCAACATTCACGTCTTCGGCCGCGCCTATACCGCTCATGTCGACTGGCATCTTGGGTTCGCGGACGCCGCGCTTCGGGCGGCGCAGGATGCGATCGATCTGGCCCATCGACTCGTTCATCCGTTTAGCTTGGCAGTGGCGCTCGCCTACGTTGCGATGCTGCACCAGTTCCGTCGCGAGCCGACGGAGGTCCGCGCTCGTGCAGACGCGGCCCGCTCAATCTGCAACGAACACGGGTTCAGCTATTATGGCGCCTGGGCCGCGATCATGAATGGCTGGGCGGTCGCCGAGGACGGCGACGTCGAGGACGGTATTGCACGCGTTCGCGCCGGCGTGCGGGACCTGCGGGCCACCGGCGCTGAGCTGCGTTTACCGTATTATTTGGGAATCCTTTCCGACCTTTACCGCCGAGCGCAACGGCTTGAGGACGCGATCGTCACTCTCGCCGAGGCCCGCGCGGCCGCCGAGCGCAATGAGGAGCATTGGGCCGACGCCAGCCTGCACCTGCTCGAGGGCGATCTCGCTCTGGCAACCCACGACCAAGCGGAGGCCGAACGCTGCCTCCGGCGCGCCATCGAGAGCGCACAAGTCCAAAATGCCCGCGCGCTTCTCCTGCGAGGCAGTACAAGGCTCACGCGACTTCTGGCCGAGGACGATCGCCGAGCGGTAGCCTACGATGAACTCGCCAAGATCTGTGGCTCGTTCACCGAGGGCTTCGATACCGTCGATCACCGTGAGGCCAGAGCCTTGCTCGATGGCATTTGACAGCGTCTGGAAAAAGCACGCGAAGGTCGTGTGGCAAGCCGTGGTGGTACGGATCGAGTCTGGCCTCTAATCCTCGTAGCCGAATAGTTTGGCCGGGTTGGTGACCAGGATCCTCTTCAGCTCCGCTTCATCGGCTACGTAGCGGTAGAGAAGTTCGAGCAGGTCGGCATCGTTGGGCGGCTGCACCACCGAAACCGGGTGCGGCCAATCGCTGGCCCAGACGCAACGGTCCGGCGCCGCGTCGATATAGGCGCGCGCGATCGGGATGACGTCGTCCCAGGGCGGGCCCTTCTTCGAGGTCTTTTCGCCGAGCGACAGCATCACCCAGAAATTGCCTTTAAACAGGAGCTCCAGCATCTTCTGCAGGTTCGGGTCATCCTTGCCGCGCGTCGGGTCCGGCCGCGCCATGTGATCGATCAGCACGGGGACGTCGAGATTTTCGTACTTCGCGACGCTGGAGACGATGCCGTCTTTCTCCGGTTGGATTTTTGCGTACCAGCCGAGTTCGCGAATCTTCGCGATGGCGCGGGCAAAATCCTTGTCCGAGAGCACGGCGCCGAGTTCCTGCCGGAAGCTGAAACGGGCGCCGCGGACACCGGCATCGTGCAGCTTGGCGAGATAGGCGTCATCGGCTTCGGCAAACACCAGCGCGTTGGCGCAGCCGCGATAGTTCGATCCCATCGCGGCGAGACCATCGAGCACCACCGAATGATCCGCGCCATAGGTCGTGGTCTGCACGATGATGCCGCGCTCGATGCCGAGCGCCTTGTGGACGCGAAGCGCTGCCTCCCAGGTCGCGGTCGGCATCTGGTAGGCGGCACCCGGCCGCACCGGATACTTCTCCAGCGGCCCCAACACGTGGAACTGGCTGTCGATGCTCTTCGGCGGCGGCAGTTTCGAGGGACGGCGCGGGTTCGGATCGAACGGAAGATAGGTCGGCATCTCGGGTTCCTTCTGATCGCGGTCAGTCGATCATGGCGGTGAAATCGCATTGCACGAGCGCGCCATTCTCCATGTCCATCTGCAGCGCATGGCGGGCAGGGCGGGAGTGCTCGTCGGGAAACATCTTCAGCCATTCGGTATTGACCGGCGCGCGCTGCTTTCGATCCTGCAGCCACACCGTCATCTTGATGATGTCGTCGGTCGTGCCGCCGCCGGCTTCGACGATTGTCTTCATATGCGCGAACATGTTGGCGCACTGGTCCTCGATGCGTTCGGGCATCGCGCCGGTCGCGGGGTCGCGGCCGAGGATGACGCCGGACATCAGGAGATTGCCGATACGGCAGGCGTTCGGAATGGGATTGGCGTGCTTGAACTCGCCGATGTGAATGCTCTTGCGCCTTGTCATGGCTGCTCTCCCTCCGGGATGCTTCTCGTTCAGACGAACTGGCAGGACACCGATCCGAACCGGCCGTAATCGGCATGAAACGTGTCGCCCCTGATGATGTCGACCGGGCGCGTAAACGATCCCGCCAGCACCACTTCACCGGCCTCGAGATACTCGCCTTGGGCAGCCAGCCGGTCTGCAAGCCAGGCCACGCCGTTGGCGGGGTGGTTGAGCACGCCGGCGGCGATGCCGGTCTCCTCGATCTGGCCGTTGCGAAACAACAGCGCGCCGATCCAGCGCAGGTCGGCGTCGAGCGGACGAATGGGCCGGCCTCCGACGACTAGCGCCGCATTCGCGGCATTGTCGGAGATCGTATCCATCACCTTGCGCGGCGCCTTCGTCTCGGGATCGACGCGATGCATCCGGGTTTCCAGGATTTCGAGCGCCGGCGTGACGTAATCGGTGGCGTTGAGCACGTCGAACAGGGTGCAATCCGGTCCCTTCAACGGCGTCTTCAGCACGAAGGCCAGCTCGACCTCGAGCCGGGGTGCGCGGAAACGGTCGAACGGGATCGGCGATGCATCGGGGTAGAACATGTCCGCAAACAGCACGCCGTAATCCGGCTCGGAAATGCCGACGGCATTCTGCATCGCTTTCGATGTCAGGCCGATCTTGTGGCCCCTGACGATGCGGCCGCGGGAGAGCTGCAACCTGGTCCAGGCGCGCTGAACGGCGTAGGCGTCCTCGATCGTCAGATCAGGATATTCACGCGTGAATGCCGGGATCAGCGACTTGCTGCGTTCGGCGTCATCGAGGCGCTGCGCAAGCCGCTCGATAGTTTGTTGATCGAGCATCTTCTATTGCTCCGCCGCCACGGTGTTGCGAAGGATACCGATCTTTCCGGACTCTATCTCGACGACGTCGCCGACCTTGAGCCAGCGCGGCGGCGTGAATCGGGCGCCGGCCCCGGTCGGGGTACCGGTCGCGATCATGTCGCCGGGCTTCAAGGTGGCAAAGGTGGAGAGGTAGGCGATCAGGTAATCGAACGGGAACATCAGCCGCTCGGTGGAGTCGCTCTGGCGCACCTCGCCGTTGACACGGGTGATGATGTCATGCGGGCTACGCGGATCGCATTCGTCTGACGTGACGATCCACGGCCCGATGCTGCCCGAGCGGTCAAAGTTCTTGCCCTGGGTGACGTTGAACTTGCCGTGGTGCAGCCAGTCGCGAACGCTGCCCTCGTTGCACAGCGTCATGCCGAAGATGTGCTCCCACGCGCGCTCGCGGGGAATGTGCCGGCCTTCCTTGCCGATGACGATTACCAGCTCGCCTTCATAGTCGAGCTGTTCGGAGACCTTCGGCTTCTCGATCGGCTGGCCGGAGCCGACGACGGAGGAGGGGTTGCGGACGAACAGGCTCGGATATTTCGGCAGGTCCGAGTTGTCCTTGTACTCGGCGTTGCGATCCCTGTAGTTGACGCCGATGCACCAGAGCTTTTCCGGAGCCGGGATGGGCGGCAGCAGCGTGATGTCCTCGAGTGCATGGTCCGGCTTCTGCCCGGCAATCGCCTGGCGCGCGATGTCCAGCCCGCCTGCGGCAATCAGCGCCCGCAGGTCGGCGAACTTCGTTCGTTCGGTCAGGTCGACGACCCCGCTTGGGATGCTCGCGCCGAAGCGCGGCTTGCCGTTTGCAAGATAGCTCAGAAGTTGCATGCGATCGGTCTCCGGATCAGCGCGGCGCGCGATGGCGCGGCACGCTTCAGGATTCAGTTTTCGACGTCTGGAATACGGGTTTTAAGGTGACGATCTCGCCGAGCTTGGCGTAACGCGGGCCGGCGATGCGGGCGATCGGGTCTAGCGCCTCGGTTTCGATCTTGCCGTTGTTCAAGAGGCCATCCCTGATGTGGAATACCAGCACTTCGCCGACGATGAGCCGGCTGCGGGTCTCGCCGAATTCGAGGCACTGCCGGAAGCGGCATTCCATCGCAATCGGCGCGGCCGCAAGACGAGGCACCTTGATGCGCTCTCCCGGCAGCGTCGAAAGCCGCAACTCCTCGACCTCGCTGACGTCAGGCGGATGTTCGGTGGAGCTCTCGTGCACCGCCGTCATCAGGCTGGAGTCCGCGATGTGAACGACATACTCCTCGTTGTTGAGGATGTTCTGCGCGGTATCCTTGTAGATTCCAGCCTTGCGGCCGATGCTGATGGCCAGCATCGGCGGCTTCGGGGAGACGAACGTAAAAGCAGAGAACGGGGCGAGGTTGAGCACCCCGCCGCTCGACAGGCTGGTCACCCAGGCGATTGGGCGGGGCACCACGACGCCGGTGATCAGCCGGTAGGCCGTTTCAGCGTCGAGATATGCAGGATCGATCCGCATCGGGATGCGCTTCAATCAGCCTTGATGTTCGCCTTGCGGACGACGGGAATCCACTTGGCGTCCTCGCGTTCGAGGTAGCTCGTGAACTCTGCCGGCGTCATCGATACGGCTTCGGCGCCGAGCGCGTTGAACTTCTCGACAATGGCGGGATCTTTCAGGATCTCCGCGAGGGTATCGTGGAGCTTGGTCACGATTTCGGGCGGCGTGCGTGCGGGCGCGAACAGGCCGGTAAAGGTCTGGCCGTCAAATTCCTTGTGGCCGAGCTCGGTGAAGGTTGGGACATCCGGCAGCCAGGAGGCGCGGCGGCTGCCGGTGACGGCGAGCGCGCGCAGCATGCCGCTCTTGATCGAAGGCAACCCGACCGAGATCTGATCCAGGGCAAACTGCACCTGTCCGCCGATCAGGTCGTTGAGAGCAGGCGCGTTGCCGCGGTAGTGCACCGTCAGCCATTGCAAACCCAGCGTCGACTGCATGAGCTCGCTGAGCAAATGGTTGGTGGTGCCTTGGCCGGGCGAGGCCATCGTCAGCTTGCCCGGATCGCGGCGCGCGAGCTCGATGAATTCCTTCAGGTCCTTGGCCTGCACCGACGGATGCACTTCGAGCACCAGCGGCGTCATCGTGATCGAGGTGATGGGAACGAAGTCCCGCTTCCAGTTGTAGGCCTCGCGCTTGGCGATCTCGGGTGCGAACAGCACGGGACCATTGGCGCCGACGAACAAGGCATAGCCGTCGGGCGGCATTTTCGCGAACGCCTCGCCGGCGATCAGTCCGCCGGCGCCAGCCTTGTTTTCCACGATGAACGGCTGGCCCAGCTTCGCCTGCAGCCTGTCGGCGATGACGCGCGCGGCGCTATCGACATTGCCGCCTGCCGGATAAGGGACGATCAGCTTAACCTGACGCGCCGGCCATTGCTGGGCGTCTGCCGGTGTGTTCAACGCTGCCGTGAATAGTGTCGACAGAGCGACGCCTGCGATCGCGAAAAATTTCATCGCATTCTCCCGAAAAGCGGCACATCTGCCGCTACATTCTTGTTTTGCGCGAGCCCCGTCCCGCGCGGCATGCGCATGTATTGTTCCGCCAGCGATCTTGCGCGCAGCCCTTCCGCTGTCGACCAAATTGTGGTGTTTTTGTCCACATTGTGGACAGCGGACAGCCCGTATGAGGAATGGTCGGTTAAAGACACGAGGGCCGCGGCAGGGTGGGCAGGCGATCCGCCGCGCGTTGGCGGTGCTGCGGACGCTCGCGGTTGGTGGGGAACGAGGCGTACCGCTGGCTGAAGTCGTGCAGGCGACCTCGCTCGCTCGCCCCACGGTGCATCGCATCGTGCATGTGCTGATCGAGGAGGGGATTGTCGAACGCAGCGAGCGGACGGGAAATTATGTCGTCGGCCGCCAGGTGCCGGAACTGGCGCTGGCGCGTCCATCGCGTACGCCGCTGATGGTTGCAGCCGAGCCGCATCTGGCGGCAGCGTCGGCGCAACTCGGCGATACCTTGTTTTTCACGGTGCGCACCGGCCTCGATACGCTGTGCGTGGCGCGCCGGATCGGTAGCTATCCGATCCAGGTGTTGTCGATCGAGGTCGGTGTCCGGCGTCCCTTGGGCGTGAGCAGCGCTGGCGTGGCGATCCTGGCAGCCATGCCGTCGGCCGAAGCGCGCAAGATCGTGCTCGCCAACGAAGCGCGGTTTGGCGCTTACCGGACCGATACGGCCACCGTGCTCGGACAGATCCAGCTCGCGCGGCGCCGAGGCTACAATCTGCGTGATGTCGGCCTGGTGCAGGGCACGAAATCGCTTTCGGCCTGGATCCGGACTCCTGACGGCCAGCCCGCCGCCGCGATTACGCTCTCCGCCATGCGCAACAGATTAGGCCCACGCCGCGCGATCGAGGTGGCGGACGTTCTTGTCTCGGCGGCGCGGGCGATCGAAGCGGCGACGGCGAGGGACTAGAGCCTTTTCGGTTCTGATTGAATCAGAACCGGGCTCCAGATTCTTGTTTTGACGCGTTTTCTTGACGCGAACCGGCGTCCACTTCGCTTGAAAACGCTCTAGCCTAACTCGCCGCGGCGTTGCTCGACTTCGGCGCCGCTGCCGGGACGCGGCGGAAACGCAGTACGATCCTGGTGCCGTGGTGGTTGGGATCGCGCTCGGCACTGGCATCCAGTTTGGCGGCCATGGCGCTCACGATGCGTTGTCCCATGCCGGTGGAGCGCGGGTCCGACCTGGCGTTGAGGCCGACGCCGTCGTCCGCGATCGAGACCACGAGGTCTTCGCCCTCGGGCTTGAGCTCGACGTGAATGGGACCGGCGCCGTCGGGATAGGCGTATTTGACGGCGTTCATCACCAGTTCGTTGACGATGATGCCGATCGCCACCGCTCGATCCGGGTCGATCTCGATCGGTTCGGCCTTGAGCGTCAGCCGCGACATCTTGTTGCCCTCGGCCGAACGGCGGAGATCTTCCAGCAGAGCTTCGAGATACTGGTTCAAGAGCACGCTCTTGAGGTCGTGCGAGGTGTAGAGACGGCGGTGAACCTGGGCGACCGCCGCGACGCGGCCCATCGCATTGGTCAGCGCCGCCTTGACGTCCTCCTGGGTCGCCGAATTGGCCTGCAAGTGCAGCAGCGAGGCAATGATCTGCAGGGAGTTGCCGACGCGGTGGTTGACTTCGCGCAGCAGCACTTCACGTTCGGCGGCGAGCGCAGCATAGCGGTCGCGCGAGGCGTGAACCTCGGCTTCGGCCTCGTCGCGGGCCCGTTGAAGCTCGGCCTGCCTGAGCGCGCCGGAGATCGCGACCTGAAGCAGCGGAATGAAATCGCCCCGCGTGTCCTTGACGAGATAGTCGGCGGCGCCGGCCTTCAGCGCCGTGACAGCGATCGCCGAGTCCTGCGCGGCCGTGACGAACACCACCGGCGGGGCGTCCGGTATCGCCATGATGCGTTCGAGCGTTTCGAGGCCGTCGAGACCCGGCATGTACTGGTCGAGCGCAATCACGTCGATACCGCGTTGCGCCAGCCGCGCCAGTCCTTCTTCGCCCCCCGCCGCATGCACGACCTTGAAGCCTGCCCGCGTCAGGCCGCGGTCGACCAGCCGGGCGAGGCCGGCGTCGTCGTCGATATAGAGCAGCGTCGGCGTCGCGGGTTTCATATGGCGGCCGGTGGGACCTGAATAACGGAGAAGAACAGACCGAGTTGGCGAATGGCGTTTGCGAAGCTTTCGTAGTTCACGGGCTTGGTGATGTAGACGTTGCAACCGAGTTCGTAGCAGCGCTTGATCTCGTAGGAGTCGTCGGTCGTGGTCAGTACCACGACCGGCGTGGTCCTGAGATACTGGTTTTCTTTCACCCGCTTCAGAATGTCGATACCGGATGTATCGGGCAAGTTGAGGTCGAGCAGGATCAGGAGCGCGCCGCCCTTGTGGTCGAGGCCCGTCCCGTCCTTGCCGAACAGGTAGTTCAGCGCTTCTGTACCGCTGGTGAACGGTATTATCTCATTGTTTACGCCCGATCGGCGTATATTCCGTTCGATCAGGCGAGCATGGCCCTCGTCGTCCTCGATCATGATGATGGTGACTGGATTACTCATGTCCGTATGTTCCGGTTACCTGCTGGCCAATTAATGGGCAGTGTGATCGTAAACGTGCTGCCCTGGTGAAGTTCCGATGCGACCGACATGGTTCCTCCCAAGCGGCGCACCAATGCGCGGACATGAGCAAGCCCGATGCCTTGTCCCGGCCTGTCCTGGGTTCCCGCGCGGCGGAACAAATCGAAGATGCGCTGATGGTCCTTGGGATCGATGCCGCGGCCATTGTCTGATATCTCGAAAACCGCAAAGCCGAGCTTGGTGCGACCGCGAACCGTGATTTCGCCGGGCACGCCGGTTCTGAGATATTTGAGCGCATTATCGATCAGATTGGAGAATATCTGCTCCAGCGCAAGGCGATCGCTGACGATATTCGGCAAGGCGTCGATTCGGATCTCGGCCTGGGCCTCGGCGGCCTGGTGCGCCACGGTCGCGACAATTCCCTCGATCAGCTCTTTGGTATCGATCCAGACCGGCTCGAACTCGCGCCGCCCCTCGCGGGTGAGATTGAGGATCGCCGATATCAGCCGATCCATCTTGCCGATCGACGATTTGATGAAGCTGAGCGCTTCGGAGAAATCCTCCGAGAGCTTCTGGTCGGGACCTTCGAGTACGGGCTCGGCGGTATCGGTGGCATTTTCCGGGGCGGGCGTCGCTTCGGATTGCACGCGGGAAAGCGCCGCGATCCGCTTGAAGATGTCGCCGCGCAATTCCTCCAGCTCGCTCGTGAAGCCCATGATGTTCACCAGCGGCGAGCGCAGATCGTGGCTTACGATGTAGGCGAAGCGCTGGATCTCGTCATTGGCTTCACGCAGATCCGCCGTGCGCTCGTCGATGGTGGCTTCGAGATTGAGGTGGCTGTCGCGCAGCCTCGCGTCGGCCTGGTCGCGTGCGCGCGACGAACGACGGACGAGGAAGATCGCGATGCCGGCCAATACGACTACGAAACCCGAGCCGATGCCGGTGATCGAGGCTGCCAGGGTCTGGCTGCGGTCGGCGTTGGTCGTGCGCTCGACAAACAGACGGTCCTCCTCGGTCCGCATCCGCACGGCGAGATCGTCAATGTGTTTCATGGTGTCGCGCCCGATGCCCTCGCGCACGATCTTGGAGGCATCGTTCAGGCGCTGGGACCGGGCCAGCTCCATCGTCGTACGGAATTCCTCGATGCGCTGGTCGTAGAGCGGCATAATCTCGTTCATAAGCCCCCGTTGAACCGGATTGTCGCTGACAAGCCGGCCCAACCGCGTCAGCGCCGGCGCCAGTTCGGACATGGCTTGCTCAAAGTCGGTCCGAAAGTCGGGGCGCAATGTCGCGAGGTAGCCGCGCTGTGCGCTTTCGGCACGCCGCAGTTGCAGTTGGACGAGCGATATCTGGTTCTCGACCTCGACGGTGCGCTGCACCGCGCGCGCGTCCTCGCGCGCCTTGTTCACCAGATGGACCGAACCCGCGCTGATGGCGGTCAACACCAGTAGCCCCGCCGCAAGCAGCAGGATGTGGCCCATGGCGCGCTTGCGCTGGACATCAGCGATCACGGTGATCTCGCGTCATGGACAAGCGGAATACGCGCCCCTCGCAACCCCCTGTACATCCCAACGCGCGATGGAACCATCGGTTCCATCGATCGTCGAAAATTTCAGGCGATTTTCGCGCCCAGAGATCTAGCCGTCCGCGGGTTGGCCGGCGAGGTACTGCTCGAGCCAGTGAATGTGGTAGTCGCCGTTGATGATATCGGCCTCCCGGACCAGTGCCCGGAACAGCGGCAGCGTGGTTTCGATGCCGTCGACCACCATCTCGTCGAGCGCCCGGCGCAGCCGCATCAGGCATTCGGCGCGAGTCTTGCCGTGCACGATCAGCTTGCCGACGAGTGAATCATAGTAGGGCGGAATGACGTAGCCCTGATAAACCGCGGAATCGATCCGCACGCCGAGCCCCCCGGGCGGATGGAATTGGGTGATCTTGCCGGGCGAGGGGCGGAAGGTCTGCGGGTTTTCCGCATTGACGCGGCATTCGATGGCATGCCCGATGATAGCGATCTCTTCCTGCTTTGCGGGCAGGTCGCCGCCGGCGGCGATCCGGATTTGCTCCAGCACGAGGTCGATGTCGGTGATGCTCTCGGTGACGGGATGCTCGACCTGGATGCGGGTGTTCATCTCGATGAAATAGAACTCACCATCCTCATAGAGGAATTCGATGGTGCCGACGCCGAGATATTTCATGTCCCGCATCGCCTTGGCGCAGGTCTCGCCGATCTTGGCGCGGGCGGCGGCGGCGAGAACCGGCGAGGGGCCTTCTTCCCAGACCTTCTGGTGACGGCGCTGCAGCGAGCAATCGCGCTCGCCGAGATGGATCGCACCGCCACGGCCGTCACCGAGAATTTGGATCTCGATGTGGCGCGGCTTCTGCAGGTATTTTTCGAGATAGACCGAGGCGTCGCCGAATGCGGATTTCGCCTCGTTGGACGCGGTGGACAGCGCCAGCATCAGGTCGTCGGCGGTGCGCGCTACCTTCATGCCGCGTCCGCCGCCGCCGGCGGCAGCTTTCACCAGCACCGGAAAGCCGATCGCCTTGCCGATCGCCAGCGCATCGTCGTCCGACGAGACCGCGCCGTCGGAGCCCGGCACCACCGGAATGCCAAGCCGCTTTGCGGTCTTCTTGGCCTCGATCTTGTCGCCCATCAGGCGGATGTGTTCGGCCTTCGGGCCGATGAAATGCAGATTGTGCTCGGCGAGGATTTCGGCGAAGCGGGCGTTCTCGGAAAGAAAGCCGTAGCCGGGATGTACGGCATCCGCGCCCGTTATCTCGCAGGCCGCGAGCAGCGCCGGGACGTTGAGATAGGAATCCTTGGAAGGCGGCGGTCCGATGCAGACGCTCTCGTCGGCGAGCCGCACGTGCATCGCGTCGGCGTCGGCGGTGGAATGAACGGCAACGGTGGAGATGCCGAGCTCCTTGCACGCGCGTAGCACGCGGAGCGCGATCTCGCCGCGATTGGCTATCAGAATCTTGTCGAACATCGCAGCGCCTGACGTTGACGAATTTTATTCAATGATCACGAGCGGCTCGCCGAATTCGACCGGCTGGCCGTCCTCGACGAGAATTTGCGTCACCGTGCCGGCGCGCGGCGACGGGATCTGGTTCATCGTCTTCATCGCTTCGATGATCAGTAGAGTCTGGCCGGCCGAAACCTTGGTGCCGACCTCGATGAACGGCTTGGCGCCGGGCTCAGGCGCCCAATAGGCGGTGCCGACCATCGGCGAGGGGACGACGCCCGGATGCTTGGCCAGGTCGGCAGCCGCCGCGCCCCCCGCAGCGATGGGTGCCGCCGCAGCTGGCGCCGGCTGGAAGCTCGCCGGCATCGCCGCCGACACGCTGATGTTGCGCGCGACACGCACCCTTAAGCCGGCGCGCTCGATCTCGATCTCGGTCAGGCTGGTCTCGTCCAGCAACAGCGCGAGTTCGCGGATGAGCGCGCTGTCGTCGCTTTTTAGATTTGCGGCTGATTTGTCCGCTGATTTGTTGTCGGGCTGGCGGGCCATGCTCTTGATCCGGAATTCTCGATGTGGGTGACGGCTTAAGCGTCAGGTGTCGTTCGGCGTCAGATTTTTGAGGTCAGTTCTCTGAAGTCAGTCTTTGGCCTTGGCGCCGAGTTTGGCGGCCAGGCCTGATATTGCGAGCCGGTAGCCGTCGACGCCGAAGCCACAGAGCGATGCAAAGGCGGCCATGGCCGTGAAGGAGTGGTGACGGAAGCTCTCGCGGGCGTGGATGTTGCTGATGTGCACTTCCACCGTCGGGATTTTGACCGCGACCAGCGCATCGTGCAACGCGATCGAGGTGTGCGAATAACCGCCGGCGTTGATGATGATGCCGGCCGCCTTCTTCGCATGCGCCTCATGGATGAAGTCGATCAACTCGCCCTCGCGGTTGGACTGGCGGCAATCGGCCTTCAGGCCGAATTGTGCTGCCGTTTCGACGCAAAGCTTTTCGACGTCGGCGAGCGTCGCGTGGCCATAGGTTTCCGGCTCGCGCGTCCCCAACATGTTGAGGTTTGGGCCGTTGAGCACATAAATCGTCGCGGCAGAGGCTTGGGCGCTTCCTTGGGCCATCCGGATTCCAGCACGCAAC
>NZ_LLYA01000165.1 GCF_001440415.1 Bradyrhizobium retamae
CACCCTATGGCACTTCGATGCCGCAGAGTGGGCGCCGTCCACAGCATCAATCGCGTCATTCTGACTGCCGGCAGATCACTTCCGGTCAGCACCGATAAACAGACATCCTGAGCCTGCTTCGGCATGTCTCAAAGGTGCCATAAGCGGTCATTCGACCACCTCGTCGGCGATGGCGAGGAGTGCCCGCGGCAGTTCAATCCCGAGCGCCTTGGCCGCCTTCAAATTGACGACAAACTCGAATTGGTGCCGATGCGCGGCAACATGGTGTCGCCGCCGTCTGGACCCAAGAGATCGCGGCCGTGTTCAAGGAACGCGATGTCATCTACCTTGCGGACAACGACAAACCCGGGCGCGACAAAGCTGCCAGGGCGGGACAGGCGCTCACAGGCGTTGCCAGGAGCATTCGCGTTGCGAGCTGCCGGTCTCCGGCCGAGCGATGCGGCCAGCGTGGATATTTCGTTGGGGCAGGATCGTGAGGTGTACCGTGTCGATCATGCCCTGGTTTTTCGAGCCGTTGTTGCCGCGTTCATTCCGGCTCGTGCTGATTGATCCGCCGTGGGAATTTCAAACCTACTCGCGCGCCGGACAAGGCAAGTCGGCGCAGGCACATTACACCGTGATGCCGCTCGACGCGATCAAGGCGCTTCCTGTCCGCGACCTCTGCCAGGACGACGCCATCGTGATGTGTTGGGCCACCATACCTATGCTGCCGGACGCGCTCGCCTGCCTTGAAGCGTGGCGTGTCACGTACAAAAGTAACCTCGTCTGGCGCAAGGTCACGAGGTGCGGGAAGCTGCGTATGGGTTGCGGATTTTGGACGCGATCAATGCACGAGCAGGTGCTGATCGGCACCATCGGAAAGCCGCCACTGATCACGTTTTCCATCGATCTTTGACGGCGTAGCGCGCCAGCACAGCCGCAAGCCGGATGAGCTTTATCAGATGATCGCGGATCGCACGCCGGGTTGGCGGCGCGCCGACATCTTCTCGCGTGAGACGCGCCACGGCTGGCACGCGTGGGGTAGCGAGGCTGGCAAGTACGATGATGAGGTGCGCGGTGCCCCTATCCGTCAGGCTGGCATCAAGCAGCGCCAGGCGGCGCAAAAAGAGGCGATAGGCGAAATGCGATCGGCGGCGGCGGCAATCAATCCCCTGTGCTGATCAGCAAGCGGCATCTTCCCTCCCGTTCCTCTCCGTACAATCTGGTCACATGACCAAATTTAGTCAAGCGACCAATTTTGGGCAAAGATGCTGACATTTTGGGCGTTACGAAGAGGGGAGCGACTGCGGCTATTTGACAGAACTTGGCGCATCACCGAACATCTGGCGCATGAAGACTATGATGACAAAAAGCGAAGTTACGCGCGCACAGATCATCCAGGGAGCGTTGCAAGCTCTGGAGAAGACAGGTGTTCTCGGTACGACCACCAGAAAGATCGCGGCGGAAGCGAATGTCAAACTCGCGACACTGCACTATCATTTCGAGAGCAAGAGCGCGCTCCTCGTCGCGGTGCTTGAAGTGTTGATAGATGAGATTGCAGAACGGCTGCGCGAGGACAGAGCCGGCACGGAGCCCGCATTAGACGAGCGGATCGAAATTCTCATCCGCGGCACTTGGCGCTCAATCACACGGTCGCGCACGCGACAAATCGTCCAGTATGAACTGACGCTCTACGCCCTCCGAGAAGGAGCCCAATGGTTGGCGGATCAACAGTACGAGGCATATCTGCGCCTCTACCGGGACCAACTGGCAAGCAAGTCAGGAAAATCAGAACTGTCACCTCAGGGCTACACAACCCTTGCGCGGTTTATTCTCGCTGGGATCGATGGTCTCATTTTGCAGGAATTGGTCAAGCCGAGCCGTGCTCGTTCGAATCAAGCAATCGAGGCACTCATTTTCGGCACCAAACAGCTTTCTCAACAGCTTTTGTCGTCTGGAGGCAATCGTCAAGTCCTGCTCCGATGACGTGACAGATGGATCGACTCCGGCACGCAACAAACGCACTTACCGACGCTTCGATGACGAAGTCATAGGAGCAAGAAACTGAGCTGCGATGAGAGCGAGGGCGTCGGACCAGGCGGCAGCCCGCAGGGTCGGAGGCGAGCGTAGTCGCAGCACCGCCTTTAAACCCAATCGAAAACGGGGTCTTTGTTCGCGCCCTTGGCGATACTCTGATGCTGTCGCCGCCCGCATTATCAACGAGGAGCAGATTGGTCAGATCGCCAATTCGGACGTTGTGAGATGATGAGGCGTTGACGACGGCGGCCGAGACTCCGCGTTGGGATTTCAGGTGTCCAGCTTTGCTGGCCGTACGTCAGCTTGCGCGGCCGCCAGCGCAGACGGCCATCTCTTGAGTTCTCGCCCACCGAAATTTCCGACATCGGTTTTCGATCGCGACTAGACTTGGCAGCGAAACGATGGACGACCCCGAGAATCCTCGCACCCACGCGACGCACAGATCGCGCCAGCATGATGAGCACCGGGAAGAAAGTCGATTCAGCCCCCGTTTGGACGCCTGCGTCGAAGGGCGGTGGCGCCGACACGACCGCGAGAAAATGGTCCGCCCGAGAGATTTTGCGAAGCTGACGTTTCGGGCTTTTGTCAGCAGTTACAGGTGCCGATGAGGTAGACCTTGACGTTCAGGACTCGGCCGCGGCCCAGCCTTGCCGCATGCCCTTGAGCCCGAACTCATAAACCTCCTCCTCGTTGGGGGAGAAGTCGCGCCACACGCGGGTGGCGGCGGCGAGCGCCGGAACGGCGCGGCCGAAGGCTTCGATCGTCAACCTACCATCATATTCTGCGGCCCTCAGCGCCTTAAAGGTGGGACCCCACGGCACATGGCCCTTCCCCGGGGTGCCGCGGTCATTCTCCGAGATATGGACATGGATCATGTGCCGCTTGATTGTATTTATGGCGGCGACCGGGTCCTTCTCCTCGATATTGGCATGGAATGTATCGTACATCCCTTTGATTGCGGGATGATCGACTTCGTCCAGATAGCTGGCCAACTGATCCATCGTGTTGAGGAAGTAGCATTCGAATCGGTTCACCGCTTCAAGGGCAAAGCTGATGCCATGCTTTCCGGCATGGTCGCCAGCGCGGCGATGAAATTCGATCCCGCGCTTGCGCTCATCCGCCGTGGGCCCCTTTCCGGTGAAGCGACCGAGTTCGGAGTGCATCGGGCCGGCGATGATCGGTCCTCCAAGCGCCTTGGTGCAGTCGATGACCCATTTGGCCCGATCGACCGCAGCCTGCCGCTCCATCTTGTCGTCCGAGAGTGGATCGTGCCCTGCGCCCAACACGCTCGCAGTCGTGACGTCGAGATCCATCTTGGCAAGTTGCTCTCCGAGCCTTGCGTAGGAATCGATCGTTCCTTCGAAGATCGGAACCTCCACGCTATCGTAACCCGCCCTCTTGAGCGCCTTCAGCACAGGCGCGTGTTCGTCGGTGACATGCCCTGTCCAGAGCAGCAGATTGAATCCGTACTTCATTCGTGCCTCCCCATTGAGCTTTCTCACCGCAGGCCAGTTCCGCGGCTCAGCCCCTTGCAGACACCAGCTGCTTCACCATCGCGTTAATCAGGCGCGGCAGGTCATAAGGGAAACGGGCCGTAATCAGGTTGCCGTCGACCACGCAGGGTTCGTCCAGGACCGTAGCGCCAGCGTTTTCGAGGTCGATCTGTATGTTCCACACAGCCGTGGCGCGCTTGCCTTTGAGGATCTTGGCGCTCACCATAACCCATTGGCCATGACAGATGGCGCATGTGGGCTTGCCCGCTTCATACATGGCGCTCACAAGCGCGCGCGCATGTTGGTCCATGCGCAGCGCATCAGGGTTCCAGCATCCGCCCGGCAGGAGCATGGCATCGTAATCCTCCGCCCTAGCTTCATCCGTGTAGCGGTCGATCTTCAGCCAACCTGCGTTTTCCATGAGGCGGATGGCGAGGACATGGGTGGCGCATTGCGGCGGGAAGCGGAGGCCGAGCGTGGGATGAAACTCACCGATGCGGGGCGAGACAACATGAACAGTGGCGCCGTGTTCGGTGAGCCAGCGATGAGCACCCAGAATCTCCACTTCCTCCACGCCATTGGTGCAGCAGATGGCGATGCGCTTGCCCTTGAGCAGACTTGGATTTGTCGGGGGATCAAGCAGGAAGCTCTTGAGCTCGCGGTTCAATTCACCGTCAGCCATCACCAACAATTCCGTCGAAATAGATGGGACCGGCGAAGAGGACATTAGCTGCTGCATGCGGTTGAAGGCAGTGGCTTGGGGAGACGCGCTCATCTTTCATGCTCCTGAACGAGGTTGATTGGCACATTCGCGACTAAAAACATCAGAAAACGATCCGCCTTAGATGCACGGGTCTGCTGGTTGAGGGCGGTTTATCGACACGCATAGAATCCGTGGATGCCTTGAAGGTGCAGGCTCACTCCTTGCGGCGACTCTGCAGCGTGATGAGGCCAGCCAAAGCAGCAGCGATAACCGCAATAGTCCATGTGAAGCTATGCATGTACCAAGGCGTTGCGTTGAGCTGAACTTTGCCTAGCACGGTGTTGGGATCCGGCGGCTTGAGGAAGAATGCGCCGTAGAGATGTGCGACAACGATGGCCGCGAGCAGCACAATGCAGAAGATCATGGCGACGACCATGACCACCGTTACCAGCGAGCGCTTGGGTACACCAGGTTGCGCCAGAGGCAGGAGGTTGTTGACAAGCCCTGCCAGAACGATCAGCCCGCAGCCAACCGTGAAAAGCAAGGTGTTGAACGGCTGAAAAATCATCAGAAGCGCGAACACGCCAAGCCCGATGATGCTGTATTCCAACGTCCGCGCCGCCGTCGGTGTCAGTCCGCCATTGCCTTGCTCGCCATTTCTCATGCGCGCACCGCCTTTCCGTCGTCTGCGAACACGTGGGTTTGTGCGGGATCTGGAACGAGGTGGAGCGCCTCGCCAATCTTCACCCTTTTGTCACGCGGCACGACGACCCGGATGTCGCTGCCCGTCTTGGTGCGCGCGTGAATAAGCGTCTCGGCACCCATTGGCTCAATGAGCTCGGCCATGGCGTCGATCGTGTCCCTGGTGTCCTCGGAGACAACGCTGAAAGCTCGCGGGCGAATTCCCACGGTGACCCTTCCAGTCTTCAGGTTTGCGACCGCGGGATGGACGCTCAGATCGACATCCTGCTCGTCGAAGACCACTTTCGCCTTGCCGTTGCCGTAGCCCTTGAATTGTGCGTCGATCAGGTTCATCTGCGGCGTGCCGATGAAGCTCGCAACAAAGACGTTGGCGGGTTTTGCGAAGACCTCATGTGGGCTTCCCACCTGCTCGATGAGCCCGTCGCGCATGATGGCAATACGGTCTGCCATGGTCAGGGCTTCAAGCTGGTCGTGGGTGACTATGACAGTGGCTTTCGTGAGATTTGACAGCACGGCCTTGATCTGGCCGCGCATGGAGTGACGCAGCTCCACATCGAGCCGCGAGAGAGGTTCGTCGAACAGAAAGCATTTGGGATCCCGAACAATGGCGCGGGCAACAGCGGCGCGTTGCTTCTCGCCCTCCGAAATCTGCCCTGGCAATCGGTCCAGGATATCGCGAAGATGCAAGATGTCAGCCACCTTCCTGACGCGAGCTGCCACTTCCGCGCTCCCAATTGCTTCGCGGTGAAGAGGCATTGCAATGTTCCGCCCAACACTAAGCGCCGGATAGAGCGCATAGAACTGGAAGACCATTGCGATGTCGCGCTTCTCCGGCGGCAGGTGGTTCACGCGCCGCCCTGCAATGACCACGTCCCCTGCGGTGGCGCGTTCGAGGCCGGCAATCGTGCGCAGCGTAGTCGTCTTGCCGCAGCCCGAAGGACCGAGCAGACAAACAGTTTCACCCGCAGCCACGGACAGGTTGGCATCCTTGACGGCAACAAATGTGCCGAACTTCTTGGTGAGGTCGCGTATTTCGATGGTCGACATGATCACTTCCTGACCGTGCCGAACGTGACGCCACGCAGCAGGTGATCCTGCAAAAAGAAGGTGGCAAGGAAAACGGGAACAAGAAACAGGGTTTCAATGGCAGCCAGCAGTGTCCAGTCCGTTCCGCGCCCGCCGGAAGACACGGCCTGGTTCATGGCTACAGGCACGGTGCGTGTATCAGGACCCGTCAGGAGCAGCGCGAACAGGAATTCGTTCCAGGTGAGGATGAGGCCGAAAACAAATGTTGCTGCAAGACCCGCGACAACCTGCGGCAGGCAGATCTTGAAAAACACTTTGATTTCTGACGACCCATCGATACGGGCTGCATCCTCGACATCTGTCGACAACTCATCGAAGAAGCTCTTCATCATCCACACGGTAAATGCGAGATTGAAAGCCGCATAGAGCATGATGATGCCGAGATAGGATCCAGAAAGGCCCACGGCGCGAAACATCAAGATCACCGGAATGATGACGACGATCGCAGGCAGCATACGGGTCGTCAAAATGACGAAGAGATAGGTATCATTGCCCTTGAGCGGATAGCGCGAGAAACCATAGGCGGCCAACGTGCCGATAACGAGGGCAAGCAGGACGGATGCCGACGCGATCACGATGGAGTTGAAGAAGAACCGGTCAAACCCGGTGGACTCCGGCTGGCCACCCGCCGTCATGACGCGGGAAAAGACCGAGGCAAAGTTGTCCAATGTCGGCGTGAAGACAAACTGATCCGGGATGAGACCAAAGAATGAGGTAGGCGAAAGCGTTGGCGGCACTGAAAGCGCCAGCCCCTGCGGCTTGATCGCCGTGAAGATGATGAAGAGGACCGGCAGGAAGTAGATGAAGCTAACAACCGCCACGACCAGCGTGCGGCCCCAGCCCGCCTCCGCGATGCCGCCGACGCTACGAAAGCCGATCCACTCCCAGAAAGAAACTCTGTCTGTCATGGCTCAGGCTTCCCTGTTCTTGGGATTGGCAACGTAGAGATAAAGGTTCGTGAGCACGATCACTATGAAGAGGATGATGTAGGAGATGGCGGCTCCCTCGCTTGTCTTGTTCTGTTCGTTGGCAATGCGGATTAAGTGATAGGAGATCGTCATTGTGTCGTTTCCGCCCTTGGTTAGCACGATCACAAGGTCTGCCAGCTTGAAAGCTTCGATGGTGCGAAACAGCAGCGCCAACATCAGGAGCCCGCGGATATAGGGGAAGGTGATGCTCCAGAAGCGCCGCCAGGCGGAGACCCTGTCGATGGCGGCTGCCTCGTAGAGATATTTCGGCACGGACACGAGGCCCGCCAGCACGAGCAGCATGACGAAGGGCGACCACATCCAGGCGTCGGCAAAAACGATACCGGCCACAGCGCCCGCCTTGCTGTCCATGACGATGAACTGGCCGCCCGCGACGCTATTGATTACATAGCTCAGGATGCCGAAGGTGGGATCATAGTAGTAGGTGAAGAAGACACCTGAGGCCACGACCGACAGCATCATCGGTGTGAGAACCAGAATCAGCAGGTATTTCCGCAGCGGGAACTGCTTGGCAAAAAGCATCGCCAGGAGAAATCCCACGATCATCTGTGCAGAAACTGTGCACACCGCGAACATGGCGGTGTTGATGAGGGCGCTCCAGTTGCCCGGCGCCGCGACCTCGTCGGTCAGAACCTTGATGTAGTTGTTGAGGCCGACGAAACGGATGGATTGCAGGTTCGACTGGTAGGCAAAAAATGAAAGCCCCAGGGACCAAAGCAGCGGAAAGATGTTCATCACGAATAGGACGGCGATGGCGGGCGCGACCAGGAGCCCGCCAT
Organism: Bradyrhizobium retamae; assembly: GCF_001440415.1. GTDB lineage: Bacteria > Pseudomonadota > Alphaproteobacteria > Rhizobiales > Xanthobacteraceae > Bradyrhizobium > Bradyrhizobium retamae. The sequence goes on from NZ_LLYA01000165.1 coordinate 7,769, forward strand.
AATAGCGACGGCGGTAGGCATTCACCGCGAATGCCGCAGCGACCAAAGCCGACATAGCGCCAACGACCCAGAAGGAACCGGACGCTGGCAGCGTCACCACCGCAAGCGCGGAGACAACAAGTCCCACGAGAACTGCAAGCCGCCAATTGTCGGCCGAAAGCTCAAGAAGAGCCGGTGCAGTCTTGGCAGATCGTATGGTTGACATCAGTTGCATGAAGCTTCCGTGGAAAAGCAATTCCTGTGCGTTGCTGAGCGGCCTCGTGCGATCGCGGTCGGCGTCTGGCCATGTCTTTCAATTGGTCGGGGAAGGAGGACGAAGTCTCTTCCCCGGCCAAGCCTCGCAATTGCGCCGCTCGCAGAGCTCACGCGTCATGTTACTGAATCAGCCCCACCTCCTTGAGCAGGCGCTGCTGGAACTTGGCGATATTGTCCTGAGTCGTCTTGGCATCCTGCCTGCCAGTAATGGCGAGATCATACTGGTCTTGCTGCTGGGTCAGTAACTCGAAGAACTGCGGCACGTGCCACACGTCCTTCTGCCAATCCAGCGAAGGAGCCCAAGCCCTGTTCCAGGGGCGGTAAGTTACGTACTTCGGATCCGAGTACACGGACTTAATGGCAGACTGACCGCCGGCCGCCGCAAACTGGTGCTGGATGTTCGACGACAGCCACCACTTCACGAATTCCACGGCCTCCTTGATTTGTGCGTCGGTCGTCCAGGTGGTCAGCACGAAGGGCTGGCCGCCAATATTGGACCAGCGGACCAGCTTGCCGTCAGCACCTTTGGTTCCCGGCATCATGCCGAACACCAGGTTGTCTGAAACCCTCGAAGTTTTCGGATCAAGTGAGGCTTCGGCAAGGCCAATCCAGTTGACGCTCATGGCCACCTTACCTTGGCGGAACAGCTCATCCGATTTGAAGATGTCCATCGTGCCCGTCTTGGCGAGAGGTGGCATGTATGCGATCAGACTCAGATACTTCTCCAGCGCCTTCACGGCCGCCGGCGAGTTCACAACACCTTCCGCTTTGCTGGTGGGTGCCTGGGTCTCATCCCAGATGTCACCACCCATTTGCCAAATAAAGCCGTTGATCTGCATAGATGAGAAGTCGTAGCTCTTGCCCGCCTGAAACGCGATGCCGTAAAAATCGTCTTCGGCAGGCTTGCCGGCCAGCATCTCGCCCTTCTTGCGGCGAAAGAATTCGCCGACGTTCTTGAAGTCGTCCCAGGTCATGGCGTCGAGCTCTTCGCTCGTGCAGGGAAGTTTCTGGTTGAATTTCGCCATGAAGTTCTTCTGTTCTGCTTCGTGGCAGATAATGTCCTTTCGCGCGAAGTTCACCAGCACATCGGGAAACTGCGGAAAGCCGTAGTAATTTTCCGACTTGTGCGGATAAGTTGAGTAGGAGTTCAGTGCGTTCGGATGGATGTCCTTGAACGTCTTCATGAACTCGGGATCTGCGTTGAGCAGATCGTTGATCTTCCGGAAATAGCCGCCCTCGACGAACGCGCCCAGCCACTGCGAGTCCGACACGATGAAGTTATACTTCTTCTCGCCTGATGTGAGCGACGCATTCACGCGGGTATAGAAGTCTGGCCACGGAATGAAATCCACCTGGAGCTTCACCGTATTGCCGGACTTTGGCTTGTACTGCTCGTCGAAGAACTTCTTCATGATGCGCGTTGGTGGCCAATCCGGCACAGCCATCGTCAGCGTCACATCACCGGCGAAAGCAAATGTCGTTCCCAGCACCAGCGAAGCGGCAAGCCCGGCCGCCATCACTATGCTGTTGATCTCCCTTGTCGCGGTCATCCTGGTTTCCTCCGTTTAGGTTTCATTTTTTCTTTAAATCGCTCGCCTCAGGCCATCGTCCGTCCACTCGAAGCGCGGAAGATGTAGAATTTGCTTGGATCGAGAATAACTGCCGCCTGTTGGCCGGGCTGCAAACCCGAGGCGGCAGATTCCGGCAACACCATGCGCAGCGTTTCACCGCCGGTTTCCACGGATACGATCGTGACGTCCCCCAGCGGCTCAAGCATGGCAATATTGGCCTTGAGGCCTTGCTCACCCTTCCCCGCAAAGCGCACGTCGCTCGGGCGGATGCCGACCACGGCCGCTTCGCCTGCTTCTGCAGCTTGCAGCTTTTTCACGAAAGGTAATGGCCCAATTGCGGATTCGAGGGCGGCGTTGTCTGTGGCCAGTTTGCCCTTGATCATGTTCATGTGGGGCGAGCCGATCTTGCTTGCCACATACAGATCACACGGCGCTTCGAAGAGCTCGTCCGGCGTTCCGATTTGCACCACGCCGCCATCGCGCATCACTGCGATTTCCTCACCCATCGAGAGGGCTTCGAGCTCATCGGGTGTGGCGTAGACGATGGTGAGACCAAACTGGCGGTGAAGGCGCTTCAGTTCCGCCCGCATGTCATGGCGGAGCTTCGCGTCGAGATTGGTCAAAGGCTCGTCCAGCAACAGGATCCTGGGGCGGCGTATTAAGGAGCGACCCAAGGCCACGCGCTGCTGTTCGCCACCCGAAAGCGTATTGGGCTTTCGATTGATCTTCGTGTCGAGCCGGAGCATCGTCGCCGTCTCCTTCACGCGGCGATCGATCTCCTCACGTGGGCGCTTTTCTTCGATCAGCGGATAGGCGAGGTTGTCGTAAACGGTCAGGTGCGGATAGAGCGCGAAGGACTGGAACACCATTGATACGCCCCGCCCCGCAATCGGCTCATGGGTCCAATCCTTGCCAAAAATCTCGACGTGCCCGCGTTCGGGAGCGATGAGACCAGCGATTGTGCGGAGCGTCGTTGTCTTGCCAACGGAGCTCGGCCCAAACAATACGAAGAAACGACCTTCCGCTACCCTGAAGGACAGGTTTTCAAGAGCCCGCACGCGGCCGTATGACTTGCTTACATTTGTCAAACGCAGTGCAGATTTCTCAGACTGCCCCATTGCCATCTCCCAGACCACCGCCGGGCGTGACCTCCGCAAGCACGGTCACTGAGCCGTATTGCTTCGAGAGGTTCGTCGCCTGCAGGACAGGCTCAACTGCCTTCGCTTCGCCGCTTCCGAGCCGCACGACCACTTTTACTCTGTCCGTTGTGACATTCATCGACATCGGGGGCGGCTCAATCGAACGCTGACAGCAGGCGATCGCGAGAGCGTTCTATATGAACGCGCATCGCTTCTTCGGCGGCCGCGGGGTCCGCAGCCGCGAAGGCCGCCAGTATGGCTTCGTGCTCGTCGAGAGCCTCTTCGGTGACACGCGAATGGAACATGAGACGAAAAATGTGAAAGTGGGTGTGCTGGAAAGCGATGGCTTGACGAATGAGTTCGTTCTCAGCGCAGGCCAAGATCTTGTCGTGAAAGTCGGCGTCCTGCCGCGCGAAATTCGAGTACCGCAGGCGTTCGTCCTTGCCTTCCCGGCGGGCCATCATGCCGGCCGCTTCGCGAAGCATCGCCAGCTTCGTGTCGTCCATACGCGCCGCCGCCTTCGCGGCGCCGTAGGGCTCGAGACGCAATCGAAGCTCATAGATTTCGTCAAGCTGGCGCTTCGTGATCTGCGGCGCCGCGCGATAGCCGATCAAGTGCGTCTTCAGCACCAACCCTTCACCCTCGAGCCGACCTAGCGCCTCACGGATAGGCGTTTGCGACACGTTGAATTCGCGGACGAGGCTATCAACGGTGATGCGCGCGCCGGGGGCAATCTTAAGCGACATGAGCTGCGCAAAAATCGCCTCATACACGTCGCCCGCCAGACTGGTGGGGCGATGGATCTGTCCGCTGGCGGCCCCGGTTGCTGAAGGATTGGTGACGTTCATCGATTTCGGTCTGCCTCTTGACACGAGTTGCTTCTAGCAGGATCTTGCCCGATATTCAATCCTATATCATATAGGATTCATGGTAAGGTCGAGCGGGCCAGGCCGTGGGTTGGGCTTGCTCATGGAGCGTACGGCCTTGGAAGAAAACGAATTTCATCATGCCGACGTGCTCGTCGAAGCCGAGCTGACTGGGCACCCGTCGCATGGGCTGCAACGATTACATCATATTCAACGCGGCTTAATGGTCGTGGCGCTCGCAGGTTCAGCGCTCGTGCCTGATATCCGCGGCATGCTCGACGCGGAATTCGTCTGCAAGGGCGATGTCATCCTTGCGATAGATCTGGGCTCCGCTCCGGAATCGGTACCGAGGCTCTCCGGCTATCTGGATCTGGTTCGCGCTGCGCCGCCCATGCAGGCCGGCGCGCCTCTTTGCAGCCCCGGCGACAGCGCGGCCCGCCTTCGCGCCGCGAATGGCTTTGAGAGTGAGCCCCGCCTCTGGAGCGAACTCAACGGTCTCGCACAATTCAATTCGTCCCTCGCCAGAGGATATGCATCATGACCCTGTTCGCCGCCTTGAGGCTGCCCCGCGAGATTCTATTTGGCAAGGGTCAGCGCCACGCGCTTTCCACCGTCGCCGCCAAACATGGGCGTCGAGCGCTCCTATGCACCGACGAGCGGTTCGCCGGCACGGCCGTTTTTTCCGAAATCGTCGCGGGCTTAAAGGCGTCGTCGGTTGAGATTTTTGTTCATGATCGCGTGCAGCCGGACGTGCCGGTCGACACGGTCCGCGTCTGCGTTGAGGAGGCGCGGAGCTTCATGCCCGATGTGGTGATCGGCATCGGCGGCGGCAGCTGTCTCGATCTTGCGAAATGCGCGGCCTTGCTGATCAGCCATGGCGGCAAGCTTCAGGACTACTACGGTGAGTTCAAGGTGCCGGGTCCGATCCTGCCAGTGATCGCCGCGCCGACCACGGCGGGCACCGGTTCGGAAGTGACGCCGGTCGCGGTGATCTCCGATTCTGATCGAATTTTGAAGGTCGGCATTTCGAGCCCGCACCTGATTGCCACCGCTGCGATCTGCGACCCGGAACTGACGATGACGTGTCCGCCGTCCCTGACGGCAATCGCAGGGGCCGACGCCTTGACCCACGCGATCGAGGCCTTCACTGCGGTTAGACGCGGTGTCGCTTCCGACCTGCCGCAGAAACATGTTTTCATCGGCAAGACGGCGCTTACCGATCACTTCGCTCTGCTCGCCATCAAGCTCCTGGGACGCAGTCTCGTGAAAGCCTGCCGCGATGGCGCCGACGAGGACGCGCGGGCGGATGTGATGATGGGCGCTCTGGCGGCCGGCTGCGCGTTCGGAACCGCGGGAACAGCGGCCGCGCACGCGGTGCAATATCCGATCGGCGCCTTAACCCACACGCCGCACGGGCTCGGCGTCGCGACCATGCTGCCTTATGTGATGAATTATAACTGCTCCGCGGCGACAACCGAAATCGCCAAAGTCGGAGTCGCTCTCGGCCTCGAGCGCTCGAGCCGGAGCGACGACGAGATGGCCCGCGCGACGATTGAAGAAATCAGCCGCATATTCGCGGCGATTGGGATCACTCCCACATTGGCCGGTCTCGGACTTCCAGCCGACAAGATTGATTGGACCGCAGAACTCGCCCTCGGCATCGATCGGCTGATCAAGAACAATCCCCGGCCGTTCGACCTTCCCGCGATGAAACGACTGGTGAAAGCCGCCTACGACGGCGATCTCGCCGGCAGCGCCATCTGAGTTCACAGGACCCCTGTCATGAACATGCCCCAGCACACATTCAAGACCGACCTCGAAACTCTCGACCTCCGCGCTTATACGCGCGGCCTCTATATCGACGGCCAATGGCGGCAGGCCGCTGACGGCCGGCTTATCGAGGTGGTCGATCCGTCCACCGAGCGCGTGATCGCCGAGGTTCCCGATGCGGCCATGGTCGACGTCGAGGCAGCGGTGGAGGCCGCCGCCCGGGCGGCGGTCGGCTGGAGGGAGACGCCGCCGCGCAAGCGATCCGAAATTTTGAGGCGCTGCTTCGAATTGATGACCCAGCGTTCGGAAACGCTCGCCGAGCTGATATCGATCGAGAACGGCAAGGCTTTGCGCGATGCGCGCGCTGAGGTCGCCTATGCCGCCGAGTTCTTCCGCTGGAACGCCGAGGAAGCCGTGCGAATCATCGGCGAATTCAGCCTCTCTCCTTCGGGCGCGAACCGAATCATCGTCGACTATCAGCCGATCGGCGTCTGCGTTTTGATCACGCCCTGGAATTTCCCGGCGGCCATGGCGACGCGCAAGATCGCTCCCGCCCTGGCAGCGGGCTGCACGGTTGTTCTCAAGCCCGCGAGCGAGACGCCTCTCACGGCCTACGCGCTCGCTGCGCTGTATGAAGAAGCCGGCGTTCCCCCAGGCGTCGTCAACGTCCTTTCGGTTTCCAATCCTGCTCCGGCCACCACCGCCATGCTGGCGGATCCACGGGTGCGGAAACTGTCGTTCACCGGCTCGACCGGAGTTGGCCGCCACCTCCTCGCCGAAGCGGCCAAGCACGTCATCTCGTGCTCGATGGAACTCGGCGGCAACGCGCCGTTCATCGTCCTCGACGACGCCGATCTCGAGGCTGCGCTCGACGGCGCGATGGTAGCGAAAATGCGCAACGCTGGCGAAGCCTGCACCGCCGCAAATCGCATCTATGTGCAATCCGGCATCCACGACGCCTTCGCCGAAGGGCTTCGAAAGCGCATGACGGCGCTCAAAGTGGGCGCGGGCGTCGAAGCCGCCACCGAATGCGGTCCGATGATCACGAAAAAGGCCGTCGATAAGATCGATCGGCTGGTTCAGAACGCAGTCGCGCGTGGCGCGCGCGTTCTGTGCGGGGGCTCGGTCGGGAGCGGGACGGGATTTTACTATCCTCCGACAGTCCTCTGCGACGTGCCGACCGACGCCGCAATGGCGCAAGAGGAAATCTTCGGTCCTGTGGCGCCGATCTCGCGCTTCGAACGGGAGAGCGAGGCGATCGAGCGGGCTAACGACACGGAATACGGGCTCGCCGCCTACATCTACACTCGTGATCTCGCCCGCGGCATGCGTGTAGCCGCGAAGATTGAAGCTGGTATGATCGCGCTCAATCGCGGCCTCATGTCGGATCCGGCCGCCCCGTTCGGCGGCGTCAAGCAGAGCGGCATTGGACGCGAAGGCGGACAGGGGCATGGCATCGTCGAGTTCATGGAGGCGAAATATCTCGCCGTCACCATGTAGACGGAGGACAGGTGCAGCGCGATCCCTTCAACCGTGACCATGTCGCGCAGTGGGGTAAGAAGCAGAACTGCAGTGGGTCCAGAGCCGTCAGGCTCAGGCCCCTTCGAAGGCAAGAGAGAGGAGATTAGGTGTGCGCACCATCAAGGGACCGGCAATATTCCTGGCTCAGTTCGCCGGCGAAGCTCCTCCTTTTAATACGTTGGACAGCATATCCGCCTGGGCAGCGGGTCTTGGATACAAGGGCGTGCAGATACCTAGCTGGGTTTCCAGCTTTATTGACCTGGAAAAGGCTGCGACGTCGAAAACATATGCGGATGAACTGCGTGGCACAGTCAATCGTCATGGACTCGAGATTTCTGAATTGTCGACGCACCTTCAGGGGCAACTGGTCGCTGTGCATCCGGCCTACTCCAGTGCTTTTGATGGTTTCGCGCCGGTTGCAGTCCATGGCAATTCCTCCGCTCGGACGGCGTGGGCAATTCAACAATTGAAATGGGCCGCAAAAGCCTCCAGCAACCTTGGCCTGAACGCCCATGCAACTTTTTCGGGCGCGTTCGCGTGGCCTTTCATCTACCCCTGGCCGCAACGCCCCGATGGCCTGATCGACGATGCCTTTGGTGAGCTTGGCCGCCGATGGTTACCGATTCTGGATGAGTTCGATCGCAACGGCGTAGACGTTTGCTATGAATTGCATCCGGGCGAGGATCTGCACGACGGGGCAACTTTCGAAATGTTCCTCGATCAAGTAAAGAACCACGTTCGCGCCAACATTCTTTACGACCCAAGCCATTTTGTACTGCAGCAACTCAAGTATCTCGATTTCATCGATATCTACCACCAGCGCATCAAGGCGTTCCACGTCAAGGATGCCGAATTCAATCCAACTGGCAGACAGGGCGTCTACGGAGGATTTCAGTCATGGGTCAACCGCGCCGGACGTTTCCGATCGATCGGAGACGGCCAGGTTGATTTTCGATCAATCTTTTCGAAGCTCACGGCCTACGATTACGCGGGGTGGGCCGTGCTGGAGTGGGAATGCGCGCTGAAGCATCCGGAGGATGGAGCTCGGGAAGGAGCACGGTTGATCTCCGATTACATCATACGGGTAACGGAGCGAGCTTTCGATGACTTTGCAAACTCCGGCATAGACAGGGAAGCAAATCTGAAAATGCTTGGCCTGCGGTCAGATGAGGGCATGTCATGAGAGACGGCGAGACGCGCATCCGATTGGGAATGGTCGGTGGCGGGATCGGAGCCTTCATCGGCTACGTGCACCGAATTGCATCGCGAATTGACGACGATTATGAACTGGTTGCGGGAGCTCTGTCGTCCGATCCTGCCCTGGCTCAAGAATCCGGTAGAAGCCTTGGGCTGGCCGAAGACCGAATATATGCAAGCTTTGCCGAGATGGCGACGAAAGAGGCTGTCCGCGAAGACGGCATTCAGGCCGTCTCAATCGTTACACCCAATCACCTGCATTTTGCGCCGGCCAAGGCATTTCTTGAGGCTGGAATTCATGTGATTTGCGACAAGCCGCTTACGTCAACGCTCGATGAGGCCCGTGCGCTGGCCAAAATCAAGCCCAAGAACGGCGCGAAGTTTCTACTAACGCACAATTACACAGGTTATCCTTTGGTACGACAAGCGCGTGCCATGGTGGCGAATGGTGACCTAGGCAAGATTCGAGTCGTTCAAGTTGAGTATCCGCAAGACTGGCTAACGCGCCCACTTTCAAGCAAGCAGGCGGATTGGCGCACGGATCCTGCTCGTTCAGGACCGGGCGGTGCTATCGGAGACATCGGTACGCACGCCTATAACCTTGCACGATTTGTCACGGGTCTAAAAACGGCGGCTGTCAGTGCGGACCTGTCGACTTTCGTGGAGGGCAGACGGCTCGACGATAACGTGCACATACTGCTACGTTTTGAAGGCAACGCACGCGGGATGCTGTGGGCCAGTCAAGTTGCCGTAGGCTGCGAAAACGGTCTGCAGCTGCGCGTTTACGGCGACAAGGCCGGGCTTGAGTGGCGCCAGGACAATCCGAACCAGATGTGGTTCACCGAATTTGGCAGGCCCAAGCAACTTCTTACGCGAGGCGGCGCCATCTCCGGTGACGCTCCTCCGATTCAGGTTCGACTGCCGAGCGGGCACCCCGAAGGTTATCTCGAGGCGTTCGCCACACTTTACAGCCAGTTTGCTCAGATGATCCGCTCCGGAGACGCTGCCTGTCCCGACCTGCCGTCGCTCGCCGACGGAATTGAAGGAATGGAATTCATCGCCGCCGCCGTCCGATCGAGCCATAATCAGAGCATGTGGACAAGGCTCAGCGACGTGTAAAGCACGAAACCCCGCCTTCAGCCACACGCGCGCCGTTTGGGAGGAAGCCATGGCCGCCATCTATCCCGATCTCGCCGGCAAAGTCGTCCTGGTCACCGGTGGCGCATCCGGAATCGGGGAAGCGATCGTGCGCGGCTTCGCGCGCCAGAGATCGACCGTCGTCTTCTTCGATATCGCGGACGAGGCGGGCATGAGTCTCGCGCGGGAGCTTTCCAGCCAAGGACTTGCCGCTCACTTTGCACATGTCGACGTCACGGATATCCCTGCGCTGCGCGCGGGCATCGCTGAATCCTGCAAGGTCCACGGGCTGATCACGATCCTCATCAACAACGCGGCGCATGACGAACGGCACCCGGCCGATCAGGTGACGCCGGAGTATTGGGACGACCGGATCGCGGTGAACCTCAAGTACCAATTCTTCGCAGCACAAGCCGTGCTGCCGGGCATGAAGGCGGCCCAGCAAGGCGTCATCATCAATTTCGGCTCGACCTCCTGGATGGTGGGACAAGGCGGCATGGCGGCCTACTCGGCGAGCAAATCCGGCGTGATCGGATTGACGCGCTCGCTCGCACGCGACTACGGCCCCTCCAATATCCGCGTGAACGCGATCGCGCCCGGCTGGATCATGACCGAGCGCCAGCTCGAAAAATGGCTGACGCCGGAAAGCGAGGCCGAGCTACTGCGCCGCCAATGCCTGAAGCGGAAGCTCATGCCGGACGAGATCGCGAGATTCACGGTCTTCCTTGCATCCGACGAAGCATCGGCCTGCACCGCGCAGCACTACGTGGTGGATGGTGGCTGGGTATAAATGCGCAGCGAAAGCAAGCGCGGTGGTCACCCGTTCGAAGAGCGAGAGCCTCGTGCCGGTTCATCAGGGCATTGCATCTGACCGGCAGGCTTCAGAGCCGGCCGGCGATCTCAGGGTCCGCAGATCCATGTGCCGGTTCACGTCTTTATACAGCAGGTAGCGCAAGATGCGCCGCCCAGTCTTCGAACCAGACATCTGTTCGACGAGCGCTATGTGTTTATCGACCGCCGTAAGCATCCGCGACTACGCAAGGGAATCACGGCCGAGGAATTTGCCAGGCTGGAGCATGTAGTCGTATCTCTTGGCGGCGGCGGCTTCGTGACACCGGTGAATAGCGCTTTGGCCGCCTCGGAACCTGCGTGTCGCGCGAAACGGCAGACGATTCTGCACCCCACTTGCGCGTGCGGCAGCCTTCAGTTGGGCGGGCATTACGTGGGCCGCGAGATCACCTGACGGAAAGCCATGAGCGGACCTTCCAATCGGGCTATTCTTATCGAACCTTGCTCCCCTTTGCCGTCGATCAAAGGTTTTCTTGGCAAATGTGCCGCCTTGGCGGCACGTCTGCCCTTATTGGATCGATCGCGCTCAAATAAGGCCAATGTTGAGCAACCCCCTTGCCGAGACTAGCCAAGGTAGAACGGGCCCGACAGGTCTTCGGCTGCAACGAAAAATATGCCGCGAGAGGTGATCATGTGCCCCAGCGCAGCGCCGCCGTGTGGACGGGAGCATCCCACAATTCCTTTGCTTGGCCATCGAGCACGGACACGGTGATCGACACGCCAGCCATGTCGAGGGATGTGACGTAGGATCCGGTCAGGAACCGCGCTGCCGTGATCCCCGCACCTTCCAGAATTCGCTTGGCGCTGTTGACCATCAAATAAAGCTCGATCAGCGGCGTTGCGCCGAACCCGTTGACGAGAAGCAGAACTTCACTGCCCGGCTCCGGCGCAAGGTCCTTGAGGATCGCGCCAACGAGTTCCTCGGCAATCGCATCGGCGGAAGCCAGCCGTACCCGGCGTCGGCCAGGCTCGCCATGAATACCGACCCCCATTTCCATTTCGTCGTCGGCCAGCGTGAAGTTCGGCCGCCCCGCCGCCGGCACGGTGCACGGCAACAGCGCCACGCCCATCGAGCGCGTACGCCGGTTGATTTCATCGCCGAGTGCCTTGAGAGCAGCAAGCGGCATTCCGATCTCGGCCGCCGCGCCGACCATCTTTTCCACGATCAGCGTACCCGCGACACCGCGGCGACCGGTCGTGTAGGTCGATCTCTCGACCGCGACATCGTCGTTCGTCACCACGCTTGCAACTTCCCGCCCGGTCATCTCCGCAGCCATGGTGAAATTCATCACATCGCCTTCGTAGTTCTTGACGATGAATAGCACGCCTGCGCCGGTGTCGACGGCCTCTGCAGCCTCGATGATCTGGTCTGGCGTCGGCGAGGTGAAGACCTGGCCGGGACAGGCGGCATCGAGCATACCGCGGCCGACAAAGCCCGCATGCAATGGCTCATGCCCTGAACCGCCGCCCGAAAGCAGGCCAACCTTGCCGGGCTTCAAGGTGCGGCGGCGCACGAATTTGCGTTCGGCACCAAGAAGCAGGATATCCGCATGAGCGGCCGCAAAGCCGTCAAGACTTTCTTCGAGTACCGTATCGGCGCCGTTGATCAGCTTTTTCATAAACGCCCTCCCGTGCCTCATTTTTCTGTCCGGATCAATCCATCAGCCGACGCTCTCGGCGTAGCGCGCGAGCTGCGCCGCAAAATCGATGACGAGTTGTTCGAGCGCGCGGTTCTTCTTGTCGTCGCCGAGATCCGGCACCGTCACCGCGATAGTGCGCGTGCGCGCTTCGCGATGGGATGTGCGCAGGCGGCCGGGATGCGCGCGTCCGTAGGCCTCCAGGAATGCCGCGCGCTCGGCGCCGGACAGATGGCAGACATCGAAGATAATCGCGACATGTTTCGCCGGAATTGGCACCGGATAGGCCGGATTGGTGATCTGGGTCACGAAGGAGCGGTTCTTGCCCAGTGCCGCCGCGAGCTTGAGCCGGGTCCCGGAAGGCCGGTTGTCGAGTACCCGCCGCAGGATGAGCTTGTAGTCGGCGACATTGCTGTCACCAGGCCCGCGGGTATCTTCGCGTGCTTCGTTCGTCATGACCCTACCTTTGCGATCGCCGCCTTGAGCCGCGCTACCGCAACCGGTGCCACCGAAAGGCTCGTCAGTCCGGTCGCAAGCAGCGCCTTCGTCAGGCGGGTGTCGGCGGCAGCGTCGCCGCAGAGCGAGACCTCGACATCGAGCTTGCGTGCGGCCTCGACGGTCCGGGCGATCAACGTCAGCACCGCCGGATGGCCCGCATCGTTGAGGTCGGCGACCGAACCGATATCGCGCGCCGCAGCCATCGTATACTGGGTCAGATCGTTCGATCCGATCGAATAGAACGCAGCGTCGAAATCCTCGGCGCAGAGCGCGGCCGCCGGAACCTCGATCATGATACCGAGCGGCGGCCGGGCGCAAGCGGTCCCTTCCGCCCTGAGCGCCGCGAACTCGGCGTCAAGCATGACACCTGCACGATCGAACTCTCCGGGAACGGCGATCATCGGCAGCATCACTTTCAGTACCCCGTGCACCGCCGCGCGCGACAGCGCCCGCAGTTGCACGCGAAACACCTCCGGTCGCGCAAGCGAGAGGCGAATGCCGCGAAGGCCGAGAAACGGATTGCTCTCACCATCGATCGTCAGGCCCTTGATTGGCTTGTCGCCGCCGGCATCGAGGGTGCGGATCGTCACCGGCCTTCCCTGGGCCCAGTCGAGAATGCGCCGATAGACTGCATATTGCGTGTCCTCGTCGGGCAGGCCAAGAGACGTCTCGAACAGAAATTCGGTGCGCACAAGACCAATGCCGTCGCAGATTGCAGGATCGAGGCCTGCAAGGTCTTCAGGGGCGGCAATGTTGAGCAGAACCGCGATCCGCCGGCCGTCGGCCGTATAGGCAGGCGCAAGCCTGGCGCTCTCGGCGGCGGCCAGCGCAGCGTTCGCAGCCGCCATGCGCTGCTCGAACAGGCGACGCGTTTCCGGCTCGGGATCGAAGATCACGCTTCCTGCATCGCCATCGACCAGTGCCAACGCCGGCGGCTGCCCGTTCCACGACAACGGACCGAGCCCGACGACCATGGGCGCCCCGCGCGCCCGCGCCAACATCGCGACATGCGAGGAAGGTGAGCCCCCGGCCAGCGCGATGGCGCCGCCGTGTGACCAGTCGGCGGCAAGAAAAGCGGAAGGCGTGATGTCGTCAGCCGCCACGATCGAGCCACCGGTAATCCTGGCGACGGTGTCCACGCCGCTCAAATGCGCGAGCACGCGATCGCGGATGTCGACGATATCGGCGGCACGGGCACGGAAATATTCATCTTCGGCAGCGCGATAGCCAGCTATCTCCACGTCGAGTGCCAAGCGCCAGGCATGGTGGGCAGTGATCCCCTCCGAGATGACCTCATATGCCGCATCCGCCAGCGCATCATCTTCAAGCATGGCGACCTGGAATTCCAGAATGTCGGCCACCTCGCCCTGAATCGTCTTGATCTGCTCGGCGATCTCCGCCCTCGCGCCTTCAATTGCCGCCCGCAGTGCCGCCGCCTCCTGCGCGGGATCGTCGCTCGCCGCCCGCCTGACCACAGCCGCAGTCAGCATGGTGACCGGCCCGATCGCGAGACCCGGTGAGGCAGCACGGCCGATAAGATGGATCTCTGCCACCGCGATCAGGCCTCGCCGAAACCGTCATGCACAAGCGCAAGCACGGCAGCAAGCGCTGCCGTGCCATCGGGGCCGGTGATGCGGAAATGCAGCGTCGCTCCCTGCGGGGCCTTGACGCGCATCACCTTTACCGGGCTCTTCGCATCCGTCCAGGGACCGTCCGGCGCAAGCGCGAGTTCGATCTTCGCCGCAAAGCGTTTCGCGCACTGCGTGAGCTTGACCGACGGCCGCGCATGAAGACCGACGGCATTGACGAGAACCGCCGAGGCCATCAGCGGCACGAAGGCGTTAGACGCCCGGCTGGCGTTGACATCATGCATAGAATTCCTCCGCGCTACGTTTGACGGCAGCAAGTGACGAACCGCCCGAGGACTCGGTCGCTGCGATCACGGCGCCCTCCACCACCGGCGCATTGCAGACAACGACGCGCGCACGTCGATCTTCGGCCAGCATCTCTACCGCCATCTCCGAATTCGTCTCCGCCCCGCCAAGATCGACCAGGATCGCCACGCCGGCCGACGACCAGGCCGCCTCGATTGCCTCGAGGATACCGGCGACATTGGTGCCGAGCCCTCCATCGGTATCGCCGCCGGTCCAGGCGAGCGGCACGGCATTGCCTACCATCTGACGCACCATGTCCGCTGCGCCTTCCGCGATTTTGGAGGAATGCGAAACGATGACGATGCCGACATTGCCGGAACTTGAATTGCTCATGAAATTGCCTCGAATTCCAGCGCAGCAACCGCTGCGCTGATCAGGAGGGACGCCGAGCGGGAGCCCGGGTCCATATGACCGATCGATCTTTCGCCGAGGAAGGACGCCCGGCCGCGGGTCGCAAGCATCGGCGTCGTGCGATCGGCGGCCTGTGCCGCCTCGGCCGCAATCGCCCCGGCGTCGCCGCCCCCAGCCAGTACGCCTTGCACCGGCACCAGAACATCCAGCAGGGTTTTCTGTCCGGCTTCCGAACGCCCGCGCGTCTTGACAGCGTTGATCGCCTGGTCGGTGGCCGCGACCAGATCGGCGCGTGCCGGCGCTTCCGGAAGCGCCTTGCCGAGCTCCATGAAGAAAGTGCCGACCAAGGGCCCGGAAGCGCCGCCAACCTTCATGACCAGCGTCATTCCAATCGACTTCAGCATCTCCGGCAAAGATTTGTCCGCGAGGCCGGGCAGTGTCGCAAGCACGGCCTCGAAACCGCGCTTCATGTTCAATCCGTGATCGCCGTCGCCGATCGCCTGGTCGAGGCTGGTCAGTTCCTCGGCGTGTTCGATCATCGATGCTGCGAGCGCCCGCACCAGTTTTTCCCTTGCTGCCCGATCGAGACTCATGCCGCGACCCTCCCGCCATCTGCATCGAAGAACAGCGGCTTGTTGAGGCGAAGCGAGACGATATCCCCGGCGCCGAGCCTCGCTTCGGGGTCGGACAACGTCACGACCGATTGGCCGCCAAGGTCGAGATGGAGGTGGCTCTGATCGCCGAGATGTTCGATCCGCTTGACGGTCGCCTGAACATCGCCGACGCCGCACGCGATCGTAAGGTGCTCGGTACGCGCGCCGACGGTCCTGGCACCGGCCGGCGCTCCGGCAAAGAGAGCCGCCGGCAACAGGTTGATCGCCGGCTGGCCAAGCCGCGCGGCGACATGGGCGTTGATTGGGTTCTCGTAGATCTCGCGTGGTGTTCCTATCTGCAGCAGCCGCCCGCCCTCGATGACGCCGATGCGCGACGCCATGGTCATCGCTTCGGTCTGATCATGGGTGACATAGAGGATGGTCGCGCCGAGATCGGTCTGGATACGCTTGAGCTCAAGCCGCATTTCGCCGCGCAACTTGGCATCCAGCGAGGAGAGCGGTTCGTCCATCAGATAGATCGCGGGCGAACGCACCAGGGCCCGGCCGATCGCGACCCGCTGCATCTGTCCACCCGACAACTGCGTTGCCTTGTTCTCCAACTTGGTTTCGATGTGGAGAAGACGCGCGACCTCGCGCACTTTTGCGCGGATCTCGCCTTCCGGGACGCGGCGGATCGGCGCGCGTAACGCAAAAGCCATGTTCTCGAACACGCTCAGATGCGGATACAGCGAATATTGCTGGAATACGAAAGCGATGTCGCGATCGGCCGGCGCATTGCCGGTCACGTCGCGGCCGCCGATCCGGATCGAACCACAGTCCGGCATTTCCAATCCGGCGATGAGGCGTAATGTCGTCGTCTTGCCCGCCCCCGTCGGCCCGAGCAAGGCAACGAATTCGCCGTCGCCGACGGTCAACGACAGGTCGATGACGGCCTGCGTCTTTTTGAACGCCTTGGAAGCCGCCCTGATCTCGACCTCAGCCATGCGTGCCTCCCTCATGCAACACGGTGCGGACAGCCCTGCCCGACGTCTTGTCGAAGATCGACAGCGTATCGGGCCGGAAGTCGAGCCCGACATTCTCTCCGGTCCGGAACGACACACTGGCAGGCGACCGGGCCTTCAGCGCGCCATAGCGCGTCGTCACGGTCACGATCTGCGTGGTGCCTAGATACTCCGACCCATAGACCTCGCCACGCAGGACGCCGCGATCGGAAAAACGCACATGCTCGGGCCTGACCCCGAGGACGAGATCGCTTTCCGGCAGCGCCTCACGCGCCGCGGGAACGGTGACGTCGCGACCGCCGAGCCGGACTGCCTGCGCGCCGGCTTGCAGGCTGCCGCGGAACGGCAGGAAGTTCATCGGCGGCGAGCCAATGAAGTCCGCAACGAACAGCGACGCGGGCCGGTCATAAATATCGCGTGGGCTCGCGATCTGCTCGACGACGCCGTTGTTCATCACGGCGATCATATCAGCCATCGCCATGGCCTCGAGCTGGTCATGCGTGACATAGACCGTGGTTGCTCCGAGCCGGTCATGCAGCGCGCGCAATTCATGGATCATCGCCTCGCGCATTTCGGTATCGAGTGCGCCGAGCGGCTCGTCCATCAGGAAACATTTCGGCTTGCGCACGATCGCCCGCCCAAGCGCGACACGCTGGCGGTCGCCGCCGGCAAGACCCGACACGGGACGGTCGAGAAGATGCGAAATGCGCAAGATGCGCGCCACCTCCACCACCCGCCAGTCCGCCTCCGCCGCGCCGATGCCCTCGCACTTCAAGGGAAAACCGATGTTTCGCCGAACATTCATGTGTGGATAGAGGGCGAAGAGCTGGAACACGAAGGCGATGTCGCGGGCCGATGCGCGGTTCATCGTGACATCCTCGCCATCGAGCCGGATGGTACCGGCCGTCGGTAATTCCAGCCCGGCAATCATGCGCAGGGTCGTCGTCTTGCCGCAGCCGGAGGGCCCCAACAGGCAGAGGAACTGACCGTCTTCCACGGTGAAGCTGGCTGCCTTGACGGCATGAAAATCTGCGAACGACTTGTCGAGCGCTTCGACTCTTATTTGCGCCATCCGCCCTACTCCCTGACCTTGGAGACGATGGTGAACAGCACTGTGCCGAACAGCGTGGTCGCGAACGACCAGGAATAGAGCGTCAGCGAAACCGGCTGCATCAGCATGACGACGCCCGCGGCAATAATCGTCGTCGCGATGGCTTCCAGCGGACCGCGCCGCAGAATTCTGTCCGCGAGGCTGCGACCCGGCATTGGGGTATGGGCATCGAGGCTCATTTGCGCACCGCTCCAAAGGTGATGCCCCGCAGCAGATGCTTGCGCAACAGCACCGTGAACACGACGATCGGTACCAGAAACAGCGTCGTGCCGGCGGCGACCGCGGGCCAATCCTGCCCGCCTTCCCCGATGATGATCGGAATGAAGGGGGGCGCCGTCTGCGCATTGCCGGAGGTCAGTAGCACCGCGAAGGCGTATTCGTTCCAAGCGAAGATCAGGCAGAAGATCGCCGTTGCCGCGATTCCCGTCGTTGCCTGCGGCAGCACCACCTTCACGAAGGCCTGAAAGCGGGTATAGCCGTCGATCATGGCCGCTTCCTCGTACTCGCGTGGGATCTCGTCGATGAAACCTTTCAGCAGCCAAACGGCAAGCGAGACGTTCACCGAAGTATAGAGCAGGATCATGCCGAGCCGCGTGTCCGACAGCCCGATGGTGCGGTACATTAGATAGATCGGGATCGCGACCGCGATGGGTGGCATCATTCGCGTCGACAGGATGAAGAACAACAGATCGTCCTTCAGGGGCACGCGGAACCGCGAGAAACCGTAGGCCGACAACGTTCCGAGCGCGACCGCGAGCACGGTCGAGCCAAAGGCGATGATCAGCGAATTGACGAAACGCGGCACGTAATTCGACGGTCCGGCGACGACCATATTGCGACTGCGCGCAATGTCGTCGCAAAGCCCTTGCGGCGGTCCAAGCGTGCGGATGAATTCCGGCGTCTGGCGCGAGCGCGTGGTGAAGAGATTGCAGAAGCCTTCGAGCGATGGCGTGAAGAAGACCTTGGGCGGATAGGAGATCGCATCGTCCGGCGACTTGAACGAGGTGAGAACGATCCAGACCAGGGGGATCATCGTGATCACGGCGTAGAGAACCACGAGTGAGCCCGCCAATCGCCTGGTATTGCGCGATGGTTCGACGACGGAATGGGCTGTGTTGGCGATGCTCATCGGCTCTTCACCCGGTTCAGCGCCTTGACGTAGATGTTGGCTAGTCCAAACACCGTCACGAACAAAATGATCGCGAAGGCCGAGGAATAGCCCGTCCTCCAGCTCTCGAAGGCCGCGCGCTTGAGCGTGATCGAGGCGACCTCCGTGGTCGAACCTGGTCCGCCCCCGGTGAGCAAGTTGACCATGTCGAACATCTTGAAGTTCTCGATGCCGCGGAACAGCACCGCGAGCATGATGAACGGCAACGCCATTGGCAGCGTGATCGACCAGAATTGCCGCCATTTCGACGCGCGGTCGACCTCCGCCGCCTCGTAGATGTAGTCCGGAATCGATCGCAGGCCGGCAAGGCAAATCAGCATCACGTAAGGAGTCCACATCCAGGCATCGACGATGACGATTGCCCAGGGACTGAGAGTCACGTCGCCCAGCATCTGGAACGACGATGCGGAGCGGCCGGTGACGAAAGCGACCACATAGTTGAAAAGCCCGATCTGCGGCTGGTAGAGAAACGTCCAGAAATTGCCGACCACGGCCGGTGAAAGCATCATCGGCAGCAGAATGATCGTGGTCCACATGCCGTGGCCGCGGAATTTTTTGTCAATCAGGAAGGCAAGACCAAAGCCAAGCACGGTCTCGATGACGACGGTCCAGAACACGAAATGTGCCGTCACCTGCATCGCCGCCCAGATGTCCGGATCGGTCAGGATCGTCTGGTACCAATCGATCCCCAGCCACTTCACCGGTGCGTTCGACCGATTGGCCCGATAGTTGGTGAACGACAGATAGATGGTCCAGACCAGCGGGAAGATATTAATCGCCAGCAGCAGCACGATCGTCGGGGTAATGAAGAGCCAAGCGAGAGCCTTGTCGGACAAGCCCCGGACACGGCGCACCAAGCCCGGCTGCAGGGGCACAGCGCCGTAGGTGATCCGCGATGAGGCACTCAAATCATTCATGGCGTCGGCTGGTCCTGATGCGCCGCGATCGTCGGCTTCGGAGGAGAGTCCTGGTATTGCGGAAAAGAATGGCCTGGAGCGCGAGCGAACCGCGCTCCAGGCCGCTATCCTAGAACTTCTTGCCCTCTTCCTTGAAGATGGCTTTCCAATCTTTCACCAGCCCGTCGAGCGCTTCCTGAGCAGTCCCCTTGTCGGCGACCACGTAGTCATGCACGCGCTTCTGCTCGGCCTGCAGGAGTTGCGCGTAGGAGGGCTCCGCCCAGAAATCGACCACCATACCCATCGACTTCAGGAACTCCTTGGCGAACGGCGCGCTGTCCGGGAAGCTCGGGTCGTTCAGCACGGATTTGGCGCAGGAATAGCCGCCCAGCGCCCACCACTTCTTCTGCACATCCCCGCCAGCGAACCATTTGATGTATTGCAGCGCTTCACCCTGGTTCTTGGAATAGGAAACGACGGAGATGCCCTGTCCGCCGAGTTGGGTTGCCTGGGTGGTAGCGGCGGGATTGGAGAAGAAGCCGATCTTGTCGCCGCCGACATTGGGGTCCTTGTAGAGACCCGGGAAGAAGGCGAAGAAGTTCATCTGCAGCGCCACCTGGCCGGACTTGAACGCATCAAGACCTTCCGACATGTAGGAGTTGGAAGCACCGGGGGGCGTGCAGCACTTGTAGAGTTCCTTGTAGGCTTCGAGGCCCTTGACGGCACCCGCCGAGTTGACGAAGCCATCCATTGCATACGGCTTGCTGGGGTCCTGATATTTGAAGCCATAGTCGTAGAGATAGTTCGAAACGCCCATGGTGATGCCTTCCGAACCGCGCTCGGTATAGATCGATGCACCATAGACCTTCTTGCCATCGATCTCGCGGCCCTGGAAGAACTGTGCGATGTCGCGCAGCTCATCGAGCGTCTTCGGCACAGCGAGATCGCGGCCATATTTGGCCTTGAAATCCTTCTGCACGTCGGGGCGCGCAAACCAGTCCTTACGATAGGTCCAGCCCACCGCGTCGCCCATGGCCGGCAGCGCCCAATAGTTCGGCGTGTTCTTCGGCCACTGCGAATAACCGACCACGGTGGCCGGCATGTAGTCGTCCATGCTGATTCCTTCCTTCTTGAAGAAATCGTTCAGCTTGACGTACTGGCCGTTCTCCGCGGCGCCGCCGATCCATTGTGAATCGCCGATGATGAGATCGCACAGCGACCCCCGTGAATTGAGTTCGTTCAGAAAGCGATCGGCATAATTGGTCCAGGGCACGAATTCGAACTTCATGCCGATCCCGGTCTTGGCGGTAAAATCCTTCGACAGTTCGACCAGCGCGTTGGCCGGGTCCCATGCGGCCCAACACAGCGTGATGGTTTTACCCTGCGCTTGCGCGGGCGTGGTCGCCGCTCCGATGCAGAGCGCGGCGGCAAGTGCGCCGCCTGCAGCAAAGAGCGCCTTCATGCTATTGTTCATGCGCATTTCCCTCCTGTTGAACCGGCCATCGACATGGCGCGGCGTTCCTGCCCGCTCGAATGCTTCGAGCAGTGCGACACAGTCCTTGACGGGCTAAGTGACTAAACTGACGTTCCCTCGCGCTACCCGGATTCTTAAGGACCGGCAAAGCTCGATTTGTTTAGTAAAACATAAATTACTAAACATTGCAAGCGACCTGTCGCCGGGGCTCTCATGTGGTTTCCCAGCAAGCTCGTGGCGGCCGGACACAACTCACAAAACAATTAGCTCGGACGCTATAGCGGCGGTATCAACTGCGCGCGTCCTGCTGGCGCTCCAATTTCAAAGCAATTTCATTTTGCTTCGCCAATTCAACTTCGGGATGGCGTCGCTCGAACGAGTCGTTCTGTATGTTGGAGCTTTTGACGAAGATCGAAAGCGCGCTGCGCAAATCGGGCACGGCGCCGCTTCCTTGATGAGGCTCCGAGTTGCTACGTTACCAATATGATCGAACGAGAGCTGCGACTTCCGCGGCCGTGGAGACTTAGCTGACTGATGGCTGGCCTGCCTGTACGTGGCATCAAGACGGTCGTTGAGGCCATCGAAGATAGTGGCCCCGGCATCAGGATGTACACCCTGTGCGATCCGGACCGTTGGGAGCTTCCTCCCTTCAGGCCCGGCGCACATATCGACATACATCTGCCTGGCGGCCTCGTCCGCACCTACTCGCGGTGCAACGATCCGGCGGACAACATGCGCTATGTCGTTGCGGTCAAGCGTGAAGCGGACGGCCGGGGTGGATCTATCGCCTTCCACGACCGGCTGAGAGCTGGCGACACACTCGTCGTGTCGCTGCCGCGCGGCGGCTTGCAGCCTGACGGAGCGCCTCACGTGACATTCGTCGCCGGTGGTATCGGCGTTACGCCGCTCCTGTCGGCTGCCAATTACCTCGCGCGGCGCGGCGGAGATTTCACGCTATATGTCGTTGTGCGTGGCGAACCACCGCTCGCCACGATGCTCGCGCCGCATCGCGCGAGCGGCCAAGCAATCGTCTACGATACAGGCGTGTCCGGCCGCCCCCCGCTTGAGGCACTGATCGACGCCGCACCGCGGGAGGCGATGCTCGCGTGCTGCGGGCCACTTGACATGCTGAATGCCTTCGAGCGGGCAACACAAGGCTGGCCGCCCGAACGAGTTCACGTCGAGCGCTTCGTGCCGCCACCGCTACCTATCGATCCCGAGGCCAAGCCCTTCAAGCTGGTCCTTGCGCGCTCGCAGCGCGAGATCGAGGTGGCGCTCGGCGAGAGCATGCTCAACGCACTGCTAAGTGCCGGCATCGACATTCCAGCCTCATGCTGCGGCGGAATCTGTGGTGCGTGCCGTATCGATTGGCTGGAAGGCACGCCCGTGCACCGCGATCGCGTGCTTTCACCGGCCGAGCGTGCGCGAAGCCTCATGGCTTGCGTAGCGGGCTCCGCGGAAGAGCGGCTGGTCGTGGACCTCTAGTAAAGCCCGCGTTCGGCCATCACCTGTGTCTGCCGTTCGTTCTCTTCGCGCGTCAGTCCTTCGACGTGGTCGAGCAGCATTGCTGGGATAGCTCGGCAAGATCGCGCGGTCGATGTGTTTGTCCGGGTTCCTGAGTTCGGAACGCACCAGCGCCTTGGCACAGTGCAGGAATGCCTCCTCGACCGTCACAACCAGTCCGACCTTGGGTGCGCGGTTCTGCATAGCGCTCGGCGTCAGCAGCCGCGCGTCGTCCGTAATACGCGCAGTGCCATTGATGCGTAACGTCTCGTTCATGCCGGGTACGAGAAAGAGAATTCCGATGCGCGGATTGACCAGCAGATTCGACATGGCGTCGAGCCGGTTGTTGCCGACCCGGTGGGGCACAAGAAGCGTGCGCGTATCGAGGATGCGAACGAAGCCGGGCGGATCCCCGCGCGGAGCGGCCCCAAAGGTCTCGCGAATGTCAGTTTTTGGTTGTCTCTGCCGCGGGGAGCCTTTGTAAGACAGGTACGGGAGTCACTGGTCGGTTTTGCGTGAATCGAAGAGGTCCACCACGTCGCCGAGTGTTAGACGCACCAGTAGTGCTGAAAAATTTCGCTCATAAGCTGAAGAGGACTTTTTCAACGGCATCTGCCAACAGGCGACATCGGACAAGAAAAAAGGCCTCCTATCGAGGAGACCGTAGTTAGGCGGTTGTATCCCGGCGAATTGGCCCAATCCTTTTTCGCTGATGACTGGAAATTCTCAGGACCGCTGGAGCGTGTCTCTTGAGGGACCTGGAGCGCAAGGGACAAAATTGGCCGAGCTTCGGAGGCACGATGTCTACAAGACGCCCCGTGTGCCGTGTGGCCCGATCGCAGGACCGAAAGCGAATCGCGCTGCTTCAAGAAATCTAAATATATTACCGATTATCGACGTGCTCTCAATGCCTTGACTTGCCGGTGGTGGTGCTTTGGCGCTATGCCGCAGTGTTCGCCACCCGTGCATGCGACCAAAGGGCCCAAGGTGCAGTTCCTGTTTGCCGACTACGTACTCGACCTTAATCGGCGGGAGCTCACCCGCGGCTCGGCCGCAATTGCAATTGGCCCAAGGGTGTTCGACCTGCTGGTCTACCTGGTGCAAGCCCGCGACCGCGTCGTCACCAGGGATGAACTGCTGGACACCGTGTGGAGCGGGCGCATCGTCTCTGAATCAACGCTCACCAGCCATATCAACGCGGTGCGCAAAGCGATCGGCGATAGCGGCCAGGAACAGCGCCTGATCCGAACGATTGCCCGCAAGGGCCTCCGGTTCGTGGGCGAGGTTGAGGCAAGAGGCCCCGATAGCGCTATCGTCCGAAACGCGGAGCAGGCTAACTCGAATGAGCGCCAGGAGCCGTCTCTTCCTGACAAGCCCTCGGTTGCAGTCCTGCCGTTTCAGAACCTGAGCGGTGATCCCGAGCAGGAGTACTTCGCCGATGGTGTTGTTGAGGACATCATCCTGGCCTTGTCGCGGATACGCTGGCTGTTCGTTATCGCCCGGAATTCGAGCTTCACATACAAGGGCAGGGCCGTGGATGTCCGACAGGTGGGGCGCGAATTGGGCGTGCGATATGTGCTTGAAGGCAGCGTGCGCAAGGTGGCGACAAGGGTGCGCATCACCGGGCAACTCATTGATGCGACCAATGGCGTGCATCTCTGGGCCGAGCGTTTCGAAGGCACCCTCGACGACATCTTTGAACTGCAGGACACGGTCGCCGCAGGCGTCGTTAGTGCGATCGCGCCGCAGCTTGAGCTTGCCGAAATCGAGCGTGCGAGCCGAAAGCCGACCGAAAGCCTCCACGCCTATGACTATTACTTGCGTGGATTGACCAAGTTTCACCTTGCGAGCAGGGCCGGCCTCGATGAGGCATTGCCTCTATTCTACAAGGCGATCGAGCTCGATGCGGAGTTCGCCTCCGCGTATGGAATGGCGGCCTGGTGCTACTACTGGCGCAAGATGAATCGTTGGCTCAACGATCGCGAGGCAGACGGCAACGAGGCTGCGCGATTGTGCCGACACGCCGTGACGCTGGGAAAGAATGACGCGGTCGCTCTGACCAGAGGCGGGCACGCATGGCCTCATTTTGGCGGTGACCTCGAAAGTTGCGTCACCTATGTCGATAGGGCCATGGTGCTCAATCCCAATCTCTCGACGATCTGGTACCTCGGCGGGTACCAACGAATTTCCCTTGGCAGACATGATAATGCGATCGAATATTTCACGCGTGCCATGCGCCTCAGTCCGCTGGATCCGGAGACATTTCAAACGCAGACCGGAATCGCAATGGGGCATTTGTATTCCGGGCGATTTGATGCGGCTGTCGCCTGTTTGGAGATGGCATGGCGGGAGGTACCGAATGTGCTGCGGGTTGCGGCCTTTATGGCCGCAAGCCATGCGCTGGCAGGCCGGGAGGAAGAAGCGCGACAAGCCATGCACCACGTGCGTCGGCTCGATCCCACGCTCCGCATTGGCAAGCTCGATGACTGGCTGCTGGTCCAACCGAGGGATTTCGCGGTAGCAGTGGAAGGTCTGCGAAGAGCGGGATTGCCGGAGTAACGGCACCGCTTGCTCCTGCTTCTACCCCCCGAAAGATCAGAAGATCGAAAAGCCGCGGTCCAACCGGGATGCGTCCGAATCGTCTTTGTGCCTGCCCGCGTCAGACAATAATCCTCAAATGAAATTGGCGCTTCCGCGCGCCGCTTGGACAAATTTCCAAGGTAAATCCAATCGCAATCCAACATGGCTGCAAGGCTTTTCGGCCAGCTTGGGCGCAATCTCCCCTCGCTTTCACAAGCAAGGCCATTGGTGGCCCGAAAGTCGAGG
Organism: Bradyrhizobium retamae; assembly: GCF_001440415.1. Taxonomy (GTDB): domain Bacteria; phylum Pseudomonadota; class Alphaproteobacteria; order Rhizobiales; family Xanthobacteraceae; genus Bradyrhizobium; species Bradyrhizobium retamae. Next base: position 33,087 of record NZ_LLYA01000165.1, read on the forward strand.
GAAAGTCATGAAGATTGTCATTATTGGCGGTACCGGGCTCATCGGAACGAAGCTCGCGAGCAAGCTCCGTCAGAAAGGCCACGAGGTGATCGCGGCATCTCCCTGTACGGGCGTCAACACGATCACGGGCGAGGGTCTCGACAGGGCGCTTTCGGGCGCCGCGATTGTCGTCGATGTTGCAAATTCGCCCTCCTTCGAGGACCGCGCGGTTCTGAAATTCTTCGAAACGTCAGGCCGCAATCTTCTCGCCGCCGAGGCCGCCGCCTCAGTACGCCATCATGTAGCGCTGTCCGTTGTCGGAGTCGACCGCCTTTCGGAAAGCGGCTACTTCCGCGCCAAGCTGGTGCAGGAAAGCCTGATCAAGGCCTCGAAGATTTCCTACACGATCCTGCGCGCGACCCAGTTCTTCGAGTTCGTCGGCGGGATCGTCGATTCTTCTGCCGATGGACAAATCGTCAGGCTGTCGCCTGCCCTGTTTCAGCCCGTGGCTTCGGACGACGTCGCTGCCGCCCTGGCCGACGTCACGCTCGGCGTTCCGGTCAACGGCATCGTTGAGCTGGCCGGACCGGAACCGTTCACTCTCGATGACTTCGCCCGGCAATATCTGACGGCGACAAAGGACCCCCGCAAGGTCGTCGCCGACATCCATGCTCGCTATTTCGGAGCAGAACTGGACGATCGGTCTCTCACGCCGGGCCAGAATCCCCGGCTCGGCGCCGTGCGTTTCGAGGACTGGCTGGCCGGGCTCCGCCAGTGACGGGCACGACCAAGGCCCACAAATCGATACTGACGACGCCCGGCGCATCGCGAGCAAGACAGGGCCCGCGCGTCTGCTTGCCGTTTCGTCGTGGATAGCGACGAAAAGAACCTGACCATTCCGGATCATGACGACTAGCGGAAGCTTGCTCGTCATACCGCACCCGGCCCCCCTTACACGAGCACAAAACCATGAGTAAGCCGATCTTGCGCGATCCTTCGGAAGATCCGCCGGCCGCGTCTGAGGCGCGCCAGAGCAACTCGCCGATTGCCGATGGGCGTCCTGCCGATGTGGAGATGGCACGCGTGCTCAAGACCGCGCCACTTCGCATGGCTTCCGATCCGTCCAGTGGCGCGATCGCCTATTGGAAGCATGATCCCCTGCACGACGTCGTCGAGCCGATGGCTGATCACGTCATCATGACTTACCCTGCCGGCTCACAGCGGCTGGAGCGGCGCACCGGTAAATCAGCAGCGATTACGACGGCGCGTCCCGGGGTTGTGACGGTCATCCCAGCCGGCTCGACTTCCCGGTGGGACATTCACCAGCCCATGCATGTCGTTCAACTCTACCTTCCGCACAGAACGCTCGAGCGTGTTGCCGGCGAAGCCGGCACGGCCGCTCCCAGCGATCTGCTGGAAAGAACGGGACATCCCGATCTCATTACATCTCGATTACTCCTGAGTGCGGCGGATGTGCTTGAGGGCAGTGAGGCCCTGGACGCCCTGTTCAGGCAGCAGCTAACGGATCTTCTGGCCACGCGCCTCCTCGCTGCGCACACCGGCTCGCCAACCACTTTCCAGCCGACCATGGGGGGCCTCTCGCCCACGGCGCTGCGCCGCGCCGTCGAACGCTTGCGCTCCGACAGCGATGCGGACGTCTCCCTTGCGGCGCTGGCTTCGGATGCCGGCCTGTCACGCTTCCACTTCTGCCGTGCCTTCAAGGAAAGCACCGGGCTTTCGCCGCATGCCTGGCTGCGCCAGCACCGACTCGAGCAGGCCATGAACATGCTGCGCGACACCGACGCGTCGGTCGTGTCGGTCGCCGCCGCGCTTGGTTATGCCTCCCAGACCGCCTTCGCTGCGGCGTTCAGGCGGCTGACCGGAGAAACCCCGAGCGATTGGCGACGACGCTTTCGGTAACAGCAATCGCTCTGCGATGACAGCAATCGCGCTGGCGCAGCCGCAGGACTGGTTCGTTAAGACATCACGGAGCATTCGCCAACACCAGGGAAGACAAGAAAATGGTCAGCAACAAATCCATCAGCCAGCTTGCAACTACTTCGCGCCGGAAAGTGCTCGCAGGCGCGCTCATTTACGCGACTTCGCTCACCGTCCGCCCCTCTTCGGCGACCGGCAAGGAAAAAGACTCTTCGACACTCCCCGCTCAAAGGACTGATCCCATGACCTCCGTCACCACCAAGGATGGCGTACAGATCTTCTACAAGGACTGGGGACCGAAATCCGCCCAGCCCATCGTCTTTCACCACGGCTGGCCGCTGAGCTCCGACGACTGGGAGGCCCAGATGCTCTTCTTCGTCGGCAAGGGTTATCGTGTCATCGCCCATGATCGCCGCGGCCACGGTCGCTCGAGCCAGGTGAGCGACGGCCACGACATGGACCACTATGCCGCCGATGCCGCGGCGGTCGTCGAGCACCTCGATCTTCGCAACGCCATTCACGTCGGCCATTCCACCGGCGGCGGCCAAGCCGCGCGCTACGTCGCGTGTCACGGCAAGGATCGCGTCGCAAAACTGGTCCTGATCAGCGCCGTACCGCCGTTGATGCTGAAGACGGAAGCCAATCCCGGCGGCCTGCCAATCGAAGTGTTCGACGGCCTACGCCAGCAGCTCGCCGCCGGCAGATCGCAGTTCTATCTCGATTTCGCCAGCGGCCCGTTCTACGGCTACAACCGTCCGGGCGCCAAGGCATCGGAAGCAATCATCTGGAATTGGTGGCGCCAGGGCATGATGGGCGGCGCCAACGCGCACTATGATGGGATCAAGGCGTTCTCGGAAACGGACTTCACCGAGGACCTGAAGAGCATCACTGTGCCCACGCTCGTCCTGCACGGTGACGACGACCAGATCGTGCCCGTCGCCGATTCTGCGCCGCTGTCGGCGAAGCTGCTGAAGCGCAGCACTCTCAAAATCTACGAGGGGCTGCCGCACGGTATGTGCACGACCCATGCCGACCTCATCAACGCCGAGCTGCTCTCGTTCATCGCGGCCTAGCGCCTTCGCTTACGTCTTTTCATCGAAAACATTCAAAACCAGGAGCAAACCACATGCGACTAGTCATCATAGGCGCCGGCTTCGCCGGCATGTACGCCGCACTTTCCGCAGCCCGGCTGCGCGACATTCAGGGCGTTTCGCCTGACGATCTCGAAATCGCACTGATCGCACCGGAGCCGACGCTGGTGGTCCGCCCGCGGCTCTATGAGCCGAAGCCGGAAACCCTGACCGCGCCGCTGCTTGACGTCCTCAAGGCGATCGATGTCGACTACATTCAGGGCAGCGCCGAGACGATCAACACCGATGCTCGAACGGTGCAGATCACGACTCCAAAGGGCCCGCGAAAGACTCTGTCCTACGACCGTCTCGTGGTGGCCACCGGCAGCCGCCTCTTCCGCCCCAACATTCCGGGCCTTGCCGATCACGGCTTCAGTGTTGACTCGCTCGATGACGCAATCGCGCTCGACAAGCATCTACACAGCCTGGCCGACCGGCCGGCCATCAACGGGCGCGATACGGTCGTCGTCGCCGGCGGTGGCTTCACAGGCATCGAGGCAGCAACCGAGCTGCCCGCGCGCTTGCGCGAAATCCTTGGCAAGGACGCCAAGACGCGCGTGATCATCGTCGACCGCAACAGTGCGATCGCTCCCGACATGGGCGAAGGCCCTCGCCCAATAATCGAGGAAGCGTTGCGCAAGCTCGGCGTAGAGACCCGGCTCGGGGCCGGCGTCGCCTCGCTCGACAAATCCGGCGTCACCCTGTCGACCGGCGAACACATCGAAACCGAGACAGTGGTCTGGGCGGCCGGCATTCGCGCCGCGCCGTTGACGGCGCAGATTCCGGCCGAGCGCGACAATTTCGGCCGGCTGCTGGTGGATCGCGATCTGCGCGTGCCGGGTGTCGCCGGCGTCTTCGCCACCGGCGATGCTGCGCGGGCCGCATGCGACGACGAAGGCAACTACGCCCTGATGTCGTGCCAGCACGCCACGCGGATGGGCGCCTTTGCCGGCAACAATGCCGTCGCCGAACTCCTGGGCGTTCCGACCAGGCCGTATCACCAGAAGGCCTACGTCACCTGCCTCGACCTCGGCGAAGCCGGCGCTCTGTTCACGCGCGGCTGGGAGCGCAAGGTCGAGATGGTCGGCGACGTCGCCAAGAAGACCAAGCAGGAGATCAATACTGTCTGGATCTACCCGCCCCGCGCCGAGCGCGCCGCGGCGCTCGCATCGGCCGATCCGGAGCGCGTGACCAACCTCTAGACGCCCCAAGCGATGGCGGCCGCGCTCCCCTGGCTGCGCGGCCTGCTCAACCAAGACCGGCCAGAACCAAGACCAACCAGGCGCCTTTACCTTGAAACAGGAGACGAACATGAACCTGCATAACACCTCATACCCCGTTACATCGGGACCCGAAGAGCTCGTTCCGTCGCGCTACGCGCTGAAGGTCGGCGACATTGACGTGCTGGTGGTCAGCGATGGCGTGCTGCCGCTCCCAACCCAAATGTTGGGACACAACGCCGACCCGGCCGACCGCGCGGCCTGGCTGAAAGACATGTTCCTGCCGCAGGACGCGTTCGACTGGGCGCTGAACGTGGTCGTGGTGCGTAGCGGCGGCAAGACCATCCTCATTGACGCTGGACTAGGGTCCGATCCGGACTTGAACTTGCCGCGGGCCGGCCAGTTGATCAAGCGACTGGAGGCCGCCGGCATCGATCTTGGGTCCGTGACCGACCTGGTGCTGACCCACATGCACATGGACCACATTGGCGGGCTGCTCGTCGAGGGGGTGAAGGAGCGACTGCGTAAAGACCTGCGGATCCACGTGGCGGCCGCCGAGGTCAAGTTCTGGGAGTCGCCCGATTTCTCCCACACCTCCATGCCGCAGGGTTTCCCGGACGCGCTTCGGTCGGCCGCCACGCGGTTCGTGAGCGAGTACGGGAGCAACCTGCGGACGTTCGATGAGGAGCACGAGATTGCGCCGGGCGTGGTCGCCCGTCGCACCGGCGGTCACACCCCCGGGCACAGCGTGGTCCGCGTGGCGTCCGGCGGCGACGGGCTGACGTTCGCCGGCGACGCCGTGTTTACTGTCGGGTTCGAGCAGCCCGACTGGCACAACGGTTTCGAACACGACCCCGAAGAGGCGGCGCGCGTTCGGGTCCGTCTTTTGCGGGAGCTGGCTAAGAGCGGCGAGATGCTGGTGGCCACTCACCTGCCGTTCCCGTCCATCGGCCGGGTGGCGGCCGACGGCGACGCCTTCCGTTTCGTACCGGTCTTCTGGGACTACTGACCGCTCGTTGGGCTAAGGCCAAACCAGGGCGCGTTTGAATTCGCGCCCTGGTTCAATACCTCGCAACCACTGAGCCGCTGAAACCGAAGCGGTCGTTTATGCCCGCTTTGGCCAACTTCGAACTTTACAGATGAGTCGAACGAACATGCAGAACGAAAAAGTCATGATCATAACGGGCGGCAGCTCCGGCATCGGTCGGGCGGCCGCGCTCCGTTTCGCCAACCAGGGCGACAAGGTGCTCATCACCGGCCGCCGCGCCGGCCCCGTCGAGCAAACGGTGGCGGAGCATAAGAATATCGCGGGCATCGTTGCGAATACCGCCTCTGCTGAAGACGCCAAGCGGACCATCGCCACGGCGGTCGACAACTGGGGCCGAGTGGATGCGCTCGTCAACAACGCCGGCGCGGGCGCCATCCTTCCGTTATCGGATGCGACAGCCGATCGGATCATAGACATCTTTTCCGTCAATGTGCTCGGTCCGAGCCTGCTGGCCCGCGCCGCCCTTCCTCACCTGAAGGCGACGCAGGGCACCATCATCAACATCTCCTCGACCTTCGGTCACCGGCCGGCGGCGGGACTATCCCACTACGCCGCCAGCAAGGCGGCGCTGGAACACCTGACCCGCTGCTGGGCGCTAGAACTCGCGCCGCTCGGAATAAGGGTGAATGCGGTCGCGGCCGGGCCCACGGAATCTGGCGCCTTGACCGGGATGATGGGCCTATCTGCGGAACAGGCAGAAGCCGTCAAGGAAGACGAGCGCGCACGGATTCCGCTCGGTCGGCGCGGCGTTCCCGACGACATCGCGGAATGGATTGTCCAGCTTGCGGGCCCCGCCTCGCAATGGCTGACGGGCCAGGTTCTCGCCGTCGATGGCGGCTTGGGACTGGCTTAGTTTCCGCGCTGCCAATTGCGGTCCCGACCTAATTTACTTCTCTTTCCGATTAAGGGGCGATAGTTCGGGTGAGTTAGTCTGGGCGCCCAAAGCTGCGGTGAGCCAAAGCCCGTTGTCTGTAAGGGGTCGTTCGCTACAGGGGCGAACGAGTGGCAAGTCCAGCCATGTCCGTAAGTAAATTCAGAGCATTAGCGACTGCGCGTTGGTCATGGCGAGTTGATGGCGCTGCTTGAGAAGTGATTCAATCTCCGAAACCGGAGCCTCGAATCATGCGCTACGAACTCAGCGACTATGAATGGACCGCGATCAAGCCGATGCTGCCCAACAAGTCGCGCGGCGTTCGGCGGGTAAATGACCGTCGCGTGCTCAATGGCATCTTTTGGAGCGAGGCCCGCCTTTCGTCCATTAGCCGACATGCAAAGCGCTGACGCCGAGGTCCGCTTCTGCAATGTGGCCTCACCGATCCTGATCGGGGTGCACCCACTTGTAAGGCGTGACCTCCCGCTGCTCCGTCAACTTGATCATGCGTCAGCCAATGTCGGCTGCGGGTCAAAAGGCGACTTCGCTCGGCGACCGGGCTACTTCCGCTTATCCCCCAAAGCCGACAATACTCGGACAAGCAGGCTGCATTTGCCGCTACATCGGATTCGGATTCCCCTTATGCACGGTCGCCACCTCTCGCCGCCAATGGATCAGTGAAGGTTGAACAGCTCTCTCACTAGCTGTCCAGAAATGATGTTAGCGAATGACAATTTGGTGGGCGGCGGTTCGATTGTCGTGGGTTACTACTCGCCACCACAATTGTTCGTGCAGATGTCGGTAGTTTGGCTGCAACCTTGACCACCCGTTTCTTCTTGGCCTTTGACTTCTGTTCAACGGCAATAACCGTTGCTCGAGAAGTTGTCAGCGCAGATGATTGCACTTGCGCAGGCGGTTCGGCTGGGATTGCCTCCGCGGCCAATGTTGGCGGCGTGTTCGCAAAGCCTAGTATTACCTTCGATGGCCCAAACGGATGCCGAGCTTCAATGCCTTCTGACGCAGCGAACCTACCGTTCTCTTTGTCAGTTTCGCGATCCTCATTACTGGCGTTTTTGCTTTCGAATGAGCACGTAATTCCTTCACGTCGGCTTTGGTATATTCCCGTCGAACAATCTTCTTTGATTTCTTGGCCACTTCGATCTCCTTTGATTCGAGCGGCCTTCTACCACAATAGTTCGACAAGGAAACCGAAGGCGCTGCGCTAGAGCAAGCGCGATTCAGTGTAGCAACGGAGACACACCCTGCGGTAGCTAATGATGTGTCCGTAAGCAGCATCGAAGCTCATCAATACATCTGGCCAGTACAATCGCCTGCGCCTTCAGCCCGTCAAGCACTGGGTCCGTTCGTCCGCCTCCTTCAATCTCTTCTATACGGGCGTTGAAGCTGGCAAGCTCGTCTTCGAGTCCATCGATTTCTTGTTGAGTGAAGACCTGGACCGCTTCCTGGAGTCTTGAGGATGCGTGCAACAACACATGTCGGTGCTGACCCATCGTTTGTCCCCCCAATAACCTCTAATCAGTACTTTGCGCTCCGGGCAGCGGAACTGATTCGATGTCAGCATTGTACTCTGACTCAAGTCGGGTGGCAGTAACGGCTTGTCGCTGCCGGCACAAGGCGCTGCTGTTTGGCTGCCCTAAGTGTCAGGAGAGTTCTTCGCGGCAAGCGGCAACTCGCAACGGTCCGCGAGCCGCGAACTCGCCTAATTCGTGGTCCATCTCGCGCGAACCAGCAGTATGAGCGCACCGACAACGGCTGCAGTTCGGCGATGCGGCAGCCGCGGCGAGACCCGCGAAGGCCAAAGCCCGTGTGTCAGCTCCGCCAATGTCATCTCGTAGAAAGCGCGGCCGGGCGCACCATCAGCCGGAAGCCATTGTGCTTGATTTGGTGAACCCAGAATCGTTTGCAGCCTTCTTCTTCAGCGCTCTCCGCTTTTTGGTTGCGGTCTCGAGTGACCTCAGCGGCTGCAGTTGCGTGTTGAAGGCGCTTTTCAGCAAACTCTCGAGACCGCCCTGATACTCGCATTCGCTAATCCGATCTTTCTCTTTCATCTCCCACCCCTGCTATCAACGGCCTATTGCGCAACACGCTTCCTGACGATCATCCGCGTCGGGAGAAAAGATCGCGCGGTCCGTTGGGGCTGGCAAAAAACGGAGCCGTGCGGGTCATCGCACTACACACTGTTGGAGGATCGGAACGTAGGCAATCAGGCTGCGCTGGTGATCAAAATTAGTTCGGCTCAATATGCAACGCAAGGTTCCTTCGTGGGACGGAGCACGGAGATGCACGAGTTGCGACAGCGCCGCTGCCCGATCAGCACGCCGACGCACTGCAAAAAACGAGTGGCTATCGCGTGGCTCGCTCATCGCGCTGCTGCGGTGCGCTTCTCGCCTTTGGGGCCACAAGCGCATCTACCTTCTACTGATAGGCGGTGCGCGCCTGCCTCTTCGCGTTGGCCGGCTCCTGGCCTCGTTAACCAAGCTAATCACACAGCCATAATCTAGACCGATTCGATCGTGACCCTTTGCGCTCTATCCGCGCAGGAGCGAGCCAAGTGGTTCGGACCGTCGCGCTTGGAATAGTATGTCTGGCCGGGCTGGGTGCGATTGCCGCAGCTGCCAAGCGGCCAGCGCTGCTGCAGCCGGCCGAGATCGTTTTTCCGAAAGTCGCCGGCAGCAAAACCGATCGCTTGCCACTTATTTTCCGTCGGGACACGCACACCGAGAGTGAGAAAGTGGATGTCGTGTACGTTCCACCTGTCGAAGACTTAGCCCCTTCGAACCAGTCAGCGCCTCCATAGAAGGCTGTTGACTCGCCGCCTCCCCGTCTCGTCTCTCGTCATTGGCACGATCCGCATGACCGGAAGTCTTTTTGAGGCGACCAAACAGAAAGCCAGTGCATCAAGGTCGCCAACGAAGAACTCAGCTGGCCGGGTGCCCAAACGGGTTACTGCTGTGAAAGAGCGTCGTTCAGATGGCTTGGATCCGCTGTTGAGAAAGCTGAACCTATCGCCAAAGTGCGAGTAGTGACGTCGGTTCATCGGGCCTACCGCTCAACTACACTTCAAGAACCCAAAGCAGTTGATATTTCAGTAAGCGTCGCCTTTTCGGCGTCACTTACTTGAACGCCACCGATTCCGAATAGACCACCGCCCTCACTGGCCGCTTCAGCGGTGCTCTGACTGATCTGGCGAAGCCAAGCTTTAAACGCAGCTGCATCGTCTGGAGCTTTTGCATCGAGCAGCGCAGAAACCTGTCGTAACGAGCCGATGGCTTTGAGCTTGAGGTCTGATGGCTGACTAGCCGCAAACTTTGCTTTGAGACCGTCTCGCGCGGCGCTTCGTCCCTCGCTGTTAGAAAATTCGGTGACTACGGCCTTTACTAAAGCGTTTGTGTTGGCGCCGGTTATCGCTTGGGTGAGCGCAGTGCCTCCTGCGAACGATTCCTTTAGAAGCCCCCAAAGCCCGCTCGGATCAGCAGCCGTGACGGCCATCCCAGCTATCATTGGGCTTTCCAGCAGCAACGTCCATTCTTCCTTGGTAAAATTCGTCTTGTCAGCCATTGCTTCCTCCGTATGCTACCGCAGAAAAACTCTTGCCGTGCCGCCCATCCCGATCTCGCGCGACGCTCCGTAACTGACATCAATGATTTTGCCGGTTCGACGTGAAGGCCCGCGATCATTGATGCGGACTTGCACAGAACGGCCGTTTGCAAGGTTAGTTACCGTCACATTGCTTCCCATTGGTCTGGTGCGATGAGCAGCTGTCATGGCAAGCGCGTTGAACCGTTCGCCACTTGCTGTCTTGCGCCCGTGGAATCATCTCCATGACCATAGTGCGAAGCACGGCCTTGCTCAGCCGAGGCAGGTGCTGACAAGGCGCACAACAACGCAACAATTATACCTGACCGGATCACATCGATCTCAAAAGGTCGCAAAAATCGTGCACGACCAATCGGCGACGGACAACTTCGTTCCCCGAACGACCGATTGAATGTCAATAGCCGATAGAACATCCACGACACCGCTATGGATCCTCCTATAGGACAAGGAGCCGTCCGCTTAATCCAGGAGGGCGCCACCCTGCGCACTTGACGTTGAGGGAGGCTTGGTTGCATGCCTTCCGAGGAACCGTCCCGGCAGAAAGCCGTTTCCTTTCTGGTGTTCTGTTTCGCCATAGGACATCCTCTTGAGCCAGGTGAGCGAAGACCATGCATCTTCGTGCACCTGGCTGCCTTGAGATGGGCCTCAGCGAAGGACTAGGCCTGTCACTCAACTGCAGGAGTGATCATGGACACCGAAAAAAACGACTCTGAGAAGACCGAGGCAGCCGAGCAGCCGCGTAAGCCGATCGTCGACCAGATGACGGATCTCGCAGCTCAGGCCGCAGGAACGCTGGCCGAAACGGCGGTTAAGGCCGTGGCAAAGCGTGCTAAAAAGGCCGTCGCCAAACGAACGCCCGCACCGGTAAAGAAGGCAGCGAAGGCAGTTTCCCGAGCTGCAAGAACTCCGCAGAAGCGGGCGAAGAAGGCCGCAAAGAAACGAGTGAAGAAAGTAAAGAAGGCCGTTTCCAAAACCGCCAAGAAATCACCAAGAAAAGCTTCGAAGAAGCGATCAAAGAAGAAACAATCAAAGAAGACAAGCCGAAAATCCCGCAGGTAGCTGCGCTGGCGGCTTGTTATTCCTCGGCAGTGTTTCGGCATTTCCAGGCCATCACGGCCGCCATCGATGAGTGCGCGGAGAAGGCGCGGGGTAATTGTGTTGCCCGGGTGCCCAGGCCCTACAACGCACGGTTTGATCAGTCGTAAGACCGTAACACACGAGCGGGCGCGTCTAAGAGATCAAGACGTCAATAGTTGGCTGGCGTACTGGTACCTATATAACCCCGCGGCAAGGATCGGCGGGCGTTCGTAAAACAAAGGCGGCGCCGAGTAAATCTGAGTGGCCAAAATCACAGGAGCGAACCGGCCTCCCAGCACAGTGGGAGTACACGGCGTGTGGTGCAAAGACCTCTTTGAAATTTACGCAACAACTAGGATGTGAATTCCGGATAGCCAAAACCGACGTTTGCGTCGCTAAGGAGGCCACGACGATGCCGATCCCGTGGTACCAGCACCTCGGCTTTGACGGCTGCTCTAGTCACAGTGGTAGATGCACCTTTATTACCAATACCGCGTGAAAGATCTCGACCGTCGGTGGTTCGTTGCGGGATGTTCAGATGTTCGCTGGACATACGAATCTTCAGACCACGCAACGATATATCGAGGCCAATCCGGAAGCGCAGGTTCGGAGCGTTGATCTCGTCTAGGAGATCTGATTCAGGGCTGGATCAGTTTCGCCAAGTCGGGCGCGGTGGTGCCGCGCTGAAACGCCAACAGATCAAGGGACGGGGGCTCGCCACCGGTCAAAATCGACAAGCAAGCATGGGCCTGCCCGCGATGATGGGTCTGATGATTGAACAAATGCAGGAGTATGTCCGCAACGGCTTGGGAGTGGGGCATGCCCGACGTCGTCCTGTAACTGTGGATGCTGGCCAGCGTAGCGTCGTCATACGAATCGACCATGCAGATGAGCCTATCATCTTCAGCTATGCGCGCTCGGGCAAGCTCGGCGCGATCTTCGAACAGGATGGCATTCAGTCGGCTGGGATGGTCGCCCTCCCCAGTCAGTCGTTTCAGCCAGATACGATCCGTCAGCAGCAGATGGTTCAAAGTGCCATGCACACTGGAGAAGAACACGCCAATGTGCAGCCGGTAGGCCTGATCCGACAAATCGAGTGCGGCGGCGTACAAGCGGGCGTTAGCCCACTGGTTATAGGCAGCAAGCTGTTGAAATATACGTTTTGTCATCAGTTTGATCCGGATAGCCGGACGTCAGTATAGCCGGATCGCCACCAAAAGCGGACGGGATGCTGAAAAAATTGAGACCCGCCGGCGCCTGCCAACGGGCCTAGGTCAGCATACGAGGGGGGGCTTACCCTCGCGTGTCGAGAGACACACCAAGATTGGATGCCTTCACAGCGGTCGCTGCGACGGTGCGCTTCAAGGCTCGCGCAATCTTATCTACCCCAGCCTTCTTTTTGGCGAGCCCCTTGAGTTTATGGATATCCGTCGCGGTCCACTCTCGCCGTTCCGGTGTTTTCCTCTTAGCCATTTGCACTCCAAATTTTAGGAGTTGGCCTTCTACCATTCCATTCCGGTTTCGCAAGCTTAACGATCGCTATCGTTAAGTCGTCGTGGTTCCCTTGTCGGTGCCGCTGGTCATCTGCTTGAACTGCTCGGCCGCGGCTCCAAACTGCGACCTTAGGAATTCCGACTGAAGTTGCATCACTTCGCTTGACATCCTTGGCCTGCATAAGCTTGCGAGCGTGGTCAAACGAGGCCTTCAAGTTTGCCTCCGTGATTACTAGAGCCTGCTTGGCGACGTCCGTCATCGGTCCCGGCACCATGGCCACAGAATTGCCGGCCGACTGCATAAAGGATGAGATCGCCTTCTCGGCTTGATCGACGCTTTGTTCGGCGAATTCTCGAACCTGTTGCGGCACTTCCAACTTGAGCTTGGGGTCCATCATACCTCTCCTCGCATTTTCGTACAAAGCGCCGCCGAAACGGTGACCCGATCCTAAGCTTCGGTTCTTGCGTCGTAAATTGAATTCCAGCGCACACCATAGGCTACTGGTATCCTGGCATCTCAGTATCGACGCGATCGTCATAGCATCCCGCTTCCTTCCGACAGGCGAGTACGTGTGGAAATCCCGGTGGACTGAGACACCGGCCGAACATCCGGGTCACTCCGACCTGATGCCTTCCTGGGAATGAACGACTGAAGCAGGCATGGTCGCTAAATTAAGCCTGGCGAGAGACGGAAACGCCTTAGACAGGTACCCCGCTGGTAGGCGTAAATTGTTCTTAAAATTTCCTTGGAGCGAACATGCCTTTCCGGATTTTTTTTGTCCTGCTCTTCACCCAGTTAGTCCCCGTGAGCTGCTCGGCCGGGGACGGAAAGCCCATCAGCATCACTGTGGCAGCCGATCACACCAAGGCCAATGGCCAACCCTGGGACGGAATTCCTGGCCCTGGCGTCGGACGGGGACGGAGCGCTATTCCCCTCCCGAAAACCAATGCGCCACCGGATCTGGCGGTCTGCGTCGTTCGTATGGAAGCGCCTCCCGAATGCAGCATGAGGTATGAAGCCGCTAAGCAATATTCGCTTTGCCAGAACAGCTATGACTGCATTTTCCGGCGCGTGAGCATTCCCGATGGGGCTTTCGGACTGATTATACTAGATCTGGACTTGCAGCGGCACGACCTCGTTGACTTGCTTATACTGACGGCCGGGAAGGCTCTTACGCCTGACGAGCTTGGCAAACTGGAAATCGAGACACGGAGGAGAGCCGACAAGCTGGCGCCCGCGCTTTTCGATAGAGAGAAGCAGCGCAGGTTGAGCAAGATGCTCGTCCTACCGCTCGATCGCTGCGCCGGGGTAAAAGGCTGTATGCTCGTCCAATCCGAAATTCGGGTGAACTGGGCCGAGTGAGCCCCGCCCTGCTCCCACAATTCTAAACTAGATCGCCATGTTACTGTGGGATATCAAGAGCGAGTGCGCGCGCCTACGCGCTGTCGAATAGTCTCAAAAAGATATGCCGCCGGGTTCGAAATACACTGCCCCGGCGGCGCTCTTTCGAACTGGGCCCTGAAATCCCAGTCACCTAGCAAGCCACATGGATATGACGCGGCCTGCCAGTTCACGTTGGCGGGCCCCTTTTCACAAATCGAGGTCCGGCCTTTCGTCTTAGAAATCGGCTCCGATGAAAGCCTAAAAGTTCAACACCCGCACGCTTAGCAGATACCGAAGACCTTCGACCGCCAATCGTTGTTCGGTCGCGTCGGGCTTCTCCGCCCGATAACTTGACACTTTCTCCCGTGCAGCGCGCTCTTCCTCCAGGCTTAAGTTGCCGGAGGTCTGCATTATCCAATCGATGGCTGCATGCATCTGACGCTCCCTAGGGCGCCAATCTGTTTTAGGCCTTCGAATGGCGCCATAATAACAGCTGCCCATATACCTCTAGTCGGGACCAGCCAATCTGGATGCGACTGCGCTAAATTTTTCCGATCCTAAGACTATCGAAGTTGACCCCCCGTTTCGTGCGCGCCTTATCGTTCCTTTTGAGTCTGAGAACCGGCGAGATACACGCTCGAAAGGACTCCTGAATGGCAAAGCACGGCGGCAACATTCCAGATTGGTTGGATGAGCGCCTCCAAGGCTCGTCATACGGCATACCCATGCCACAACGAAAGACGGCCGCAGCGCGGATGACACGCTGCGGCCGCAGTTTAGGGAGGAAACGCCTATGGAGGGCAGCGATAGTTGGGCCATCGAATGGTGCCATAATAACAGCTGCCCATACACTCTAGTCGGGACCAGCCAATCTGGATGCAACTTCTCTTAAAATTTTCCGATTAAGCTCGCTGTCTGCTCCCTGGAGAGCTGACCTCATGGAGGTCACAGCAGCCCCCTACGTCATCGGCGCCGATTTCCAAGACGAACAAGCCGGACCTCGATTTGTAAAAAGGGACCCGCCAGCGTGAACCGGCGGACCATAGGATCGGCGGTCATATCTCTGTGGCACAGTCATTGCTCTCTAACAGGGACTGGATTTCAGAGCCCAGTTTGAGACAAGGCGCCGCTGGGACAACGCATTTCGAGCCCGGCGGCGTATCTATTTGAGATAAACCGCGAGACAAAGGCCATGCGGGCGTTACACCGCATGGCCTTCGCCGGGACTGTCCCGCTCCTCGCATCCGTCGCCACCGAAACAATCGCGGACGGGCCAAGACGTTCCCGCTGACGTTTGCAAAGAGAAACCCGCCGGGTTGAGTCGGCGGGTTTCCTACACGATTACTCCCGCAGAGCCTTGGGGGCGATCCGCGATTGCCGAAAAGGTATACCGCTGCGGTTGATGAATTGCGGACCCGTCTGGCGTGAACCGGTGGCCCCCATGTCGAGATAAGTTCCTGTCAACCAAGCCTGAGGTTTTCGGCGGATTCTTTCCCGCGGTTCGCTACGACTTCGTAGCTCACCTTCGCGCCCTCATTCAGATTGCTCAGGCCTGCTCTCTCGACGGCCGAGATATGGACGAACACGTCCTTGCCGCCAGTGTCGGGCTGAATAAATCCAAAGCCCTTACTCGGGTTGAACCACTTCACTATACCCGTCGCCAAGATCGTTGCCTCCCTAGAATTTGTTGAACGCGCATTCCATGCCAATTAGTTGTCGAAAGCAAGAAGGAACCCCCCGGCGTGAACCGGCGGACTCCTTTCATTCCTCGCCGGCTATCGTGAATTTTGCTGAGGATGTAACATGAACAAGGCGCACCTTAAGCGAGCATAGCACGAATTTGGCCGAGTTACCGTGAACTGGTGGCCCCGCGGCATGAACCGGCGGGCCGCTTAGTGCCTTCAGTTCGCGGTGCAAGCGCGATTAGCTGCATAGAGATTACATTCTGGTCGGCATCCGCCGCCATATAGGCCAGCGTCACCATGTGATCGGCCGGCAGTATCAGCTTGATTACAACGTGCTGATACCTTCGCGACGCAGCAACCTACATGCTGAGCCTGTCTCCCAAGGAACGCGGGCAAGCCGCGGCGGAAGCTCTGCTGCTCGTCGTCGAGCTCGGCGGCCCAACCATGTTATCCAGGATCGGCATCAGGCGCGCATTGAACCGACGGCATGTTCGCGAGTTCAATCCGAAGGGAAAGGAGCCGCACTGGGGCAAGCGCAAGCTGAAGAGAGACCAATGACGACGGTCAGGATATACGTCGATACCAGCAAGGAAGTTGGCGACGTTGATCACGTCAGGGTCTTTGCGAGCCAAGGAGAACGATCCGGAAGGCGTGGCGTTTGAGTATGAGGTTTTGGAGTGAACCGGCTTGGCCGCACGACCGACTTCGAGATGCCGGTGATCTTGGTGCTGGCGATTGTCTGGCAGGTGCTGGGGTCGTTTAGGCGCTGGCCATTGGCCCCTGCCGCTCAACAACCAGGGTGAGCTTCACCTTTAGCACCGGCCCATTGTCATCCCGAACTTCGATTGTCTTGCGTGGCCAGCTCCAATGTTGGGATGACGCCGAACCGCTTTCCTTGCCATGTCCGCGAGCACATAGGCTGCTTCTTCTTGCGCGGCCCGCAAGCGGGGAAGTTCAACACCTTCTATCGCAGGGCGGCGGCAATGACTACCGCGAGCACGATCAGCCAAAAGAGTGCGCCTATGGGTCAAAAGCGCCGTTTTGACTGGCGGCCAGTCACTTCCGGATTTCCCCGATAAACAGACGTTCTGAGCCTGCTTGCCACCGCCGCCGAACCCGGCGGCGGTGGCTGTGATCGGATTGAAGGTCAACGCTTGGGTAGCGACGCCATCACCTCGCCCGCGTCCGCGTCCTCCAGACAAGGCGTGACGGTCAACGGGAGTAGGTCAGACCATTGGGCGACCCAACGATACATGGCCTTTGGATCACTCGATTCGGAGATCGCAAATCCCTGACCGTTCATGCCATGCCAACGCCCCAACATCTTGACGCCCTCGGGTGGTGCGCCACCGGTTTCCAGGAAGCGTGCGACTGCTGCACTGAAAGTGCCTTGAGGTACAGTCCAAGCAATTATGAACTTCATGCGAGCCTCCCATATTTGCATTAATGGGTGAATGTCGCGGCTTCGCCGCTTACGGACGATAGCGCCTACACATCGGATAACAATGGCGAATGAATAGGTCTGCTGCTGGTTCATTCAAGGGCGTTGTTTTGGACGGCAACACACAAGTCGTTAGTCGCTCATGGGAATGTCGCATTGGGGTCAATCGCGTCATTTTGGTCGTCGGCCGACTACTTCCGGTCTTCCCCTGGAAACGGACATCGTGAGGGCCGGTCGCCATGTCTCAAAGGTGCCAACAACGGACATGAGTCAGCGTGGAAGCCGCGGCTCGCAGTCCACCGGCGATGCCGATCACGATTACGGACCATGTCAGCTACAGATTGGAAGCAGCATTTCGGATCCAAGCTTCGATGCTCTGGATGTGAATACTGATCGCTTCTTCGACACTGACATGTTGGTCACGGCTGCTCGTGTTTGCACCAGCAATTGTTAGATCAATATCCACCCACATCGATGCCAGTGTCCCTGCCGGAAGCTCGTCGATTGCTGCACGCCGTTCTGGCCGCCGATCGAGTTCTTCGGGATCAAGCTTTTCAAGCATGTCGACCATCGTTTGATACAGCTTGCCGTATCGCTCGCTCATCTCAAAGAATGGCCCAAGTTGCTGGTGATCGAGATAGTCCTGCACCGTCTCCGAAGTACCATAGAGCCCTGCGGTGTTGGGATGCGGCATCAGATAGGCCGAACGATTCCTCTCCATCCGGCGAGACCCATCGCGCCAATGGATAAATACGGCAGGCAAGCGGCCGATCCGGGTGTACACTGCAACCGCGCTCCCCGAGGAAGCCGCAATCGCCATTTTCCTTCGTCTGCAGGACGGTACCGCCAGCTTCCGTATGGTTTTCGATAAACTGCGTCGTCGAGATGCCGAGATACCGCGCAA
Organism: Bradyrhizobium retamae; assembly: GCF_001440415.1. GTDB lineage: Bacteria > Pseudomonadota > Alphaproteobacteria > Rhizobiales > Xanthobacteraceae > Bradyrhizobium > Bradyrhizobium retamae. Next base: position 50,875 of record NZ_LLYA01000165.1, read on the forward strand.
GACGCAGGATTTCGTAAGGGCTGACGCGGATCGCCTTGTTGCGGCAACACCGATTGCAGGCATGACAGGCGTAGGAAAACGGACTGTTACGCCCCATGTCGAAATTGACGCGGGAAACCAAATCGCCGTAGGCCATGATGTCGCCTCCTGACGGAATGCGGGATGGCCCCGCGCAAGACGGACTATTGCTTGACCGGGACAGTCCGGATCTTGTCGACGATCTCCTTGGTCAGGTCGGCGCAGGCGCGCATCGGCTCATCTTCCGCGCATTTGACGTCCACGGTCGTTCCACCTTCGCTGTCGATGTCGACCCTGATGCGGCCGGCCTTGCCTTCCCGGCGGGCTTCCTTGCCTTCCCCCTTGCCCTCTCCCTTGCCTTCGCCTTTCCCCTCGGCCTTTCCTTCACCCTTGCCTTCGCCCTTTCCTTCCATTTTGCCTTCGCCCTTTTCCTGGGCGTAGGCGTTGGAGCGCATGCCGAGTGCGACGCCGAGCGCGGCGACGCCGGCCGCAAGAGTCAGGGTGGCGCGGCGCGATACGCCGGTGTGATTTGGATTTGTGGTGTCGTCGTTGCTCATCGTGGTCTCCTCTGGGTGATCGCCCCGGAATGGGCGCGAACGGATTTGGCGGGTGACGCGGGCGTTCACGACGACACCGCGGAAAGAGCGAGCAACGCCAGCAGCAGCGCCGGCGGCATGACGATCAGGCCGAGCTTGAGGAATTGCCAAGCCGCGACATGCTCTCCCTCGCGGCGCAGCGCGATCAGCCACAGGATGGTGGCGAGCGAGCCGGTGACGGAGAGGTTTGGTCCGAGATCGACCCCGATCAGGATCGCGCCGGTGACTTGCGCCGGCACCTGCGCGGCTTGGCTGGTGGTCGCAGCAACCAGCCCCATCGGAAGGTTGTTGACGAGGTTCGATGCGACGGCGACGCCAATGCCGGCGATCCACGATGTGGTCTGCGGCGAAGCCATCGCGGCGTCTTTCAGGGTTCCAGCCAGCGACGGCAGCACGCCGGTCTCGTTCAGCCCTTCGACCAGGATGAACAGCCCCGCCACCAGCGGCAGCACCGACCAGGACACGTCTTTCAGGATCGACATGGGCGACTGCCGGCCAATCAGCAGCACGATGACGGTCACGGCGGCGCTGGCGACGAACGTCGGTAGTCCGAGATCGCGGCCGAGCGCCGACGCGCCGAGCAGCACGACGGCAGTCAGGGCGATGCCGGCCGCCGCGAGTTTGCCGCCAACCGTTAGCGGCGGAATCTGTTCGATGACGGCAACAGCCGCATCGAGGCTGCGGCGCTGCGTCAGCCGCAACGTAATGTAGGTCGCGACGATCGCGGCGACGGACGGCAGCGCGAAGTAGCGTAGCCACTCGGATAGCGGCGGCATCTGAGCGCCGAACACCACCAGGTTGGCGGGGTTGGAAATCGGCAGCACGAAGCTTGCCGCGTTGGCGATGAAGGCGCAGACAAACAGGTACGGCGGCGGTTCGACTTTGGCGGCACGCGTCGCCGCATAGACGGCCGGTGTCAGCACGACTGCCGTGGCATCATTCGACAGCAGAACCGTCACAGCCATGCCGACGACGTAGACGATCAGGAACAGCCGCTTCGCCGAGCCGTTCGACCAACGCACGGCTTGCGCCGCCAGCCAGTCGAACAGGCCTTCTTTGCGCGCCAGCTCGGCCAGCAGCATCATGCCGATCAGGAAGAAGTAGACGTCCATCCCCTTGGCGGCGGCCGCCAGCGCATCGGGCCATGGCAGTAGGTCGAGGAGCACCAGGAGCGCCGCCCCCGCCGCCGCCCAGATGAACTCCGGTAGATTCCATGGGCGCGCGATCACGCCGAAGGTCGCCAATCCCGCGATGCCCCAAGTCGCTGCGGAGACGCCGGCCATCACCGCGCTCCCGCGGTAAGCGCGCCAGCAATTGCCGGGTCCGACGAACGATGCGGCCAGGCGCAGGCGGGCCAACGAGAGCCGCCGGCTCCATCCCGCGCTCTGCAGCTTCATATCGGAAGCGATCTATGACGGCCGCCTCACCGCTCACCGCGATGCAGCTGCCCGCAAGCTTGTCCTCGCTCCTGGTGCCCATCGCGCACTACAGCCGGCTGGCATCACGTTCCTCGGTGTGAAGCACGAAGGATGCACCCAATCGTCATTGCAAGAAGTCGAGGCGATTGCGAAGCTGATCGAGGATCTGCTGATCCATCGCGTCCAGAGAAGCACGACGTCGACAACCCCCTTGACGCTCGGCGACATTCTTGTCGTCGCGCCCTACAACATGCAGGTCAATCTGTTGAAACAGCGCCTGCCGACCGGCACGAAAATTGGCACGGTGGACAAGTTTCAGGGCCAACAGGCGGCGGTCGCGATCCTTTCCATGACGACATCCCGGGGTGAAGACGCGCCTCGCGGGACGGAGTTTTTGTTCAACCGTAATCGTTTCAACGTCGCCATCAGCCGTGCGCAGTGTCTTGCCGTGGTTGTTCATAGCCACGAGCTACTTGAGGGCTCCTGGTTGCGGGCGGACGATTTGCAGCGGCTGAATTTGCTCGCGCACGCTGAGACGGTCGCGAAGCGCGTGTAACATTCGGAATTCTCGGTGGAAAAGCTGGTTCGTATGGATGCGGCATTCGACCAAGAAACAGAAATCGGATTACATCGGGGAAGCGGCGATGTTCGCGGGATAAAAGTACAAACCGGCTCCATGGATCGCTGAATACGAGAGAAATAATGAACTTTAAAGCAACCGCCGCGGAACCCGCGAATGAACCGACACTTCATTGTCCGAATTGCAACCATGAGATTCGGCTGACTGAGTCGCTTGCGGCGCCCCTTATCGAGGAAACTCGTCGCCATTTCCAGCAGCAACTCGCCAAGAAGGATGCGGAGGTTTCTCAGAAATTAGACGCGGTGCGGCGGGAGCGCGAGCAGCTCGCCGAGGCACGTGAGCAAATTGAAGATAGAGTTGCTGAACGACTTGTGGCCGAGCGCAGCCAAATAGCCAGCGCCGAAGCGAAGAAGGCTCGCGAGGCGACCGCCGCGGAGCTACAGGCCAAAGCGGCCGAAACTGCAGAGCTCCGCAGAACATTGGACGCTAACAATGCCAAGCTTGCCGAGGCACAGCAGGCCCAGGCTGAGTTGATGCGCAAGCAACGGGCGCTCGACGAGGAAAAGCGCGAGCTCGACCTCACGATCGAGAAGCGGGTGCAGGCCTCCATCGAAGAGATACGCGCCAAGGCCAAGCAGGAAGCTGACGAGGGGGCCCGGCTTCGAGTGTTGGAAAAGGACCAGACAATTGATTCAATGGCTCGTACCATTGAGGAGCTGAAGCGTAAGGCCGAACAGGGGTCGCAGCAGTCGCAGGGCGAGGTGCTTGAGCTTGAACTCGAGCAACTCCTTCGCGGACGCTTTCCGACGGATCTCATTGAGCCCGTCGGCAAGGGCGAGCTGGGCGCTGACGTCGTCCAACAGGTCAACGGCTCCATCGGCAACGCCGCCGGGATCATCCTCTGGGAATCCAAGCGCACCAAGGCATGGAGCGATGGCTGGCTTGCCAAGCTTCGCGATGACCAGCGCCGCTGTGGGGCCGATATCGCGCTGATCGTCTCGCAGGCGTTACCAAAACACGTCGAACAATTCGACCTTGTCGACGGGGTTTGGATCGCCCACCCGCGCTGCGCCCTGCCGGTTGCAGTTGCGCTCCGTCAAACACTCATCGAAGTCAACAGCTCGCGCCTGGTGCAGCAAGGTCAGCAAACCAAAATGGAGCAGGTCTACGACTACCTAACCGGCACGAAGTTCCGGCAGCGGGTGGATGCCGTTATCGAGAAGTTCAACGACATGCGCGAGGATCTGGATAAGGAGCGCAAATTCATGGGTCGGCAATGGGCCAAGCGCGAGACGCAGATCGTCGCGGTTATAGAATCGACGGTTGGCATGGTCGGAGATCTGCAGGCTATTGCCGGAAAGGCGATGCCGGCGATTCCGAGCCTCGATCCGCCGCTGTTGGAGAACTCGGTCGATGCCGAACGAAAAGCCGGGTGACCGGCCGATATCTGTCCTTGTTCGCGTCATGAGAATGACGAGTAGACTGGGTCCCGCAACAAGCCCCGTCCGCCGCTCTAATCGCATGTGTACTGCTGCGCCACTAGCCGAATTTCCGAAACATAAGCTTCCGAATATGCTCGAAATACGAGAGCAAACCACCCTATAGTCGCGCCAAGCGAATAACAGTCCGAGAAGAAATCGGCAGAAGTTACTGGGCAACCCCGTAATTGTACGGTCGCCAGAGATGCACGCCTTGTAGTGCGCCCGAGCCGACCTAACGGTATATGCCGCATGTTCTATTGGGGGCAGAGTATGTTGGATCGAGATCAATCGGATCATGCGGTTGCAGGGATAAAAGTCTCTTGTACCGTTGCGGACAGCGTCAACGTCGCCTTCTATCAGAATGCTGTACCGATCATCAGGGATCTCGCGGTCGAAAACGCCCTAGGCAGCGACGTAACGGGAATTTCGATCCATCTCACATCGGAGCCGCCATTTCTCACGCCGGGGGTTTGGCGCATCGAGCGCATCGCGGATCAAGCGGTCCACCACATTCGCAGCCTCGAGCTGAAGCTTGATCCCGCCTTTCTTGCCGGAATCAACGCCTCGCGGCGCGGCGAACTTCGCATTCGGGTCGAAGCTGCCGGAACCGTGCTGGCCGAGCAAGCCGTCGAGATCAACTTGCTGCCGCCCTCGCACTGGGGCGGCGTCAATTCAGCGCCGGAATTGCTGGCAGCCTTCGTCAGGCCGACCGATCCCAGCATCGACGTCATCCTGCGCGAAGCTTCCGACAAACTTGCCGCCGCCGGTCGCGACGAGGCCATGGACGGTTACCGCAAGCGCACCAAGGCCCGCGCCTGGGAGATCGCCGACGCGATCTGGGCCGCGCTGGTGGCCCATTCGATCGCCTACGTCCTCCCGCCGAAGAGCTTCGAGCGCTCCGGGCAGATGGTCCGCGGACCGAGCGACATCCTCTCGCGTAAGGTCGGTACCTGCCTCGATCTTACGCTGCTCTACGCCTCGTGCCTCGAGCAGGCGGGCCTCAATCCGGTTCTTGCCCTGACCGAAGGCCATGCATTTGTCGGCATTTGGCTGGTCGACGAGGATTTCTCCGGTCTCGTCATCGACGACCCTCAAATGTTGCGCAAGCGCGTGCAGCTAGAGGAAATGGTCGTGGTCGAGACCACGCTGCTCACAGGCGCGCACCCGGCGCGCTTCAAGCAGGCGGTCGAAGCAGCCAAGAAACTGATTGCCGAGGACGCCGCCTCGCCGTTCGAGCTCGCCATCGACGTGCGCCGCGCGCGTAGCGCCAAGATACGTCCGCTCGACCTCTCGGGCTCGGCGGAGCCGGCGATCCGACCCGTCACCGCCACAGCGGCCGCCCAGGAAGTCGGCGAAGTTCCGCATTTCGAAGAGGAGCTCGACAAGCGTCGCGAACCGGTAGTCGAGAAGAACCTCGACAGGCTCGAAATCTGGAAGCGCAACCTTCTCGATCTCTCGCTGAAGAACCGGCTGCTCAACTTCAAGGACTCCAAATCGACCATCGCGATCGAGTGCCCCGATCCTGCGATGCTCGAGGATAGGCTTTCCGACGGCGACCGCTTCAAGCTGCTCGGCAAAACCACCGTGCTCGACGGCAGCGACGGACGCGACACGACGCTGCTCGCCGACCGTCAGGACGAGGAGGCGCGCAAGGATTTTATCCTCGACGCGATGAAGCGGGGCGACCTGCACACCAACGTCGCCGACGCCGAACTTGATGGCCGGCTCACCGATCTCTACCGGGCTTCGCGGCTCGCGTTCGAAGAGGGCGGCGCAAATATCCTTTATCTATGCCTCGGCTTCCTGAAATGGACGCCGCAGGACGGTGCCGGGCCATACCGAGCGCCGTTGATCCTGATACCCGTACAACTCGAACGCAAAAGCATGCGCTCGGGCTTCCGTCTCGCGCTGCACGAGGATGAAGCGCGCTTCAATCCGACTCTCCTGCAGATGCTGAAGCAGGACTTCGATCTGTCGATGCCGGAATTCGACGGCGAACTGCAGCAGGACGCCACCGGCATCGACGTCGCTGGGATCTGGAAGACCGTCCGACGCCACATCAAGAGCATCAAGGGCTGGGAGGTGACGGAGCAGGTCAAGCTCGCGACGCTTTCCTTCACCAAGTACCTGATGTGGAAGGACCTTGTCGACCGCTCCGACCTGCTCAAGCGCAATCCGGTCGTTCGCCACCTGATCGATACCCCGACCCACACCTACGAGGGCTCCGGGGCGGGCTTCATCGACGCGCGGACCATCGACGAGATCGTCGACCCGGTCGAACTGTTCGCGCCGCTCTCGGCCGATTCCTCGCAGATCGCTGCGGTCGTCGCCGCCCAGCGCGGCGCGGACTACGTGCTGTTCGGCCCGCCCGGCACCGGGAAGAGCCAGACGATCGCAAACGCCATAACGAACTGCCTTGCACACCAGAAGACCGTGCTGTTCGTCTCGCAGAAGACCGCCGCGCTCGAAGTCGTAAGGCAGCGCATGCAGGCCATCGGACTAGGCAACTACTGTCTTGAGGTGCACTCGACCAAGGCCCAGAAGTCGAGCGTGCTGGAGCAACTCGCGACCGCCTGGCGCGAGCGCAATCTGGTCACCGAAGAGCACTGGTCGACGGCCGCCGGCGAGCTAAAGAAGAGGCGCGATCAGTTGAACAGGCTGGTCTCGGCCCTGCACCGCAGGCGCGCGAATGGCATGACGGCCTACGAGGCCTTCGGACGCGTGGTCGCGGATCGCAACCGCCTCGCCGACATTCAGCTGACTTGGGCGGTCGGAACGGTGCATTCGCCGGACCAGCTTGCCCGGATGCGGGAGAGTTGCGCGGACATCCGCACCGCATTGGAGGCGGTCGGCGACCCGTCGGTCCACCCGTTGCAGGGTATCGAGCAAACCCGCTGGAATCCTGCCTGGGCGCAAGCCCTGCAGCAGGCGGTCGATCGGCTGCAGGCTACGCTGCAGCAAATGCGCGAGTCGGCGGACGCGCTCGTCACCTCCCTTGGACTGAACGAAGTCGCCGACGACAGCTCGTTGCCGCAGCTCCTCAAGCTCGTCGCGCTGATGCTGCATCCGGACGCCGCCGATGGCGTCCTGCTCCTCGACGAGGACGCCCCTCATCGTATCCGAGCGCTGACTGCCCTAGCCGACGTGGTCGGTCGCATCCGTGACAAGGCGTCTGAGCTGTCCGCCGAATACGATCTCAAGGCGGCGCTGCTCGACCTATCGGCCCTACAGCGGGACTGGACCGAGGCCTGCGCATCCAACGTGCTGGTGCGCAGCGGCCGCAAGAAAAAGGTACGTCTCCACCTTCAGCCCTACTGCCCCAGCGAAGTGCCCGACGAGATCGGACGCGACCTCATCGTCCTGCAAGACCTATGCGATCTGATTCGGGGAATGGAAGCGCTCAGGCCGCATTTCCACGGAATCGAACGGTTGTGGCGGGGGCTGGATAGCGACCCGGTGCGCATCGCGGCCCTGATCAAATGGGCTCACAATCTGCAAACCGTGGTCGACGCCTTCCAGGTCGACGACGTGCCACCGGAACGGATAACCGCCCACGTCGCCAGCCTCCTCGCCCACGACATCTCGCGCTTCCGTTCCGGCGGCCAGGTACGCAGGGCGTTCGACGCCATGCACCAGGCCTTCCCGGCTATGCATCAGGCAGCCAAGGATGTCGGTGCTTGCATCGGCCTCGATCGCCCGGAAGAGATCATTCGGCTGGAGCCCGGCTGGATCGATGCGCTGCAAGAACGGGCGGCGCGCTGGAAAGCCAACATCATCAGGGCGCCGCAATGGGCGACATGGCGGGCGGCGGCGAAGACGGCGCGGGCCGCCGGACTTTCCCCGCTGGTGGATGCAGTCGAGGACGGTCGCGTTACGCGCGACGAGCTCGCTGGTGCGTTCGACTACGCCTATGCGCGTTGGGTCGCGGAGACCATCGTCAACGAGGACGAGGTTCTGAGCGGCTTCCTCGCCGAGAGTCACGAGGCTGCCATCGAGGCTTTCGTCGCCGCCGACAAGAAGGTCTGCGACCTCGCCCGGCAGATCGTCAAGGCGCGGATCGGCGCAGCGGTACCGACCCAAACCAATTTCGGCAAGGATCCGGAATGGGGCACGCTGGCGCGCGAGATCAACAAGAAGGCACGGCACATGCCGCTGCGCCAACTCTTCGGGCGGATCCCGAACGTCATGACTCAGCTCGCGCCGTGCATCATGATGAGCCCGCTTTCGATCGCGCAATACTTGCCAGCCGAGGCGAAGCCGTTCGACGTCGTGATCTTCGACGAGGCTTCACAAATCCCCGTCTGGGACGCCATCGGCGCCATCGCCCGCGGCAGCCAAGTGATCGTCGTGGGCGATCCGGAACAGCTTCCGCCGACCAACGTCGGCCAGCGGGGCGTCGACGACGAGGATGATGACGGTTCGACAGTGCAGAGCCAGCAGAGCATCCTCGACGAATGTCTCGCCTCGAACATCCCGAGCATGCGACTGTCGTGGCACTACCGCAGCCGCCACGAGAGCCTGATCGCGTTTTCGAACGCGAAATACTACCGCGGTGAGCTGATGACCTTCCCGTCGCCGGTGACCCGCGACGCGGCGGTTCGTTACGTCCACGTCGAGGGTGGCATCTACGAACGCGGCGGCGCCAAGGTAAACCGCAAGGAAGCCGAGGCCGTGGTAGCCGAGGTTGTCCGACGCCTGAAGACGTCGACCAAATCGATCGGCGTCGTCACCTTCAACGGCGACCAGCAGCGGCTGATCGAGAACATGCTCGACCAGGCGCGACGTAGCGATCCCGCATTGGAGCCCCATTTCGACCGAAACCAGACCCGCGAGCCGATTCTCGTCAAGAACATCGAGAACGTTCAGGGCGACGAACGCGACGTGATCATCTTCTCGGTGGCCGTCGGACCCGACAAGACCGGACGGGTGACCGCGCAGATCTCGTCGCTCAACAGCGAAGGCGGCCATCGCCGGCTCAACGTCGCCGTCACCCGCGCGCGCAGTGAGCTTCTGGTGTTCGCGACGCTCAGGCCGGAACAGATCGACCTCGGGCGCACCAGCGCCAAGGGCGTCGTCGACTTCAAACACTTCCTCGAGTTCGCCGAACATGGCGCGCGCGCCATCGCCGAGGCCTTCTCGCCGACGGGCCGCGGGACCGAGTCGCCGTTCGAAGATGCAGTGATGCGGGCGCTGGAGGACAGAGGCTGGGAAATCCATCCTCAGGTCGGCGTCTCGTTCTTCCGCGTCGATCTCGGCATCGTGCATCCGGACTTTCCCGGCCGCTATCTCGCCGGCGTCGAATGCGACGGCGCCACCTATCATCGCTCGGCGACGGCCCGCGATCGCGACCGCCTGCGCGAGATGGTCCTGACCGGCCTCGGCTGGCGTATCCGGCGCATCTGGAGCACCGAGTGGTGGATGGACGCCTCGTCCGCAGCAGAAAAAATCCATGCGCGCCTGACCGCCGATCTCGAAACCGACCGCGCATCGCGGCCTCCGGCCGCCTCCCCTGACGACGAGGCCATCGATACTGACGCGGCGATAGTCAGGGAGGAGGCCGCAGCGAGCGCTGAAGATGCGCCGGGAGAGGCGGAGGTTACATCTTCCGACCAGTCGCCGAACCCGCCCCCGGCAATCGAGCACGAGCAGCAAAACCCGCAACAGCTTCCCCCTGATCCGGCGAACGACCGCGAACCTCTCGAGCAGCCGAGGATCTATGCGCGCGGACCGACGCCGGCAGCTGCGGACCCTGCCGCGACGCCGGCTGCCTACACGAAGGCCGACCCGAGCACCGTCGCCCCGCCCGACCGCGAGCGTTTCTACGACGTTGCCTACCGCGGCAATCTCCGCAACATGATCGACCATGTGATCGAAATCGAGGGACCGATCTATTTCGACGTTTTGATCGACCGCATCGCCCGCGCCCACGGCTTCCAACGCTCGGGCGAAACCGTGCAGCGGATCATCCGGGCGGCGCTCGGACGAGGCCGCTTCCCCGCAACCCGGGACGGCGATCGCGAGATCATCTGGCCGCAGAACGCCGCGCCCGGCGTCAAATCGCCATATCGCGGCGCCGGCGGCCGTGAGCACAGCGACATACCGTTGCCCGAACTGGCGGGGCTTGCCGATTTCCTTCGTACACAGGGCCTGGAGGAGGATGAAGACCTGATCCGCGGCATGCAGGAGCATTTCGGACTGGGCCGGCTCGCGATCTCGACGCGTCAGCGCTTCGAGGCGGCTACGATGTCTGATGAGAAATGAGTTAGAACGGGAACCGCCAATCCGTTCGGAATTATCTGAAGAAGTCTAAGCTACGCTTGCTCTCGCCCTCTGGTTGCGAAATGATCTGCTTGAGGTAGGCGGGAGTTTGGGGTGTCAAAGGTTACTGATTTCATTGCGCTCGACGTAGAGACGGCGAATGCCGATCTTGGAAGTATTTGCTCAATTGGGCTCGTTCACTTTCGGTCGGGCGCTGTATTTAAATCACTGACAATCCTTGTCGATCCCGAAGACGAGTTCGACCCGCTAAATATTGGAATTCACGGAATCCGTCCTGAAGACGTCGCTGGGAAGCCAACGATGGCGCAGGTCTTTCCCGCAATAAGCGCCTCGTTGTCCGACGTTGTAGTCGTGCATCACAGTCACTTCGATAGGACGGCAAGGGTACCGAGTGAACTGAGGCTTAATCTTTGACAACGGTGAGGCCGTCTTCGCTCAGCTATCGCTCCTCGTCAGGGTGTACCCACTTGTAGGGCGTAATCTCCCGCTGCTCGGTCAACTTGATCATGCGAACAGGAGGCTTGTAGCGGCGCGTGCCGCAGGACCGGCATCGGAAGGATGGTTCGAGCTTCCAGATCGGCGTATCACGCGACCTGCGGATAGCATCCAGCGGCAAACTTGCCCTTACCTTGCACCGACAACATTCGATCTCCAGCCAGCCGTAACCGCCGTTCAGGCATTGGCCTATCGTTGGGGACGGCTGGGCAGGGCCGCCATAGCCTTCCATGCTGGACCGACCACGCTTCTGCCTCGGCTCGATCCGCGGTACGGGCGGCCTTCCGTGGCTACGATGGATATTAAGCAAGCACAGGAGGCTTGTAGACCACCGTATCTTCGTCCGGCACGACGTCGAAAGAATTGAGCGCGAGCCGTGACTTTATGGTGTTTACGTCGCCATTGTGCGCGCTTGCCAGATCGCGAACTTCTTTCCATGGCAGCGTGCACAACGGTCCGAGAATGACTTCCGCGAGGCAAATTTTATGGTCGAGGCGATAGAAACACAAACCACCTTCATGATGCATCGAAGCCAGCTTCACCGGTACTCGCCATTCGCGCTCATAATTCCAACTCTCGAATTCTGTGCAAAGAAGCAACTCTGCCAGTTCATTGTCCACAACAGGGCGGTTGAGTTTGGATTCAAGGCGTTTGGGTTGATACTTCACCTCCTTCGGAAGAGAGCGGTCAATGTCAAAGCCAAGACAAATGCCACGATGCCGCGCGCCATAGTGGCTCCAAAGAACTGGATTGGTCCAATCGGAGGTGAAGCAAAGTAGCCCAGTCTCCACCTCCTGCTGCTCTCGGTGTTTTAAGATGGCAGGATGCTCACCGGCGCGCCATGATGCGAGTAGCTCGAAAGGATCATTTAGCTCTGAGAAGCGGCTCACTTTCTGCCGCGCAAATACGATGTTGCTGATCGCGTACTCGGCTGGACAGATGTAATAGGCTCGTAGCACGGTTGGAGGCGGTGGAGGGATTACAGCAGCGCTGCCGTAATTGCACTCGTATCCAGCCTGCTTCCATAATTTTCTGAGATGGTCGTTCAGTGGTGGTGCCAAAGCGCTTCTCCTTTAGCGGTTAGGCACAGTCGCACATCAGCACGCGAGGAGCATCATTATCCTTTGAGATTGGGCCCAACAATCCACCACGAACTGACCTCCGATCCATTGCCCTCGAATTCCGACATGCGCCTCGTTGCCTACACTCAACGAATTTATGGCGCTTCGCCTCGGCTTCGCATGCGGCAACCGGGTTTGTATGCGAGCGGCTGACTTCGGCTTACACGCGTCAGGTGCCGCTTCGCAACAGATGGCGATAACCTTGCTCGGTCATCCATCTGGCACGCGAGAGATGGCTTTCGAAGGCGCGCCACGCACGGTCCGCCTCGTTCTCGGGGTCGATGCGCAGCACGATCCGAGAGACCTCCCGCCAGTCGGCACCTTGTTGATCAGCATCGAGCACGCGCATGTAGGTGATGATGTGCTGCTCGTCATACGCAGTGAGGGCTGGTCCGGCTGGCGCACGTCAGCAATATGTGGATCGAGTGGCGGCGTTTTCATAGACGTTCTCGATGAGAGGCGGGGGCATCACACAACCTCAGCCCAGCTCTAGGTCAATTGTACGGCGATGAAGCCCAATGCATCGGCTCGAATGCGATTGAAGTCGCGGTCTGGCATGCGCCACTTCCGTTTTGCCCACGAGAGCGGACATTGTCCGTCGTGCTCGTCACGTCAGAAATGGGCCATGAGCCGCCATCGCCAGGGAATGGCGCGCGAAAACGCACTCCTCGAAAAGTGGGCGACTCGGTTCGCGGCTCCCGACATAGCGCACTGCAAGGCGCGAACGCCCGAACTTTATGCGGGCTGCGACGCGATGGTTTGCAGCAGCCGCGCAAGCGCATCTGGAGCGGTTACGTGCGCTGAGTGGCTCGCGTCCAGCTCGTAATAACGCCAGCTGGGATCGTTTTTCGCGCGCTCGGCGAACGGTCGAAAGGGGTCCGCGGGAGTCACACGGGTGAAATAGACATAGCTACGCGGCAAGGTCAGATTCCCACCGCGCATTTTGAGCGGCTGCTCGAAGCACTTGATGGATTGGGGAACCCGGCGTTCAGAAATCCATTTCACGTCTGCTTCCGATGTGTCAGGCGGAATGGGATTCGATGGTACCCGCCAGCCATCGCCTGCCTTTGCGGCTTCCTGCATGCGCTGCCGTACCGTCGGCGGGCCTGCATCCATCAGGGATTGTCCATCCGCTGGCACAAATGCGTCGAGATAAACCAGTCGCGCGATACGTTCTCGCGCCCGGTCGGCAACGCCGGTTGCAACCATGCCGCCGTAGCTGTGGCCAACCAGCTCAATTTCGCTCAGGTCTTCATATTTGATGACCGCCAGAATATCCTGAATATGAGTTTCAAGATCATTTGATGGGCTGGTCAGGTGCTCCCTCTCGCCAAGACCCGTGTAGGTCGGAGTAACCAATCGATGCCCGGCGGAAGCCATTAGCGGATGCATTTTCTTCCACGCCCATCCCGCTGACCACGCCCCCGTACAGACCAAAAATGTTTTTCCAGAAGTCTGCGCGATGGCAGGACGGGCTGTCGTAAGAACAGCCACGCTTGCGGCGGCGGCCTTTAGCAATTCTCGACGTTTCATCGCAGTTTCCTCCCTTCAATAATCAATAAACTCTCGCTGGCCGTGCTCAAAAACCTAGCACACTTTTCGGTAGAGTCTTGATGAGACGTCGGCCGTATCGTCTTAAGCAGAAGTACCCATAATAGGTACTCGGAAGTTAGTGATGGACGCGTGCTGCCTCCACAGGCGCACCTCTATGGGACCGCAGGAATACAAAACGGGACGCCACGGAAATCTCTGCGCCAGCGCGGCCATCTTGGCCGATGAGGATTAGTCCCGCTCCGCCATTGCCTACAGTCAATATGACCGGCTCGCCTTCCCATGTTTTGATCGGCTCCATTCCGATAATGAGAAATTCACCGATCGGCTGATCAAGGTATTGAAGCCTCAGGTGCGGAGCGATCTCCGCTGCCGCAAGACCAAAACCTAGCTGTTTCGCGCGGGCATAAATTTGCCCCAGCGACGCAGTCTGGGTCTGAAAGCCGAGTTCGGCCGCCGATACCGTATAGAGCTCCAGGTCTGCTTTCGTGGCGCTGAGGGTAAACGCCGGTCGAGCAAGAATTTCCCCAGCCAAGCCTCCGGTACCACAGCCTACTGCATGCAACGCGTTACGTAGAGCAAACGAATTTGAAAACGTCCCTATTGTAACCTTCTTCCACACCGGAACATCGACGGCGGATCTGACTAGAACCTGCGGCATAATAGGTGAGGAAGTCTTCTTGAGCCTCAGTTGGTTTTGCAAACCATCCCTCGCCGTACATTGAGCTTTGGCCTCGCTTGCGAATACGAGGCTGCACGTGCAGAGCAGCATAAGGACGATAGCGCCGTGCCATCTTGTCGAATGACGTGCTGTTGTGACATCTCGTCTCGAGCGATTCGAAGTGACGTAGTCGATGTCGCCGGGGGTGAGACCAATATCCGTTAACTCCCGTTCGCTCAGGCGGTACAATTCGGTGCGCAGCCTCTCGCGCTTGCGCCACTTTTGAAAGGCATCCCAATATACTTCCAAAGGGCTGAAGACTTGCCGCTTTGCAGTTGCCTGTCCCAGCTTGGTGACTCCATGGATCGTGCTCATTGCGGTGTTTCCGGGGGGATTGTTTCACCCGGACGAGAATGCCAAGACATGCGCTGGCGCGCCTAACCGGTGGCTTACATTTTCCTCACCGGCAGCTTATTCTTTGCACCAGCGGCGGGAGACGCCCTTTTGATGAGCGAGTATCACGGGGGAGAATGGAAGCTTGCGTTATCTCTTTGAGGATTACGCATTGGATACCGACCGGCGCGAACTGCACCGCGGAACGGACGTGATCGTCGTCACACCCCAAGTGTTCGATCTGCTTGTTTACCTGATCTGCAACAGAGAGCGCGTCGTCAGCAAGGACGATCTCATCAACGTCATCTGGGAGGGGCGTATCGTCTCGGATGCCGCGCTGACGACTCGCCTGAATGCCGTCCGGAGCGCAATCGGCGACACGGGTGAGAAACAGCATTTAATCAAAACATTGCCGCGCAAAGGTTTCCGTTTCGTGGGTGCGGTGCAGGAAGCCCGGAGACCTGCAAATGAAACGGTGGGCCCAGTCGAGCGAACCGGCGACATGCCGCCGCGCCTATCCATCGTCGTGCTACCCTTCGCGAACCTGAGCGGTGATCGCGAGCAGGACTATTTCGTGGATGGTGTAACAGAGAGTTTGACCACGGACTTGTCGCGCATCAGTGGTTCATTTGTAATCGCACGGAACAGCGCCGTCTCATACAAGGGTCGAGCAGTCGATGTACGGCAAGTCGGCCGCGAATTAAACGTTCGCTACGTGCTCGAAGGCTCAGTGCAACGCAGCGGCAAGCGGCTTCGGATGAATGTTCAGCTGATCGATGCTGAGAGCGGCCAGCATCTTTGGGCCGAGCGCTTCGAGAAGCCTGTCGTCGACCTGTTCGATATGCAGGACGAAATCGTGTCGAGGCTCGCCGGTACATTAGGTGCCCAGCTCATCGAGGCTGAGGCGCGACGAGCCGAGCGTACGCTGCATCCCGATGCGATGGACTTGTGCTTCCAGGGCCGGGCCTGGTTGATGAAGGGGATTAGCCTTGAATGCGTGACGCAAGCGCGGGGCTTCTTCGAACGCTCGCTGGAGTTCGATCCCGGCAACGTCGAAGCAATGATTGGTCTGGCAAATGTTGATACGGTAGTTGGAGGTAGCTTTACGACGGATGATGGGCCCGCGCGGCTTGCGGCGGCCGAGGCGATGGTGAACAAGGTATTGTCGATTAGGCCGAACAGTGCCTCAGCCCACATGGCTCGGGGTTGGGTCCAGACCTTTACGAACCGGGCCGCCCAAGGCATCCGTGAGTTCGAACATGCGTTGGCGCTGGCTCCGAATTTGGTCCACGCTCATGCTGCCCTTGGTTTCGCCAAATCCTACATAGGTCGCGCTACCGAGACCGAAGGCCATATACTCGAAGCTTTACGGCTCTCTCCTCGCGACGTTTTCGCCTACCAGTGGGCGTGTTTTGCGGGCGTGGCCAAGCTGCTGCTTGGTTCAGACGTCGAAGCCGTCAGTTGGCTGCGACGAAGCACCGAGGCGAACCGTAACTTTCATCTCGCTCATATATCGCTCGCCGCTGCCTTGGCCTTGACCGGCGCGCTCGATGAGGCGCGAACTGCTGCGAGAACGGGACTTGCGCTCAACTCAGGTTTCACCATTCGTCGCTTGCTCGCAGCTCAACAAAGCGACAATCCAATTTACCTTGCCGGGCTGCAGCGCTTGTGTGAAGGCTGGCGCCTCGCTGGCGTGCCGGAAGGGTGATGAGCGCTTCGGGCCGACTTCAGTGCTTTACTGCCCTACGTCGGCATTGGGTCACGTGTGGACGGCGCCCTGGCAAGAACTTTCTGACGTTTTGCAGCATTGG
>NZ_LLYA01000166.1 GCF_001440415.1 Bradyrhizobium retamae
TGGTGACGAAGTAGGGCGAGATGTAGCCGCGGTCGAACTGCATGCCTTCGACGACCTCGAGTTCGGTCTCGAGCGACTTGGCTTCTTCAACCGTGATCACGCCCTCGTTGCCGACCTTCTTCATAGCGTCGGAGAGGAACTTGCCGATCTCGGCGTCGCCGTTGGCGGAGATAGTGCCGACCTGGGCGATCTCCTCGTTGGAGGTGACCTTCTTGGAGTTCTTGACGAGGTCGGCGACCACGGCATCCACCGCCAAGTCGATACCGCGCTTCAGATCCATCGGGTTCATGCCGGCGGCAACCGACTTGGCGCCTTCGCGCACAATGGCTGCGGCCAGCACGGTCGCAGTGGTGGTGCCGTCGCCGGCCGCGTCAGCGGACTTGGAGGCGACTTCGCGCACCATTTGCGCGCCCATGTTCTCGAACTTGTCGTCGAGCTCGATCTCCTTGGCGACGGTGACGCCGTCCTTGGTGATGCGGGGTGCGCCGAACGACTTGTCGAGCACGACGTTGCGGCCCTTGGGACCGAGCGTGACCTTCACGGCGTTGTTGAGAATGTCGACGCCGCGCAGCATCCTGTCGCGGGCGTCGACGCCGAATTTGACTTCCTTGGCTGACATAATGATCTCCGTATTCCCAGATCCCAAGGTCCACGCGGTTAGGCGGATTCCTGAGGGATGAGATTTGGATTGCAGGCCTCTTCCTTCGAGACGCCGGCTGCGCCGGCTCCTCAGGTGAGGGAACGGGCTAAAGCGCTTAAGCGGCCTTCTTCTTGGCGGCGGGAACGTCAGTGAGAACGCCCATGATGTCGCTTTCCTCCATGATCAGAAGTTCCTGACCATCGAGCTTGACCTCGGTGCCCGACCACTGGCCGAACAACACGCGGTCACCCACCTTGAGGTCGATCGGGATCAGCTTGCCGGCTTCGTCACGGCCACCCGGGCCGACGGCGACGACTTCGCCCTGGGAGGGCTTTTCCTTGGCACTGTCCGGAATGAGGATGCCGCCAGCAGTCTTCTCTTCGGCGTCGATGCGTTTGACCACCACGCGATCGTGGAGCGGACGGAAGTTCATGCGATCCTCCAATGGCCTTTGTGATTATTATGGTTTGTGATTATTCTGGATTGGCAGTCGCAATGGGCGAGTGCTAGCCGCTCTTCTCACATAAGCCTGTGACACCGGCGCGCAAGGGCTTCGGTCCACGATGTTTGTCCGCAACTTGAGTTTCTCGAGGAGGGGCGATTGCTAGCAGCAGGCTAAGGAATATGCTGCTAGCGCGTTGATTACTATGACCTATTGAACGTTTTCGTTTATGGCGAATTGAGAATCATGCAACTGGTCTAGTTGGGCTGGAGGTTGGCATGGTCGAGAAAGATCCGGCTTCCAAGGATTTCAGGAAGCAGGTCCTAGGCTACGGACTGACAACAGCAGAAATCGTTTATCGCCGTCCGGATCGTCACTGGTTGCTGCAAACTTACGTCTGGCAGGACTACGACACGTTTCCAAATTTTCCGGCGCTAAAGGATTTCCTCGCGTTCTGGGAAACAAAGCTCGAAGGCCCGCTGTTTGCGGTCACCGTCGCGCACTCCAAACTGATCAAGCCTGCCGAACTACGCGCCGTGGACGGAGTCTTCCGGCTGCATTAACGCGAGGGCGCAGAGCTTTGGGGTGATCTCTGTCGCTCATGCGCAAAATGCTTTCGGGAAATTTTCTCTCTCCACGCGGGCCAATTCAGCGAGATCATACGGCGACGACGGGGAAAACGGCGAGAACGGGAACGGCGGGTAGCGCTTAGCGGTCGCGCACCACGCCTCGTCAAACTCAGCGGATGAGCGCAGTAGTCGCTCACCACGATTCCGGCTAGGGCGTGGACGCATTGGCGCGCAGCCATAGCCTGAAGAGGCGAGTTGGACGCTCACCCCGCGCGCCGCATTAGGGTTCCCATTCACGGTAAACCAAGCATTAACTATAGATTGATACACATTTGCTGTGTCCGGGTGGTGACCGTCCGGCCAACGGGAGCGGATCTCATGCCCGTCGAGATGCTGACGTATGCCGATCTGGGCGAACGGCTCAAGATTTCCCCAGAGGCTGCCCGCGCTCTGGTGAAGCGACACCGATGGCCGCGCTCCCGCTCCAACGACGGCAAGACGCTTGTCCAGGTCGATCTCAGCGAGTTCAGCCATTCCCCAATACCCCGTCAGCCGCAAACGCAGGCCGGTCACCAGGTGGTCACCGCCCTAAAGCAACGAATTGAGGCCCTGCAGACTGAGCTGGCAGAGATGAAGGTGATTGCCAGCGGCCATCGGGCCGACTTTGAGAGAGAATGCGAACGCACTAACAAGCTCTTGGCCGAACTGCTCAAAGTCAGCACGGAAAGCGTGGGAGCCCGGGAAAGGGCAGCTCTGCTCGAAGGGAAGCTATCGATGCTAACGCAGCCTTGGCGACGTCGGCTGGTCGATGCTTTCACCCTTGCTTTGCCACAAGTCGCCTCCAACCCTCGCGAGAGCGCCGGCCCCGTAGCCCAGTCACAGAATTGAACCGGCTGCCAGGCTGCGGGGTACTCCCGGACTCCTATTGATCGCGCTTATCGCTTGCCTCGGCGCGCGAGCACGCGGTCCACCATCGCCCCCGCGGTGCCGAGATAGTTGGACGGCTCGCATAACGCGGCGAGCTGGTCGCGCGGCAGAGCGGATGCGATGGCAGGGCGGCGCAGCAGCGCATCGAGCAGCGCATCGCCGCGGTCGAACGCATCGCGGCATGCGGCATAGACCTCGTCATGGGCCAACTGACGGCCAAGCGCGGGCGCGAGTCCCATCATGACCGCTTCGGCCACGATCAGACCGCGCGTGGCATGAAGGTTTCGCTTCATCGCCTGGGGATCGACGATCAGGCCGGACAGCATGAATTGCGCCTGCGCCAGCGACCCGGCCGTCAGCAAACAGACCTGGGGCAATGCCAGCCATTCGCAGTGCCAGGGCCCGGTGGCGCGCTCGAGATCCTGAACCATGGCATCTAGCATCAGCGAAGCGGCGTCGCGGGACGCCTTTGCGTTCGCCAGCAAAATTTCCGAGGAGATCGGGTTGCGCTTCTGCGGCATGGTCGAGGATGCGCCGCGATGCGAGGAGAACGGCTCGAACACCTCGCCGATCTCGGTCGCCATCAGGATCATGACGTCGTAGCCGATCTTGCCGAGCGCGCCGCAGATCACGGCCAGCGTCTGCACCATCTCGACCAGTCCGTCGCGGGCGACGTGCCAGGTGATGTCGGGTTCGACCAGACCGAGCACGCGGGCATAGGCGGCACGTACATTTAGTCCGCGATCGCCGAGTGAAGCCAGCGTTCCCGCCGCGCCGCCGAGCTGCGCCTGAAGGGCACGAGGCTTGACCTGCTCGAGCCGATCGGCCGAGCGCTGCAACGCCGACAGCCAGATCGCTGCCTTGTGGCCGAACGTGATCGGCATAGCCTGCTGCAGATGGGTTCGGCCGGCCATCGGCGTATCGCGGTGGAGGCGGGCGAGATTGGCAAGAGTTGCCACGACCTCGCCGAGCTGTGCTTCGATCAGCGCGACCGCTTCGCGTAGTTGCAGCACAGTCGCCGTATCCATGATGTCCTGGGTTGTCGCACCCCAGTGCAGATAGCGGCCGGCTTCGCCGAGTCGCTCCGATAGCTGGCGGACCAGGCCGACGATGGGATAGCCGACGTTCTCGGTGTCGCGCTTCAACTGCTCGATATCGAGCGCGATCGTCGGCGCCTGCCGCGCGATCGCCTCGGCTGCCTCACGCGGAATCACGCCGGCTTCGCCTTGCGCCGTGGCAAGCGCCACTTCGGCCTGCACATAGGCCTTGAGCTGTGCCTCGTCGGAAAACACCGTCCGCATGGCCGGCGTCGAGAAAACGTCGCGATAGAGGGCGCTGTCGAACATCGTGCTGGCCACGCGCTTGTTTCCTCCCTGCCAATATGTCCGGCCATCTGATTGAATTGATACGTACAAATCCGTCAAGCGCGCCCCACGAAGACCTCGAACTCATGCTCGCGCGCTCAGGCAGGCAGGAGAATTTCCCGCAATCCCAAGCCCCCAGAACGCAATGGCGAGCGGGGGGCATCCCTACTCGCCACGAGAGCGTTCCTTGGAGGTTAAGCGGAACGAAAACTACGCCGTTACGGGGTGCGGTCGGCGGTGACCAGGCGGGCTTCCCTCACAACGGCCTTGGAGCCGGCGGCGCGGAGGCAGGAAGCCTCGAAGTTCGGCCAAGCCTGCTGCGAGCAATCCTTGCCGACGGTGCGGATATCCAGGCGGTCACCCTTGGCAAGCGCCTGTGGCACGCTGGCTTCGACCTGAGGGGCAAAGCCGGGCAATACGGTCATCGCGGCAGCGATGAACGCGGCAGCAGCGATGGCGGAAAAAGCCTTGATCATGACGGTCCCCTGTCATGGGCCTTGGCGGCCCGTCGTTTCGTTGGGTGACCTTGTAGGGGGCGCAAGTTTCCGGCCGTCTTCGCCGCGTTCGAAAATGGTTTCTTCCCGGCCGAGTTTTGTTTCGTCGACTCGGGAGGGACGAAACAAACTGACCTGGAGGCACGCCAAGGGCGTCGGATCTAAAAATTATTAATAATATCAATGGCTTGATTGAAAATTAGCAGAGGCTTCTTTGCGAAACGGTCATCGGCCCCTGGTTACGCCATTGTCGCGAAACGATCGGTTGCGCGCACCAGTTGGTCGAGAATGCCCGGTTCTGACCAGGCATGACCTGCGCCCTCAATCAAATGGAATGTGGCATCGGCCCATGCCTTATGCAGAGCGTAAGCATACTTGACCGGACAGGGCATGTCGTAGCGGCCGTGCACGATTACCCCTGGAATGTTGCGGAGGCGATGGGCATTTCGAAGAAGTTGGCGATCCTCCATCCAGCAATCATGGACGAAATAGTGGTTTTCCAACCGCGCAAACGCGAGCGCGAAGTGACCGTCGCTGTAGGACGTCGACAATGCCTGGCTAGGAAGTAGCGTGATCGTTTCACCTTCCCAAAGTGTCCATGCCTTGGCTGCTTCGATCTGCGCCGCTCGGTCGTCGCCTGTAAGCAGTTTCCGATAGGCGGCAATCATGTCACCCCGTTCGCTCCGAGGTATGGGTGCTTGGAACTTCTCCCACTTCTCTGGAAATAGCTCCGAGACGCCGAACTGATAGTACCACTGCAGTTCGGCCCGGGTGACCGTGTAGACACCCCGAAGAATGAGTTCACTCACGCGGTGGGGATGCGTTTCGGCATAGGCCAGCGCAAGCGTCGAGCCCCATGAGCCCCCGAACAGCAGCCACTTTTCAACGCCCACGAGTTCACGCAGGCGCTCGATATCCGCTACCAAATGCCAGGTCGTATTCGCTTCGAGCCCCGCATGCGGCGTTGATCGCCCGCATCCTCGTTGGTCGAAGAGCACCACGTCGTACAGATTGGGATCAAACAGCCTTCGATAGTCGGGCGACAAGCCGCCGCCAGGACCGCCGTGCAGGAAGACGGCTGGCTTCGCCCCTGGCGTCCCCACTCGTTCATAGTAAACCCGATGGCCGTCTCCAACATCGAGAAAGCCGGTGCTGTAGGGCTCGATAAGTGGGTACAGGGACCGCAACTGACTCACAGAAGTGCCTCTCTCTCTCTTGTTTGTACCCGAAAGCTGGGCCATTGGCCGATTTCGAGCGCCAGCCGGACAGCGTTGGAACCGACCCGGCTTGCCCGGCCGCCCGAGGCGCGGTAGGAGGGAATATGTCCCGTATCGCGCTTTATCCCGGTTCATTCGATCCCATCACCAACGGCCATCTGGACGTGCTGCGGCACGCCGTGACGCTGTGCGATCGCCTGATTGTCGCCATCGGAGTCCATTCCGGCAAGAAGCCGCTGTTTTCGATCGAGGAGCGGCTCGACATGGTTCGGGCGGTATGTGAGCCGATTGCGCAAAAGGCCGGCTGCGCTTTCGACTGCACCACCTACGACAATCTCACCGTAGCTGCGGCGCGGCAGGTCGGCGCGACCATCATGATTCGCGGCCTGCGCGACGGAACCGATATGGATTACGAGATGCAGCTTGCCGGCATGAATGAGGTGATGGCGCCAGAGGTGCACACCGTGTTCGTCCCGGCGTCGCCTGCGGTCCGCCCGATCACCGCCACGCTGGTTCGCCAGATCGCCGGCATGGGCGGCGACTTCTCCGCCTTCGTGCCGCCCCAGATTGCCGCGAGGCTGAAGGCCAAGTTCGCGGGTTAACGCGCTCGTACGCGCTGTCCTGTTTCACATGACCGGAGCTTTCATGATCCGAATTCTCGCACTCGTCGCCGCGCTCGTCTGTGCGGTTCCCGCAATCGCGCAGCCGCTGCCTGCCAATCTCGACAAGGCGAATGCGATCGTGATCGACACGACCAAGGGCCGTATCGTGATCAAGCTGCGGACCGACATCGCGCCCCAGCATGCCGAACGCATCAAGCTGCTCGCGCGGGAGGGCTACTACAACAACGTGCCGTTCCATCGCGTGATCGAAGGGTTCATGGCGCAGACCGGCGACGGCAAGAATTTCAATGGCACCGGCGGCTCGAAACATCCGAACCTGCCGGCCGAGTTCTCCAACGTGCCGTATAAGCGCGGCATCGTCGGCATGGCGCGAACCAGCGATCCCAACTCGGCGAACTCGCAATTCTTCATCATGTTCGCGGAAGGCGCGTCGCTGAACGGCAAGTACACCGTGATCGGCGAAGTGGTGTCGGGCATGGATGTGGTCGACAGGATCAAGCGCGGCGAACCGGTCGTCGACCCCGACAAGATGGTGAAGGTGCAAGTCGCATCCGACATCAAGTGAGGCCATGACGGCGGGCCGCAGCAAGCCATTCATCTGGTTTGCCGCTGCTCTCGTGTGGCTCGCATCGGGTGCGCATGCGAAGGCTCAGCCGCAGCAGCTCGATACCCTCAAGGACGTCTTCGCCAAACTGTATTCCTGCTGGCAGCCGCCGCCTTATTCGCGCGCCAACCCGATGGACATCACAGTTGTCGTCAGTTTCAACCGCGAAGGCGCCATTCTCGGTCAACCCAGGATTACCTATGAATCCGGAAACCCCAGCGATAATGACCGGATTGCGTATCGGACTGCCGTCATGGAAGCATTGCAACGCTGTACGCCGTTGCCATTTACCGAGGGACTGGGCGGTGCGGTCGCCGGCCGGCCTTTCGCGGTCACTTTCAGAACCCGCAAACGTCCACCCAAACCGGAAGAGAAACGAGCATGGCTGACACAGAAAATAGTTTGATCCTTGAAACCACCCAGGGCCCCGTCACCATCGAAATGCGTCCCGACCTCGCGCCTGGCCACGTCGCTCAGATCAAGAAGCTGGTGCGCGAGGGATTTTACGACGGCATCGTGTTCCATCGCGTCATCGAGGGCTTCATGGCGCAGACCGGCTGCCCGCACGGCACCGGCACCGGTGGTTCCGGCAACAAGCTGAAGGCCGAGTTCAACAAGGAACCGCATGTGCGGGGCACCGTCTCGATGGCTCGCGCCGCGAGCCCGGATTCCGGCGACAGCCAGTTCTTCATCTGCTTCGATGACGCCTCCTTCCTCAACGGCCAGTACACGGTCTGGGGCAAGGTCACGTCGGGCATGGAGAACGTCGACAAGATCAAGCGCGGCGAGCCGGTGCAGAATCCGGACAAGATCGTCAAAGCGCGGATGGCGCTCGACGCGTGATTTTGAAGCCGTCATTCCGGGGCACGCGAAGCGTGAACCCGGAATGACCTGATTGCGTCACGCTGGAGCGCATCGCGCCATGCGCACCGACCTCTTCGACTTCGAACTCCCCGCCACCAGCGTCGCGCTGCGGCCCGCGAGCCCGCGCGATGCTGCGCGGATGCTGGTGGTGCAGCCCGATGGGGTGCTGCGTGACCGAACCGTCGCCGAGTTGCCGCAATGGCTGGAGCCCGGCGACCAACTCGTCGTCAACGACACCAAGGTGATCTCCGCCCAACTCAAGGGCCGGCGCATCGGCCGTGAGACCGAGCCGAAGATCGAGGCGACGCTGATCAAGCGGCTGGACGGGTCGCGCTGGCGCGCACTGGTCAAGCCGGCGAAGAAGCTCGCGCCCGGCGACATCGTTCGCTTCGGCAATGAAGGCAAGGTCTGCCTGCTCGGCCACCTCGATGCCGAGGTCGAGGCCAGGGGCGCAGAAGGCGAGGTCACGCTGTCGTTTTCGTTTCACGGTCCGGCGCTGGATCAGGCCATCGCCGATCTCGGCACGCCGCCGCTGCCGCCCTATATCGCCTCCAAACGCGCGCCAGACGATCGCGATGCCGCCGACTATCAGACCATGTTCGCCGCAAATGAGGGGGCGGTCGCGGCACCGACGGCGGGACTGCATTTCACGCCTGAGCTCGAGACGGCGCTACGCCGCCACGGCGTCGAATTGCATCGGATAACGCTGCATGTCGGGGCAGGGACCTTCCTGCCCGTGAAGGTGGAGGAGACCTCCGAGCACAGGATGCATGCCGAATGGGGATCGATCTCGGTTGATACCGCTGCTGCGTTGAATGCCGCGCGCGCCCAGGGCGGGCGCATCATAGCTGTCGGCACCACGTCGCTACGGCTATTGGAGAGCGCCACGCGCGAAGACGGCACCGTCCAGCCGTTCGACGGCGAGACCTCGATCTTCATCACGCCGGGCTTTCGCTTTCGCGCGGTCGATATCCTCATGACCAATTTCCACCTGCCGCGCTCGACGCTGTTCATGCTGGTGTCGGCGTTCTCCGGTCTGGACACGATGAAGCGCGCCTATGCGCATGCGATCGCCGCCGGCTACCGGTTCTATTCCTACGGCGATGCTTGCTTACTGTTTCGCGCGCCGGATTGAGGCGAAGCCGGACGTCTTCGCTGGGAAAAGAGGCCCGCCAATTGGGCGGGCACAGGTCAGGGAGGAAGCGCTCTGACAATAAAGCGCCAACACCTGTCTCTTTGATTCGGCGGCTGACGCCAAGATCGTATAACTACCGCCTCGGCGCATCGGTGCGCGGGAACAAGAGGGCTTTGCATGAACTTTTCCGGCATTTTCGCGCGAATAGTCGCGCTGATCGGCGCCGCGGCGCTGCTGTGGCGACGTCTGCAGGGATCCGCGCCCAAAGCGGCCTGGGGCAGCGCGCCGGCAATTCCGGTGGCGAAGCCGCAAGGGGCGATCCCGACGCTCAAGATGCCGACGGCGCAGGGCTGGAGCGACGGGCAGAAGCCGACCGCGGCGCCCGGGCTCAAGGTCAACGCGTTTGCGACCGGCCTAGACCATCCGCGCTGGATCAACGTGCTGCCCAATGGCGACGTGCTCGTCGCAGAAGCCACCCAGATCGCGGGACCGCCCAGGAGCGTGTTCCACTATGCGATGCAGGCCACGATGCGGCGTGCCGCGGCGCTCGGTGTCAGCGCCGATCGCATCACCCTGTTGCGCGATCGCGATGGTGACGGCGTTGCGGAGGGGCGCGGGATTTTCATGGAAGGGCTGAGCCAGCCGTTCGGCATGGCGCTGGTTGGCGACACCTTCTACGTCGGCAACACGGACGGCGTGGTTGCCTTTCCCTATGTGGCTGGCGTGGACGGCATCACCGCCGAGGGCCGAAAACTCGTCACGTTCAAGCCCGGCGGGCATTGGACGCGGAGCCTGCTGCCGAGCGCGGATGGCAAGAAGCTCTACGCCGGCGTCGGCTCGCTCAGCAACATCGCCGAGAGCGGGATGGAGGTCGAGCAAGGCCGCGCTGCGATCTATGAGCTCGATCTGGCTAATGGCACGAGCCGTATCTTCGCCAGCGGCCTGCGTAACCCCGTGGGCCTCGCCTGGGAGCCCAACACGGGCGGGCTTTGGACCGTCGTCAACGAGCGCGACGGCCTCGGCGACGAAACACCGCCGGACTATCTGACGTCGGTGCGCGACGGCGGCTTCTACGGCTGGCCCTATTGCTACTGGGGACAGACGGTGGACGACCGCGTGCCGCAGGATCCGGCCATGGTCGCGAAGGCGATCACGCCGGACTATGCGCTCGGTGGCCACACCGCCTCGCTCGGCCTGTGCTGGATGCCATCAGGCACGCTGCCGGGCTTTCCGGATGGCATGGTGATCGGCCAGCACGGCTCCTGGAATCGCAGCACGCTGAGCGGCTACGCCGTCGTCTTCGTGCCTTTCGAGAACGGCCGCCCCTCCGGCCCGCCGCGGGATATTCTGACGGGCTTTCTCGCAGCCGATGAGAAGGTCTCGTACGGGCGACCGGTCGGCGTCACGCTCGGACCCGACCGCTCGCTGCTGGTGGCCGACGATGTCGGCAACGTCATCTGGCGTGTGACGGGCGATCGACGGGACTGAGCCGGGTCGCGGCTCGTGTGGGCTACGATCGCGGCTCCGGATCAATCCAGACGAGCCGCGACCCGGCTGCAGCGGAGTTCCTACCGATATCACCAACGGAGAGCTGGTGAGCTATTTCGGTGTTGAGGGCATGGCCGAGGAATGGTGGTCGACGATTAGCCAACGCTCGCCGTTCTTGACGTAAGTGAAACTGTAACGCGCGGGCAAGGTCTTCGCCTCGCCATCCCTGACATAGGAGAACGTGTAGTAACCAGTGTTGATCGCCGCATTCCCGTACACGCGGACCAATTGATCGCCGAAGGCGACCTTCAGGCCGGGCAGAACCTTGAAGGCGTTCACGAAATAATCTTGTAGCGCCGCCCGATCGGAACGTACGGTCGGCGACAGCGTGCCCCAGAGCACGGCGTCGTCCGCATAGAGAGTCAAGACTTTTTCGGTATCGCCTCCGCCAATAGCTTGCCCCCATGCCGAGGCCGCCGCCGCTACCTCCGTTTTCGGTTCGACCAAAGCGCTGGAGCCAAATGATAGCAGCACCATGCACAGGGCAAGCGCTGCACTAGCTGCTCTTGTAAATGATCGCATGACGCACTCCCTTGCGAATACGGCCAGATATGAGACGGCCTCTTGCAATGCGAGCGATTAGACTTGCGTGGTTTGGCGTCAGGTAATCGATGTCACCTGGGCTCATAAATTGAACTTGAACTGTCCCAACCTGGCTTGACGGTGTTCGTGACCTCACACGAGTGAAACTACATCATCCGCGACCGGCGAACCATAAGTCAGAGCGGTTGACTTACCAGAGAGCAAAAAGGTCGATGTCCCCCTTGGGTCAAAATGGGCAATGTCCCGATTGAGAAGTGTGTAGGATGGGCAAAGCGACTTGTCCGCCGTAGCTCGAAGAGCGAAGGCGGAAGCCGCCCACCATTCACGATAACGGTGCGGACCGATGGTGGGCACGGCGCTGATGCGCCTTTCCACCCTACGGCACTGTGCGAACTGGTCTCGGCTTCACGCCATCGCGCGCTGCGGCAGCAATTCCGCGATCTGGATCGCGTTCAGCGCTGCACCCTTCAGGAGCTGGTCGGCCGACACGAACATCGAGATCGAATGGCCGGACGCGTCGCTGAGATCCTGACGGATGCGGCCGACCAAAACGTCGTCCTGGCCAGAGGCATCGATCGGCATCGGGAAATAGTTCTTCGCCCGGTCGTCGACGATTCTGACGCCTGGCGCCTTCGACAGGATCGCGCGCACCTCATTCTCGGTGATCGGCCTTTCGCATTCGAAGGTGATGGCTTCGCAATGGGCGCGCAGCACCGGCACGCGGACGCAGGTGACGCCGACGGCGATCTTGTCGTCCTCGAATATCTTGCGTGTCTCCTTGATCACCTTGGTCTCTTCGTCGTTGTAGCCGGTCTCGGGATCGATTGCCGTGTTGTGGCTGAAGACGTTGAAGGCGTAGGGGAGCGGGATCACCTTGGGCGTGAACGGCCGGCCATCGAGATAGGCGCGGGTCGACTCCACGAGCTCTTCCATGGCGGCCGCGCCTGCGCCGCTTGCCGCCTGGTAGGTCGAGACGATCATGCGCTTGATGCGGTTCTGGCGGTGGATCGGCCACAGCGGCACCAGCGCGGTAATCGCCGAACAGTTCGGAACGGCGATGATGCCCTTGTGGTCGCGGATGCGGCCCGCGTTGATCTCCGGGATGACCAGCGGCACGTTCGGGTCCATCCGGAACGCCGAGGAATTGTCGACCACGACCGCGCCGGCCTTCACGGCGGCAGGCGCGAACTTGCGCGAGATGCCGCCGCCCGCCGAGAACAGCGCGATGTCGACGCCCTCGAACGACTTCTCGGTGAGCTCCTCGATCACGATCTTCTCGCCGCGAAAATCGATGGTCTTGCCGGCCGAGCGGGCGCTCGCCAGCGCCTTGAGCTTGCCGACCGGAAAAGCGCGCCTGTCCATGGTGGCGATGAATTCGGCGCCGACCGCGCCGGTCACGCCGGCAATGGCTACAACGGGTTCGTGGCTCACGGGTCTGTCCTCTGGTTGTGCATCATGGCTTGCGGGCAATAAAAAAGCCCCGGTCCTTTTCAGGCGGGGCTTCGGTTCAGATAATGCGATCGTTCGACTACGCGCGCACGGCTCCCGAGCCCCCGGAGGGTACTTTGGTTTTCGTGGTCGCTTTGGTCGAAGTCGTCATGGCGCCGACTTATGCGGCAGCTTGGGGCTGCCGTCAACGGCTTTTCGCCTCATCCGGGCTGTAACGGGGGGCAGACGAGCCCGCATCATCGCCGCCTTGCGGCGCCGGGAGGCTCGAGGACCACCGCTTTCAGGTCGTTGCCACTCATGACGACGATCGCGAAATTCAGCCGGCCGCGTTCGCGGATCAGGCCGCCGCTGATGGCCTTGCCCGACGCCGCGCGCTCGGCCACGCGGACGGCATCTGCCAGGCGCTGCCGGATCGTCTTGAGTGCAACGAGGTTGCTGCGGTCCGCGGCATCGAACTCCTTCAGGGGCAGGGCGGCTTCGCCGCCGACGATCTTGCCAGTCGTGGCGTCGATGGCGTGGTGCCAGATGCGATCGTTGTGAAGGGTCTTGACGCGGTAGACTGGTGAATCCGGCGCGCCGTCGAAGCTGACATCGGCGGTCGTCGCGCCGGCATGCAGGGCTTCGGCAATCGCCATCGCCTGGCTCAGCGAGATCGCCGACCCACGGAAGAGCTCGAGCTCGCGGCTGACCGCCTGCTGGTCGGACGCGGCGCCATCGCCGGCCTCGTTGCGGAGCGAGGCTGGCTCGCCGGTCGACGACGCGATGGCATAGACCGGGCCAGGCAGGGTGAACGCCACAAGGACGGCTGCAAGCAACGGTCTCCAGGATCTCGGCGCATGCATTGTTGCAGTCTCCATCGATGAGCCTGTCTCTGCCGGCGGTTGGGCCGGATCGTCTGGAAGAAAGCGCGGCCGACCCCTTGGAGGCATACGGGTCGGCCGCCGAACGCCGCAAAGGTACCGCCGCTTGCGGCGATCGAAGCGGTGCGAGCCCCCGCTGGGACCAGTGAAAGCAGAAATCCGCACTTCGCTTATAATAAAACCATACCGTATCGTTTTGTTTCGGTCAACGATACCGCCATGGTGTAACGCACGTGAAACGCCGTTCTCACGGAATTGTCAGCGGGAGGGACGTCGCCGAACGGTTCCCTTGGGGGCGGACTGGACGCGGCTCGATGGCCCAAGCGCACCGGCCAGAAACAGCCTGATCGCCAAGCGCATGCGTTTTTCGGCGGACTTCATCTCCAGCGGCGTTCCGAACGTCGCCATGCGGTGGGTGTGACCGACGACAACATCGAGAAAGACCTCTGCCGCGATGCCGGTATCCTCGACGTCCATAGCGCCTTGTGCGACCAAATGATCAAAGAAACGCGCGGTCGTGGAAACGGCCTTCAACCAGCCCTCTTCCTTGCCGAGTTTGGCAATGTCGGGAAAGTTGATGGCCTGTGACGTCATCATGCGGCTGAACGCAACGGCATCGGGTCCGCAGGTGAACATCAGCATCTCGCGCCCGACCTCTATCAGGCGCTGCTCGACCGAAATGTCCGAGGAACGCGTGAGCTGCCCCTCCGCCGCTTCAGCAAGCGGCGCAAGCCAGCGCGCAATCTCGCGCCTCAGCACCTCCGCAAACAGCCCGCGCTTGTCGCCGTAGCGCGAATAGACAGTGGGCTTGCTGACCCGGGCTGCTTCCGCAACCGCATCAAGCGAGGTCGCATCGTAGCCCCGGTCCAAAAAAAGGCGGGTGGCAACTTCGATCAGCCGCTGATCACGCTCGATGGCCGCGCTCTTCGTCGGCCGGCCGCCGCGCGACTTCGGGACCTCTCGTCCTGCCGGTCTGGCCTTGGTCGCAGTCAATCCCATGCCCATCGATTCCTGCGCGGTCGTGATATCAGTCATTGCTCTATAGCGCGCAGTAACAGGGGCGTCATCGCGAATCTGGCCGAATTGGCCATATCGTCAACGGTCTCGGCAGGTCGTCGTTCCGCTCCTAAAGCGGCTCACGGAAGCGTCGAGGTCCAGGCGCGGCCCGATGCAGCCTTCTCATAGCCATACCGATAAAGGGCGCGCATGTAGGCGGTGTCGAATCCCTCCGAGGGCGACGCGGGATAGTCGCGCTCAATATAGGACAGATGGAAGCCCCACCGATTGCGCTTGGCGAAATCGTAGGTCGAGAAGATGACCGAGCGCGTCTGGGACTGGGTGATCGACGACAGGCTGCGTGAGGCGACATCGATCGTGCTGTTGGACACGAGCTCAAACGTTCGCTCGAGCTTCTTGTTGACGAGGATGTAGATGTTCATCCGGCTGTTTCCGGGCAGACGTCCCTGGAAGAGCAGAGCATCCGGCAGGGTCAGGACCGGAGCGGTCACGCCGCCGTCGACATGCATCTCCTCAAAGCGCCGGCCCTGGCCCTCGGCCTCGATCAGGATCGGCGGGAACACCAGGGGAATGCTGGCGGAGGCCGCCATCACGTCGCGAAACAGTCGCAGCGCCTCGGGCGAACCGACGGCTGCGATTTTCCCCATGTCCCAAACGACCGTGCGTTGGGTGTCGAGATCGGTCGTCACCACCAGCAGTTTTCGGCCCTTGGCATTTTCGCGTGCAACGGCGGCCAGGATCTCCGGCCCGACATAGCGGGCCACCAGCTCGCGCAGTCGCGTATTGCCGAACAGGCCGGATCCGAAGAGCACGCGAACGATGCTGGGATCAGCGAGCAGGCTCTCCGCTATGCCGCTGGTGTAGACCTCCCTCAACGTGTCGTCGTATTGGGACCCGAGGAACGCGAAAGGCGCGATCAGGCCGCCGGTGCTTACGCCGGAGACGACCGAGAAGGTCGGGCGACTGCCGGCTGCGGTCCAGCCGTTCAACACGCCCACGCCATAGGCGCCATCGGCGCCGCCGCCGGAGAGCGCGAGATAGGTCTTGGTTGAGGAGAGGTCTTTCTCGAAACGGAATTTTGTGACGGGTTCGTCGGTGTAGCGCCGCAGGCCGTCGATATCGAGCACGCGGGAGCTGGAGGCATCCGCAGCGCTGTAGGGCGTCCGCGGCAGGGACGTGCAGGCGGCAGCCGCGAGGCTGCACAGCAAGACGGCTGACCTGAGCAGGCGTGAGCCTGCCCTCCTGATCCGGCCGTCGGAGAGGATTGATCCTGTCAGGAAAGAGGGGAAGGGCATTCGCCGTCAGCCACATCGTACATGCACTTGCCGCCGCCGGCCTCATAGCCCCGCGTTAGGTTTACAAAACTATACGGTATCGTTTTATTTAGCAAGCGAAAAGCAGGCTCGGGCGGCTCAATTGTGTCCGGCGTGGGGCACGGGCTGCTCGAAACGCGCACTGGGCGGTTGATTGGCCGTTCCCGGCACGCAATAAGCAGCGCCATGAGTCTTCCCAATCATTTCGAATTGCTCGCCACCAATGGTACTGCGCGCACCGGCCGGCTGACCACGCCGCATGGCGTGGTGCAAACCCCGGCCTTCATGCCGGTCGGCACGGCGGGGGCGATGAAGGGCATGCATTGGCGCGAGGTACGCGATGCCGGCGCCGATATCGTGCTCGGCAACACCTATCATCTGATGCTGCGGCCGGGGGCCGAGCGGATCGCGGCACTGGGGGGCCTGCAGACGTTCACGGGGTGGAACGGGCCGATGCTGACGGACTCCGGCGGCTTCCAGGTGATGTCGCTGTCGGATTTGCGCAAGGTGAGCGAGAAGGCCGTGACTTTTCGCTCGCATATTGATGGCGCCAAGGTCGAATTGTCGCCGGAGCGTTCGATCGAAGTGCAGCGGCTGCTCGGCGCCGACATCGCGATGCAGATGGACGAATGCGTGCGGCTGCCAGCTACGCGCGACGACATCGAGCGCGCGATGCGCCTGTCACTACGCTGGGCAGAACGCAGCAAACGCGCGTTCGAGAGCGCGCCCGACGGCAACATGCTGTTCGGCATCGTGCAGGGCGGCGACATTCCCGAGATGCGCCACATCAACGCGCGCGAACTGGTCGACATCGGTTTCCATGGCTACGCGATCGGCGGACTTGCGGTCGGCGAGCCGCAGGCGGTGATGCTGGCGATGATCGAGGAAACCGCGCCGGCGCTTCCCGTCGATCGCCCGCGCTATCTGATGGGCGTCGGCACACCCGAGGATTTGCTGGAAGCGGTGGCGCGCGGCATCGACATGTTCGATTGCGTGCTGCCGACAAGGAACGGGCGGCACGGCATGGCGTTCACCCGCTTCGGCCAGATCAATCTGCGCAACGCCCGTCATGCCGACGATCCGCGGCCGCTCGACGAGGAGAGCGAGTGGCCCTCGGCGCGCAACATCTCGCGCGCATATTTGCATCATTTGGTCAGGTCAGGAGAGACGCTCGGCGCAATGCTGCTGTCGGAGATCAACGTGGCCTATTACCAGCATCTGATGCAGGGCATGCGTGAAGCGATCACCGCCGGCACGTTCGAGACGTTCCAAGAGCAAACGCGCGCCGGATGGGCGAAGGGTGATATACCGCCGCGCTAGGGAGCGGACTGGCCAGGGCGTAACTCGACCTTCAAGTTGAAGTCGCTGGAGCAGGTGCGGACCTTCGGTTAAGCAGAATGATCGCCAGGGCCAGAAACTGAACCACTGCAATGAGCGCGAACGGCAATTGATAATTGGCCGTCGTGTCACGCATGGCGCCAATGATTGCAGGTGCGAATGCAAATACCCCCTGGTTGATCGCGATAATAAGCGCCACTGCGGTGCCGACATCCTCGCGTTCGAACTCCTTCTGCACGATCAATGGCGGGAGTGACGTCAGATTGCCGAAGCCGAGACCGAAGAGAACGCATCCGAGCGTAAGACCCACCCATCCAGTACTGAAAATCAACCATAGGACGCCGCCAATCTGCACGGCAAAGTTGATCGCAGCCGCGAAACGGCGGTCATGCTCACCGATCCATTTCCCAGCCAGGGTTCGGCCGATGATGGCACATATCGTAGCCAGGCTGACAAGAAACCCCGCGTAGCTAATCCCAAGGTCCGGCGTCAGACGAGCTACCAGGTGAGCGAGCAGGCCGATCTGTGCGAACAGGCCAAGCGAGAAGGCGGCCGAAATCGTGATGAAGCGTGAGGTTCGAATGATCTCGGTGCGTGTCCGTCGTGGCCTTTGGCTCGGTGCTGCCCTATGCGATGCATCGCCGTCTGGAGCCAGGCCCATTTGGCCAGGCGATTTAGCCAGGAATCTGACGCAGAGATATGCAACCGTGGCCACCATGCAGCCTCCGACGAGGAGCGCCGCTGATGGGAATCCGATCGATCGTATCAGGTAGACCCATATCGGCACGAACAGCACGCCGCCGACGCTGGCGCCATTGAATGCCAGGGCGATCGCCATCGGCCGGTCGCGATCGAACCATTTTGCCACGATGGCGTTCAGCGCTGCTCCGCTCGTCATGGCCCAACCAGCCCCGCTCGGCAAAGTCGCGGCGAACAACTGCCACGGCTCGCGTGCGCCGGACCAAAAAATCAGGCCCGTCGCCATTGCGACCGCCCCAATGAACGTCGTTGTGGCGATCCCCAGTCGGCGATGAATCTCCGGCAGATAGGCTATGATGATTGCGCTGACCAAGAAGTGGGCCGTGATAGCCATTGAAATCTTCGAGATCGCCCAACCTCGCGATTCGTGCAGCGATTGAAGAAATACCGAAGGGCCGTAGAACCCGATGCCCCAGGCGAACACGGCGATCGCAAACGCCGACCAGGCAACCGACCATCCAAAGAAGCGGCTCGCCGCGACCATTGTCTCCGTTCTCCCAAAACATAAGATGAGCACGACGTAGCATCAGGAGCGCGGAATGGCTCGCCGCAAACGGACTCCGTCGTCGACAAGGACGGAGCTTGGCAATCTGGACATCGCAGCCTGCGAGCGGGCTCGCGTCAGCCGTGATCGACGGTTCGACGGTCGGTTCTTCTCAGGTGTCAGGACAACGCGCATTTACTGCCGTCCGGTCTGTCCGGTTCGCCCCGCGAAGGCGGAGAACGTGTCCTATTATCCGTCTGCAGCGGCGGCGGAGCGCGCCGGATTTCGGCCGTGCCTGCGGTGCCGGCCGGAGACGGCGCCATTCTCTCCAGCCTGGAAGGGCTCATTGGCGACGGTCGAACGCGCGATGCGACTGATCGCCAGGGGCGCACTCGATCGGGCGACTGTTGAAGCGCTCGCGGCCCGTCTTGGCGTCGGGGCGCGGCATCTATCTCGATTGTTCGACAAGCATGTCGGCGCGAGCCCCGGTCAGGTTGCCAAGACGGCACGGGTACAGCGGGCGAAGCGACTTTTAGATGATACTGAACTGCCGATGACCGAGATTGCGTCGCTGGCTGGCTTTCGCAGCCTGCGCCGCTTTAATGCGGTCTTTGCGGAGGTCTACAAGCGTCCTCCGAGCGACATTCGGCGGAGGCTGCGGAACGTCTAGAAATTTCAGGACCTATACCGCATGGTCGCATTTCGCACCGAACCGATCGGCAAGGGTAGCTTCGAGGCGTCCAAAAGCAAACGCGCGCCGGATGGGCGCGCGGTGACATTGCTCCGAGATAGGCTGTTTTAGTTTGACGCGTTTTCTTTACGCGAACCGGACGCCACTTCGCTTGAAAACGCTATGGCCTCAATTACAGGCGAACCTCTTGACCGAATGCTTGGTCACGAAGCCATAACCGCAGGTGTCACAGGTCCAGAGATAGCTGATCACGTTGTCCTGCAGGTAGGCGGAGGCTTCCGCTGCTACCATCGTGTCGGCACACACGGGGCAAGTCGGCAAATCGCAGCCGCGCGGATCGGGCCTAGACGCTAGGGTCGACAGGATTTCAGCAATAGCTGGCATCGTGACCTCCATGCGATCTGAACCTCAGGCCCAGCTCACAACGAAAGTATAAGCAGAAATCTTTGACGATGTCGCAACACAAATGCGTTGATTTCGCGATATTTAGCGAAGTTCTTGTTTTGCAATGCAGCGAACTCTTCGTTCCGGCAATTCCGGCTTGCGCATCGATGTGGCCGCCTCCTAAGTAGGGAGAGCGCCTTTTCCCCGCACATGATCGCTTTGGGAGTGTCGAGATGGATGCGTCGTCAGCCGCGAGTGCAGTGCAACGTCCGGGGCGGGGACGGGTCTTCGACTCCATCGTCGATGCGATCGGTGACACGCCAATCGTTCGTTTGCGCAAATTGCCGGAAGCGCATGGTGTTAGCGCAACCATCCTTGCGAAGCTGGAATATTTCAATCCCGCTGCGAGCGTCAAAGACCGCATTGGCGCTGCGATGGTGATCGCGATGGAAAAGGCCGGCGTGATCAACGCCGACACCGTGCTGATCGAGCCGACCTCTGGCAATACCGGCATCGCGCTGGCGTTCGTCGCGGCTTCACGCGGCTATCGGCTGAAGCTTGTGATGCCGGAATCGATGTCGATCGAGCGGCGCAAGATGCTGGCGTTCCTCGGGGCCGAGATCATCCTGACGCCTGCCGCGCAGGGCATGAAAGGCTCGATCGCGACCGCCGAGGAACTGGTGCGCACCACGCCCAACGCCGTGATGCCACAGCAGTTCAAGAACCTCGCCAACCCCGAAATTCACCGCCGCACCACGGCAGAAGAGATCTGGAACGACACCGGCGGCAACATCGACTTCTTCGTCGCCGGCGTCGGCACTGGCGGCACCATCACCGGCGTCGGACAGGTGCTGAAACCGCGCAAGCCGTCTTTGCGGATCGTTGCCGTCGAGCCGGAGGAAAGCCCGGTGCTGGGTGGCGGCCAGCATACGCCGCACAAGATCCAGGGCATCGGCGCCGGCTTCATTCCGGACATTCTGGATCGCTCTGTGATCGATGAGATCGTCAGGGTCAACGGCCCGACCGCGATCGAAATCTCGCGTGCGCTGGCGCGCATGGAGGGCATTCCTGGCGGCATCTCCTCGGGCGCTGCGATCGCGGCGGCGCTAGCTATCGGCAAGCGTCCCGAGAGCGCCGGCAAGACCATTCTGGCTGTCGTGCCGTCGTTCTCCGAGCGCTATTTGTCAACTGCACTGTTTGAAGGAATCTAGCGATGGCGGACCAGCCGCGGCGACCGAGAACCCTAAACGATGCACGTACCGAGGCCGAGGCGGCGTTCAAGCGCACCACCACCAAGGTGGCGGAAGCGCCGGCCAAACAAGCCGCCGTTCCCGGCGTGCGCGAGCAGGTCACGCTGCGCATCGATCAGGATGTGCTGGAATGGTTTCAGGAGGGTGGTCCGGGTTGGCAGGATCGCATCAACGAGGCGCTGCGAAAGGCTGCAGGCAAATAGAACGCTCTTAGGCTTGTTGATTTGCGACCTGCAAAATGAAAAAGGCCCGGGATGATCCCGGGCCTTTTTGGCAGATGGGTCGTTCGCCGTTAGCGCAGCATGCCGCCGACGACACCGCCGATGAAGCGTCCGGCACCGGCCGGATCCGGGCCGGGGTTGCTGTATTGGCGTTGCGGCGGGGGCTGCTGCGGCTGCGGTTGAGGCTGCGCCTGAACGGTGCTGGGGGCGCGGCGCTTGGGAGCGGGACGCTCCTCATCGGAACTCGCAGTCGGTGCGGCCGCCACGATCTCCGTCAGCAGCGCCTTGTGCTGTAGCTTGTTGAGGTAGCCGCTCTTCGGATAGCCGCGCGCCGCCTGCCAGCGCGTAATCACAGTGCGGGTCGGGGCGTCGAACTGGCCGGTGACCTTGGTATCGAAACCGAGCCCGTTCAGGCGGCGCTGCACGTCGCGGCGCTGGCCTTTATCGAGGCCGATCTGGTCCTCGGTGGTCTGGTTTGCTTCTTCCTTGAAGGTCGCGGGATCGATGCCCGTGCTCAGGTTGCGGGTTGCATCCTTTGCACCGCTCTCGATCGACGCAATCCGCGACAGTGCCAGCGACCGGAACTGACCATTGGGATAGCTGGTCAGATAGGCGTTGAACTCTTCCGGCTTGTTGGAATCCTTGATCGAGCGCCAGAACTCCAGTTCGACGTCGGAACCCGGCTTTGCACCCGACGCAGGCGCTGCAGCCGCCACGGCGCCGGGGGCGGGCGCGCCGTTCAGGTAGACCGCGCCGATCAGGTTGGTGTGACCCCAGGGGAGCTGACCCTTGTGGGTCTCTTCGTTGACCTGGGCACGAACCTTGGTCATTGCCTGCTGGATCTCGACGCCGGGTTGGGTGAGGTTGGCGAGCAGGGCGCGCGTGAACGGGCTGTTGCCGCCTTCCTGGCCGTCGAGCGCGGTCTGGCCCGGGCCGGTCGCAAACGCGATCAGCGTGCCTTCGCCGGACTTCATTTCGGCAAGACCAGTCTGCACGTTGACGCTGCGGGTGGCGGAGTTCGACTTGATCTTGGCTGCGAACGGGTTGTCTCGGCAGGCGTCGAGGAACACGAGCTTGACCTTGGCATCGCCCATGGTCTGCTCAAGGGTGAGGTCGATATTGATCGCGGCGCCAAGCTTGACGTCCATTTCGGATTTGATGTCGGCGTCGATCGGCAACAGATAGTTGGTGCCGGAGATGGCAATGCCATGGCCGGCATAGAAGAACAGCGCGACGTCGGCACCTTGCGCCTTCTTGCCGAAGTCGAGCAGACGCTCGGTCATCTTGTCGCGCGTAAGGTTGGACCCCTCGACCACCTCGAATCCGACATTGCGCAGCGCGGCGGCCATCGCCTTTGCGTCAACGGAGGGATTTGGAAGCGGAGCAACGTTCTTGTAGGTGCCGTTGCCGACGACGAAAGCGACGCGCTTTTCGGCTTGAGCGGTTCCGGCCGCAAAGACCGCGCATATGACGGACAAAATGAGCGTTGGGTAACGCATTTGAAATCCCCCTGCAGAATCAACAAAGGCTTTGGCTGTAACGCTGGCTGGACATTACAAATATCGCCCGCTTCGCACCACAAAAAAGCAGCCGAACGGCCAAATCCGGAGCCATCCGTTACCGTCACGACACGCGCCGTAGCGTGATCTAGATCACAGCCCGGGAAATAAACTTCAGCCTTGCACGCGCGCAGCCGAAGGATTCGGTTTCAGGTTCAAAAGATTGCCGGTGAGGATCAGCGCCGCGCCGAACACGGTGAATGCATCCAGCCGTTCCGAATAGATCAGCCAGCCCGCGGCGGCGCTCAACGGAACCCGCAGAAAATCCATCGGGATCACCACGGTAGCATCCGCGTGCAGCATCGCGCGCGCCATGCAGTAGTGGGAGAACGTACCGCAAAACGCGATCACCACCACCCAGCCCCAGAGATGGACTGGCGGCCAGGTCCAGACGTAGAGCGCGGGGAAGAAACCGGCCGCCGACTGTATCACCAGCATCCAGAACAGGATCGAGAGCGTCTGCTCGGTCCGGGTGAGCGACTTCACCATCGCCACCGAAACGCCGAACCCGACCGCGGCTGCCAGCGCGATCAACTGCCCCGGATTGATCTCGCTGGCAGCGGGGCGAACGATGACCACGACTCCGACGATTCCGAGCACGATCGCAGCGATTTTCCAGGGTGTCATGCGCTCGCCCAGAAACGTAGCGGCCAGGATCGCGGTCCAGATCGGCATGGTGAATTCGATCGCCACCACCTGACCGATCGGGATCAGCGTGAGCGCAAAGAACCAGCCGAGCTGCGCGCCGTAGTGAATGAGGTTGCGCGCAACGTGCTGCGGCAGCCGCGCCGTCTTCATCATGGCAAATCCGCCCTTGGCGCGGATCAGCGGGTACAGCATCAGAAAGCCGAGGATCGAACGCATCTCCATGAGCTGGAACACGTTGATCTCGCGCGCCGCCTCGCGTCCGGCAATCGCGATGATCAGCATCAGGGTCAGCCAGCCGGCCATCCACAGCGCGGCCAGGGTTTTGGATTGTGTGCGGTCCATTCGCCGGGAGATCGGTTGAGGGCAGGCCGGTATCGGCGAGCGGGCCACAATTTGCAACGGGCAAATGCGCGGGGGCAGCGATGCACGGCTTCGCAATTTCGCTGTGGGAGCGGCTCCCGGTTCAGTGCTAAGAGCGGCGGTTTCAAGGAGGACTTACGCATGCGTATCTTGCAACCGGCCGGATGGTCGAAACCCCGCGGCTTCTCGCATGGTGTCGAGGTCGACGCTTCAGGCAAATGGATCGTGCTGGCCGGCCAGACCGGAGGCGACGAGAAGGGCGACTATGCTCCCGACATGGCCGCGCAGGTCGGCACGGCGCTGAAGCGTATCGTCAAGCTGCTTGGCGAGGCAGGCGCCGGCCCTGAGCACATCGTGCGCCTGACCTGGTACCTGACCAGCCGCAGCGAATACGAGGCCGCAGGCCCCGGCATCGGTGCGGCCTGGAAGGAAACGCTCGGGCGCAATTTCCCGCCGTCGACGCTGCTCTACATCGACGGGTTGGTCGACGTCAGGGCCAAGGTCGAAATCGAAGTCACCGCCTTCGTGCCCAAGGCGTAACCGGACATCACAACAGCCGCACGGGCGCTATCCGTTTCATCGGGCGCGCCGGCAAAGACAAAGGGATACCGTGAGCCAATGACCACTACTCGATCGACCTCTGCAGACTTCGTGACCGCCTTCGCAACCGGCTGGCCCGAGCACCAGCCCGACATCATGGTGCTGTCGCTGACCACGCACCGCGGCGTGCTGGATTTTGCGTTCAACAAGGAGCAGGCCCTGCTGATCGCCAAGACGATCAA
The DNA here is from genome assembly GCF_001440415.1 of Bradyrhizobium retamae. Lineage (GTDB taxonomy): Bacteria > Pseudomonadota > Alphaproteobacteria > Rhizobiales > Xanthobacteraceae > Bradyrhizobium > Bradyrhizobium retamae. Next base: position 24,086 of record NZ_LLYA01000166.1, read on the forward strand.
GGAGACCGCGGCGAAGCTCGAGAAGCCGAAGACGAGTTAGGAGCGATCGCCAACTCCGTGCTGTCGTCGTCGGGCGCGCATTCGCGCGACCCGTTGGCGGGCGATGATTGGTGGCGGGGCGGGATTAATCTACTTCGACAGCGAGATATTGGCAGCGCGGAACACGCTGTCGGCCCTCAGGGCGATCTGCTGCTTGTTGCCGGTGGTCTTCAGCGAGATGTTGGCGGCGAAACCGGCCGCCTGGGCGATCACCTGGAAACTGCCGCCAGCCCCGCGGCCCTGAATGGTGCCGCCGATGTTCCGGCTGGTTTCGCTCCAGGTGCCACTGACTTCGCCTCCGGCTGAGACCACCGCCGCTTGCAGGTTGAACCTGTAGGCGTCGCTGGCGCAGGTGAGGGCCATTTCCATGCTGGCCCCGATCACCTTGTAGGTGGAGCGGCAGCGGATCCGTTCGCTCGAACCGTCATCCAGCGTCACCGTGCCGGGACCGGACCATGTGCCGGCCATGCCGGCGAACGTACTCGACTGAGCGTAGCTCGTGGTGGCGGTGGCCAAGGCCGTCATTAAAAAGGCCGTCATAAAAAAAGCGACGGCTGCGAATGTCAGCCGCCGCGCTTTGGCAGAAGATTCAAATGTCTGGCTTGCCTTACTGACGGGACGCTTCCCATCGACCGCTACACGCGACACCAGCTGAAGCCCCATTCCATTTCCCCGATCCGGAATTGCCACTGAGTTGACCGTTCGCATATGCACCATTGATCGAGACTCGCACAAGTCCCCCGCTACCGACGCTGCCGGAAACCGGACCGCCCGAAATCTTGCCGCCGGTGACATTCACGGTCGAGGTAGTCTGCGCATCGCAACTGCCCGTTTTTGTGACAACCGTGACCTGCCAAAGACCGTCATAGGGGTTCTGCGCGGAGGCGGGAGCGCTGGCGAAGGTGGCGGCGGAAGCAAGCAACGAAATAAAAAGCAGGTTGCGGATGCGGTTGGCGCGCATGAATCAAATCCTTGCGATGTGTGTGATGGCACGCCTTATCTGGCCACAATGTGTCCAAACTTGGGTGCGTCGCAGCACTGAGGAATGTTCCCGCGATTTCAAACACATCAAGGTGAATCTGGTTCCGCTGGAGGAACAAAAATTCGCAGTTTCGTCGCGATTGCGGCGGATTACGGGGATCTTGTGGTATGATGGTAGAGATCAATGCTTGGCGTCGGCGAGACTCGGTGCCTTGGTGGCAAATTCCTCATCCTGGGGCGTGGCCGGCAGGCTGCCGTGGGCTTTGGCGTGGTAAATGACATCGGCCAACAACTTCTGGCCAAGCGGCGCCAGCGCGCGCTCCCAGAGTTCTCGGGCGGTTTCCCCTTTTTTGACGAACACCCATTCCTGCGCGGCGATCGCGCCGGCATCCATCCGGTCGGCGAGATGGTAGATGGTACCGCCAGCGATCGGATCGCCTTCCTTGATGGTCCATTCGACTGCGGCGATGCCGCGATGCCGCGGCAGCAGCGAGGGGTGATAGCCAATGCCGCCGAGTTTGGCTGTGGCCAGCGCCTCCCTGGTAACGCGGGCATGGCTGTGTGCAGTGACGATCAGGTCGGTCGCTGGTGCGATTTCGGAGGCGATCACGCGCTTCGGATCGGCCTGCACCACGACGTCAATCCCGGCGGCCCGCGCCGCGGCGGCAAGCCGGTCCTCGCCGTCGTGAACGACGACGCGAACGATATCGACCCCATGTTGGCGTAGGGTATTGAATGTCGTCACGCCAAAATGGCGGGAACCGACCAGGGTAATCCGCATGTGCTCTGTCCGTGGTTAATCAGGCCGATATGCCGATAGCACACGATGCCGGCCTGTTTCGATGCTCGCCAACAGGGGCGCGGGTTATCAACAGGCGGGCCGGAAGAGCAAAGGCGGAGCGGCAGGGGCCCAATCCTGTTCCGTCACCATGACAGGATTCGCAGTTCTAGCCTGGAATGGGGCGAGGCCGGTGATCGGACCGGCTCCGGCTGTTGTTCATCAGCCACCCTTTGCAGGCACGCACGCAAGTCGGCGCTGCACTGCTTCATCTGGTTGCGAAGCTCGCGCCGGGCGAAGGTGGTGAGGGCGGGATCGCCGAGCTGCTGCCATGCATCGCGCAGCCATTGCTGCAGGGCGCGGATATCGGAATCGAGCACTTCGGGCTGGTTCATGCCGCCGGAATCTCAAAACGTGATCGCGCCTTGATTAGGACTGATTCTCCCACCCACGCCTACTCCGTAACAGGGCGGGCAGCACGAAAAACAGGCTCGCCTGGAAGCTGGGGAACGCGCGCCCTACATGTTCGTTGAGTGGGAGCCTCCTGGAGAGACCTCGATGTCCCGCAATCCGGCGCTTGTTCTCTTCGTGGCGCTCAGCCTGATCGTTCCCGTAAAGGCGTTCGCACAACTGACGCCGCCAGCCGGCTCGGCGGGCGCCGGCAATTCGCCGATATCGGGCGTGCCGTTCGGACCGGCCAACCCCAGGGCGCTCTCCGATCCCAGCGGCATCGGCAATGCCGCGAACGTGCCACCGCTCCGCCCCAACCCCCCGCCGCCGGCCGTCTCCTACGGTTCAGTCGAGGCGCCGCGCGCACGTGTCGTGACGCCGCCCTATCCAACCGCCTCGCAGCGGATCATCAGTGCACGCAAGGCCCGCCCGCGCAAGCCGCCGGTTCGCCCGCGGGGGCGGCCCGAGGTGAGTTCGTTCACCGGGATCTGCCGCGGGTGCTAGCGATCAAATTGCGATCCAATCCTGCGGGAGATGAAGCGCGCCGGAAGACTGACGGTTCCGCGCCCGGCCACAGCTAGGAACAAATGTTCTTGTGCCGATTTGTTCAACGTCAAGCGCTCAGCGGCCGTGCGTGCTGGTTCGAGCGTTCGCGGAGACCGAGTATCGTGCGAAAATTGCTTTTTGGCAGGGATGGCGGGAATGAATATCCAGCAATTGACGGCCAAGACCCTCTCTCAGCCAGGCCGGTCCGCCATCCCCGACGTCCATCATATACCTCGCGATGAACGGCGGCAGGCGCACGAAGACAGGCTGGCTATCACCTACGAGCATGTCGGCGTCGGCATCGTCGAGATCGACGAGGCTGGGCGGATGCTGCGCGTCAATCAGAGGCTCTGCGAACTGATGGGACACGAAGCGGCCGACCTGCTCGGCCGCTCCATCTTTGACGAGACCTCGCCGCACGACGTCGCGCATGATCTCGCGCAGTTCAGGCGACAGATCACGGGCGACATCGATCGCTACACCATCGAAAAGCGAATCGTCCGCAAGGACGGCTCATCCTTCTGGGCGGAAGTTACGTCCGTAAGCGTCCGCGATGCATCGGGAAATTTCCTTTACGCGGTGCGCGTTCAGCATGACATCAGCGCCCGCAAGGAAACCGAATTTGCGCTGGCTCGCCGTAGCGAGGAGCAGGGGGCGCTGTTCGAATTTTCCGAAAACCTGCAACGCGCTACGTCGTTTTCGGATGTTTACGACGCCGCCCTGGACGCTATCCTCGCGGCGCTCGCCTGCGATCGCGCCTCCATCCTTTTGTTCGACGAGCGCGAGGTGATGCGTTTCGTCGGATGGCGGGGCCTGTCGGACGGGTACCGGCGGGCCGTTGAGGGGCATTCGCCATGGGCGAGGGATGAAAGAAATCCGCGTCCGGTCTATTTCGAGGACATTGGCGCTTCTGGCCTGTCTGATGCCCTCAAGGAAACGATTGCACGGGAGAAGATTGCGGCCGTCGCTTTCATTCCGATCCTGATCGGCGGCCGGCTCGCCGGAAAATTCATGGCCTATTACGACAGCCCGCATCGCTTCACCGATCCGGGGGTCGATGTCGCCCTGACGCTGGCCCGGCAACTCGGCTTCGGCATTGCCAAGCTGAGGGCGGAGGAGGCGCGCTCGGCCGCCGAACAAAGCGCACAGCAGCTTGTGTCCATTGTCGAGTCCTCCGACGATGCGATCATCAGCAAGGATCTCGACGGGATCATCCGGACCTGGAATCCTGGCGCTGAGCGGCTGTTCGGCTATACCGCCGGCGAGACCATCGGTAAGCCTGTGACCATTCTGTTTCCGCCAGGACGTGAAGACGAGGAGCCCGGGATCCTGGCCCGTATCCGGCGCGGCGAGCGCGTCCACCATTACGAAACGGTTCGCCGGCGGAAGGACGGAAGACTTCTGGACATCTCGCTGACCGTCTCGCCCGTGCGCGACGATACAGGGACCATCATCGGCGCATCAAAGATCGCCCGCGACATCACCGATCGCAAGGAGGCCGAACGCAAGGTCCAGGAGAGCGAACTGCGTCTCAAGGAACTGCTCGCGGCGATTCCAGCCGCCATCTACACAACGGACGCGCAGGGGAAGATTACCTACTTCAATGAAGCGGCGGTGGAATTCTCAGGTCGGATGCCCGTGCTCGGCACTGACGAATGGTGCGTCACGTGGAAGCTGTACATGCCGGACGGCACGCCGCTTCCGCACGACCAGTGTCCGATGGCGGTTGCGCTGAAGGAAGGACGCGCGGTGCGTGGCGCCGAAGCGGTCGCAGAGCGGCCGGACGGGACGCGGGTGCCGTTTATCCCATTCCCGACGCCGCTGCGGGATTCTTCCGGCAAGGTCACAGGTGCCATCAACATGCTGGTCGATATCAGCGAGCGACGGCAGGCCGAAACCCAGCAGCGCCTGCTGCTCGATGAACTCAATCATCGCACCAAGAACAACATGCAGATGCTGCAGTCGCTGCTGTTCTCCGCCGCAAGAACAGCCCACAGCGAGGAGGCGCGGAAAGTCCTGAACGAAGCCAGCGCACGTATCGCGGCCATGGCGGCGGCGCAGCGCGTGCTGTATGGCCGAAGCGATACAAGCCGGTTCGATGCGGAAGAATTTCTGCCGGCGGTCTGCCAGACCATCCGGCAGTTGCTGCCGGCGGATGCGCGAATTGAGTGTGGCGCGGCGCACGGTGTGCTTTCCAACGACGTGGCGATGCCGCTCGCCCTGATCTTGAACGAGCTGCTGACCAATGCGGTGAAGCACGGCATCAAGGATCACGCGAGGCAGGGCGTCCGCGTCAGCCTGACCGAATATGACGGACGGCTGGCGCTCTGCGTCGAGGATGACGGGGAGGGTTTCGATCTGGAGGCCGTGCGCAAGACGTCGTCTGGGCTCCAACTCGTGCTCGGCCTCGCGCGCCAGCTCCGTGGAACACTTCACGTCACGAAAAGCCCTTCGCGGGCGTGCCTCGATTTCCCTGTTGCCAAGAGTTAGGCCGGTGATCGATGACGACGCTCCACCAGAATGCAGGGCATGTTGCGTTGCCATCCGAGCCGGACCAGAATTCGTCGCCACCTGCTGAAGAGACCCGGCGCATGGAAGGGAAGCAGGGCCCGCTGCGGATTCTTGTCGTCGAGGACGATTTCCTGATCGCCATGCAATCCGAAGTCGCGCTGACGGCTGCCGGCTTTGAAGTTGTCGGTCCGGCCACGACCGCCGAGGAAGCCGTCGCGCTCGCCCGCGAGGCCCAACCGACGCTCGCCGTGATGGATATTCGCCTGGCAAGCACCCGCGACGGTATCGACGCCGCACGGCAACTCTATCAGGACTTCGCCATTCGCTGCATCTTTGCAACCGCGCACGACGATGTGCACACGCGACGGCGCGCGGAACCCTACGCTCCGCTCGGCTGGCTGCCGAAGCCGTACACCATGGCGTCGCTGGTATCTGTGGTCGACGGGGCTCTCGCGCAGTTGCGCCGGCCGTAGCGGATGCGTTGGCAGTCCAGCCGGAGCTATGGAACTTTTCGGCCCAAGCAATTGCAGAGAAGATGGATCGAGCGTGCTCACGGCTCACCGGTCGGGCGGCCAAGGATCTCCGGCGGACAAGAGATCTACAAATGGCGCAGCGTTCGACGAACGCTGGCCGCCGCAGCGACTGAGGCCACGTTTCGTTTTCTCCGCTCGCGCGCTAGTCGGTGCGGTAGGCATCCAGCGCGTGGGCGGCGAAGATCCCAACGCTAATCAGGGCGAGGATCGCTGATAGCTCGATCATTGTTCGGCCTCCCGCTTATCCATTGCAGCGAGGAGTCTGTGGCGTGACCGGTTCCAGATGAGATTGAAAAAGAATTGCACGGTAGCGTTCCCTGTTTTGTTAATAACCGGATACGCAGCCGTTTGTTTCAGGCAGCGGTCGAGCAATCTCGAACCTGACGTTTGGCGAGGGACGGCGGAGCTAAATAGAAAAGGGGGAGGACGTTCGGCCAGCGCTTCTTCATCCCTGCGGCAACCTGGAGGGCCAGGCGATGTTCGGATCGCGTCGATGGGGTGCACCGCACAAACTGTTTCACTTTCGCCAGGCGCAGCCGCCATCGACAAAAAGCTAAATCAAAGAGACATCCCGAAGGTGGCGGCACCTTCCGGCGGTATGCTGTTTGGTTACACTACTGCGCGTCCGCGGTCGCTCTTGGTGAGCTCAAGCAAAAGCAACGCAATAGTCGATTTGAGATTTTCGCGGCGCACGGTCAAAGCTCTTACCGTCATTGGAAATGCGAAGTGATGAGGGTCTCTCGTCGGACTTTTCTGTAGTTCAGCCTCAATGCTTTGATCAAGCAAGCGGACGGCGTTTTTGATATCGACCAGCATTGCTTCAGTTTGTTGACGCCTCTGCCTAAGCACGTCATCCGTTGCGAGCCGCTTGCGCTCTGCCATGGCCTGTCCCTTAGCCTGAACGCGAACAAGATGTCGTAGATCCGCTGTCTCGAATTGGGGCTGGTTCATTTGTTTGCTCCGCAATGGCACATCGCTGGTAGCGATACGTGGCGATGCTGTGCGGAGAGCAAGGAGCTTGCCAGAAACAAAATGACCGCCCGAAGGGCGGTCTTTCTGTTTGTGAGTGCAGCTTTGAGCGGCGCGATCGTCCCAAAGACTTCGACCGCGGCTGAAGTCGATCCGACCTTCGCATGGATCGAGCAGGCGCTCCCGGGGCAGGCTCAATCCGGATGCCCGAGCTGAGCAACGGCCCATTAAAAGCCATGGCGTTAACTTTTTCTTAAGGATTCGGCTGGAATAGTTCAGAGTTTAAGAAATTGCGAATCATCGGGCTGGAGATTTGCCATGCTCACGACGGTTCTCTTGATGGCTTTGACCGCGCTGGCCGCTTGCACAGTTATTCTGGTCCGCTTCGAATTGTTAGCCCGAAAGCGAAGGGCGTCATAACTGCTTCAGGCGGATGCCCATTGGCCGGGCCTGGTAGAGCAGCCGGACATCGGAAGCCCGAACGGCTGCATCGAGCTACAGGTCGAAGACCACGCCAAGTCTGTACTCCTTGCGCCACACAACGCGACAAGGGAGCCTTAGCTTGTCATCCGGTAAGATCAATGTGAACTCGTTGGGAATGCGGATCAGCTCGGAAAAGTCCAGCGCCGCGCCAGTGCTGGATATGTCACGAACTGTGCAAGGATACTTGTCGCCGCCGTAATCGATCTTGGCAGGCTTCATCACGCGAACACGTGGGGCAATCCGAGTTTCCACCATCGCAATAATCCGCTTTGAAATACTGCCTTGATAGCACTGAACTCTTAAAACCTTCCAAAGACGGAGTCCGTTTTCAGGCAGATCGTGTCAGCGATCGGCGTCGAGGGCCGTCGAATGGGCGACAGTGGATAATCGCCGCAGAACACGACGACACCGCAGGCGCCCGGTTCGCGCATCTCTCCAAAGGTGATTGTCCAATGCCGCAGCATCGTGCCCAATTCTGCCAAGAATCGAAATCAGCCTGAATAAGCCATTTTGGGGAGTGCCCCTTGGGGAGTTCCCTGGGGTGGCGCGGCTCTGCGCATGTCGTCCGGCAACGTCGTGCGCAGAGCCGTCAGTCGCTGAAAGGCTCCTGCAAGCATTACAGACATCACGGCCACCATCAGAACGGCGAGTGGTGTTCAAGGGCGTGTGCACAATGCAAAACCGGCTCTTCTCAGAAGCCGAATTTGTCTCCCTAACTCTTTGAAATCGCTTGGCGAGATCCGCTGCAGGGCACCGCCTGTCACGCCTGTTTGCTCGTCCCCGAGGCGTCCTGCGAGGCGCGCAATGCGCGGCTCGACCGAGGCCTGCTGACGCAAACGGTACTAGGTCGCGGATTTCCGCTGTTGGGGTGAGGCAGAGCCGTAGGCCCCAAGCGCCGCGTCGCGTTACCTCGTGCCAATAATTTGCGTTCCCAAGCGAGCGCATGGCGGACGATCAGGGAAAGATCATCCCATTGAGGCCGCCAACCTAGCAGATTACGCATCCGTTCCGCCGACGCCACGATCTCCGCCGGATCGCCAGGCCGGCGGGCGGCAAGTTCGACGGGAAAGTTGTTTCCGGATTCGTGCCGCATGGCCTCGATCACCTGCAAGACCGAAAAGCCGCGGCCGTAGCCGCAATTTAGCGTCAGGGACTCTCCGCCACCGCGCAGGTATGAAAGCGCGTGATAATGGGCGTTTACGAGGTCGCTCACGTGGATGTAGTCGCGAATGCAGGTCCCGTCAGACGTGGGGTAATCGGTGCCGAAAACCTGCATCTTCTCTCGCAGACCTACCGCGGTTTCCGCTGCAACCTTGATAAGATGCGTTGCCCCTCGCGTTGCCTGTCCAGTGCGCAGAGCAGGATCGGCGCCTGCTACGTTGAAATACCTCAAGATGACGTAGCGTAGGCCATGAGCGCGTGCAGCATCACGCAGCATCGTTTCCGCCATGAATTTGGATGAGCCGTAAGGTGATACAGGGGCAACCGGTGTCTCTTCCGTGACAGGATTTGCCGGTGGATTCCCGTACACCGCAGCCGTCGACGAGAGGATGAAACGCCGCACCCCACTCCTGATTGCGATCTCGAACAGGCTACGGGAATTTGCGGTGTTGTTGCGATAGTACCGAAGCGGTTCGGCAATCGACTCCGGTACAACGACAGAAGCCGCAAGATGAATAATCTCCGAAATCCCATACTTCGCGATTAGCTGCGCAACTCGCCGCTGATCCCCGATGTCCTCAACGAAAACCGAAACTCCGGATGGTATTGCCCATTTGAAGCCCGACGAAAAATCGTCGATCACGACGGGCAGTTCGCCACGATCAGCGAGTTCGTGCACCATGTGGCTCCCAATGTACCCGGCACCCCCGGTGATAAGGATCGCCATTGCTATCGCCTTAGTTAGGAGACCTGATTTGAAACGCGGAACAAAGTTCCCCTCGGGCGGGTTATGGAAGCCCATGGACAACACTTGAGGTGCGCTGGGGGTTCGTTCCCGATTAAGCGATTTAGCTGGGTGTCGCCTGATGTGATGCAGGTGGCGGTGTCGGCCGATGGATGGCAGATCCGTCTGAGTCTCGGTCCGCCACGCGAAACTCCCGTGCTCCCGCTCGATCGCGTTGATGGTGGTAGTGATGTGGCGATCCCGCCGCGCGAATTCCCACCACATTTCCAGACGGCACCAGTGCGTTGTCATGCTACCGTTAAGGACAATGCATGGCACTTGAACAGGTGGATGGCGACGGCTCTGGGTTTGCGAGGCCAAAGCTCGGCCTCGCATTTGCTGCTCGCCATGCCGAGACGTTGCTCGTGCTCCTTGTGCTGAGCGTGGCCCTGGTCATCGGGCTTGTGACCGCCGCGGATTACGGGCTGTCGACCGACGAATTCAACACCGACGATTACGGCCCCAAGGCGCTTGCCTGGTACACGAGCGCTTTTGCGGACCGGTCTCAGTTCGAGACGGTCGAAGAGTATCTGTGGATGTATGGACCGTGGTTTCAGATGCTCGTCGCGGCCGTGCAGTCGCTTGAGCTCGCGAGCCCGATCACGATCCGGCACGTCATGACCTTCCTGTTCGGCCTCGCTGGGCTCGCCGCCGTCGTGCCGATGGCACGGCTCACCGTCGGGCACTGGGCTGGGTTGACGGCGCTAACCCTGTGCCTGCTGACCGGCTATCTGTACGGCAACCTGTTCTTTGCCCCCATCGACGTGCCGTTCCTGTTCGCCATGAGCTGGTCGACGCTCGCGATCGTCCTGATGGTGCGGCAGGAGGTGCCGAGCTGGCGCCTGACCCTTGCGACCGGCCTTGCCACTGGCCTCGCCATCGCGACGCGCACCGGCGGGGTGATCACGCACGCCTACCTCGTCGGCGGCATGAGCCTGTGCGCGCTCGAGGCGCTGCTGCGCCATGGCCGCGCGGGCTATGGCCAATTGCGCCAGATCGCCTTGCATACGCTGCTCGCCATCTTCGTCGCCTGGCTGACGGCGATCGCGCTCTGGCCGTGGTTGCAGATTGGACATCCGCTCACACAATTCCTCGAGGCCTATCGGCACTTTGCACCGCTCGACACCTCGTTCGAATTCCAGAACTGGGGCCAGCGCACGTTCACCGATAAACTGCCCGCCTGGTACATTCCCGGGCAGCTCGCGGCGCGTTTGCCCGAAGGCTTTTTGGCGCTGCTGTTGCTCGGCATGGCGGTCTGGATCGGTGCTGCAGGGTCGTGGACGCGCACCGCCCTCGGCGCCCTGCGTCGGTCCGGCGTCGTTGGACTGCGACCAGTCGCGGCCGAGTTCGCAGGATCGCGCGCGGTGCTGGTCGTCAGCGTGGCGGCATTCGGGCCGATCGGAGTGCTCATCCTGCAAGGCTCGACGCTCTATGACGGTGTCCGCCACATATTGTTCGTGATCCCAATGCTCGCCATCGTGGCCGCGCGCGGGCTGACGAGCCTTTTGCCCTTCTTGCTACGCCGCCCGATTGTGCCCGCGGCCCTCGGGGTCGCGCACACGGCCGTCATCGTGGTGACGCTCGTCATCCTGCATCCGCTCGAATATATCGCAATGAACAGTCTGGCAGGCGGCGTCGCCGGCGCTTACGGCCGATTCGACCTCGACTATTGGGGCATGGCGGCTCCCGAGGCGCTGCGCCGCCTCGAGGGTCGAATTGACGCCGAAGGGCGGTTCGCGGGCGATCCACCGCGCGTGCTGGTCTGCCTGGGCTGGCGCGAGCAACTGGCCGGCGTGATGTTCCGTCGCAACTGGATTGCCGAAACCGATCTGCGCAAGGCCGACTACCTGATTGCCACCGAGCGCTGGCCCTGTGCCAACGGCACGTCGGCCATACTGGTTGATGAGGTCACACGATTTGGCCGCCCGTTCGCCCAGATCTACGCCAATCGTCGCGGGCTCGGCGAGTGACGCCAACTCCGGCGCGACTTGACATTGGCATCTATTTCTTCGCCTGCAATTCGATCTGGGGCGCCTCGGCCTTTCGGCCCAACATGACCGAGCGACGTTTTCGCGGCGGGCCTCAGGTTGAGCATGATGAGCAGGCTGATCACGACCCAGGTGTAGACGATGAGGTCGGAGCCGCGGCCGATTCCCGCGAACGCCGCAAGGGCGGTGGCATGCTCCGGCACCCAGACGAAGTAGAGGCCGGCGAGCGCAGCGCCGCTCGCGAGCAGGCCGATGATCGGCACCGTCCGGTGCGCCGACCAGGCGTAGACCAGAACCAACGCCAGAAAGGCCGTCAGCAATAGCTGCGCGATCATCGGTAGAGCCTCCGCGCAAACAGATCGATCAGGATAGCCAGCGCATCGGTGATGCGTTGACCCTTGCCCAGCGAATATGCGCTGTACTCGATGTTCACCGGCACCTCGACAAAGCGCAGGCGGCTCTGCGCGATCTGGTGCAGGATCTCGGACGCGTGCGCCATTCGGTTTTGTCGCAAGGAGATCGCGCGGGCGCCGCGCGCGGTCATCGCCCGTAGGCCGTTGTGGGTATCGGTGACCGGCAGTCCGGTGCTCGCGCGCGTGAACCAAATCGCGGTGCTGAGCAGGATGCGGCGCGACGTGGGCAGATTTGCCGTCGCGCCGGTGAGAAAGCGGCTGCCGAGCGCGAAATCGATGCCGGGCTGCTCGATCGCCGCGAGCAGTGCCGCGATGGCCACGGGGGAATGCTGGCCGTCGGCGTCGAACGTGACGAGCGCATCCGCACGCTGCTCGAGGGCGTAGTCGATGCCGGTCTGCAGCGCGGCGCCCTGTCCGAGGTTGACCGGATGCCGGACGACGACCGCGCCTGCGAGCAACGCGACGTCGCCGGTCCGGTCACTGGAGCCATCATCGACCACGACGACCGCGTATCCGGCGCGGCGAATACCGGACACGACGCTGCCGACCACCGGCGCTTCATTGTACGCCGCAACAACTACCCAGGGATTGCGAATCCGGCCGGTCATGGTGGCGCCTTGCTCAAGACCACGCGCATCGCGTCGAACAGGTTCACCGGAATGGCGAACCGGTTGCCGGTCGGGCTGGCCGCGAACTTGCGGCCGAGCATGCGACCGACCTGAAAGGCGATCAGCGAGAACGGCACGAATTTCCAAGGGTAATCGGAGCTCTCGACGCGAAAGCCGACCGAACGGGCCAGAGACGCAATGCTGGCGCGATTGAAGAACCATAGGTGCTGGGGAGGCGTCATCAGGCGCCAGTGCGCGCCGGTCGACCGCGCCGCCAAGGAACCGAAGTCTCCGGTCGTCAGCACGATGATTCCGTCCGGCCGGAGATGGTTCGCGAGTAGCGCGAGGGCTTCCTGCGGATCGGGCAGATGCTCGATGACGTCGAGGAGGACGATAACATCCAGGGTGCCAAGCGACTCGAGAGTCGCTTCGTTCAGCAGGCCGCAGATGACGTTTAAGCCGAGATCGCCAGCATGGGCAGCAGCCGACTCCGCCGGCTCGATGCCGCTCACCCCAAATCCCGCGCGGCGGGCTTCATCGAGAAAGAATCCGTAGGCGCAACCGATCTCGAGCAGACAGCCCTGTGGCTTGCGGTGTTGGATGAACTCGACCGTGCGGGCGAACTCGCGCCGTAGCACGGGTTCGGCGCCGCGATAGTCGGCGTAGCCGTCGGACTGACGGCCGGAAAAGTAGCCATCGTCATAATAAGCGAGGGGATCGAAGCTCGATGCCTCGGTGCGTCCCAGTCCGCAGTCCCGACATTGAAAGATGTCGCAGCCGTTCTTGATGTAAAGAAACCGATGTGGCGTCGCCCGACTGCACGCGGGACACTTAAGCGTAAGCGCATTTCGGTCGTTTCGCATCAGCACATGCGTCCCCGAAGGGGGTCAGTGCGAAAAAACGCCTGCGATGACAAACTGTTCCGCTTGGCGAACGGCTACGGGGTCGCAGGTTGGCGATCCCGGTCAGAGTCTTATTTCGACCGGCTCGAGGCTGCAGGCAAATTTCCGAGGCGCGTCAGCCTACGCGAAAGGCGCGAGATCGAGATCGACGCGTATTTGGACAACTTGATCAGTAAACGCTCGCGCGCACTCGGCACACTCGGAAGTCAGACCGACTAGTGTGCGGCTCCCTGTAGATCGCAGGCCTGACCAGGGGCTGATCAGCGCTGATAACTTGCTACCTATTTGCTACCTGGGAGAGCCTTTAGGCAGCAGCCAAAAGCCTAGTCCAGAAGCGCTTGATTTTATGAGAGTTTTTTGGTGACCGCGAAGGGCCTCGAACCCTCGACCCCATGACTAAAAGTCAAGTTGCAGCGCCAGACAGAGCCGGACAGCGGCTGAAGGATAGACTGCCGGTTACGCGCCGCGCTCGACAGTCAATCCAGGAAGCTATCCACAAGTCCAAGCTCGTTCGCAGTGCATTTCCAATCGTTACCGATATTGCAGCAGACGCAAGCTAAAGCACCTCAACGCGAACTTGGGCCACGCCGCGATCCGTGATCCCCAAAGTCCGTGCGGCACCGAGCGAAAGGTCAAGGACACGGCCGCGTACCCACGGTCCGCGGTCGATGATACGGACTACCACTGACCTGCTGCTCACAGGATCAGTTACGCGAACACTTGTGCCGAACGGTAGGCTGCGGTGAGCTGCGGTCAGTGCATCGGGATTGAACGTGGAGCCGCTGGCTGTTTTTCCTTTCGTGTATGCATAGTAAGAGGTCTTGCCGGAAAAAGTGCGATCGGAAGATTGACGAGTTAGGCGATCGTCCGAGGGCCGCGTCGGCTGTCCTCCGACTTGAGATTGCTTCGGCGAATTTCGCTTGGTCTGGTCTGGTGCTTCAGGAGGTGCCGGTTCTGCGTGCGCCTTTGGAATAATAGACCATCTTTCGTTGAAGCTCTGAGCTGCAGCAGAATCTACATGTACGCCTAACCACGCGGGGACTGTCGCAATCGCGACTATTCTAAAGAGGAGACGCATGACCAACCTCACAAACAATGAAAACAGAAAGATAATGCAAACTAATGAGGCTGTGTTCCGGGAGAGCGTAGAACCTCCAGCGCCGTAAACGTGAACGGTGATAAGTTACCGATGATTTCATGTGTGCCGAGGTAAGCTGCTTGGAAGCACCGCAGCAAGAAGACGTATTGTTTCGCTAAGCTTTCCGTAGAACAGCCGGACTTCGAATTTTCCCGAATGTTCGCTACGCGAACAGCTTGCACCTGCTGGTGCTCGGAGATGCCGGCCCCTCAGCGATGAGCCTCTGGGACAAATTAGTATGAGCTACGTCACTATTTTCCGACCGGCGACCGCGATTGTCGAACTGCTTCTGCAACTCAGTCATCCTTCGCACTTCGTACGTCTGGATGCGATCGGCGAATGTCGGCCAACAGGAAATTTAGATAGTTACCAACAAACGGAGCGTGGCATCGTATAATGCGGATGCCCGCGACGCTGAGGATGCGCACAGGCGAATGCGGAGCGCTGCGCCCAATTGCGTTGCGTCTCAGCAGGTTTTTGGCCTACGGACTTCGAAGATGTTGCTCGATCAGTTCGCGAGCGGCCTCGAACACGTCTGGCGAGGAAGTCATGACCTGGTTTGTCTCAAGCATCAAAAGCGCCTGCTCGTAGATCTCATGGCCTTCCTCGTCGGTAATGAGATGATTGCGGATCATCGACTGAATGATCGCCGCTTGCATAGCGCCGGCCATCAGGCTTGACGCTATGGCCAACTCGAGCGCAGAGAGCTCCTTCATCAAACGCCCCTGTGCAAGTCAAATAAGTTGACACAGAGTAGAAACTTGGAGGGGCGGCGGGTGGTTCCTGGGCGATTATCTTGCTGCCTTCAACCTCACTGTACAAGCGGCGGAACTGGTTCCGATCGTCCGCCCTCTCTTCGCCGCTGTGTTGACTATTGGACAGAAATTGCCAGTTTTTCCCGTTTATGGAGCGCGGACCCAGCGCTGGGCCATCTTTATTCACGATAGACGGCTCTTATGAGGGGCTTCGCGGACAGGATCGTCCGCCGTATCTCGTCATTAAATTATCTTCAGTGCATTGAGACTGAGTCTCTCTCCCTTATCTCAGAAGTTTCTTATTGTGGAAAAGCTTTCATGATCGCCGGGACGCGTCATGCGGAGTGAGTGGAAGTCAATGTCGATTGAAGAACTGTTCGAACTGCACCAACAGATGCAGTCAGTTCTCCGCGAAAAACTGCTCGCCAAAAAGGCTGCGCTGGAGGATCGATTGCGTCAGCTCAACCAGCCGCCGAGTGACGCAGCAAGCGCGAAGCCCACTCGACGTGTGAAGCCGCCGACCTAACTAAACCGCCAATCGAGATTCGGTGTACGAAGCGGTGTCGCTCGGCGAAGGTTGGGCACGCCTTTGCGCAGTTGACGCTTGCAGCGCCTCTGCAATATGCACCGCTTCTCTGAGCTTTCGAAGTTCGGCCATGCGGAGGGACAGATCGAGGTCTATCTGCGAGAGACGCTGTTCCGATGAAATAAATTGGCCCATTTTTGATCCTCGGTCGTTTTTGACGCCCATGCCCCAGGACCGTCAGGCAGCCCTCGCGAACTTTGGCGAGTTAGTCGCGGCAGCCGTCGGGGCATTAGTTTGCTCTTCGCCCTCGGCTGAGGTTCTAAGTATCAAATAAGGCCTTTTTCCTGGGCCTGTTCCCGGACCATCGTTGATTGGCGGATTCCCCCGGGGCTGCGGATCAGTGCCGTTGCCGAACCCGTTGTTTCCCCTGGCACCAGACGTCAAGATCGCCTCTGAGGTCAAGGTTGTCGACAACGATAACGTAATCGCCGGCGGGGTGACTGCTGCGAATTTTCCGCAGGCTGCCAGTGAATTTCCGCCGATCGGCTTCGGCCTCGTTCTCTGAATTGCCCATAGAAAGTTCCTTTGTCGTGAGAAAGTGAGACCTGCATCACCACCATCATTGAAAATTCGGCAGAGTCAAATAACATTTAATTTCCATTTAATCCCGCATCTAATTGGAACGCTGAGATAGACAGGAAATTGCCTACCGGTCCAATGCTTGATCCCGTGCAGATCGCCGAGACACCGTGAACGCCCATCGAGCGCATTCCTCCGAAAGTTATTTTTCGGCGCGCCGGTTCACGCTGGCAAACGTGATGGCCGCGCTATTCAGGCGAGTACGCCTTTTGGATACCTCGGAAGATCCTAGTAGACCCCTAGAGAGTAAGCTCGAGGTAATCTGCCATCTGCTATCAAGGGGATGTGCTGAGGCCAGTTTGTTTCTCTGCACAGAGACGCATATCCCTTACGGCCCCAGCAGCCCCCAAGCCCCGCTGGGGTCGTATGCTAGATCTGGGCAAACAATTCCAACGGGGCAAGCGCAAGCCGAAGAGAGACCAAAGACCGATTTTGTCTACGTCAACACAAGCAAGCAGGTCGGCGACGCTGAGCACATCAAGGTGTTCGCCAATGTGGATGCCGCGGAAAAATGGTTTGAGGAGAACGACCCAGAAGGCGTAGCGTTCGAGTATGAGATTTCGGAGTGAACCGCATCGGCCGCAGGACGCCTACGCCATGCTCGTGATCCGGGCGCTGGCGATCGGCTGGCAGGTGCTCGGGGGCTGAAGGTGCAACACGCCGCCAACTAGCAGTGGCGGCGGCGGGTCGTTTCGCTTCAGCGCTTGGATCAAGGCAATCCGGGCATGCATGACGAAATCGCGTTCTTCGGCGGCGCCGGCCAAACAGGTCGCGGCGTGCTCCTCAAAGCGCAAGGACCAAGACGACGCAGCTCCCGCAACGAACGCGTAAACGGCCCCTGCGCCCACAGAGCAGAGCGCCAGCGCCGGCCGACGGCCTTTGCCGAACTATTCAGAGAGAATTGACAGAGCGCTATGGGCCTAGATCACGTTCGTTCCGAAATCGAGCACATGCGTGTCCAGGTCGGAAGGCAGAGGGAGATCCTGCAGCTTCAATCGATGAACTGTTCGAACTGCACCAATTGATGCAGTCAGTTCTTCGTAAGAAACTAGTCGCTCAGAGAAGCTGCTGGAACATCGATTGCCACCTCAACCAGCCGTCCGATAGCGAGGTTGGGAAGGATGATCCCCGGCCTTAGTTGGTATCGACTTTTTTCGCGATGCTCGCGTCGCGTGCAGGGCTGCCTCTTTCTGTCGAACTAGCTCCCGCAGAGTTGCGAGCTCCGCAAATTTTCGGACTAGATCAGCGTTATCTACGTCCAATTGATGTAGGTAGTAGCTTGGAATTTGGACTTTCGCCCTCATCAGTCCCTCCCACGCACCTTGCTCCCATTGGTCGAATGATACCCTCATTCGCGATGAGAAGTTCCTAAATCATTGCCATCTTTCCCAGGACAACAGGGCTGGACGATTCGCGGGAGCCTGCCGGCTAAACCTGTTTTCCCATATCTTCCATTTTTGCCCCTCTGTTCACTTTCATACAGACGTTGCCAATCTTTCCCGCTTTTATCGGGGAGCCGGACGGGTACCCACTACCCTGTCCGGCTATTTGAAATGGGAATACCTGGATGGTCTCGGCGCGACCTCGCGCTGAGGCCATTTTTCTTCAGTGCCGTGTCAAAAAGATACGCCGCCGGGCTTGAAATACGGTGTCCCGGCGGCGCCTGTTTCAGACTGAGGCCTGAAATCCCAGTCCTTCGGTATGGTGCAATAGCTGTGCCACAGGAGGATGAAGGTACGGGAAAGACCGGAAAAGCGTTAACACTAAAGGTTACCGCAGGCCCATTATCCTGGCCTACTTGCTACCTTGAAAATCCGGCCGCATGTCGGCGCCGCGCTTGCCGCATGCCTTGCACACGAACTGCGGCTCAAGGTCCGAGAGCCGATCCTGCCAACGGGCGGCGGGCAGGCGAGTGGAGTGGCTGCAATGGTAAGTCACCACAGAACGCCACGACGCCGAACAAGCCGGATCTCACGCATCTCTCCGAGCGTAATATTCTGTTCCCGCTGCATCGCACCCATCAGCAGGGGAATCGTGCCTGGTGGAAAACTGTTCGCATCGCATAAATGCCTTGATATCGGCATCGACAAGTCAAGATTTAAGCTGTCAACTCCAATGGTCGCGGGTTGGAATTTTGGGGAACGATCCATGACCACTTTGCAAGCCATAGCATTTGGAGCCATGCTGGCGTGGACGCCATCGCTCATCATCCTGGCACTTTCGCTATGGGATGTTCGCGAGCTTGAGGGAATGGAATAGCCGGCGCATCCTGCATCAGTTCGGGAAATGCGAACAGCTCATCGGCGCGACGATTGCTGGATGGTTCGGCTCTTGGCCGGGCCCTGCGGCCTCCGCTGATCGTACCATCTCCCTGAGTTTCTGAACTTCGGCAATGCGGTTGTGAAGATCGGTCGAGATTTGAAGAAGGCTGTGCATACGTACTTCAAGTGGCTGTTCCATGTTGCACCTCTTACGCCCACACAACACCGATTACGCCAACACAACACCGAACTCACAAGCCTATTCCCTCTCGGTCGTGATAGTCTGTACACTAGGTCACATATGGCAGGGCCGGCGTTGGTCCATTAGAAAAGCCCGTAGATCCCCAATTGTTATCCAACAGGGCGGCGCGGCGTTAGCGAGCTTCGGCACCTGAACAAAAAGCGTAACTTGATGCCCGCCACGGGCAGGAATAAGCTAGTGGCGAAGTGAAGGAAGAAATGGCCCGATAACCCGTCAGAATAGGCGTGGTTTCATGCGCCAAAAGATTGAGACCGCACCGAGGGATGGGAACGCTCACTGGTCGCCTGAGGCCGGTCAATGGATCGGAGAAGCCGGCGAGCCGAGCAAGATAACGCCGTCGCATCGGTATCCAATGCCGGCGAAAAATTATCTTCGGCAAGGGAACGGTCCGCCCAGCGGCCTCTCCGACGCGTCGACGTCGTCAGGCCGAGCGCGCTGTCATGGCTTCTTTTCTTTTTTCTCAATTGCCGCAATCCTGGTCGCGCCGCCGCTGATCGGCCTGTATTTCCACGCTGAAGTAATCGCCTATGTGGCACGATACGCTAGTCAGCAGACGATATTGGGCCCACCGGTCATGGCGCAACAGATCCCATTGCCGAAGGATGACGAGGCGGCGCAGTTCAAGCGGGCGGTGGACAGCGCGACGGCGGACCTGCGTCAGTCTCTGCAGCAGGAGCACGACTGGGCCAAGGCGCTGGAAACCGAACTGGTGAACCGGCGGCGGGACGTCGACATGCTATTAGGGGAAGTCGAGACGCTGCTGTCGGAGCACAAGATCAACGAGGTGGAGCGGCTTAAGCAGGCGGTGGACAGCGCGACGGCGGACCTGCGTCAGTCGCTGCAGCAGGAGCACGACCGGGCCGAGGCGCTGGCAACCGAATTGGCGAAGGCGCGGCGCGCCACGGAACAGAAACCTGCCGCCGCGGAAGAGAAGTCCGGTGTCTCCTTGCTTTCCAGGGCAAACAGCGACGCCGTCGTGAAACCCGGCCAGACCGCAGTGCAACCGGACGTGGCCACGGAGACCAGCAAGCCGGCAATTAAACCGAGTGGACCAGTTCGCGTTGAGCACGAATCGCGCGGGGGCTACGGCTGCCAGCACTTTCGGACGTTGGCGTTATCGCGCTTGCCGACAAACGACTGGCTCACTTGTTGGCTGTTCGGACCAACCATAGGGATGCCCTCACGACGGCCACAACAAACGCGCCGACCCACTATTTTGCGAAAAGACGTGGGTGTGCGGCCCAATCAAAAGACCTCGGCAAACTTGGGAATGCGTCCGCTTTGAGGTAGTTCCGCACTTCCTTGATCGCCTGAGCCGAGATCTGCGCGTCTGTCAGCCATTCCGTCATGTGAAAGGCTGTTTCGGCTTGGCAAGCCCCACGGACAGGACGCTCGGGCTCTGGGTTGCGTTGAGCCAGCTTGCGCAGCTTGCTCGGCAAGGCGGCCTTTCAGTCTGATATTCACTGAGCTGCTGTGCGCCCTGTTGGGGTGGCAGTGGTCGCGACGCACTGCGATTGTGGTACGAGGGGAGCTGATCAAGAAACTCTGCACCATTCAGGCACTCTCATGACGAGCATGAAGCAGATCTTTTTTTGTCGCGACAGTGAGCCTGACGGCAGGCCTTTCAATGGGTTGCTTCGCGCAGGATCGTGCCACGGCTGATACAACCAAGATGAGCCGGGAGAATGGCAAGCTCGTGTCAACGCATCCCGAGAACGGCTGGACCTGATGCGGCAAGAGCGGAAGCGCGAGCGCGAAAAGCAAATAGAGCCGAGGCGGGAAGATGTTAAGGCGCGAGCGCAACAAAGAAATAGATCTGATGCGGCGAGAGCGCAAAAGCCTGGTAACGCCGCGGCCTACGCAGGATGAGATATCTGAAGCCGCCACCAGATAGGTTCTCGACGATACTCTTCGCGGCGATATCGTATCGACCAAAGCTGTTTCGATTTCGAGGGTCGCCGGACCGCGAGCGAAAACTTGAGCATTTCGAACGACTGCGCTGAAGTGTTCTGCCAGCGATCTCCTTGGCGAGGGCCCGGCGTGTGTCGTCCGGCAGCGTCGCGGGGCCGGCCCGCCTACGTCGGGATACTTGCAGATCGAGCATTCCGTCCGGAAGGCTCCGCCTCGTCGCCGGGCGTTCCTGTTACGATAGGGTTGTTCCGTCCCGCCGCGGTTCTATCCGCCTATGGACGGATAGAAATCAGCAGTCGGGAACAGCTGCATGAAGGCAATTGCACTGACCGCCATCCTGTTCATCGCTCCACTTGCCCCGGAAATCGTACGCAATACGGCCCAGCAAGGCGCGAGTTGGCAAATGTCGCACTTCCATGAAGCGCCCCCAGGCGCCTGAAACGGATTGGACGCGCGCCGCCTTCTATATCGGTCTCACTAGATGGACCGCGACACCAGGTCAGACGAAATACTTCGACGCGATCCGAGAACTTGGAGAACGCACCGGTTGGCAGCTAGGCAACAGCGACTGGGCACCTCCGATCCACTTTGCGGACGACCATGCCATTGGGCAGGTCTACATAGCCGGCTACGATTTTTCGACGATGAACGCATGATCGAGCCGACAATGCAGCGGCTAAAGTATATCGTGCAGCACCCGCAGGTTCCGCTCGAATTCGACAACGCAAGGTGCCTGCAGCGATGGTGTTGGTTCGACGCCATCTTCATGGGGCCGGCAACATGGTTCGGCATTGCGCGAATCCAAAAGGACAGCGCTGCCGAGACTATGCCGACAAGGAATTATGGGCCACGAACGACTTCCTGTTTGATAGCGAAGAGCACCTGTTCTACCGCGATAGGCGCTTCATCGGGAAAACTGGTGCGCATGACGAGAAGATATGTGGGGCCGTGGTAACGGCTGGGCGCTCGGGGTGGGCTTGTCAACATCCTGCGCGAGCTGCGCTCCGGTGACCCGCTGCGCGAGAAATACGTCAACCTGTTCGTCGAGATCGTGGATGGCACCCGGGCGATCGCGAATTTCCTTGTCATCCCCCTGCAGCGTTGCCGCGAGCTGATCGCCGACGACGCCATCCCAACTTTCAGGATGGCCGGCTCTACGACACGATGCGCGCGCAAATCCGCATTGAATGCGCGCTGGCTGGCGCTGGAAGAATTGGCCACTACGTCGTCGCAGAAAGGAAGGTAGACGGCGTTAGCGCACTGACCACGGCCATGCTAATGGCGATTGCGGTTTTTGGGCTTGAGGTCGGGCCGCGGTTGGCGACGGCTTTTGCGCCTGGGCGACATTGGCCGACTGCCGCGGACGCGGCAGTGGTATCTCGGGCATTACCTTTGGCTCTTCGGGGCTCACCTTTGGCTCTGCAGGCATCACTTTTGGCTCAGAAGCGTTGGCGATGACGCGGGCGAGTTGTTCCTGGCTTGCGTCGAGCCGCTCGGTGAGCGTTTGGCTTTCGCGCGCCATCTGGATCTGGCTCGCTTTGACCTGCTCGATGATACTGTTGTTGCGTGCCATTTCTTGATGGCTCGCCTTGAGTTGGCTCGCGACATTTTCATTGTCGCGGACCAATTGTTCTTGCCTCACATTGAGCTGTTCTACCGCTTGCCTCAAGGCAGCGAGATCGCGCGTCATGGGTTGGAGTTGCTGCGCCAAGTCGGAAGACATGGCGACGGCATTCGGCGCTGCGTCTTTGACGGCTCCCGGTGCGGCTTCTAACAGAGGTGCTGGGTCCGAGGGGGCTATCATCGCTGTATGAGCGGAGGAGGACAACCACCAAGTAGCGCCACCAACGGATGCTGTCACGAGAGAGCCGATGAAAACCACATAGCGCCAACTCGCCGATCGATGAATTGTTACCCGCGGGGCGCGAGACGCCTTCAAAGTGGTCGGCGGGGCCGAAGGATGCACTCCGGCTTCGTTTAGCAGGTTCGAAAAACAGGTCTCGATCTGCCCTTCCACGAAATTGTCCGGCGTGGAAACCATTTTGGTGCTCCGTGTCAATGCAATGGCACCGGCCACCGCGCATTTGCGCTACGACGAACTAACATTTCGACGGGACGGTTTCGAGCCTACGAAGCTTCCAAGGGATGAGCATTCAACTGCACGTCACGTCGCCTTTTTCTAATTCACTCCGGAACTGTACCGGCGCTAATTAACGCAACGGGGAAGGCGGAACTATGTTCACGGCCGGAGAACTACGGAAGGAACCCTGACCCTTCAAACGCAGTTCTGGCGCCAGCGAAAGGCCTCCTTCCCGGTCAACAGGATGGTGATCAGGCGCGGCCTTTGCTCCCCGTGATCATGGGGAGCCTCATCTGCATCGACTATGCCAGTCGGGGCGCTCTGCCGCTCGCGAACGATATCGAGACCGGCGCAGCGCGAGTAGCAGAGGCCGCTGGCAAAGCGCTTGACCGGAGATTGATATGCGCGCCCGTGAGGGCACCAGCTGGAGCTGCTCAAAGTCACGCGAAGAGCAAAATGACGGCCGCAACTGTGGTGTCCCACTCGGGGCGTCAGATTAACGCACCGCTAGCCAACGCCCTTTTCGCGCCATCAATCGTTGTGCTAATTGCCCAAAACGCTGAGCCGAAGTTTCAGGTGTTCTGAATGCAGATGTCGCCCGTGAGATTTTTGTTAGCAATTCTTGTCCTGTCCGCGACGTATTTGTTTGGAGCGTATAGCGCTCGCCAGCAATTATTTCCATTTCCGTTTTTGCAGGCGCTGAAGGCTGGCGTCGCGGGCAGGACGGCTCCTGAAGACCTCTACACGTTTGATCAAACGGGACGGCTCGTTTCGGGCGATCAGAAGAAAGCTGTCACCTGCCCGAAGGAGACGAACCGTACAGCCGTTCTGCTGCTGATCGGGCAGTCCAACGCTGGAAATCACGGGGGGCAACGGTTCCGCTCGGAACACGGAGAGAAGGTTGTAAATTTTTTCGATGGACGATGCTATGTCGCCGCGTCGCCCCTGCTGGGATCTGACGGCATCGGCGGTGAGTATTGGACCCAGCTCGGCAATCTTCTGCTGGAACGCGGATCGTTCGACCAAGTCGTACTGGCTCCCGTGTCCATAAGCGGCTCTGAGGTCTCTCGTTGGGGGCCGGGCGGCGATTTGAACGCAATCATGACCGACACCGCGAGTCATCTGCAGCGGCAAGGGCATCTTGTGACGCACGTACTCTGGGTGCAAGGTGAGATCGACTACGTGAAGGGAACGAGCGAGAAGGACTACCGCGACCGCTTCTTGTCGCTGGTTGACTCGTTGAGATCTTATAACGTGGCGGCGCCGGTATACATTGGCATCGCGACCAAGTGCTTGGGAGTAACAAATGGAGGAACGCGCTCCCACTCTCCCGACAACGCCGTCGCGCGCGCTCAACTGGCGCTCCCTGAGTCCGGTGCCAATCTGAGAAGCGGAGCTAATTCAGACGCCCTGCTTGACGATTTGGATCGATACGACGATTGCCATTTCGGCTCATCGGGAGAACAGAAGGTCGCCAAAGCCTGGGCAGACTTGCTCTCAAACGCGCCGTGAGCCGGGCCAAGAAGCTGTGAGCGCAAAGCGAATCATAAGGGGCCCTCGTCAGGGGTGGGATTCGAACCCACGGTACCCTTGCAGGTACGCCGGTTTTCAAGACCGGTGCCTTAAACCACTCGGCCACCCTTCCTTGCCTTGATGATCAAGCGCTTAGCCGATGCGCAGGTCAAAACACTAGAGAAGAAAGTCGCTTTGCCGGGAAATGCCCTGATCGCAGGGCGTGACCGATGGCCTCGTCGGCTAGCCGCCGAATGATCTGACAGCTTGCGGATACGCGCCACCAATCGTCCGGCCGCCGGGCTACCATTCAAGTCCAGCGCAGAACAACTCGTCGTCCTATCGACCTTCATCACGAGAGCGGTTCATACGTCCACTCTCGCAACTCGTAACCGCTGAGTTGATCCGCGAGACCTTTACCGCGTGTAGTGTAGAGCGCTTCACACGCGCCGGCAAAACTCATGGGAAGGCCAGCGGCTTTCCATCTGGATCGCGCGACCACAGATGCAACAGTACTTTTGTGGCGCCGCTTTCGCGCATGTCGCCGAAGGGGATTTTCTGTTCGCGCTGCATCGCACGCACAATTGTACCAGCAAAGTCAGACCAAGCGGGCAACTGTTCGCATCACACAAAATGCCTTTATATCGTCATCGACAAATTAAAATTCGAGTAGTCAACTCTAATGGTCGCGGGTTGGAGTTTGGGGAACGATCCATGACCACTTTGCAAGCCATAGCATTTGGAGCCATGCTCGCGTGGACGCCGTCGCTTATCATCCTGGCAGTTTCGGTATGGATGTTCGCGAGCTTGAAAAGATGGAGTAGTCGGGCAAACTGCCCATCCGTGCGTCGGAAGGCCAAGAAGGTCGAGCGTAGACTGGAGATGCTCGATCAGCCGCTGAGCGATGTCGGGCCGACGAAGTCTTGCAGTCGCTGGTCCGCTTACTTAGACGCTCAGCTCATCGCCGACGGGCTGCGCGACGGTCGCAGCATGGACCGGCTCTTGGCCGCGCTCTGCGGCCTCCGCTGATCGCACCATCTCTCTAAGTTTCTGAATTTCAGCCATTTGATCGTGAAGGTCGATCGAGATTTGCAGAAGGCGATGCGTCCGGGCTTCAAGCGACTGTTCCATGTTGCACCTCTACGCCCCTTGCCAGCCCTACTATGCTGCTCTCCCGGTCGCGACCGTCTGTATTGAAGTCGCATATGGTTAGAAAATGCATCGTAGGGCGCTAAAGGCCCGGCGTACGAGGTTCGAACGACATACGCCGGGGCCTCGGTTACAGCTTGCGGTCAGGCTGTGCTCGTGAATCCCGGGAAGGGATTGCTGGCGTCATCGCAGAGAGCGTTTTCATAGCCGACAGCTCTTCGGTGAGCCGTTTGGCAACAAATTCGCGTTCGAAGTCCGTCAGGCTGGTTTCTAGCAATTGGCGATAGCGCTGAATGTTGCCGCGATGCGTTCTAAGCCGATCGCAATTCTCATCAAATCATATTGTACTCCTAATAATCGGTCGAAAATCAATGATTGGAAATCTGGGGTTTCCTGTACTCACGCTCCGAGAGCAAGCATAAACTGTGCCGCCTACCTAGTGTAAGGACCCAAGGCTATGGATTCGTGACAGTGAAACGAAGCGGCGCGCCGGAATGTTATCCCGATAATAAATACTGACGAGCGGGCCGGACTATCCCGGAATTTCAGGGGTGTGAAATTCCCAAAGAGTCATTTTCCACGAATTTCCGGATGAATTTTTTGTCTCTTGAAATCAAGGGCAACGGCATTCTTCAGCCCAGAGCAATCCGTCTTTATAGGGGGAAATCTCAAGCCTGCGAAATCCAGTCTTTCATTGCTCGCAAGTCTAAAGACTGGGTCCCAAAACGGGTGGGTTGCTCCTGAATAAAAGTTTTAGGGGCGGGTACTCCCGGATCGCGACGCGCGCCAGCTTGGGCCGCTGAGCCGCCGCAGACCAGTCGCTTCTTAGCGGGAAAATATCGACGCGGTCGTCTCCGACAAGAGTTCTGCAGCCAACCGCGCGCGAAAACGGCAGCAACGCCCGCGCATCTTTTTGCTAAGCACGAAAATCGAACCGACGTGTTCCCGCCGGCCTGCTTACCCTGTGCTTACCTGAACGGTTTCGCCGCGTAAAATAGCCGGCGCGTTGAAGGAAAATTCTGCAGTTGTTGAGCGGCCCGAGACATAGGTGACTCTTCGTACCGGACACATGGGTTACACTTTCCGTTTTTGTTCTGCGGGAGGTGTGGATGCCGTGGAAAGCGAGTTCGGTGATGGAGGAGCGCCTGCGGTTTGTCGCCCGGCTGTTGAACGGCGAGGCCATGACGGAGGTCTGCCGGGAGTTCGGGATATCGCGCAAGACCGGCTACAAGATCTTTGACCGGTATAAGGAGCACGGGCTCGAGGCCCTGACGGACCGGTCGCGACGGCCGGTGCACTACGCCAACCAGCTGCCGCAACAGCTCGAAAGGCTGATCGTGCGGCTGAAGGCCGAGAAGCCGCATTGGGGAGCCCGCAAGATCCGCGAGCTCCTGGTCCGGCGGCTGGACGGCGACGTCAGGGTGCCCGCCAAGAGCACCATCCATGCCGTGCTCGACCGCCACGGCCTGGTCAAGCGCGCCCGTGAACGGAAGAACCGGGCGCAGGGCACGCCGTTGTCGGCCGCCGTCGCGCCCAATGAGCTCTGGTGCGCCGACTTCAAGGGCGAGTTCAAGCTCGGCAATGGGCGCTACTGCTATCCGCTCACCGTGACCGATCAGGCCTCGCGGTTCCTGTTGATGTGCGAAGCCCTGGAGTCGACGCGGGAGGAACTGGCGGTGACGGCGTTCGAGCGGCTGTTTGCCGAACGCGGGCTGCCGCGGTCGATCCGCTCCGACAATGGCGTGCCGTTCGCCAGCCCCAATGCGCTGTTCAACCTGTCAAAGCTCGCGGTCTGGTGGCTTCGCCTCGGCATCGCGATCGAGCGCATCAAGCCTGGCCATCCGCAGCAGAATGGCCGTCACGAGCGCATGCACCTGACGCTGAGAAGGAGGCGACCCGGCCGCCGAGCTCGAATATTCTACAGCAACAAGGCCGCTTCGACGCCTTCGTTGACGAGTTCAACACGGAAAGACCGCACGAGGCGCTCGACATGAAGTGCCCGGCGGAATTGTATGCGGCTTCACCGCGGCGCTATGACGGCCTGCCCGAACTGTCCTACCCATTCCATGACCGCGATGTCCTCGTCACGGCCTGCGGCCGGCTCTGCCTGCATCGCAAGAAGATCAACGTCTCGACCGTGCTGGCCGGTCAGCGGCTCGGCATCAAGGAAGTCGATGACGGCATTTGGCTCGCCAGCTTCATGCACTACGATCTGGGATACTTCGACGAGGCGCCCCGAAAGGGGATGGATTTTTAAGCAAATCAGGAGCAGCATGTCCGCGGGTGTAGGAACCCGGACCGAAATAGACTGGCGATCGATTGGCGTCGATCGCTGCCGAAAGCGCGGAAGGCCTTGGCGGGTCTTCTAGGCGCTAAGGAGCGCCTTGGCAGGCGGAGCCGCGGTTACGTCTCCGACGCTTGGAAGGCAGAAGGCCCCAAAACGCTGCTAGGAAGATCAAGACAGGCGAGGCGCTGACCTCTTTCGTATCCCGCGGGGGACCACCTGCCAGGCTACATTCCGTCGATGGTGCACCATCGCCTCATGGGGAGCCCGCATTCACGATGCTTAGGCCTTGCGACTTTTTTGCGACGTCGGCACCCTTGCATTACGCGCGATATTTTTCCGGTTTCACGTACGTGGTCGGGTCCGACCTAATCTCGAGTACCGCTTTTGATGCTGTGGACGGCTCCTCCATCCGGCACGCAAGAAGGGCGCTGGGCCCGGGGAGAGTTGTGAGGTTTAGGAGGCGGGGCGCTTAGACTTCAGCCCCAGCTCGACAAGCCGGCGGATCACTTTTTCTTTGGCCGATCGACGCGAACGTCTTGAAACTCTTCCGGCCCTTTCAGCAAACGGCGCTTGCGATTGGCCTGTTCTTCCGGGCGCGCGCTGCTGTCGCGGAGGCGGTCGATTGCATTCGCGGCCAGCTCCTTCGCTTTGGTTGCGCTCTTTTCGGAGCGTCGAGCGGGAGCCTTGGTGGCACTGGCAAGGCCCAGCTCTACGAGCCGGCGGATTGCTTCGGAGAGCGAGGGCATGTCAGGCTGATTTTCAGCCCACCGCACGATGGCGGCACGCGTTGCCGAATCAGCTCGGAATCCCATGAGGGGAGTAATGCCGGTCCGAGGGCGCCCGATGACTTTCTGTTTAACAGTGCTTGCTTTCTTCATACTTTTTGTTTAACACAATTGCGAGCCGGGTGGAAGCGCCAACTTCCGCCCCGGCTCTAACCCAAGCCACAAGGGGTACCAAATGGCTCAAGCTAACTCTCACGATACCACGAATCTGTCTGGACTTGCCCGGCAACAGGCCGAGCGGGTGCAGGCTCTCGACACGTTGAAGCGACTGCGCCGGGAGGCACGAGCGGAGATTGAACGTCTGATCAACCTTCTTGACCAGAGCGATGACTACGTAAAGCAGATGGGCCGTCAGGACTGGCAGCCCGGCGCGTTCGGTTAGGAGGGCGATCATGAAACCAACAATGGAGACGTGGCACCGGCGCCATGCGGTCATACTGGCAAGCCAATTGCCGGACAACATCGAGGATGCCCGGCTGGTTCTCGACGCGGTCCGCGAAGTCGTGGAAGGCTTCCTGGCGGCGGCGCTACAGCAAAAGCCGAGCGCGACCATTGTGCGGATCGGGGGGAACGAAAGCGCCTGAGCGTCTATTGCGCCGCTGATCAACAGGCCCGCCGGTTCACGCTGGCGGGCCTTTTGTTCTTTGTTTCCGATCTGTTGTTGTTCGGCTCTGGCCTGTTTCCGACCTCGGTGGCCTAGTCTTGAAATTCGCAATGGCCTGATTTGAATGTTCACTTGGGAACCGACCGCCCGGCGACGGCATACGGAAGCGCGCGTGCGGGCTAGGTGTTACCGGCCAACCGTCAAAACGCATGGGCGGCCCGCGCTGAGTCACGACGGGCCCATCGGCAACGAAAGGACGTCCGACTAGCTAGATAGTCTTGATGAGCACCTTTAGCTCGCTCACCTGGTACGTGAGATCGTTCACCCTCTTATGCAGAAGTCTTGTCTCTCGGAGCTGCAGGAAGATGGTGACAATCAGGACGGCCGCTACCGAGACAATGATGGGATCGTCCAATAATAACGATGCAATGCTTTGCAACATTTTAGCCTCCCTCGGAGACCCAATCTTTGGAGCCTAGCTCTTTGGTCTTCGAAGGTCCAGCATCGCCAGATTGTTCGGCATTTTGATTGCGTGTGTGTTGCGTACCGCGTCCCCATCAACATCACAGGACACTGGCCCATAGCATGACTATTGCATTGCTTGGTGGACTCACCACGCCGCCTCGCGCTGGGGCCATTTTTATTTCTCAGACTCAAGCTCTGCATCTGCCGGCGCGTCGCGCGCTTGGTGGAGCAGTGCAATGGTTGTTTTCTGCGCGGCATTTGGAGATGATGGCCGGCGTTGAGGGAACCGCCCATGGTGCTCAATATTATCTGGACCTTTCGCAATCTCTCGCCCGATCTCTCTTATCGAACCGTCTTCTGCAGCCTCAGTTTGAAGGCCCGTAAGGCCTTATCAACCGTAGCTGGCGCCATGCCGATGGCATTTAGGTGCTCTACGATTTCTCGTTCTTCGCTTTGACAAGCTTCGAATGCCAGCTCAATCGCTTCAGAGGTGCCGCCCGTAGACCTTAATTTTTCAGCTTGCGAACGAACTGCGCGGTAGACGCAATCTTCGTAGTTTTTCCTCAGTTGCGGTAGTAGGTCGTCCGCTTTGCTGCCAAGGTTGGCAGCAAGCACCAAAGTCAGCACGAACGCAGCAAGCGAGACCTTAGAAAACATGGGCCTAGTGCTCATCGAAAACGGATCAGACCGGTCCAATCCGAACCGGCATACGAAAGCGCCCCGAATAGGGAGCGGATTTTACCAAATCAGTCTGTCCGTGGGTGTGGAAATCCGGACCAGTGACTACCCGCAATCCA
Source organism: Bradyrhizobium retamae (assembly GCF_001440415.1). Classification (GTDB taxonomy): domain Bacteria; phylum Pseudomonadota; class Alphaproteobacteria; order Rhizobiales; family Xanthobacteraceae; genus Bradyrhizobium; species Bradyrhizobium retamae. The sequence goes on from NZ_LLYA01000166.1 coordinate 54,403, forward strand.
GCTAAGGATCAGTGCTCTCGCTTGGCGGGTTCGCGCTTACGGGGAGTGCAAATGAGTACACAAGGCCAGCAGCTCGGCATCGATATGGCGAACAATTTTATGCTGATGACGCTGTTCAGCCGGCGCAATCACCAACAAAAAGACCGCCCGAAGGCGGTCTCTCTTTGGCACCATGTAATGGTAATCATCCACTTCGCAAAGCACTGACTAACCATGCAATCGTATTGATCGCGGTGTCCTGGATTTGGCACTTTCAGTCACCCGGACTTGCTGTTTTAGCTTATCTAATTCCGCCGCCACCTCGGCTAAGCGTTGAGGCGTCCATAGCTGCTTAGGCTTCCGTTTTGAAACGCGGACCTTCCTTTCCATTGCGGCCCCTCCGTTCAGGAACGAAAGGGGCGAGCATACGTCTGCTCAAAAGCGATCGTCTGTTCGGCTTCTGACTCAGGAACCGAGATAAGCCGGAGGCTACAAACTCGGGGTGTGTTCACTATCACATAGATATTGCCACGTTTTCCCGCTTCCGGGTGCGTGCTAGGTAGGCTCCACTACTCCTGTCTGCCTGGAAGGTAACTTGGATGGCGTCGGCGCTGTGGCGCTGGGGCCATTTTTCTTCACGATAGACAGCTCGAAAAACGGACTACGCGGTCGGGACCGTCCGTCGTGCTCATTAAATTTTCTTCAGTGCATTGAGACTGAGCCTCTCTCCCATATCTCTGAAGTTTCTATCGTGAGCAATAGTTCAAATGCTTTCATGATCGCCGGGACGCGTCATGCGGAGTGAGTGGAAGTCAATGTCGATTGAAGAACTGTTCGAACTGCACCAACAGATGCAGTCAGTTCTCCGCGAAAAACTGCTCGCCAAAAGGGCAGCACTAGAAGATCGATTGCATCAGCTCAACCAGCCGCCGAGCGATGCAGCAAGCGCGAAGCCCACGCGACGTGTGAAGCCGCCGACCTAACTAAACCGCCAATCGAGATTCGGTGTACGAAGCGGTGTCGCTCGGCGAAGGTTGGGCACGCCTTTGCGCAGTTGACGCTTGCAGCGCCTCTGCAATATGCACCGCTTCTCTGAGCTTTCGAAGTTCGGCCATGCGGTGGGAAAGATCGAGGTCTATCTGCGAGAGACGCTGCTCCGATAAAATAAACTGATCCATTTTGATCCTCTCACCAACGCACCACTCAGAACCGTGAAGGTTATTCCAGTGGGAGCGTGAAGGTCTGCCCACTTTGTTACACATGGCTGGACAAATCTGAGCAATGTGGCGGCCCGAAATGATGGACGCCCAAATAAACGCGGTTCCACAGCGTTAGTTCGTGCTGCCTAAATGCGGGAATTAGTATTGTTCATCCTGAAAAGGAGAGCGCGGTGAATGATAGAGACGGCGCTAGATCAAGCGTGGGGTGTTGAACAGGATGCGGCTTACGAGCTGCTGAAGATCGACCCAACTACCCCGGCAGGCGTCATTGCCTTGCTGACCTATGCTTGTGACTATGACGAGGCTACTCACGGCATGGGCTGGCCCCAAGACGTGAGGGCAAACGATTTATCGGGCACTCGGACGTGGCAGTATTTCGTGATTGCAGGCCTTGTCGATATCCTGCCCAAGCCTATGCCGCGGGTAGGAACATTGAACCTCTCAGGCCCGCCGGTTCACGCTGGCGGGCCTCTTCTCTGAAGTGTCAGCGATATTCACCGCCCTTGTTGCCGCCGTCATTGCCTCCGTTGCCCCAGCCATTGTTGCCGGGCTTGTCACCGCCATTGCGTCCCCCAGAATGCGCGATCGCATCGGAGGTCAGAGAGGTCGATAGCAGCAGCGTTATCGCTGGCGGCGTTACGGCTGCAAATCGGCCAGCTGACTTCAGAAAATTGCGGCGGTCTTCGATCTCTTCTTGTCCTCGATCGTTCATACTGCCTCCAAACTGCTATCTGAAAGGCGATTATATCAAGATTTAATTATAGAAGCTACTTAAATAGGTTAATTTGAATGATCACTAGTTACTACGGGAACCGTATGCCCTTTGTCAGCGGCCGTACAGACCGCGCCCCGATGGCTGGCTATTCTGTAAAAGCCCCCGGCTACATGTCCCCCAGAGCTTAGCCGGGGGTAATCTCCAGTGGTCCGGCGGCCCCGGTGCGTTGCGTATTGCCGGGGCCGCTTCATTCCACGAGCCGCATGGTCCGGCGCCGTTTCATGCGTCCAGAGCGTGGACAACTTCGTCTCGATCGAGAACGGCTATCAGCCGGTGCACTGTTGCCGTGGCGTCGCGCGGGCCAGGTGCAATGTATTCCCCAAGGATGCGCCTAGCATCCTCCATAGCCCGCAGTGCGATGTAATGATCCGTGGTGTTCATGGTACGCGCCTAACTAAGCGCGATTCAATCACATCTCCCTGGCCAAAGTCGGATGGATCGGCTCGACCACGCTGTTGGGGGACGTGGTCAGAAAGCCGTAGACCTGATGCGGCCCTGGGATAGGCTTCGATTTCGTTCCGCGGTCGCCCTTGAACTCGGCCCAGATGCCGGCAAAGCAGGTGAGCGGCCGATCGTCGTTGATAGCGAACCACACCACGTCTTTCTTTTTGGTCTCCGGGTTCGGCTCGGGCATTCGGCGAAGCTGTTGAACGGCACTAGGCAGCGGCTCTCTGGCTTCAGCCAGCCTCGCCAGTGCGGCGAAGAGGTGTTGCGAATGTTGGTCACCGGTGGCCCGCCGGTCCGCGGCGGTGGCGGCATGCCCCAGCGCATCAGGACGAGCTCGCGCTCGGCGCCGGTGTTGCGAATGACGGGGGCCGGATAATCCGGAAATACGCCCGGCATGGGCGGCAGGTTGCCGACGTAGCGGTTCATCACGCGGAAGAGTGCGCGGATGGCTTCTTGGTTTGTAGTGATGGAATAGAGGTTACACACAGCCCGTACCCATAGCGTCTCCAGCTCGTTCCTTGCCCCAAAGAATAGTAAAGTTGCTCCTCTCGGCCAAGGTCGCTGTAATGCCGAGCCATGAGCACCAAGAAGCGCGAAGTGATCTGGGGCGGGCGGATCATGGGCGCGGACATGCGCGCCAAAACGGCCCGCCAAAACGCTAGGAACGCCGCCCGTGCAGCGGATCGCGCCGAGGCAGAAGCGTGGTCGCTCCGCATGGAAGGCCACGGCGGGCCAGCCCAGCCGTCTCCAACGATAGGCCAAAGCCTGAACGGCGGTTACCGCTGGTTGGAAATTGAATGCTGCCGATGCAAGACAAGAGCAAGCCTGCCGTTGGATGCTATTCGCAGGGCACGTGATACACCGATCTGGAAGCTAGAACCGTCCTTCCGATGCCGGTCCTGCGGCACGCGCCGTTACAAGCCGCCTGTCCGCATGATCACGTTGACCGAGCAGCGGGAGATTACGCCGTACAAGTGGTGGCATCCTGATGAGGAGCGGTGAGGCCGCTGTGCAAGGAGAAGCCGACGCGACGTCGGTGCTTTACATGTCCGCTCCCTAAATCATAAAAACGCGAATGGATCAGGGGTTAGTTGCTTAACAATTTTAGATGAAATTTCGATTTGCAAGGCAGCCAAATTGAAGCCGTAGCCGCACCCGAGGATCAAGGAGGGACGCGACGATGCAAGTGCTCACGACGCTCCTTCCCGTCTTCCTCGCGGTCGCGTTGGTGCCGTGCAAGCTGTTCTACAGTGTGAGAACGATGGAAGTACAAATGGGCATGGCGTGGTGATGTTGAGATACGAGAGCTCTTCGCTGCTTTGGTTAGAAGGCGCGCTACTCGCGATCATCTATTGGCCATTTTTTACCGAACCAAGTCATGAGCTGAAAGCGCCAAGCAAACGATGCCCGCCCTAAAAAGCATCAACCCAGCGGTCCGTCCCATCCTTCCAATGCTGATCGGCTTGGCAGCCGTCGGCAGCATCTTCGCGGCGACGGAGTTCGGGCCAGTCCTCGTCGGCTGCTCTATCAAGGGCAACATCAGCAAGAACACGGGCGAGCGCATCTATCACTCACCCGGGCAGGAGTATTACGCTCAAACTCGGATTAACTGGCTCTCAGGCGAGCGATGGTTTTGCTCCGAGGCAGATGTGCGGGCAGCAGGATGGCGGAAGTCCCGAAGTTAGGTGGTGCAGTCTGTGTCCGCTTTGGAGGCGAAAGCAGACCCGCGCTGATCACAAAGACACTTCGCCTTTTGACCCAGAGCGGAACTCGCAACTTATATGGCGGCTAAACTATCTTCATGAAATCGAGTCTAGCAATTCTGCGGCGCGCTCCGGCGTTAGCGGCGCGGTAAGACGCGGGTTTGCAAGCTCGTGCAGCAGTCGTCCTGCAGCGGAGCTTTGTTCGTAGCTGATATCATCGCGCCCCTCGATAGCATTGGCCCAAACTTCCATGTCTCCGCTGCTTAATTCGTTATTATGATAGCGGCGAAGAACCGACGCGAGATGCTGCTGCTCAAGCATGACGAGCGGGAACTCGCTATCCCATGGAAGTCCTTTGAGATCGAGCAAAATCTCATTCAATGGCCTTCGGAGTTCGACGAGTTCGCAGAGGATTGACCTTCGGTCCATCGAGAATCCTAGTTTCGACTAAGTCATTTTGAAAAGCGCTCGACTAGACTTCGGCAATGGGATTCGCCAAACCCGCGAGCCCAAGCTTCCTTTTCATCGATTTCCGGTTGAAGAGCATTTAGTGCAGCCGCCTGCCAATGTTCCCTCATGTCACCGAACGGTAGAGCGTCCGTCTCGGAAACAATGCCAACGAAGGGCACCAGGTCGGGGTCCCATTCATCCAGTCGCGCCGTCCTTCCAGCCGCAACGATTTTCCGCGCGCCCTCTATATACGACAGCTTTCCGGTCAGCATGTCTTGCGCGGTTTTGAGTATCCTGCCACGGGCCGCCAGAATCTCAGATTCGTTCCAACTCATCGCTGCATATCCTTGGCCAGCCTGAGCTGGCAGCGCGCGTAATTTATATCAAGCCAAGCCAGCAATGTCGCTTATTGGCCCCTCAACGGACATGCCAAGCGGGCCGGATGATGTCCGCCTTCGGGAGCAGAGCAGAAGTGTCCGTAAGTCCGGGCGATGTCGCATTTTGACCCGGACCGGACATCAGCAATCGCTCGATTGCGTCCTCTTTACCCACAGACGAAACATACCCTTAACTCCCGGTAGATTAGGGTGCGATACTTCAACCGCAAACGTGCGCCATGAAACTACTCGGGATAGCTATAGCGACAATCCTGATCCCGATAGGAGCGGCGATCCTCGCATACCAGGTGGCGTATCCGAGCGTGACGCTGCGCTATCGTCTTACTCTGGAGGTCGAGGTAGATGGCCAACCTAAGTTTGGCTCCGGCGTCATTGAGGTGACCTACAGCAAGCAGCCACAGATCGCCGCCCAGCACGAGCTGGCCATTGGCTGTCGCGGAGAAGCCGTTGTGCTGGACCTTGGTTCTCGAGGAACACTCTTTGCACTTCTCAGGGAAGATACCGACAGTAGATCAGGGCCGGAATGGATCGTGCTACGCGCCTTTAATTTTCCCGGCGGTAGCCTTCCAAGTCCGGTCGAAGAAGGCATTAAGCAGGTTCAGCATGTATCCGGCAAGCGGGAGCTGCCCTTGGACAGTCTCCCCATGCTAGTCCGGTTTCGCGACATCAATGATCCGAAAACGGTAGAGCGAGTCCATCCTCAGAATCTCGTGGAGCGATTTGGCCCGGGAGCCAGGCTGGTTCGCGCTACGCTGGAGATCGTTCCTCCTAGCGACCCGTTGACAACGGGGATCGAGAAACGGTTGGGCTGGCTGCCGCAATACAATGATCGCATGCTCGATGGTCGCAGTATCGAGACGATATCATCTGAGTTGCGCTTCGCAAATTCGCTTAGCACTCGTGCCTTCAAGAGAAGATCGTGAGGGCAGCCTGGAATGTCCACTACAGTCGTCGAGGCCCGTTTTCGGAAGCAGTGCAAGCCAATTAAGGAGCACTAGGAGGTCCGATATTGGCCCTTAGCCGAACAGCTCTTTAGCCGTTGTCGCGTCGGCAGTTAGCGGTAAACCGGACGCGGTCTGCGCTCACCTTCAACGCCGCTTACAACCCAAAGCAGGCATCTTCCCGCGTCAGGGTTTCGAGGAAGATTGTTCGGTGAGCGTAACACGAAGACGATACTTCTTTTCGTTAAGTTCTTCCACGTGAGCACGACAGCGACGAACATTCCTCGTCTTGATGGCACCGATTACAACGTGGTCCACTGCGGCGTCGGCTTGCTCCATGGGCAGTGATCCTAATTCGCCCAGCGTCAAGCTCAGCTCTTCAGCGAAGTTGCGCAGATCATGGATTGCGAGATTTTTTTCCAACCCTGAGGCTGCTGGTATCTCAAAATCTATTCGGATCGAGTGAGCCATCTGGGTGCTCCAAGGTACAGTGCTGGCCCAATATCATGAACGCTCTAACAGTGAACTGCGCTCAACAATGAAAAATTATATCAAATTGGAAATGTCAGCTTGTGGCCCGTAGGTGAAGTGGCGGCACGTTGCATCGAGGTCCGCTCTTGAACGTGTAGCGGACTAGGTTTGCTCACGGTGAGTTCTTCGCATTCTAACCCGAAACGGTCGTCTTGCCTTGCCTACTGGCGTTCCATTTGTTCGAGGAAGCCTTGGAGCTGGCGCTTTCTCATCTCGCCATATTCGGCGTCTTTGGCTCTGATATCATCATCGTTTACCCACCATCGGAGAGCCATCCAAGCAAAGTAAGCGGGCTCTTGGTCCGAACTAAAAATACCTGACTTCGGCTTTATCTCTTCCCAACCAGCTAGTGGTTGAGCATCGAAATCCTCTTGTGTGAACGTCTCTCCAGAATCAATGTGATTGATCGACTCTACGATCCATTCTCGAACTGTGGATGCCGTCATAGTTAGCCTCTGGAGATGGGGCGCCGCCTGTATAGCATGTGGAGCCTGTCTGAGAGGTTTGCTCGTCCAATTTGGTTTCCCGTTAGTTGCTGGCGACTGGTAACGCGTTGAGCGATCGGGGATGTCCGGATTTGGCCCCCAAGCCGACCAACTCCGTCGCTTGCGGCTGGTCTGGTATTGACGGTAGTCCGGACTTCGCATCAGCGATCCTTTGACCGCCGCTTGTGACCCTAGGCGGATGTTTGATTTGCAGTCGTTACCGAGCCAAGGATGGCGAGCTGCCCGCCGGGTTCTGTTAGTGCATACGGCCGCAGGAGGAGCGTCGCCCGTCACTGACAAGTTGTGGTAGCGACGGAGTTATTGCCCAAAGAGAAAGGGCCAGCGTGTAGCTGACCCCTTCTGCAGCACTGTAGCGGTCAAAAAAAGCGCTTACTTCTTGCACTTCTTGGCCGACTCTTTGTCCGCATACGGGCCACAGTTATAGGCGTTCGTCAGTTCGTCCATCGTCTGCGGCCAGCTGTCCATGGAGCCAGCCCGGGCACCACTCTGGGTCGTGCCGATCTGGCTAATTCCTACGTTTTTCACCTGCTGGGAACGACGTGTGTCTGCTTGTGCATCAACCGCGAAAGATGCGGAGAGAAAGCCGGCTGTAAGAAGTCCGACGAAGAGCGTCTTGGTAATCATGGTCTTGTCCTTTCGGAGTTCGAGTTCAGATATCCGTTGGTGGCTACGCAAAGCGGAGAGGTTCAAAATCAGCGCGGTATTAAGTGTGCGCTGGATCACGCCGGCATCGCGGCGACTAAAACTGCAGCGCGGTTGGAACGCATCCCCAGCGCGCAGTTCATGTCGATTTGCGAACGCGTTTCACGGGATCGATCTTGGCAAACATCCAAAGGGACTTTAGGTTCGCGGACTTCGGCTTCTGGCACGAAACAGACTCGCCCGCGCATTTCGCCGATGTCCGTAGTTGATGGCAGAGCGGACCAAGCGCGTCCGGCGCCGGAGGTCAGTTGATGACCCCTTGCAGACGTTCGGTGAAGCCTCCGTCTTACAAGTAATCGAGGCTCTGTCCCGGGAGCGCGTAGCCGTACACCCTAAAGCCTTCGACCGTTTCCTCCCCGGGTAGATGGATTTTCTTCAGGGCGCGTCGGACTTGTTCTCGATGAGATTGGCCTTCAGCGAATATATCGATGTAACGAATGTCGTCATATCCGCCCGCTCGGAAGTGATAGAACCACTCAGCGTCCTCTTCCGAATAATGGCCGGCAATCGTCATGCATCGATACCTTGGTGCAGGCTCAATGGCATACATTGCCAAGCGCAATTCTTCCCATTTTGTACTGTTCATCACGCTAAACTTTTGAGCCATTTCCTTTATCCCACCAGGCTGCCTCCCTTTCGTACTGGATCAAGCCCTCGACGTCATCTATTGGCCCCTTTGAGACATGCCGAACCTTACGATGAATGTCGGCTTTCAGGGGTAAGCCGATGCAACGCGGACATCGCGAGATCGTCGCTTTTGACCCAACGCGAACATCGACAACGGTCAGTAGCGGATCTATCGGATGTGAACCGAGTTCACGGGTCGCGCCCTTCAACCCAATTGCGGAAAATGGAAATGACCGCCTCTAAGTCATGGGCTCCACAGGCAGCGAAGAACTGCTTTTTTTCCACACGGCAGACCCACCAAGACGTCACTTGCGTCGGGTCGTACTCCTCGGACACCTCTCCGCTTTCCTGATTCTCAAAGGTGCGGCCCTCCAAGTCCGTCTCTTCAAGGTTTATCTGGAGCATCCATCCGGGATTGTCCAGAGTCTGAATTTTAATGCCGGGTCCGTGCTCCCATTCGCCATTGCACTGCTTCGCGTACCCGCGAGTGAGCCACGTCAAATTATCCATCAATGTTTCGTGCTTTTGTCAAAGCTGATTGCCGGGCTCCCTTATATCAAAAATGATGTGCCGTATCCGCTTATGGTGATCGGCAGACGTTACATGAGAGCGCTCAAATGAATTGGCTCTGCATCCGAGCTTTCTGATCAGCAAGTCTGCTCATGGCCCGAAAGCGAAGTCCGATCTGGCTCTTTGATTGTCGGCTTATCGGGACAAACCAGAAGAAGCCGAACGATCTTCCGAGCGGCGCCTTCTGACCCAACTCGGACATAGCTGTACATGCGCATTCGGCAACCTTATGCGAGCGATGGCACGCCGCAAATTCGCGCCGATGAAGGGTCGAAGACATCATCGGAACCAAGCCCGGTTACGGGCCGCGCGCCAAGGCCGGTCTAAAGGCCGCTGTTCGTGGTACCCGACACGTCGGTTCGTGGGGGCAGACCGGACGTAGTTCACCGCGGCCTTCAACGCCGGCTTTTGACCCGTAGCGGAAATGCCAAAAAACAACTACATGCGAATAGCGCGCAACTTGAAGCTGCCGCCGCAGGAGGAAGCCTTGTCCAAGCTGACTACTCTTCTAGTCCGGCTTCTCGTAAGCGGGTCGTTGCTATTCACCTCACTCGGCCTCGCATTTTGCGAGGAGATGAACCCCGAGCTACGGGAGAGAGGTGAGGCAGGCTTGGAGTGGTCCAATCTCGCCAAGGGACGAGCGGAGTTTGAAGTATCAGACCCGTCTTTGTTACCAAGCCGATTGATCCTTGCGGCCAACCAAACAGGTTGCCGAATTGAGCAAGGTATCGAGACGAGCCCAGTCAGGTTCACAAAAATCGGGGGCAAGCGCCTTGCAATCGTTTTTTGTCACGCGATCGTCGGCTCGCACATTGTGTTTGACCTTTCCACTTTGCAAAGACCGAGAGTGGTTAGCTTCCCTTTTATGAACCTGCCCGAAGGGTTTGGCATTACAGATCGACCGGGTTGGATGACCAGGGAAAAGGAGACCTCGACTTTCCTAGCTGTGACTGGGTCAGACATGAAGCCATCGTGGGATGTTCGTCACACTTACAAATTCGATGGGACGCTGGGCTTCGTCGTTACTCGGGTTGAGGTCAAGGGTATGCCCGGCCACGAAGAATGGACTGCAGTCTGGGAAACGCCGCGCTGGTCGCTTCCTGGAGTCAGCGACGATTCTTGGCGATTCGACGCTTTTCGATTTGGCCGTTAGGCGTCTTCGATATCCACTATTGATCCAAACCGGATATCTCAGAGGCCCGCTTCAGTGTCGGCTTCTGGCCCATCGCGTCAGTTAGCGCAGTGCAGCGACATGTCCGAAGCTGACGGCAGAACAGACGTAGCTGGCCGACATCAAAAATGACGCGATTGGCCCGAAACGGAAGTCGCCGGCCGTAGCCAGCGGCCGAGCGGTTGTGCCGCCGATTTGAT
>NZ_LLYA01000167.1 GCF_001440415.1 Bradyrhizobium retamae
GGTCCTGCTCGAACCGCACCAACTGATTGTCGACCGTATCCAGGCTCTCGCTGGTTTCGGTGAGGAACTCCCGCAACAGATCATCCATGAAACTGGCCTTCGTACGCACCGGCACGCGACATCGACGCGCCTTACGGAACAGGGCCAGCTTCTATGCAAAGCGTTTAATATTGGTTGAGCAAATGGAAAAGAACGGGATCAACAAAGAGATAAGACGGCAGAAATGAATTCTGCCGCCTGTTTTCAACCGTTGGTTAACCATGTCGGCGCTGCGGCGCGCTCAGGAAGCAGTAACGAGCACCTTTTCCCCGTCGGGTGTAAGCGTCACGCTCAGCCCGCAGGCCTGCGCCAACAGCCGCGTATAGTAAGGCTGCACCGCATGCGCGTCGACGGTCGCCGTCGAACTCGCGCTCACGAGATTGGCGATGTTCTGCGGCACGCGCGCGTTGAGGCCCGAAGACGTGACGCAAAAACCCATCGTCTCGCCGTCGCCGATCGGATCGATCGTCAGCGTGCCGCCGCGCGGGATCGTCTGCTGCGCGATGATTAGCATGTTCAACAGCAGCTTGACGCGGTTCTTCGGCAGCAACAGCCGCGGCAGATTCCAGGTGATGGTGATCTTGCCGTCCTCAATGTGGCCGCGTGCCATGGTCTGTGCATCGCCGAGATCGATCTGCGCGCCCGCCGATCCCGCAGCGCCAAACGCCAGGCGGCAGAACTGCAACCGTGCGGAGGCGGTCTTGGCGCTCTTGCGGATCAGATCGAGCGCGAAATCGCGGTCTTCGGGCTTCGGGTTGTCGTCAAGCACCTCAAGCCCATTGACGATCGCGCCAACCGGGCTGATGAGATCGTGACAGACTCGCGAACACAACAGCGCCGCAAGTTCGAGGGTATCGGGAGCCGGACCGGGAGATGAAGTGCCAGACATCATGGGTTCCTGGAAAGCCGCCGGGTCGCAAATTGCTGGCGGACCGTTACGAATCACGCGTGCTTATCGGTTTGATACACTGCGCAGCCCCGTGCTGCCAGCAGGGGGCGGCAATGGTAAGGCAGGACGAACAGCAAATGGGCCGAGCTCATGAATGAGGCACGTCCACCCGCGCTCGATCGCGAGGCCGCAGCAGTGCTGATCGAACCGCTGACCGAGATCGTGATCCGGGCCGGCGCCGCCATCCTTGCCGTCAACCGGTCCGCCATGAAGGTCGACGGCAAGACCGACGGCTCGCCGGTAACGGAGGCCGATCTGGCGGCTGACCGAATCATCGCCGAGGGCCTTGCCCGGGTAGTGCCCGAAATACCTACGCTCTCGGAGGAGCGTGTCCAAACGCTCGCGCTGCCCTATATGGAAAGCTTCTTCCTGATCGACCCGCTCGACGGCACCAAGGAATTCGTCGCCGGCCGCAACGAATTCACCGTCAACCTGGCGCTGGTGACCCAGGGGACGCCGCTGCTTGGCATTATCAGCGCACCTGCGCTCGGGCTGATCTGGCGCGGCATTGTCGGGCGCGGCGCGGAGCGGCTGACGCTCGGCAACGGCAAGCCGCTCGTCGAGCCGATACGTACCCGCCCTTGCCCGCCGCGCGGCCAGCCATGGACCGTGGCGGTCAGCCGCTCGCATGGCGACGCCAGGACCGAAGCCTTTATTGCCGCAAGACCGAGGGCCGTACGGTGCGAGCTTGGCTCGGCGGTCAAATTGGGCCGGGTGGCCGAAGGCTCCGTCGATATCTATCCCCGGCTGTCGCCGACCTCGGAATGGGACATAGCTGCAGGCCATGCCGTCGTCGCGGCCGCCGGCGGCAAAATCACGGATTCAACCGGCGCCGCCCTGCAATTTGGCACGGGACGGACGGGCTTCATCGTTCCGGAATTCATCGCCTGGGGCGATCCGAAGGCAATGGAATCGTAGCCCGTGCGAGTGAAGCGACCCCGGGGCCGGTGGTTACAAGAACAATCTGTGTTCCATCTGGCTGGCGCTGTTCCCGGGGTCGCTTCGCTCGCCCGGGCTACGGCGTCTGTAATCTACTGCGCCAGCCCTTGCTCGAGCGTCGGCCAACGTGCGGCGGCTTCCTTGAGGAAACGCGCCGGCTCGGCGGCGAACGCATCGCGGTTGTCCTCGCGGCCGAACAAATAGAGCCGCTGGCCCGCAACCACCCAAAAGCGCGGGTTGCCTGCATAGGTAACCCCTCGCCCCAGATCGACCGGATCATAGCCGCCGAACTGAGGCCCGTAGATATCCGGATGCGCGACGAAAGAAGCGCGATTGCCCTCGTTGCGGAAACGCCAGACGGCGCCGGCTTCGCGAGCCTCGAAATCGGGTAAACCCTCGACGGCCATGGATTCCGTAAAATAGGCGACGGGATCGAAGCCTCCGATGGCGAGGCCGGAATAGCGGTTCACCACCACGCGTTCGGTGGTCGCGGCGCGCGCGGCAAAATCAAGGCTGGCTACGCAAAAAAAACTTGCCAATAAGGCAAAAGCGGCCCTTTGGGGGCGCAAACCGTATCTTTCCTGCCGTTGTGCCGTCATAGTTGGTGCCGATAACATGCGAGTCGAGGGGACACTGGGCGCAACCTAGAGCCATGCTTGTTGGCGTCAGGTTAAGGCGGCGGCCAGAATTCGATGCCAGGGGTTCTTTCATGACGTTTGCTTCACGCCTTGCCGCGGTGACGTTCGCCGCGCTGATGTGCTGGACCGTGCCAGCTTCTGCGCAGCAGCCGCCACCGGCGTACTCTGCGCAGCAGCCGCCGCCTGGGCCTTACCCGCCACCGCAGCGCCAGCCGGGGCCCGAGACATTTGGGCCCGAGGAGTTGGTGTCGGCCGGACACAAGTTCTTCGGCAACGTCTCGCGCGGCCTCGCTTCCGTCATCGAGCGCGCGGTCAGCCAATGGGGCCTGCCCAATGGATACGTGCTGGGCGAAGAGGGCAGCGGCGCTTTTGTGGCGGGCCTGCGGTACGGCGAAGGCACGCTCTACACCAAGAATGCCGGCGACTTGCGTGTCTACTGGCAGGGGCCATCGGTCGGCTTCGACTGGGGCGGCGACGGCGCGCGCACCATGACGCTGGTCTACAACCTGCCCGCCACCAACGCGATCTATCAGCGCTTCGTCGGCATCGACGGCTCCGCCTATATCGTCGGTGGCTTCGGCATGACCGCGCTGACCGCCAACAACATCGTGCTGGTGCCGATCCGTTCCGGCATCGGCTTGAGGCTCGGCGCCAATGTCGGGTATCTCAAATATACCCCACGGGCGACCTGGAACCCATTCTAAGCCCAGCTTCAAGCATAGACGCTAAGTCTCCCCGGATGGATTCAGGTTAACGCGGCATCAGGCTGGCGCAGGGTCGGGCTGGCGTGGCAATGTGATTAACGATTCCTTGTCTGTGTGGAGTAACCATCCATGATCGAGCCGATCATGTATCTGGCGATCGGTTTTCTGGTCTCGATGTTGTTCGGCCTGATGATCGTGCCGCTGGTGCATAACCGCGCGGTGCGGCTGACGACCCGGCGGCTGGAGGCGGCGACGCCGCTGTCGATGGCCGAAATCCAGGCCGACAAGGATCAGTTGCGCGCGGAATTCGCCATGTCGGCACGGCGGCTCGAAATGAGCGTCGAGCAGCTCAAGAACAAGACCACGAGCCAGCTCGCCGAACTCGGCAAGAAGAGCGATGCGATCAATCGCATGAAGATCGAGCTCGGCGAAAAGAACGCCACGATCTTTGCGCTCGAAGCGCGCGAGAAGGCGATGAAAGAGCAGCTACGCGCTACCGAAGAGGAATTCGCGGCCAAGACCGAACTGTTGCGCAAGGCCGAGCAGGCGCTGACCGACAAGCAGGCCGAACTCGCCAGGATCAATCACGAATTGAACGATCGTTCGATGATGGCGGACAGCCGTCAGGTCGAGCTGGTCACCGTGCGCACGCAGATCGAGGAACTGAAGGGCCGCGTCGGCGACGCCGAGAAGGAATTTTCGGCAACCCAGACCCGCCTAGCGCAGGAGCGCGCCGAGTCCGAGCACGCGACGCGCGAATTGACGGACGCGCGGAGCCGGGTCGAAAATTTGAGCCAGCGCGTCACCGATCTCGACCGGCAATTGATCGTGCAGGTCAAGGAAGCCGAGATGCTCGGCAACCGCGTCAACGACCTCGAAGCGCGGCTGGCGACGCAAGGCAAGATCCTGGCTGAGCGCGAATACGAGAACAATCAGCTCCGGCAGGCGAACGAGAACGCCGAACGCGCCGCGCGCGAACTGCGCGAGGAGATCGCAGGCATGAGCGGCGGCAAGTCGCCGACCGTTGAAAAACTGCGGGCTGAGAAGGCAGCGCTGGAGGAACAGCTTCGCATCGCCCGCGACGAGCGCGCCAAACTGCAGCGCGACATCAACGCGATCCAGCAGCAAGCCGAAAGCTCCTGGGCGACCGAGCGGATGGAAAACGCACTGCTCCGCGAGCGCATCAACGATATCGCGGCCGAAGTTGCAAAACTCGCGATGCAGCTCGAGGGACCGAATTCGGCGATCGAGGCCATGCTGGCGGCGGAACCGGCCGTGCCGAAAGTGCCGGCCAAACCCGCCAACGACGTCGCCGGTGCCGCCCCCGCCATGTCGGAAGGCGGCGGGACGCTGGCCGAGCGCATCCGCGCCCTACAGTCGCACGCTTCGCGGGCCCGCCAGCATGGGGCGTAATTCCCCGTCCCCGCGCGAAAACGCGAGGTCACGGCCCGACTGATCGCTTGACACTATGGGCTCGTCCTTCGTAAATCGCGGGCTCTGACGGGGCTCATTGTTCGCCCACACTTCCCGGACGCATAGCTCAGCGGGAGAGCGTTCCCTTCACACGGGGAAGAGTGCCACCCGCTAAGCTGCTGATTATTTTGGTAAATAGAACTTAGGCTGCGGCCACTGCACGGATACTGCACTGATACCGACCGCTGCACGCATGGCCTCCCGGTACTGCTCGCGGTTTCGTTCTTCGAGCGCATCCCAAGGTGCAGTGGTGAAGCCCTGCGCCGTGCGAACCTTGTGATGCGCCCGGCACATTTTCTCAAGCTGTTCGTCAGTCGTCATTGCGTGGTCCTGTTTGCCAGTCGAAGCGGACGCTGAACCGTGCGACATCATCGACGAAAAGATACGTGGTATCGTCGTGCTCATGTATAGTGAAGCGGCTTAACTCCACGCCGCACTCTCGGAAGCGTTCGATAACCGCCTCGAACAATCGAGCCCGTTCCTCGACTGCGTGACGCCAGTATTCTGAGGTCATGCCCGTTCCTCTCCGCACTTATCGCAGCGATCCCATAGACCCTTGCTGATCCAGATGCCGCCGCAGTTCTCGTGTCGATCTCCTGCGGTGGACACGCTGTAGTTTTCACGCAGTGATCGTAGCCGAGCATCGTCTGCTATCTCCTTCGGAACGACGAGACCACCAACTTGTACGAACACCCGCTTTAGCTTCTTCGCCATGATGTAGCCCGAGGTAGCCGCGATAGGATCGTGCTCTACCGATTTGAACACTTCAGCAACTCCGTCAATCTCTTCCTGCGTAGGTTCGTCTGTCATCATTTGATCCTATCTATGGTTTGATCCAACTCAGCCACGTTTGTATGAGCGTAGCGTAGCACCATGCTCAGCGTCTTCCAACCACCGAGCTTCTGTAGCGCGCCAAGGTCACGGTTAGCTTGATAGTGCCACGTTGCCCATGTGTGTCGGCAGTCGTGTGGATGGAAGTCCGTCAGCCCTGCTCTGCGAACTGCTCCTGCAAATCCCTTCTTGATGCGATCTCCTGCGGAGACATCGTTCGGGTCGTCTTCATCGAGCGGTCGGTATGGTTCTCCGTTTGGCTTGGTGAATACATACCCTTCCCGAAGATTGCGTCCTCGTAGAGCTTCAACAACACGTGCATGTAAAGGAACACCGCGACTCTCTCCGTTCTTAGTGTTGATTAAGTCAACGTGCCTACGATCTAGGTCCACGTTCTTCCAATCGAGCCACAGTGCTTCACCGCACCGTGCGCCAGTGTAGAGCAGGAAGATGACGAGTGGACGCAATGTACTAGAACACTCGTCGATCAACCTGTTCGCTTCTTCTGTAGTGATCCAACGTACACGCGGAGGCGGATCGTCGGGACGCTCTATCTTGAAGCCGATGCACCATCCCCGCTTCGCAGCGTGCTTCAGTATCGCCGAGATAGGCGTGTACGCTTGTCGGTTCAGTGTTGACGTTGCCTGCGTCGGATAAATCTTCCGAGCCGCCACGTCTATCTCGTGCTGACCTATCGCAGCTAGCTTCATAGTACCGAAGTGCTTGATGATAGGCTCAAGATATTTCTGTTCGCCACCGGCTTCGATGTAGCTCAGTGCGGCCTGACTGAACGTGGCTACTGCACGCTTGCCGTGGATGCTCTCTTCGAGCAACTCTGCTTCGCGCTTTGCCTTGAACTCGTTCGCGGCTTTCTTGTCGCTGAGAGCAATGCTAGTGCTCTCGAATACGCTGATGCCCCTGACGGTGCCGCGCAAGTACCAGTACGGCGAACCGTCGCGCTCCTTGAGCTTGAGCATCTGCTCTCCTGTGTTAATCCATCCTGTATCTGAGCGATATGCTCGTGAGTGAATAGCTTGCGACACCCGTTCGGGTAATAGAACGGATGCCGCTTGATGATGTCCCTGAAGCTGCGCTCGCTAACTCGTAGCTCTTGCGCAGCTTCAGTGAATGTCAGTGCAGGCAACTAGGTCTCACGCTCTGTCGATGACGCCGGGGATGTAAGCGGTTGCCAACCGGAAAAGCCTAGATATTCTTCATCCATTACTGGGCACATCCGGTATCCAGAAATCCGCACGCTCACAGCGTGTGCTGTTTGAGACAGGAAGCGAAATAACCCTTCCAGTTGAAACCTGCCCGCGCACTCGGTTGAGTTCATGGGCCAGCGTCTCGTGCGAGGAGATCAACGATCCGATAGGATCATCGCCGCCCCCAATGCCCTTGTCGCACCACCAGTTGGCTACCCGCGCTTGGTCGGTTGAGTATGGCAAACCGGTCTCTGGCGGAACTTGGGATAGTGCCGCAATTGCTTCTATCATTTCATGCGCCGCTAGTGATGGGTGTGCCCACCCCATCGCCGAAAAGCCCCGAATGAGGACGTATTCGAGGTTCGGGAGCGCAGTCCCGTCACCCGGATCGACTTCAACTGAAGCGATGTCTCTCACGATGTCAGTCATTGGTTGAGGGCCCGTAATGCGGCGAGCCGCATGAGCCTGCGCCGCTCACGATCCTTCTCAAGATCGATAGCGAGCTTGCTGATGTCGGCCCATGCCCAACGCTTCGTAGCGTTCCAGAACTCGCGACGACGCTTCGGCGTTATGATGACATCTGCGAAGCCCGTAGCTTCATCACGACGCTCAGCACGCATGCGCTTCTTTATGCCAGAGTTGTCGGCAATGTAGCACCGACCTAGCTTCAGGTTGCGCTGATTGCGATGCTTCGAGACACGCGCAGGAGGACGCTTCGTGGTGAAGTGCCCGATGATCTGCGCGTCACTCAGGAAGTTACGCGCAAGATAGTTGAAGACGTTACCGATCATGCCGCCCTCGCCGCTTCAAGGTCAGCCTTGCTGACGAACATGCTCATTGTCAGATGCTTCTTCGGCTTACGCCGCTGCGCTTGAGCGTCGAGCAAACCGTCGCGAAGATTGACCAGAGCGAGAACCTGCTCGTTGGACAGCCAGTCGGCCACGGTACGGCGAGCAAGTCGAGCGTTGCCTGCATCGAGAAGACGCTTGCTCTCCTTGGCGGTCTCCTGCGCTTCCTTGTGACCATCACGAGCGATAGTCATAGCGATGCGCTTCGCAGCGAACGGGTCGCTCTTGTTGGCCTCTGCGTGCAGAGCGATTGCAGCCGAGCGGCTGAAATGCGAGCGGCGATTGTTCTTCGGCTTAGCCATAGTCGTGGTTCTCCGTGAATGGATTGTGGTTATGCGCAGTAGCCGCCGTGCGTCGGCTTGTAGGCTTTCGCCGTGACAAGCTCGCTCTCAGGCGTGGCGACGTAGCCATTAGGCTGACCGTTCACGCGCTGGCGTTCTTCAACGCGCTTACCGTGCGCCTTCTGTTGCAGCGAGCGGAACGAAGTGACGATGCTGGATGGCTGTACGTTCATGTTCATTGGTCTTCCCCTTGTGTGATCTGGTGATTAGTTGCTGACGCGCTTCTCGACGTAGACGAGGCCGCCTCCGATACTGATCTTGCTGATCTCGAACTCGACTTCGATGTCATCCCACAGCATGTACGGATGCGAGGTACGGCCCCCGACCAATAGCCGGATGAAGCCGCCGTTAGCGCCCGCATAAATCTCACCCTTGCGCTCGAACAGCTTTGCTTGCTTGTACACGCCGCTCTTGGTGTTGCGGATCACGGTCTGCTTGTCTTCGATTGCACTAAAGAGCATTGATCCCTCGTATGTTGTTCAGTTGTAGAAGCGGCACTCGCACATGAGCGGCAGTGCTCGAACGTAAGCCTTGGCCGATGCACGATCAGCAGCTCGAAAGAAGTCGTCACGCCTGAAGGCGTGGCCGGGATCGTCTTCGCAGAAGAAGTAGTAGAGGCGCTGACCAGTACCGAAGTAGCGCCCCATGTCGTCATAGCCTCCGCTGTTCAAGCGAACGCGCTGAAGCGTCACCTTGCCCTTGTAGTTGTGCGGATTGCCTACAGCCATTGTTACCCCCATTGCCGAATAGCGATGCACTCATGCACCGGAACGTCAGCTTTGTTGCGGATGTTGTAGTCGTCGCGATGCGCCTTGCGCGCATCCCATGCCGTGGCGGCGTGGATGATCTGCCACTTATCCGGGTCATGCGCCCAGTAGCATTTGTAGGTGTTCTGCTCAGTCATTGCTGAACACCCACAAGTCGCCGTCATGACGAGCGAACGTAATGCCGTCGTGCTCCATGTCACGAGCATACGCTTCGTAATCGAAGTAGTTCTTCACCCAGTCCGGTACACCGTCGAACGCACAGGTATCGTCGAGGTACTGTGCAGCGAACTCAGCTTTGGTATCAGCCTTGCCCATAAACGCATCACGAGCACGATCAATGTCAGCATCGCTATCGACGTTCTCTCGGTACACTTCGAGCAACTGCCGGTCGTCTTCGTCGAGCGCAATCCATGCGAACAACTCCTCGCTCACGCTGCTCTCGCTGTAGTACGAACGAGGGAAGCCCTCGAAGTCCTGAAACATAAGTTCAGGATCAGCCTCGTCTTTGTGCAGTTCTTTGCACGCTTCAAGGAACGCATCCTTGTCGCTGTAGTCGTCGAGGTCGAGCCATGCGCCCTTGATCGAGCCGCTGTTGTATTTGGCGTATGTGCCGACGTAGAGACGTGGCGTGCTCATGTCATCCTCTGGCGTGAGAGTTCATCGCGGATTGCTTCAGTGGTCTCGTGAAGCTTCGTGTACCAGTCGCTGTTAGCGACAAGCGTGTTGCCCTCGAAGCGATACCGGCCCTGTTCAAACAGAGCAGCGTCGAGCGCATTCAGCACGCTAACGAGCCGGTTGCCCGAGATAGCAAGCGTGATAGTGCGATCCGCGCCATTGTCAGGCGCAGCGAGTTCAGCAGCGGTCATGACTATTCCTCCACCAGTGCAGTGTACGTGTAGCAATCAGCAGCGAGCGTGCCGCAGACTCGGCGTGCGTCGTGCCAATTGAGGAAGCCAACGTCGTCTTCACATGAGCATGGAGTTGCGCCTAACCACTCAATGAACTTGTCGGCTTGCTGTATCTCTTCTTCATCCAGCCCTGACGCATCGCCATTGATGAAGTAACAGGCCCAGTACGAGGGCGCTGTGCCGGTAACTGTTATGAGAGCCATGTCAGCCCTCAATCTGTGAGCCGGGTATCATGAAGCGCATGTGCTCGCGCCAGTAGCCATCCTCGAAGCTCTCGAAGACGATGTAGTCAGCGTCCGGTAAGAACAGGACGTGATATCGATGATGCTTCATCGGAACGCCCTCCGCTCATAGCTACGACGAACGCGGCGATTGCAGTACCCGTAGTACATGCCGCGTCCGATCTGGATCAGACACAGCACGAGGCACGAGAGCGGCACGAAGAACACGACGAACAGAAGCCAGAAAATATCCATGTCAGCCTCCCAGTGTGTGACGGAATACGAGACAGCCGTTGTCATCGCCTGTGACGTAGCCACAGACCTTGACGCCACCGATTGAACAGAGCGCGGGAATTGAAAAGAACGTGTCCGCATGTCCGGTGATAGTCACCGTGCGGCGCATATCGCCTGCCATGCTTTCGATGCGGCAGTTCTCAATGCGGGCGAGCGTAGGTCCGCCCATCCAATCGGCGTACCAAAGTTTCGCGCCGTCAGTTTGCGCGTCGTGACGATCCGAGCGGAAACGCATGTGTCCCTCCGAACGCAAAAAGGGCGCAGACTGAATTAACAATCTGCGCCCGGTTGAATGGTAGCTGTAGCTTAGACGGTCGCGGGCTTGAGCTTCGCAAGCGAATGCATCAGCGCGGTATGCTTGCCGGTCGCGCCGGTTTCCTTCTCATCCTTCGCGAGCTTCTTGATAATTTTGTCAAGCAGCGCGGCCACGTCCACCGGCACATACACCGGCTCAGGAGAGAACATCCAGAAAGGCTCAAGCATAGCGCCCTTCACGTCGCACGCCTTGCCCTTGACGAACGTAACTTCGTCGCCGTCGATCATGACCGGGCCGAACGCGACGAACCAATCCTTCAGCGCGTTCTTCCGCGTCATGTCGGGGCACGCCACAAGCAACTCAGTCACGAGCCGAATGTCGCTGTGCTTCGCCACATGGTCGAGCACGGAGCACGCGGCCTGATGGATATCCTGTTGCAGCGTTTGGCCGCGACGATGGATGCTCACGAGCGCGGCCTTGATGGCCTTCTCGCCAACGAGCAGCTTGACGGTAGCCACAACGGGCGTAGCGGGCGCAGTGGTAGCCTTGGCAGTCTTGGTCATGCGAGTAGCCTCTTCTGGAATGAACGCACTGATGGCGTCGTCTGGTTAGCCTAGCTACCGGCTAGGCGCGGTCGCTTAGATCGCGTCGCGCAGCTTGGCATCGCGGCGACGGCGCATAGCTGCGCCGGTCAATACCGCGTCCTCAAGGCAATCCGTGTAGTACGCGGCCTTATCGTCGCGAGCTTCGAGGAAGTTCACGCGATAGTCACCGTGGCCGGTATTGCGCAGCGTCATGCGGTTCACGCTCATGCGCTGATGCGCTTCTCTTACAGTCATGTTCATAGCCGTAGCCCTTAGTTGGTTATGCGAGCATACAGTAGGCGTGCCAATAGCCACGCGGTACATCCGTGCGTGGTACAGACAGCTTGCTAGCCTTGTATGCTCACATAACCAACTAGGCGCAGTTGTAGCGTTCCCCGTATCCCTACAGTGAACGTGCGTCTAGCTGGCTGCTATGTATTGATTTGCGTATTTATGAAGTGCAGTATTTCACCCGCTTGTTTCCTGTATTCACACTAGAGCCACCCAATATAACCATTGGTGCAATCGGGCCATTCCCTAGTGCTACTCTTACAGTTCGCGCGCTGTTAGTTCCTGTACTGGAATAAGCCTATAACAACCTTGGCATTGGCATAGTTATAGCGCGTGCTTATTCCATGCGGACAGTCGGCCTCCCACAAGTGCGATGCACATTCCGCCCGTATATCAACTAGCATTAAGCGCCGCCGCATTGGCCGGTCACAAAGGACACTTAGCGCGCACTAGTCACGGTCGGAACGCACGGCATAATGCGTGGTTCCATAAATCCGCATATACTGCCAACCCTAAGTATCGTGCAGGGACTGAGGTTCTTAACCTAAGTATGCGCCCAATAAGGGATCATTATTGCGTGTCTTACCATGTCACGCCGCAGTAGCAGTATATGCTGCTAACCCATTCAGACTATCAACCCTAGTCCGATCAGTAGGCTTATTCAGTAGATACGCTGACGAGAGAGACAGTAAGAACCAAGCAAGTCGCCGGAGCAGTTAGCTAAGAGGTTCAAACCGTCGCTTCGTTGCGACAACCAAACAATAGCATGTTTCGTTCTGTGGAATAGCTATTGTTTTGATCCGTAGCTATCGAAAGGCACAGATACCGGCTTATGTAATTGATTATACGAGTATAATAATCTTATGCGGTATCTGTAATTGTATCAGCATGATCTAGTGTTTTGATACGTATTTAGTATCTGTACAGTACTAGATCGATCATGGATAGTATATCTAGATCAATAGCTTAGAGGCATAGCAAGGCTATAGCCTATGCTATCAGCTATGTGTAATTCCATGCTGGATTGGTTATACATACTAGTAGGCTCTATTCGGCCTAGATATGTATTCAGATAGCTATATATGAGCTAAGTATCTGATTAGCTTATTATAATTCTGTTAGACCGATACACCTAACGATGTACCGTTCTATATTCCTAATAGGGAGGGAATGGCCTAGCAGTCCGGCTTAGAGCCAAGGGATAAGCTAGGATGACAGAAACAGATGCCCGAGCTTGTATGCCCTAGCCGCCCATAAGGCTAGCTTGGCTTATCCTATGATTATCCTGATAGGCATAGTGCATACCCTGCCCGGCTATTGACTACAGATGATAACTCAGATACAAACCGGATTGCACTATAATGGAAATGCTTGGCTATAAACATGGCTAGGCATGGGGGAAACTGAGCGCGCGACTTGTGTTAGATACCCCCACGAATTTCCCCCTCGTTTTCGCGATCCCGCTCTCCGAAAAATCTGCGGAGAATAGCTGGGGTAATCCCCGCATAGCCCGGTTCGATCTGAGGACCGCCGAGGCTTAGCAGCCAGACTCGCCTGTGCGTTATTCCTGACCGGGAGCTACCCAAGTAGCCACGCCGAGAACGCCTCTCCATAGCCCTCTATTTGCCTTCCCGGCCGAAGTGTGATTCTACTCCGGTGCGCCACCGAATTGCCGGGACGCCAACAATGGGGTTACTGACGATGAAGCACACTGGTTCGTCGAGTGGGAGGATTTCATCACCGCTGGACCGGCTGGAACCTCACCGCCGACCTTTCCCGCCATCACGCTTCACAACTCGACAATTGGTCCGCTTGCGGATTATCGACGCGTCCCGTACGGCCTCAATTCGCCTCAGGTCTCTGCTCTACCGTTTAGGGCTTCTTCGCTGAACGAAAACACTAATGGGAGGCCGGGGTTATTACGCCCCGGCCAACCAACTAGGTTCTATACATCCACCGAAGCAACGCTAAGGTACCGGCTACGACTATAACGTACGTAGCAGATAACAGTAGTAGCGTAAGCAGTACGGTGAAGACCACGTTACACCAAGTCGGTGTACGAGACCGCCACGTCAACAGACGCGCTGTTCCACGCAGTCACTGCGTCGATGTACAGAGTACGGTCGGCAGCGGTGTTCGCGCCGCCAATCAAAGGCGAGTACGCAACGAGAGCGGACGCAGCGACGGCACCAGCCGCCAGAACATCGGTGCCGCCGAGGGTCGTACCGATCTTGATGCCGCCAGTAACGGCGTTCGCCGTGTTGTTGCGGATGTAGATGCGCTCGACCACGGCACCCTGCGGGATGACCACGGAGCCAGCCGCCGCGATAGCGAGGCCGCGCTTCACACCGTGGATCGGGGTGGCAGCAGCAGTGAAAATATCAGCCATTTTAGGTAATTTGTCCTTTAGGAACTTATGTGATACATATGCGTTGCTTTACAGCAACCGAGATACAGCGCCTGTACTGACCGCGAGGTCTTACTGGGGCGCGTAGGCGGGGAGCATCAGGCCCTAACCGGATGCTCCCCGCCACTTTTATTAGACCTTCTCAGCCGGGAGCGGAGAGGCCACAGCGTTGATGCGCTGGCGCGGGTCTTCCGAGCGAGCAGCGATCTTCGCCACGCGGGCTGTCACAGCATCGGCATCGGACTTCAGACGCGCAGCGGAGTGCGCGGCGATGATGCGCAAGGTCTGCAACAGCAGCTTGTGCTTCTCCTTGTTACCACGAACCGAGCTTGAAGCCCGTAGACCGGCCTTGCGAAGCTCCGAAGTCATACCCCAAGGGTCCAACGGAAACTCGACCAGTGCAGGGTTCGTAGAGACCTCTGCGGCCTCCTTCTTTTCTTCAGACAAGTTATCTCCTGTGCGGTTTATCGTATACCGCGATTGAATTTATCTAGTGCATTAGGCGCACGGAATGATTTGCCGAATGAGCCCGGTAGTCTTCGTCCGTCCCCTAGTGGGTTGGACATGAGCTTACGGTACGCGGCGTCCTTGGCAGCAGCCTTAGACTTCTCGTCGTCGATAGCTAGTAGCTCTACCCAGTGTCGGGCCGAACCAGCAATCGCGTCGAGCCTATCGTCATGTATCAGTGCCTTGGGGTCTCGTGTGATCCGGCTCATCTGCCACAGCCAACTGTACGTGCTCCGTAGATCGGCTGCGTACTTCTGGCATGTATCCCAGTCCTCTCGGATCAGGTCTTCGTGCACGATGAACTTGCCAGAGCCGATCATAGGCTCAAGCACGTCGATGATGCGTAGCTCCTTCTGTCCGCTCTCCCACACGTCCTCAATGCCGCACTTGTGCGCCTTGAGCAGCCGAGGTTGCCATGCGTGCGAGAGAGCCCCGTTGCCGAAGTTCTTCTCGATGTCGATGGTCGTCGGCTTCCATTTCACAGCCGCAGCCGTGAGCCAGTCTAGCTGCTCGTCTCCGTAGCCACCGTGGATGCCGCCAACGGCGACAAGGCACACACGCCCGGCACAGAGGCCGGTGATCGCGTAAGCAAGCTCGTCGCCATTCTGACCGCCGCCAGCGGGGTCAACGTACATATGGTAGCCGCTGATCTCTCCGAAGTCCTCTGCGGACTTAACGCGGTATAGACGATCCTTGATCGGGATGCCCGAGGGCAACAGGATCGCGGCATCATCGGTGCGCGCGAAGTTCACCGTCATCGGTGCCTTCTTCTCTTCGCGATCAAACGCGAGGAAGCGGATGTTGTTCAGCTTCAGCGGAAAGCGCATCGCGTCGGACAGCGTAGTGCTCAGCATATGCTGAAGCTGGAAGTACGCCGGGCCTTGATCGATCTCTTTCTTGATTAGGATGTCTTCACCGAGCAACACCGGGTCAATGACTTGCCCACGGTCGCCGGTAGGACCACCGCCAGTTTGCAGTGCCTTGGTGATGCGCGATCGAACCCACGGCGCGAGGTACGGGCCGTAGCCCGGTAACTCTTCGTCTGTCGGATAACGTCCAGGCCAGATGCGAATGTCGTAACCGCGTCCCGGCAATCCGTTGTATAGACTGTCGATGCTCTGCGGTGTACCTAGATACACGATGTCGCCGTTAGAACAGATGGACGCGAAGTCGAGCGTAAGATGCACGAGACGTGCGCGCTGATGTTGCGTCTGACTGTTCTTTTGGCTCTCGATGTCGTCGGCAATGAGAAGGTCTGCGCGCTTGCCCTGCATGTTCGATGTGATGCCGACGCACGCGAGAGAGGGAGACTTTTCAGGCCCCTTGAGAGTGTAGTGAACGTCGAACGCTTCGACCGATGCACGGTCGCCGTTCGATCTATCCGGCCTGAGACATTCAAGCTCAGGCATTCCGTTGATGATCTGAATGACCCAGTTCGCGATCTCAGTTGCCTGAGTGTCGCCAGCCGAGAGGATCAGAACGCGGGTGGTTGGATCGTGGATGAAGCGCCACACTGCATACGCCGCAGTGATCGTCGTCTTCGCCTGTCCGCGCTGCGCCTGTACCATTCGGTACTTCGGGCCGTGCGCGATGTAGTGTCCGATGTCGATCTGCACGTCTGTACAGATGAAGCCCATGAGGTCTTCGATGACATCAACTAGGAAGTCCTCGAAGTTCGCATAGTGCTTTTGCAGAAGCTCAAGCTGGTGCCAACGTTCGAGAGCCTGTTCAGTGGTCTCTCGTATGGCCAGTGTTGGCCTCCTTACGTAATGTACTTATTGGGACGCACGACAAGCGTGCGCCCTGTAAATTCATTCGTCAGTCAAATGCACGACGTTCCCAACGGCACGTCGCTTCTTGCTCTTGTCAGCGAGCCTCTGTTCGAGGTCGCTCATGGTGTTGCCTGCTTCCGGCGCACAAGTAATCTTGTTAGCGTCGAGGAAGCGCACCATCACAGAGAGCAGAGCCGGGTTTAATTCCGGCTCTTTGATGCCCTTGTCCGCGATGACTTCAGTATCCATGAGTGAGTATGCTTCTTGCGCCTTCTCGATATGATCGAGTGCGCTAATCATCACGTCAGCAACCTTGCTATGAAGATCACCGAGCTTGCTTTCCTTAGCGGGACCACTAGACACGTCCGAACCATCCTTTGATGACGCGCACAGCAGCCGGTACTTCCTTAATCAGTCGTGCGACGAGAAGGATGAAGCCGAGAACCTGTATGATCGTGCTCTGATTGTCTACGCATAACGCCAGCGCCGCCGCAGAGTACGAAGAGACTGCGGCGATGTATTCTTGAAAGTCCTGCAACCGCAGTCTCCGTTAGTACAATTATTGTAATTACGTGCCGGTAAATTCCCAGATGAGTTCTACCTCAGAGGAATAGATCATAGGCCCGGTAGTGCCGTTTCCGACTACTTGATGACAGATAAACTTAGTTGTAGCTGTGTCGAGAAGCAACTGTAGCGCAGCAGTAACATCCACTGCATCTACGACAGGGGTTGTAGTGCTCGCCCGAGTAAAGCTCGTCAGATGTACGACATTAGTAGGTCCACTATCTGCCTTCGCTAAAGCAACACCATTTGGCGAGGCTGTAGTAGCATTAGGATTCCACGCCACCACCCAACGCGCACTATACAACCTACATCCGGTTATAGTTGATCCGTTGAATTGAACCGCGCTGGCAGACAAAGCACTACCCGGAAACGCCCATGCACCTGACGACGTTCCGTTTGCAGACGTGGCGCTGTGTCTGATGATAGTCAGCCAGCTTTGTGTGCGTATGATCTTCTTAGGAACCCATATACCCGCTGCATTAAGGTAATCACCATCTGTGATGTCACCGGCTGTAGGTGCCGGTACAAGTCCCTTAGTGCCTGAAGAAAACACTGGTAGCATAGCCGCTGCTTCCGCAGGGGTTATGTCTGTAGGCGGCGCGGTTGCGCCTGTGTTATTCGCCTTGAATGTGTTAGCTGGCGCAGGACCGGCACCAGCACTTGCAACCGCATCCTGCACGAATTCAGTAGTAGCAAGTTGCACCGTGTCAGTACCGGGTGCGGCAGTCGGTGCAGTCGGTACGCCCGTGAGTACTGGCGAGGCTTTGTCAGCCTTGGTACTGAGCGCAGCCAGAGTAGTGTCGCGAGCGTCTTCAGCCGCGCTCTGCGCGGTCTGCGCACCAGTCTGTGCAGTCACCGCGCCTGCTTGAGCAGCCACAGTCAGCGCAAGCGTGTCGCTTGCCTCAGACGCATCTGCCTGCGCCGCTGCTGCGGCGGTAGTAGCAATAGCAGCCTGTACGACTGCGGTCTCGCCTGCGTCAATAGCTACATCAGTAACCGTATCGACGTATACCTTAGTGGCAACATCATTCGCAGCAACAGGCGCACGTACATTAACAACGCCGAACCCGCCTGCATCTAAATCTTGAGTAAGAACAGAGAAACGTCCGTCGAGAACTTCATGCACAGCCATCATAGCTTGCTTCTGAGCAATCATTAGATTGTCTTCGTCAAACTGATCGCCGTTATTGTAGTCTACGCGTAGCGTGTCTTTGTCTACGGTGCGCTCAAATACTATCTGAACACCGTTGCCGGGGATTGACCCGCCGACTTGAACTAAGTTCGTAGAAAGGAATGTCAGCGTCCTATAAATAGGATTGCCACCACCATCAACTTCTGTACCAACACGGCACGTAACATCGCTCTCAAGCAGATAGTCTAGTGCGAAGTTCACAGCGAACTGGTTGGTGGAGCCGTTGCCTGTAGCTACGACCCTTGAATAGGCCATCTAGTAACTCCTTGTATCTCCTAATAGGGAGGTACAAGGGTCACTAGTGGCGATAAGTCTTAGTCTTTCAATGAGTTCAGGAAGTACGTGATGCCGTATGCCTTGCCGATAATAGGCGTAGCCTGTAGCGCACGTACATCGTTGTTAGACCAGTTACCTGTTACAGCATGACCAGCGATAGCAGGTATGTTCAGCATACTGTTCAGCGCGCTCAGCGATGCTGGTGTACTGAGGATCGTACCCGGCTGACCGCGAGTGCCACCGAACGTGTTCAGCTTCAGTGCTTCGAGCCCGAGCATCTCTGCGACTGGATCGGACCACATGGGCATCCAGCCGGTCATGTTGCTGTAACCGATAGCGCCTCGCGCGATCTTGTCGAGTGTCATGTTCTGCGTGTTACCGTTGATGCCCTGCTTCACAGCGTAGGCAGCAGCAGCAGTAGTAAGCCCTGCGAAGAACGTGCCGACGGCTTGACCATCCTGTAGGCGCACGTTACGCAGTGCCTGCTTCTCAACAGCCAATAACGAGAACGTCTTCATGTGGAAGAACAGAGAAGCGATACCGTCCTTGTGAAACAGGATGCTGCTCTCGCCTGCCATCGCCTTCTGCACAACTTGGTTGACGTGCCGGTTCAGTGCGAGCGTGAAGTCTTCTGCATCCTTGGGATTCCACTTATGGAAGTTCGCCTTGTAGAGCGAACCGTCTCTGAACTCGACTGCGGCTGCGCGTCTCCCGCCGACTGACGGGTTCACGTACAGGCGTTGGATGCGTGCATACAATGCAGGATCAAGCCCGATATCCGCAGCGCGTGCCGCGCTCAAGTCATTAGCGAGACCGGCCATGTTACGCATGATCTTGTCAGCAGCCGACGTAACAGCAACGCGCTGCTGGAAGTTACGCACCTGAAAGTACAGTGACGTGTAGCCCTGTAGATGCTGCGCGCTATTCAGCGTGCTCTGCATCTTCTGTGCGAACCATGAAGAACCTGGCCCTTGCCTATCCATGTCGAGGTTCAAATCGTTCCTGAAGTATCTGTTCTCAGGAACCATCACGCCCATGTGTCGCAATTCCTTGGACAGTTCGGATTGCGGGTTGATCGCATTGCCGCGCATAGCGCCGCCTGCGTGTTCAAACCAACGCTTCAAACCGACCGAAGACATCTGCGCACCAAGCTCCGACATCTGCGTGAGACCGAGTTGCGGTAGCAGCACGAGGTTCGTGAGCTTCTTCATGGATGCGTAGAACGGACTAAGGCCGCCTGCGATTGCTCCACCGAGGAAGTTACTGAACAGCGCGTCGATGTCGTCTCCGGTAAGATGCTTGTCGCGGTCTACTAGATCGTTGAACTTATCGAGCTTCGATCCGTTGCTCATGACGCTAGGTCCGCGTGCAGCCTGCTCTGCGAGGATCGCTTCCTTGATGGCGGCGATATCCGAGCGTGACGCGATGCCCTTACGAGCGAGCGCCGCTGCGCCTGCGGTGTTTCGCACACGTTGCGCCAGCATACCGCCGACATCATTGTCCACGAGGTCAAGCATGCTGACGCCGTTCGAGGCAGTGAAGCGCATGTCGATGTCGATACGCTGCTTCGTGTGCCCTTGCTGCCCGCGTACTGCGGCTTCGCCAGTCAGCTTGTCTATCAGTCGCGCGGTCTCGGATGCGCTAACGCCATTCGCGCGTAGCGTATCGGACAGGAACTCTTTACCGTCTCCCTGAAGGATGCCGATAAGGTTCGTATCCATACCCTGCTCGTTACGACGCGCGCGGTTCACAACAGCCGACGCATACACCTTCGCGTCGTCGTACTTCATGTTGTGCTGTCGAACGTAGGCTTCAGCGACGGCTGCAATGATGTCGTCAACGGATTTGCCCGCATGGATCATCTTCTCCATGCTCGCGCCGTTCCACTTCTGAGGCATGTAACCAGAGTAGTGATCGAAGAACTCGTAGCCCTTGATCGAACCCTCGCCCGGTCTGCCCTTACCGATCTCGACATCCTTCTTGTGGAAGTCATCAATAGCATCAGCAGCCAGCTTGATTGACGGCGGGGTGCCGCGATCAGTGCCCGGAGGATCGTAAGCACGGCCAGCCATTTCAGCCTGTACTTCCCGATTGAAACGTTGCCGGTGCTCAGGCTTGAAGCTGTCGAATGTGCTGATGCCGTTCTCTTTGTCCCATAGCTTGCGCGTAACGTCGTAGTGCTGAGAAACGATGCCCAACTGGTTCTTGTACATTTCCATCAGGTTCGCAGCGGATCGGTTGTTACGCACGATACCGCTTGCGCTCTCTAATAGATCGTAACTCAGACGCTGCGCGACAATCGAGCCAGAGCGCCACAGCCTGTCGAAGTCTGTAGCCATCGGTGACGCTGCGATCATGTCGTGCATACGAGATGCCCACTTAGCTACAGCATCGCCGGCTGCACCGTTCGCAGCCACGCCCACGTACTTGTCATTGTACTCGTTGACGATGCCTGTACGGTTCGCCCAGTTGCGTGCAGCGGTAATCATCTGCGTGATACGCGGGCTTTGAATGGTCGCGACGGAGCCTTGCGATTGCATCTGTCGTGCGCCGATTGATCCGCCCTCTTCGCCCTGAATGTCG
Source organism: Bradyrhizobium retamae (assembly GCF_001440415.1). Classification (GTDB taxonomy): domain Bacteria; phylum Pseudomonadota; class Alphaproteobacteria; order Rhizobiales; family Xanthobacteraceae; genus Bradyrhizobium; species Bradyrhizobium retamae. The sequence continues at coordinate 20,590 of NZ_LLYA01000167.1, forward strand.
CGCATCGTTGTACCTGTCGGCACAGCACGCGGGTTCAGTTCGTCGAGACTGATCGTCTTGCCGACGCCAACTTCAGTATCAGCAGGAATGTGGATTATCTCTTCGTCGTCGAAGTCGCCACGCATGTCCTTCGGTTGGTCGCGTAGCTCCGTCTGCTTTGCAGCAGCGGCTTGACTACCATACGGGTCTTCGTGCGGATGTGCTTCCTTGCGTATGTCGTGCTGTGCAAGCGGTGCGCCGTCAGCAACGTACTCGTCGAAGTCTCGGGTAACAGCGTGAACGGTATCGTTCGTAACGTGCTCAGTGCGGTTCTTCCTGAACCCGCCACCGGCAGCGCCGAACACCAATCCACCGAGACCAGCAGCGGGAATGCTCGTCCAGTCGCCAGTGGTGCCAGCCTCGAACGCTACGGTCTGTGCAGCGGCTTGTGTAAGCGCGCCAGTCGCAGCGGAGCTAGCGAGCTTGCCCCAACGGGTAGCCAAGATGCCGCCCTTGAATGCAGACGACGCGCCACCGGACAGCACCGCGAGCGGCGTATCAAGGTCAACGATGCCTGCGAGGCCAGCAGCAACGAACGTGCTGAAGCCACCGCGCCGAGCAAGTATCTCTTGCTTGCGTAGTTCGTCGTTCATGTCGCTGAGTATCAGGTTGGCTTCATTCTCGGACGTAGCCAGATGATACTGCATTTCGAGTTCTTGCGGGATACGGTCCCGGTTGCGCGTGATGAAGTCTTGCGCCTTGAAAGTCGGGTCGGGCGGCGGCGACAATGCTTCGCGCTCAGCCCGTTTGTATAATTCATAAGCCCAGTTGCCGCCGCTCGTGAAGGACTTGCTCACGCTGTCTGCGAATAGCTCTACGCTATCCGGTACAAATGAACTGCCATCGACTACCGTATTCGCTTCGTCTTCAAGTCGGTTGGTCTTCGATGTCGGTTCGCGGCCGAGTGTATCTTGTTCTGATACCGTGATTAGCGGAGGCGTCCCCGCCGATGGCAGAAGACCCGTAGGGTCGTCCACCGGATCAATAAATTCTGCCATAATACTCCTTGTGCTGGCCCATGCGAATGCACAGGCCAGCCGGTTAAGTTACTTCAGTTCGCCAACAATGTTGTTGTAATCGGCAGCAGCATCTTTGATTGCCTTAGCCGTACCCTTGAACATACTGTTCCAAGTAGTTGCCCATGAACCGGGCGTCGTCTGTTCCTTCGCGTACTCAGCACCGATAGCCTTCACGTTGAAGTGCCTTGGTGAGCCGATGGTCTGCTTCATGTCGCGATCCTTGTATAGATCGACGGTCATGATACCGAGTTCAGCATTGTACGTGATGCTCACAGGCGGCCCATCTGCACGAGAGCCCTTGTAGTTGTCCACGCTATCGAACGTGCCGGGAGAGATTGCCTTGGCAATACCTTGCGGGCTGAATTGACGGTCGAACGTGCCGACAGCACGGACAGCGTTTGCCACGCTGCTGTTCTCGCGATCAGTATAGGACTTGCCCCAAATCTTCTCGCCGTTCTTTCTGATGTACGAAGAGATAGCATCCTCCGCAGCGTTAGGGCCGAAGCCTGCTACGCCCATCGCCTTGTCCAGTTCTTTACCGGGCTTGGTGATGATAAGGTTGCCCATCACAGGCGTAGAGTTCGCCTGCAAATCGTCGAGTGCTTTCTTCAAGGACACTTCGCCATTCTCGCGAGGCTCTTGGAAGTGGTACGCCTCTGCACGGTTGATGACGTAGTTCTTAGCGGTCGCGTTGTTCGTTAGGATGCGTTCGCGCTCGTTCTGATCTCCCGTAGCGAACAAGCTATTCAAGAAACCGGGATGCGTGCGTTCAAGCAGAACCTTGTCCAAGTCCACGTCGAGCTTCTGACGCCACACCACATCCTTCTGTATCTTGTCGTTAGGATCGCGGTTCGGATCGTTCAGTATCTCGTGCGCCTTCAGCAGCGCCTGCTCTTTAGACAGCGTGCCCTGATCGAGCAGCACCGCGTGTTCAAGCAAGTTGCGTGTAGGCTCGTCACCAACCACCTTCGAAAGATAGCCGGGATTGAGACCGGGCGTCGTGCTCAGCGTGAGATACGTGTCGTATGCCTGCACAGCGGCAGTCTTGACAGTACCGTCCTTGCTGATGATGTTGCCGCTCAGTGCGCCGACGAACTGCGCCTGCGTCTGCTTGTCGATCACGCCGTGGTTCTGTAGCTCAAGGAATACCTTGCGCTCCATTTCAGGCTTGGCTTGCGCCGCAGTCATCTGACCCTTGCTAACAGCGTCAGCGTATTGCTTACCCCACCTGTCCTTGATCTGACGGATACCGTACTCTTCCGCACTCACCGTCTCCGGTTGCCCGGCATCGTTCGTGATCTTGACTTGACCAGTGAGGCCCTTGATACCGTAACCCTGCGCCTGTGCGCGAGCCACTTCAGCCTTGATACCGTCCTGCGCAGCCTTGTCCTTCGCAGCAGTGGTAGCTACAGTACGTAAGTGGTTCTGATACTGCTGACTATCAGAGAACATCTTGCCGACGATCTGCTGTACGTCCTTCTCAGTCGCGCCGTACTTGTTCGCGATCTTCTTGCCTTCTTCCGCCAGCGTCTTGAAGTCACCGCCTGTTGCGATCTGCTGGTACAGTCCACCTAACTCATTGAGCATGTCAGTGTCGGCCAGCTTAGACTTCGCTCCGCTCTCTGCACGGATTTTGTCCGCAGCATTAGTAGCGATTGCGCGGGCCTGTGCATCGTTTAGGAGACCACTCTTATGCCGCTTGTCGATGTCAGCCAGAAGGCTGTCACGGCTCTCGCCCCTCTCAGCCCGAGACTTGATGTCGTCCTCGAACTTCACGTTCTCGATGCTGAACTCCGTCAGCTTCTTGTCATCGAAACGCTTCTGCGCCTTGAGAACTTCGTCGATGTCATTCGGCTGTGCGCCTAGCTGATGCAGGATCGCCACGCCGCCCGCGTCACGGAACAGCGCATCGTTACCGGCATCGAGACCGCGACGCATAGCGTCAGCGACAGCCGCTGCCTTGTCCTTACCGTTCAAGCCGGTATAGCCACGGATAAGCTGCTGCACTTCATTCACACCGGCTGCTTGCGCAACGCCAGTGACGCCTACGCCTTCCTGTGAAGGAATAGCGTTGATGTCGCCCGGCGTGCCGGTTGCGATCGTGGTAGCCGTCACCTGCGGGGCCACAGCCGGACGCACAGCAGCGTCGCCAGCCTTACCTACGAAGATATGCCCGCCGATTTTGATGCGACCACCGCTGCGCGCTGTCTCGTCATCGAGCCATTTAGGAATGGTGTTCGATTGGGAGCCTTGCGCGACCAGAGCGGTCATACCGGCCGGGCTGTAATAGTGCGTAGCGCCGCCTGTCGGATCAACGTGCTTGCCTGCCATGACGGCATCGAACACTTCTCCCGCGCGCTCGTACATCGGGCTACCGGGTCCGTAGTTACGGACGAGGTTGTTCCCGCCAGCGCCAGCATTCCAAGCCGAGAATTGCTTCGGTTGAAGCGCCACGCCTGCTATGCTGTCGGGCCAGCGCGCGTCCGTGGTTCGGTTACGCATGACGTGCGCAACGGCGGCAAGTCCTTCAGCGCCTTCATTGGCGGCCTCGCCAAGCATGGTACGGATGCCGATGTCTCGGTCCCTCGCGCTAGGCTGCATCACCGGCCCAACGGGCACAGGCGATAAAGCTAGCGGCTGTCCGGGCTCACGCTTGGAAGCGGTAGCACTGGTTGGTCCGGTAGAGTACAGCATCGACGAGAACGACTTAACGCGTTCAACACGATTGTACTCGTTGTTCTTCAGAGCTTGCGCCTGCGCCAGACGTGGAGACATATCCTCGAACGCTGCACTAGCAACCTTGCGTGCATGAGGATCAGTGATGCCCGACAGTACGCTCTCGCGCTGCTGTTTAAGCTGCGCTGCGTACTGCTTCGGGTCCATCTGCTTACCGGTCTCATCCATAGCAACGGACTGTTCTGTGAACCAGTTGTTCACCTGATCGCGTGCCTGTAGAGTACGGTAGCCCTGTGCGGTGAACGCGTTACCACTCTCAAGCATCTGTGCTTCAGTGACACCGCTCTGATAGGCGATCTTGCCTTCAGTTATCCAACCGTCTTTCTTCTTCTCGAACTCCTGCGCCAAGAGCCCCTCGACACCCTGTAGCGCCTGCGTCAGACCGTCGTTAGTGGTCAGGCTCGCGGCGCTAGGGGTCGTCGGGGTCATCACTCCGCCCAACTGTAGCGAACGGTTAGGACGTTGTTCGCGCGCATTCGGCGCGAGAGGATCAGTAATGACCGCTCGCGTCCCATCGTTATTCGCCATAGTATTCCTATTTTGGTTTGCTGCTCTGCCAGAGCTTCGTCATATCTGTTGCGAAGTTCAGCGCGTAAGTTGCGGGATTGGGTTCAGGGATCGGGCTGTAGTCGATCTGCATCGAGGCTTGGAAGTCGCTCTGTAGTCGCTGATTGTCGATCTGCAAGTACTGTGCTTGTAGGTCTTGCTTGCGTCGAGACTGCGCCATAGTGGCGTTACGCTCTACGTCGAACATCACAGCGTTGACCGAGCGACCGCCTACACCTTCAGCAGCAGCCGCCACTTCAGCCTGCGCCGAAGTGAGGTACTCGCTACGTTCGATCTGGAAAGCCTGTTCCCTACTGGCGGCACTTGCAATGTTTTCATTCGTGGTGAGAATGTTTTGATTGTTCGCGTTCGACAGTTGCGTCATCGTATTCTTGTACGCCTGCCAAACCTGTTTCGCTTCCGCGTCTTTCTTGGCTTGACTGTACGACAGGCCGGTACGCAATGCAGCCAGCCCGCCGCTTAGGGCGAGGTCTGCCCACATTACTGTTTACCTCCTGAGTTAGCGATCCTTCGACCGCGCTTATTGTACTGTCCTACGTACTCGATGTCCGCGATCCGCATAGGAAGGTGGCTGTTCGAATACAGTTCGATCTCAGCATCGTTCACGTTGTACCGGAACGGAAGCGTAAACGTCTCACTGCTGAGCGACTGCACGCCGACAAGGTTATCCACGCTACCTACGATACGAGCATTGAACCTGACTTCAGGACCATCGCCGTACTTGGATCGAACTCGTCCAATGATTTCGCCGGTCTCGTCCAACACCACGCTGAACGATTTCGCACGGACCTTAGCTGAACCGATGACAACTCCATTCTCGTCCTTAACAGACGGCATGGTTGGTATGTACCGAGACATGAACCGTGTGCCGACAATCAAGTCACCACCAAGCATACTCTTCTTAAGCGTAACGACCTTACCAGTGCCGGGAACATCCACGATGCTGTCTATGGACACGATCAAACCCGGCGTCGGGCAATTGTCGCTCTGTACGCATACGAGTTCTTCATCCGCCAGATAGGCGAACGGCAGCACGAAGCTGTGGTAGCAATCTAACACGTCGAACCTCTGATCGAGGAACACCGGGTATCCAACTTCGCTACTGTCTTCTACGTCGAACGGCATACGTAGAAGGTAATGGTCAGTACCGATGCGCTGCACGAAGTACACAACGTCTTCGTCGAAGAAGCTGTACACGATCTCATGTTCGAACTTCCACGTATGCAGAGCAGACTGGATTTTCTTATCGTCCGCCCATATGTATTGGTAGATATAAACGTCGGTCTGTGTGTTGTTTGTATGTACGAGCAGCGTCTCGTAGTTCGCTGAGGCTGTAAGCAGCTTAGACTTACCCACGATGTACTTGTTAACGTGCTGCGTGATCGGTCGGCTGTCGTTGTTGTCGCCTGTGCTCTCCGTGAAGAACTCTCGGAGGCCAGTGAAGCGCCCGAAGTTCGAAGCGAAGAAAACGTTCTTACCCGCAGCCGCAGGCTTCGCAGCCAACTCGCTCTCAAAGCTCGTGGTCAAGACCAGCTTAGCATTCGCGGGAGTAAGCGCAGTGCGACCGAACACAACGAACTGACCCTTGGGTGAGAACACCGCGAGGTCTTTGTTGAATGGCACAGCAGCCAGCATCTGAGAGCTTTCGACAGTCGAGTTGATGTCGATAGGATCAGTATCGGCTAACGCAGAAGCCGACCCTTGCCAGAAATTCGTATACCGATGGGTACGTGACATGATGGCGTTCGATCCAGAGAGGAACACTGTCCTGCCCTGAAAGGCTGATACGTCATTGATCGTATTTCCGACGAAAGATGGATCAGGATTAGAAACATCTGTACCTACTGCACGAGGCTCGTATGCCTCACGAGAGAATGCAAATCCCGGCGAGTTGTACGTTAGCTTGTGCGGCATTGTTGCCTGATCGAACGCCGTGTTCGTATAGGGCGATGCAGCTTCCTTCCAGTATCCCGATAGACCGAACCCGCCACCGGGCGTCACGCTACCATCAAGCGAAGATACGATGAACTTGAACCACAGGTCTTTAGCCGTATCGGAGTTCTCTGCGATACGTACCGCGTAGTAGTGCGGGGCTAATCGAGGAAGATCGGCAATTGTAGTTACCGTGTCTGTGCATGTCTTTAGGTTTACACCGCCGGTGCCGTCAGACGACGTTAAAGTGAACGCGCCAGAAGGCTTCTTAATCCAGAATATGTCCTCCTGTATTCCGACACTCCATCCAGCACAAAGACCACTTGGAACGATGATAGACCCATTACCAGCCGGTGTTGTATAGCTAGCGTCGGTCAAGCAGCCTAGCAGTACGGCGGCTATGAACTGAGTAGCGACATAGGACGAGTCAGAGGCAACGCTACCATCCGGTGTTCTGTAACTGGCTGCCAGCACACCGTCGATGTATATGGCGTATGTTCTTCCATATGCTCCACCGAGAACCTGCATAACGGCTGCACTGTTGCCCGATGTGTTGAAGTAAACGGTTTTCGATGTTGTAATCGCGACAGTCACGCTAGGATTAACGACGATTGTATTGTCTTCGTCATCCGTACTGCACTTCATGTTGTCAGTACCTGCGAGGTACGCAACCGCGTCTGCGGCTACAGTGACCGTCTGTGCATTTGCGTTCAGGTCGAACACGTCAACGTCACCGTTCTTGAACATCGCCAAGAACTTGTTTCCGTCCCGCGTCTCGAAATTGTACCAGCCAAGCACATTGGAGACAGAGCCGAGATAGCCGACTAGATCGGTAGGCGGCCTGCGTCCCAATCCGTTCACGGCATCCGAAGTCATGTTCTCTTGTAGTGTAGACTGTCCGTCGAACCGATCTCTCGGTGCTTGCTGCGACACTCCCTGTAGCAGAGAGCCGAGCGATCCATCTACCTTCATCGGATACGTCCACCGACCAGATTAGGATTGCGAGAGCCGGTCGTGCCGGTGATACCGGACTGCAACCGAATAGCAGTCGGATTGTCGAGTGCATTAACAGCCAGCATCGTAAGCTCTTTAGCCTTCAGCTTCGCCCATGCGATAGCTGTCTGCTGCTTCAGTTCGTTCGTCTTGAAGCTGTCGCCGTCATCGTCGATGTACATAGCCTCGCGGGCTTTGTGCAATACGTAGCTAGCGGCTACGGACGGAAGACTGCCGATGTCCAATCTAGTAACAAGGTCAACAGTGACGCTCGTGTTGATAACATCGGTGTGCTTATAGGCGTCGTAAATGAAATTGCCACGTCGAGCGTAGCGCAATTTCTCAGCAGGAGTTTGGTACTCCACGTCCGATACTTGCATGTCGAGCGCCGCAGCCGGGACGGCCACGCGTCCCTCACTATTCGGGACCAGCTTACTTCTGTATTCGCGATTGAACCACCAGCCAGTCTGCTGAAAGTCAATGTCCTCTGTGTCGAGAATGCGCGAAGCAGTCTGTACAGATGGGTGCGTGGACGTGGTAGAACTCACACCGCTCTCTCCGACTACGGAGAGCATAGAATTGATAATGGTAGCGCGGTCCACTTTGTATTCTCCAATGCAAAATGCCCGGTCCCATACGGGACCGGGCTTTGCGTGTAGTATAGATTAGGCTTTGAACACCGCGCCGCAAACGTCGGGACGGTTGATCGAGACGCCGAATGCGAGGAAGCTGTCGATGAACCACTGCTTCTCTTCGCGGTTGAACCAGATGTCGCTCTGAAGCGGAATGGTTTCACCAGCGAGGAACGACTTCGGATGCAGGATGACCGCAACGGCCTTCGCCTGCGCAGCCGACACGTCGTAAGCGTTGCTGTTGCCAGCGTTCGACAGGAAGTGACCAGTGATAGCAGCAGTCGGGATGCGCGCAGTCTTGACGATGCGAACGCCCTTGATCTCGTAGATGATACCCTTCGCGTAGTCGCCGTTACCGGCCGCGAAGTCACGCGAGATAAGCTTGTCGTGATCGAGCAGAACGTCGAACTGGGTAGGACGGACGAAGATCACGAGTTCAGTCGAATCAATCTCTTCCTCTTCCATTTCGACGATGATGCCGCTGATCGCAGTAGCCAGCTTGTCGGGATCGAGTTCGTCACCAGCCAAGGCCAGCACGGTATTCTTGCCAGCGCCAATCGACTGCTTCGCAGCAGTACCGTCACCGAGGACGGGAGCCGTAGCCACCGAGCCCTTGATGCCCATGATGATGAACGCCTGATCGAAGAACTTGCCAAGCTCCTTACCGTGATCCTGTGCAAGCTCCATACGCGCGTCGAAGTGCGTCTGAAGATCGTTCAGCATAGAACGGTTGTCGCGAGCGAGCACGACGGTATCGACGGTCAGCGAGACCTTACCGAACGGGGTGACTTCGCCAGCGGGGCGGACGCCGGGAACCAGCGCCTTCAGCGTGGTACGACCAACGCGGTTATTCGAGATAGTATCAGTGCCACGAACCGGACGGATTTTCGCGTACTGCCGCATGATAGCGGACTTCGCGAACTGGCTTTCGACTTCGCCACCGTACTGTTCGAGCAGAAGGTCCACACTCACATCTGAGAGGTCGGGACCGGGAATTTCGTAAGACAAAGTTTCTCCTATAGGGAATGTATGCGGACTAGTCCGCTGTATCTCCTAATAGGGAGGTACAGCGGGTCCGTAGTCAGATGCCTGCTTTCTTGCCAGCCAGACGCCGAGCGTCTAACGCTTTGATTTCCGCAGGCTTTGCATTGCGTGCATGCGCAGTCTTGAGTTCAGCGAGGTACTGCGCGCGGCTTAGAGCCGTACCGATGACCGTACCAGTGCTATCACCGACAGCCAGCTTGTTCGTACCGAGACCCTTTTGATCTGGCGCAGAGTTGTACAGACGGAGAAGCTCCTTAGCGCCGAGGTCAGCACGGATACCACCTTCGTTAAGCATGGAGCGGATTTCATCCACCTTAGCTTTGAATGCAGGATCAGCCTTCTCGGTCTTCTGAGCCCACGTCTTAACCGTGTCCCAGTTCTCCTTACCGCCGAAGATGCCGTGAACCTGAGTGACGGTCTCCGTAACCTTAGCAGCCAACCCTTCGTAGTGTGCAGTGACGCCAGCCATGACCAGCGTGGCCTTGGCCTTACCGAGCTTGGCTTCAAGTCCTGCAACGTCAACGTCGTTCAGGTCGCCAGACTTCAGAGCCTTGGCGAAGAACTCGTTCGCCGCGTTCGGTCCAACGCCCGCTTCCTTAAGCAGTTCGATGGCAGCGTTAGCAGCCGGGCTTTCGGGGAAGCTCGTGTAGTCCTTGAGCGGACCAGCGGCTTCCTTATCGGCAGCAGCCTTCTCCGCAGCCGCCTTTTCGGCAGCGGCTTTCTCTTCAGCAGCCTTAGCCGGATCAACGATGACAACGGAGTTCTCTTCGTCGTCACCCTTCTTCTCAGGAGGCGCGTTTGCCGGGGCAGCGGGAGCCTTGGGAGCGCCCTTGTTGTCGAGAGCACCTTCGTCGAGGTTCTCAACCGTAGCGCCCTGTGCGGCCAACGCCTTCTCTGCTACGGTAGGTTCAGTGGTCATGCAGTCTGTGATCCTTGTACGGCTGCTTTACCGGCCTCTGCGGCAACGGTCCCGGCAGCTTTCTGTTGTTCGAGTTGAGCTTGCTGCTGTAGAGCACGCTGCTGGTTAGCCTGCATTTCAGCCTGCGTGTATAAGAACTTGTTGTGGTCAACCTGTCGCTGTGTACCGAGGTACGCCGCGAACTTCAGTGGGTTGATCGCGGCACGGATTTCTTCGGGCACAGCATCGAGAATAGCCATGTCACCTACCCACATGCGCACGTTGTCCAGTTCTCCCTGACGAGAGAGACTGTCCATGCCTGTGATGATCTGCGGCCGGATGCCGTTCTGTACGCCAGTGAACCCGATATGATCGAGCGTGATGTACGCTGTCGGCCCCTGCCACTGCAAAGCCATACGCGAGTAGATACCGCCCACCGACATCTCAAGCTCGTTCGCTTGGATGCGGATTTCTTCAGCGGTGACGCGCTCAGCATCACGAGTGACGGACGAGTTCAGTAGGAACGCTTGCGCGATCTGCTTCTCGTATCGCTGGATCATCGTAACGATGAAGTTAGCGTCGTTGTTCTTGTCGGTCTTCACCGCGACAACATCGCCTTCCTTACCGCTATGGTAAGAGCCAGCTTCGCTGTTGTTCAGCGCCTGTACGTCAACGAGTGACGCCGGGTTCACGAGGAACTTGATATCTCCCATGATACCGGCGAGATTAATAAGTGACTGCGTGAGAACTTCAGTAGCGTGGAACGCACCGGAGTAGTCTTCGACGAGCCCTCGTCCGTAGTCCTCGCCGCGAACGAGTGTCCACGTCAGAGGTATCCACGGCAGAACTTCCTTCGGCCAGCTTGCGCCTGCCGTGTCGAGTGCAACGAAGCCAGCTTCCTGCGTTGCATGAAACTTACCGTCTTCCATCAGCCGGATGCGCGTGAAGACAATTACGTCCGAGTTATCTTCGTACTCGGGAGTGTTCGTCTGCTTCTTGGCGCGTAGCTTCTCTTGTACGTCAGGATGGAACGTCTCGAATGCTTTGCACTCGCGCGTCATGATCTCGATGACAGCGCCGCTCAAGTCACGCACCACGCAGTAGTCGCGAAGATTGAAGACTTGTGCAGGCTTGTCCTTTGGATGATACACGAGCGCGTTGCCGGTAACGACGATCAACTGTGCAGCGTAAGTAGCTGACGGTCGATACGCGACCATATCGAGGTACTCCATAGACTCACGTTCAGTGCCGTTAAGCTCTTCTTCGATCTTGGTAGTCAACGTAGCCAGTTCTGCCGGATCGGAACCCTGCGCTAGCGTCTTGATCTGCTTCATCTGCTTCGCACTAAGCGAGAGACGGAAGAATGGACCCTGCGGTCTGAACAGTGTGGTGACAATCTTGTTCGACAGATGGTTCACAGCGCGTGCGCCGATGCTGTCGTTGCTCAGTTGTCTTTCGCTAGTGTCAGCAGTCCCTGTGTTCTCAGGGAATAGGTACGGCAGTGTCCACTTCGCGTACTGCTCACTACGAGTTTTGAACGAACTCTTCTTGCCGTCTAGGTGGTCCCACCTGTTTTGCAGTGTGCCCTTCGGCGCAGTGGATGCAGTCATTACAGACCTAGACCACCGCGACCGAGACCGCCGAGCGGCTTGCCGGTGACGCGCTTCTCAGTGAAGCCTTCGTACAGCGGCGTTGCGGAGTTCGTGTTCTTTGTAGCTCCGTCGCCTACACGGACTTCTGCGCCAGGAGCGCGAGCAGTTGTCGGCTCACGAGCGGGCGGGATAACGGGTGGAGGCGGCGCGGGAGCGTCGTTACTGCCACCGAATAGCGAGGTAGCAGCAGTCACAGCGCCAATAATGGCGGTGATTGGATCGCACAAATTAGTTTATCCTTTTAGATACGGTGTTGGCCTCGCGCGTGTAGCCAAGCCGCTCGTACAGTCTCAGAACTTCCTCTGTGTTGATGCGCGTGCTTGTTCCCGCGCGTACATGAATACAATTCAGACGCTTAGCGTCGAACTCGAACTGTTTGATTAGTCGTGCGGCCAGTAGACCGCCTCTGTATTCGGGGAGGATGTAGAGCAAGAGTTCGTAGGCGTTCAGTTCACTGTCGAACCAAGTTCGGTTCGCAATGCCGAACATGAAGCCTCGAAGATCAACGTCGATGAACCCGATGAATGCGGGCTGCTCGATCATGGACGTGAGTGTAGTACGAACGTAGTCGGGGTCGGGCCTTACTTGAGAGTAGTGCGGGCTTTCGACATGCAACGCGAGAAGCATTTCAATAATCAGCCCGACATCATCGGCCCTGATCGGTCGAAGCATCACTCTCCTAGTTTAACGATGGCTCCGGTGTTGGTTTGAGTGTCGCGCAACGCTGAAGGCTCACCTGTTACGGTGCGTCCTTGCGCAGCGTGATGCTTGATCCACTCAATGACCTTCTGTTCGCCCGCCGCTTGCATAAGCTCGTCGCGGTCGAAGCCCGGTTTAACCTCGAAAGGTCGGAAGGCGTTACAGAGTGCCTTGATGAACTCCTGTGATACAGGAGGAACGGATACTGCACTGATGTAAGCGGCCATTAGGACCGCACCGGAAGCGTGATCGCCTCGTGTAGACCAGCCTCGCGCAGAAACGTATCCAGTGTTTCCGGCAGAGGCTGGCCTACAGCGACGAACTTGATCGCTTCCTCTAGTTTGTCCTCGTCGGACAATTCTTGGTAGCTCAATTTCTTTCCTATTAGTCTTTTACCTAATAGGGAGGGAACTATCCGAAGAAGTACAGCGACTTCCTTACATCCTGAATATCGAGCGTGCCGTATGGCGGGATCGGCTCAAGCTCGTACTCTGTGTCTTGGTACTGCGCAGCTAATGCTTGCAGTGGATCATGGTCCGCGTACAGCGCCACGAAGGTCTCTCGGATGATCTCGCCCAGTCGTTCAGTGTCTGCGGCGTGTGTGCCGAAGTCATCATGAATGAACGCTAACGGTGCGATACCTTCCGCCTTGCATTGTCGTACTACCGCGCGCATGTGCGCTGCGTCTTGTGAGTGAACGAAGTTAGGGGCCACGCCGTTGCGTTGCCGATTGCGGTCGATGTCTTCCGTGAATGTACCGACGCGGAGTTGGAAGCGTCCGCCTAGTTGCGTCTCGATCTTCGTCGAGTTGATTACGCGAGTGCCCATGTACACCGGGAAGCCATCGTAAGCCGTCCATGTGATCGGTTCGTTCGCCTTGCTCAGTACACCGGCTGCTTTCTGAAGCCAGCGCATGGCGTCCCTAGCGGCTACGACAACCTCTCCAATAGAGGTCCACATATACGGAGTGAGCCAACACGCGGCTTTGAAGTTGCCCTCGAAGTGCTCGCGGTCAGTCGCCATCACGTACTCGAAGATGTACTTCGTGCAGGACTGCCGCGTCGATCCATAGGGCAGCGTCATCACCGGACGCTTGGCTAGCTTACGCGGTACAGTGCCTTCGCCGTGCGCGTCGATGTACGGCAACCATCCAAAGGGATCGGCCTGTTCATTACGAAGTGCTTTCGTACATACTCTTGCCACTGCGGAGTAGATGTCTGCTGGTACAGCCATCGGTACAAGGTTGGTGTAAGTACCACCCGTTTCGTCTCGCAGCATGGCGCTGAAGTGTTGCAGTCCGTTGCATGTGCCATCGCGGCCAACAGGAATGCGTGATCTGTAGCTTCCGATATCATGTCCCAGTGCTTCCAATGCTAGTGCGTCTCTGTACTCGAACAGCCACGCTAGGAATTGCCACGGCTTATCTGCGTTGCCCCACACTTCCGTATGAGACATCGGATCGTTAGCCGCCCGCAGGAAGAACTCCTGCTGCTCGTCCACCCACTTCACTCGGTCGTCGTAGCTAACCTTGTCGTGTCCGAAGCGGTTCGCTCCGTTGACACGTAGCCAGTACCATCCGCTCTTACCTAATGGCTTCGACTGATTAGGTCGTAGAAGTCCCTTAGAAATGTCGGCACCTTGGGGATTGAAGCCCGATGTCGTTGGATAGAACCTCCCACGACTATCCGCGTACCAGACGTACCAGAACTTGTCGTACTTGGTGTACTCGCTGGCAAGGCGGATGATGCGAGAAATTTGGAACGACTTACTTCGCCGCTCCTTCTCCTGTGTGTGTATCTCTGCGGCTTCATGTTTCCAGTCCGTCAGTGCTTCCTGCTGAGCCTCCGTAAGCTCAGTGCCTTTCGCCACCGGGCTTGGTGGAATTTCTAGCGGGTCTTTCTGCGGCATGCCTATGCGGAGGTTCGCATTCCAGCACGCCACGACGACAGCAAGGACTTCCGTGTTCACTTCCCACGGCACTTCCTGAAGCGCGTTCAGCGCCTCCATCGTCGCCGTCAAGTCACCGCCCTGTACGTGCAGCCTGTGTTTCTTACCGCTCGTCTTAATCATCGGCGTTGCGTGACGAAGTTCAGGACTGTAGTAGCCACCTTGGTTCAGCCCTGTCCAATCGTCCGGTGGGATGATGCAAGGCATCTTGTCGGGGAACAGAAACTTGCTGAACTCCTTGTGCTCGTCGATCCACTTCTTAGCACTCTCGGTCGGCACGATCAGCGTCCGTGTCTTACCGTGCTGATTGAACTGTCGCTTCTCTATGAGGTCTGTGTTCGTCAGGATCACGTCCACCAGCTTCATGCCGACTTCAGCACGCTCTGCTACCGTCCACTCGATCCACTCGTCTGCTAGCTCGTTCGCCTTGTGCGTCAGAACCCGGTGCATGAAGCGGTAGTCCTTCGTGCCCTTACGCTTAAAGTCTTTCTTGATCGCAGCGTAGTAGTCGCCGTGCAGTTCTTGGAAGCGGGAGAAACGAACTTCGTCCTCGACCATTCTTCCGATGCGAGTAGCGAGGCCCGCCAGCGGTGCCTCGTGAGTGAACGAATTGAACACAGCCTGCATTGCAAGATACATCGCCTTGTCTGGCGAGCAACGCTGCAACAGCGTTCTGATCTTGCCGTGCTTACCCGGCCTATTGGTCTCGACGAAAGAAGTCAGCGCCTCGATCAGAGGCAGCATGAACTCCTGTAGTAGTCTCTGTGCGTAGGCAGTCTCTGCACCGCGCCCAGCTTCTTCTGCTTCCTTGGTGGTCCTCTCGAACGTCTCCGCGCCCTTGAATACCATCGTGCGTTCAAGCTCTAACTGAGCATCAATCGTCTGCATTTCCTATTGAACCGTTTCTTTTGCTTTAGCGCGCCGCTGTCTTGCCTTCCGGTTAGTGCGCTCGCGCTTCTCATCTGCTGTCTTATGTAGCGGATGATAGAGACCAGTCTGATCGGTCTCGTGTTTGATCCAATACAGGATGACTTGCCCCAAGAAATCTTTAGGCGTGAGTGTTCTCTTCGCTCTGTTCGCTAGGTTGTATATTTTCCCCTCGATACCATTGCAGTTACGACAAAGAATCCCCCGGATTAATCCGGTCTTGTGGTTATGATCCAGACATGCAGAGGCCATAGTTAAGGGTTCCGGGCAGAGACAGCACTTGTGATGCTGTCTCTGCAACAGAGCCTGTTTGACTATAGGTATTTCCGCAGTCTTGATCCTACGACGGGGTTCCGACATAGGATCGATGTTTTAGATAGTGGTTGAGCCACCACTTAGGCGCACTGATACCAATACTATTCAGTGCGCGGCGTATCTGTCGCCGCACGCGCCTTCTGTCTACGTTGCCCCTGAACGAGAACCTTGAATGGTTTCTGTTGTTGTCACTGTCCAACCACGGTATCAACACAACTATGCCGTGTCTATACCTCATTGCGTTGCGCACCGTCGCCAATAGTTTAAGACGCAGTTTGGATCAGTGCTGTGCTTTCGCATCCACAGTAGTTGACCTTCTGATGCAAAGGCTTTGCCCCACGGTACAGGATCACCAGTCTTGTGATGAACGAACCCCGTAGTTTCACCGTACCTCTTGTACAGTCCTTTGATCGTAGCGAACGCAACCGCCGCGTTCTCGATCAAGTCAAGTATCAAGATTGCCGTAGCAGGTCCGCACAAACCGTCCTTGCGTTCGTCGATTACCTTCTGCGCCTTCTCCTTCTTGGCATCCGTCGCGTGTTCATCTTCCAGCACAGCCTTCGCTTTTGTAACGGCCTGTGTCGGCTTGATGAAGTTCATGACGTAACCGGGGATCGCCGGTAGTCCACTGATGTTGTCTGCCGTATCCCCGATTAGCATTTGTGCCCAAAAGAATTTGTGACCAAATCCCTTCAATTGCTTCACAGTGCCGCTTGTCGTTGTACGCTCTACGAGTTCGACGTATCCAAAGTCATCGCTAGTATCTCGAAGTTGTCCAGTGTCCCAGTCGAGCTGCAAACCGGGAACCATACGAAGGTCTTTGTCCTTGGACGCGATGACACTGAGGTTGCGATCTCCGCGATCAATTGCTGCATACTGAGCCGACGCCATGCCATCGTCTGCTTCACAGAACTGATGAAGGGTGCCGGGGTATCGCTTGACGAGCCATTCCCGCATGATCCCGAGGTAGCGCGGTTTGGGTTTTTCAATGCGGTTCCCTTGGTACTCTTTGAGCAAGGCGAGGTCATAGCGACCGCCCTTGTTCGAGGTTGACGGAGTGACATGAAGATGCACATGCTGTGCAGCAGCGAGACCCCGTAGGGTCTCCACTGCGACTTCAGCATTGTGCTGCATGTCTTCGTAGGTCTTGTCGTCCGTACCATCGACCTTCTCTGCCGTGACTTGGTACGCGAGAAAGTCTGCGTCGATATGTACCGTACGTCCGTGTACTTGCGGTGGGAACTCTACAGTCTCAGCGTCGTGCGCTAGACCGTCGAGGTCTCCTAGCTCGATGCCGTTGACCTTCACTTAGACGAGGCCCAGCGCGGCCAGCGCGTCGTCAGCAGGCGCTGCCTTCTTAGCGGCGGGCGCTGATGGCTTCGCAGCGGCAGGCTTACCAGCAGGCTTCGCTGCGGCCTTGGCGACCGTGGCGACGGTCTTCTTCTCGACCGGCTTCTCTTCCGGCTGCTCCGCGACTTCCTCTTCGGAGGTCGGCAACTCAGCGACACCACCGAGCAACGCTTCCAGCGCCGAGCCGGAATAGTTCGATGCGTCGAGGATCAGTTCCTGCAACCAGTTCTTGCTGACGTGCTCGACTGCGCCGCCGTCCTTCTTGACTTCGCGGGTGCCGTCGATGAACAGGCTGTCCCAAGTTTCCTTGGTCGGATTGTTGAACAGGAACAGACGGAGCGGGCTGATCGGATCGCCAACCGGCACGTCCTTCTTCGTCTCTTCCAACGGGTCGATGATGAACGGAGCGCGGATACCGTACTGACCATCCTGATCGAGGTTCACATAGGTCCGCTTCTTGCCTTCAGCCTCGACGACGTTGTGATAGATCGTGATGATGAAAGCCTCGCCCAACATCTGAGCCATGTGCTTGATGCTGTCGCGACCGTAGGTCATAGCGTTGAACAGCTTCTTGAACTTGGCCTTGTCCGACATCTTCTTCGAGATACGGATCGACACGCGGTCGGCGCGGACGCGCTTCTCACCTTCGACCTCGTACTCGTGAATGTTCTTCTTCGGATGTAGCAACTCGAACGTCAGTCGGACGCACTCTGCGTCGGGCTTGGGCTTGCCGTTGTAGTCGGGCTGCTTCTGCTTGCCGATCTCGATGTACTCGATGAAGCGGCCGACGGTAGCGCCAGCAGGCGGCGGTTCATTGTCGAACGATACCGTCTGCTCGACGGTCTGATCTTCCTGCTCAGCGGCAATCGCTGCGAGTTCTGCGATGCTCAATGCTTTGGTCATGTAGTCTCCTTGTGGCTTAATGCCGGTTAAGTGGAAGTGATCCACCGATAGAGCGCACACAGTGTGCGGCCGATGTAGTAGATACCGTAGATACCGAGTGCAGCGAGGAAGGATAGAAATCCGATCACATGCCACTCGTTGATGTCGTAGATGGTCAGTAAGATCATGCGTCCTCCTTCAGAACTTGGGTCAGCCCGTCGATAGCGTTACCGACGCGATGAAGACCGATGCTTATGAAGACACCGGCCACGATCAGTCCCCACATCGTTGTCATGCAAGGCGGTACTCGTGCAGACCACCGGCAACTCGACGACGCTCCACAGTGTGCTTGCCGAACTTATCTTTGCGTAGATCACGCAAGCGAGCCGACACCGATGCGACTGTACCGCCGCACTTGACGACGATTGCTTCGAGGCTGTGATAATTGCCATCCAGCATGTGCTGATGCACGCGATCTAGTTGGCTAGTAAGACGATCACCGTCAGCGGCTTCGTCATACGTAACCCCGTCAAACTTTGTCATGTTGTCCTATGCTGCTTGCTGCCAGTGATGCAGCTTCATATTGTCCGAGCGTATTCAAGATGCAGTTCAGCAGCCGCTACGGCATAGGCTTGTGCCGCTAACAGCGCCGTATCGAACCGTCCTAGGTTCTTTCGCTTCTTGTATGCGCAGATGGCCGCTAACCACTTACCTGTCTGCTTGCAGTACGAGACACCTTTGTATCCACTTGTGTTTCGTTTAGTGCGCGCAACGTTGAACATGTTGCGGCTCTTGCCAGCCTCTCTCAGATTTTCGTAGCGGTTATTGCTCTTGTTAGTATCCGCGTGATCCAAGTCGAGAACGTATTCTCCTGTAAACCACAACCAAACCAGTGTGTGCAGTAAGTACAGTTGCTTGTGGATTGACACTTGAACGTATCCGTCCTTGCGAAGCGTACCCGCCTTATCTCCAACCTTTACGCCCCATACTGTAGGCTTCTTCCAATACAGTTCACCGTCTCGATACTCGAACCGTATCTTTAGTTCTTCTTGTGTAATCACTCCGCGTGCCAATGCGTTAGTTTATTCATGTTCGGCCCGCACTCCACTTCCACCGGGAACGGTACAGTGATGTCCATGCCGTATCGCTCGTTGTAGTATTCAGGAATGCTTTCCATGATCATCTTCTTGTCGGCGGCGACTTGATCGCGCACCGACTTGTGTGCGTCGGTCCAGATACAATCGTGAACCGTGTTGCACAGGAAGGCTAAGCCTCCGTAGTTGTCAGTCTCGACGAAGCGTCTCCACAATCGTCCGCACATTGCCTGAACGAACTCACCGCCAGTGCCTTGCACCGGGTAGTTCTTCATCTCGGGTGGATTGAAAGTGTCAGTCTTACCACGTCGTCTTGCATACTCAGGTGCATCATAGCTGCGCCACGTATACAGAGTGCCTGTTGGAGCTTGCCAATATCCTCGTCTGTAAGTTTTCCACTTCCCATCATCTCCAAGAGCCTGAAAAGGTTCTGCTGATTTGATGACAGCGGTTTCGACATCGGCGTTGAAAGTAACGACACCGGGATATAGTTCATCCTCTGCCTGCATAAGTGCCTGCGTTTCTTCAAGCGACATCCCCGTTTCTTCTGCGATGGTCGCAGCGCCTGCGCCATAGGCTCGTTGGAACGAGAAGATTTTGCACTTCGTTCGTTCTGTCTTCCCGGCCTTGTAGTCGGGATGGTTCTCGTTCTTGCACCAATCGAGTGCGTACTCATATGTTATGTGCGAAGCAGTAGACTTGAACTTCGCCTCCACTCGCTTGCAGTGGAAGTCGATCCTGTCTCGAAGGTCTTGGCAAAGCTGCTCGTCTTTCGTGAGCACGCCTTGCACCACGACTTCAAGCTGGCTGTAGTCAGCCTCGATCATTTCGCCATCGTCACCGAAGCGACTGACGAACATCTGCTTGACTTCGGACTTATCACCGCGAGGGAAGTTCTGACCGTTCGGATCAGACGACGACAGACGCGACGTTACCGTGCTCGTGTGGTTCAGCTTGTGGTGGATCATGTGATCGCGCGTCTGCACGCACGTCAGCATTCCCGACCACTCGCCCTTGTTGTCCTTGCGTGCGTAGTAAGTCCCGATCTCCTTATCCAGCTTCTGCTTAGTGCGCAGCGCCTTCAGGAACGGAATGTTACGCAGCGCGAGTTCAACGATGATGTCGCCGCTCGTGCTGTAGATCGGAGCGCCGAGACCGTCTTCGTTCTTGGTCGCCCACTTCTCGTTCGGTGCCGTGATCTGCGGGAAGCTGTACAGGAAGTCCTGATACTTCACCTTCAGTTCGCCGGGCACTTCAACTTGCTTGGTCTTGTACTCGCCCTTCTTCTTACCGGACAGGTACTTTACGTACACTTCAACATCACCATACGCCGCTGCAAACTCGTCAGGCGATAATGCTGTAGTTGTACCGTCATCTAACAACCAGTGCGCTTCCGTAGCCTTCTTACGGGCTAGCTCGCCGGTCGCTTCGTCGATGTACGTAGTCTGTATCTGGTACTTCACGGTGCCGCCGAATATCAGGCAGCTAGTGTGAATGCGGCTCGCCCAGTTGAACTCGAACGGGCAGTCAGTCGGGACGTAGCTGTTAAGCTCGTCGTCCTGTGCAGCAAGGTCAGCCTGTAGTACCTTCAGCCGTCTACCGGCTTCGGCTACGTCAACCTTGAGCCCATTGAACTCCATCTCCGTAGTGGCGCAGAGACCGTCCATGCGGTCTTGGATCATCTTGACTTGACCCTGCTCCACCGCCTTCTTGATCTGACCGAGGAACACGATCTCCGTGTTGCGGATGTCACCGCCGTTGCGCTGTTCTTCCGGCGTGCCAACTAAGTAGTCGATCAGCAAGTCTTCGGGGATCGCAGACGTAAGCACGCCTGCATCCCATAGCGCCTTCACTTCGTCGATCTTGGTAGTGCCACCGTACTTCGGTGCAGTGTCGTTCAGTGACGCCATGTGTGCGTCGGGGTGCTGCGCTCGCAGCAGATACTCTGCGTACTGGCAGCACCATACTTTACCCCCTCGCTTATAGAACTCGCGTAGGCTTTCGTTGCCCTGCGCCATTTCCCATAGCAAGTCGAACTTGATATTGAACCCAACTAATAGCGTCACGGATTTCTCGATCTTTAATGTCGAGGTCCGATTGTGGGATGGGAAGTATTCCCACTGACACGTCGTGTCGCCTTGGTTCTTCCAACCGCGCGCCACGATCCAGTTGCGCTCGTCGAACGGAGACGCTTTGCGTTTGAAGCTGCTGTGCGTCTCCGTCTCTAAGTCGAAGACCTTGTACATCAGCGATAGCGTTCAGTCGCCTGATGATCTTCTTCGTGGCACCAGTTGCAGATACCGTTCTCGGTATCACATTCGCCGACAATCTCTGTGCAGCGCATGCACTCTACTTGCGGCTCAATGATCTCGTCTTGCAACAGCATCAGAACACATCCTCTTCTGTCTTGGGTGGAATACGGAGCGGCCACGGATACTTCGCTTGCAGCTTGATGAACTGCTTCATCGTAGCTTCGTAGCCCCAGTCTGTTCGGTACAGCGTGATCTGCTTGTCTTTGTAGTCGCGCCTGAACTCGTACTCGATAACGCATCGCCCGGCACTCAACTCGATACCGGCTTTGCAGATACCGAGGTTGAAGCGGCTGATGATCGACTTGACATTCAGGTCTTGGTCGTCGTGATCGTGAAGACCGATCAGGTTCACGATGTCAGTTGGAAGATCATCCTGCAATTCAGGACGCATACAGAACTCTTCCTGTCTAGTGATCGACTGATGCCGATACTCAGGAGTGCTGTCGTCGAACGATACCGCGTTGCAGTCCTCGTCTGTCAGGAACTCGCGTACTCGTCTGAAGTCTCCACCGGAGACATACAAGTCGATGTCGCGGATTGGCTTGTCGCAAATAGTATCGCGAACGTAGCCACCGCAGATCACCGACTTGTAGCCTTCTTGGTTTATCTTCTTCAGCAGAGCTAGCGCGGATGTAACTCGCGCTTGATCCATTAGTTCGGCAGCAGAACCGGGAACGCATCGTTACCGAATGCGCTGTGATACTTCGCTGATGGCTTCGCCTTCTCGACAGGCTGTGCAGCAGGCTTTGCAACCGGCTTAGGCTTGGGCTTCGGTACAGGCTTCGCAGCGGGTACAGCCGGGTCCGTCTTGGTGACGGTGTACGGTGCTTCCACCTTGGCAACCGGCTGTGTGACAGCTACAGGAGCCTTGGCTACCGGCGCAGCCTTCTTGCTGCACGCCCATGCAGTAGCCCACACCAGCGCCACGATGACAGCCAGCGTGATATAAATCTTCTTCTTCATGATGTTCCTTGTTCGTGAGGACCAATCATCCAGTCCTCAAGTTCTGTTTCGCTATCAAAGTCGAGGTCGTTCTCGCTCCATATGTCGTGCGGACGTTCTCGACGACGTGTGCGTGTGATGCGCTTCGAGCGCCTACGCGGCTTCAGTGAACGGTATGCCATTCACCATCGACACGCTTCTCGATCTCGACGACCGCGCGTATGTTGATGTCGGTAGCCTTCGTTTCTGATGCGGCTTCCTTGGCTTCACCGATGGACTTGTACGGCCCACCGACAGCTTCACCGGCCTTGTACCAGTAGCCTCTGCGGATACTCATGCGAGACAGTATCCTCGCAGTTCACATTCCCTGTCGCTCTTACATCGACCGCACGACGTGAACACGCCTTCAGTACCTGGCACTACCGTAGCGTCCACCGGAGCATCACCGCCAGCGTCGTTTGGTGTAGCCCATGTGGCCCAGTCTGTAGTGCACTCTATGGTCTCGCGCCGAGGCGAGCCGCCGATGTTCTCGCCGCGTTGACGAGCCAGAGCGTCCCTGTGCAGAAGATTGAACTTTGACTGTCGCCACTCTATTTCATCGAGCACACGATCAGCGTTAGCAGCATCAGCCCATGACTGATCCTTACGCTCCTGCGTAAGAGTAGCCTCGCCTCGCTTAGCCTCTTCCTCGATCAGATAGAGTTCAAGCGTAGCCAGTGCATTCCATGCTCGGTGCGCCAGATGCAGTTTGTGGCTCTCGGGGCAATGCGTCTCGCCACGCTGAAGTGCATTGTCATGACGACCGTGCGCGTCATCGTACCGATTGAACGCATCCTCGACTTTCTTCCAGCCGCCCCATTCTTTGTACTTCTCGTAGCCGAACTGAGAGATAAGTGCGACGCCTTCGATGGCGCGGGGAAAGTATCTGGCGAAGCCCCTAGCGATAGGAGCCTTACCAGTATCCAGTTTCATAGTGCTTAGGTTCGCCACGTAATCAAATCCTGTTCAGGGAAGTATCGAACGAAGTAGTCAGTGTACTCAGCGCGAACGTCGCGCCAGTGCTGCTCTACGAACGTGATCCCGATTGGCTGTGCATCGCCATCGTGCGTCCACTTATCGGACTTCCAGTTCTCATATCCCCACGTAGCAATGCGTTCGTCCTGTCGGATTTTCACATCGTACTGCTTGATCTCGGCAAGCAACTCGTAGGGTACGTGCATTGCGTCGAAGATGACGCGTCCTGCTGCCTTCTCGTGCTTCTTGTAATTACCTAGTGTCGCCTTGATCGGTGACGCTATGTCGTTGAAACAAGCCTCTGACCAGTCATGGATCAGAGCGGCCTGACGAAGATGCGGCGGCACTCGTTCGGCCATGCGTAGCGAGTGCAGACCTACCGAGATGGGGAATGGAAGATGTCCGGTGTAGCGGTTCAGATTGCAGATGCTGTGAATGAAGTTGTGTGGCCGCACGTCTTCCGGCTGAAGGTTCAGCACGTCAACCATGCGACCATCGTACATGCGTATGATGGCTTGTGCCATTGTGTCCTAGAAGGTTACGCTCGCGGTTAGCACCGCTGCGCCAATCCAATAGATGACACGCCGAACGTCACCCTCCACTGCGTAGACCGCAGCAGAGCCAAGTGACATAACGATCATCATGGATGGAAAGATGTATTGCTTCACGCAGCGTCTGCGCCGAGAACAGACATCCACTCGGATGACTTCTTCGGTGCTTTGTCTACGTAGATGTCCCAGTGCGCCGTCTGTCCGTGCTTCTCGTGCACGAACCACAGAGGCTGCGTCGGACGATCCGGTTTCGCATTCAGTGCGTTCTTGACGTACTCGCAGTAACCCTTGATCGAACCTGCTCCCGTAGAATTGGGTAGCCAGAGACGCTGATGGTAATGACCGTGCAGCATCATGTCGAAGGGAGTGCCCTGCGAGCTATAAGCTCCTGACTTCTTTACTTCGCCGCGCCTGATCGGACCAATCGCGCCAATGATCCCATCACCGCCACCCACGCCAAGCATGTCGCCGTGGAGCAAGAGATACCGAATATTGAACACTCGGTAGAGGACTTCGTTGGATGGTCGGACATCAAACTGTACTCGCGGATCGTCTGCGAAGTGCCGAATGAGCATCTGGTAGATAAGCCAGTCGTAGTTCTTGCGGTAGTATCGCTTGAACTCAGGACGATGCGTGGTGCGTCCGTGGTTGCCCGGCACGCAGGGCACGTACACTCTGCCGAACCTGTCAGCAAATCGCGCAATGCCGCCCGCAATCCACTCGAATGCTTTAATCGAAGCCGGGATTGCTTCGAGTTCGTCGGTTGCCACCAGTTCAGGGTGAAGACCCCCACTGACCATATCTCCTGTAAGGTTGATGACGATGCCGGGATACACGCCGGTATGGTTCTCAGTGCAGAGCTTGTCTGTCACTGAATACAGTCGCTCGACGCGCTCTCGCGCTACCGTCATGTTGTATTCGTTCACGCCGTTGACTTCAGCCTTCGTCACGCGCTCGCCTAGATGCCAGTCAGCCCACATTGTCACAGGGACTTCGGGAGTGGCCTTGAAGCGTTCACGCGGCTCAGCCTTGCGTACCCAAGCAGGGATTTGCTTCGGAGTGTTGACGATGCCTCCGAGGACATCACTAACGATGTCGTTCGAGTTACCGTCGCGCAGTGCCTTACGTAAGTCCTTAGTCAAACGGTTCACTTGGTCTTGTAGCGCGAGGATGCGCTTCGCTTCGTCCACCTTAACCGGGCGGACAGTCTTCTTTGCCGTCACTATGATCCTACTGGTATGTCTCTGTAGCGCGCCCTTGTACCGTCGAAGATGACTTCAGCGCGCGGATCGCTAGCGCCGTCCGGTCGTCTCAACTTGTTCTTGGGCAGGCCGATGAAGCGTGAACCGGCTAGGCCAATGTCATTGGATGCGCCGATCATGAGTTGGAAGTCGCAAGCACCTTGCTTGCCGGTCTTGCTGTCTTTGAGCATTCCGAGAGTAGGGAATTGCATCCCGTCGCCATCGTTACTGATCTGGCTGGTAGCGAGGCCGATGCAGTCGTACTTGACGCTGCGCTCTCTCGCCCACTTGTACATTTCCTCAAGCATGAGGTCTGTACGTGCCATATCGCCGAAGCCCCTGATGTTGTCGATCATGTCGTACACGATGACACCGGGGTTGCTCTCTTCTAGTATGCTTTCGATCTGTCCTGTAGCGAAGCCATGCACGTCAACGATTCGTATCTTGTCGAGGCGTCCACCGATGGACTGTTTGTATTGCTCGACTAGTACGCCTTGCGAGTGCTGCTCCTTCATGTCGCTCATGGACAGGTTCAGTGCAGATTGGTACAGGCGCGGAATGATGCGCTTGCCCGGTCCTTCGTTGTTCAGCCAGACGATGTTACGATCTGGCGGTAGCTGCGGGGCGAAGTATGTGACCTCGCTCGATATGAACGAAGTCTTCCCTTTGTCCGGGCGTCCGGCAATGATGCCGAAGTCTCCGGGTCGCAGCTTGCGCATTGAGCGGTTCAGACAATCGATCCGCCACTCTACGCCGCTGTCGTCGAACTCGTCTTGCAACAGTTCTCCGATTGGCGTGTCGATGTAGCTAATCGCTCGTCTGCCTGTACGATCTCTGAAGCCGTCCATTGTCCGGTTCACAGCGTCGTAGGCATCGGCTAGATCGCCCTGCTGGAATTGCTCCGCAAGGTTCGCCAGCTTCGTCATCAGTTCGAGTTCAGATAGTTCTGCGAGGATGTTGCGCCGCTGATCTTCGTCAGGTTCAGGCACAGTGTTCAACAGCATTGCCTTATAGCCGTTGAACTTCTCGTCGCTCATCTTTGGATGCCACGCTTTGAAGCGAGGCAGGAACGTAGTCATGTCCACGGAAGTATGCGTAGGAAACTTCTCGAAGTATTTTCCGAAGTCCTCGATGATAGCCACAGCTTGTGGATCGAGGTTCGCTCCGGGTATCATGTCCTTCAGCTTAAAGAAGTCTGACCTCCTGCGCATTATCCGCAGTAGGATAACATCTATGATAGCAGTCTCCTTATCTCCCGGTTGCTGTAGTATTTCGGGTCTTGTTCGGTTCGGATGCGCTTGGTCGTGTATCCCTGCAATGCGAGGGTACGTTCGCGCTTGAACGCCGCCTTCTTTCCTGCTCGATCAGGATCAAGCCAAATGGCAATGGTTCTGGCACCCTCTGCGCACGCCAGTTGGTATTCATTCGCGCTTGTACCCAAGAGGGCCACGCATCGCTTCGCGATACGGCCCACACGTACTGCCGACAGAATGTCCTCTGTGATGACCAAATCCGGTCCACTACCTTCAGGCCAGTCTTCCGTGGCAGGCAATGCAATAGCAGGGTCAGCAGTGAATACAGCGTGGGCAGGCGATGCCATACGCTCAATATACTTAGGCTTAGCATTGATCGTGCTCCGTGCTGTGAAGCCAACCAGTGCGCCATCTCTATACACGGGTATCACTACGCGGCGCAGTGATGCGCTGTAACCAAAGCCGTAGTGCCTAGCTATGGTCGCGTTGATTCCCGCCTTATAAAGCCAGACGGCTTCACTGGTTGGGATGTCGAGTGTGAAGTCTTTCGGTAGTCGGACGTGCGCTTCTTGCAACAAAGCGAACTCTTCCCGACGACGACGCAACTGATCTATGCTGAAGTCGCCGTGAGCAACGAAGCCGCGAGGCCCGCACCTAAAACAATAGGCGCGGTATCCTCGTTCCTCGTTACTCACCATGAGAGACTTATCTTGTGCGCAGCATTCGATCCGTATGCGCCGCCCGGCTGCTAGTGTCTTGGCAGTGGTGAGCCATACAGGATCGTCAGCCATTACCAGCCTTTGGCGCGACGTTCCTGTGCGTGCAGTTCGTCGAGGCTCACACGATCCTCGTCAGGAAGATCGAACACGTCTTCGCCAGCACGGCCTTTGCATTCACCGGGCGGGACTTCATCGTGCGGTATGTGGCAATGGATGCACGGATCGTACTGATGACCCTTGTTCTGTATTCCCATAGTAGTCCCCTGTGTTAACGCCTAAATGCGTTGGTGATGGCTTTAATGCCAAGTAGTCCTGCCGTCAGTCCGAAGAACGACAGCAGTATCTGACCTTCCCAGTCGTTGAACGGGGGAGGAAACTTCAGCACGCCGATACCCATCTTGAAGTTGGTATCGAGGCCGACGAGGTTCACATGGATGACGAACGGGAGTGCGATCAAGAACGTGAGCAACCGCATTTCCCAAAAGCCCGCCGTGTTGCGCCGGTTCTCCGACATGGCGTCGAGTTGGTTCTTCGCCCAAGCTGCTTGAGTGCGTTCGCTCTCGTTCGCACTGTCCTTGTACTTGTTGTACACGCCGGTCAGCGTCGAGAGCACACCGTTCAGTCCACCGCTAGTTAGATAGCTCCAACCGAGTTTAAGCAGAAACATTGGCCTGCTTCGCTTCGTACTTCTCGTAGAGCCACCAGCCGACACAGCCGACGACAGCAGCCACGGTAAGCGTGGTCGCTATAGTCGTACCGTACTTGGAGAACACTTCGAGGAACGGCTGTATCTGATCGAAGTAGCTGGCACCGCCAGCCACGGCACCGCCCGTCGTAGTGGCGATGGTGCCGCCGACAACAACCTTGTTCTTGGTGGTCATTGGAGGCGGCGGCGATACATGGTTCTCGTGCATCGCCTCGTCTATGTCGGGACGAAGCGCACACAGAGCCTTGAGTACCGTCAGCGTACCGATCTGCGGGTCATCGAAGTTCTTGTCCCACACATGGTCCGCAACGTACTTGCCGGTTTGCTCGTGGTTGCTACCGGCCCAAACGTAGGGCGAGTTGATGCCTTTGCCGGTGTAGCCGAGGCCGTTGAATCGTTCGCCCTCGTAGCCCATGCGAGAGGGACACCATGCAATGCCCCGAAGGTTCTTCAGGTCCAAGGCATCGATTGCTGCTTCTGCCCACGTCTTGAACGGTCCACGTCCAGCCGGTACGAGCTTGGTCTTCTTCCTCGTACCGATGATGTGTTCGCCGTTGTGAAGCACGCCAGCGAAGTTGCAGCTACTCTCTCGCATGTGCAGCGCACCGAGGAAGAACCACGGTACGCCTGTAACAGCTTCGACTTCTCTGTACTTCGTCTCGCCTTTGATAATCAGCTTGGCGAAACGATCCGCATTCTTAGCATCGGTCGATTTGATCTCGATGCTATCCCATAGTTTGGCGTACCCTTTCTTGGTCGCCTCGTATGTCCATTTTGCCATTGTTTCCTTCAGTACACGTCAGCGCGCAGAACAGTGTTCACGCCGTAACGGATGTACGATTTGATGAACTTGTTAAGATCAACGGGGTAATGGCCGAACTTGTCTGCGTACTCTTCCTGTACGTTCACAAGGCCACTAATGATGCTGATCCACTCCGCAGTCTCAGGAGACCATTCAACGTTGTTCACAACGTCAGACACCATC
Source organism: Bradyrhizobium retamae (assembly GCF_001440415.1). Classification (GTDB taxonomy): domain Bacteria; phylum Pseudomonadota; class Alphaproteobacteria; order Rhizobiales; family Xanthobacteraceae; genus Bradyrhizobium; species Bradyrhizobium retamae. The sequence goes on from NZ_LLYA01000167.1 coordinate 49,039, forward strand.
AACTGAAATTCGTCCCCAGCCCTTGATAACGATCTGAAGGCCAGCCAGCCCTCGAAGGCGTAGTAGTTGCCCCAGTCACCAAACACGGCGCAGTCTGCGTCCTCGTCCGCCGAGAGAACAGCTACGCAGCCAGTGCGTTTGTAGTGCTCGCGGTCGTCGTCACAGTCCTGTAGGACCATGACAGGCGGTACTATACCGTTGTCGTACAGGGACGAGATGAAGGCATTGAAGTTCTGATCGAGAGCTTGCATTTGAAAGCCGCACTTTCGTTAGCACTGTCAGTGTGCCGAGGGATGATTTGTTCATGGTTCCTGTCCTCACGCTGTTACTGTTGGCCTCTACGTCATGAAAAAGGGCGGCCCGTTCTGGACCGCCCTGTACACTCTGGAAAAAATTTTAGTAGGCAGTGAGAATTACTTCGTCGGCTTATCGTCAGTACGATACACGATCATACCGACGAACACTCCGTCCTTCGTCTCAGTACGTGACACGAAGTATTTTCCAGCTTCAGCACCCTGCCGGTTCGCTTGTGTAGTCGCGCTCTGTACCGAGCGTCGTAGTTTGTCGGGATCAACGCCGGGCTGCAACTTCACTCGGAAGTGTGCATACAGCGTCTTGTCGCCCTTCTTCTGCGGAGCCTGAAGTGCATCGAACTTGTACTTCGATCCTTCAGCCTTGCGCTTCGCGGTCGGGATGTACTCGGAGAAACCGAACTCGATCTCCCCGACTTCAACCTCGTCACGTCCGTTGTCTTCGGTCGCATCACCGTTAGTAGCTTCGACGGCGGCTTCGACGGGAGCTTCGACTGCCGGTTTGGTGGCAGGCTTCGTTCCCGGCTTCGTCACCGGCTTCGTTACAGCGGCAGTATCATCGAGGCCCAAGTCGGCCAAAGGGTCGTCACTGTTCACTCTGCTCTTATCCTTAGTCCTTGGCTTAGCCACAGGTTTCGCCGCAGGCTTAGTCTTCTTCACCACCCGATACATTCTCCCATAGCTAACTGATGTCTATGAGCGGTTGCTCACAGAGAGCCATACGCTCTGTAGATTGTTGAATACAACGATCTACGGAACGCATCTTAGTACGGATTCTAATACAGAGTCGATTATGCGTCTGTATGGTTGTGGACAGTTCGCCCCTAGAACCGTTCTGATGTCCTAATAGGGAGGGAAATCACTGCACGGATTTTGCACGGATTTGGGTGCCAAACGTTGCCGATCCGTGCCGCTTTCGGGCTTGCGTGATCGCCGCCGATACCCTACTAAGCCGTTGTTATTGCTTGAGACCGGACGCATAGCTCAGCGGGAGAGCGTTCCCTTCACACGGGAGAGGTCCAAGGTTCGATCCCTTGTGCGTCCACCATAAAACCACACCCGACGAGCAGCCTGCGCTACCTTCTTCAGTCGTGCGATTGCTAGTGACCGGCGGTTACAAATCCTTTTCGGCGAGTTTTCGAAACTCGTCAGGCACCGAACGCGAAACACCCAGCGTCGCCGCGCCGTATCCGATCGCATCCCATCCGAAGCGATCGCGGATCTTGTCGACAGCACAGTCTGCCGTCCAACGGGCCATGCCTAGCCTGCTGCCGGGACGGCGCGCTTCATCTTCAAGTCCGAGCGGGAGCTCCAGCTCCAAATCCCAGTTCTCCTCGAGATGCGATACGGAGATCGCCAACAGCGAGATGACCTTCTCGTCCGGGTGATCTGCGAGGACCGCGCGCACCAGTTCCTCGGCAAGTTCAGCGAGAATCACGGTCGCGGAGATCGGCGCACCGAGCGTTACCGAGCGCGTGACCGAGTTCAGGTCAGCGAAGCGAACGCGGACCGTCACGGTTCGGCCGGGCCTGGACTTTGCCCGGAGCCGCGCGGCGATGCGGTCCGCAAGGTGAAGCAGGGCGGGTCGAATAATCTGCTCGTCGGCCGGCTTCCTGCCAATCGCTGACTGCGCCCCGGCCGACCGGGCCCGGCGATGAGGCTTGAGTTGCCGCGGATCGCGATTCCACGCCAGCGCCGCGAGTTTCTCGCCTGTCGCGGGACCAAGCAACCGTTCGAGCGACCATCCCGGTGTCTTGGCCAACTGCCCGATGGTCAACACGCCGATTTCGGCAAGCCGCGCCTTCGTGACCGGACCCACTCCCCACATCAGCTCGACGGTTAGTTCGTGAAGGAATTCCAGTTCGGTGTCGGGATCGACAACCACAAGCCCGTCTGGCTTGGCTACCTGCGAAGCGATTTTCGCCAGATGCTTGGTGCGCGCGACACCCACTGAGATCGGCAGGCCAAGCTCGGTGCGTACGCGCTGGCGGATTGCGGCCGCAATTTCAGCAGGTGCACCGAAAAGATGGGTGCAGCCCGCAACGTCGGCAAAGGCCTCGTCGATGGAAATCCGCTCGACGAGAGGTGTGAAATCGCCGATCACCCTGATGGCGGCGTCGCCCAGCCGTTGGTAGTGCTTGAAATGGCCGCTAACAAAGATGAGTTGTGGACATAGCTCACGTGCCTGCCGTCCCGGCATGCCGCTACGGACCCCGAAGGCCTTGGCTTCGTAAGAAGCGGCAAGCACAACCCCGCCACCGACCGCGATGGGTCTACCGCGTAACGAAGGGTCGAGCAGCTGCTCAACCGAGGCATAAAAGGCGTCCAGGTCTGCATGAAGGATCGTGGCTGTCGTAGCCATCCCGACCGTTCACCCGCGAGATCTGACTGAAGTCCTCATGAGAACATAATGAGAACTTGCGTGGATGCTTGTCAAGCCGGGCTGGACATTTCCCTGGAGGCTGCAAGGAAAGTTGCTTTCCAGCCTAGGCTCCCCTGCGATCCTGTTTGCCAATCACGCGGCGCCATGAGATTGGCGCCGCTGACCGCATGGCTCACCGGCGCCTCGAAATTTTTTGAATAGGAACACGGCTCCGGCGCATCGCGCACGGCGCATCGAAATCGGCCTACCTATTCCATGCGGGCTTTTTCCTTCAGGTCGCGGATGCGAATTTCGGCCTCTTCTTTCGAGGTCACGATTTCGGACGCGTCGGGGACGCGGGCCTCTCGGCTGAGCCTCTTCAATTCCTCAAGCTGTTCATGCGTGGGTTTTTCGGTCATGGGCACCTCCTCTGACGGGGCAACCGTGTCAAGAACGTCGTGTTCCCCTTGAGAAGTTCGTTGCGGCCGTCGCAGGAAGAGAGAGGCGAAGCCGAGGCGGCTCACTCCGGCGCCCTCATGCCGGGCGAGCGGAGCCATTCGTTTAGCCGAGATGCGGCTTCCATCTGTCGCGCCCGCCGCAAGAGCAGTTCCCGGGCCATGCCGGGCTGTGCCTCTCTTGCCGCCTCTCTGAAGCGCTTGGCCTCTCCCGCCAGCCGCTCTTCGAACGTCTTCTCATGCTTGATGCGCCGTCGTGTTGGCATGCCCGTGATCCTCGTTCACGAGGGCCATTGAAATCCCGGGCCGGGTCGCCGTCTGTCCGGCACCAGACTCATCGGGGCAGGCTGCTTCCTTTCGCCAATAAGTCGCGGCCCGTAGTTTGCCCGTCTTGCCGGAACACGATTCTCGGAGCGTCGTAGTGGCGGCACTTTCCGGGAGCGAACAATGCTTACAACCCTTCTTGTGATGGCGGCCATCACCATCATCGCGGGCGCCGCGCTGATCGCTGTTTTCGAACTCACCCGTGCGCGCCACCCACAAGCCGATCCGCCGCCGCGGCGCCGGGCGTTTTAAAGGCGCGTCCCGCGCTCGCAGCGGGGCCCTTGTTGCAGGCCATCAGCAGAAAGGCCCCAGCGGCGGCGCTAAGGTCCTTTCAGTCAATGTCGCATCGGGGATATGTGACACGCGGTCCAATGCGGTCGCAGATTTTCGTTCCTATCGCGCGATGGCAGCCGCGGGATCAAGTGCAGCCGCATTAGCGCGGTGACGATCGCCTCGATATCAAGTTCGGCCAAATGCCAATCCTAATGAATTAAATGCTCGCCGATCGAGATTATCATCTAAATTGAATCTACTCCTGTTTCAGGAAAAGAGGTTGCGCAATGGCGGCCTTTTCTTTTCAGCCAACGCGGCTGCGCCAATTCTGGCACAACCTTCGAATTTACATCGGCGGCTGAACTAATGGTCAAGCAGCATGCGGGTTAACAACCGTGTATCCGCGTAACGAGCGCGCATGAATTCTCGTTGCGCGGCCGCCCGAGTTCGCATCGTATGCTATCCACGTATCGCCTTCGACATGTCGCTCTAGAACGAAAACGTGCCCACGCCGCGCAGCGACCATTCCGGGTGCTGGCGATGTCCGTGGAAAGCGCAGCCAGTTGGATGCGAGATTTAGACCAGGCACGATCCGGCCGAAAACACGTATAGACGCACCGCAGCCGCAGAACGAGCGGGGACAACCGGCTGGACGACCGCCGACCGTTTGACCGCGATCGACACTCACGTCCGCCAGTTCGCGCCGGTAACTCTGTGCGGTCGCTTGATGTGTGTAAGAATTAATCCGCTCACGACGAGGCTGCGAAAACGAGAAGTCGCAGGGCATGGTCACATTGCATTCGGGTATTTGAGCGGTACGGGAAGGACGGGCTTCCGAAGCGATCGACCCGGTTACAACAAGGACAGACGCAACAAAAATTTGTTTGAGCATGCAGGACTCCGATTTAAACGGTCCTGCCCCGCAGTCAGAAGCCAATAACAGTTTGGCGAAAATGCGTTTGGAGCGCCCGGCAGTTCCATATGTGGGAACCCAGCTAACAGCGTCTGAACGCTTGGTTTAGAACGTGTTCATTCGCTTTGCCGTTAGTAATCCGCGGGAGGACCGGACATGGCAAACACGAACAACCGTTTCGATGCTGTAGGTGTTGTCGTCGATTGGATCGATGCCTGTAAGCAGCGGCGCCTCGACGCATTATTGGATCTGTATGACGATGCGGCCACCGTGGAATGCTGCGAGAGCGGCAGCTTCAACGGTCGATCAGAGATGGAACGATATTGGCGGCCACGGCTCGCCAGGGCGGGAAACGACGCGTTCGCCATCGACGCATTGACGCCGGAGGAGGACGGCATTTCACTGGATTATCGTGGTTACGACGGAAGGATCATGAGAACGCATTTCCGCTTCACGCGACCCGGCAAAATTCGGCTCACGGCGTGCGAGCCTGTAAAATCCGCCGCATAGCGGCGAACGTCCAGTGGCTGTCGTGGCGAACGACGCTGCTCATGACCGGTGGCAAGCGGGTCGCGCAAAGATAGGGTTACATCAGATCCCAAGCACCCAGATCGCCACGATGGTGCCGAGCGTCGCTAGGCCACTGATGGTCCATCCGGTTGCATAGGAGGTGTCGTCGTCGCCGGCGCCGCGCATTTCGTCGGCGTCTGTGGTTGCAGACCGCCACTGCATGGCATTGCTCCAAAAAGCCTGCCCGCGAGTGTAACGTCGGCCCGGGTTCCCGGTTCCACTCTATTTGGAGGCCGCCGAAAAGGCGGCGCACGAATCTTCGATCAGACGAAGGAAAGCCGGCGCGCGTCGGCCGGTGCGACCTCGTTTTCGTCGCCGACGATGATGGTGACCTTCCATCCCTCGCTGGCCCAGACCCGCGCTTTGGCAACCGCCACCAGCATGCTGCTTCGGTCCATCCTGACGGTCTCGTCCTTGCGTTCCGCCACGATCCTGTACGCCATGCCACATCCCCTACGCACGTAGAACTACTGGGGAACGATGTTCCGTTACCGCTTTGGCCGCAATTGGCCGACAATTTGTCCAATCGGGGGCATGGTTAACGGCGCTGGGGACAGTTTAGCCCCTATTTCGCGGCGCTTCGCACCGCAAGCGCCGGTTTGGTCACGCCGTCGAGCCCGGTCAGGATCAGCACCGTCAACAGGGCGTTCTGCGGTCCGTACCAGGCGTTGGTTGGCTTGTACCATTCGTTGCGCGAGTGCCAGTTGCCGCCCTCGCCGCCGCCGCCAATGGTGACGGCAGGGATGCCGAGCGACATCGCGATGTTGGAATCGGTGGATGAGCCGGCAAAGGTCGGCCGCGGCCCCTTGGTAACGGCAGAGACCGCGCGCTGGGTCGCCTGCACGATCGGCGAATCCATCGCGACAATGCCCGCCGGCCGGTCGCCGATCAGTTTTACCTCGACCGTCATCTTGTCGGACTTCCAGCGCGCGTTCTCATCCGCCACCGCTTCCTTCACGAGTTCGATCAGCCGGGCCTCGAGCTTGAGCAGTTCCTCGGTCGAATTCGAGCGCATGTCGACGGCCATCCGCGCTTCCGCGGCGATGGCGTTGACCGAGGTGCCGCCGGTCACGGTGCCGACGGTAAACGTGGTCTTCGGATCGGACGGCGGCTGCAGCTCGGAAATTTTCGCGATCGCCCGGCCCATCGCGTGCGTCGCGCTCGGCAGTCCGAACTCCTGGAACGAGTGCCCGCCCGGGCCCTTGAAGATGAACTCGTAGCGATGGCTGCCGGTCGCCTGGTTGACGACGCGGGTGACGCCGAGCCCGTCGATCGAGATGAAGCCGTCGATATCGGTGTGATCGCGGAACAGCGCCTTCACGCCGCGCAGATTGCCGAGCTCTTCCTCGCCGACCGTGCCGACGAACAGGATGTCGCCGACGGTCGCGATCCCGTTTTCGTTCATCACCTTGATCACCGACAGCAATGTTGCAAGACCGCGTGAATCGTCGCCGATGCCTGGGGCTACGATCGCGCCGTCTCTTTCCTTCACCGTGACGTCGGTGCCTTCAGGGAACACCGTGTCGAGATGCGCGGAAACCACGAGCTTGGGCCGGCCGCCGCCACTGCCCTTGCGTAGCGCGATCACATTGCCTTCGGCGTCGATCGACGCATTCTTGAAGCCGAGCTCCTGCATCCGCTTCTGAAAATATTCGGCACGGACTTTTTCCTTGAACGGCGGCGCCGGGATTTCGGTGATGCGCTTCTGCTCGGCAAAGGTCCGCTCGTCGTCAGCCTTGATGTCGTCGAGCGTCTTGGCGATTTTGGGATCGGCCAGAATGGCTTCCAGATCGGGTGCGTGAGCTTGCGCGGCGGCCTGCTGCACCAGAGCGTGCTGTGCGACGGCGACAAATGCGATGGCCAGGATCGATCGACTGAGCGTCATCAAAAATCTCCCTTCGCGGGCTTCAGCCTGCGCTTAGCCCTGCATCCTTCAGCCGCTGCGCGAACCAGCCGGACAGGGCCTGGTCGAGAACGCCGCTGGTATAGACCTCCGACATCGCGACGTGGGTCTTGCCCAGCGTCAGCAGCACGCCGATCCAGTAGGCGAACCACAAATGCGGATCGGTCAGCGCGCGCAGCTTGTGCTGATCATGTTCGAGCGGCTGGTGATTGGCCGATTTTCGCACCTCGACCGCGAGCAGGTTGTTGGGAATAGCGCGCTGGTGCACCACGATGTCGGGATAGATGGATTTTGCGAGGTGATCGTCGGTCGAGACGGTGGATCCGTGCGGCAGCCGCAGCGTACGGTCGCCGAGCCGGTCGTATTCGCAGTCAATCTCCCAGCCCGGGAAGTGCTTTTCGAACTGCACCGCCAGCCGGTGCGTCAGCGCGCGCTCGCCGACATCCCGTTCGAGCAGGAAGGTTTCGCGTGCATAAAACTCGTGAAGTGCGGTGATGACCTTGTCCAGTTCGGTCTGCATCTGACCTCCGCACCGTCATTGCGAGGAGCGAAGCGACGAAGCAATCCAGTCTTGTTTCCTGGATTGCTTCGCTACGCTCGCAATGACGATTTCATAATTGCGGCATTCCGGCTAGCTCAAAACTTTCGATGGTCATTCCCTACATCTGCACTTCGATCAGCCGCGGCCCCGGTTCGGCGATGGCTTCCGCCAGCGCCTTGTTGAAGTCGTCAGCATTGGCGACCGCGCGGCCCGGCACGCCCATGCCCTTGGCAAGCGCCACGAAGTCGAGGTCGGGACGGTCGATCTTGAGCATGTCCTGCGCGCGCTGCCCCGGCTCGCCGGCGCCGACGCCGTCGAATTCGCCGCGAAGAATCTGGTAGATCTTATTGGCGAATACGATCGTGACGACGTTTAGGCCTTCGCGCGCCTGCGTCCACAGCGATTGCAGCGTGTACATCGCGCTGCCGTCGCCGACCATGCAGATCACCTTGCGGTCCGGGCACGCGACCGCGGCCCCCGTCGCGACCGGAGTCGAGAAGCCGATCGAGCCGCCCATGTTCTGTAGCCAGTCGTGCGGGGCGGCAGCGGCCGTCGGCGGAAAGAAGCCGCGGCCGGTGGTGATGGATTCATCGACCACGATGGCGTTTTCCGGGATCGCCATCGCAATCGCCTGCGCGATCGAGGCGTGCGTCAGCGCGCCGGTCGGTTTGGCGATTTCGACCATCTTTTGCGGCTGCCGGTCCTGCGGGTGCGCGTGCAGCGCGCCAGCCAGCGCTTCCAGCGCGGCAACGGAATTTTCGGCGCCCGTGGTCATGCGGTGCACTTCGCACCCTTGCGGCTTCAGCATGCTCGGCTTGTTCGGATAGGCGAAGAACGCCACGGGGTCGTTGGCCTCGACCAGCACGATATTCTTGAAATCCTTCAGGATCGGCAGCGCCTGCTCGATCACGTAAGGAATGCGGTCGATCGCAAACCGGCCCCTGCCGCGCGCCATGCGTGGATTGTAGGTCTGGCCCATCACCTTGCAGCCGGTCTTGCCTGCGATCTGGGCGGCCAGCGCCAGCCCGTGCTCGGTCAGCGCGCTACCGGTCATCAGCAACAGCGTCGATGCGCCGCCGTTGCGCAAAACCTTGGCGGCATTGTCGACCGCCTGCGCGGAATAATTGGCGCGCTGGCTTTCCGCCGGCGCTAGCGCGATGCCGTCGGCCTCGTTCCAGGCAGTGTCGGCGGGCAGGATCAGCGTAGCAATCTGCGGCGGCGAACTCTTGGCGGCTGCGATAGCGGCCGCGCCATCGGCGGCAACGGATTTGGCATCCGGCGAGGTCCGCACCCAGGACGACATCGGCCGCGCCAGCCCTTCGATGTCTGACGTCAGCGGGGCGTTGTAGCCGATATGGTAGGTCGCGTGCTGGCCGACGATGTTGACGATGCCGGAATTGGCCTTCTTGGCGTTGTGCAGGTTGGCAAGACCGTTGGCGAGGCCGGGCCCGAGATGCAACAGCGTCGAGGCCGGCGTGCCCTTCATGCGGTAATAGCCGTCGGCAGCCCCCGTCACCACGCCCTCGAACAGGCCGAGCACGCAGCGCATCCCCTCGACCCGGTCCAGTGCAGCGACGAAATGCATCTCCGAGGTGCCGGGATTGGTGAAGCAGACGTCCACCCCGCCCGCGACCAATGTCCGCACCAGACTTTCCGCACCGTTCATGGTCTCATTCCCCTTCGCGCTTTGTTCTTTGGAGCCGCTGACGATCAAACATTGTTCGCACGTTTCGTCAAAGGTTTAGCGGAACAATGCAGCCATCGCTTAGGGCATGTTGCCTTTTTTAACCGCGGCGTTTGAAAATGGCAGTGGTCACAGGCTCGTTGCTTGCATGACCGCCGCAATTATGGCCTGTCTCGACCTGCATATTCACATTTTTTCGCGAGGGAGAAAAATGATCCGGGCTTTTGCTTTGCTGTTTGCAGCAATCACGATGCTGGTGGGGACCGGCCAAGCGCAGGCCCAAAATCTCTTTTTCTTTGAAGACTCGCGCGACATCATGGGCGGCGGCCCCGGTTTCTTTCGGCCCGGCATGCCCAGCGGATCGAGTCCGATCCCGCGCACGACCGTTTACTTTGCCGGCAATTACGCCCCCGGCACGATTCTCATCAGCACCGCCGAGCGCCGGCTCTATCTCGTGCTCGGCAACGGCCAGGCGATCCGCTACGGCATTGGTGTAGGCCGGGACGGCTTCCGCTGGAGCGGAACCCACCGCATCACCGCAAAGAAGGAATGGCCGAGTTGGACACCGCCGGCCCAAATGCTCAGGCGCCGGCCCGACTTGCCGCGCCACATGGCCGGCGGCATCGACAACCCGCTCGGCGCGCGGGCGATGTATCTGGGATCGACGCTGTACCGCATCCACGGCTCCAACGAGCCCGAGACGATCGGACAGGCGGTCTCATCCGGCTGCTTCCGCATGACCAATGAGGACGTGACCGATCTCTATAGCCGCGTCCGCATCGGCACGCCGGTTATCGTGAGGAATTAGGCCATAGCCGTCCCGGCGTTGGGCGTCATACGCGCAAGCGCGTGATCGAGCCTTTCAAGCCTTGCACGCACGCGCCAATTGCTGCAGCGTTGTTTGAATGCACACGCCCCGCCGATTCCTGTATGTACGGACGCTAGCGGCTGCTCTGTGCGCTGCGGCACTCGGCGAAACCTTCACGCCGTACACGGCTTTCGCCGATATTCCCGCCATCGCGCAGCGTCAGCGCACCGAGAAAAAGATCTTCACCGACAGCGAGATCGTCGAGGGCTTTCTGAAGATCGCCTTCGGCGCCGAATATCATCTCGCCGGCCGTGTCGACCGCATCCGCAAATATGACGGGCCGGTGCGGGTGTTCGCCGACGGCACGCGCGCCGACCGCAAGGCGCAGCTCGCGAAGATCGTCGCCGACATCGCCGCGCGCGTTCAGCACCTCGACATCGCGATGGTCGAAACCAGCGAAGACGCCAATGTGCAGGTCAAGCTGGTGCGCGACCGCGATCTCCAGCGTACGATTGCGACCTTCTACGGCAGCGAGCGGGCGCGCCAGATTCGCTCTTCGCTTGACCCGCAATGCCTGTCCGGCTTTCGCAAGAACGAGAAATTCGAAATCGAGCATTCCGACGTGATCCTCACCATCGACAATGGCGACTTCGTCTTCTTCGACTGCGCCTATGAGGAATTACTGCAGTCGCTCGGGCCGATCAACGACACCTCGACCGTGCCCTGGACCATGTTCAACGACAATGTGTCGAGGGGCTATTTCGATATCTACGACCAATACCTCCTCAACCTTCTCTACGATCCCCGGATCAAGCCCGGCATGACCGTTCAGGAGGTCAAGGCGCTGCTGCCGGATGTGCTAGCCGACGTGCGCACCTGGGTGCGAAAGGTCAACAACCTGCCGCAGTGAGGGGGCGCCCCGATTCCGTCTCGGCCCCCAAATCGGGGCCATCCACTTTTTTCCAACGACAACGCCAAGTTTTATCGATGAAAGGTTGTGACTTCCAAGAGCAAATCCTGTCTAATGGGGGTCATGGGTGCTTGCTATAAGTCCTTCAAATGAACGACCTGCCGCGGATCCAGGCCTTGCGCTGTTTCATCACCGTGGCCCGCGAAGGCACTGTTTCGCGCGCGGCCACCTTGCTGCACCTCACCCAGCCTGCCGTCAGCCTGCAATTGAAGGGTCTTGAGGAGAGCACGGGCTTGCAGCTTTTCAACCGGACGCCGGGCGGCTTTACCCTGACAGAGGCGGGTGCCGCCCTGCTGCCGCTGGCGCATCGGACGGTCTCGGCGTCGGCAGATTTCAGGACAGCGGCGGATTCCTTGCGCGAATCGCTGCGGGGCACGTTGCGCGTCGGCACGATCTTGGATCCCGAGTCGATCCGGCTCGGTCCGTTCGTGCGAAGCCTCGCCACCTCCTCGAAAAAGACCGAAGTCTTCCTCCGCTACGGCATGACCGAGGACGTACTGGCGCAGATCGGCAGAGGCGAGCTCGACGTGGGATACTACATCGATGCCACGCCCGCCGAATTCCTTACGTCAGGGATGCTGTCCGAACGCACCATCGATGATGGCAAGTTCCAGCTCATGGCGCTGGCGCGCTTCGACTACCGCGTGATCGCTCCACTCCAATGGAGCGGCAAGGTACTAGGCAAGGACTGGGCCGGTCTCGCCGACCTGCCCTGGATCGGAACGCCGCATGACTCGGCGCATCGGAGATTGCTCGACGACGTGTTCCGGCCGATCGGCTCTTCGCCGAAGCGCATCGCCTTCGCCGATCAGGAAGAAGCCATGATCGATCTTGTCGAAGGCGGCAATGGCCTCGGCCTCGCCCGCGACAGCGTGCTCGACCGCGTCACGGGCAAACGGAATTTCGTGATTGCCGACAAGGTGGCGCTGACCTGCGACCTCGGTTTCGCCTGCCTGACGTCGCGGCGCCATGAGCCGATGATTGCACAAGCCTTCTCGGCCATGCAGGCGGTATGGGACCTAAAGCCGGCGAGCACGGCGCCTGCGCCGATCGAAGCGGCGAGATCACGGAAGAGCGCCCGCAGGTAAACCAGAGCGGATCAGGATTTGCCGTCGCAGATCGATTTCAGCGATCGCCATTCCTCTGACGTCAACAGCGGCGGCCCGCTGGCCGGCGGGTCTTGCCGGCTCATCCTTGCCAACCGGTCCTCGCTCAAGGGATGGGTGGAGATGATGGAGAGGCCCTTGCCCTCCTTTCCGGTGACTCGAAGCAGCAATTCCCCGGTCGGCTTCGCCGGCCGGCCGAGCCGGTGCATGACGTCGATCGCAAAACTGTCGGCATCGGTCTCGGCTTCGCGCGAATGCGACGACGTCACCAGCGTGCGCGAGGCGAAGATCAGCGCGCTGGATCCAGTGATATCGCCGAACAACAATCCGATCAGGAACGACGTGCCGCCGTTGTGAATCATTGCGCGCATGCTGTCGCGATGCTTGAGATGGCCGAGCTCATGGGCCAGCACGCCCGCAATCTCATCGGCGTTCTCTGCCTTCGCCAATAATCCGTTGAACAGATAGACCTTGCCGCCCGGCAGCGCGAAGGCATTCGGCAACGAGCTCGACAGCACGCCCGACTGCACCGAGGTGTCGAGGCCCGCGGATTCGCGAAGCGCGGTAATGAGTTTAGTGAAGGCCTTTTGCCCGGCCGCATTGTCGCACACCTTGGCATCGAACATTGTCTTGATCTGGCTGTCTGCGACATCGCCGAGCCGCCGTTCGAACGCTTCGGGCACCAGCGGCGTGAGGCGATCGGCCGCGAGCGGAAGTCCGAACAGCACCACGGCGACGATGGAAGCAGCGGCCGCGAGCGACCAGCCGACGATGGCGGCAACGCCGCGGCGGCCGATCATGTGGTCATCGATCTTGGTGCAGCGCGAGACCAGCTCGTTGGCAAGCTCCTTGTCGCGAACCTCCAGCCGCGCCAGCGCGGGCGCGCTCAGGCAGCTCAGGCGCAGCATACCGGCCGGACTGTCGGCGCGGCGAATGTCGGCGTAAATCCACGCCGCCAGCGATTGTTCGCCCTCGATTTCGAGCCGCTCGGCAAGGCGAAGCGTCACCATGCGCCGCCGGCTCGACGTTCCGTCGAAATAGGTCGCCGAACCGAGCGTGGTGGATTTTGCAGGCGTTGGTGTATCGCTATCCATGACCATCAGGACTCTGAAGCCTTAGAAGCCGCCGACATCGAGGCCGTCGGCGAATCCTTCGCCCAGCGCGTTGGCCATTCCGCCGCGCGCCGAAACGTTGGCGGCTGTCTCGATACCGCTGACATTGATCGATCCGAGCACCCTGACCCAGAGATCACGCAACAGATAGACCCGGATCACGATATTCATCGCCAGCGCGAAGGCAAGATAGCCGATACCGGCGAGCACCAGAAGCGGAATGCTCTTCGCAAATTCCTGGGACTTGAAAAACTCGCTGAAGGAATCGCCGCTCATGCTGGCGACCAATACCGCCGCCAGCGCCAGATAGGCCGAGAACACCAATCCGAGCACGACGATCCAGCCGATGACTTTCCAGTACAGGCCGATCAACGCGCTCTTGGGCAAGGACGATTCGACACGCACGCCACCGAACCGGATGCCCGAGAGCCACCAGCGCCATTCGATTGCCTTGAAGGCCCCGTAGATAAACGGCGCGAGCGGATACACCATCATGGCGACGGGCGCCAGCAGCCATAGCCACCAGCCGCGCTTGAAAAACTCCCAGCCGCGCCCCTCAAAACTGCCCTGCAGGTCGCCGTAGAAGGTGTGGCGCATCTTGTAGCGTTCGAGCGCGGCCGCGCGCCACGGCAGCGCCAGCCCAAGGGTGAGTGCCGACAACAGTCCCCACAGCGTCGCCCGCGCCGCGTAGGCCCAGCCCGATCCGGTCATCCAGAACCGCAGGCCGCGCCACACCGTGCGCGTCAGCCGGTAACGGCGCGCGCGGTAGATCGCGAACTGCCCGAACACATAGAAGAACGCGATCAGCGGAATACTGGCAAACGCCTGGATATGCTCGGCCTCGAGGCCGACCAGAAAGTAGCCGAGATAGACCGGCACCAGGATCGCGAGCGCGACCAAAAATCCGATCAGCAATTCCTTGCCACGGCCGGTATACTCTGCGGCGTCGCCATAGACATGGGTGTTGGCCCAGAGATGGCGGCGGATATCGGTGAGCAGCCAAAATCGATAGAAGCCGAGGGTGACGAATTCCAGCCCGGCGCCGCGCTTGACCAGATCGAAGAATTCGCCGCGGCTGCCCGAAAACGCCACCGGCATTGGCGGCGGCGCGGGCAAGGGCTGCGGTGGCGGCACCTGCGGCGGCCAGCTCATCTGATTCATGGTTCAACTCCAGCGCGAACGGTAGCGGATCAAACCACAGATTTGCCGGTCGTTGTGTGACCCAGGTCCCACAGGTGCGCGGAAGCTCGCGGGTTTGAGGCTGGGCGGAGCCGTCGCGCCACGTTGGGACCACCTGCGTTGAGAGAGCCCCTCACCCCAACCTTCTCCCCGCAAGAGCGGAGAGAAGGAGCAAGAGCTACGCCGTCTTTTCGAACAGCTCCCGCCCGATCAGCATGCGGCGGATTTCACTGGTGCCGGCGCCGATCTCGTAGAGCTTTGCGTCACGCAACAGCCGGCCCGTGG
>NZ_LLYA01000168.1 GCF_001440415.1 Bradyrhizobium retamae
CTACTTCAAAAATACAGTTGCTTCCCGGAGAACGGCTCTTTTGCCTCCGTCGCCGGCGGGACACCGCGCTCGATCCGATAGGATCGATGCGCAACCGCCAACTTAACGCCAGCACCGCGGCGCCAGAACCACACGACTTCGCCGTACGCTTCAGGCGCTTTTACGTCAGCGAGCGCCATTCACGTCCACCGCATCTCACCGCGCGTTCGTGACGTGGCCAACGCCGCTTGGGTGGATGAGACGCGTGGAGTTATGCCGGTGATTTGGGTTGCAAGTTAAGCGGAATATTTTTTGCGGAAGGGCTGGACAGGTTTTACTGATTTGCCCGTCGTGCCAATTGGTCGCAGGCCGCGAGCGGCGGTTTACCCTTGCGCTTCAGGCAAATCAGCCGGCAGCAGAGCCCAGAATGTCGTTCGCACGGCGGGTCCTGAAGACGTGGAGATCATCGACTATCATTAGGAGCTTACAGATGGCAAAGAAGGGAACGTTTGGTGCACTGTCACCGGAGTTTGTAATTTTCCCCTAAGCTCCCCTGCCATCCTGTTTGCCAATCACGCAGCCTGTTTGCCAATCACGCAGCGCCATGCCGCCAGGCGCTCGGCCGGATGCTGCTTCATCCACTCGGTGAGCTGCGGCGCGCCCATCAGGCAGGACCGCACCGACAAGGCGACGAAGTCCGAAGTGGTGACGGTCTGCTCGTGGCAGTTTGTCGGAGAGGAGAGACTGCATAGCACGGCGATGATCTTGATCACGACAGGAGACCCCTATCGCCACGATTGACGCCGGCGACCGAATGACCGATCGGTGCCTTGTCCTGCCGCTCGCTGACCGGTTCAGCCGGCGGGAAGATGCTGTCATATATCGCGCGGGCTTCTCGAACTAAGCGCGCTCGCTCGCGCTCAGCCTTCGGGACAAATCGAATAACTTCACCCATATTCACTCCAAACCTCGATTAGGGAACGGTTCCACCATGAGATGATGGAAATCATTTCATTCGAATCTAAGATCCCGACTCCAACTTAGAAGCGGTGCAGGTGGTAACGAGGAATAAAAAGCTTGTGACCGGGCGCCGGCATCCAAACACCACAACATTTGCTTTCCGCAGGGTTGGTTGTGAACGCGCTTTTCCAACACATGCAGCAAGTAGGCCCGCATGAATTTACGGGTCCGCGCGAACGCATGCCCCGCGACGAGCGCAATGATGACAGGTTCTATAAGGGATCGGCACCAACCAAAAGCCGGATGGCCGCCTCGCTCATGCGGCTATGCTTGCTGTTCGCTGTTCGTCGCCAAGCCGAACAGATACAAGCGACACGCGTAAATCGTCGGTCGCGCTGCGTAAGGCGGCGGGGCAATTCTAACAACAAGAAAAGGGTGGAATGTCATGCATGGTAAGGTCGTCGCGCTGGTTGCAGCAGCATTTGGGGTCGTAGCTTGCGGGCCAGCTTGGGCGGGATGGCCGGACGACAAGCCGATCGAAGTTGTCATCGGTTTTGCTCCCGGTGGCGGAACCGACGTCATGGCGCGCAAGCTGCTGCCGTTCGTCGAGCAGAGATTGGGCGGCAAGGCCAAGTTTGTTGTGCTGAACAAGCCTGGTGCCGGCGGAGAGATCGCGTTTGCCACGATTGCCCGCGCCGCGCCGGATGCTTACGCGATGGGCGTGGTCAATGTGCCAGGCTATAACTTCATTCCGATGACGCGAAAGACCCAGTACAGCATGGATGAAATCCGTCTGGTCGCGCGCGTGGTCGACGATCCCAGCGTGATCGTAGTACCCTCAGAAAGCAAGCTTGCAAGCGTTGCGGACGTTCTGGCTGCGCTGCGCAGCAAGCCGGGTTCGGTAACGTTCGGCCATAATGGTGCGGGCACGAACGGACATCTGGCGATCCGCATGTTGGCGAACGCTGCCAAAGTCGAGCCCAACGAAATCTCCTATCGCGGAACGGCCGCGCAAAGGACTGATCTTTTGGGCGGCCATTTGCAGGTTGGAATGGTCAGCCTCAGCGAACTTCCTGAGCTGCACGGCTCCAACAAGGGACAGCTCCGCGCGATTGCAGTTCTGTCGAAGCAGCGTTCTCCGTCACTCCCCGACGTTCCGACGGCAGAGGAAGCAGGCATCCCGGTCACGATGACCGCAGAACGCGGCTTCGCCGTACCGAAGGCCGTTCCAGACGACGTCGCCAGAAAGCTTGAAGCTGCGATTGCGGACGGCTTGCGTGATCCCGAGTACATCAAGAGCTCACCCGGCGACGCCCCCGTTCTCGCGTTCATGCCCGGCGCAGAATGGCAGAAGCGTCTCGACGACATGAACCAAGCGCTGCGGCCATTCGCGGAAGAGATGCGCGCGCAAGAGCAGAAGTGAGAGGGCGTTACGCTGGGCACACCCTCTTGGCCCTCTTTAAGCTCGACGTCGAAATCGGGAATTGTGCGAGACGACGGGCAATCGCCAGGAGGGAGCCGGGCGGGCCGTAGATCCGGCCCGCCCGCGCCACCTCAAGCGGTCACGAGGAAATTCCCGGCGTTCAACTCGGTCGGAAGAAGACCCAAGAATGTCACCTGATTGCCCTCGCCGAGATCGAGGACGCTGCCCGAAGATGCCGCGCTCAGATTGTTCAGCGGGTCGAACTCGGCTCCAAAGCCTTCCAACACGACGAGATCCTGCGTTACGTCGAAGTCGGTAATGGTATCATTGCCTCCTGCGGACTCGCGAAAAACGAACTGATCGGCCCCGCCGAAACCGGCGAGGTTGTCGTCGCCGGCGCCGCCTTCGATCATATCACCAGCATTGCCGCCGATGATGGTGTCATTGCCGCGGTCTCCGAACAGGCGGTCGGGCGCGTGATCCGCCAACTGCTGGTTGGCGACCGCCCGGATCAGGTCGTCGCCGTTACCACCAAAGATCGTGTCGGCGGCAACGTCGCCGCCGCGCAGCGTGTCGTTCCCGGCGTCTCCAAACACGACATCGCCGGTAGGGTCGTTCCAGGCAATGAAGTCATCGCCGGCACCGCCGAAGACCGTATCGCTTCCTGCCATGCCGCCGACAGTATCGTTGCCTTGACCGCCGAAAACCAGGTCATTGCCGGCGCCTGTATTGATATCGTCATTTCCTTGGCCGCCCCTGATAATGTCGTCGCCGTCGCCGCCTTCAAGCCTGTCGTTCCCGGCGAGGCCACGGATGATGTCATTGCCGCCGAGCCCGGGAAGAAAATCGTCGCCCGGCGTTCCGACGACGATGTTGTCGTTGTCATCTGCGATTGCGATCAACTGACCCCGGATCTCGCCGCCCTGAAATTGATTCGTGTGGACGTTGAAATAGATCGGGATTTCCGATCCCACCGGAGCTGAGCCCAGTTCGTCCGCGAAGTTGGTGATTGGAACGCTGGCGGGGTCCGTCGTCTCCCATCGACCGCTTACCGTCCAGGAGCCATCCACATTCAGGGCGATGTTGAGATCATCTTCGTCCTGTGCCGGGTTGATCTGCCCGAAGACAACGGGCCCGTTTGCTCCTCGCACTTCATTGTGAAAATGCGTGGAGATGACGTCGTCGTCGGTCGACGGCGTCTGGGCGGGACCTCCCGTAATCGGGCCATAATCGACGCCCTCGATCTGAAACGTATAGCTCGCGGCAATTTCCGTGCTGTCAAAGATGACGGTGCCGAGACCGCTTGCAGTCGAGTTGTTCGGGGGGACTTCCTGAGAGCCTTCGAGAACCACGCGGAACGCTGTGGACATGAGAGCCTCCTGCTCTTTTGCTCAGCAGGTCGGGCGGCCAGCGACGCCGGCCTGCACATGTGGCAGATGCTGCACCCGGCTCGCGCCGGCATGGATTAGGCGCTGCGTCGCTCCGCTATCGCGGAATCGGCGCGTTGTCCTTCTCGCGGTATTTCGGCCGAGAACAAGGGATCGCTGGATCGCGCCAAGCTGGGTTCGCCGCTGTAGGCTATCGACCGGGCGTTATTGTGACTCTTTTGCGCGATCGAGGCATTGTGATGCAATGTCCGGTTGCCGACGCTGAGCTTGTGCCCTGATGCCCCCCAGCGTGCACATCTCGATCGCGCACAACCCTGGAACCATCAGCAAGTAGCCTCATGAGCGAAGCGACATGCGGGCATGGGGATATCAATGAAAACTCCCGGACGTCGCGGAGCCTGTCATCGGGCACGCATTCGCGCGACCCGTTGGCTCATCCGGGCTTGCTGTATCTGCTTCACGCCTTCGCTGGCGGAAGGGTTTCAGGTCGTTCGCCGGTGGCGACCGCGAAATCCATGGACAAAGAAAGCGAGGCAAGTTGTCGGGAGCCGCGCCGATCGTTCGTCCTCTGGATGCAAACCGCAAGAAGCGAATATCTAACCATGAGAAAAATCGTCGTAATCACGCACATCAATCCGACAGCGTCATGCGGTCAGCCGGAGCCTGCCAATGACCCCCACCATCACAGCCTTTGAACGGTCGCCCGACCGCGGCAAGGGTCTGGCGCGTGACATGCGCGTTCGCTGGGCGCTTGAAGAAGTGGGTCAGCCTTACGAGGTTCGCCTTGTTTCGTTCCTTGCGATGAAGGAACCCGCGCATCTGGCGCTTCATCCCTTCGCACAGATTCCAACCTATGAGGAAGGCGATCTCGCCCTGTTCGAGACAGGGTCGATTGTCTTCCATATCGCAGAGCGCCATGCGGGCCTGCTGCCGGACGATGCCAATGCGCGGGCGCGCGCGATCACATGGATGTTTGCGGCGGTCAACACGGTGGAACCGCCGATCCTCGAACTCGCAACCGTTAGGCTGCTGGAGGGCGACAAGCCCTGGTCTAAGGAGCGTCTGCCTCTGGTCGAGAACCGCGTCCGTGATCGGTTGAAACAACTTTCCGGTCGCCTTGGCGATGCCGACTGGCTTGATGGCGCGTTCAGCGCGGGCGACCTGATGATGGTGTCGGTGCTGCTCAGGTTGAAAGGATCGGGTATGCTGGACGAATATCCAAACCTCTCCGCCTATGTCGCCCGCGGCGAAGCGCGGCCCGCATACAAGCGTGCTTTCGACGCTCAATTAGCGGTTTTCACCGCCGCTTCGAGCGGCTGACGAGGCCGCTCTGCGTCACTTGAGTCCATCGGCGCGAATGTGCCGTTGAGGCGGTGGACGTGTCTAAGAATGTCCGCGACGGGTCTGGCTGTGTGAAAACGCCGAGACGCTCGATCGCGTTAGCAAGGTCGCCCGCATGAGCGAAGCGATATGCGGGGATCGGCGCTAGCCAAAACCCGGATGTCGCATCCGGGCTACGCTTGCTTGATCAGGGAGGCAAGCCGAGATCACTTAGCCCCTCTGCGACACGGTCGAGAAAGTCATTTGTGAAGGGAATGGAAGCTACAACTTCGCCGATTGTGACGTCCGGAGAGTAGCGGCGGAACGCATCCAACGAATCGAGAGCCGCCACTCTCTGGCCGAGACGTGAGTAAGACACCGCCAGCGTCCGGTTGACCCAGACGGTGGCCGGTTGCTCCAGGAGTGCTTGGCGCATCCAGAGGGCACTTTGATCGTAGCGACCGGCATGGAAGTGAGCGGAACCGATCCCGACAAAGCGGTTGGCGTTCGACGGTCCAGATGGATCGAGACTGATCGCACGGCGGAAGTGTTGAATTGCAGTCTCCGGTTCGCCCGCGAATGTCTTCAACCAACCGCTTCGCTCCCAGACCCATGCCGAGGTTGGATCGCGCGCGAGAACCCGAGCGAGAAGGGCGTCAGCAATATCGAGTTGTCTCGCCATGGTGTGCACCGCACATCGCGCCGTGAGCACCAGCGGATCGTCGCTGTCGAGAATGCCTGCGCGCTCCGCAAGCAGCAGCGCTCGTGCCCTTTCGTCCGCAGGTCGCTGCGTGCCATTGTGCATCACCAATTGACCGTGGCACCAAGCGGCCAGCGCGACCGCTAACGCATAGTCGGGATCAATCTCCATTGCACGGTTGAGTAGCTCGAGTGCGCGTCGTGCGCCATCCGGATTCGCCGCCAGCGCCAACGGAAACGCTCGCATCGTGAGGCCGTAGGCATCCAGTTCTTCCGGTCGCTTGCGCTGCGCACGGTCGATTTCAGCCCTGCGGATGCTGGGCAAGATGCCGCGCATAACCCCCTCTGTGATACGATCCTGCAACCCGAACAGATCGGCTGGCTCGCCGTCGTAGCTGTCGCCCCACAGGTTTTGCCTGGTGACGTTGTCGATCAGACGCATAATGACGCGGATACGTTGGCCAGCCTGTGTGATCCTGCCCGTCAGGAGGTAGCGCGCCCCGAACTCCCGGTCAGGGCGTCGGTCGAAGCCCGACGTTCGTGACCTTGTCGGCTCGATGACCGAAATGGAGCTGATGCGACACAACGCGGCACCAATTTCCTCCGGTGCACCTTCGACGAAATCGCGAAGGTTCAGCTCAGTTGTGCATGCCTGCAGCGACAGCACAGCGACTGAGGGCTTTTCGCGCGCACGGCCTATGCCACCTGCGCAGCGGATAGCACTAGGCAGCTTGTCGGGGACGGCAGCACGGCTTCGCCGAAGTGTGCCAGAGGGAGTTTCTCCGAAGCATCGCCGGTATTGGAGCGAGAACCTCCCAAAATGGCTGAAGCCGTATCGCGTGGCGACCTCTGTGATCGACACCCCCTCTGCGCCCTCGATTAGTTCATCCCGAACCGCTGCCAACCTGAGCCGGCGTAGGTAGTCGAGCGGTGAAAGGCCCACAAATTCACGAAAGTGCTTGCGCAGTGTTCGGGCCGCAACGCCGGATGCGGTGGCGACCTCGGCCATCGTGATTTTCCGACTCATGCGAGCCCGCAGATAGCCAATCGCTTTCCTGACATCCCTGGATGCCGGGCTGCGCGCGAGCGCGGTACGATCGAACTGGGTCGCTAGCACCATCGGCCCTAGTCCAGCTAGCGCAGCGCATCAGCACTGCCTTGGGCCAAATCTGCCACCTCACGCCGACCACTGTAACGATCTTTCGGATTATTTGCAGCCTCGAACTTCTGCACTCCGCGCCTTCGGTTCAGATAATCGGGCCACTCGCGGATAAGAGGGGCCGAAAGCGGATATTCAGGTTCACCTCCTGTGCTGCATCTTCGGGTTCTACGCGCAGCATCACGGCTTTAAGAAAGGAGAACCCAATGTTTAAACGAACGATCCTCGTTTTCGTCCTCGCTGTTTTAGTCCTGCTCGGTCCCCAGCACCTGAGCACGGCGGCTCGCGCTGGCTCAGCAGAGGAAGTCAGGACGCTTTTTGAACGTTTCGTCGCCGCCCAGAACGCGCATGATCTGAGGGCCGTTGGAGAAATGTTGTCGAATTCAAACGACTTCCTCTGGATTACGCGCGGCAACCCCGTCTGGGGACGTGAGGCGGCGCTGCACCGGTTCCAGGCGCTCTATCAAGGCACTTGGCGTCTCGACCCCGTAATGGCTGAGTTCAAGGTGATCGATCTCAGCGGCGACACCGCTCAACTCTTCGTCCCGGTTACCTTCATGATTGCACCGTCAGGACAAACCGCGCAGCCATCGAGATTCCTCATGAATCAGACTCTGGTGAGGACGGGACAAGGTTGGAAGATCGCAAGCATCCTCCCAATTCTCGTCCCCCCGCAGTGAACCTTTGACGAGAGCGTTTTAGATTCCCTGGCAACTGCAAGGGCCCAAGGCGCTTGATCGGTGTCGCGCATGTCCGTAGCGGCGCATGTCGCGTTTGGATCAAGAGAGAAGAAGTGTGTCCCATCGAAACGAGTGGGATGCGACTCTTGAGCGTGGTCAACGGCTTAGGAGAGTGATGGTGCCCAGGGGCGGGATCGAACCACCGACACTGCGATTTTCAGTCGCATGCTCTACCAACTGAGCTACCTGGGCATACCCGAGGGCTTAGAAGGCCGCACCGAGCGGGCGGTTTATAGAGAGGTCGAGCGGCCGTGTCCACCCGGCTTCGCCTTTGGCTACGCCGGGCGCTGCCCGCCTTCGGACTCGTCCCCAAATTATTGGCGAATCACCATTATTCGGCGTCTTCAGGGTCGGTGGGGCGGCCGGGGATGACGTAGCGCCCGGAGAGCCAGCGGTTCAGGTCGACGTCGCGGCAGCGTTTGGAACAGAATGGCAGCGTGGCAGGATTGGCCGGCTTGCCGCAGACCGGGCAGGGTTTCGGCGGCGGCTTGGGCGCGCCGGTATCCTTGGGGCCATTCTTTGGGCCGTCCTTGGGGCCGTCAACTGGCATTGAGCCAGCCGAAGCGGATCGGAAAGCCCTCCCCGCCGAGCAGCGTGACCGATTCGTAGAGCGGCAGCCCGACGACGTTGCTGTAGGACCCGACCATTTTGACCACGAAGGAGCCGGCGATGCCCTGCACGGCATAGCCGCCGGCTTTGCCGCGCCATTCGCCGGAGCCGATATAGGCCTGGATGTCATCCTCGCTCAAACGCTTGAAGCGCACGCGGGTTTCGATCAGGCGCTGGCGGAACGCCTCCTTCGGCGTCACCAGGCAGATCGCGGTGTAGACGCGGTGATTGCGCCCCGAAAGCAGCCGCAGGCACTGCGCGGCCTCATCCACCAGATTGGCCTTGGGCAGAATGCGGCGGCCGACCGCGACCACGGTATCGGCGGCGAGGATGAAGGCGCCGCGCAGCTCGTCGTCGAGATGGACGGATTTCAGCGCCGCATCGGCCTTGGCCCGCGCCAGCCGATTGGCGCAGGCGCGCGGTAGCTCGCCCCGCTTCGGGGTCTCGTCGACATCGGCCGGGCGCAGCGCGTCGGGCTCGATGCCGGCCTGGTTGAGCAGGCTGAGCCGCCGCGGCGAACCGGAAGCAAGAACGAGTTTGGGACGGCCAAGCATGCTGGATGTGTCGGGGATTTGGGATTCGGGTGGAGCGCGCGCGGAACCTATCGGAAGGCACTCCATTCCACAACCGGGGAACAAGTGATTGTTGAAACTCCACTATCTCCGTCGCCCTGCGAACCCAGAGGGCCCATAACCACAGGCCGTTGTCGTGGGAATGACAGGCAGCGACTGGCTGCCTCAATCGCGCGGCCGCGGCGCCGCGATGAGCGCAATTGCGCTCACGCTCGGGGTTCCTGCGTTCCGCAGGAACGACGGTGAGAGCTTTACCCGCTCGCGGCGCCTGCCTTGGCGAAGCGGCGGCGGATCCGCATCAATAGGCCGTCGCAGACGTCGCGATAGGCGGCGAGTTTTTGCTCGCGGTTGCCTTCCGCGTCGGTCGGGTCCGGCGTCGGCCAGTATTCGACATCGGCGGCATGCGTGCGCGTCAGCTCCAGCGCCTTGTGGTGGGCTTCCGGCGACAGCGTGATGATGAGATCGAAATTGAGCCCTTCCCAATCCTCGAGCTCCTCGAACGTGATCGGCTTGTGGCCGGAAATATCCTGGCCGAGCTCGGCCATCACGGCGACCGCGAACGGATCGAGCTCGCCCTTCTTGACGCCGGCGGATCTCACATAGAGTCCTTGCGGGAACATCTGCTGCAGCAGGCTCGCCGCCATCGGCGAGCGCACGCTGTTCAGCCCGCATGCGAACAGCACGGCCTGCGGATTGCGCGCGCGGGGCGGCGCCTCCATGCGATCAGTCTTCTCTTGGGCGGGCCGTGCCCCTTTCGAAACGCCGCTTCAACATCGTCATGCGTCCTGCCCCTTCCAGTGCAGCACGCAGATCAGCGTGAACAGGCGGCGCGCGGTTTCGAAATCGATGCGGACCTTGCCTTTCAGCCGCTCCTGCAGCGTGCGCGAGCCTTCGTCATGAATGCCGCGGCGGCCCATGTCGATCGCCTCGATCTTGTCAGGCGTGGCGGTGCGGATCGCCTGATAGTAGCTGTCGCAGATCATGAAATAGTCCTTCACGATCCGGCGGAACGGCGTCAGCGACAACAAATGCGCGACCACGGGCGTGCCATCCTCGTGGCGGATGTCGAACATCAGGCGGTTGCCGGTGATCGCGATGTGCAGCGTGTACGGCCCCTGCACCGCCCCTTCCGGCGCGAACAGGTTCTGCTCGATCAGATCGTAGATCGCAATCGCTCGCTCATGCTCGATATCGGGGCCGGAACGCCCGATCGATTCCTCGTCAAGCGTCACCGCGACGATGCGGTTGTGCTGGTCATCGTCTGGTGGCGGCTTGTTCATGGCAAATTGAGGCGCAATCCGACGGAGCGTGAATGGGCATCCAAACCCTCGGCCTTGCCCAAGGTCATCGCGGCGGGCCCCAGCGCGCGCAACTGGTCCGGCCCGCATTTGAGAATCGAAGTGCGCTTCATGAAGTCTAGCACGCCGAGCCCCGACGAAAACCGCGCCGAGCGCGCGGTCGGCAGCACGTGGTTGGAGCCGCCGACATAGTCGCCGATCGCTTCCGGTGTGTGGGCGCCGAGGAAGATCGCGCCGGCATTGCGGACCTTTGCCGCGAGCGCTTCCGCATCCGCGGTCATGATCTCCAGATGCTCGGCCGCGATCGCATTCGCCAGCTCGACCGCGTCGTCGAGCTCTTTCACCATGATGATGGCGCCGAAATCGTTCCACGAGGCCCGCGCGATTTCGGCGCGGGGCAGCGTCGCGAGTTGCGACTCCACCGCGCGCTCGACCTCGGCGGCCAGGTCTGCGCTGTCGGTGATCAGGATCGACTGCGCGCTGGCGTCATGCTCGGCCTGCGCCAGCAGATCGGCGGCGATCCAGCCGGCATTGGAGGTCGCGTCGGCGATGACGAGCACTTCCGAAGGGCCCGCGATCATGTCGATGCCGACCTTGCCGAACACCTGCCGCTTGGCGGCGGCGACATAGGCGTTGCCAGGCCCAACGATCTTGGCCACCGGCGCAATCGTCGCCGTGCCATAGGCCAGCGCCGCCACCGCCTGCGCGCCGCCGACACGATAGATTTCGGAGACGCCGCCGAGCTGGGCGGCCGCCAGCACCAGCGGATTGAGCTTGCCGTCTGGCGACGGCACCACCATCACCACGCGCGGCACGCCGGCTACCTTGGCCGGCACCGCGTTCATCAAGACCGAGGACGGATAGGCCGCCGTGCCGCCCGGCACGTAAAGGCCGACCGCATCGACCGCGCTCCAGCGCCAGCCGAGCTCGACGCCAAGCGCATCGGTGAAGCGCTCGTCCTTCGGCAACTGCCTCTGGTGGAATGCCTCGATCCGGTCGCGGGCGAATTTCAGCGCGTCGATGGTCGCGGCATCGCAGGCCTTCACCGCGGCGTCGATCTCGGCCGCGGTCACGCGCAGGCCGGTGGCCGCAAGCTCGAGCCGGTCGAATTTCTTGGTCGCCTCGATCAGGGCGGCGTCGCCGCGCGCGGCCACATCGTCGACAATGGCCCTCGTAGCGCGCTCGACATCGGCCGAAACTTCGCGCTTGGCGGCGAGGAATTGCTTGAAGCGTGAACCGAAATCGGCGCTGCTGGTATCCAGGCGAACGGGCATGGCGGCTTTCTGAGAGACGTCGGAGGCCCCTGCTCAATGGCGCGGCGGCCAAGGGCCGTCAACCCTTGCACTCCCGGAAAGAGGAGCCGTAGGGTGGCCAAAGCCAACGGGTCGCGCGAATGCGCGCCCGATGACAGGCTCCGCGTGCCCACCATTCCTGGCGGAGTGCTGATGGTGGGCACGGCGCAAAGCGCGCCTTTGCCCACCCTACGACGCCGGAATCACCCCTCCGGCCCCAGCGGCGCTATCGCCAGGTCGCTGGTGCCGAGATCGTCGGTGCCGAGGTCGGTCAGCTCGCATTCCAGGCACTCGAGGTCCAGGCGCAGCGCCTCGCCATGGCTGAACAGGAGAAGCGCACTGCCGCCGGGGGGCTCGCCCGGATGGAATTCGATCCCGACCAGTTCCAGCATCGCTTCACGCCGCTGCAGATCGATGTTGCGCGACTTGCAGGCCAGCACACGGTCGAAACGCAGCGCCGCGATCAGGCGGCGCGGTTCGGTTCCGCCTGACAGCGTCTGCTCCCAGTCGAGCCGGTTCATGCCGACCACGAGCCGCTTTTCGCGCTGCCGCCAGACGATATCGGAGGCCAAAACGCGGGCGTCCTGCACATGGGCCGATATGACCGCGAGATCGTCGGCGTCGAGCGCAATCAGTTTGAGCGGGTCCGCCGGCATAGGATCCTCAATAGCCCCCTAATCGCTGATGCGCTGGATCAACGCGCCGCAGGCCGAAAGTTTTTCCTCCAGCCGCTCGAATCCACGGTCGAGGTGATAGATGCGGTTGACCATGGTTTCGCCCTCGGCGGCAAGGCCTGCGATAACCAGCGAAACCGACGCCCGCAAATCGGTCGCCATGACAGGCGCGCCGCGCAGTTTTTCGATGCCGTCGATGGTCGCGGTCTCGCCATCCAGCGATATCCGCGCACCGAACCGCGCCAGTTCCTGCACATGCATGAAGCGGTTCTCGAAGATGGTCTCGGTGATCTGCGAGGAACCGCGGGCGCAGGCCATCAACGCCATCAGTTGCGCCTGCAGGTCGGTCGGAAAACCCGGGAACGGCGCGGTCGACACCGTCACCGGCTTTATCCGGGCGCCGTTTCTGGCGACGCGAATGCCGTCATTGTTGACGGTGATGTCGGCGCCGGCCTGCGCCAGCACGTCGAGCGCCGACCGCAAGAGTTCGGGGCGGGCGCCGGAAAGCTGCACGTCGCCGCCGGTCATGGCGACCGCCATCGCATAGGTGCCGGCCTCGATCCGGTCAGGCAGCACAGTGTGGCGGGCGCCGTGCAGCTTCTCGACGCCCTCGACTGTGATGCGAGGCGTGCCCGCTCCGCTGATGCACGCGCCCATCTTGTTCAGGCAGTCGGCGACATCAGTGATTTCAGGCTCGCACGCGGCGTTGCTGATGACGGTCGTGCCCTTGGCGAGCGTTGCCGCCATCAGCGCGACATGGGTGCCGCTCACCGTCACTCTGGGAAAATCGATCGCAGCCCCGCGCAGGCCGCCCGGCGCTTTCGCCACCACATAGCCGCCGTCGATGGTCAGCTCGGCGCCGAGCTTCTCCAGCGCCATGATCAGGAGATCGACCGGCCGGGTGCCGATCGCGCAGCCGCCCGGCAGCGAGACTTTCGCTTCATGCATGCGCGCCAACAGCGGCGCGATCACCCAGAAGCTGGCGCGCATCCGCGATACCAGCTCGTAAGGCGCCGTCGTGTCGATGATGTTGGCGGCGGAGATGTGCAGGGTCTGGCCCTGATATTGGCCGTCGCCCGGCCGCTTGCCCGCCGACATGATGTCCACGCCATGGTTGCCGAGGATGCGCTGCAACTGCGCGACGTCGGCAAGCCGCGGCACGTTGTCGAGGATCAGCGTTTCCTCGGTCAGCAGGGTTGCGATCATCAGCGGGAGGGCAGCATTCTTCGCACCCGAAATCGCGATGGTGCCGTTGAGCTTGCTGCCGCCGACAATACGAATGCGGTCCATGCCATGCCCTCTGCTGTGCACGATTTATGAGCGGGTGCGTCCGCAGCAGAAGCAGCGATATTTGCGGCGATTTGATGGGGTGATGCTCTGATTCCGGGTGCGCGAAAGCGCGCCCGGAATGACCAAGCTTCACGACCTGATAAACGCCAGCAAATCGGCGTTGATCGTCGCGGCCTCCGTGGTCGGCATGCCGTGCGGAAAGCCCTTGTAGGTCTTCAGCGTGCCGTTCTTCAGAAGCTTCGCCGACAGCGGCGCGGAGTCTTCGTAAGGAACTATCTGGTCGTCGTCGCCGTGCATCACCAAGACCGGCACATTGATCTTCTTGAGGTCCTCGGTGAAATCGGTCTGCGAGAAGGCGACGATACCGTCGTAATGCGCTTTCGCACCGCCCATCATGCCCTGGCGCCACCAGTTCTCGATGACGGCTTCCGACGGCTTGGCGCCCGGCCGGTTGTAGCCATAGAACGGACCGGCCGCGATGTCGCGATAGAAGTTCGTGCGGCTCGCCGCGAGCGCCGCCTGAAATCCGTCAAACACTTCCTTGGGCAGTCCGCCCGGATTGGCCGGCGTCTGCACCATCAGCGGCGGCACGGCGCTGAGGATCGCCGCCTTCGCCACCCGGCTCTCGCCGTGGCGGGCGATGTAATGCACCACCTCGCCGCCGCCGGTGGAATGGCCGACATGAACGGCACTTTTGAGATCGAGATGCGCCGTCAGCGCCGCGAGGTCGTCGGCATAGTGATCCATGTCGTGGCCGTCAGCCACCTGGCTGGAGCGGCCGTGCCCGCGGCGGTCATGGGCGATGACCCGAAAGCCGTTGTTCAGGAAGAACAGCATCTGCGCATCCCAATCGTCCGCCGACAGCGGCCAACCGTGGCTGAACACGATGGGCTGGCCTTTGCCCCAATCCTTGTAGAAGATCTCGACGCCGTCCTTGGTGGTGATGATGGGCATTATGAATTCTCCTCTGGTTACGCCGTCATCCCGGAGCACGCGTCATTGCGTGGCCCGGAAACTGATGTGGCTGATTGCGACGTGCGGATTTGCCTCGGAAGATGATACCAGAGGCCGGCTTATGTGGGCATTGGCCGATATCTCCGGAGCACGCCGATGATCACGACGATGAAGAATACCAGCACGATGCCCTGGACGATGGCGAACGGCGGCTCGGCCGGAGGCACGCTCGGCGCCAGCGCATGCAGCGCCGGCACTTTGAGGAAGGACTGGATCACCAGCACGAACACGTTGAGATAGAGCGAGACCAGCGCGGTCAGCGCGTAGATCCAGCGCCAGGCACCGTTGAGCTTCATGCCGTAAAGCGCAAAACAGGCGATCGCCAGCAGCACCAGCGAGAGAATGCCGATCATATGCGACGGCAACGGCTTTTCGGACAGCAGAGGCGGAATCGGAAATCCTGACGCGCTGGTCAGGATCGTGAACACCAGGAAGATCGCGGTCAGGCCAGGCATCCGCTTCGAGCCGAGCATCCCGAACATCACGATGAGGCCCGCCACGATGGCGATCAGGCTGATGATGACGTGCACGAGAACAAATGTCGCCAAACTCATACCTAAAATCATGACGCGCCCCCTTCGTTGGAAACCATCTAAAGGTTACGACGCGGCGCGAAGAATTTCCACACGCATCGCGTGCGGCCTTCGGCAAGGCAGGCATGTGCCTGATGAAGACGCATCAACAAAAATTGTATGATGCACGAATATTTGCGCTTCTGTCACAAATGATGGCAGCCACGTTGTATCATAGCGACGGCTTCGCTGCGTCGGCGAGATAGCCATGCAGCGCGGCGACCACCTGTGCGCCCTCGCCGATCGCGCCGCCGACGCGTTTGACCGAGCCGGAGCGCACGTCGCCGACCGCGAACACGCCGGGCACCGAGGTTTCCAGGGGCGGCACCGGACGACCGAGATTCTGCTCGGACTGCGCTCCCGTCACCACAAAGCCCGCGCGGTCGAGCGTGACGCCGCAGCCGTCCAGCCAATGGGTCGCCGGGTCGGCGCCGACGAACAGAAACAGGTTACGCACATCAAAACTGTGCTGTTCGGGCGCCAGCCGGCTCTTCCAGTGCACGCGTTCGAGCGATCCATCGCCGCCGCCTTCGACCGCAATCACCTCGGCGTTGAAGACCAGTTCGATGTTGGGCGCCGCCTCGATCCGCTCGATCAGATAGCGTGACATGCTGGCGCCCAGCCCGCCGCCGCGGATGATCATGTAGACCTTGCGCGCATGGCCAGACAGAAACACCGCGGCTTGGCCGGCGGAATTGCCGCCGCCGACCAACACGACATCCTGGCCCACGCACAGCTTGGCCTCGATCGGCGAGGCCCAGTACCAGACGCCGCGGCCTTCGAACGCGTCGAGATTTTCGATTTCCGGCCGCCGGTAACGCGCCCCGCTCGCCACCACGATGGATTTGGCGCGCAGCGACTGCCCGCATTCGGTGGCCAGCGCGAACACGCCGTCGCGCTGCGAGCAATCCAGCGACCGGACCGAAACCGGAATCAGCATCTCGGCGCCGAATTTCTGCGCCTGATTGTAGGCACGGCCGGCGAGCGCCTGCCCCGAAATACCGGTCGGAAAGCCCAGATAGTTTTCGATACGCGCGCTGGCGCCGGCCTGGCCGCCGAACGCCCGCGCGTCGAATACCGCCACCGACAATCCTTCGGAGGCAGCATAAACCGCGGTGGCGAGACCGGCAGGACCGCCGCCGACCACTGCCACATCATAGAGTCTCTCATGCGCATGGTTGGTGATCATGCCAACCGCCAGCGCCAGCGAAGTCTCCGACGGGTTGCGCAGCACGGTACCGTCAGGGCACACCACCAGCGGCAGATCGGCCCGCGAGGCCGAATAGCGCGCGACGAGGTCGGCGGCATCCTTGTCGCTTGCGGGATCGAGCACGTGGTGAGGCTGGCCGTTGCGCGCCAGAAAATTCTGCAACCGCGCCGTGTCGCCGAGGGAGGACGGGCCGATCAGCACCGGGCCGCCGACGCCGCCCTGGATCAGGCTGACCCGGCGCAGGATCAGCGCGCGCATGATGCGCTCGCCGAGCTCGGCTTCCGCGACCAAAAGCGCGCGCAATTGGTCCGGCGGGATCAGCAGTGTTTCGACGTCACCTTCGGCGTGGCCGTCGACCAGCGCGACGCGCCCGGAGAGTTGTCCGATCTCGGCCAGAAACTGTCCCGGGCCCTGGTCGATGACGGGCGTGATATGGCCGAGGCCATCGCGCTGGGTGATCGCGACCGTGCCCGACAGCACCACGAACATGCCGGGGCCGACTTTGCCGGTCTCGAACAGGGTTTCGCCATCCCTGTAGGTCCGAAGCTCTCCGAACCGGCGCATGCGCGCGATTTCGTGATGGGTGAGCGCCGGGAATGTCTGCTCGTAACGTGGAAACGCGGTGGAAGTCGCGCCGGTCGCCGGACCGGCCGTGATGTCTGCACTCATGATCGCCACCCAAGAAACAACAACTGTGCAAAGAACTGTCGGGCCGCCCGGCGAGCGATCTGCGCTACTGGCCCGGCTTTTCTCCGCTGGCGTCATCTAGGGAGACATTGGGGCTTTCGGAAGGTGCGCCAGGATCGCTGCGCCCCCGCGCCTGTGACTTCCGCCGCTTCAGATTTTCACGCAGCGCCAGCTTGAGCCGGTCGCGTCGTGAATCCTTCACATCCGCGCCGGTCTTTCCCGCGCCCTTGCCGTGATCACCCTTCATCGTCAGTCCGCCGAATATGTCTGGTCGAGACGGCATCAGCGACGCCGCCATTCGAAGATAGCCGCTTTCGATCAGCCAGCCGCAATCGCGCCCGGCCTGCCACCATCCCGAACCCCGCGACAAGTAGCGGAAGCCGGGATTCAGCCGCTCAAGGCGAGATCGGGAACCGGAGCAAGGCCCGAAGTTGCCCATTTGCGCCTGGTCCCGATCGTCGGGACGATTTTACCCCATTTTGATGCTTTCCCAGCCCGCCCGCGCGCTTGCACCAGAAGGGCCCTTGTGGCAAGAACCGGCCGCCTGTAGGGGCCTTTAGGGCCGATTCCCTGAATAGCGGGCATGCTGCCGTAGCTCAGTGGTAGAGCACTCCATTGGTAATGGAGAGGTCGACAGTTCAATCCTGTCTGGCAGCACCAGCTTTTCCTCTGAACCATCAGCCACAAGGTTCCGGCGCGTCGGGCTGTGGCGGGTCATTCGTTTCCCTCGAAGACGTTGCGATTTCTTGAGCGTCGTCGTGGCCGTCTGCAGGAGCTTATGTAAGCTTGAAAACGATCATGCACCGTAGAGTTTGTCGGTCGACGCAAAATGCAGGTGCGACCCTACGGCTTCATCCGGGACGATCCGATCGGTTGCACCACGTATGATGTCGTAGCATTCGCAGGTTGCTTCCTCGAGCCGCGCCCTGTCGATTTCAACTAGGCCCCGCCGGGCGGATCTGATGGCACCTAGGGCGCGGAGTTTGGCAATCACCTGCGTCACGGTCGTTCGTCGCACCCCGAGCAACTGCGAAAGTGTCCCCTGCGTTAATGACAGGACGTTGTTGCCCTCGGTCCGATCATGCAGGTGAAGCAGCCACCGCGCCATGCGGGCCTCGACCGAGTGCAGTCCGTTGCAGGCTGAGACGTGCTGGAACTGCATGAGTATCGACCTCGTGTGCGCCTCGACCACATGTCTGATGGCGCCGCTTTTCATGTAGGCTGCATGAAACCGCGACACGGGGATTTGTGATGCGGTGCCGCCCACCCGCACGACCGCGGTCACGGACGACAAGAAAGAGGGTCCCAGCACCGATAGTGCGCCGATCGCTCCCTCGCGCCCGATTACCGCAGTTGCGATCGTTTCTCCGTTCGGAAGGCCGAGCATGAAGGAGATGGCCCCGCTATGGGGAAAGTAAACGTGGTGGCGCCGATCTCCCGCTCGTATCACCACGGCGTCCTGCTCGAGCGATACCTTCTGGAGATGCGGCGTGAGCAACGCGAGGTCTGCCGGCGGCAACGCGGTGAGAAGTCGATTACCGGCGCTCGCCGGAAAGCCCATCACGAGAGACTTCTTCCCTCGGAGGAACACGGAGTTCTCC
Organism: Bradyrhizobium retamae; assembly: GCF_001440415.1. Lineage (GTDB taxonomy): Bacteria > Pseudomonadota > Alphaproteobacteria > Rhizobiales > Xanthobacteraceae > Bradyrhizobium > Bradyrhizobium retamae. The sequence goes on from NZ_LLYA01000168.1 coordinate 18,488, forward strand.
TGGAATGTCTTTGGTAGGAATGTCTTCTGCGCTGCGCCGACACTGACTCCACTTTCATCGTGCATCGTTCCGGCGTTGAGCTGCCAACTTGGATACGATACTCGCTGAGTACCCTACGGCGCCGCACGGGTAAAGGTACGGCAAACCCTTGGGTAATCGGGCGGAACCGCTTCGACACGAGCCTCAGGACCGCTGGCGAGGCGAAAAAGCTCCATAAATTCAGTTGGCGGTGTTTTCTCGCGACAGTTCCCGTCTGGCAGCAACATCCCTTCCGATGGATGATCGACCTCAATCGGGAAATCAGCCGGGGAGCGGGATCGTTCGGCGTGGATTATCGGCAGCGGCTCATCCCGGCCCGAGTGCGACGTTGCGGAACGCCCTGACCAGCGACCCTTCCAGCTTGCCATCCATGCCGCACAGGATCTGGTAGGCGGCGGGCCGCGGCATTGGCGGCCGGTATGACCTCGACTCGATGAGCGCGGCGAAGATGTCCGAGATCGTCAGCAACCGGACCAGATCGGAAATCTGCGAGGCCTTCAGTCCGTCCGGATAGCCGGAGCCGTCAAGATATTCGTGATGGTGCCTCACGCCGTCCAGAATTTCCGGGCTGATGCCGGACACGCCCTTCAACAGTTCATATCCGATCGCGGGATGGCGCTTGATGATCTCCTCCTCGTCGGAGTCGAGGCGCCCGGGCTTGTCCAAAATCGACAGCGGGATGCGCGCCTTGCCGATGTCGTGGAGGGTCGCCGCCGCTCCGAGCCGCGATACATCTGTGCCGGAGAACCCAATATCGAGCGCGAAGCCGACCGCGACGCCGGTGACAAGCAGGCAATGCTGAAACGTGCCCTCGTGATATCGGCGCACCTCGTCGAGCCATGCCGAAAGGCCATCCTGCCCGACGCGCTGGATGATCTTCGACGTCGCACGCTTCGCATCGGCGACTTTCACCGGCCTGCCAAGGCGCACATTCGAAAACATCGAGGCGAAGGCGGCCACACCCTCGTCCATCTCCGATGCCGGAACCGCAGCTTTGTTCTCCGCGGCCGCCTCAACTGCTTCGATCTGCGCAACCTTGGGAATTGCTTCCTTGGCACGTGAAAGCACCGCGGTCGCGCCGAGCGCATAGGCCTGCGCTACCATCGAGCGCGAGAGATTGTGAACGACAAACAGTTTTTCGGGAATGCCGGCGAGGTCCTGTAATATCAGCCTGAGCCGATCGACGCGCGGCATCTGCCGCAGGTCGACGTCGACCATCAGCACGCCATGCGACCTGATCCGGGTGCCGTCGCCGCCCAGCAACCAGGGTACCACGGCGTGCTGCGGCTCGAACATCGCACGAATCGCCGGCAACTTCGTCGGTTCGTCTGTGACAAAATAGACGAGCATGTCGAGTAAAGTCCGTACGCGCCAATATTGAAGAAACCGTCTCTCAATCTTGGAGAACTGAAAACAAATTGAACGATCGATGGTTCGAAAGGCCGAGCCCTCACTCGGCGCCATCGGCATCAGGCGCTCTAACGCGCCGCATTCTGGGACATCAGGGCTACCTTGCCGTTAAGTATCCACCTCGTATAACTACGTACCTCAAACGAGGTACGCACGCCGTTCGTCCGCAGACCATCAGATCGAGGGCATCGTCCGTGAATGATCTCCTGTCGTCGCGAAGCGAACGGCGGACCGAGAGATTGATGCTGTGCGCTTTGGTCGCGATGGGCGGCCTGTTCGCCGGGCCAGCGTTCGCGCAGGCAGATCTCGCCGGGGCAACGGCCAAACTCACGCTGCAGGTCGCGACCGCCATGCTCGGCGAGCGCTGCCGCCGCGTCGAGGCGCCGAACCCCGCATCGTTCGCATCGGTAGCCCTACACCGGACTTTCCACGACGATTTCGATACCCATCCGCTGCTGGATGAAAGATGGGCGCCGTACTACGCCGGCGGCGCTGCCTGGCCGGAAGCGCGTTACTGGGGTGGCGAGGGCTCCGACTTCAGGCGCAAGACCAGCTACAATGGCGAACAGCAGATCTATGTCGATCCGCGCTATGGCGGGCGCGAGACAACGCCGCTCGGCCTCGATCCGTTCAAGGTCAAGGACGGCGTTCTCTCGATCGTCGCCAGCCGGACCCCGCCAGCGCTGAAGACCGTGCTGTTCAACAATGAATATATCTCGGGCATCCTGACGACCCAGAGCCGGTTTGCCCAGAAGTACGGATATTTCGAAATCCGCGCCAAGATACCGGTCGGCACCGGCGTGTGGCCGGCATTCTGGATGCTCGCCGATGACGGCGGCTGGCCGCCGGAAGTCGACATCGTGGAGGGCCGCGGGCAACGGCCGGGCGACATCGTGATGACGACGCACTGGCGGATACCGGAGACGCAGCGCGTGGAACGCTGCGGGTTCGACTTCATTGTGCCGGACGCCCCGACCGCGTTCCACGACTACGGCGTGCTGTGGCAGCCGGATCGCATAACCTATTTCATCGACCGACAGCCGGTCTCCGAAATCAAGGTCCCGGTCGGCTTCCACGAACCCATGTACATGATCGTGAACCTTGCGATGGGCTCGAAGACTCTCGAAGGCGTGGGATTCGTCGATGGCGAATCTCCCAATATTGTCGCATTCGAGATCGACAGGATATCCGCCTACCAAATCGACGAACGCTGACCGGAGATCACGATGTTCGGAAAATTCTCGCGCCGGCATTTTGCAAAGCTCGCAGGCTTGTCCGCGCTGGGCATCGCCGCCGCCCCAGCCGATGCCGCCACGCAACCGGCATCCGACCGGCCCGCGCCGGCGAGCTTTCCGAAAGACTTCGTCTGGGGCACCGCGACGTCGGCCTATCAGATCGAGGGCGCCGTGAACGAAGACGGCCGCGGCCGCTCGATCTGGGACACGTTCTCGCACACGCCCGGCAAGATCGAGGACGGCACCAGCGGCGACCGCGCCAACGAACACTATCACCGCTACAAGGAAGACATCGGCCTGATCAGGGAATTGGGCGCGAGGGCTTACCGGTTTTCGATCGCCTGGCCGCGGGTATTTCCGGAGGGAACGGGCAAGCCGAATCCGAAGGGCCTCGACTTCTACGACCGGCTCGTCGACGAACTCCTCAAGAACGGCATCGAGCCATACGGGACGCTATATCACTGGGACCTGCCGCAGGCGCTCGAGGACAAGGTCGGGGGCTGGCGATCCAGCGAAACGTCAAAAGCGTTCGGCGATTATGCCGGCCATGTGGCGGCGCGCCTGTCTGATCGCGTCCGGTCGATCTTCACGATCAACGAGGCCGGCAGGTTCGTGAATTTCGGCTATGGATGGGGCGTCGATGCCCCCGGGCTCAAACTGCCCGATGCGGAGGTTAACCAGGTCCGCCACCATGTGGCGCTGGCGCATGGCCTCGCCGTGCAGGCGATCCGCGCCCATGGACGCAAAGGCACCAAGGTGGGTCCGGCCGAAAACGTCGCGGCCTGCGTGCCGGCGTTCGACACGCCGGAAAACGTTCGCGCGGCCGAGATGGCGACACGCGAATTGAACTCGGGCTTTCTCGGCGTCATCCTGGAAGGCAAATATACCGACGGCTTTCTGCAGTTCGCCGGCAAGAACGCGCCGAAATTCACCGCTGAAGAGTTGAAGATCATTTCGCAGCCGAACGATTTCGTCGGCCTCAACATCTACGCGCCGCAGTTCTACATCGCCGCTTCCGACAAAGGGCCGGGCTGGAGCGTGCTGCCGTTTCCTGCCTCGTTCCCGCACATGAATTCGGAATGGCTGCGCGTCGGGCCGGAGACGATCTACTGGGCGCCGCGGCTGGCGGCAAAGGTCTGGAACATCGAGACGATCTATATCAGCGAGAATGGCACCTCGTCGGAAGACAAGCTTCGCGCCGACGGGCAGGTCTACGACCTCGATCGCATCATGTATCTGCGCAATTACTTGCGGCAATTGCAGCGCGCGACGTCGGAGGGCGTCCCGGTCCGCGGCTACTTCCTCTGGAGCCTGATGGATAATTTCGAATGGATCTATGGCTACGAGAAGCGCTTCGGGCTCTACCATGTCGACTTCGAGACGCAGCGCCGGGCGCCGAAACTGAGCGTCGCCTTCTATCGCGACGTGGTAGCGCGGAACGCGATCGGCGTCTGAACGTCGGCAGCCGGCCTTTAATACCTCGCGGCTTGCCGGATTGATGCCGGGACCTCGGTGATGGGCCGCTGCTTGCTGTCGATTGCCACAGTCGTGGCGGGTTCATGCGCCAGCTTGCGCGATGAATCGTGACTGACGAATACGCCTGCAGCCGTGAGCATCAGCACGACATAGAGGGCGAACATGCCGCCGACCCATTTCCAATAAATCCGGCGGGCCTGGGGGGTAAGGCTTTCAAGTAATCGGCGCATGGTTACCTCCTCATCAGGAAACCTAATGGGCTGCGTATAGACCTCATGCCAGATACGGTGTGTGACGCACTTCACAGATGGCGATTTGTAATGGAGAACCCGTGACCGGAGCCGAACTGAAGAAACTTCGCGAGCATCTCGGCGAGGCCATCGGCCAGCCGCTCTCGGTGGCCGACATGGCCAAGCTCTGCGGGTTGCCGGCCGCGGATGGCGCCGACACTATCCGTAGATGGGAGGTCACCGGTCCGACCGGGCCGGTGGCGGAGCTGTTGCGCATCCTGGCGATGGCCAGCGACCACTATCCGATCCTCGATATGTTCAACGTGTTCGACCGCCACGACGTGCCGGTGAAAGATCGCCCGGCGCGGCGGCAAGCCTTCCGCGAGCAGATGCGCCGCGACGTGCGCCGCCGCATTGGTTAAGCAAAACTTGCCTGGGCCATTGCGAGGAAGGCGAGAATTAAGTCTTTCCTTACCTTTGATTAGGCCTTCGTTAAGTACAAAAAACGTTTGTTCGCCAATGGGTTGGGTTATGGCCTGCTGTCACCTCGGAGTGACAGCATTTTAGATAAAAGCTGTCTATCTGCGTGCCATGGATGACGCCGGCACGCGGTGTCGCCGAACGGTTTTCGGAGACAGCAAAATGAAAAAGATCCTCGCCACCCTCGTGGCCTTCGCAGCCCTCACCGCCGCCGCGCCCGCCTCTGGCGCCGACCTTGGCGCGCGCTATTACAAGCAGCCCGCTTATACGCCGCCGATGGTCGCTGCCCAATGGACCGGCTTCTATATCGGCGGCCATCTCGGCGGCGCCTTCAGCGGCAGCCACGACTTCAACGGCGCGGTGCTGAGCGACTCCAGCGCCCGGCTGCTCGGCGGCGTTCAGGCCGGCCTCGATTGGCAGTTTGCGCCGAACTGGGTGCTCGGCACCGAGGGCCAGTATTCCTGGCTCGGCAAGAATAACCTCACCGCCACCTTCCCCGGCGCCTACGTCTACACCAATGATCAGCGCGGCCTCGGCTCGGTCACTGCCCGCATCGGCTACACCTGGGGTGCGGGCCTGCTCTACGTCAAAGGCGGCTACGCCTATTCCGATAACCGCGAGAGGCTGACGCTCGCCGGCGCGCCGATCCCCTTCCTGCTCGATGGCAACCACAGCCACGGCTACACCGTCGGCGCCGGCGTCGAGTACATGTTCGCCCCGAACTGGGCGGTCAAAGGCGAGTACATGTATTACGACTTCGGCAGCAGCCGCTTTGTTTCCCCCGCGGCGCTGGTGCCGTTCGGAAGCTTCCACAATGACGACCACACGCTGAAGCTCGGCGTCAATTATCGCTTCAACTTCGCGAGCCCCGTGGTGGCGCGCTACTAAGCGCTTTCAACTGAGCATTGCAGAAGGCCGGCTTTCACACCGGCCTTCTTTGTTTTGTGCGTTTTTGTTCACCCGCCTGCGTTTTCCGATCTACGGAAAAATCCAATGCGGCCAGCGTCTACCGCTAAAATTGTGGCGAAAAAGGTTCCGTTTTTCCAAACTTGTTAACCGAGTATCGCGATACTGCCGCGCGAGGAAACACCTCAAGGTAGCATAGACGGGGCAGCGGGCAGATGGCGTTATTCAATTCAGGGGTCAAGGGTTTTCGCTTCGGCGTCAGGGGCAGTCTGTTTGCCGCCTTCGCCGTCATCGCCGGCATGGCGATCATCATCTCTGCCGGCGCCGGCCTGATGCTCGGGCGGCTTGGCGGGACCATGGTGGACTTAAGCGGACGGGATATTCCCCGCCTCGCCGCCAGCCTGCAACTCTCGGCGCAGAGCGCGAGCCTCGCCAGCCAGGGGCCGGCGCTGCTGGCTGCGCGCAGCGAGCAGGCGCTGAACGATCGCACCAGGAAAATGAAGGAAACCCAGGCGGTCGCGCTGCAGAAGCTCGGCGAGATCGTCGAACTCGGCGCCGACAAGGCGGTCGTTGCCGCACTCAACGAGAACATGAAGAACATCGATGAGGTGATCAAGAGCCTCGGCGCAGCTGCACACGAGCGGCTCGAACTGGCCGCCCAGCACGAAAGACTATACGAAGCGGTGCGCAAGGCTCAACGGCGCTTCATTGCCGCCGCCGGCCCAGCGGCGATCGACGCCCAGACCGAACTCTACAGCATCTACGCCGCTCCTAACTTCTCGCAGGCCGATGCCATCAAGGCCCACAGGACGGCCGACCAGCTCGCCGACATCGCCGCGAGCGGCAATCTGATGGCGTTCGACATGATCGCCGCGTTGTCGGCCACCAGCGGCGATACGTTGGAGGCCATCGGGAAGGAATTCCGCACCGCGCAGGCGCGCGTGAAGTCGAATGTCGAGAAGCTGCCCACGACCACGGCGATGAATGTCGTCCGCAAAGCGACCCTGGACTTGCTGGCGCTTGCCGACGGGAAGACCGGCGTCTTCAAGGTCCGCCAGCAGGAGCTTGACGCAGACGATTTCGGCCAGACCATTCTGGAAGAAACCCGCAAGCTCAACGTCGGCCTCGGCATCAGCGTGCAGCAATTGGTCGATGGCGTGCAGAAGGAAACCAACGCTGCGGCCTGGCAGGCGCGTCAGGAGATCTCGTTCGGGACCATGGTCATGCTCGCGCTCGGCATCGGCACGCTGGTCGGTTCGATCCTGTTCGTCTGGCTCTATGTCGGCCGCAACATCCTGCGTCGCATCAGTAATCTGCAGCGCTCGATGCAATTGCTGTCCAGCGGCGACCTCGACTCGGAGGTCTTTCAGAGCCATCACCAGGACGAGATCGGCGTCATGGCCGACTCGCTGCAGGTGTTCCGCGAAAGCATGATCCGGAGCCGCGCGCTCTCCGCCGAGCAGGACAAGGACCGCATCGCCAAGTCAGAACGCGCCTCCCGCATGGAAGCCCGTATCGTCGAGTTCGAAAGCACCGTTCGCACCGCGCTCGACAGCCTGCAGACCGCGGCAGGCTCGATGCAATCGACCGCGCAAAGCATGTCGGCGACCGCCGATCAGTCCAGCGCGCTGGTGACCGCGGTTGCGACCGCCGCCGAGCAGACCTCGGCCAACGTGCAGACCGTATCGTCGGGCACCGAGGAATTGTCCTCCTCGATCGAGGAGATCGGCCGCCAGGTCATCACCTCGGCGGAGATCGCCCGCAAGGCGGTCGACGACGCCGGTGCGACCGACGCCACCATGCAGGGGCTCGCGGATAACGCGGCGCGGATCAGCGTGGTCGTCGACCTGATCCAGACCATCGCCTCGCAGACCAACCTTTTGGCGCTGAACGCCACCATCGAGGCGGCACGCGCCGGCGATGCCGGGCGCGGATTCGCCGTGGTCGCCTCCGAGGTGAAGAGCCTCGCCAACCAGACCGCGAAGGCCACCGACGAGATCCGCCAGCAGATCGTCAGCATGCAGACAGTGACGGAGACCGCGGTCTCCGCGATCCGCAACATCAGCACCACGATCAGCGAGATCAACGATGTGACCACCGCGATCGCGGCCGCGGTCGAGGAGCAGGGTGCGGCGACGCGCGAGATCGCGCGCAACATCCAGCATGCCGCCGGCGGCACCAGCGAAGTCTCCAGCAATATCGTCGGCGTCTCCAGCGCCTCGGCGCAGGCCGGAACCGCCGCCGGCCAGGTGCTGACCGCCTCGGACGCGCTGCGCCGCGAGGCCGACGTGCTGCGCGAGGAGATCGACGCGTTCCTGTCGAATATTAGGGCGGCGTAACCACAAACAGCGTCATTCCGGGGCGTCCGAAAGGACGAACCCGGAATCTCGAGATTGTCAGTTACGCAAGGGGCGCCCCATAGTTCGCATCTTCGATGCGCCCCGGAATGACGGCCCAGCCCCGCTTTTTTTCGGCTAGCGCGGCGCCGCCTCTACCGCTAAGCCGGTAGCATGCACTCGAAAACCGACACGGTGCAGTCCTCGGCCGAGGCACTGCGGTACCCCTTCGAAAGCCACCCGGGCCACGATCAGGTCGTCGAGGTGGTGCCCGGCGTGCTCTGGGTCCGGCTCAAGCTGCCGTTCCGGCTCAACCACGTGAACATCTATCTGCTCGCCGACGGCGATGGCTGGGCGATGGTCGATTCCGGCTTCGGCAACGAGGAATCCATTGCGGCCTGGACCACCCTGTTCGAGGGGCCGCTGCGGCATGTGAAGATCAACCGGCTAATCGTCACCCATTCGCACCCCGATCACGTCGGTCTCGCCGGGTGGATCGTCGAGCGCTTCGACTGCCCGCTGCAGATGTCGCAGGTCGAGTATTTGCAGTCGGTCTATCACCAGAACCGCGGCACCGAGGAGCGGCGCAACGCGCAGCGGCTGTTCTTCCGCCGCCACGGTATGGACGAGAGCCTGACCGACCGACTGCTCGGCCGCGGCCAGGACTATTTGAAGCGGGTTTCGGTGCTGCCGCCGTCCTATCGGCGCATCTCGCATGGCGACGAGGTCGTGATCGGCACCCGCCGCTTCAAGGTGATTACCGGCGGGGGACACGCGCTCGACCAGGTGATGCTGTACTGCGCCGCCGACAAGCTGTTCCTGTCGGCCGACCAGGTGCTGAGCAAGATTTCGCCCAATGTCAGCGTCTGGGCCGTCGAGCCCGACCAGAACTCGCTCGGGGAATATCTGGCGTCGCTGGCGAGCCTCACCACCACGCTGCCCTATGACGTTATGGTGTTGCCCGGCCACGGCGTGCCGTTCTACGGGTTGAAGACCCGCATCAAGCAGCTCGCCGACCACCACGAGGACCGCTGCCGGCTGATCGCGGAAGCCTGCCGCGAAGTGCCGCAGACCTCGAAGGAGCTGGTGCCGGTCGTGTTCCACAAGCACGTGCTGGACGAGCACCAGATGGGGTTTGCCGCCGGCGAACTGGTCGCCCACGTCAATTACATGCTGGTCGAGGGCCGCCTGACATCAGAGGTGAGCGACGGCGTGTTGCGGTTCCGCACGACGTGAGACGCAGCGACCTAAGCCGCGCCGGATGATCCAGCCAGGCGGACCGCTACTCACCTAGCGCGTTGATCCGGATCAACATTTGCTCCGGCCAAGTAGCATTCCGGAGGCAGGCTAAAATGTGGGAATTCGCATAGACATCAAAGCTGGAAAGGCTCTAAAAAGGCCCGGCGCCAATCCGGCCGGTTCCGTTCCAGGTCTTGTGATGGATTACAGCAAATTCTTCCACGCCGCCCTCAGCCGCCTGCATGACGAGCGGCGCTACCGCGTTTTCGCCGACCTCGAGCGGATCGCGGGCCGTTTCCCGCATGCGGTCTGGCACTCGCCGAAGGGCAAGCGCGATGTCGTGATCTGGTGCTCCAACGACTATCTCGGCATGGGTCAGCACCCGAAAGTGGTCGGCGCCATGGTCGAAACTGCGACCCGCGTCGGCACCGGCGCCGGCGGCACCCGCAACATCGCCGGCACCCATCATCCACTGGTGCAGCTCGAGCAGGAACTGGCCGACCTGCATGGCAAGCAGGCCTCGCTGCTGTTCACCTCGGGCTATGTGTCGAACCAGACCGGCATTTCGACGATCGCGAAACTCATTCCGAACTGCCTCATTCTATCTGACGCGCTGAACCACAATTCGATGATCGAGGGCGTCCGCCAGGCCGGCTGCGAGCGCCAGATCTTCCGCCACAACGACCTCGCCCATCTCGAGGAACTTTTGATCGCTGCAGGCCCCGACCGGCCCAAGCTGATCGCCTGCGAGAGCCTGTATTCGATGGACGGCGACGTCGCGCCGCTTTCGAAAATCTGCGATCTTGCCGAGAAATACGGCGCCATGACCTATGTCGACGAGGTTCATGCGGTCGGCATGTACGGCCCGCGCGGCGGCGGCATCGCCGAGCGCGACGGCGTCATGCACCGCATCGACGTGCTCGAAGGCACCCTCGCCAAGGCGTTCGGCTGCCTCGGCGGCTATATCGCCGGTAATGCCGAGATCATCGACGCGGTCCGCTCCTACGCGCCGGGCTTCATCTTCACGACCGCGCTGCCGCCGGCGATCTGCTCTGCCGCAACGGCTGCGATCCGGCATTTGAAGACCTCGAACTGGGAACGCGAGCGCCACCAGGACCGCGCCGCCCGGGTCAAGGCGATCCTCAATGCAGCCGGGCTGCCCGTGATGTCGAGCGACACCCACATCGTGCCGCTGTTCGTCGGCGACCCTGAGAAGTGCAAGCAGGCCTCCGACATCTTGCTGGAAGAGCACGGCATCTACATCCAGCCGATCAACTATCCGACGGTCGCCAAGGGCACCGAGCGGCTGCGGATCACCCCCTCGCCCTACCACGATGACGGGCTGATCGATCCGCTCGCGGAAGCGCTGCTGCAGGTCTGGGAACGCCTCGGGCTGCCCGTAAGGCAGAAATCGCTGGCGGCCGAGTAACCCTACCCGTCCTAATCCTTATCAATTGGGCCGGTGGCGCCGTGCGCTGCCGGCCCAAAGCGTCTATATTCACCTCTTCCGGCCATGGCGTTTACGAGCGTGCGGCTGGCGTGAAAGATACACGTCCGCAAAGCGCCGGGAGAGGGAGACCCGAGAGCGATGCTGCACGACTGGGGCGTAATCGCCACCGCGTTCGCCTATATCGGACTGCTGTTCGTCGTCGCCAGCTACGGCGACCGCCTGTCGCCGAGCCAGCGCGGCCGCGCCAGCATGCTGATCTATCCGTTGTCACTGGCGATCTACTGCACCTCCTGGACCTTCTTCGGCTCGGTCGGGTTCGCCACCCGCACCAGCGTCGACTTCCTCGCGATCTATGTCGGGCCGATCCTGATGATCGGGCTTTGCACTCCGCTGCTGCGGCGCGTGATCCAGCTCGCCAAGTCGCAGAACATCACCTCGATCGCCGACTTCATCGCCGCGCGCTACGGCAAGAGCCAGGCGGTCGCCGCCACCGTGGCCGTGATCGCGATCGTGGGCTCGGTGCCCTACATCGCGCTGCAGCTCAAGGCGGTGGCCTCGTCGCTGGAGACGATCCTGACCGAGGACAAGGTGTTCTCCTCGATGCCGCTGATCGGCGATATCGCACTGGTCGTTACCTTGGCGATGGCGGCATTCGCGGTGCTGTTCGGCACCCGCCAGACCGACGCCACCGAGCACCAGCACGGCCTGATGCTGGCGATCGCCACCGAGTCCATCGTCAAGCTGGTGGCCTTTATCGCCGCCGGCGCTTTCGTCACCTTCTGGATGTTCACGCCCGTCGAACTGATCGAGCGGGCGATGAAGACGCCGGAGGCAGTGCGCGCCATCAGCTACGTGCCGTCGATCGGCAATTTCCTGACCATGACGTTGTTGTCGTTCTGCGCGATCATGCTGCTGCCGCGGCAATTCCACGTCAGTGTGGTCGAGAATTCCAGCCCTGAGGAGGTCCACCGCGCGCGCTGGCTGTTCCCGCTCTATCTGGTCGCCATCAACCTGTTCGTGATTCCGATCGCGATCGCCGGTCTCGTCACCTTCCCGTTCGGCGCCGTCGACAGCGACATGTATGTGCTGGCGCTGCCGATCGAGGCAAATTCCGCGCTGCTCAGCATCGCCGTGTTCGTCGGCGGCCTGTCGGCCGCGACCGCAATGGTGATCGTCGAATGCGTCGCGCTCTCCATCATGGTCTCCAACGACATCGTGCTGCCGATGGTGCTGAAGGGAAGTCCCGGCGCGCGCTACGGCAGCAAGGATTTCGGCGACTTCCTGCTCAAGATAAGGCGCTTCGCGATCTTCGCCATCATGGTGATGGCGTATTTCTACTACCGCGCGCTCGGCAACACCCAGTTGGCGGCGATCGGCCTGCTGTCGTTCGCGGCGCTGGCGCAACTCGCGCCGGCCTTCTTCGGCGGCCTGTTCTGGCGGCAGGGAACCGCGCGCGGGGCGATGGGCGGCATGCTGGTCGGCATCGCGGTGTGGCTCTACACGCTGTTCCTGCCGAGTTTCCTGGAGGGCAGTACGGCCGGCCTTCTGTTGCTGCAGCAGGGACCGTTCGGCATCGTCGCGTTGCGTCCACAGGCGCTGCTCGGCACCGACCTGCCACCGCTGATGCATGGCGTGTTCTGGTCGCTCGCGCTCAACATCCTGACCTATGTCGTGATGTCGCTCGCGCGCCAGCCGTCCTCGATCGAACGGCTGCAGGCGGACCTGTTCGTGCCGAACACGCTGGCGCCGATCGCCCCGACGTTCCGGCGCTGGCGCACGACCGTGACCGTGCAGGACATCCAGAGCACGGTGGCGCAGTATCTCGGCCCCGAGCGCGCGGCCCAGGCCTTCGAGACCTTTGCGGCCGGTCATCCCGGCAACCTCGATCCGGCGGCACCTGCCGATTTCGAGTTGCTGCAATACGCCGAGCGCCTGATCGCCTCCTCGATCGGCGCAGCCTCCTCGCGCCTCGTGATGTCGCTTCTCTTGCGCAAGCGCACCGTCTCCGCCAAGGCTGCGCTGAAGCTGCTCGACGATTCGCACGCCGCGCTGCATTTCAACCGCGAGATCCTGCAGACCGCGCTCAACCATGTGCGCCAGGGCATCGCGGTGTTCGACGCCGATCTGCAACTGATCTGCTCGAACCGCCAGTTTGGCGAAATTCTCGCGCTGCCGCCGCATCTCGTGCAGCTCGGCATTCCCTTGCAGGAAATTCTCGAATTCATGGGCGCGGTCAGCGTGTCCGCCTCCGGCGATCCCGATACGCTATTGGCGCGACGGCTGGAGGCCTACACCACCGAGGGCGAGCCTTATCTGGAGCGCCTGGCCGACCGCCACATGGTGATCGAGGTCCGCTCCAACCGGATGCCGGGCGGCGGCCTCGTCATCACCTTCTCCGACGTAACCCCGAGCTTCGAGGCCGCCGAGGCGCTGGAGCGCGCCAATGCGACGCTGGAAAAGCGCGTGCGCGACCGCACCGAGGAGCTGACGCGCTTGAACTCCGAACTAGCGCAGGCCAAGAGCACGGCCGAGGACGCCAACATCTCGAAGACCCGATTCCTCGCCGCCGCCAGCCACGACATCCTGCAGCCGCTCAATGCGGCGCGGCTCTACGTCACGAGCCTCGTCGAGCGGCAGAACGGCGGCGAGGACTCCCGCCTGGTCGAGAACATCGACGACTCGCTGGAGGCGATCGAGGAGATACTCGGCGCACTGCTGGATATCTCGCGGCTTGATGCCGGGGCAATGACGACTTCGATCTCAAGCTTCAAGATGGCCGACCTGATGCGCTCGCTGGAGATCGAGTTTGCGCCGATCGCCCGCGCCAAGGGGCTGGAGCTGACCTTCGTCCCCTGCTCGCTGCCGGTGCAATCCGACCGCTCGCTGCTGCGGCGGCTGCTGCAGAACTTCATCTCCAACGCGATCAAATACACCCCGCGCGGGCGCGTGCTGGTCGGCTGCCGCCGCCACGGCCAATCCCTGCAGATCGCCGTCTACGATACCGGCGTCGGCATTCCCGTGATGAAGCGCGGCGAGATTTTCAAGGAATTCCACCGCCTCGAGCAGGGCGCGCGGATCGCCCGCGGCCTCGGTCTCGGCCTATCGATCGTCGAGCGGCTGGCGCGCGTGCTCAACCACGGCATCGCGATCGACGCCAACGTCAGCGGCGGCTCGGTGTTTTCGGTGACCGTGCCGGTCGCCAAGGCGGTCAACTACACCCACGCCGTCACCAGCGCGACGCCGCTTTCCAAGATGCCTATGAGTGGCGCTTTGATCGTCTGCATCGAGAACGATCCAGCGATCCTCGATGGCATGAAGACGCTGCTGACGGCCTGGAACGCCGAGGTGATCGCGGTGGCTGACCCGGAAGCCGCGATCGCTGCGATCGAATCGTCCGGCCACAGCGTGACCGGCCTTCTGGTCGACTATCATCTCGACCGCGGCAACGGCGTTGCCGCGATCCGCGAGATCCGCCGCCGCTTCGGCGAAAACATTCCCGCCATCCTGATCACGGCCGATCGCAGCCCCAACGTCCGCGCCGCCGCGCGCGAGGAAAACATCGCGATCCTCAACAAGCCGGTCAAGCCAGCCTCGCTGCGCGCCCTGCTCGGCCAGTGGCGGGCGCAGCAGATGGTGGCGGCGGAGTAGCCGTCATTGCGAGATCGGTAGGATGGGTGGAGCGCAGCGATACCCATCACCTCGCGACGTACTCAACGCCGCTCGCCAAACTCCCCGTCGAGGCCGGAAACATCGCCCGCCCAATCCTCTGGATAGACACCGTGTTTCACCATGCGATGAAACGACGAATATGGCCAATCGCTGACACGTTTCACATGGCCATGTTTGACAGGGTTGATGTGAACGCAGTCGATGTGGCGAGAAAAATCGATCTCGTCGCGAATCGTGTGCTCCCAATAGCGTCGCTGCCAGATACCGCGTTCGCCTTTGGCGATACGACTGCTTGATATCCGCTCGCCCAAAGTAAGCTTCCGGGAGAAGGATGTCTTGATGAGTCGCCACCGGGTGGAGAGATCCGCATCGCCTTGCGGTAGGGTCCAGACCGTGTGGAGATGGTCAGGCAACACAACGATCGCATCGATCGTGAACGGATGACGCCGCTACGTCTCGCGGAAGGCTGTCCGCAATGCACCGATATTTTCAGTTAATAATTGTAGCCGACGATCAGCCAGATTGACCGTGAAAAAGAAACTGCCTCCGGCAATGAAATTGCGGCGATAGCCGGTCATGCGCACACGCTTAGGTGGCGAGATGATGGGCATCGCTTCGCTCCACCCATCCTACGGCTCGCAATCACCCTGTCGGCGTGCCCTGACGCCACTGGCCGCCGGAGATCTTGGCCGCCGCGATCACGGCCTGCGTGCGGCTTTCGACGCCGAGCTTTTGCAGGATCGCCGAGACATGCGCCTTGATGGTCGCTTCGGAGACGCCGAGCTCATAGGCGATCTGCTTGTTGAGCAGCCCCTCCGACAGCATCATCAGCACCCGCACCTGCTGCGGGGTCAGCGTCACCAGGCGGTCGCGCAGCCGCGTCATGTCGGGGTCGGTGGCCGAGGAGAGATCGGTGTCCGGCGGCACCCAGACGTCGCCCTCCATCACCTTCATGATGGCGTCGCGCAGCGTCTCGACGCCGAAGCGCTTGGGGATGAAGCCGGAGGCGCCGAAATCGAGCGACCGCCGGATCGTGCCCGCATCGTCGCTCGCCGACACGATCACCACCGGGATCGCCGGATATTGCGCCCGCAGGTAGATCAGCCCCGAGAAGCCCGAAATCCCCGGCATCGTGAGATCGAGCAGGATCAGGTCGACGTCGGAATCGCGCTCGAGCAGCGCGGTGAGTTCGTCGAACGTGCCGGCTTCGCTGACGGCGGCCGAAGCCACGACACTGGCAACCGCCTGCCGCAGAGCGTCGCGAAAGAGCGGATGGTCATCGGCGATGACGAGGTGGGTATTGGCAGCAGCGATCATCTGTTCCAGGCGCCGACAAGAGGTCGGGAAAGCATGCAAGTCGTTGCTGATTGACAGCAATTTGATTGTCCACTGTCAGGAAGCGACTTGCAAGGCAACCTTTCCCGCGTCCCGTAAAAGCAGTTAATCGGCACCAATTTCTCTCGAATGGTGCAACGCAAAAAAATGAACAACTGAGGATTTGGGCCGCGCCGGCCGAGCCCCAGGGAACTCGGAGAAATGCTTTGCTCTCGGGGAGACGCGTTGCGTCAATCCCTGAACAGGAGGTCGCGGCCGAGCTCATCGATGGTGGAAACCGCAGCAAGTGCCGCACGCAGCCGATCGAGATCACGGCCCGACAATCGCTTCACGGCAATCGCGTTGGAAGGCGGGATGCCTTGGGCGATGTCCTCAACCTGCTGCGACAGGATGAGATCGAGAAAGGTGCCCTGGGCTTCTCCAAGCGCATCGAGATCGCTCTCGCTGGCTTGAACCCTCGCCTTCACGCCGGTCAGTCGCGCCGACGTCGACCGTTCCATAACGTGATAGCGGATTGCCATCGCGCGCACCCATGCAACGAGACCAAACAGTCCGGCCGCCTTGAGGTCGATACGGCCGGCGACCGTGCGGATCCCGCCGAAAAATTTCAGGCTCGCCGGAACGCTGACGTTCTCGACCAACAGCTTGATAAACGCGACCTGGCCTTTGGCCGCCGCGAAGGCCGCCTGACGCACCGAGACGGCAAGGCTGCCGTCGCCGTGAACCGCCCGCAGATCGAAGAAGATATCTACCGACAACAGATCGGCGGGACTGGAACGTGTGATCCACTTGCCGACGCGATCCCGCCATGTTGCTACCGAGCCGCGCCAAAGCGCGTTCCTCGCCATGACGCCGCCCTTGCAATAGGGCACGCCGACCTCGTGCAGTATATCGGCGACATGCGCCCCGAGTTCAGCAAACCAGCGATCCTCCTCGCCGTCGGGCTCGCCCTGCGCGAAGATCACGGCGTTGTCCTGATCCATCGCCAACAAACTCTCGCCGCGTCCGGCCGATCCGAGCACCAGCAGCGCATACTCGCACGGCGGCCTGCCTCGACCGCTCTTTCGCATGATCTGCTCGGCGACCACCGCGGCCTGGCGAGAAAGAGCGCCCAGTTCGCGGGAAATGACTTCGGCGATATCGCGGCCGGACAATCCTTCCGCCAGAAGCAATTCCGCGACCCGCGGCAACTTCGCCCAGGCCGCCGCCAGCGCATGCGCGTCGGCGGCGGCGTCGATCTCGTCACCGAGCGATATGGCCTCGCCCGCGCGCAGCCGCAGCAGATCGCGCGCCGATAATGCGCCGATCACGCAGCCCTTCTCGTCGACAACGCCGAGATGTCGAGTCCTGACACGATTCATCCGGCCGATCGCGCGGTAGACGAACGCTTCCGCCGAGACCGCCGCCAGCGGCCCGCTCATGATTTCGGCGACCGGTCGTTGCAGCGCCGGGGCGCCATCCCGGGCCAAGGCGCGCAACACGTCGCGTTCCGTGACGATGCCCGCGTCAGCCGCCCTGATCTCCGGCCCAGACTGCGGCCCGTGGACGTAGACTGCCGAGATCTTCTCGTCCGTCATTCGCGCCAGAGCATCGCCGACCTTGGTATCCGGTGAGACGAAGATCGCGGGCGTCCGCATGATGTCGCGGATGCGGTGGCGGAACGCATAGCTGTCGAAGCGCTGCAGCGTCTGTTCGGCATCGACGCGGGCGGTGGCGTCGACAGCGTCGATCCAGCCGCTGCGCACCTGATCGTCGAGCACGGCGGTGAGTGCGCGACAGGCGCGTTCGGCTTCGGCAACAGTCCGGATGCCGTGCTCACGTAGCTTGGGCACCAGGGCCAGGAATATCCGCGCGGCCATGACCGCATCGCCGAGCGCGGAGTGCCGGCCGGCGGTCTCGACGCCGAGCCAGCCTGCGAGCTTCTCGAGCGTGTAACCGGCCAATTCGGGCGCGGCGATCTGCGCCAGCAGCCGGGTGTCGAGCGTTCTCGGCCGCGACCAGGGAATGTCGGCCAGGTCGCATTCGCGCTTGAGGACCGCCAGATCGAAGCCGACCGTGTGGCCGATCACGACGGACCCGCCGAGAAACGCCTTGAAGCCCGGCCAGACCTCCGCGAACGGCGGCGCCCCCGCGACGACAGCGTCGTCGATGCCATGAATGCGGGTGGCCGCAGCCGGAATCGATTCCCCCGCCGGCCGCAGCAATTGGCGAAACGTATCGCCGGGTGCGAGCTTTCCGGCCGAGAGGCGCACGCCTGCGAGCTCGATCATCCGCGCCTTGCGCGGATCGAGCCCGGTCGTCTCCGTATCGATGACAACGGCGTCGAGCGACAAAAGCAGGGCCCCGCCGGCCGTCCTGTCCATCGACCTCTCCCGCTCGCGCCCGCCGCCCCCTCCAACGCCGTTCGACGGTGCCGGCGTCGGCAGGCTTCGGACGGTCCTATTTCAAAAGCGCACCGATCACCGCGGCCGCATCGATCCGGTCCACCAGTTCGTCATGGATGTTACACAGGCTAACACGCAGGTAGTTGCGCGTGGTCTGGAAATCGCGCCCGCGCAGCTTTTCGTGGATCGGCATCATGGCAAAGTAGCTCTCGGCCAGCGGTTCGGGAATGTCCATCACCCGCTTGGGCGCGTGCCCGCCGACCAGATCGAGCCGATGCGCCAGTTCGCGCCGCGCCTCCTGCCAGGCGGCCTCGCCGATCGAGGGCGGCACTGGATAGCGGTCGAACACCGAAAGGACGACCGCGATGATCTGGTCGAGCATCGCCCGGCGCTCTTCCCCGGCGTGCGGACGCAATACGACATCCACCGTCTCGCCGACCATCGACAGCCCGAGCGGAAAGGCCTGCCAGCGTGCGTGTTCGACCGATTTGGCGAAGCCTTCCTCGGCAAACAGCACCTTGGCGTAATGGCCTGCGCGGGCGCGCGAATATTCGTAGATGCCCTTCTGCACGATGAACGCCGACTGCGCATCGACGAAGTCCGCGAGCGCCTCGCGGTCGCGAATCGGCGGACGGGGACGAAACAGTTTTTCGAACAGCTTCATTACAGTCTCTTCCCGCGCGGCGCGCCTGGATCAGCTTGTCCAACTATCCGGTACCTGCAAAGCGCAATGATTCCAATGCGGCATCGCTGTTAGCAGTCGCAACATATTCTACCCCCCGAAAGTATTATTAAGAACTGACTGTTCGTGATGTTAGCCTTCGTTAGTTCCAAACCGGCACAAGAGCGGTTGGGATTGCGGCGCAGGGGGGTGCCGCGCTGACGGGATTGCAATCCCCTCGATCATTCAATCCCGGTGCACTTGCTGACCGGTTGTCTTGAGGGAGATTTGCGACCCATGCCTAACCCCACAGATCTGAGAGCAAAAGAAGAAGCACACTGGGCGAAGACCTCGCGCTTGATGTTCACGCATCTCGCCGTCTGGTTCTTCTTCGGCTTCGTCATCCACATGTTCGTGAAGCCGCTCAACAATATCATCATTCCGATTCTTGGTTTCCCGCTCGGCTTCTACATGGCCGCACAGGGCTCGCTCATCGTGTTCGTGGTCATGCTGTTTATGTTCGCAAAACAGCAAGACAAGATTGACCGCGAATTCGGCTTTGCCGAGGAAGATTGAGGGGGAGCATCCACCATGGCAACTACATCATCGGGCTCCGGCTCCGACTTCCTCAGTAACCTCGGGAAGATCTACGGTTTTTACACGGGCGGTTTTCTCGCCTTCGTGATCCTGCTCGCAGTGCTCGAACAGGTCGGGGTCCCGAACAAGATCCTGGGTTACTTCTTCGTGTTTTTCACCCTCGCGGTCTACGCGATCATCGGCATTCTCTCGCGAACGGCGCAAGTGTCCGAATACTACGTGGCCGGCCGCAGCGTGCCTGCGTTTTACAATGGCATGGCAACGGGCGCCGACTGGATGTCCGCGGCATCCTTCGTCGGCATGGCCGGCACCTTGTTCCTGCTCGGCTATGACGGTCTCGCCTGGGTGCTCGGCTGGACCGGCGGATTCGTGCTGGTGTCGATCCTGATTGGACCGTACTTGCGCAAGTTCGGCGCTTATACCGTGCCCGACTTTCTGGCGTTCCGATACGGCGGCAATCTCGCCCGTGGGCTCGGCGTTGTCGTGCTGGTCGCCTGCTCCTTCACCTATGTGACGGCACAGATTTACGGCACCGGCCTGATTGCCTCGCGCTTCCTCGGCATGCAGTTCGAACTTGCGGTGTTCGCCGGACTGGTCGGCATCCTGGTCTGCTCGATGTTGGGCGGCATGCGGGCGGTGACCTGGACGCAAGTGGCCCAGTACATCGTGCTGATCATCGCCTACCTTACGCCGATCGTGATCCTGTCCACCAAGAACTACGGCATTCCGATTCCCGAGCTCACATACGGACAGGCCATCGCGGACATCACGGCGCGCGAGCAGCAGATGCTGGCGACGGGCCTGACGACCGCTGCGACGCTGAAGCCGCACATTCAGCCCTTCATCAACTATACCCCTCTGAACTTCTTCGCGATTATCATGTGCATGATGGTCGGCACGGCTTCGCTGCCGCACATCCTGATGCGTTACTTCACCACCCCTTCCGTGCGGGAAGCGCGTCAGTCGGTGGGATGGTCGTTGCTGTTTATCTTTCTGCTCTATTTCTCCGCGCCAGCCTACGCGGCGTTCTCGAAGCTGGAGGTGTACACCAATATTATCGGACGGGATCTGTCGGCCATTCGCCCGTGGTTGTTTAGCTGGGGCGAACTCGGGCTGATCCAGATCTGCGGCAAGAACGCAGCCAGCATCGATGCGGTTATCGCTGCGTGCAAGGCCATTGCGGATCACCCCGGCGTGGTCCGGCTGCAGGACTTCGTCATCAACACGGATGTGATCGTGCTCTCCACGCCGGAGATCGCGGGACTTCCCTATGTGATCTCGGGTCTGGTCGCCGCCGGCGGTCTCGCCGCCGCACTGTCCACCGCCGACGGGCTGCTGCTTGCCATCGCCAATGCACTGTCCCACGACGTCTACTACAAGATGATCGACCCGACCGCGCCGACCGCGCGCCGGCTCATCGTCGCCCGCGTTCTGCTGCTGATCGTCGCCGTGGTTGCGGCAGCAACAGCCGCGACCAAGCCCGGGGATATCCTTGCCATGGTCGGCTGGGCATTCTCGCTCGCGATGGCGGGTAACTTCCCGGCACTCGTGATGGGGGTCTGGTGGAAACGCGCGACGGCGACGGGCGCGATCTGTGGCATCATTGCCGGGTTCGGACTGTGCCTGTTCTATCTGGTGACCACGCGGTACTTCCCGGGCGCGGGCGTCAAGTATTTCGGCATGACGTCACTGCTGAATCCGGCAACGGGGGCACCGCTGGTCGATATCGCAAAGGTTATGGCGTTGCCCAACGCCATGGAAAGCTTCCCGACGCTGGCACACCCGCTGGCCAACAAGGTCGGCTGGTTCAACCTGACCAACATCGCCTGCGGCTTGTTGGGCGCCCCGCTCGGCTTTGCTGTGATCTACATCGTCAGCAAGCTCGGCAGGGAGCCGTCGGCGGAAATGCAGGCGTATGTCGACGACATCCGCAAGCCGCGCGGCAGGACGGTACTCGAGGAAAAGACGACATAGCGACGCTGTCGCATGTTCGGCAAACGGGGCCTCACAAGGCCCCGTTTTTGTTTTGGAAGGCCCTGACCAACCCGGCTTGCAGGGAAAGCCTCCACTTGCCATTGTTGCGCCGAGCGATCCGTCCGCACCATCGATTGCTCGACAGACCAGGAGACTCCGATTTGGGTACTTCAAGTTCACTGGCCGCCTACTGGTATTTCCACCTGCCGAATTTTGCGCTCGCGGCTTTGATGTACACCATGCTCGGCCGTGTTCTGCTCGGTCTGATGGTCGACGCGGATTCGCCGAATTACATCTGGCGATTCTTCTGCCGGATCACCGATCCCGTCGTCGCCGTCGTCTCGCTGGTCACGCCGAAAATCACCGCGCCGGTCCTGCTGTGGCTGTTCGGCTTCGTCTGGTTGTTCTGGCTGCGAGTCGCATTTCACTACATTTTGCTGTTGCTCAATCTGGCGCCCCGCATGGGTGGAGCGGCATCATGAATCGCAATTTCTTCTTCATCGGCATCGCGTTCTTTGGAATGATCAACGGCATATTCAACCAGCTCTGGCTGATTTTCGCGCTGCTGTACGTCAAGCCGCTGGCCGGGCCGCTGCTGTTCGGAAACCTCTCGCTAACGCTGATGTTCGCATCGTTGATGGTATCGACCGCGACGATCGTTCTCGGCGGAATCCCCGCAGCCATCTACGAACGCGTCACCGGCGCCACAGAATCGAACCATGTATCGCTCTGGATCTGGCTCGCCGGAACCGCGCTGCTGGCGCTGCCGGCCGCGGGCAATTTTCTCAAGATCGGCCTCTAGATGCAGGAGCCTCTTCGGTTCTGATTGAATCAGAACCGAGCGCTAGATTCTTGTTTTGACGCGTTTTCTTGACGCAAACTGGTGTCCCCTCCGGATCAAGTCCGGGGCAGGCTTTCGCTTGAAAACGCTCTAGCTAGAACCCGATGACTTTTTTGTGAAACGCTATCCAGCTCTATCGTTTTGATGGAGCATGACATTTCGGCAAATGAGGCTTCAGTCTTGCGTGCCCGCGTTTGAGGGCGCGAAAACTTGCCGCTACGTTGGCCGCAAACGCCTGCAACCGAGGGAGTAGCCGATCGTGGAGGAGATGCGCCGTATCGCCTATGAAACGGTGCTGCGCGCCTGCGGATTTGCATCGCTCGCCATTTTCTGCGTCATGATCGGCCTGTCCTTCCTTCCGCGCGCGGCCTTTCAGGCGGGGGGCTTCCTGAGCATGGCGATGACACTCGTGCTCATTTTGAAGGCATGGGAAGCACGAACCAAAGACCATCGCCGAACCGAGATGTGGCTCTATCTGCGCAAGGAAAATCGCCCGCCTCAGGCGATCGCGCAGCAGATGGTCTCATCGATAATGCGCGAGACGTATTTGCTGTGCGCGTGCTGGACCGCCCTCATCTCCATAGTGATGTGGACTGCCGCGCTTCTGTTTTCGCTTATTGGACTTTAGTTCCAGACAGCGCCGATCGTCGACAGATTCCACGCATTTAAACGCATCGCGCGCGTTCGGCTGGTTCTATGCCAGCCGAAAGTACTATTGGGCCATACCTTCCAAGCATGTAGTGAGCCCAACTCATAACGCGCCGATTAGCGCAACGCACATCTTTGCGATCATAAAAGGGGAGCGATTCGGAAATGTCTACAATAGCTGCCACGTCCGGCAAGGCCGCCGGAATGACGAAAGACGAACGTTTCGTCATTCTAGCCTCCTCGCTCGGCACCGTCTTCGAATGGTATGACTTCTACCTGTTCGGTTCGCTTGCCAGCATCATCGGCGCGCAATTCTTCGGCGTCATTGATCCCGCGACAAATCAGCCGATGTTCAACCAGGCCACGCGTGACATCTTCGCGCTGCTGGCGTTCGCTGCAGGCTTTATCGTTCGTCCGTTCGGCGCCATCGTGTTTGGCCGCGTCGGCGACATCGTCGGCCGCAAATACACCTTCCTCGTCACCATCCTGATCATGGGCCTGTCGACTTTCATCGTCGGCCTTTTGCCCAGTGCGGCCACCATCGGCATTGCGGCGCCGATCATCCTGATCGGTTTGCGCCTGCTGCAGGGCCTCGCACTCGGCGGCGAATACGGCGGAGCGGCGACATACGTGGCCGAACATGCACCGATGGGTAAACGCGGCTACTACACCTCGTTCATCCAGACCACCGCGACGCTCGGGCTGTTCATGTCGCTGCTCGTGATCCTGTTCACCCGTACGGCGCTCGGCGAGCCTGAATTCGCCGCATGGGGCTGGCGCATTCCGTTCCTGGTCTCGGTGCTGCTGCTCGGCATCTCCGTATGGATCCGGCTGCGGCTGAATGAATCGCCCGTGTTCCAGAAAATGAAGGACGAAGGCAAGGCGTCGAAAGCGCCATTGACCGAAGCCTTTGCCAACTGGAGCAATGCCAAGATCGTATTGATCGCGCTAGTCGGCGGCGTGATGGGTCAGGGCGTGGTCTGGTACACCGGCCAGTTCTACGCGCTGTTCTTCATGCAATCGATCCTCAAGGTTGACGGCTACACCGCCAACCTTCTGATCGCCTGGTCGCTGCTGCTCGGCACCGGCTTCTTCATCGTGTTCGGGGCGCTGTCCGACAAGATCGGCCGCAAGCCGATCATTCTGGCGGGCTGCCTGATCGCGGCGCTGACCTTCTTCCCGATCTTCCGGATGATCACCACCAACGCCAACCCGGCGCTGGAAAAGGCGATCGAATCGGTCAAGGTCGAGGTAGTGGCCGACGCCAAGGGCTGCGGCGACCTGTTCAACCCGGTCGGCACCCGCGTCTTCTCGGCACCATGCGATACCGCTCGCGCCTATCTGGCACAGCAGTCGGTCAAATACTCGACCAGCTATGGCGCTGCAGGCTCCGGCGTGAAGGTCGTCGTCAACGGAAAGGACGTAGCTTACGCCGACGCCAAGACGTCCAATCCGGCCGTCCTCGCAGCGGTGCAGGCCGCAGGTTACCCCAAGGCCGGCGACGCCCAGATCGTGAAGATGGCTCACCCGTTTGACATCTTCAAACCGCAGGTTGCGGCGATCATCGGACTTCTGTTCGTCCTGGTGCTCTTCGTCACAATGGTCTACGGGCCGATCGCGGCGATGCTGGTCGAACTGTTCCCGACCAAGATCCGCTACACCTCGATGTCGCTGCCCTACCACATCGGTAATGGCTGGTTCGGCGGGTTGCTGCCGGCGACCTCGTTTGCGATTGTGGCCTCGACCGGCGACATCTACGCAGGTCTCTGGTATCCGATCATCTTCGCTTCGATCACCGCGGTCGTCGGCTTGTTCTTCCTGCCGGAAACCAAGGACGTCGACATCACGAAGTAACGGTTTCGCCGACGGCAACAGCCGCGGCGATACGACTCCCAACCAAGCCGGCCGCGGATCGCTCCGCGGCCGGTTATTTTTGAACTGCTCATCTACACCTGCGGGGCAATCTCACGTGCGGCACCCGCGGCACCCAGTCGCATGATCGACGCTCGCGATCCGGTTTCGCGGCTCAGGGCAACGGCATCGCAGCGAGACGACCCAGTGGGCGAAGTGCCGTTGTTTGATACCCGTGATCAGGCTAGACATTGATGACACGGCCTCTCGAAAGGGCAGAGTAGGATAATGAAACATTGGCGCTATATCGCTATGCACACCGCGGCGGCGGCCGCCTTCATTTTCCTGCTGCAGCGGTATGGGCTGAACGCGTCGTTTGATTCCAGCCTGCTTTGGGCGCTTACCTTCGGTGCGTGCGCCGCGGGGCTTGCCTATATGCAATCCAATCGCTGATTTACCAATCCGGCTGCGATCGCTTCGCGCCCGTTTGCTTGCTAACTCGTCGCTGCAAGGTGAGGCGCTGATAAGAAGTTACTCCAGGCAAACCCAGTTACAACTCCGAATGAACGGATAGTGGTAATTGCAGCGCCGCGTCTTGTGCTCAGCCGACGGCGCCCGTGAACTGCAGCACGATCTCGCGCCGGTGCGGCCGGGCGCGGTGCTCGACCAGATAGATCGCCTGCCAGGTACCCAGCGCGAGCGCGCCCTGCAAAACCGGGATGTGCAGCGAGGTCGCGGTCAGCATGGTCTTGATGTGTGCCGGCATGTCGTCCGGCCCCTCGGTATCATGACGCCAGCCGGCGTCTTCGGGCGCAAGCCGGTCCAGCGCGGTGGCCAGGTCGACCAGCACGGTCGGATCGGCATTTTCCTGGATGGTCAGCGACGCCGAGGTGTGGCGGATGAACAGCGTCATCGCGCCTTCGCGCGCACCTGCGTCGCGGACGAATTTTGCGATTTCAGCCGTGAGGTCCGTAAAGCCCGCGCCGGAGGTCTGCACGGTCAGCAACGAGGACACGATGGAGGTGGCGCTGACCGTGGACGGAGCAGTGCGGGAAAGAGGTTTGGGTGCGGTCATCAAGGGCGATCTTCGTAGGGTGGGCAAAGGCGCTCTTCGCGCCGTGCCCACCAGTTCTTGCATCGATAATGATGGTGGGCACGCTTCGCTGTGCCCACCCTACAAATTCAGCGACTGTCAAATCTTGCCGCTGGCGTCCCGCTGCAGCCGGTTGGCCATCTCGATCAATCGCTGCCAGGCCCGCTCCAGGAACGACATCATGCGATCCATGTCGCGGTCGCTCGGCAGCGGGATTTCGATCTTGCGCTCGCCCTCGGCAACCTTCGGCTCGCTCTTCTTCAGCGAGTCTGATTTCGGCAGCGGCTCCTCGATCTTGCCCTGGGCGGTCGGTTCGCGCGAGGCAAGGTCCGCCTTGAGCCGTTCATTCTCGGCCTGCAGCCGGACGATGTCGGCTTGCTGACGGCCGATTTCCGCGTCCATCGCCGCGCGCTCGTCAGGTACGGCATAGCAGGCCCAGCCCGCACCCGAATTGTTGCAGGTCGAGACTGCGCCGGTGCGAGTGTCGAGGCGAAGGACGCCATCGCCCGCCGGCGACAGCGCGTAGCGGCCGTTCTCGGTCTCCGGCATCGGGCCCGCAAGCGCCTGACCGGCGCCGGCGAGACAAACGGCCAGCACAGTGACGCCGGCCAATTTCGAGGACGATTTCGCTCTGCTCATGGGCTTGCTCCCGCCTCAGGACAGCACCGGTTTCCTCGACCGTCCGGGCGCTTTCAAGGCGCACCCCTACACTCTTGACGTATAGGGCGCGCGGCCGGACTTCAACGCGTCGCCGAGCAATTCGATGCGGTCCTGCCCCCAGAACACCTCGCCATCCAGCACATAGACCGGCGAGCCGAACACATCGGCCGAGAGCGCGTCCTGCCGGTTCTGCTCATACGCAGCGGTGATTTCTTCCGAGCCCGATCGCTCCACCAGTTGCTTGCCGGGCAGCCCCGATTTATCGGCGAGTTTCGCAATAGTTGCGGGATCGGCGAGGTTGAGTTGCTCTTCCCAGACGCCGGCAAAGGCCCGTCGCAAATATCGGTCGGGATCGAGGCCGGCCTCCAGCGCCGCAATCACGACGCCATCGGCCAGACGCGCATTGAATGGCCAGTTCGTCGGCTGCAGGTGGAATTTCAGTCCGCGCTTGTCGCGCCAGCGCTGCAATTCGACCATCCGATAGCGCTGCCGCACCGGATGGCGCTTCATCAGGGGCAAGCCGCCGGTCTCCGAGAACAGATCGACCAGCACCACCGGCTTGTAATTAACCTTGAGATCGTAGGTACTTACCAGGTCACGAAAGGGCTGATGGCCGATGTAGGCCCACGGCGATTGGATCGAGAAATAGTAATCGACCTGACGCGGCATGCGGGCTCCAGGGACGGGGATTTTTCGGTTCGCTTCGGACATCCCAGCAGACCGCCCAAATCCGCGCAAGATCGATCCCTGTGGCAATACTGCTGCACTGCGATCGCAGGTCCACAGGGCAGCGGACGACATTCGAATAATTCCAGAAAAATCAAAGCACTAGCTGGTTACGGCGTAATCTTGACTTGGTTAGACGCGCTAAGTATGGTCCGCGCGGCTTTCAAGGGTGACGGGCGTAATTTCCATCAACCGTTGGTATCGTTTAGAGTCTTGGGCATGGCCGAAGACAAGAACGACAACGCAAGTGGGAATCGCGATCAGCCGTCGTCCGACGAAGCTGCGCTTTCCGCAAGGCTCGGAAGTCTGGATCAACGGTTGTCCGAAATTCGTGACAGCCGGAAACTCAGGACTGATCAACCCGGAACTGAAAGCGGAGACAGGGCTGCCAGAGCATCTGCGATGGCGCTGGGTTTCCGGCTTTCCTCGGAGTTGGTTGCGGGCGTTGTCGTCGGGGCGGCGATTGGCTGGGGGTTCGACCGTTTGTTGTCGACATCGCCATTCGGTTTCATCGTGTTTCTGCTGCTCGGCTTCACTGCCGGTGTGGTCAACGTGGTGAGATCTGCAGGCGTAGCTTCCCGCAGACGCTGAGCATCGACGGGAAGTCACGACATTTGAAATTCGATTGCCGGCCAGGCCGGTGGATAAAGAGCCGCGCGGATGAAAATCGACCCGATCCACCAGTTCAATATCGAACCCCTCTTCACGATCGGCCATATCGGCAACCAAACGATCGCCTTTACCAACTCCTCGCTTTACATGTTCCTCTCGGTAGCGGTGATCTCGCTACTGATGATCGGCGGCATGGCAGGACGGCAACTGGTTCCCGGGCGGCTGCAGTCGATCGCGGAAATCTCCTACGAATTCGTCGCCTCGACGATCCGCTCTACCGCCGGCGCGGAAGGCATGAAGTTCTTCCCGCTGATCTTCTCGCTGTTCATGTTCATCTGCATCTCGAACCTGATCGGCATTATTCCCTACACGTTCACGGTTTCGAGCCACATCATCGTCACCGCGGCGCTGGCCTTCCTGGTTTTCTTTACCGTCCTGATCTACGGGCTCTACAAGAACGGCTTCAAGTTCTTCAAGATTTTCGTGCCCTCCGGCGTGCCGATCTACATCCTGCCGCTGGTCATGTTCATCGAAATCCTGTCGTTCTTCCTGCGGCCGGTCTCCCACAGCGTACGTCTGTTCGCCAACATGCTGGCCGGGCACATCGCGCTGAAAGTATTCGCGGGCTTCGTCGCGATGCTCGGCGTGTCGCTCGGCGCGCTCGGCTGGGTCGGCGGCATGCTGCCGCTGGCGCTCACGGTAGCGCTGACCGCGCTCGAACTCCTGGTCGCGTTCCTGCAGGCCTACGTGTTCGCGATCCTGACCTGCATCTATCTCAACGACGCCATTCATCCGGGACACTAAGCGGTCCGGGGAATTTCCACCCACACCTTTGTCTTACCCCCTCAAGGAGCTATAGAAATGGAACCGGCAGCAGCTAAACTTATCGGCGCGGGCATCGCATGCATCGGCATGGGCGGCGCGGGCGTCGGCGTGGGCATCATCTTCGGCAACTACCTCGCTGCTGCGGTGCGCAATCCTTCGGCGGCCCAGGGCCAGTTCGGCAACCTGATTTTCGGCTTCGCCGTGACCGAAGCGCTCGGCATTTTCTCGCTGCTGATCGCGCTGCTCTTGCTGTTCGTTCCGCTCTGAGCTGCACCCACTCGCGCCGCCTCCGGGCGGCGCGCTGACCGCAACAGGAGACCCCCGTGGCTGAAAAAAGTCCTGGTACCCCGGCCAAGGGCACCGGCGCCCATACCGAAGCCGACGGCGGACACGGCGGAGGATTTCCTCCGTTCGATTCGAGCACGTTTGCTTCGCAACTGGTGTCGCTCGCCATCGCGTTCGTCGCGCTCTATGTGATCGTGTCCCGCTTTGCGCTGCCGCGCGTCGAAAGCGTGATCGACGCACGTCAGAACGCGATCGAGGGCGATCTGGCGGCGGCGCAGAAGTTCAAGGACGAGTCGGACGCGGCGCTAAAAGCATATGAGACCGAACTCGCCGCCGCCCGCTCCCGCGCCCAGGCCATCGGTAGCGAGACCCGCGAAAAGCTAAATGCGGCCGCGGAAGCCGAGCGCAAGACGCTGGAAGACCAGCTCACCGCCAAGCTTGCCGCCGCCGAGAAGCAGATCGCGGCGACGCGGGAAGCCGCCATGAGCAATGTCCGCGGCATCGCAGCGGATGCGGCCGGCGCGATCGTCCAGCGCCTCACCGGCATGCTGCCCGACAGCAAGACGGTGAGCAAAGCCGTCGATGCTTCGTTGAAGGGATAGACCGATGTTCACCGAACCGGAAACCTGGGTCGCGATCGCCTTCGTCATCCTGCTGGTGCTGTTTGCCTATCTCGGCATCCACAAGACGGTGCTGACGGCGCTCGATCATCGCGGCGAACGCATCAAGGCCGAACTTGACGACGCCCGCCGTCTGAAAGAGGAGGCCGCCAAGCTGCTCGGCGAGTACCAGACCCGCCGCGCCAGCGCCGAGCGCGAGGCCGAGGAGATCGTCGCCAACGCCAGGGCCGAAGCCGAGCGCATCGCCACCGAAGCCAAGGCCAAGATGGAAGACTTCGTCGCACGCCGCACCAAGACCGCCGAGAGCAAGATTGCGCTTGCCGAAGCCCAGGCGCTGGCCGACGTCCGCGCCGCCGCCGCCAACGCTGCGGTCGAAGCCGCCTCGACCATCTTGTCGCAGTCGGTGAAGGGCTCGGTCGCCGACGACTTGCTGGCCAAGGGTATTGCCGAGGTTCGCGCCAAGCTGAACTGAGCGGCCCGCACCAACCAAAAAAGCCGGCGCGAGACGATCGCGCCGGCTTTTTTATTGCTTCTTCCTTTTCGGCGCCGGGCGTTCGGGCTTCAGAGCCTGCGGGTCGAAGCCGATATAGAAGATGTATCTGTCGCCATCAGCGCCGGGGGGTACCGGATAGGTGAGATCTTCGGCCACCAGCGTGAAGGGCTCGCTGCCGCTTTCGGTCATATTGACCGTGGTCTGGTAGGCCTTGGTGGCGATGGTCTTCTCAGATATGCCGCCGTGCACCACTGCGACACGTATGGGGACCTGAACCGAAGCCGGCGCGCCGGCGGGGCCTGCGATAACGCGTCCCTGAATGCCGATCCGGGCGGTGATCACACCGCCATTGAGGCTGCATTCGCGGGCCATCTTGCTGATCGTCGCCTGGAACCGCAGGTCGTTGCCTACCGGTTGCTTGCCGGGCGCAGCGACGGCGTAGGTGGAAGCGCCTGACCGGACCGTGACCGGCGGACAGGTCAGATCGCCGGTATCCTGGGGCACCGGCGCGGCAGGCGCGTCTGTGGCCGGCTCGTCCGATTTCCCCCCGAACAGGCTTTTGAAACGATCGGTCAGCGATTGCGCCGATGCCGGCGTGGCCATCGTGCAAGCCAGCCCGCCCGCGACCGCAGCCGCGATCGCTACCCTGAGTAAACGATTGTCACCCATGCGACGTCCCTGCCATCCCCATCATCGTCTATTCCCGCGGCCTTATAGCAGCCCAATGGCGGCGAACCCAAGGCACCCAAAAGGCTTAGAAATCAACGGTTCAGCCGCGGAAATCCTCATGCAGCAGGCCGAACAGCAGATGGTCCTGCCAGATGCCGTTGATGCAGAGATAGCGCCGCGCCAGCCCCTCGCGGGTGAAGCCGCACTTCTCCAGCACCCGGATCGAGGGCGTATTGGAAGGAATGCAGGCCGCCTCGATGCGGTGCAGATTGAGCTCACCGAACAGCGTCGGCAGCAGCACCCGCAGCGCCGCGGTCATGTAGCCGCGGCAGGCGTGAGGCTCGCCGACCCAATATCCGATGGTCCCGGCCTGCACGATGCCGCGGCGGACATTGGCAAGGGTGATGCCGCCGATCATGGCGCCATCACGCTCACGGAAGATGATGAAGGGATAGGAGCGGTCGGCGGCGATATCCTCGGCGTAGCGGCGCAGCCGGCGGCGGAACCCGGCGCGGGTCAGATCATCCGACGGCCAGATCGGCTCCCATGGCGTCAGATAGGTCCGGCTTTGTTCGCGCAATTGTGCCCATTGCGGAAAGTCCGCCATCTGGGGAGCTCGCAGCAGGAGGCCATGGCCGCGCGGCACGAGCGCAGCCGGTCCGCTGGCTGGCAAACGAAACAGGGCCATGCCCACTCTCTCCCGCCCTAACTAGCCCCCCCTCGCCCGCGCTTGCGGGGAGAGGTCGGGGTGAGGGGCTCTCTCCACGAGCCGTATCCGCGGAGAGAGCCCCTCACCCGGCGCTCCGCCGTAGCCGAGGCTGTTGCCTCGGCGTTGCCAAGTACGGCCGCCGGAAGGCGGCGCATGCTCTCTCCCCGCAAGTGGGCCGAGGTTAACAATCTTAATGTAGGAGCGTTTTCGCCTTCGACTGCGTCAATCCTTCCGCAAAAGACACCGCCGTGTCCAGACCCCTTCCGCTGCCAAGCGCGACAACCGCCGGCCGGCTGCGGGACAATAGCGCGTGCGCCGCGTTGCGGGTCGATTCGATGGAGACCGCATCGATCCTGGTGACCAGCTCCTCCACCGTCAGCGGCCGTCCATAAGCCAGCACGTGCCGCGCAAGCTGTTCGGCTCGGGACGAGCAGCTTTCCAGCGCCATCAACAGCCCCGCCTTCATCTGCGCCTTGGCGCGAGCGATCTCGGCTTCGGTCAGGGTTTCCACGGCGTCGTTGATGACGTCGACGATGACCTCCATCATCTCCGGGGCGTCGCCGGGATCGGTGCCGGTGTAGAGGCCGAAGAACCCGGTATCGGTATAGGGCGCGTGGAAGGTATAGATCGAGTAGCACAGGCCGCGCTTTTCGCGCACTTCCTGGAACAGTCGCGACGACATTCCGCCGCCCAGCGTGTTGGTGAAGACCTGCAGCGAGAACAGCGACAGGTCGGTCTGCGGTACGCCTTCGAGCGCCAGCGTCAAATGCGCCTGTTCGAGGTCACGGTGTACCACGCGCGAGCCGCCCTTGCCGAACATCGCCGGTTGCGGCTTCGGCGCCGGCGTGGCGTCGAAGCTGGCAAATTTCTGCGCCGCTTCCTCCACCACGCGCTTGTGGTCGACCGCGCCGGCGGCCGCCACCACCATGTCGGGGCCGCGGTAATGCGTCGCGAGATAGCCGCGCAACATGTCGCGATCGAAATTCTTCAGCGTCTTCGCGGTGCCGAGCAGTGACCGGCCTATCGGCTGGTCCGGAAAGCAGAGCTCGTTGAGGTGCTCGAACACGACATCGTCGGGCGTATCCTGCGCCGCGCCGATTTCCTGCACGATGACGCTCTTCTCGCGCTCGAGTTCATCCGGCACGAAGGACGGATTGGTGAGGATGTCGGAGAGCACGTCGAGCGCCAGCGCTACGTCGGCCTTCATCACCCGCGCGTAATAGGCCGTGGTCTCAGTCGAGGTCCCGGCATTGAGGTCACCGCCGACCGCCTCGATTTCTTCCACGATCTCGCGCGAGGACCGCCGCGTCGTGCCCTTGAAGGCCATGTGTTCAAGAAGATGCGAGATGCCGTGTTCGTTCGACTTTTCGTCGCGACCGCCAACGCCGGCCCAGACGCCGAGCGCCGCGGTTTCCAGATGCGGCATGGTGTCGGTGACGACGGTCAGGCCGGACGGCAGCTTGGTGACATCAACGCTCATCCGGCAACTCCTTGCTTCGCGGCGCGGCTGACCGAGCGCACGAATCGCTCCACCTCGGCTGAATCGTTTTTCATCACCGTGATGTGTTCCGATTTGGTCATGAGGCCGTCGAGCCAGGCCGGCAGTTTCGGCCGCACGCCGCACGCGGCTTCCACCGCATCGGGGAACTTGGCCGGATGCGCGGTCGACAGCACGATGTTGGGGATCTTCGAGTCCGACGTATCGCGATCGGCCACCGCCAGCGCCACCGCGGTATGGGGATCGACGAGGTCGCCGGCCTCGCGCCAGGCGGCGCGGATCGCAGCCGACGTCTCGGTTTCGTCAGCGCGGCCAGCGTCGAACTCCTCGCGGATCGCCGCCAGCATGGCATCCGGCAGCACGAAACGTCCGGACTGTTTTAGCGAGGCCATCAGCCGGCGGACGCCGTCGGCGTCGCGGCGGCTCGCCTCGAACAACAGCCGCTCGAAATTCGAGGAGACCTGGATGTCCATCGAGGGCGAAGCGGAGGCGTGAACTTCGCGGACTTCATAGATACCGGTCTTGAGCGTGCGCGGCAGGATGTCGTTGACGTTGGAGGCGATGCGCAGCCAGCGCACCGGCAGGCCCATCCTCTTCGCCACGTAGCCCGCAAAGATGTCGCCGAAATTTCCCGTTGGCACAGTGAAATCCACGGTACGCGCGGGCGCACCGAGCGCCACCGCCGACGTGAAGTAATACACCACCTGTGCGACGATCCGCGCCCAGTTGATCGAATTGACGCCCGACAGCGAGACCGCGTCGCGAAAGCCGTGATGGTTGAACATCGCCTTCACGAGTGCCTGACAGTCGTCGAAGGTACCCTCGATCGCCAGCGCATGCACGTTGGACGCGCCCGTCGTCGTCATCATCCGCCGCTGCACGTCGGAGATACGCCCGTTCGGGAACAGCACGACGAGGTCGACATTGTCGAGATTGGCGAACGCATCAACCGCGGCGCCGCCGGTATCGCCTGAGGTCGCGACAACGATGGTGGTGCGCTGATTTCGCTTGGCCAGCACGTGATCCATCAGCCGCGAGATCAACTGCATCGCGACGTCCTTGAACGCCAGCGTCGGGCCGTGGAACAGCTCCAGCACGAATTGATGGGGGCTGACCTGGTTCAGCGGCACCACCGCGGGATGGCGGAACGTCGCATAAGCCTCATTCGCCATGCGGCCGAGATCGGCGTCGGAAATTTCGCCCGCGGCAAACGGCTTGATGACGTCAACGGCAACTTCCCAATAGGGCCGGCCGAAGAAGGAGGCGATGGTCTCGCTCGATAATTGCGGCCAGACCTCAGGCACGTAGAGGCCGCCGTCGCGGGCGAGCCCGGTCAGCATCACATCGCAGAAACCCAGGACGGGGGCCTCCCCCCGCGTCGAAATATAGCGCGTCAAACCACCCTCCAAAGGCGCAAGCCCTATGCCAAGCCTTTGATATTAGCCATGAATTAGATTTCGCCAAGCGCGAAGCGAGGGCGCACCATAATGGGTTTTGTGGCCAAGGGGAAATGGCTCGTGGACGAAAAGAGCGGCGCAGGTTGGGGGCCAGCGGCCTCATGGTTCGAGACGCGCGGCGCGGCCGCGCACCTCACCACCATGAGGGCTCCGAGCTGAACACGCCTTCCGAAGGCAGCCTCCAATACGCCACGGCCTATCGGCTCAATTACTGTTGCCTCTGGAATATCGGCTCACCCGCTTTCGCAGGCGACGACAACTGAGTGTGCGCCCGCCCTCACCCATATCGAAGCACATCGACTGGATCGAGCCGCGCGGCGCGCCAGGATGGATAGAGCGTCGCGAGCAATGACAGCGTCAATGCCATGGCCACGACGGCGGCGGTTTCGGCAAAATCGATCTCCGCCGGCAGCTTCGACAAGAAGTAGAGTTTTGGTGGAAACAGCTCGGTATTGGTGAGCCAGGACAGGAATTGCCGGATCGTTTCGATATTCAGGCAAACCAGCATGCCGACGAGCAGTCCGGTCACCGTGCCGAGCACACCGATCGCAGCACCTGCGATCAGGAATATCCGCATGATTGCCCCTCGCGAGGCGCCCACGGTGCGCAGAATCGCGATGTCGCTCCCCTTGTCCTTCACCAGCATGATCAGGCCCGACACGATGTTCAGCGCGGCGACCAGCACGATCAAGGTCAGGATCAAGAACATGACATTGCGCTCGACCTGAAGTGCGGCGAAGAAGGCCGAGGTGCGCCGTCGCCAATCGACGAGGAATACCGGCCGCCCCGCAGCGTCAACTACCGGCCTTCGGAAGCTGTCGACCCGGTCAGGGCTGCCGTCGATAAAAATTTCGATGGCGCTCACGTCATCGGCCCGGTTGAAATAGGCCTGCGCCTCGGCGAGCGGCAGAAAGACCATCACGGAATCATATTCCGACATGTCGATGCTGAACACCGCCGCAACCTTGTACGGCTTGATCCGCGCCATCGTGCCCTTCGACCTCGCTACGCCATCTGGCGCGACCAGCGTGATGTTGTCGCCGGCACGCAGCGACAACTGATCGGCAAGCCTGCGTCCGATCGCGACCCCTTGCCCCTGGTCGAATCCTTCCAGCGAGCCCTGCTGGATGTTGCCGGCGATCGCGGCAAGTTTGTTGAGATCGTCGGAGCGAATGCCGCGAACGAGCACGCCGGAGGCGTTGTGCGCCGACGATGCGAGGGCCGGAGCGTCCACCACGGGAACGGCGAGCCGTATGCCTGGAACCCGACCGATGCGCTCGGTGACGTCCTCCCAGTCCGTCAACGGCTGCTCCAGCGGTTGCACCAGAAGGTGGCCGTTCAGGCCGACGATCTTGCCCACCAGCTCCTTGCGGAAGCCGTTCATGACCGCCATCACGATAATCAGCGTCGCAACGCCGAGCATGATGCCGAGGAAGGAAAAACCGGCGATAACGGAAATGAAGCCTTCCTTGCGACGCGCCCGCAAGTACCGCCCGGACAGCAGCCATTCGAATGCCGAGAACGGCAGGGGGCGCGGATTCTCCATGGTCCATTCATAGCGCGTTTTTGGAACGATTGGCGCGCTAGCTTTGAAGAATGGTTCTCATCCACCGCCATATTCCTGCCATGCCAGATCAGGTGGCGCTTCCTTTGCGGATGCCCTGGGTCAAGCCTCGAAGTTCAATACGCGTTCGCTCAAGCTCAACCGACGTCCGGCATTTCCTCCAGCAGCTTGTCGAGCGTGATCGGATAGTCGCGCACGCGGACGCCGGTGGCGTTGTAGACGGCGTTGGCGACCGCCGCCGCCACACCGCAGATGCCGAGTTCGGCGACACCCTTGGCCTTCATCGGCGACGACATCGGGTCGGTCTCGTCGAGGAAGATCATGTCCTGATGCGGAATGTCGGCGTGAACCGGGACCTCGTACCCAGCCAGATCATGGTTGACGAAGAATCCAGCGCGCTCGTCGACGACGAGTTCCTCCATCAGCGCCGCGCCAACGCCCATGGTCATCGCGCCGATCACCTGACTGCGCGCGGTCTTCGGATTGAGAATGCGGCCGGCGGCACAGACCGCAAGCATCCGGCGCACACGGATCTCGGCCGTGGCGGTATCGACGCCGACTTCGACGAAGTGCGCGCCGAAGGTCGATTGCTGATACTTCTTGTCGATGTCGCCATACTCAATGCCGTCCTCGGCACCGAGGCCGCTATCGCCCGCGGCCTGCGCCAGCGGCACGCGCCGATTACCCGAGCGAACCTCACCATCAGCGAACTCCGCTTCCGCCGAGTTGAAACCAAGTTTTTGCGCGACCGCCTCGCGCAGCTTGACACAGGCGGCATAAACGCCTGCGGTCGAGTTGTTGCCGCCCCATTGTCCGCCGGAGCCTGATGACACCGGGAAGGTCGAGTCTCCCAAACGCACCACCACTTTCTCCATCGGCACACCCATCATCTCGGCCGCAGTCTGCGCGATGATCGTGTAGCTGCCGGTGCCGATGTCGGTCATATCGGTCTCGACGGTTACAACGCCGTTGTTGTCGAGCCGCACACGCGCGGCCGACTTCGTCAGCAAATTGTTGCGAAACGCGGCAGCGACGCCGATGCCGACCAGCCAACGCCCGTCGCCAACCCTGCCCGGCTGCGGATTGCGTTTGTTCCAGCCGAAGCGCTCCGCGCCTGTCCGCAGGCACTCGGTGAGGCGGCGCTGCGAGAACGGCCGCTCCGGCTTCTCCGGATCGACCTGGGTATCGTTGATGATCCGGAACTCGATCGGATCCATGGCGAGCCGCTCGGCCATTTCGTCAACCGCGATTTCAAGCGCCATCATGCCCGACGCCTCGCCCGGCGCGCGCATGGCGTTGCCTTCGGGCAAGTTCAGCACGGCGAGCCGCGTGGCGGTCATGCGGTTGGCGCCGGCATATAGCAGCCGCGTCTGGGCGACCGCGCCCTCGGGCCTGCCGCCGGGCAGATTGCCGGACCACTCTTCATGACCGATGGCCGAGATTTTGCCATCCCTGGCCGCACCGATGCGGATGCGCTGGATCGTTGCGGGGCGATGTGTGGTGTTGTTGAAGACAAAGGGCCGCGGCAGCGCCACCTTCACGGGCCGCCCGGTTGCGCGTGCGCCGAGTGCCGCGAGCAATGCATCCGAGCGAACGAACAGTTTAGAGCCGAAGCCGCCACCGATGAAGGGCGAAATCAGACGAACGTTCTCCTTCGGAATGTCCAGCGTCTTCGCCACCTCCCCCACCCCCCAGGCGATCATCTGGTTCGAGGTCCAGAGCGTGAGCTTGTCGCCATTCCAGGCGGCGATCGAGGCATGCGGCTCCATCATCGCATGCGCCTGATCGGGCGTGGTGTAGTTGGCGTCGAGTTGAACCGGCGCTGCGGCAAATGCGTCGGCAAAATCACCGACCGCGGTATCGGCCGGACCGCCGAATACGGGCCGGGGCTTGGCAATGTCCTTGACCGCCGCGAGATCGAAGGCGCCATCAGTTCGGACATAGTCGACGCGGACGAGTTCCGCGGCCGCGCGGGCCTGCTCGAAGGTATCGGCAACCACGAGCGCGATCGCCTGGTGATAATGCTCGATGTCGGGACCGCCGAGCAGCTTCGCAGTGTTGCGGTCACCCTTGCCGAGCTTGCCGGCATTGTCAGCCGTGACGATGGCGCGCACGCCGGGTGCCGACTTGGCGGCAGAGAAATCCATACCGGCGATCCGGCCCTTAGCGATGGCCGAGCCGATCACGTAGCCGTAAGCCGGATTTGAAACGCCTTCATGGTGCTCGTAGGCATAACGCGCGGTCCCCGTGGTCTTGAGCGGACCATCGATGCGATCGGCGGGCTTGCCGACCACCTTGAGCTGGTCGATCGGATTGATTGTGGCAGGGGTTTCGAATCTCATGGATCAACCTTTCGGATCAGCCTTTCGCTTCAGCCAGCACGGCGCCCAACGTGCGTTCGGCTAGCGCCAGCTTGAATGCATTCTCCCGCGTCGGCCTGGCATCGGCGAGCAACTGTGCGGCGACCGCCTTGGCGCCACGCGGCATCTGGGTCTCGGCCGCCTCGACACGCCATGGCTTGTGCGCGACGCCGCCGAGCGCGACACGCCCCGTTCCGTCGCGCTGCACAATCGCAGCCACCGATACCAGCGCGAAGGCGTAAGAAGCGCGGTCGCGCACCTTGCGGTAGATCTGCTTGCCGCCGACGGGTTTTGGCAGCGTCACCGCCGTGATCAACTCGCCCGGCATCAACGTCGTTTCGATATGCGGCGTATCGCCGGGCAGACGGTAAAATTCGGCAATCGGGATCGTTCGCGTCGCGCCGTCGGGCTGCACGGTTTCGACGGTGGCATCGAGCGCGCGCATCGCCACCGCCATATCGCTCGGATGGGTCGCGATGCAGGCTTCGCTTGCGCCTACAACGGCATGCTGGCGGCTGAAGCCGCCGATCGCCGCACAGCCGCTGCCGGGCTTCCGTTTATTGCAGGACTGATTGGTGTCATAGAAATATGGGCAGCGCGTTCGCTGCAGCAGATTTCCTGCGGTCGTCGCCATGTTGCGCAATTGCCCCGAGGCGCCGGCGAGCAACGCGCGCGACAATACGCCGTAATCGCGCCGTACCCGCGCGTCCGCGGCGAGATCGGTGTTGCGCACCAGCGCGCCGATGCGTAGTCCGCCCTCTTGCGTCGACTCGATCTTGTCGAGTGCAAGGCCGTTGACGTCGATCAGATGGGCCGGCGTCTCGATCTCGAGTTTCATCAGGTCCAGGAGATTGGTGCCACCGGCGATGAATTTGGCATCGGGCTTGCGCATCGCGGAAGCCGCAGCCTCAGCCGGCGTGCGGGCGCGTTCGTAGGTGAATGATCTCATGCGGGCCTCCCGGCGACTTCCGATATTGCCTCGGCGATGTTGGAATAGGCGCCGCAACGGCAGATGTTGCCGCTCATGCGCTCGCGGAGCTCGGGATTGCTGAGTTGCGGCGGCGCCTTCAGGTCGGTAGTGACGTGGCTCGGGATGCCGGCCTTGATCTCGTCGAGCACTGCGACGGCCGAGCAAATTTGTCCCGGCGTGCAATAGCCGCATTGGTAACCGTCATGCTTGACGAAAGCGGCCTGCATCGGGTGCATGTTCTCAGGCGTGCCGAGCCCTTCGATGGTCGTAATGCGCTCGCCTTCGTGCATCACGGCGAGCGTCATGCAGGAATTGATCCGCCTTCCGCCAACGATG
This sequence comes from Bradyrhizobium retamae, assembly GCF_001440415.1. Taxonomy (GTDB): domain Bacteria; phylum Pseudomonadota; class Alphaproteobacteria; order Rhizobiales; family Xanthobacteraceae; genus Bradyrhizobium; species Bradyrhizobium retamae. The sequence continues at coordinate 58,126 of NZ_LLYA01000168.1, forward strand.
ACGGTGCAAGCGCCGCACTGGCCATGATCGCAGCCCTTCTTGGTGCCGGTGAGATGCAGGTGCTCGCGCAGCGCATCGAGCAGCGTGGTTCGTGGGTCGAGCGTGAGGCCGCGCGCCGCTCCGTTCACGGTCAACGAGACTTTCCATACGGCAGAGACGTCGGCGACGGCAGCCTCCACGGCAGGCACTTGCGCATTGACGATGGACGGCGCGGCCGTCAGCGCTATTGATGCGGCGCTTCCCGCCAACAGCTTACGCCGCGATAATTCGAAGTCGCTCGGACTTTTCATGTCATGTTCCCGTTTGTGCTTTTCGCCCGGATCACATTCGAGACAGGGCGCGGTCTTTACCGCTGCCCGCGTGAATTATCCGGCTGCGCTCCTGTAACTGCGCCGCGTTCCGGCTGTTCCTGGCCGGCGTTCACGTTTGATAGAGCGCGACGGTACGAGCGATGCGGAGCCCAACATCGCAGCCGCAGGCGACGCTCTATTAGAATCGTAGAATTGGTTTGTACCTATGAATTGGATTCATGAATGGCGCGGCAAAACTTCAGCCATCTCACCGCGTTCCTTGCAGTGGCGCGCGAAAGAAGCTTCACCCGGGCGGCGGCGCAGCTTGGTGTTTCACGCCGTTTTTGCCGTGCTGGTTGAGGCGCTGGTTACCGGCGCTGGTGCTTGTCGCCGGCCCAACAAAAAGGGCCGCAGGCGAACCTGCGGCCCTCTCTCCTGGAAGGGTCCGTCACTGATTTGTGCAGACCTTCATGGTTTTCATGCTGGTGTCGGCCGCCATCCTGGTCGCGCGCCACCTGAAATTCGGCGGCGCTTGAATGATGACGACAAACGCGCGAGGGAATCGATTGTTCCAGTTATTCCCGATCTTGCCGAGGATGGACCGTCGGACAAGGCGGCGGCGAACTAGTCTTTCTGGGGTCGTTCCAGGCTTTTGAGATATTTCAGCCCCTCGACCGCCAGTAGCTCGGTGTCGGTCTCGCCCGCCATGCAGCGCTGCCGGATAAAACGCTGGAGGCTGGCGCGGCGTGGGTCGTTCTCGTCGATACCGCTGTGGATCAGCAGGTAGACGCTCCAGGCCCGTGCAAACGCGGCTTCTGCGATATCCGGGCTGTTCATCCAGCTCTCCTTGCAAATGCTCCGCAAGGTTACTTTGCCAGTTTTTCCCGTCAACTGGCGACAGACTATCCGGTTAATCTTCTTGCTTGGTCGCTACGGAATAAAAGTCGATTTGCGGGATGATGCGCGAATTGCAGCGCGAACGGATCGCCCCGTTCAGCCGAGCCCCATCTCGACCGCGATCCGGATCAAGTCCGAATGGTTCTTGGCGCCGAGCTTCTGCTTGAGCAGCGAGGTGGTGTTGGCAACCGTTTTGTAAGAAATCTCCAGCGCGTCGGCGACTTCGACGATCTTGTCGCCCCGGCCCAACAACCGCAGGATTTCCAGCTCGCGCGCCGTCATCAGCGATGCGGGATTGGCCTTGATCGACGCGCCTGAAAACGTCACCGCCTCCGCCAGTTGCGGTGAAATGAAATTCTCGCCCGCGGCCACCTTGCGGACGGCCCTTACCAGCATCCGGGGATCATCGCCCTTCGAAACATAGCCCTGCGCGCCCATCTCGATGGCGCGAACGACGAACGCCGGATCGTCATTCATGCTAAACATGATGATCCTGGCGCCCGGATCGTCCTTGCGGATGCGCCGCATGAGCTCGAAACCGGAAACGTCCGGAAGCTTGATGTCGATAACCGTGACGTCGGGCTTCCTGGCAAAATAGGCGCGGTGGCCGGACTTGGCGTCGGTGGCCTCCTCGATCTTGACGGAATTGTCCGAGGCGAACAGCGAACGGCAACCGGACAGGACCACCGGATGGTCGTCGACGATCAATACCTTCGTTGCCGATCTGGCGGAATTTTGCATCATCCATCCCCTTTCGGGATAAATAAGCGGTTGGCGGTATTTGAAAAGAGAAATCTTGGGTTGCGGGAACTAGAATAGTGCAAATGTGGGAAAGGCTCTCTCTTAGAACACGGTTATTGCTGCCGCTCGGCCTGATGTTCGTGGCCGCCCTGCTGGCCGGAGCTGTTTCGCTCCAGATCTTTGCCTCTGCGCACCTTGTGGAGGAAGCCCAGCCAGGGACTCGCTCGGCCAGAACGGTCGCGGCGGCACTCAACGCAGCGCTTGGAGCCTCGGCCAATCCGCAAGCAACCCTCGAAGCATTCGTGCAATCGCTGGGAACGTCGGAAACAATCCGGTTTCGGCGCCTCGGGACCGACCTCGATGTTCACCCTCCCGAGGTGCAGACCCCCCTGGGAACGGTGCCTGAATGGTTCGTCCACCTCCTCGCCATCCCCGAATTCGGGACAGCCTTCCCCGTGATGGTCGAGGGGAAGCAGGTCGGGGATATCATATTTGCGCCGGACATGTCCGCCGACATCTACGAAAAGTGGATCGGATTTCTGGCGATCGCCTGCTCCGGAATTGTCCTGATGCTGCTGACGGGGGCGATTGCCCATTTCACCGTGCGCTCCGCATTGGTACCGCTGCAGAATCTGGGCGACGGCCTGACCCGCATGCGAACGGGGAATTACGAACAGCTAATTTCCCCTGCCGGTCCGCCCGAGGTCCGCAGGAGCGCACAGGAGGCCAACGAACTCGCACGCACCCTCAATCGCCTCAGCCAGGATAATCGCAGCCTGCTGCGCCGGATCATGTCGCTGCAAGATGACGAGCGGCAGGATATGGCGCGCGAGCTCCATGATGAACTCGGGCCGCTGCTGTTCGGGATCCGCGCCAATACGGTGGCGCTCTTGGAAACCATCCCGTCCGCGAACGCGGAGCTGAGGAGCGCGGCCGATGGCATTCTGCAGTCGGTCGAAACCTTGCAGCAGGCGAACCGCCGCATCCTCGACCGCCTGCGGCCGCTCTACATTCAGGAGCTCGGCCTGGAGAAGAGCATCCAGACGCTGCTGCGGAATGCGAAGGCGCAGTCGCCTGATCTCAAGGTGACGTCGCAGATCGACGCGGCACTGAACGAGGTCGACGGCCTGCTGTCGCAGACGGTCTATCGCGTGATCCAGGAGGCGGTGACAAATGTGCTCCGCCACGCCAAAGCGAAATCGATGCATGTCGCGACAGGCATCAACGAGCGCGAAGTGATCGTGGAAGTATCCGACGACGGCATCGGCTTTCCGGCGGATCGGGTATTCGGCCGGGGACTGACGGGAATGCTGGAGCGCGTTCGAGCGCTGAGCGGGACGCTTGAATTGCTGCGCGAGGCAGGGCGCACCAGCGTTCGTTGCCGGCTTCCGGCGGGCGATTCCGCCTCACATTCGCAACACGCAGAACGAGGCTAGAGCCTTTTTGGTTCTGATCGAATCAGAACCGGCCTCTAGATTTTTGTTCTGACGCGTTTTCTTGACGCGAACCGGTGTCTACCCACGGATCAAGTCCGAGGGCATGCTTCGCTGGAAAACGCTTTGCGGTCAGTCGCCCTCAACGGCGGCAACTTCCCGGCACAACGCCTGGCCCGAGGGGGCACAGGTGGTCCGCAGGATCTTGGCGTCACGCGAAAAGGTGAATGCGATGCGGACGGGCGCGCCTTCGTGGCTCAGGTAGTCGAGCACGACGCCGTCAGCGGTCGGCGTGATTTCCTCCAGCCCGAATGCGGTGGGTGCGATCGCGTCGAGGCGCGGCCGCCAGTAGGATTCAAGTCCGGCGCGGCCTTCACTGACCTTGGCTTCGCCGCACCGGCATTCGGCAATCGCGTCATCAGCATAGAGGTCGAGCAATGTCGCGAGGTCGCGATTGCGGCACGCGTCCAGCCAGTCGACCACCAACGCTACTTGATCGAAATCATCAGCCAATTTCGCGATCCCATCCACGTTGCCATACCTTGTCCCGAGTGCTGACCCGGGTGACGGAGTATGGCGATCGTCGTGAATGGACACTGAACGGCCTATCTCCCGGAACTCACCGTGGTACTAAGTGATTGTGCGGAACAAAGGTTCCATCAGGCTAGGGTCTGTTGGGATTCAGGATTCTCATCCGGGCTTGGTTGTGATTCAAGCTA
>NZ_LLYA01000169.1 GCF_001440415.1 Bradyrhizobium retamae
CAGATCTTGCGGACACAAGAGCACGAAGTAAGCCGTAAAGCCATTGCGCAGGGAATGCCGGAGTGCCTCGGCTGTACCTGTCTGCTCGTGTGCGCATCTCTTAGCGCTTATTGCACACGAGACCGCGGGTGCAGCAAGCGCCCGGCATTCCCTGCTCCCTCCTCGGGGGGAACCAAGGCCAAGCCTCGGGCAGATCATGCCGCGAGATCGCGGACTCATATTCCTTCGGCCAGGCGGATGTGACAGGGTAATCGCGGGTGGCGGCCGTTAAGCTTTACGCTTAAGACTGTCGCAATGCGCAACAATTATTGAGTATCTGTCGGCCTGCCATTGCCATTAAGACACTCGCGGGTTGCGACGCATTCGTCGATTTGGGGAAATTGAACCGCATGTGCGGCATTGTCGGCATTCTTGGGAAAGCTCCGGTCGCGGAGCTTCTGGTGGACTCACTCAAACGGCTTGAATATCGCGGCTATGATTCCGCGGGCGTCGCCACGCTGGAAGGCGATCACCTTGAGCGCCGCCGCGCCGAGGGCAAGCTGAAGAACCTCGAGAAGCGGCTAGATGCGGAACCGCTCAAGGGGCACACCGGGATCGGGCACACCCGCTGGGCAACGCACGGCAAGCCGACCGAGAACAATGCGCACCCGCACGCCACGGATCGCGTCGCCGTCGTTCACAACGGCATCATCGAGAACTTTCGCGAGCTGCGCGAAGCGCTGGAGAAGAAGGGCGCGGTCTTCAAGACCGAAACCGACACCGAGATCGTTCTGCATCTGGTCGATAGCCTGCTGCAGAGGGGCATCAAGCCGGTCGAAGCGGTGAGGGCGGCGCTGTCGGAACTGCGCGGTGCGTTTGCGCTCGGATTCATCTTCGCGGGCGACGACGATCTGATGATCGGCGCCCGCAACGGCCCGCCGCTGGCGATCGGTCACGGCGACGGCGAAATGTATCTGGGGTCGGATGCGATCGCGCTCGGGCCGTTCACCGATACGATCAGCTACCTCGAAGACGGCGATTGGGTGGTGCTGACGCGCAAGGGCGCTGTCATCTACGACAAGACCAACGCAATCGTTCATCGGGATGCGGTCAAGCACAGCGCCTCGACCTCGCTGGTCGACAAGGCGAACTACCGCCACTTCATGGCCAAGGAAATTCACGAGCAGCCGGAAGTGGTCGGCCACACGCTGGCGCGCTACATCGACATGGCGAGCGAGCGCGTCATGTTGCCGGTCAAGCTGCCGTTCGACTTCAAGGACATCCAGCGCATTTCGATCACGGCCTGCGGCACTGCGAACTATGCCGGCTATGTCGCCAAATACTGGTTCGAGCGGCTGGCGCGCATTCCGGTCGAAATCGATATCGCCTCCGAATTCCGCTACCGCGAGGCGCCCTTGCGCAAGGGCGATCTCGCGATTTTCATTTCGCAATCCGGCGAGACCGCTGACACGCTGGCCGCGCTGCGCTACGCCAAGGCTGAGGGCGTTCACACCCTGTCGGTGGTGAACGTCCCGACGTCGACGATTGCGCGCGAAAGCGAAACCGTGCTGCAGACGCTCGCCGGTCCCGAGATCGGTGTCGCGTCGACCAAGGCCTTCACCTGCCAGTTGATGGTGCTGGCCTCGCTCGCAGTCGCCGCCGGCAAGGCGCGCGGCGAATTGTCTGACGAAGACGAGACCAAGCTCGTCCACGGCCTCGTCGAGATTCCGCGGCTGATGGCGGCGGCGCTGACGTTGGAACCGCAGATCGAAAAGCTGGCGCGCGACATCTCGAAATCGAAGGACGTGCTCTATCTCGGCCGCGGCACCAGCTACCCGATGGCGCTGGAAGGCGCGCTGAAGCTGAAGGAAATTTCCTACATCCATGCCGAGGGCTATGCCGCCGGCGAACTCAAGCACGGGCCGATCGCGCTGATCGACGAGAACATGCCGGTGGTGGTGATCGCGCCGTTCGACCGGGTGTTCGAGAAGACGGTCTCCAATATGCAGGAAGTCGCAGCCCGCGGCGGCAACATCATCCTGATGACCGATGCCAAGGGCGCAGCGGAGGCCACCGTCGATTCCCTTGTTACCATCGTGCTGCCCGACATGGCGTCGGCATTCACCCCGATGGTCTATGCCATCCCGGTGCAGCTTCTGGCTTATCATACAGCCGTGGTGATGGGCACCGACGTGGATCAGCCGCGAAATCTCGCCAAATCGGTAACCGTCGAATAGTCAAGACTATCGGCTGTCACGCTGGCCCTTCAAAAACCTGCTAGGATGGCTTAGCTGGCATAAGGCCCGCTGCGCCCCGACCTGGAACCCGAATGAACCGCGAAGAGCTGCCCCCGACCGCGCCCCTGGATGAACCTCTCCCAGAGGCTCACCCTCCCGGGCTAATGGCCCGTTTCCGGAACTATTTTCTGACCGGACTGATTGTCGCAGGGCCGGTCGCGATCACGCTCTACCTGACCTGGTGGTTCGTGAACTGGGTCGACAGTATCGTCCGGCCGTTCGTGCCCACGGCCTACCGGCCGGAAACCTATCTGCCATTCGGGCTGCCCGGCTCGGGGCTGATCGTCGCGGTGGTTGCGCTGACACTGTTGGGCTTCCTTACCGCCAATTTGATCGGGCGGACGCTGGTCGACCTCGGCGAGCGGCTGCTCGGGCGCATGCCCGTGGTGCGCGCGATCTATCGCGGCCTGAAGCAGGTGTTCGAGACGCTGTTCTCGGGCAAGGGGTCGAGCTTTCGCAAGGTCGGCCTGGTTGAATTTCCCTCGCCGGGCATGTGGTCGATCGTCTTGATCTCGCAGCCGCCGAGCGTGAACATCGCCAGCCAGCTTCCCGACCAGGAAGAGCACATCTCGGTGTTCCTGCCCTGCGCGCCGAACCCGACCACGGGTTTCTTTTTCTACGTGCCGAAGAGCAAGATCATCGAAGTCGACATGACGACCGAGGACGCCGCGACGCTGATCATGTCGGCCGGCGTGGTGCAGCCCGGCTCCGATCAACAGAAGCGCAACGGCGCGCTGGCCGGCATGGCGAACGCGGCGCGCGTGGCCAATTCGGCCGCGGGTCTGAAGCCGGCTCCCGCGAAGGCGAAGGTGGAGTAGGGCGGCGCCGACATCATGACGAAGAAGATCGAAGGCATCATTCCGGTGATGATCACGCCGTTTACCGAAAGCGGCCAGATCGACTATCCCGGCCTCGGCCGGCTGGTGGAATGGTACATCGACAATGGTTCGGACGCGCTGTTTGCGGTCTGCCAGTCCAGCGAGATGCAGTTTCTCACTCTCGACGAACGGGTTGCGCTCGCCGCTTTCGTCAAGAAAGCCGCAGCCGGCCAAGTCCCGGTGATCGCGTCCGGTCACATCAGCGAGAGCCTGGACGACCAACTTGCCGAGCTGACCGCGATTGCCGCGACCGGTGTCGACGGCATGGTGCTCGTCACCAACCGGCTCGACGCCAAGCAGGAAGGCGGCAGCAAGTTCATCGACGATCTGACTTGGCTGCTCGATCGGCTGCCGAAGCAAATTCCGCTAGGTCTTTACGAATGCCCGGCGCCCTATCGCCGCCTGCTCACCGATGATGAACTAAAGTTCTGCGCCAACACCGGCCGCTTCGTCATCCTCAAGGATGTGTCCTGCGACCTCGAAACGGTGAAGCGCCGCGTGACGCTGACCCGGGGCACGCCGCTTTCCATCGTCAATGCCAATGCGGCGATTGCCTTTGAGGCAATGAAAGCCGGCTCACGCGGCTTCACCGGCGTATTCACGAACTTTCATCCCGATCTCTACAGGTGGCTGATGACCGAGCATGCCTATCATCCGGCGCTAGCGGACGAACTTTCCGTCTACCTCGCGCTGTCGGCCATGGCCGAACCGATGGGCTACCCGAAGCTTGCCAAGCTCTATCACCAGCGCCTCGGCACGTTCTCCTGCACCGACAGCCGCGCCGTCACCTTCGATATCCGCGAGAAATTCTGGGCTCTGGATGCGCTGCTCGACAAGATCGTCGACGGCGCCGAGCACTACCGGCTTCGCGTTGCCACGGTTGCGAATTATCCAGCGCCGATCAGCGGCACCGCTTCATCGCGCTCATACAGATAGAGCAGACAGCGCAGCGCTTCACCGCGCTCGCCCTTGAGCTTCGGATTGTCCTTCATGATGCGCAGCGCTTCGTCGCGCGCCTGCGTGATGAGTTGACCGTGCACGTCGGAGCGGGCAATGCGATAGCCGGGCAGGCCGCTCTGGCGGATGCCGAGCACGTCGCCTTCGCCGCGCAGTTTGAGATCCTCCTCCGCAATCCTGAAGCCGTCGGTGGTCTCCCGGATCACCTTCAGCCGCGCCGCCGACATCTCACCGAGCGGCTCCTTGTAGAGCAACAGGCAGGTCGAGGACTCCGATCCGCGGCCGATCCGGCCGCGGAGCTGGTGCAATTGCGCGAGCCCGAAACGCTCGGCGTTTTCGATCACCATGATGGTAGCCGCGGGAATGTCGACGCCGACCTCGACCACGGTGGTGGCGACCAGGAGCCCGATCTCGTGGGCGGCAAACTGCGCCATCACGCGATCCTTATCCGGGCCCTTCATCTGCCCATGCACCAGCCCGACGCGGTCGCCGAAACGTTTCCGCAGCCGCTCGAAACGCTCGGTGGCGTTGGTGAGATGTTCAGTGCCCTCGGCCTCGGATTCTTCGACCAGCGGACAGATCCAGTAGACCAGCTTGCCTGATTTCAGCGCGCGGCCGACGGCATCGACCACTTCATCGAGGCGGCTGGCGGGAACGGCGCGGGTGTCGATCGGCTGGCGGCCAGCCGGTTTTTCCCGCAACTCGGAGACGTCCATATCGCCGAAATAAGTGAGTACCAGCGTGCGGGGGATCGGTGTTGCGCTCAAGACCAGCACGTCGACGGCCTCGCCCTTGTTGGTGAGCGCGAGCCGTTCGCGTACGCCGAAGCGATGCTGTTCGTCGACCACCGCCAGCGCCAGCGCCTTGAAGATCACGTCGTCCTGGATCAGCGCATGGGTGCCGACCAGAAAGTCGATCTCGCCGGCTTCGAGCCGCGCCAGAATTTCACGCCGCTCCTTGCCTTTTTCGCGGCCGGTCAGGATCGCCACACGAAGACCTGCGCGCTCGGCCAGCGGCGCGATCGTCTTGATATGCTGGCGCGCGAGGATTTCGGTCGGCGCCATTAGCGCGGCCTGCTTGCCGACCTCGGTGACCGCAGCCGCGGCGAGCAGCGCCACCACCGTCTTGCCCGATCCGACATCGCCCTGCAGCAGCCGCAACATCCGCACCGGCTGGAGCAAATCTTCGGTGATGGCCGCGACCGCCGCGCGCTGCGAGGCGGTGAGCGCGTAGGGCAGCGCATCGATGATCTTGTGGCGCAGGTGACCATCGCCGGCATTGCGGTCGCCGGCCGGACGCCGCAATTGCGCGCGCACCAGCGCCAGTGCCAGTTGGCCGGCGAGCAGCTCGTCGAAGGCGAGCCGCGACCAGAACGGGCCGTCAGGCAAAATGTCCGTGAGCTCGACCGGCACATGCACGCGGGTGAGCGCTTGGCGAATCGGCGGAAAGTTGCAGCGGCGGATCACTTCCGGGCTGATCCATTCGGGCAGTTCCGGCAACTTCTGCAGCGCCTGCGCGATGGCCCGGCGCAGCGAACCCAGTGCGAGACCTTCAGTGAGAGGATAGACCGGGTCGATACCGCTGAGTTTTGCAAAGCCGGCTTCGTCGACGACGCGGTCGGGATGCACGATCTGCGGGATGCCGTCATACATCTGCAGCGTGCCGGACACGTAGCGCTTCTCGCCGACCGGCAGCAGCTTTTCGACGTAGCCGGGCTTGGCGCGGAAAAACGTCAGCACCACGTCGCCGGTATCATCAGAAGCATAGACGAGGTAGGGCGCGCGGGCATTGCGGGGCGGGGGCGGCCGGTGGCGGTCGATGGTGACTTCCAGCGTCACCACGGTTCCCGGTACCGCCTCGCGGATTTTCGGCCGCGCGCGGCGGTCGATCACGCTGGCCGGCAGGTGCAGCAAGAGATCGACCAGCCGCGGGGTCTCATCGCGGTCGAGCAGATAGCGCAACAGCTTGTCCTGTTTCGGCCCGACGCCAGGCAGGCTCGTGACCGGCGCAAACAAGGGATTGAGCAGGGTGGGGCGCATCAGGTCTCTCGTCGCACATAGCGCGTCATGCGCGGGCTTACCGCCTTCGCCAAGGCTTCGGCGGCCGGGCGCCCTCGTGGTCCGGCGAAGCCTTGGCGGAGACGGGACCGCGCATCCATCACTCTTCAAGAGATGATGGATTGCCGGGTCAAGCCCGGCAATGACACCGTAGTTGTAATTCACGGAACTGTTGGGGCTGACATTCGTCATCTCGACCGCTATATCAAGCCGGCCCGGCACGTCCGGGCTTTTGGCGTTCGGATGGGACCAGTGAAAATGACGGGTACGACACGATCGAGCGGTGGCCTCGATGACCGCCGCAAGCGGCTTTTATTTCGCTGCTGGCATCGGGGCACCCGTGAGATGGACCTCATCCTCGGGCGCTTTGCGGATGCCGAGATATCGGGCATGCGCGATGACGAGTTGACCGAACTGGAGCGCCTGATCGAGGTCCCCGATCCCGACCTCTATGCAGCGCTGACCGGCGACAAGCCGCTCGATCCGGAGTATGCGACGACCGCGCTGTTCGATCGTATCAAGGCGTTTCGCGCCGTGGACCACGACGCATGAAGGCACCTGTCAAATCGCCCGCCGCGCTGCTGGCTCCCGGCCGCGCGCTGACCTTTGCCAATGTCGCCGAGGGCGCGGAGGGGCTCGTCGTCTCCGACCTCGCGCGTGCGGTCGCAGCCAAGCCGAAACCGCCGGCGGTCAGCCTTGCCGTGGTCTGCCGCGACGGTCCGCGCATGCAACAACTGGCGCGGGCGCTGGAATTCTTCGCCCCTGATTTGCCGGTGATGCAGTTTCCGGCCTGGGACTGCCAGCCCTATGACCGGGTGTCGCCGCACGGCGGTGTCCTGGCGCAGCGGCTGACGACACTGGCGCGGCTGTCGCGCCTGCAGGGCAGCGACAAACCGCTGATCGTGCTGACGACCGTCAACGCCATCGTACAGCGCGTGCCCGCGCGCGAAGTTGTGGCGGCGCAGGCGCTGTCGGTCGCGCCCGGTCATGTCGTACCGATGGATTCGATCGTCGCCTGGCTGGAGCACAATGGCTACAACCGCTCCTCGACCGTGCGCGAGCCCGGCGAGTACGCCGTGCGCGGCGGCATCCTCGATCTGTTTCCGGCCGGGCTCGACCAGCCGGTGCGGTTCGACTTCTTCGGCGACTCCCTCGAATCGATCCGCACCTTCGATGCGGAAACCCAGCGCACGCTGCTCGACATGCGCGGGCTCGACCTGGTGCCGATCTCTGAATTCCAGCTCGTCACTGAAACCATCCGCCGCTTTCGCATGGGCTATGTCGCAGCCTTCGGCGCGCCCGAGCGCGACGATCCGCTCTATGAGGCCGTCAGTGAGGGCCGCCGCCATCCTGGCATGGAGCACTGGCTGCCGCTGTTCCAGGAGCGGATGGATACGCTGTTCGATTACCTCGACGATGCGCCGATCGCGATCGAACCGCAAGGCGAGGACGCCGCACGCGAACGCTTCAAGCAGATCGCGGACTATTACGAGGCCAGGCGCGAGGCGTTGGAACATCCGGGGTCAGGCGCGATCTACAAGCCGTTGCCGCCGGACCGGCTCTACTTGACGGAAACGGAGTGGACGACGCGGCTGAGCGAAGCTGCGGTGGCGCGGCTGACGCCGTTTGCGGTGCCGGAAGGGGCCGGGGACGTGTTCGACGCCGGCGCGAGGCAGGGCCGCAATTTCACGCCCGAGCGGGCCGACACTTCCGTCAACGTCTTCGAAGCCGTCGTGGCGCATGTGCTTGCATTGCAGGCGCAGCGCAAGAAAGTGGTGATCGCGCTGTGGAGCGAAGGCTCGCGCGACCGCATGGGCAGCATGCTGCGGGACCACAAGCTCGCCAATATCACCACCGTCAACGCCTGGCGTACCGTGCAGGCGACGCCGCGCAACGAGGCCATGCTGGCGGTGGTCGGCATGGAGAGCGGTTTCGAGACCGACGAATTCGCCGTCATCAGCGAGCAGGACATCCTCGGCGACCGCCTGGTGCGGCAGCGCAAATCAAGCCGCAAGCTCGACAATTTCATCTCGGAAGTCACGAGCCTTTCGACCGGCGATCTCGTGGTGCATGTCGAGCACGGCATCGGGCGCTTTGTCGGCTTGCAGACGATCGAGGTGGGCGGCGCGCCGCATGACTGTCTCGAACTGCATTATGCCGCTGAAACAAAGCTGTTCCTGCCGGTCGAGAATATCGAGTTGCTGTCGCGCTATGGCTCCGATCACGCCAATGTCGAATTGGACCGGCTGGGTGGCGGCGGTTGGCAGGCGCGCAAGGCCAAGCTGAAGAACCGGATCCGCGAGATCGCCGGCGAACTCATCAAGATCGCAGCCGAGCGGCAACTGCACGAAGCGCCGAAAATGCCGGTGCAGCCGCATGTCTATGACGAATTCTGTGCGCGTTTCCCCTATGAGGAGACCGAGGATCAGCTTGGCGCCATCACATCCACGCTGAAAGACCTTGAAACCGGCCGTCCCATGGACCGGCTGATCTGCGGCGATGTCGGCTTCGGCAAGACGGAGGTGGCGTTGCGCGCGGCATTCGCGGTCGCGCTCGAAGGCAAGCAGGTCGCCGTCGTCGTGCCGACCACGCTGCTTGCCCGCCAGCACAGCAAGAATTTTGCCGAACGCTTCAGAGGTTTCCCAGTCAATGTCGCGCAGGCCTCCCGCCTAGTCCCGGCCAAGGAGCTGACGCAGGTCAAGAAGGGGCTGGCCGAAGGCAATGTCGACATCGTGGTCGGCACCCATGCGCTGCTCGGCAAGTCGATCAAGTTCCGCGATCTGGGCCTGTTGATTGTCGACGAGGAGCAGCACTTTGGCGTCAGCCACAAGGAAAAGCTGAAGCAGTTGCGGGCGCAGGTGCATGTCTTGACGCTGAGCGCGACGCCAATCCCGCGGACGCTGCAGCTTGCGCTGACCGGCGTGCGCGACCTTTCGATTATCGCCTCGCCCCCGGTCGATCGCCTCGCGGTGCGCACCTTCGTGGCGCCGCACGATCCCCTGATGATCCGCGAGGCCTTACTGCGCGAACGCTACCGCGGCGGGCAGGCGTTCTACGTCGTGCCGCGGATCGAGGACCTTGCCGGCGTCAAGGACTTCCTCGACAAGAACGTGCCGGAAATGAAGGTCGCGGTTGCGCACGGCCAGATGCCGCCGACCGTAATCGAGGACATCATATCGGCCTTCTATGACGGCAAATACGACATCCTGCTTTCGACCACCATCATCGAGTCCGGCCTCGACATTCCGAACGCCAATACGCTGATCGTGCACCGCGCGGATATGTTCGGGCTGGCGCAACTCTATCAGTTGCGCGGGCGGGTCGGGCGCTCGAAGCTCCGCGCCTACGCGCTGTTCACGTTGCCAGCGCAGCAGAAAATTACCGCACAGGCCGAGCGGCGGTTGAAGGTGCTGCAGTCGCTGGAAACGCTGGGCGCGGGCTTTCAGCTCGCATCTCACGACCTCGACATCCGCGGCGCCGGCAATCTGCTCGGCGAAGAACAATCCGGTCACATCAAGGAAGTTGGCTTCGAGCTCTATCAATCGATGCTGGAGGAGGCGATCCTCAACCTCAAGGCCGGCGTGGCCGAGCCCGCCGCAGACCGCTGGTCGCCGCAGATCACCATCGGCATGCCGGTGCTAATCCCCGAGGATTACGTCAACGATCTTTCGGTGCGGCTGTCGCTGTATCGTCGGCTCGCCGATCTCGATACCGACGAGGAGATCGACAATTTTGCCGCCGAGATGCGCGATCGTTTCGGCGTGCTGCCGGACGAGGTCCGCTATCTCTTCAAGGTCGCGGCCATCAAGGCCTACTGCCGCCGCGCCAATGTCGAGAAAGTCGATGCGGGTCCGAAGGGCGCCGTGATCTCGTTCCGCGACAACAGCTTTGCCCAGCCGGATCGCCTCGTCGCCTTTATCCGTCAGCACGGCCAGGCCGCGAAGGTGCGGCCGGATATGAAGGTGGTGTTCCTGCAGCAATGGAAGACGCCTGAGGAGCGGTTGATGGGTACGACCGAGATCTTGCGGCAGCTCGCCAATCTCGCGGAGAGCAAGAAGGCGGCGTAGGAGATTCGGCCTGGCTTCTCCCGTCAATTGCGAGGAACCGTAGGCCGGGCAAAGCCCACGGGTCGCGCGAATGCGCGCCCGATGACAGGCTCCGCGTGCCCACCATTCACAACAGCATTGTGGATAGATGGTGGGCACGGCGCGAAGCGCGCCTTTGCCCACCTATGACGCTGCCCGTTGCGCGTCTTCCTGCAGCCGTGACCGCAGCGATTTCGCGGAATCGTTCGGCAGCAGCGTTGCGACCGTCACGGTTGGCTCCGACCGTGCGTCGCGCTGGCCGTGGCTGGTATGGCGCATCACGCTCGACAGCCGCCGCGCGATGGCGTGAGCCGACTTCAGGTCGGCCTCGGCGAAGACCACGACAACCGAGCCGTCGTCCTGGGCGGCGCCGAAATCCATCTGTCGCATCAGGCGGCTGATGATCCGCGCGCCATCGAATTGCGCGCGGGGGTGTTCGGGATCGAACGCAAAGCGCGCCACCGACAATCCGCCGCCGCGTTGCTGCGTCTGGTAGATGGCGCTGGCAAAGTCGCGCTCGAAGGCTTCCTGGGTAAGCAGACCGGTCCGCGCGTCGATCAGGCCATCGGCGTCGATGGCCTTCAGCGTGCGGCTCAGATGCGCTTCGAAGGCGTGCTGGCGGATCAGCGGGAGCCCAATCGCTGCCACTTCGACAGCGTCGCCGGAGACGATCTCGAGGTTCGGCAAATCATAGGCCGGCACCAGATCGCCCGCCGCCACGACGACGGGAAGATTGCGGAAGCGGGCGTCCTCGGTCAGCACGGTGAGGAAGGCATCGACCACGCGCAGGCTGAATCCTTCGCCGAGCACGACACCGTCGATGTCCCTGGCGTTGAGATGCTTCGCTGCCGCCTCGATCGAAAGCGCGCCGACCACGCCGGTGCGCTCGCCAAGCGCGACCGACAGCGCCGGATAGGCGCCGCCGCGGCCGATCAGCAGCACGGTAGCGTCGCGCGCCGGATCGATATGCGACAACGCCATTGGCGCTGCCGGCACCAGCCGGCGCATCACAGTCGCATGCAATGACCGCACGCGCAGCGCGGCACGCAGGCGGGCAGCCAGCCGGTCGGAGCCGCCTTGTTGGGCGTGTGGGACTTGGCTCTGAAAAAAGGGAATGACGTTGTCCGGAACAGGGTTCTGCGGGTCGATCGCGATCAGCGGCAGATAGGGCTGTCGCGCCGCGACCCGCACGGCCAGCTCCGCCAGTCCGGCTGCATTGGTACCGGAGGTTTCGGCCAGCACGGCGGCCGGTTGCACCTGCTCGACCGCGCGCGCCGCATCCGCCCAGCCACTCTCGACCACCGGAAACAGTCTCGCAACATCGAGCATGGCGGCAAAGGACGGCCGTTTCGCGGTCGATACGACGAGGATCGGACCTTGCTGGGACATCTGAGAACTCGGACCAGGTGCGCAATAGGAAGCTGCGATCCTAGTTTGCCGCGCTTAATGCGGCGTCAACGGGCGCCCGCCAGCGGCCTCTCAGGCGGCGTTGCTCCGATCCCTAAATGCTTCAACCATCAACGGGTTAAGTCCAAGTTCTGTCAGCGCGTCTCGGGCGCGGGCATTGTCGAGCGCACGGCCGGCGAGCCGATGGCCGCTGAGGCGGTCCGGCAGCGCGGTCAGCAGCGCGCCCTGACCGAGCCGGCGCGCCCACTCCTGGAGCTCCTGCGCCAGGAATCGGTAGCCGCCGACAGCCATCACGCCGGACGGCGGCGCGGTGATATTGACCGCGCCGGTCACGCGGTCGAGCCGCGCCGCGTAATCCGTATCGACGTAATCGCGCGGCGGCGCCGCGATCAGGGAATCGCTCGGCGGTGGAGGCGGCGCATAGGCCGCGACCGGCACCATCGGTCCGCGCAGTCCCAACGTGCCGCGCGGGGTCAGCAATATCTCGCCCGCGATCGACGATCCCGGCAGATCGCGCGGCGCACCGTGGGGACCCGGCTTGATCAGGGCCGGCGAGCCGTCCTCCGCGATCCGGCGCGCGCCGAACAATCCGGCCTCGCCGAATAGATAGACATCCGTCAGCGTCACCTGTTGCGCGACCCAGCACGCGCTGGAGCCGACCTGCTCCGGGGTCCGCCATAGGCCGATGACGTTGCGCAGGCTCGGCATCCGCGCGCCGAGGTCCAGTTCGTCCAGCCGCAGCGCCAGTTGGGCAGGTGCGATCAGCGTGTCGCAGGCCTGCTCGATGATCTGCTGTTCCAGCACCTCGTCGTCGAAAGGATGGTGCAACACCAGTGTTCCGCCCGACAGCAGCCAGATCGCCAGCGACGAGGCGAGGCCGGCAAATGACATCGGCGAGAACGCCGATAGGATCGTTGCGCCCTGCGGCACGTCGCTTTCGAGCGACATGGCAAGGCCGCCCGCAATCAGGCCGAGATGGGCGCGCGGGATCGGCCGGAAACCGTCCGAGGTGACATCGAAGGAAATCAGCGCCGCCTTGCGGCCGTCCTGGACCACGGCGCGCGTGGTCGGGGATTCCCGGAAGATGGCGTTGTCGAGCGAGGCCATGCCTTCGGGCAGGTCGCCGCCGAAGCCGCAGACATGGCGGATCGAGAACGCTTCGGCGGCAGCGTTCATAGCGATATCCGAGTAGATCACGCCGTCGACCTTGCTCGAGGTCACGATCGCCCGCGCGGCGGTGCGGTTGAGCGCCATGGTCAATTCCGACTGCCGCCAGAGCAGCGGCAGCACCGCGACGACCAGGCCGGCGCGGAAGGCGGCGAGCACGGTGAGCGCGAATTCGATGGTGTTCGGCAATTGAACCGCGATCACGGAATTGGACGGCAAGCCGGATTCGATGAAGTGCGCGGCCAGCGACGAGATCATACGGTCGGCCTGCGCGAAGGTAAGACGCTTCGGCGGCTGGCCGGTGATGCGCTGCTTGTTGGGGGGATCGACCAGCGCCAGCGCGTCCGGCTGCCGTGCCAGGTTCCGTTTGAACAACGTATCGAGCGTTGGCGAAGCGGTGGGCTGGGTCACGGCGTTACTTCGGCTCTGTCACGGAGGTTGGATCGCTTGGCGAGTTCACTTCATTTCCGGCTTCTGCCACCAGGTTTCCGGCAGATAGCCCGTCAACGCGTTCGCTGTAGGTTGTTCTATCCGATTCCACCGCGCAATCCATTGCTCCTGCACGTTAAACACTGGAATTGCGTAGAAGCCCGACATCAGGACGCGATCGAGGGCCCGCACCGCGGAGACGAAAGGCGGGCGTTCGCGCGCCTCGAGCAGGGCAGCGATCATGGCGTCGATCGCGGGCTCCTTGGCCCCCATGTAATTCCGGGTGCCGGGAATGTCGGCGGCCTGGCTGCCCCAGTAGAAGGACTGCTCGTTGCCGGGGGATAGCGACTGGTCCCAGCGGTTCTGCAGCATATCGAACTCGTACCCCAGCCGGCGCTGGTCGAATTGCACGGGGTCGATCGCGCGGACGCTGGCCTCGATGCCGGCGCGCTTGAGGTCGCGCTGATAGGAAAGCGCAATCCGCTCCTGGTCGCGCGTCGTCACCAGGATTTCGAAGGTGAGCGGCGTCCGGGACGAACGCTGCCGCAGCACGGCGCCATCGAGATCGTAGCCGGCTTCCGACAGCAACTTGAGCGCGCTGCGCAACGTCGTGCGATCGCGGCCAGATCCGTCGGTGACGGGCAGGCGGTACGTACCATCGAGAATATCCGGCCGGATCCGTGCCGCGAACGGCTTCAAGAGTTCGCGCTCGCGCTCGTCGGCCGGGCGGGCGTAGGCGGATAGTTCGGACCCTGCGAAGAAGCCTGCCGCGCGCGCATAGAGCCCGAAAAAGTAATTGCGGTTGATCCACTCGAAATCGAACAGCAGCGTCAGGGCCTGCCGCACGCGGACGTCTGAAAACACCGGACGCCGCGTGTTGAACACCAGGAATTCCGAGGGCTGCGGCATTCCGGTCTTGATGGTATCGCGGATCACTTCGCCGTTGCGGGCGGCCGGAAAATCGTAACCTTCATGCCAGCGGAGCGGCTCGTGCTCGGCGCGAAAGTCATAGAGGCTGCGCTTGAATGCCTCGAACTGGCCGTTGGATTCGCGGTAGAAGTCGATCCTGATCTCGTCGAAGTTCCACAAGCCCCGATTCACCGGCAGATCACGGCCCCAGTAGTCGGGATTGCGGGTCAGGGTGACGCTGGCGCCGGGCTTAACGGCGGCGACGCGATAGGGGCCGGAACCGACCGGTCCGGTCATCGTGGTTTCCTCGAACGTTGCCGGATCGACCGCATGCTTCGGCAAGACAGGCATTAGACCGAGGATCAGCGGCAATTCGCGGTCGTTGCCACCGCCGAAATCGAACCGCACGGTGAGCGGATCGGGCGCTTCGGCCTTTACGACTTTGGAATAATACTGGCGGTGATTGGGGCGCCCCTTGTCGCGCAGCAAGGCCCACGAAAACAGGACGTCCTCTGCTGTGACCGGCTTGCCGTCGGCGAAGCGCGCCCTCGGGTCGAGGTGGAACGAGACGTAGCTGCGCGCGTCGTCGGTCTCGACGGTTTTGGCCAGCAAGCCATAGAGCGTGAAAGCCTCATCGTTGCTGCGCGCCATCAGGCTCTCGACCACGAAGCCCCTGATCTGCTGAACCGCGAGGCCGCGGACGATCAGGGGGTTGACGCTGTCGAAAGTTCCCAGGGCGCCCCAGACCAGCCGTCCGCCCTTCGGCGCTTCGGGATTGACGTAGGGCATATGCGTGAAACCGGCGGGAAGAGCAGGCGCGCCGTGCATCGCCAGCGCGGGGCTTTCGGCCGCTCTGGTTTCGTGGACTGGCGCGAGCGGCGTCACAGCCAGCGCCAGGGCAATGCCCGCGAGCACACGCAGGCGGATACGACCGAAGCGGGTCATGGACGGGCAGGTATCTGATTCGAAAATGCGCACGAAGAAAGCTTTACCATAGGCTTCGGCCTCGGCCTGCGGGGAACGCCAAAGATGCTTGTCGGCATTGATCTTTTCGTCTGCCGCTGTATTGAAGGCGGGCAGTTGATGACCGCGGGAACGCCTGTCACGTAACCGCCTCAATTGCCAACGAGACAGCCGCCCCAGCGCGGCTTGGTGTCGGTGCCTGTAGCGGTTTCGGGCGCTCCGGTTCAGAAAGGGTTTTCCGCAATGAATTTCCGTATCTTCGCCGCGTCGATTCGGCCGCGTGGGCAGATCGCCCTGTTGGCGGCCTCGGCATTGTCGGCAACGTTGATTGCGTCGGGCGTGCAAGCTCAGCAGCCAGCGCCCGGGGCCCCGAAGGCTGCCCCGGCGCCTGCCGCTCCGAAAGCGCCTCCGAAGGCTGCTCCCAAGGGTCCCGCCGGCGCTCCCGCGGCACAAGCCCCTCCGGCTGGCGCTCCCGGCGCCGCCCCCCCGCCCCAGGAGCAGCAGGTCCAGCTAATCTACGCGCCCTGGACCAAGTTCTGCCTCAAGGGTCAGGAAGCCGGCGCCAAGCAGGTTTGCTTCACCGGCAAGGACGGCCGCATCGAGTCGGGCCAACCCGTCATCGCCGCCGTCATCATCGAGCCGGAAGGCGAGCCGAAGAAGCTCCTTCGCGTGACCTTACCGCTCGGCATGCAGCTCGTGCACGGAACCCGGATCATCATTGATAACAATCCGCCGCAGCAGGGCCCCTATGTAATCTGCTTCCAGAACGGCTGCATGTCGGACTACGAAGCAACCCCCGAGCTGATCGCCAACTTGAAGAAGGGCCAGAATCTGGTTGTTCAGGCGATCAATTCCAACGGCGCGCCGCTGACGCTGCCGCTGCCGCTCGCCGGTGAATTCGCCAAGGCCTTTGACGGTCCGCCGACCGATCCGAAGCAGTTCGAGGAAAACCAGAAGAAACTGCAGGAAGAGCTGCAGAAGCGTGCTGAGGAGCAACGCAAGAAGCTGGAGGGCGCCCAGCCGGGCGGCGCCACTGCAAATCCGGCAGCGAAGTAACAGCCGCGCCATTCGACAAAACAAAAGGCGCCCGACCAGGGCGCCTTTTTCGTTGGGCAGAGATTGCTAGTCTACTAGTTCAGCGACGGGTTGCGCGGGCGGTAGCCGCCGGACTTGTCCTTCACGAAGATCTCGGCCACCTGCGAGTGCCGGATCGGCTCGCCGGAATCGTCCGGCAGCAGATTTTGCTCGGAGACGTAGGCGACGTATTCGGACTCCGAGTTTTCCGCGAGCAGGTGATAGAACGGCTGATCCTTGGCAGGCCGAACCTCCTCTGGGATCGACAACCACCATTCCTCGGTATTGTTGAATTCCGGATCGATATCGAAAATCACGCCACGGAATGAAAACACCCGGTGGCGGACGATCTGCCCGATCTGAAATTTGGCGGTGCGCGCTTTGATCATGCCCCGTCGAATAGACCATGATTGTGGCCGATGCTAGGGGCAATAGGACGAATTAACCTTTACGCGTGGTGGCCATATCCGGCGCCATCTCCCCAAAATCACTGACGAAAAGACGCTTTACGAGATGGTCGACATCCTCAACCTCGCGCTTCCCTATTTTGGCCTGATCTTCATCGGCTTTGCCTGCGGTAAGGCCAAGGGGCTGCCGGAGTCGGGCCTCTCCTGGATGAACTTCTTTCTGCTCTACGTCTCGCTGCCGGCCTTGCTATTCCGCATCATGTCGGAGACGCCATTTTCCGAACTGAACAACCCGCCATTTCTGATCGCGACCACGCTGGCGACCGTGAGCGCCTTCGTGCTTGCCATGGTGGCAGGCCGCATCATCGGCGAGCTGTCGCTGCGCAAGGCGACGATGGCGGGCCTTGCCGGCGCTTACGGCAATATCGGCTATATGGGCCCCGGGCTGGCGCTGGCGGTGCTCGGAGCCAAGGCAGCGGCGCCGACGGCGTTGATCTTCTGCTGCGACAGCATTTTCCTGTTCACGATCGTGCCGCTGCTGATGGCGCTGAGCGATCGCAAGCATCCGTCGCTCCTGTACGCCATTGGCATCGCCGCGCGGCAGATCGTGCTCAACCCGCTGATCATGTCGGCCGCCGCGGGAGCGCTTGTCGCGGCGTTGCACATTCAAGTGCCGGTCGCCGTCGACAGGACCTTGCTATTTCTCCAGAACGCGGCGGCACCGACGGCGCTGTTCGTGCTGGGCGTTACCGTGGCGCTGCGCCCGTTCGATCGCGTGCCCTGGGAAGTGCCCGGCGTGATCGTGATCAAGCTCCTGATCCATCCGCTCATCGTGTTCGGGCTGATGCTGCTGTTCGGCCCGTTTGCGCAGCCCTGGGCCGCGACCGCCGTCCTGATGGCCGCGCTGCCGCCGGCGCTGAACGTGTTCGTGATCGCCCGGCAGAACAGTACCTGGATCGAGCCGGCGTCCGTCGCCGTCCTGATCGGGACCTTCGCATCCGTGGTCACGCTGACCAGCGTGATGTGGTTCATCCAGAGCGGGCGGCTGGTGTTTCCGTAAGTGTGGCGCGGAGATACAAAATCGCGAAAACAACCCCATGCAAAGTAGAGTTGGGCGAGGTCGCAGCCCTCACGCGGGCGTCCGGAGCTAGCTTACGCGCTTCCAGGTCGGCGCCAGCCCCTCGCGCATGGCAAGCCGCCGCAACGGTCCGAACGAGCCGAGCAGGTGCATGCCGGCCGCGCGCAGCGATTGCATGGGCAGGAAATCGCTGAGCAGGGAGCGGTTGGCGACATCGATCGCGATCAAGCGGCTTGCGACGTCGGCACGACGCGCGGATTGATAGCGCGCCAGCACGGCCGGCGACCCCGGATCCTCGCCGCGCGAGATCGCATTGCCGGCGATATCGGCGATGTCGGCCGCATCGCGCAATCCCATGTTGAGGCCTTGAGCGCCGATCGGCGGCACCACGTGGGCGGATTCACCGACCAGCGCGACGCGATGGCTGGCGAATTGCTCGGGACGCTCGATCGTCAGCGGAAACAGGTTGCGCCCGGCTTCCACCTCGACGCGGCCGAGAATGGAGTGCGACTGTCTTTCCGTGGCTTCCGACAATTCCTCGTCGCCAAGCGAGATCAGCCGCTCCGCTTCTCTGGTTTCCGAAACCCACACCACGCTGCAGCGGTTGCCGGGCAGGGGCACGAATACGCATGGACCATGCGCGGTGTGAAACTCGGTGGAGATGCCGTTGTGCGGTCGAGAATGGGAAATGTTGAAGGTAAGCGCCGACTGATGAAGGTCGCGGCGGCTGGTCTTGATGCCGGCCGCCTCGCGGGACGGTGATTGCCGCCCGTCTGCGCCGACCACGAGCCGCGCGAAAAGCTGCTCGCCCTTGCCGCTGCGGATGGCGACGGTCGCATCCTGCGGGTCGATCGCGGCGGCCTCATCGTCAAATCGAGTCAAACTGGAAAGCTCGGCGGCGCGCTCTTCGAGCGCAACCATCAACGATCGGTTGTCGATGTTGTAGCCGAACTGTTCGAGACCGATCTCGTCCGAGGAAAACCGCACTTCGGGCGCGCGGATCAGCCGGTCGGTGTCGTCGACAAGGCGCATGGTCCGCAAGGCGGCAGCCTTGTCTTGGCAGCGCGGCCAGACCTCAAGGCGTTCGAGCAGCTCGGTGGAGGCTCCCAACAGCGCCGTGGTGCGGTTGTCGGCATAGGGGGCGCGGCGGGCGAGGAGGGCGGTTCTCGCGCCGGTAGCGGCCAGCGCGACGGCTGCGGTCAGGCCCGCTGGCCCGCCGCCGATCACGGCGGCGTCATAAACTTGAGATGCGTCATTCATATCGGGACAATTGACGCTCGGGCCGGCATTTTCAAGCCATCAACCGGCCGAAATGTTTCCGCTCAAACGCGCGGCGGAACGCCGCAAAGCGCCGATATGCAAATCGGGGCGATTCCTGATAGCACTGCCGGAGCAATGGACCAGACCACAGAGCCAGATTCCGCCCCCGCGACCAGCCGAATGCGGATCGCCGCGTTCGCCGTACACATTTTCACGGCACTGGGCGCGGGCGTTGCGCTGCTCGCGATGCTCGAGGCGGTCCGCGAACATTGGGCTAACATGTTCGGCTGGCTTGGCGCGGCCCTGATCATCGATGCCATCGACGGGCCGCTGGCGCGAAAGCTGGACGTC
This sequence comes from Bradyrhizobium retamae, assembly GCF_001440415.1. Classification (GTDB taxonomy): domain Bacteria; phylum Pseudomonadota; class Alphaproteobacteria; order Rhizobiales; family Xanthobacteraceae; genus Bradyrhizobium; species Bradyrhizobium retamae. The sequence goes on from NZ_LLYA01000169.1 coordinate 19,299, forward strand.
GTGCGGCTGCAACCGAACTGGTCGGGCGACGTGCTCGATCTCGTCGTCGATTTCGTGACCTACGTCTTCGTTCCGGCCTATGCCATCACCGCAAGCGGGCTGCTGCTGCCGGTGGCGGCGCCGCTGCTCGGCATCGGCATCATGGTTTCCGGTGCGCTCTATTTCGCGGACCGGCGCATGAAGGCGTCCGACAATCACTTTCGCGGCTTTCCGGCGCTGTGGAACGCGGCGGCGTTTTATTTGTTCTTGCTACACCTGCCGCCGATACTCTCCACTCTCGGAATCGCAATCCTGATCGCCCTCACATTCGCCCCGTTTCATGTGCTGCATCCGATCCGGGTGGTGCGGCTACGCTGGCTGACCCTGTGGCTGATGGCCATTGGAGCCGTGCTGGCGATCTATACGCTCATCTGCGATTTCAACGTGAGCGCTCCCATCGTCGTCGCGCTTTGCGCCATTGCGGCCTACGTAATAGGAAGTGACGCCGTGATCCGGCAAATCAAGTCGTTCAGAGCATGATGGAATTATTGACGAGCCCGGAAGCCTGGGCGGCGCTGTTGACATTGACGGCGCTGGAAATCGTGCTCGGCATCGACAACGTCATTTTCATCTCCGTGATCGTCTCGCGCATTCCTCCGGCGCAGGCCAGACGCGCGCGTCAAATCGGCTTGCTGCTGGCGCTGGTGTTCCGCATCGTGCTGCTCACCCTGCTGGTGTGGCTGATCGGCCTGACGGAGCCCGTCATCACGATAAGAAATGTCGAACTGTCCTGGCGGGACATCATCCTGATCGCCGGCGGCGCCTTCCTGATCGCGAAGGCGACGCATGAAATTCATGGCGAGGTCGAGGCGAGCGATGGCGAGCTCGATGCCGAACCCAGGGCCAGCGCATTCTTCTGGGTGATCGTGCAGATCATCATCATCGACATCGTATTCTCGCTGGACTCGATCATCACCGCGATCGGTATGGCGCAGGATCTGGAGATCATGATCGCCGCCATCGTGATCGCATGCGTCGTCATGTACGTCTCGTCGGGTCCGGTGGCCCGGTTCGTGGCCAATCACCCGACCACCAAGATGCTGGCATTGGCATTCCTGGTGCTGATCGGCGTGGCGCTGGTGGCGGACGGATTCCACTTCCATATCCCGCGCGGCTACATCTATTTTGCCATGTTGTTCGCGGCGGCGGTCGAAATGTTCAATGTGCTCGCCAGGCGTAACCGCAAGAAGGCCGCCAGGAGCCGGCAGGTGAGTTGACATCCAGCCGGCGATGGCTTTCGTTTCGCCTTTCAGGTTGGCGTTCCAGGAAATACCGAGGGAGAGACTGTCATGACCAAGGCTGTGCGCGTGCACAAGGTAGGGGGTCCGGAAGCCCTGGTGTATGAAGATGTGGACGTGCCGGCGCCGGGACCGGGCGAGGTGCGCATCCGTCAGCACGCCGTCGGTCTCAATTTCATCGACGTCTATTTCCGCACCGGCCTCTATAAGGCGCCGGGGCTGCCGTTCATCGCAGGCAACGAGGCCGCCGGCGAGGTCATAGCCGTTGGGCCCGGCGTCACCAATTTTCATCCCGGCGATCGCGTCGCCTATTATTTTACGCTCGGCGGCTATGCCGGCGAGCGAGTGATCCCGGCGGACAAGCTGGTCAAGCTGCCCGACCACATCACCTATGAGCAGGGCGCGGTCCTGATGCTCAAGGGGTTGACCGTCTGGTACCTCCTGCACAAAACCTTCAAGGTCGAGCCTGGCCATCGCGTGCTGATCCATGCCGCCGCGGGCGGCATTGGTCTGTTGGCCTGCCAATGGGCGAAGGCGTTAGGTGCACATGTGATCGGCACCGTGGGCTCCAAGGCGAAGGCCGATCTCGCGCTCTCCAATGGCTGCGACCACGTCATCCTTTACAACGAGGAAGACTTCGTGGCGCGCGTCAAGCAGATCAGCCGCAACGAGCTCTGCGACGTCGTCTATGACGGCGTCGGCAAGACCACCTTCCCGGGCTCGCTGTCGTGCTTGCGGCCCCGCGGCCTGTTCGTGAGCTTCGGCAACGCCTCCGGCCCGGTGCCGCCATTCCCGCTCGCCGAGCTCAACAATCACGGCTCGCTGTTTGCCACCCGGCCCAAGCTCAATGACTATGTCAGCACCCGCAAGGAGCTGCTCGAAGGCGCCGACACGCTGTTTGCTGCCGTCATCAACGGCAAGCTTCACGTGCCGATCAACCACGCCTATGCGCTGAAGGACGCGGCGAAGGCACATACCGAGCTCGAGAGCCGGGCGACGACGGGGGCGGCGATTTTGCGGCCGTAGAGTCTCATCCGTCATTGCGAGGAGCAAAGCGACGAAGCAATCCATACCTCCGCTTGCGCTGAGATGGATTGCTTCGCTTCGCTCGCAATGACGATTGAGGTTACGCCACCCTCCGCGCAGCTCCCGCCCTCACCAAAATCGCATCAAGACAATCGATCATCAGCGATATCTCCTCGCGCGTGACGTTGAGCGCCGGCATGAAGCGCAGTGCATCGGGCTGCGGCGAGTTGATGAGCACGCCATCCGCCAGCGCCTCGGCCACGATCGCAGCGCCGATCGGCAGTTTCAGATCGAGCGCCAGCAACAGCCCCCGGCCGCGCACCTCGCCGAGACCGTGACGCGCGGACAGTTTCTGCAGCTCGCTTTCCAAAAACAGGCCGGCATCCGCAGCCGCTTTCAGAAATTCCGGCTTCGAAACCTCCTCAAGCACCGCAAGCCCCGCAGCGCACATCAACGGATTGCCGTTGAACGTACCGCCCTGGTCACCGTGCTCGAAGCAGGAGGCATGTTCAGTCGCGAGCAAGGCGGCCAGCGGCACACCGCCGCCGATACCCTTGCCGAGCGTCATGATGTCGGGCTCGACGCCGGCATGCTCATAGTGGAAGAGTTTTCCGGTTCGGCCCATGCCGGTCTGGATCTCGTCGACGATGAGCAGCAGGCCGTGCTCTTTCGTCAGCGCGCGCAACGCCTTCATGAACTCATCGGTTGCCGGCCAGACGCCGGCTTCGCCTTGGATCGGCTCCAGCATCACCGCGACCGTATTGTCCGATATCAGCGCCTTTACTGAATCGAGATCGTTGAGCCTGGCCTTGCGGAAGCCTGACACTTTCGGCTCGAACAGTGGCTCGAACGCTTTCTTGCCCGATGCCGACATGGTCGCGAGCGTGCGGCCGTGAAAGCCGCCTTCGAACGTGATGATTTCGAAGGCGCCATTCTTGTATTTCGTGCCGTATTTGCGCGCGAGCTTGATGGCGCCTTCATTGGCCTCCGCGCCCGAATTGGCGAAGAAGACCTGATCGAAGCAGCTCTTCTCGCGAAGTGCTTGCGCCAGCTTCAGGCCGGGGCCGTTGTAGAAGGCGGGGCTTGGCGTCAGCAGCAGTTTTGCCTGTGCAGCAAGCGCTTCGGCGATGACTGGCGGCGAATGGCCGAGGCAGTTGACGGCCCAACCCTGCATGAAATCGAGGTATCGCTTGCCGGCGTCATCCCACAGATACGCGCCTTTGCCGCGAACGAACACGGCCTGCGGGCGGGCGGTGATGTTCATCAGCGCGTCGAACGGATGGGCAGCATGGGTCATGTCGATCTCCTCAGGGGTTTGGGGAAGGGGCAGGCCGAAACGCAAGAAGGCCGCACTTTTGAGGGTGCGGCCTTCTCGAAAACTTGGCTGAACTAGCTAATCAGCGTTGTCGTCGGACACGGCGCGACCCATCATCGTCGACAGAGCGACGACGCAGGCAGGCGCGGCGGTTGGTCCGGTTCAGTTTCATGGCGTTGGCCCATACAGCCTGATGGCAGGCGGTGTCAAGCGGCGTGAATGCTGCGGGTTCTATTCTGAAGTTACGGTAGTGTCTCAGTTTGAAATCTGATCGCGAGGTTTCGTGTCCTTGGCATAGCGGCGGTATGCCGGGAAGCGAGCGCAGCCATAGGCTATGGCCCCCAACGGAATCGCGAAATACCATCCGAGGTGCCAGAAATGGTCAGCAGCAATGGCGACTGCAGCACCGACTAGGATTGCGGCGATTCTATTCCACCACATCGACATCATCGGCCTTTCAATCTTGGTCTTGATGTAAATTGCACCCGCTAGTGAAATGACCGCCACTGCTGCGGACGCGATAACTGGAATCCATGCGTCTTTCATTTCGTCGATTTCGTCCCAACCTGCGAAGCTTACTGCTAAGCATTGCCGCATTTAGCGCGTGATCGTTTTGGACGCGACACGCCACGGATCGATAGTACTCGGTCACCTGCGCATCCGCGCAATCAGATTATCAAAAACCCGCGACGCTGCCGTGCAGGTCATACTGATCTGCGCGCTCGATCTTCGCGGTGACGATCTCGCCGACCTTCAGTGGGCGGCGGCTGGAAAGATAGACGGCGCCGTCGATCTGCGGCGCGTCAGCCTTTGAACGGCCTCTAGCGACTGTCGGCCCGACTTCGTCGATGATGATCTGCTGCCTGGTGCCGACCTTGCGCTTCAGACGGCGCGCGGAAATTTTCTGCTGCCGCGCCATCAGCGCGTTCCAGCGCTCCTGCTTCACCTCATCAGGCACGGCATTTCCGATCCCATTCGAGGCGGCGCCCGCGACCGGCTCGTATTTGAAGCAGCCGAGACGATCGATCTCGGCCTCTTCCAGCCAGTCGAGCAGATAGGCGAAGTCGGAATCGGTTTCGCCGGGAAAGCCGACGATGAAGGTGGAGCGCAGCGTGAGCTCGGGACATTCCTCGCGCCACTTCTTGATCCGCGCCAGCGTCTTTTCCTGCGCGGCGGGACGCTTCATGGCTTTCAGGACGTCCGGGCTCGCATGCTGGAAGGGAATATCGAGATAGGGCAGAATCTTGCCCTCGGTCATCAGGCCGATGACTTCGTCGACATGCGGGTAGGGGTAGACATATTGCAGCCGCACCCAGGCGCCGAGATCGCCGAGTTCCTTGGCGAGGTCGAAGAATTTGGCGCGGACCTGGCGGTCCTTCCACGGACTTTCCGCGTACTTCACGTCGACGCCATAAGCCGAAGTGTCTTGCGAGATAACTAGCAATTCCTTGACGCCGGCTGCGACGAGCCTTTCCGCCTCGCGCAGCACGTCGTTGGCGGGGCGCGACTCCAGGTCGCCGCGCAGTTTTGGGATGATGCAGAAACTGCAGCGGTTGTTGCAGCCTTCGGAAATCTTCAAATAGGCGTAGTGGCGCGGCGTCAGCTTGACGCCCTGCGGCGGCACCAGATCGAGGTGCGGATTATGGACCGGCGGCAGGGCCCGGTGCACGGCCTCCAGCACGCTCTCATATTGCTGCGGGCCCGAGATCGAGAGCACGCCCGGATAGGCCGCCTCGATCTGCTCGGGTTCCGCACCCATGCAGCCGGTGACGATGACCTTGCCGTTCTCAGCCATCGCCTCGCCGATGGCGCCGAGCGATTCCTGCTTGGCGCTGTCGAGGAAGCCGCAGGTGTTGACGATCACGATGTCGGCGCCGTCATGCTTGCGGGCCAGTTCGTAGCCTTCGGCGCGCAGCCGGGTGATAATGCGCTCGGAATCCACCAGCGCTTTGGGGCACCCAAGGGAAACAAAGCTGACTTTGGGCGCAGCGGCCTGTTGCATATTTTCATCTGCCTGATTGATCGGCACGAGCTAGTCCTAATTGCCCATAATTACAAGGCTTTGCGCCAGCTTCTGACGTGCTATGCATGCCCGGCCGGGGTATGAGTTGATCGATGAGCGCTGAGTCGTCGCCGAAAATCGTCATTGTCGACGAAAGTCCGATCCGGGCCGCGATCCTGGAAGAGGGGTTGCGGGAGGCGGGCTTTACCGGCGTCGTCCATATCAGTGAAATGCAGAGCCTGCTGGCACGGATCTATGCGCTCGACCCCGACGTCATCCTGATCGACCTGGAAAACCCCAGCCGCGACGTTCTGGAACAGATGTTCCAGGTCAGCCGCGCGGTACGGCGGCCGATCGCGATGTTCGTCGACCAGAGCGATGCGGCCTCGATCCAGGCCTCCGTCGACGCCGGCGTTTCCGCCTACATCGTGGACGGCCTGAAGAAAGAACGGATCAAGCCGATCCTCGACCTCTGCATTTCTCGCTTCAACGCCTTCTCCAAGCTGCAGGACGAACTCGACCGCACCAAATCGGCGCTCGAGGAGCGCAAGGTGATCGACCGCGCCAAGGGAATCCTGATGAAGGTGAAGGGCCTCACCGAAGAGGAGGCCTATGTGCTGATGCGCTCCACCGCGATGCGCGAGAAGAAGAAAATCGGCGAGATCGCGCAGTCGATCCTGACCGCGTCGGAGCTGCTGAAATGACGACACCGCTGCATATCGGCTTCATTCCCCTGGTCGACGCGGCCGCGCTGATCATCGCGGTCGACAAGGGCTTTACGGCCGCTGAAGGGCTCGACGTCACGCTGGTGCGTGAAGTGTCGTGGTCCAACGTCCGCGACAAGCTCAATATCGGCATGTTCGACGCGGCGCATCTGCTGGCGCCGGTAGCGATCGCCTCGAGTTTGGGGCTGGGCCACGTCAAGGTGCCGATCGTTGCGCCATTCAATCTCGGCCTCAATGGCAACGCGATCACAGTATCGCCGGCGCTGCACGCCGCGATCCTGAGCGAGATCGACGGCGACCCGCTCGATCCCATGGCCACGGCGCTTGCGCTCGCCCGCGTCGTTGCCGCCAGGCGCAAGAGCGGCGCGGAACCGCTGACGTTCGGCATGACGTTTCCGTTCTCCACCCATAACTACCAGCTCCGGTTCTGGATGGCGGCGGGCGGGGTCGATCCCGACGAGGATGTTCGCCTCGTGGTGCTGCCGCCGCCCTACATGGTGGACAGCCTCGCCAATGGCCATGTCGATGCGTTCTGCGTCGGCGCGCCCTGGAACTCGGTTGCGGTCGATCTCGGCGTCGGCCACATCCTGCATTTCGTCTCCGATATTTTGGTGCGCGCGGCCGAAAAGGTTCTCGCCGTCAGGCAAAGCTGGTCGGAAAAGAATCCGAACGCGCTGGCTGCGCTGATCCGAGCGGCTGCCCACGCCGCCGAATACATTGAGGAGCCCGGAAACCGCGCCGAGACCGCCGATGTCCTGGCGCGGCCCGACCGGCTCGGCGTCGGCGCCGAGGTGATCCAACGCACCCTCGACGGCCGACTGAAGATTTCACCGGATGGCCAGCGGCGCGAGAGCGGCCGCTATCTGCTGGTCGGGCGCGAAGGGGCGGGCCGGCCCGACCCGGCGCAGGCCGCTTGGCTTTACGCCCAAATGGTACGCTGGGGACAGACGGAGATGCGGCCGGATGCGCTGAAGACCGCCATGACGGTCTTCAGGCCCGAACTCTACGACGCCGCCATGGGACGTCCGGCGGCGGCTCCCGGCGCGCCTGGTGCCATCGGCGCCTTTGCCGGCCCCGCGTTCGACCCCGCCGACATCGCCGGGCATCTGGCGGCTTTCACAATTGGGCACTGGAAGCCGTAAGCCCAGTCGATTGAAGCGATATTAGGCAACTATACGCGGTGCTTATTTCTTAAGCAGAATGCTCAGAACGCATCTATGAAGCTGGCTTCATAGTTTCGAGCTCATCATCGGAACAGATTGATATTTCAAGATTTTCGTCGCGACTGCATCTGGCACGCAACTTGTATGGTGCGTTGCGGTCGGCTCGTCGCAGATGCCTGCTGACCTACGTCCAAGATGGATTTCCGCAGCAACGAAGCTGGTCGGACCGCATACCCAGAATCACAGCCAGGCATCACGCCTGGCCGATTCTGCTGGGCGGTCCATCCCATTCGTTGGCGCCACCAAACGTGGCCGCAGGAGCTTCGTCGCGCATGAAAATCGAACCGATCACAGTCGACTTTACCGACGAGCAGAAGCGCTACCTGGAAGGCTTCACGGCGGGCTTGCAGATCAGCCGGGTCGGGCGCGGCCTTGGCGGCAGCGCGGCCAAGGCGAATGCCGAACCGATCGGGCCGGATGCTGCGCACATCAAGGCGCAGGACAAGGTGATCGCCGCCGGCAAGAAGCTTGCCGATCCGGAGAAGTTCAAGCGCGAGGAGCATCCGTTCGATGCCTATCCCCGGCTGAAGCAGCAGGCGCTCGACAACGCGCCGCCGAACCCCGCAGATAATTTCCGCTGGCGCTATTACGGCCTGTTCTACGTCGCGCCGGCGCAGGACTCCTACATGTGCCGCCTCAGGATTCCGAACGGCATCCTGAAGCACTGGCAGTTTTCGGGACTTGCCGATCTCGCCGAGCGGCTGTGCGGGCCGTTCTGCCACGTCACCACGCGGGCGAATCTGCAGGTGCGCGAAATTCCGCCCAAGCACGCGGTGGCTTTGATCGAGGGCATTCAGGATCTGGGTCTCTGTTCGCGCGGCACCGGCGCGGACAACATCCGCAACGTCACGGGCACGCCGACGGCGGGGATCGACCCGCAGGAACTGATCGACACCCGCGAATTTGCCCGCGAGTGGCACTATCACATCCTCAACGATCGCTCACTGTATGGCTTGCCGCGCAAGTTCAATGTCGCCTTCGACGGCGCCGGCAAGATCGCCGTGCTGGAAGACACCAACGACATCGCATTCACCGCGGTGGAGGTGAACGACGGCTTTGGCTCCGAGCCCGGCATCTGGTTTCGCTTAGGGATCGGTGGCATCACCGGTCACAAGGATTTTGCCAAGTATAGCGACATCATCGTGAAGCCCACCGATGCCACCAGGGTAGCGGATGCCATCGTGCGCATCTTCATTGAGCTGGGCGACCGCACCAACCGCAACAAGGCGCGACTGAAGTATGTGCTCGATGGGATGGGGCACGAAAAATTCCACGCGCTGGTCGAGGAGCGGCTCGGCAAGCCCTTCACCCGCGTGCCGCCCGAAGCGCTTGCGCCGCGGCCGGCCTCGGACCGCACGGCGCATATCGGCGTGCACAGGCAGAAACAGGTGGGGCTGAACTGGATCGGCGTGTCGCTGCCGCTCGGCAAGATCACATGTGAGCAGATGCGAGGGCTAGCCAAAATCGCGCAGGACCTCGGCGATGGCGATATCCGCCTGACGGTGTGGCAGAACCTGCTGATCCCTGGCGTGCGCGACGAGAACGTCGGGCTTGCAGTCGCCGCGATCAAGAAGATCGGTCTCGCGGTCGAGGCTTCGCAAATTCGGGCCGGGCTGATCGCCTGCACCGGCAATGCCGGCTGCCGATTTGCGGCGGCGAATACCAAGCGCCATGCCGCCGAAATCGGCGACTGGTGCGAGCCACGCGTCAACATCGAGACGCCGATCAACATCCACGTCACCGGCTGCCATCATTCTTGCGCGCAGCATTACATCAGCGATATCGGCCTGATCGCCGCGAAAGTGGATGTTGGCGAGGATGTTGATCCCGTCGAGGGCTATCATCTCTTCACCGGCGGCGGCTTCGGACCCGACGCCGATATCGGGCAGGAGGTCTATCGCGACGTCAAGGCCGAGGATGCGCCGAGGACGGTCGAAAAACTGCTGAAGGCCTATCTCACGCATCGCGCATCGCCCGATGAAACGTTCCTGGCCTTTGCGCGCCGCCATGACGGCGAGACGCTGCGCAGGCTGGCCGATGCCGAGGTGTCCTCATGAATCAGATCACGCCTCCAGCCAAGGTCGAGATCATTCCCTCGAACGCGCCATTCTCGGAAGCGCAGCGCTCCTGGCTAAACGGGTTCTTTGCCGGGCTCCTGTCCGATGCGACGCCGTTGTCGGCTGAACAAGGCGCGGCCGTCATGCAGGGCGCGGCCGGCGATGGCGATGACGGCGAAGCGCCGTGGCACGACCAGACCATGCCGATCGCCGATCGCATGAAGCTTGCCGAGGGCCGGCCGTTGCGGCGGCGGATGATGGCGGCAATGGCGCAGCAGGATTGCGGCCAATGCGGCTATGACTGCCATAACTATTCCGAAGCGATCGCGAACAAGAGCGAAGCGCGGCTCAACCTCTGCGTCCCCGGCGGCAAGGAAACCGCGCGGATGCTGAAGTCGCTTTATGAGGAAATCGACAAGGCACCGGCATCGTCATCGGCGCCTGCGGCAGCGGCGGCTGCGGTTGCGCCGACGGCTCCAGGCGAACCCGGTCGCTCGCGCGACAATCCCGCAAACGCAAAATTCCTGTCGCGACGACTGCTCAATGGCAAGGGCTCGGAGAAGGAGACCTGGCATATCGAGTTCGATCTCTCCGGGTGTGGCCTCGACTATGTCGTGGGCGATTCGTTCGGCATCTTTGCGCGCAACGACATCGGCCTCGTCGACCAGATCATCGCGCTCTTGGGCGCATCGCATACGACGAAGGTGAGGGGAAGGACGCTGCGTGAAGTATTGCGCGACGACGTCTCACTGTCGCCGGCGCCGGATTCACTGTTCGAGTTGATCTCGTATCTGACCGGCGGCGCGCTCCGCGAGAAAGCCCGCGCGCTGGCGCAGGGCGAAGATCCCGATGGCGACGCGGCGACGCTCGACGTGATGGCGGTCTTGCAGAAGTTCTCCCGCATCCGTCCGCATTCCGAGGCCTTTGTCGAAGCGCTGGAGCCGTTGCAGCCGCGGCTTTACTCGATCTCGTCGTCGCACAATGCGACGCCCGGAAAGCTGTCGCTAACGGTCGACTGCGTGCGTTACGAGGTCAACAAGCGTCGCCGTTTGGGACTGGCCTCGACATTCCTTGCCGAGCGCATCAGTCCCGGCGACGAGGTCAAGGTCTACGTACAGAAGGCCCATGGCTTCGCGCTGCCGCAAGACCCGAAGACCCCAATCATCATGGTCGGCCCCGGGACGGGTATCGCGCCGTTCCGCGCCTTCCTGCTCGATCGCCGCGCCACCGGCGCACCCGGCAAGAATTGGCTGTTCTTCGGCCATCAGCGCAGCGATTGCGATTTCTTCTATGCCGACGAACTCAATGCGATGAAGACCTCGGGCCTCTTGACGCGGTTGTCACTGGCGTGGTCGCGCGATGGCAACAAGAAATTCTACGTACAGGACCGCATGCGCGAGGTTGGCCGCGAGGTATGGACCTGGCTTGCCGAAGGCGCCCATGTCTACATCTGCGGGGATGCCAAGCGGATGGCCAAGGACGTCGAGCGCGCGCTGGTCGACATCGTCGCCCAATTCAGTGCCCGAACCACCGACGAGGCCGTCAGCTTCGTCGGGGAACTCAAGAAAAAGGGTCGGTTCCAGCAGGACGTTTACTAATTCGGTTCCAACCCACTCAAATCGGCCCGAATAAAATTCTCGCTCTGGTCGGAAAGAAGGGAAATTTCCCCTCGAAACGGAGTGCGCCGAAGCGCCCCCATCGCTATTTCTGCGGATATCTTGCATCCGGACGCGATCGATATTCCATATGCACTCGATGCTGCGTTGGAGATCGATCATGCGCGAACTATCGGCGGAAGCCCGCCTGCACCTTTACGCACGCTCGGTGTCACGCCGTGCCGGCACCGGCTTTCACACCGCCGCGCTCTACAGCGCGTTCGCGCTCATTGCCGCCATCGTGTTCGGTACACTGTCGGTCCATCCGTTCTGAGATCAACGTGCCGTCTTGAACGGCGCGACCGTAATCCCCGCATCCTTCAACGCCTGACGAACGCCGCGCGCGATGTCGACTGCACCCGGCGTGTCGCCATGAATGCACACGGTGTCGGTGCGCATCTTGATCACCTTGCCGGTGACTGACACCACCGCGCCGTCCTGCACCATCCGCACCACGCGATCGGCGATTTGTTTCGCATCATGCAGCACGGCGCCGGGCTTCTTGCGCGACACCAGTGAGCCATTGTCCTCATAGGCGCGATCGGCAAACACCTCGTGCACCATCGGCAAATTGGCGGCATCGCCGGCCTGCACAAGCTTGGAATTGGCGAGCACCACGAAAATCAGATTCGGATCGACCGCTTTGATGCCGTTGGCGATGGCTTTCGCCGTCATATCGTCCTCGCAGGCGACGTTGGAGAGCGCGCCATGCGCTTTGACGTGGGTAACCTTGTAACCGGCCGCGGTCGCAATCGCCTGCAGCGCGCCGATCTGGTAGACGATGAGGTTCTCGATCTCCGAAGACTTTAGGCCCGGGATCGGCCGCCGACCGAAGCCGTGCAGGTCGCGATATCCAGGGTGCGCGCCGACCGAGACGCCGCGCGCTTTCGCCAGTTCGACGGTGCGGCGCATGATGTCGGGATCGCCGGCATGAAAGCCGCAGGCGACGTTCACCGACGTCGCAAGCTCGATCATCGCGGCGTCATTGCCCATTTCCCACGCGCCAAATCCTTCGCCGAGATCGCAATTGAGGTCGATGGTTGTCATGTTATCCGTCCGCTTCTCATGAGTGGATTGGTGGTCAGTCCGGGCCGGCTACGTCGGCCAGAGATACTGCGTGCCAGGTTCCGGCATCGACTGCGCTGACGGCGTGCCCTGCGACATTGGCATCGTGCAGCGCGTCGATGTTGAGATCAACGCTTTCGATAGCGCGCAGCCGCTCGGGCAAGGTGCGCAACAGTTCCGCAAATTTACGCGCTTCGGCCTGCGCTTCCGCCATGCTGACGGCGCGAAAGCGAAAGGCGCGCCCGGCGGGAATCTGTGCCAGTCGCCCGAGGTCGGCCGAAATCACAGTCGCGATCTTGGGATAGCCGCCGCTGGTGCCGCGATCCGGCATCAGCACGATCGGCTGGCCGTTACCGGGCACCTGCAGGCTGCCGTCGACGGTGCCGTCGGAGACGATGTTATGGCCGTGGAGGTGCTTGAGGGTAGGGCCTTCAAGCCGGTAACCCATCCGATCACTGGTCGCCGATATCTTCCACTCGCTGTCGACAAACAGCCTTTTGGTCTCATCAGTGAATTCGTCGTCCTGTGGACCCCAGACTATGCGGATCGGCGCGTCGGTTGCCGCCGGCAATTCGATCCGCCGTTCCGCCGCGCCGCTTGCGGCCTTCGCCGGTAGCTCGTCGCCGGTCTGCAGTGGGCGAGGATAGGGGCTGCCAAGGCCTGCGCGGGCATTGACGGCCAGGCTGCCGAACATCGGCTCACCGGAAATGCCGCCTTCAATCGCGAGATAGCTGAACGCGCCGCCGCGGGCGAAGCCGAGCGTCAGCGTCTCGCCATCGGCGATGGTTGCGGATGTATCCGGTGCCACGGCGCGGCCGGCGATATCGGCGTTGCGCGGGGCTCCCGTCAGCGCGACTCGGACCGCGCCGCCGCGCGCGGTAAATTTCGCCCCGAACGGGCCGACTTCGACGGCTGCCGTGAATGGCTCATTGCCAACCAGCGTGTTGGCGGCCGCCAGCGCCAGCCGATCCATTGCGCCACTCGGCACCAGTCCGTAGCGCTGGGCGCCGGGACGTCCGCCGTCCTGTACCGAACTCGCCGGGCCGATCGATGCAACGACGAGCTTGTTCATGGGGCGATCTGCTCGGCAATGAATTCGCCGGCTTCGGCGGCGCGATCCTGCTCCGCAAACGTTTTGGCATCGACGGGCGTGAAGGTGACGTTGTCGCCCGGCTCCAGCAAAAAAATCGGGTCGCGATGAAGCTGGTAGGTGCGAACGGCCGTTCGTCCCAGAAGGTGCCAGCCGCTCGGGCCGGCGAGACACTGCACGCCGGTTTGCACCCCGCCGATCGAGATGGTGCCGGCCGGCGTCAGCAAGCGCGGATTCTGGCGCCGCGGCATATGGAGAGAATCCGCAAGCCCGCTGAGATAGGACCAGCCGGGCGTAAAGCCGATCATCGCGACCCGGTAGTCGCCGGCGATGTGCCGCGCCACGATCTCCTCGGGCGTCGTGTTGAGGGTTTTGGCAACGTCCTCGAGGTCGATGCCGTGCTCGCCGCCATAGACCACCGGAATGCGCCAATGCCGGGTTTTTGTCATCGCCGGTACCGGGAGCTGCGCGAGCGCAAGAATCCTTTCACCAAGCTCTTTGAAACCGATCTGGACCGGATCGTAGTGGACCAGCAGCGAACGATAGGTCGGCACCGTCTCAATGACGCCGGTGATCGGCTCAGCAGTCAGCGCACGGTCGAGCGCCAGCACCCGCCGGTTGGCGGCATCGTCAATCTTGCGGCTGAATTCCACCGTGATGGCGCTGTCGCCGCTCGGCAACAGGCGGGGCGGGGGTAGCGTTGCGGCCATGGCCTCTAAACTGTCTCGCAGCTTTGGCTTTGGTTTTGAGCATGACCTCTTCGGAAAAAGCGGTACCCACTTTTCCGGATCATGCTCTTGTGCTGGGCTCAACCTGTAGCGTGTTTTGCTCGCGAGTGGAATTCGCAACGCGCGAAATCCGCCAGTAAGTTCAATAAATTAATCTGCAGTCCGACGATAAGATGTTATGATCGCGCTTCTTTCCACCGACCCTTGACGCGATGTCTGCGCTTCGCAAGATGCGCTACCTTTCAACGATCCTCCGGAGCCTGCATTCCAGATGTCCCTGTCCCCCGAAGCCATCGCAACCCTGTCCGGCGTCTCGACCGCCACCATCACCACCGTGCTGCTCAAGAAGGGCCTGCGAAACGTCTGGATGCGCGGCACCAAGCCGCTGCGGCCGGGGCAGCCGCGGTTGGTCGGACCGGCCTTTACGCTGCGCTTCGTACCCGCGCGCGAGGATCTCGCCACGCCCGAGTCATGGTCGTCGCCGATTTCGACCCGCACCGCGATTGAAGCGATGCCGAAAGGCTGCATCGCGGTGGTCGATGCCATGGGCGTCTCCGATGCCGGCATCTTCGGCGACATCCTCTGCGCCCGCATGGTCAAGCGCGGCGTTGCGGCGCTGATCACCGATGGCGTGGTGCGCGATGTCGAAGGCGTGCTCGGCACCAATCTCCCGGTCTGGTGCGACGGCTTCGCCGCGCCGCCTTCCGTGGCGGGGCTTACCTTCGTGGGCTGGGGCGAGCCGATCGGCTGCGGCGGGGTCGCGGTATTCCCGAACGATATCGTCGTCGCCGACCAGGACGGCGCCGTGCTGATCCCGCAGGCCCTGCTCGACCACGTGCTGGCCGAAGGGCCGGAGCAGGAACGGATGGAAGCCTGGATCGTCAACGAGGTGAACAACGGCGCGGCATTGCCCGGCCTCTATCCGATGAACGCCGAGACCAAGGCGCGCTACGCCGCGACCAAGAAATAACTTCAACAGGCAGAGGCAACTCCATGGAAATCCATCTCGCAGGCTCCCGGCCGACGCGCCGGGCGCCGACTGAATATTTCACCGGCACGGTGCTGCAGGATCCGATCATCCAGACCGAGGCGCCGGCACGGCTGGCCTCGACGCGCGTCTCCTTTGAGCCCGGAGCGCGCACGGCGTGGCATACGCATCCGCTGGGTCAGACGCTCTACGTCATCTCGGGGGTCGGGCGGGTGCAGGCCAAGGGCGGTCCGATCAGGGAAATCCGGCCCGGCGATGTCGTCTGGATTCCGCCCGGCGAGAAGCACTGGCATGGTGCTTCGCCGACCAACGCCATGACCCACATCGCCATGCAGGAAGCGCTCGACGGCAGTTACGTGACCTGGATGGAGCACGTGACCGACGCGGAATATTCCGAGAAGGTCGGCTGAGTTCCTGCCGCTTCACATCCGCTGCGCGGTCCAGGTGCCGGAGCACAGGGCTGCGCGCCATGTGCCCGATCCTGACGTGCCCGTGAGAACGCCGGAGCCGACGGCTCGCTTCATGCCGCTCGCAAGAGTCACGCGGATGGCGCCGGCTTCTGCTACGCGGCCGGAGGCCGTGACAGCCGCGTTGCGGGAGGCGATCTGACCATTGTTGATTCCGATCGAGACCGAGGCGACGCTGCTGCAGGCGGCGTTCGACGAGGCGATCTGCACATTCCAGTCGCCGTCGAATGTTGCGGCTGCGGATGGCGTCGTGGTGGCCAACACGGCAAGTAGCGAAACGGCGACGGCAGATTTGCGAAGACTTCCCATGGCGTGCCCCTGTTGTTTGGACACGTCCATAGTTCCACAGCCGTTCCAAGACGACCGTGACTGTCATCACGCGCCGGACGTGGGGCAAGACCTCAAAGAAGGCTCTGCCCAACAGTGTCACAGTCGTCCAAAATGACGCGACGAGTCAGTTGACGCGGGTCCAGGTCTGGCCGCCGCAGAACATGCCGCCGAAGGCGCAGCCCTGAACGCGCAGACTGTCGGTGCCCTTGAGCGCGATCGTGGAATCGTAGGTGCTGCCGGTGTTCGGATCGAAAATCCGGCCGCTCCACTTGTCCTTGCCGGGCTTCATGTTGATCAGGACCTGCTCGCCGTTCTGGTTCGACTTCTTGTCGACGGAGTAGCCGCAGAGATTGGGGCCGCACGGTTCGATCCGCACCTTGCCTTCCTTCTCCTCCGTCAGCCAAACGCCGAGCGGTGAGTTAGCAGGCGGCGCCGCCGAATCTGCCGGAGCCGCGGCCTGTTTTTGTTGCTGCGGTGGTGGCGCCGGCGCGGCAACGGGAGCTGGTGCTGGCGGGACTGCCGGCGCGGCGTTCTGTTGCACTGGGGGAGCAGCGGGCGCTGCCGCCGCAGGCGCGGCGGCGTCAGTCGGCGCAACGGCCGCCGTCGTGCTCGACGGCGCTGCCGTTGCCGCGGCGGGAGCGGCCGGAGCAGGGGCAGCAGGTGCCGGCGCAGTAGCAGGGGCAGCCGCTTGCTCCGCTGGTGCCGGCGCGGTCGGCGCTGGCGCAGTCTCGGGGGCGGCCTGCGGGGCGGTCTTTGCCTGCTGCGGAGCCTTCCTGGTCGGACGATCAAGATCGCCTTCCTCGCCGCGCGCGCGTTTGGTCTTCTTGCCGGTATTGTCGTAGACGCCCGGAATGGAAACGGTGCCGCGATCGGGATCGATCGTAATGGTGCGGCCGCCATACTCGAAAGTGTACTGCGCCTGTGCAGTGGTGACGGTGCCAGCCAGCAAGAGCGCGGCGATAGCGAGGCACTTCTTCATTATAACGACCTCCTGAACAGGGAATCCGGATTCCCGCAGCTACTACGCAGCGATAGCTTCACTCAACGTGATCCAGATCACTTTCGAACTATAAGTCGTGTACTAGCCGCTTTGGTTCAATTCGACTGCGGCAGTCTAAATTGCGCCCAATGGACGGTCAATTTCCTCAGAAAATAGGCTTGTCCAACCGAGCATCGATCGAACCAGGCGGAATAAATTCTAAATGACATTCTGAATCGATGGCGCCGATCTAAACCAGATATCGGCGTGGTGCCAGTCGGAGAAATTGCAATCGTGACCATCTCGCTCTACGAGGCTTCCGTCGGCGTGTTCGTGCCTTATCTCGGAAATCTGTCCGGTCTTCTCGACAAGGCCGCCGCCCATCCTGAAGCCCGAAACATCGATCCCGCTGTCCTCCTGAACATGCGGCTCTCAGCCACCATGTACAGCCTGAAGCAGCAGGTAGCAGAAGCCAATCGGCATGCGGTCGTTGCCTGCGCGATGCTGGCCGGCCATGCGCCTCACGAATTTTCGGATGCCGAGCCCGACATTACGGAGCTCAAGTCGCGGATATCGGAGGCGATCGATTTCCTGCAGGATCTGCCGCGTGCCGAGATCGAAGCCGCCGCCGACAAGGAAGTCGCATTCACGTTCAAGAACGGGACGCAGCGGAAATTCACCGGAAAATCGTTGCTGTTGACGTTCAGCGTTCCGCAGTTCTTCTTTCATGTCACGACGGCCTACGACATCATGCGCCATGCCGGTGTCGATCTGGCCAAGAAGGATTTCCTGGGGCCGCCGAAATAGCCGTCAACAATAGCGGAAGTTACGCCTCGCCGTTGTCCTTGCGGGCCAGATTCGCCGCGGCGTTACGCCCGGCCATCTCGCTCTTCAATTGCTCGAAGCGTCGGCGCGCGTCGCTTTCGCGATCGTCGACCATCTGGATCGCGGCTTCCCTCGACATCGGCCCGGTGACGATCGGCGTGGAATTCTCTCCGATGGTCTCGTCGACGTAATAACCGCCATTGTCGAGGCGGACCGTCCATTTGAAACGGATCGCGGTCATCGGACCGGGACCGAACTTGCAGTAGCCGTGAGCCTCGATGGGCGGAGGAGGCGTGGGGATGGGCGGAGGTCCCACCGGCTTCTGTGCGGCAACCGCAGGCTTTTCGGGTTCGCGACGGCTTTCCGGCGGGTCAAGAATGCTGGCGATGGTCGCCAGGGCGTTGTCGGTCGGGTCGCTTTGGGTCACGATTCAGCCTCCGGATCGAGCCGTTTGCGGAATCAGTATCCGTCGCCGCCCACGGCCCTTTCCTTGCTTCCGAATAAAGCCAGGCTTTGTCAATCCGTGGCTTTTTTGGGGCGTAGCTAAGCGCGCACCGCCGGTAATTTGTTCTTCCAGGGCCGGACCTGTTCGAGCTGGCCGGCTAGCCGGAACAGAGTGGCCTCGTCGCCGAACCTGGACGAAAACATCATGCCAAGCGGCAATCCGGCCTTGTTCCAGGCCAGCGGCACCGACATCGCCGGCTGCCCGGACATGTTGAACATGGAGGTGCCGGGCATGTAGCGGCGCAGGATCGGGGCAACGTGCGACAGATCGTTTGACATGGTGTTGAGTTCACCGATGCGCAGCGGCGGCGCGCATAACGTCGGGCACAGGAAGACGTCGCAGCCCTCGAAGAAGGTCGCCAGTGAGCGGGAAATCTGGAAGGCGGCGAGCTGGGCGGCCACATAGTCGGTCGCCGAGGTCCTCTTCGCGTTGCGCGAATGCGCCAGCGTCAATATCTCGAGATCCTTATCCGTCATCTCCCGCCCGAGCCGCTGCTCGATCAAACGAACCGTCAGTGCGGTGTTGCCGCCGACGATAGTGGTCATGGCCGCGGCCGGATCGGCGGCGAGCGCCGGCGCCTGTTCCTCGACGTGATGGCCGAGCCCCGCCAGAAGGCTCGCGATCTCACGCACGGCTGCCGCGATTTCCGGATCGATGGCATCGCCATACGGCGATTTATCGGTGAACGATATACGGAGCTTGCCCGGGTCGCGGCCGACTTCCTGCGAAAACGGCCGCTCCGGCGGCGGCGCGAAATAGGGGCTCGACGACTCCGGGCCGTGAATCGCGTCCATCATCACCGCGCTGTCGCGCACGCTGATGCTCACGACATGGCCACAGGAGAATCCGCCCCAGCCTTCGCCGCGATCAGGACCGAGCGGATTGCGCGCCCGGGTCGGCTTCAGGCCGAACACGCCGGAAGCGGAGGCGGGGATGCGGATCGAGCCGCCGCCATCGCTGGCGTGCGCGGCGGGCAGGATGCGGGCGGCAACCGCCGCCGCGGCGCCGCCGGACGACCCGCCGGAAGAATGCTCAAGATTCCAGGGATTGCGGGTCGGCCCGAACAGGCGCGACTCGGTCGTCGGCATCAGGCCGAATTCGGGACTGGAGCTCTTGCCGAAGATGGATACGCCGGTCTCAAGGAAACGCCGCGCCAGCGTCCCGGTGTGGTCAGCCACGAAATCCTTCAGGACCGTGGCGCCTGACGTCGTGCGCGTGCCTTCCAGGAGGTCGAGGTCCTTCAGCAGAAATGGCACGCCGGTAAAGGGACCGTCCGGCAGGCCGTGTTCGATCTGACGCTCGGCATACTCGTAATGCTTGACGACCACCGCGTTGATCTGCGGATCGACCCTTGCCGTACGGGCGATGGCCTCGTCGAGCAATTCCTTGGCCGAGACCTCCTTCTTCCGAACCAGTTCGGCAAGGCCGACCGCGTCGTAATCGCCGTATTCCTTGAAGGCCATGCACACACCTCGCTTGCCGGCTGGCCGATAGACCGGCCATGCCTGGGGCCATTTACTGCGGACGATTTTAGCCGAGCACGTCCTGATTGATCACGTTCTGGCGCAAGGGATCGCCGTCCAATACGCTCAGAATGTTGCGGGCCGTCTGCTCGCTCATCCGGTCCACGGCTTCCACCGTGACGCCGGCGACATGCGGCGCCATGATGACGTTCGGCAGGGCGAGCAACGCCTGACCGGCCGGCGGCGGCTCCTGCTCGAAAACGTCGAGGCCCGCGCCGGCAAGCTTGCCGGACACCAGCGCGTCGTGCAACGCGGCCTCGTCGACGATGCCGCCGCGCGCCGTGTTGATCAGATAGGCTGACGGCTGCATCCGCTTCAGCCTGTCGGCATTGAACATGCCGACCGTCTCCGGGTTCTTGGGGCAATGGATGCTGACGAAGTCGGCGCGCGGCAGTGCCGCGTTGAGGTCGGCGACCAGTTCGCAACCGGCGGCCTTGATGTCGGCGGGGGACTTATAGGGATCGAAAACCAGGACGTTCATTTCCATCGCGAGGCAGCGCTTGGCCGTGCGCGTGCCGATGCGCCCGAAACCGACGATCAGGACGGTCTTGCCGAAGAGGTCGTAGGGCAGCATCCCGAGCCTGTCAGCCCATTTGTCGTCCCTGACCAGCGAATGCATTTCCGTTGCGCGCTTGGCGAGCGTGAGCATCATGAACAGCGCGTGTTCGGCAACCGATGGCGAATTGGCGGTGCCCGCCACCATCAGCGGCACCTTGCGGCGGCTCAGCGCGGGGACGTCGACGGCGTCGAATCCAACACCGATCCGGGTGACGACCAGCATGTCTTTCGAGGCTTCCAACTCGGGCTCGCCGAAGCGGGTGGCGCCAAGGGCGACACCGTGCACCGGCGCATGCTCCTTCAGCTTGGCTTCGAAATCCTTCTGCGAAATCATGTTGGGAAATTCGACGAGTTCGATGTCTTCTCGCGCGTGAAGCAGCGCTCTTCCCTGCTGCGACATCGATTCCGTAATGAAGATTTTCTTCTTGTTGGTAGTCATTTCCTGCCCTTAGGTCACGCAATTGCGCCGTCAAAGGACGACGCCGGTCACCTCGTTTAGCAGGTGCATATTGTTGAGGTCCACAGCCAATCGGAGGGGAGCGCCATCCTGCGCGCCGGCATTGGGGTTGACCCGGCCGCAGACCTGCGAGCCTTCCAGCGTAAAATAGATTAGCGTCTCCATTCCCATCGGCTCGGTGACGTCGAGCACGGTGTCGAAGGCCTCCATGCCGGATGCAAGATGCGGCCGAGCCTCGGTGATATGCTCGGGCCGCAGCCCCAGCAGCAATTTGTCGGTGCGCGGAATGCCCTGATATCGGGCAGCGCGGGCCGGCGGCAGCGGGAAGGCGATGCGGTCGGTCAACCGGATGTGCAACTTGCCGGCGAGATCCTCCAACCGGCACGGGATAAAATTCATCGCCGGCGAACCGATGAAGCTGGCGACGAATTTCGTCGCCGGCTTGTGATAGAGCTCGTTCGGCGTGCCGATCTGCTCGATCCGGCCATGGTTCATCACCACCACGCGGTCGGCCAACGTCATTGCCTCCACCTGGTCGTGGGTCACGTAGACCGTCGTGGTGCGAACCTTCTGGTGCACCTTCTTGATCTCGATCCGCATCTGCACGCGCAGCTTGGCGTCGAGGTTGGACAGCGGCTCGTCGAACAGAAACACCTTTGGGTTACGCACGATGGCGCGGCCCATGGCGACGCGCTGGCGCTGGCCGCCGGACAATTGCTTCGGCTTGCGGTCGACCAGTTCGACGATGTCGAGCATGCGCGCAGCCTCGTCGATACGGCTCTTGATCTCGGCCTTCGGGTAGCGCTTCAGCCGCAATCCGAACGACATGTTCTCCGCAACCGTCATGTGCGGATAGAGCGCGTAGTTCTGAAACACCATCGCGATATCGCGATCCTTCGGCGGCACGTCGTTGACGATGTCGCCGCCGATCATGATGTCGCCGTCGGAGATATCTTCCAGGCCGGCGATCATCCGCAGCGTCGTCGACTTTCCGCAGCCCGATGGTCCGACGAGCACCACGAACTCATGGTCCGCAATGTCGAGATCGATGCCGCGCACCGCCTCGACCTCGTCATAGCGCTTCACAACCTTACGCAGCGTCACGTCAGCCATGAGATCAACCCTTTGTCGCACCGGCGGTCAGGCCGGCAATGTAATAATCCATCAGGAACGCGTAGATGATGAGCGGCGGCGCTGCGCCGAGCAGGGCGCCGGTCATGATCTGCCCCCAGTTGAACACGTCGCCCTTGATCAACGAGGTAATGATGCCGACCGGCATGACGAGCTGGTCGGTCGACGTCGTGAACACCAGCGGATAGAGGAATTGCGCCCACGACACTGTGAAGGCGAAGATGGTCGCCGCAATGATGCCGGGAAAGGCAACCGGAATGAATATCCGCGTCAGCGTCTGGATCCAGGACGCGCCATCGATGATGGCGGCCTCATCGAGTTCTTTCGGGATCGAAGCGAAGTAGCCGATCATGATCCAGGTGCAGAACGGCACCGTCAGGGTCGGATAGAGGATCAGCAGCACATACCATCTGTTGATGAGCTGGATGCCGGTCCAATCGCCAATGACGGCAAACATCTTGAAGAGCGGAATGAAGAGCAGTGTCTCGGGAATGAGATAGGTCAGGAAGACACCAGTGGCGAGAACCGCAGAACCCCAGAACCGCATCCGTGCCAGCGCGAATGCAGCCGGCACGGAGATCAGCATGGTGATGGTAACGACGAAGATCGAGACGATTGCCGAATTCCAGAAGAAGCGCAGAAACTGGTTCGAGGTCAGCAGACCGACATAGTTCTCGAGCGTTGGGTGGAACACCCACCACGGATTGGTCGCGGCCGAAATCTCCGCGCTGCTCTTCAACGACGTGATGAGCATGTAGATCGGAGGCGTCAGCGAGAAAATGGCGAAGATCACCAGGAAGAAATAGGACCAGCGCAGCGCCCAGGTTCGGTCGCGGCTCATGCTGCCGTACTTGACTTTGCGGGTCGGCGTCGCCTTGTCGACTGTCACTGTTGTCATCAGGATTCATTCCCGCGTTTGTTGACGTCGCGCAAAATGAAGATCGCCGCGACCGCCAGGATCGGCACCATGAAGAGGGATACGCTGGCGCCCAGCGGTATATCGCTGCCTTCGATTCCGATGCGGAACGCCCACGTCGCGAAGATATGGGTATGATCGAGCGGGCCGCCGGCGGTCAGGATGCGCACGATGTCAAAATTGGCGAACGTCACGATCAGCGAGAACAGCGTCGTAATCGCGATGATGTTTCGCATCATCGGCAGCGTGACGTACCAGATGCGCTGCCACCAATTGGCGCCGTCGATGGCGGCCGCCTCGTAGAGCTGTTCCGGCACGGATTTCAGCGCCGCCAGATACATTATCATGAAGAACGGCGCGCCAACCCAGATGTTGACGAGAATGACTGAGAAGCGCGCCCACATGGGATCGCCGGTCCACGGGATCGGCCCGATGTCGAAGAAAGAGAGCGTGTAGTTGAACGCGCTGTAGGAGGGATCAAATAGCCATAGCCACGCCAGTGTGCTCATCGCCGGGGGGATCACCCACGGCACCAGCAGCATGCCGCGCCATTTGCGTTGGCCCTTGGCCGGTATGTTGTGAACGAAATGCGCAATGATAAAGCCCAGCAGCGCCTTGAAGATGACGGCTGTGATCGCGAAGATGCAGGATTGCTTGACGACGAGCCAGAACGTCTCGCGTCTGAACAGGAATTCGAAATTGCTGAGCCCGACGAAGCGCTCCATCGACTTGTTCAAGGTCGCCAGGTGCAGCGCATAGAATGCCGGATAGATCACGAGAGTCGCGATCAGGAGGATCAGCGGCAGCGTCATCAGGAACGCCACAGTCGATTTGCGCTTGAGCATTCTGTGCAGGCTGGAGCGTTTGCGCGCGGCTTGCGCGGCAGACCGGTTGGGCTGCAATGCGACGTCAACCATGGTGCGTTTTCATCCCTACAACGTTTCTGTCGGCTTCGCCTGGCCTACGATTGAAGGTGGATAGCGAATGGCGGCCTGCGATCAGGCAGGCCGCCAGGGTATCCCTTCCGTCAGCTCCGCATGAAGCCTTCGCACTCGCCTTCAGCCCAGGCGAGCACCTTTTCCATCGCTTCGCCCTTGTGATAGCGCAGGCACATCTTCGTCAGGGTCGCCTGCGTATAGATCTGCTGCGCGATCTTCGGCGGTGCGGGCGCCGCGGCAATCGAAAGGGTCTGGTGGTTGTGCGGGTTCGGATAATGATAGAGCGTGCCCTTTGGCGGCCCTTCCTCCTGCCAGACCTTCAGCGTGGTTAGTTTTTCGTAGCAAGGTAGATCGTAGCCTCCGCTCGCCACACACATTTTCTCAATCGCATCCGCTTGCGAAAGCGCCCTGAGCACGCTCTTGGCCGCTTCCTTGTTCTTGGAGAACGACCAGGTGCCCCAGAAGTAGGAGAGGTAAGGTGCGTAGCGGCCCTTCGGACCGGCCGGGAAGCCGTGGGTCCAGCACTGCTCGGCCACCTGAGGTGCGTCGCGCTTGGCGACTGCCCAGGCGCTCGGCGGGTTCATGACCATGGCGCCTCTGCCGGAGACCAGCCATTTGTTGTTGGAGGAGTCGTCCCAGGCGCCGGCGTCAGGTGGCAGGAAGGAGATCAGCTTCTTGTAGAATTCCAGTGCCTGGCGCACCGCGTCGGTCTTGACGGTGACGTTACCCTTCTCATCGACAAGGGCTGCGCCGAACGACTGGAAGATCGCGCCGGCCGTATCGACATTGTCGCTGGTCTCGCCAAGTCCGATGCCGAACGGAACGCCGCCTTTATGGCAGGCCTCTGCGGCCTTGAGGAAGGTGTCCAAGGTCCAGCTATCGGCCTTCGGCGCGGCACCTGCGGGATACAATGCCTGCACGTCGATGCCGGCATGCTGCTTCATCAGGTCGATGCGGGAGCAGGGCCCCTTGATCTGGCTGCCGACGCTCGCGGGCACCGCGAGCCATTTGCCTTTCGACTGGCCAAGATATTTCACGGTACCGTTGGGTTCGCCGTTCTGCTTGATGAGGCCTTCCATGACGTCGTTCATGGGTTCCAGCAGCTCGGCCTGCGCATGCGGCCACCAGGTTGGCATGGCGAGAATGTCGTGGCCGGATTTCGCCTGTGCTTCGGCTGCGATGGTGAGCAGGTTCTTGTTTCCCTGGCTCGGGATGTAGTCGATCTGAACCTCGACCTTCTCCTTTTCCGCCCAGGCATTGACGATATCTGTCGAGGCCTTGTTGGCGCCGGGAACCCAGTGGTCCCAGAAACCGATCGATAGCTTACCGGCGGCGTGGGCGCCGCGCACATAAGGCGCGGTAATGAGCGCTGCGGATGATAGCGCTGTCGCAGCAACGAATTGTCGGCGAGAAAGCTTCCTGCGTGACATAGCGTTTCCTCTTTGCTGAGCCAGATTTTGCTTCTTATTATTCTTCTCCGTCTGGAGGGGAGCCGCATCGAGGCGGCCGCCAGCGGAGATTTTGTGCTCGGATCAGACCAGAATTGTTTGCATCTGTCGAGAAAACACAGCGGCCGCCGTCATTGAACTAACGTTGCGTGGAAATTCCGGGCCGCGGGAGCAATGATGTCGTGTCCTCGACATCGTCAATAATCGACGAGACGATATTGCGCCGCACACTTTGCGCTCGCGCAGGTGTGCAATTGCGCCGCAGTCGATCGAACGCGCATGTAACGCCTTTGCCCGGAAGCTGTTTCCTGCCGGGGAACCGTGCGGCGCAGCGGTGGACGAGTTTGGGGCGGAAACGATAGTTTAGGCAAAGAGGATTCTCGCGCGCCTTGGCGATTGCGCGTGGCAAGGTTTCTCGATGGACCATGGAGACCCGACAATGACACGTCCTCAGCAGCTTGCGCCGACGCCGTCGCGCTGGTGTTTCGTACTTGGCGCGGTAGTCGTGCTGGCTCTCGGCACATGTGCGACCGCGAACGCGCAAGGGCTGGTGCAGGGCGTGCAACAAGGGGCGCGCGAGGGCAACAAGGCTGCCGGCCCGGTCGGAGGCGTGCTGGGCGGCGCGATCGGCGGCGTCGTCGGCGTGGTCACCGGTGTCACCGGCGTCCTGACCGGGGGCAACAATAACAACAAGAGCGGACAGGCACCGGCGGCGAAGGATTCCAAACAGGGCGAGGCTTCCAAGCAGGGCGAGGCTTCCAAGCAAGGTGATACCGCGAAGCCTTCGAAGGGGTCCAAAGCGACGAAGACCGCAAAGCAGCAACAACCGCAGCAGCCGGCCGTCCTCACCCAGACCGGCGCGCCGCAGCTGACGGCCGAACAGATCGTCGCCAACAGCGACGCCAATATCGAGCGGATCAAGAAGGAGCTAAATCTCACGCCGGAGCAGGAGAAGCATTGGGCCGCGTTCAACAGTGCGATGCACTATCTCGGTCATAACGGCGCCGACCGGCTCAATCTGCGCGTTGCGCGCGCCAAACGCGATCCTCCCGACGACATCATCGAGCAGATGCGCAATGAGGCTCAATTTCTCAATGATCGCGCCGTCGATCAGCGCAACGTGGCCGATGCCGCCGAGCCGCTATTTGCCACCCTGAACGATAAGCAAAAGGCGATCTTCATTCAGGAAATGGTCAACCTGAGCCACGAGCGCGGGCTCGACTAGGTGGGTCGGCCGGACGAACAGCCGGGTACGTGTGCCCTGGGGTAGGTTGAAAGGCACGGCACCCGGCTATTCTGCCGCAGCGGCGCGGCCCCACCCAATCTCATTGCAATGATGATGAAACCCTGACGGACTCGCGCCTTACTGATGGCTGACTTGCGGCGTTGTCGGGAACTTGGTTCTTTGACCGGTGGTGTTGCAGCCCGACATCACGTGTAGGGCAGGCGGCGCTAAGCGAGCCCTTCAGGTTTTCGGAAAGTTCAGCTCCACGCCGACGCCATCGGGATCGTAGAGAAAGAACTGGATGTCGCCGGTGCGCGGCACGACGCTCTCGCGGAATTTGACGCCTTTCGACTGTAGGCGTTTGCGCATGCCCTCAACATCGGTGGCGGCAAAGGCGATATGGTCAAGCCGGCCGGTATCTTCGTACTTCTTCTCGGTACCGCGGACGACGATGCCCTCACGCGGCTTGCGCGTGCCCATCAGATGCACCGTGGCCGTGCCGCCGGAATAGAGCCAATAGCCGGGGAAATCGAGGGCGATCGCCGTTTTCGAGCCCGAGCACATCGCAATAGAAATCCTTGGTCCGCTCGAGATCGGCGGGCTCGATGGTGTAATGCTGCAGTCCGCCCATGGTCGCTCTCCCCTAAACAAAGCTGAGGTCCGTATCGACGCCCATCATCCAGGCGCCAACCGTTTCAAAATGCCTGAGCTGGCCTTGCAACTGCTGGGTCACCGTATGGATGTCGCGGAACCGCCGCTCCAGCGGATGGTTTTCGAAGATCGCGGTCGCGCCAGCGGCGTTGTAGGCAAAGTCGACCGCCTCGCGCGCCTTGTGGATGGCATGGGTCGAGGCCATGCGAATGTTCATGCGCTGCGCGACCGTGATGGTGGCGCCCGCGGTGAGATCCTTCCAGGTATCGGCCATCGATTGCAGCACGTAGCCCCGCGCGGCGCGGAGATTGACTTCCGCCTGGGCGAGGTTGCACTGGACCACAGCATTATCCCGCAACGAGATCCTCGCGCCACGCGGTACCTTGTTGCGCATCGTACCGACGAAGTTGTCGAGGGCAGTGCGGGCGATGCCGCAGGCGACACCGGCAAAGCCGACCTGATAGCAGGTGTGGTTGCTCATGCGGTAGAGCGGGCCGCGCTCGCGGCATTCCCGGTCGAACTCACGCGTAATCGAATGGTCGGCGCGCACGAAGAAGTCGTTGAGCGCGAACTGGTCGCTGGCGGTGCCGCGCAGGCCCACGGTGTTCCAGATGTCGGTCCACTCGACGTCTTCGGCGCGTACCAGCATGGTGCGCTCGAGCGGGGCTCCATTGGCGTCGTATCTGGGCGAACCGTCGGCCGCATAGATCGGGCAATGCGCGCCGAGCCAGGTCGCATGCCGGCCGCCGGATGCAAAGGACCAGACGCCGGTCACCCGGTAGCCGCCGTCGCATTCGACCGCGCGAACCCTGGGCCCGGGGCCCCACGCCAATACGGCGCGCGGATCGCCGAAGATCGCCTGCGCCACCGGCAGATCGAGATAGGCCGCCGACATCGCGCAACCGCCGGCTTGGCTGAGACACCAGGCGGTGGAAGCATCGGCCTTGGCAATGGTTTCGATGACGTGGAAGAAAGTCACGGGATCGGTTTCGATCCCGTTGGTCGAGCGGGGCAGCAACAGACGGAATAATTGCGCGTCGTGCAGCTTGTCGAGCACTGTGGGCGGCAGCCGCCGCGCGGCCTCGATGTCGTCGGAAGCTGCTGCGACATCAGACTGTATGGCCTCGGCCCGGGCGATCACCGCCTGGTCGCCCGCAAGATCGGCAGAGTTTGCGATCGGTGTATTCAAGGCCAGCCTGCCGGTTCGTCGCGTTCGCGTGCCAGTGACCAGTAGATAGTGATCAGTAGATAAAGCTATCGCGCCATCGCCACGATCGGCAAGTCCATAGCGACGCGGAGCACGCCTGCGCATCGGCGAGGAGGATTTCGTACCGCTCTGCACAATGGGCCCAATAATCCATACGGCGAACGCGTCCGACTTGTTTAAGGTTTTGCGCTAGCCTTTCGGTTTGGCCGGAATCGATCAGGATGGGACGAACGGGGATGGAAGAGCGACGAAAATTTCCGCGAACGGAGATCGAGGAGCCTGCCTATGTTTCGTTGAGTGGTTCCGTGATGCGCTGTGTAGTGCGGAACATCTCACGCGAGGGCGCCGCGATCGATGTCGACAATCCGGCCTTCGTCCCGCAGCGCTTTCGCCTGGTGATGGCAAAGGATTCGTCGATCGTGCATGAGTGCCGGGTAGCATGGATCCAGAAGAATCGTATCGGCTTGACCTTCATCAGCATGGTGGACGCGGTTATGGATCGGCCAACGTCGAACGGGACGCGCTGAGCGCACTACTCGATCCGCAGCTTTGCATCGCGTACCACCTTGCCCCACTTATCCATCTGCAGCTTGATGCGCGCACCGAACTGGTCTGGCGTATTCGCGATCGCCTTGAAGCCGAGCGTCGTGAGGCGTTGCGTCACGTCCGGCTGTGCGACAATCCTGGCGATCTCGCGGTGAAGCAGGTCGACGATTTCTTTCGGCGTCCCTGCGGGGGCGACGATCCCGGTGAGTGTGTCGGCCTCCTGATCCTTAATGCCCTGTTCGGCGAAGGTCGGGACGTCAGGCAGGCCTGCGGCCCGTTCGGTCGAAGCCACACCAAGCGCGCGCAATTGTCCGCTCTGCACCGCCGAGAGGGCAGGCGGCAGCGCGGTAAAAGCGATCGGCGTGTGCCCCCCGATGGTCGCCTGAATGGCCGGGGCAGCGCCCGTGAACGGGACGTGGACGAGGTCAAGCTTAAAGGCTAATCGAAACAGCTCGCCACCCAGATGCGGCGTCGATCCGACGCCGGGGCCAGCAAAGCTGTATTTGCCGGGATTGTCCCTGACGAGCTGCACCAGCTCCGGCAACGTTTTGGCCGGCACCTGCGGGTTGACCACGACGACATTCGGCGAAACTGCGACCAGCGTCACCGGCGCGAAATCCTTGACCGGATCGTATGGCACCTTGGCGTAGAGGCTGGGGTTGACGACGAATCCGGTGCTGACCACCATGATGGTGTAGCCGTCCGGCGTCACGCGCGCGACCTGGCCGGCTGCGGTGTTGCCGCCGGCGCCGCCGATGTTCTCGACAAAGAACTGTTGGCCGAGATGGTCAGTGAGCTTCTGCGCCACGATGCGGGCAATGGCATCGGTCGGTCCGCCCGCTGGGAAACCGACCACGACGCGCACCGGCTTGCTTGGATAGTTTTGCGCCGAGGACGCCAGGACGCCGGACAGCAACCACGCGGTTGCGCAAAGCCGTGGCCATGGCGCTCTCCCCAATATGTTTGTTGGGGCCATCATCGGCGAGGCCGCGACGCCGGACAAGGGGTTATTGCGACGGCCGGCGAGCGTTACTTCTTCAGCAGCGGCTTGAGCCGTTCTTCCAGCTCCTCGAACGACATCGAGCCCTGCAGCCGCACGCCGTTGAGGAAGAAAGTCGGCGTCGAGGTAACCTTCAACTCGCTATAAGCGTATTGTTGGTCGGCGGTAAGCTTGTCGAATTGCGCCTGATCTTTCTCGCAGGTCTCGACTTCCTGCTCGCTCATTCCATGCAGTTTACCGACATAGATCAGCGTATCCTTGGTCTGCGCCATCAGGCGTTCCTGCAATTTGAACAGGGTCTCGACTGCGCTAAGGTATTTTTCGGAATCGCCCTTGCCGGCGCAGCGCGCCAGTATCGAGGCTGCGGCTGCCTTGATGTCGAGTGGAAATTCGCGGAACACGAAGCGTACCTTGCCGGTGTCGATATACTTCGAACGCAGCATCGGAAGCACATTCTGGCTGAACGCCGCGCAATGCGGGCAACTCATCGAAGAATATTCAGTGATGGTCACCGGCGCCTTCGCAGACCCAATGGCGATTTCGGGGAGGGATCCCGGTTTGGCGACATTGGCGGCAATCGCGCTTTGCGCCAACGCGGAGCCCGCGAAGGCGAGCGACGCGAATGCAACGAGCGCGACAACGGCGATGGGACGATAGTCGTTCAACGTGGCTCCGAACCCGAGTTTGGCAAACGATCGTGCGACGGGAGTGCGTCTTTTATTGATTTAGCGAGCCAAAAGCTACCCGAACAGATTGATTGCGCGCCGGGAACCGTCGCCATTTGCGGCCGCGCCGTGCAAAGGGATGTTGTCGCCTGTCATGACCGATGGTTTGATGCAAGCGTGACGCCCGCGCCGTCGATCCTCGCGGTCGGGCCTCATTCTGCTCAGCGAATTACAACAAGAGAACGTCATGACCGAGCACACGGCGCTGTCGAGCGAAACCCAGACAGCGGATGCCATGTTGCGGGCGCGGGCCAAGCGGGTCGTTCCCGGCGGCATCTGGGGCCACCTGAATGCCGCGCGGCTCCCGGAAGGCTATCCGCAGTTCTTCGCCTCCGCGGAGGGCTGCCGCGTGCGCGACGTCGACGGGCGCGAATACATCGACTTCATGTGCAGTTGGGGGCCCATCCTGCTTGGCCACCGGCATCCCGAAGTCCAGGCGGCGGCTGAGGCGCAGGCCGCCAAAGGCGACTGCTTGAACGGCCCGGGCGAGGTCATGGTGGAGCTTGCCGAGGATCTCGTCGCCATGCTGCCGCATGCCGATTGGGCGATGTTTCAGAAGAACGGCGGCGATGCGACCACATGCTGCGTGACGATCGCCCGTGCCGGCACCGGACGCCGCAAGGTGCTCGTCGCGCGTGGCAGCTATCACGGCGCGCTGCCATGGTGCTCGCCGAGCGTTGCCGGCGTGACCGCCGAGGATCGCGCGCATCTGGTGCACTTCGAGTACAATGATGTGCAGAGCCTGCGAGCAGCGGTCGAGGAAGCGGGCAAGGATCTCGCTGCGGTCCTGGTGACGGCTTTCCGCCACGACATGGGGCGCGATCTCGAACTGCCGACGAAGGAATTCGCGGCAGCCGCGCGTGCGGCATGCGATGCGGCCGACGCCGCTTTGATCATCGACGAAGTGCGGGCCGGCCTGCGTCTCGATACCAAGGGGAGCTGGGAAGCGTTCGGCGTGCGTCCGGACCTGTGCGCCTGGAGCAAGGCGATCGCCAACGGCTACGCGCTGGCCGCCGTTACCGGCAACGACCGCTTCCGCGAAGCCGCCACCAAGGTATTCGTTACCGGGTCGTTCTGGTGCGGCACGGTGGCGATGGCGGCGGCGCGAGCGACGCTGCGGATCGCACGCGAGACGGATGTGCCCGGGCATATTCGTGCGATGGGCATGAGGCTGCGCGAGGGATTGGCATCGTTGGCGAACGAGCACGGCATCGAGATCCGCCAAAGCGGCCCGCCGCAAATGCCGCTGATGCTGTTCGAGGCTGACCCGGAAGTACGCAAGGGTAGGGTGTTCTGTTCGGTCGCGCTCCGCCACGGCGCGTTCTTTCATCCCCAGCACAACATGTTCCTATCCTCGGCGCATCGCGCATCCGATATCGGCGAGGCGCTGCAGGCGGCCTCGCACGGCTTCAAGGCCGTGCGAGAATTGGAGGCGAGGTCCAATCGATAGATCGATTGGCGGGCGTCAATAAAAATGCCCCGCAACGCGGCCTTTACGACCGGCGATAGCGGGGCAGTCTTAGGAAAAACGGCAAGAGCGCGCGCGAGTAGGTCGTTCCTTCAGCGGGATGTGCCGGCGTGCCTAGCCCGCCATTGTGTTCCATGCGCACAAGAAATGGCAGAACGCCGTGGCTGGCACTGCGCTACCGACGTAGCCATGTTAGGGAAGGCTTGGGCGGGTTCGATTGACGGGATCAGGCATGACCCGCTCATCGCGGGCAGACCGCACATGCTTGCGTGAGGATAGCGGACGAATGCACGCCATGGTCCTGCAAACGCCCGGCGCGCCGCTGCGGTTTGAACCGCGCGAGGACCCAGTGCCCGGGCCCGGCGAAGTGCGTGTCAAGGTTGGCGCCTGCGGCGTATGCCGGACCGACCTGCACGTCGTCGATGGAGAACTGCCTGATATTGCCTACCCGATCGTTCCCGGCCACG
Source organism: Bradyrhizobium retamae (assembly GCF_001440415.1). Taxonomy (GTDB): domain Bacteria; phylum Pseudomonadota; class Alphaproteobacteria; order Rhizobiales; family Xanthobacteraceae; genus Bradyrhizobium; species Bradyrhizobium retamae. The sequence goes on from NZ_LLYA01000169.1 coordinate 51,816, forward strand.
AGGTGGTCGGTCGGGTGGAAGCGCTTGGCGCCGGCGTGACGTCTCTAAAGATCGGCGAAAGGGTCGGCGTTCCCTGGCTCGGTCATACCTGCGGCGACTGTCTCTATTGCCGGAGCGGCCGCGAAAACCTTTGCGACCGCCCGCGCTTCACCGGTTACACGTGCGACGGCGGATTTGCCACGCATCTCGTCGCGGACGCGCGCTATTGCTTTCCACTCGGCGAGGCCGATGACGACGTCGCTGTCGCTCCTTTGCTGTGCGCGGGCCTGATCGGCTGGCGCTCGCTGGTGATGGCGGGCGATGGAGAACATCTCGGCATTTTCGGCTTTGGTGCGGCCGGCCACATCATCGCGCAGGTGGCTCGCAGGCAGGGGCGATCGGTCTACGCGTTCACTCGTGCGGGCGACGTCGTGGCGCAGCGCCTTGCACTATCGCTCGGCGCAGCTTGGGCCGGCGGGTCGGAGGAGCAGCCTCCGGTGCCGCTCGACGCAGCTATCATCTACGCGCCGGTCGGCTCCCTGGTGCCGCTGGCATTGCAAGCAGTGCGCAAAGGCGGGCGCGTGGTCTGCGCCGGCATTCACATGTCGGACATTCCCTCGTTCCCTTACCGCATGCTCTGGGAGGAGCGGCGGCTGCTTTCGGTTGCCAACCTGACGCGGGGCGACGGGATCGAGTTCTTCAAGGTCGCGGCGCAAGCTGGCATCAAGACGCACACCAGCGTATTTCCGTTGCAGGAAGCGAATGAAGTCCTCTCGAAGCTGCGCGCCGGGCAGATCACGGGCGCCGCGGTGCTGCAGCCATGACTATGCGACTACCCCCAGATGCTGCCGCAGCCGACGCTGACAATCAGCAGTACGTGCTCGATTTCCTCGATAGCTCCAGTTTCGGTGCGGCCGGGGGCGGCAAGCGGATCGATACCCACGCCTCCATGGTTTTTCTCGGAGCTGACCGGGCACTGAAGATCAAGCGTGCCGTGCGCTTGCCGTTCCTCGATTATTCGACATTGGAGAAGCGCAAGAATGCCTGCGAGGAGGAACTGAAGGTCAACGCCGGCAACGCTCCCGAGCTCTACCGGCGTGTTGTTCCCATCACGCGCAATTCCGATGGCGCCCTCGAAATCGGCGGCTCGGGCACCGCGGTCGAATGGGCGGTCGAAATGACACGGTTCGATGAAAAGCAGTCGCTCGACCGTATCGCTGTATCGAAGACGATCGATCCGTCGCTTGCGACGGCCGTGGCCGATGCGGTTCTGCGATCCCACGACAGGGCAGCGCGCCACGACGGCGAAAGCTGGCTTGCCTCCGTTCTACCCATCATCGACCGCAATACCGCAAAGTTTGAGAACGTACACGGACTTGATTCCGTTGCGATCGGTCAACTCGATGCCGCCAGCCGCGCCTCTGCAACGACATTGCAGCCGCTGCTCAGACAGCGCGCCGAGCAGGGATTCGTGCGCCGTTGCCATGGCGACCTGCATCTTGCGAATATTACGTTGGTCGACGGCCGGCCGCTGCTGTTCGATGCCATCGAATTCGATCCTGTCATTGCCACGACGGACATTCTCTACGATCTCGCGTTTACGCTGATGGATCTGATCCACTTCAATCAGGCGGCAGCGGCAAACGCAGTGTTCAATCGCTACGTTACCGCAGCCGCGGATGAAGACTTCGATGGGCTACGCCTGCTGCCGCTGTTCTTGTCGATGCGGGCAGCGATCCGCGCGCATGTGCTGTTCGTGAAGAGCGAGCATGCCGGAGAGAGCGATGCAGTGTGGCAGGAGGCCAAACGCTACTTCGACCTGGCCGGACGCCTCATTGCGCCCGCGCCGCCGTTGCTGGTGGCAATCGGCGGGTTGTCGGGGACGGGAAAATCGGTGCTTGCACGTGGACTCGCAGGCCTGATCGAGCCGCCACCCGGCGCACTCATCGTGCGCTCGGATGTCATCCGCAAGCGCCTGTTCGGTACCAGCGAAACCACCGCTCTGCCGGAATCTGCCTATCGATCCGCAACGACGGAGCGAGTATATGGCGCGCTTTCGAGCGCAGCGCTGCGTGTGCTGGCCCAGGGCTGTTCGGTGGTGCTCGATGCCGCCTATCTGCAGGAGGCGGAACGGAAGGAAATCGAGAATCTCGCGGCCACGCACAATGCGCGGTTCGTCGGCCTTTTTCTGACGACCGATCTCGCGACGCGGCTGGCGCGGATCGAGCAGCGCAGGGATGATGCGTCCGATGCTACACGAAGCGTCGCCCTGAAGCAGGAGACTTTTGCGCTCGGCGCGGTACAATGGCATATGATCGATGCCTCTGGGACGCCGGAACAGTCGCTGCGCAACGCCCGGGCGGTCCTGCCTTTGGTGCCGGACGAGCCTTGACGATGCGCGGTCGCCCAACCAGTACACCCGGCCTGCACAACACCTCTGCGGTGAGTCTCGACTGTGCAACCGCATTCCAGACGATCGCGCTCGACTGCATCGCTTCTATCGAGGCCCAGCACAGCAGCGCATGCGCCGGCGATGCCGAGGCGGTGCATCAGATTCGCGTCGCGATTACACGGTTGCGCGCCGCTGTGGCGTTCTTCGCGCCGATCGTGGTCGATGCGGAATGGCTGCGCGTGAAAAAGGAAATCGCTTGGCTGAATGGTTCGCTCGGCGCCGCACGCGACAGCGACGTCCTCGTCGAATATGCGCGCCGCAAGCGTTACCGCGGTTGGGCGAAGCACGTCATCAAGCAGGCCGATCAGCGCCAGACGCGGGATCACCGCCGCCTGGTTCGTTGTCTGCGCACCGTTCGGACGCAGCGCCTGATCTCGGCAATCGCTGACTGGATCAGACAGGGAGGGTGGCTGGCGCGGTGCAAGCGGAATGAGACCGAGGCTCTGCAAGTCTATTGCGCTCGCGAACTCAACCGTTGGCACGAACGGTTGATCCGCAAGGGACGCCACCTGAAGGCGCTGGGTGAATCGCGCCGTCACCGGCTGCGGATCAAGGTCAAACGTTTCCGCTACATGCTGGAAGCGCTCACGGAAACCGTCGCGCTGCAGAGCCGCAGCGAATTGCTTCACCTCCATCGGCCGGCAAAGCGAATGCAACGCGCATTGGGCGACCTCCGCGATCTCAAGCGTTTCGCCGGCCTTCCCAGCCGATCGCCGCAGGCCAAGAACGGCAAACGGAGTAAGGTGCCCCCGCCGGGCTATCGCGATCGAAGGGAAGAGCTGCTCGGCGCCGCCATCGCGTCTTATCGTGAGCTGAAACACGCCCGAGCCTGCTGACGTCATCGTTCGCAGCGCTCCCATTGTCGCGCGCAGTTGGTTGCGCTGATCCATGGCGGGCGGGGGGATGCGACCTTTCGTCTCCGTGAGTTCCTTGTCTCACCTCCTAGTCGCGGTAACTGCGGTCGCAATAACGCCAGTTTGATGCACCTAACTGTCCGGTCCGAAGCCGGTCAGTATCGCTTTCGGTGGAAGTTCAGAAATCGGAGATTGTCATGTCAGAGCTGTCTGAACGGGCTGCTTCCGGTTCCTTTCCAGCAGCCGCAAACGCAGAAGCGGAAGCCACCAAGCTAAACCAGGGCGTGCTGGAGTTCATGCTTGGTGCGCAGAAGATAATGTTCGAGGAACTGGTGTTTCTCAGCGACGAGATGCTGGAGCGAACGCAGACTGAGATGCACTTGTACACTGAGTTCGTCGCGAAGATGGCTAGCGCGCATTCGGTACGGGACGTCAGGACGATGTGCCAGGAATGCGGCCAACATCAGCTCGACTTCTTCCGCCGCGACTCCGAACGGCTGTTCAGGCACGCCGAGCGGATGATCGCGGCGACGTCGAACTTGATCAGCGGACGCTCCTCGAGCTGATTGGCCAGTGGCCTGCACCTGAAATCGCCCCTGCCGACGGCGGTAAGTTACCGTCTTGCCGCTTCGCAAAGGCCGCGACCTGCCGGTATTGGAGAACGATGTCCACCTATCGTCTGAAAAATTTGCTTTCGCCGCACTCCGTCGCGCTGGTAGGGGCCAGCCCGCGCCACGGCTCGGTAGGCCGTGCCATTCTCAACAATATTCGCAAGGCCCAATTCATGGGCGAATTCGGCCTCGTCAATCCGCGCTATCACGAGATCGACGGCATCGCGGCAGCAGACAGCATCGCAAAACTGTCCTTTGCGCCGGAACTCGTTGTCCTCACGGCGCCTGCCCATACCATCGCCGGCCTGATAGATGAGGCGGGTCGGCGCGGCGCGGCCGGCGCCGTCATTGTCAGTGCCGGGCTCGGCCACGGTCCGGGCTCGCTGGCGGAAGCAGCGGAGCGCGCCGCGCAAAAATACGGCATGCGGCTGATCGGCCCGAATTGCCTTGGCATCATGATGCCGGGCGTCAGTCTCAATGCGAGCTTTTCCGCACATATGCCGGCCGCGGGCCATTTGGCGCTCATCTCGCAGTCCGGCGCTATTGCCGCCGGCATGGTGGATTGGGCGGCACAGCGGGCCGTCGGATTCTCCGGCATTGTTTCGATTGGTGACCAGCTCGATGTCGATATCGCCGATCTGCTCGATTACTTCGCGCTGGATGAAAAGACCCACGCCATCCTGCTTTACATCGAGGCGATCAAGGATGCCCGGAAGTTCATGTCGGCCGCACGCGCCGCCGCCAGAATAAAGCCGGTTGTGGTCGTCAAGTCAGGCCGCATGGCGCAAGGCGCGCGGGCCGCTGCAACCCACACCGGAGCGCTGGCCGGGGCTGATGCCGTCTACGACGCAGCGTTTCAACGCGCCGGTATCCTGCGCGTATCGGATCTGCGCGAATTGTTCGACTGCGCCGAGACGCTCGGGCGGATCAAATCGCCGCCCGGAAAGCGGCTTGCAATTCTGACCAATGGCGGCGGCATCGGCGTGCTGGCGGTTGACCGGCTGGTCGAGCTCGGTGGAATTCCTGCCGCTCTCTCGCCGGGGATCCGCGAGAAGCTAAACGCTGTTTTGCCGCCGACATGGTCGAAATCGAACCCGGTCGATATCGTCGGCGATGCCGATCCCGCTCGCTATGCCGCAGCGCTCGAAGCGTTGCTGGCCGATCCCGAAAACGACGCCGTGCTTGTCATGAACGTGCAGACGGCGATTGCGCGAGCCGACGAAATCGCCGTGGCCGTGACCGGCGTGGTGCAGAAGTATCGCGCCGGGCAGCGCATGGCGCCGAAGCCCGTTCTCGCGGTCTGGGTCGGCGCGGAGCCGTCGATCGGCGATCTCTTGAGCGGGGCCGGCATTCCGAACCATCCGACCGAAGGCGACGCCGTGCGCGGCTTCATGCATCTGGTCCGCCATCGCGAGGTGGTGGAGGCGCTGGCGCAGGTTCCGCCCGCGATGCCGAGCGAATTCGCTCCCGATATCAATGCAGCGCGGCAGATCGTTGCCGCGGCGCTGGCCGACGGCCGTTCATGGCTCGATCCGATCGAGGTCAAGCGGCTCCTTGACGCTTACGATATCGGGGCCGTGCCTACCTTTGCCGCCGCCGATGCCGAAGAGGCAGTCACGCATGCGAATGCGATCTTTGCGCAGGGGGCGACCGTCGTGCTCAAGATCATGTCGCGCGACATCGTCCACAAATCCGACGTTGGCGGGGTGGTGCTCAATCTCACCAGCGCCGATGCGGTGCGCAAGGCGACCAGCGAGATTCTCGCGCGGGCAAGATCGCTGCGGCCGGAGGCGCGCATATCGGGCGTGATGGTGCAGGCGATGGTGGTGCGGGCGAAGGCGCGCGAGCTCATTCTTGGACTCGCCGACGATCCGACCTTTGGTACTGTCGTCGTGTTCGGCCGTGGCGGAACGGCAGTCGAGATCATCAATGACAAGGCGCTGGCGCTGCCGCCGCTCGATCTGCACCTGGCGCGCAGCCTGATCGAACGTACCCGTGTCTCGCGGCTATTGCGGGCCTATCGCGACGTGCCGGCGGTGAAGCAGGATGCCGTTGCGACGGTTCTGGTCAAGCTGGCGCAGATGGCCGCCGACATTCCGGATATCCGTGGGCTCGACATCAATCCGCTGTTGGCGGATGAGGCGGGCGTGCTGGCCGTCGACGCGCGGGTTGTGATCGGGCGCGTGGAACGAAAGTTTCGTGGCTCGGGCCCTGCGAATTTCGCCGTGCGGCCTTATCCCTCGCAATGGCAGCGTCACATCGAGGTCAAGGACGGCTGGCGCGTGTTCGTCCGTCCGATCCGGCCTGAGGACGAGCCGGCGATCCACGAGATGCTGAAACACGTTACGATGCAGGACCTGCGGCTCCGGTTCTTTGCACCGATAAAGGAATTTTCCCATGAATTCATAGCCCGCCTGACCCAGCTCGATTACGCCCGGGCGATGGCCTTTGTCGCCTTCGACGAGACGACCAACGAACTGGTCGGGGTGGTCAGGATCCATTCGGACTCGATCTATGAGAGCGGCGAATACGCGATCCTGCTCCGATCCGATCTCAAGGGCAGGGGGCTCGGCTGGACCCTGATGCAGATGATCATCGAGTATGCAAAGTCCGAAGGATTAAAGGCGATTTCCGGCGACGTGCTGACCGAAAACTCGGTGATGCTGGCGATGTGCCGCAGCCTCGGCTTCGAGGTGAAGTCGGACCCGCAGGAGCACGATATCTGCAACGTCAGGCTGGCGCTCTAGATGTAGTCTTTCAGGAGTTGTCCATCTGGTCCGAACCGAGGAAGCTGAGATGAACGCTCAGCGAACGAAATAGCCAAAACCAAATGCCAAAAACTGGAGGTAAGGATTGATTTTGCTTAAAGTTGGCGGAAGGGGTGGGATTCGAACCCACGGTGCCCTTGCAGGCACGCCGGTTTTCAAGACCGGTGCCTTAAACCACTCGGCCACCCTTCCTTGCCTTTACGATCAAGCGCTTAGCCGATGCGAAGGTGAAAACACAAGAGAAGAAATCGGATTTGGGGCGCCCAAGCCAGGAAGACGCCGTCGTGCGGTAGGGCAAGACCGACAGTCGTCCGATGGCATTATCAATGCGCTCCGCAAATCGACCGGCGGGCGCAAGCCGTGAGCAGGACGCTCGGCATCGCGGAGACAACGTCGAGGAACGGGGAGCGGTCAATGCCTCGGCTCCCGCAAACTCACACACGCTGTATCGAGTACGAAACATGCGCCGGGCGGGAGGGGCGGCGTCGGCCGTAAAGCGGCGCTAGCTAATTCTGGCCGGGACGCCGCAATTGGTTCGGCTACCTGTTCAACCGAACGCAACGGCCAGCAGGCTGGAGCACAGCAGCACGAAACTGGCGGTCGCCAGCGCAAGAAATCCGTTGGAGACGATGTCGTGGTTGCGCATGAGACCTACCACATCCGATGCTCGTCCGAATTTATTAGACCTTTTCCGAATCCCCGATCGGAACTACGGCGCCATTTATCGCTGAAGCCCAGGCGGCTACTGCCGCCGGTCTTCACACCTCACGCTCTGGAACGATAGCCTTCAAACGCATGGGCAAGGAAAATGCCTGCGCTCACCAAGCCCATCAACGCTGTTACTGTCTCGATCATCGCACAAATCCTTTGCGCCCCTGCAACGCACAGAACGACTGCATCGTTGCACAGTCAAAAAGATTCACGGGCCAGAACCGCACATCGGTCGTGAGTGATGATTTGATGCAACAGATTGTCTGAAAGCGGCACAGGGAGGCTATGACGAAGGGCGCATACAGTGTGAATCGAAGCGTTGCGCCCAGTCCGACGGGCGGCGCGCAAAGCAACCATTCATTCACCACGCGGGACCACACCCCATTTCCGCCGTGTTCCGGTTGCGATATCTTCACCACTTGATGCGGAGGTGGGCCGCATCGCGGGGTAAGGCCGCAACGCTTCGACATAGGCAGTCGGCCGCTAGAAAATGGTAGTTGGGGTGATGGGGATTCGACGGCCAACAACAATCGTTCTGGCAGTTCGTGGTACTGTTGCCATGGCAACATGCCTTGTCCTTGCCAATTGCGCCTCATCAGACAAATTCGCCAGGCGGATCGATCCCAAATACGGCGTCTCCTCGAGCCCCCGCGTGGTGGCGTTCGGAGAGCCCGTGCCGAAGGGTGGGGGAACTTACCGTATCGGCAAGCCCTACACCGTCGCGGGCCGGGTCTACGTGCCGGAAGAGGATCCAAACTATCGCGCCGAGGGAATGGCTTCCTGGTATGGCGACGACTTCCATGGCCGTCTGACCGCTAATGGCGAAATCTTCGACATGACCTCGCTGACGGCCGCCCATCCGACGCTGCCGATCCCGAGCTACGCCCGCGTGACCAATACCCGGAACGGCAAGTCGCTGATCGTCCGGGTCAACGACCGCGGCCCGTACCACGGTAACCGCCTCATCGACGTCTCGAACAAGGCGGCGGAACTGCTTGATTTCAAAGCAAATGGCGTCGCCAAGGTCCGCGTTGAATATGTCGGCCGGGCTCCGCTTGAGGGCTCCGACGACCGCCAGCTCCTGGCGACGCTGCGGACCGGCGAGCCCGCGCCGTCCCCGGCCACGGTTCGGGTCGCTTCGGCCCGTCCGTTTGTTCCCGAGATGTCGTCGTCCGCCGGCCGAATCCGGGGTGAGGTACCGATGCCGGAGGGACGACCCTATAGCCTCGGCAATACCTCAGCGGACCATGCCTCGATCAACGCGACCTCGGAAATGTCGGCCTCCAGCCGCACGCGCGGCCGTGCCGCCGAAAATCCGCGCGCCGTGTCCTACGAGAACGAGGCCAGCTATGTGGCACCACGTCAGGCCTACCTGCCGGTTGATCCACGTGGTCCGAGCGAAGTGCTCAGCGGGCGAGGGCTGTACTAGGGTCTGTTGGGATTCATCGCGAGTTTATCACGGCAGCGGCGAGGTGGATC
>NZ_LLYA01000170.1 GCF_001440415.1 Bradyrhizobium retamae
ATAGCTTGAATCACAACCAAGCCCGGATGAGAATCCTGAATCCCAACAGACCCTAGTCAAGCGATCGCAACGCGCTTCTGGTCAAGCCCCGGCGTCTGGCTTAATCGGATCAGCGCCAAACGTTTTCATCTCGGAATGATAGCATGTTCTGCATTCGAACGTGCGATACTCCAGCCCGTCCGAGCCAAAGCTTTCGATGTGCATTGCAGTCTCCGTCTAATGGGCCTTTCGGGGAATAGCGGGTTCCCGCGGGGGCTCGCCCGCGGGATTCGGATCGACGGGAACGATGCCCTGTAGTGGCGATTGACCGGGAAAGCTCACTCTCAGGGAGCACCCGATGACTCTCGACGGAAAGAAAATTGCTATTCTGGCAACGCACGGCTTTGAACAGTCGGAACTCGAAGTGCCGCGCGATCGGCTGAAAAGGGCCGGGGCTGTTGTCGACGTGGTCTCCCCGGCATCAGGCGAAATCAGGGGATGGGACAAGAAGGACTGGGGACGGCCGGTCGGAGTCGACAAGACGCTCGATCAGGCTTCACCTTCGGACTATGACGCCGTCGTGCTGCCCGGCGGCCAGATCAATCCCGACTTGCTCCGGGTGGAACAGAAGGCGCTCAAGTTCATCAAGGACATTTTCGACGCCGGGAAAACCGTCGCGGCCATATGCCATGCACCGTGGCTCCTGATCGAAACCGGCATCGCCAGGGGACGGAAGGTGACGTCCTACAAGTCGATCAAGACCGATGTCGCCAACGCCGGTGCCAAATGGCAGGACTCGGAGGTCGTGGTCGACCAGGGCGTAATTACGTCCCGCAACCCGGGTGATCTCGAAGCGTTCAGCGCAAAAATCATCGAGGAAGTGAGGGAAGGTCGGCACAACAGGCGCAGCGCAGCCTGAACGAAAGGCGATCATCATGAAGAGCAAGCTCGTCGCCGCCGAAGAGCAGGCGCAGGTTCACGTCGTCGTTCTGGACACGGGCGAGGAGGCGTTTGCCGCGCTCACCCGGTTCGCCGCCGAATCCGGAATTTCCGCGGCCTCGCTGACCGCGATCGGCGCCTTCGAACGGGCGACGGTCGGCTGGTTCGACGTCGCCGCAAAGAACTACCGGAAGATCGAGGTCGACGAGCAGTGCGAAGTCCTCAGCGCGATCGGCGATGTTGCCGCCGGCGACGACGGCAAGCCCAGCCTGCACGTTCACGTCGTGCTTGGCCTAGCCGATGGCTCGACGCGCGGCGGTCATCTGCTGGCAGCAACCGTCAGGCCGACGCTCGAAGTGATCTTGACCGAAGCGCCGGCAGCGCTTCGACGCAAGAAGAGGCCCGACCTCGGAATTGCCCTGATCGATCTTGCCGCCGGGAGCGGGTAGCGCCTCCGACGAACGCCTTTAGGAACCAAATCATTCGGTCCCATGTTGTCAGCGCACCATCAATGGAGGACGCCATGCCGGACAAAGACCTCAATGAATTATTCCTGGATACTCTCAAGGACATCTATTACGCCGAGAAGCAGATCCTGAAGGCGCTGCCAAAAATGGCGAAGGCTGCCACCTCGGACAAGCTGCGGGCCGCCTTCGAAAAGCACCACCAAGAGACCGAGGAGCAGGTCGAAAGGCTGGAAGAGATATTCGAGCTTCTCGGCAAGCCAGCGCGCGGCAAGAAGTGCGAAGCGATCGAGGGCATCATCGATGAAGGCAAAGACATCATGGAGCAGTATGCCGACACGCCCGCGCTCGACGCCGGCCTGTTGGCCGCCGCCCAGTCGGTCGAGCATTACGAGATTTCTCGTTACGGCACCCTGAAAGCCTGGGCACAAAAGCTCAACAATCCGCAAGCCGTGAAGCTGATCGATCAGACGCTCGCCGAAGAGAAGAAGACGGACGAAATCCTGACCAAGATCGCGGAGACCGAGGTCAATTACGAGGCCGCGGCCTAGAGCCGCTCGTTCTACTGCGTCATAGCTGCTCAAATTAAAGAAGCCCCGCCAACTCTGGTTATGGGATTGCGGGGCTCGAGTTCGACGTTTGGGGAAGGAAAACCCGGAGCGCGCTCGATTGCTGCTGTATTTGCTTCGCAGGAGCGTCTCACAGTTCCCTCCGGAGTTCGAGACCGCAAGGAGACACGGCAGAAAAACGCGCGCCCAGGTAGTGGGTCAAACAGATTATTTGCGCGCCGGGCGCCAGCGTAAGCAAACGTTTAGCCGCAGTCCGTACAATACCGGCATCAATTTCTGCATTAACCTCTGGTTAGTCATGCGCCTTCTGCCGATGAAAGAGCCGGACAGGTCCTGGCGGTCGATCAAGGGCCAGTGGAAGAAGGACGCCGAAAGCGTCGGCGAGGACTTTTCGACCTTTTCGACGGGAAGCTATGCAGCCTATGACGGGTTGACCAAGGAAGGCGATCACCCCAGCCTGTACTGCCTGTCCGACGGCGAGCGCATCCACGCGGCCTGCCAGGTCAGCCGCCTGATGATGAGCAAATTCCCGGATCCCATCCTCCGCGCGCGCTTCATCGTGGTGTCGCCGGTTTACGAACTTGGCATCGCCGATGCCGGCCAGTACGCCCAGACGATGGTGGCGCTGTTCTCGGGCATCGTATGGCTGTCGAGGGATACGATGTCGGCGAGCCACATCCGGTTTTTCCTGCGCAGTCCCGGAGACTCGCAGTTCTTTGCGGCGCTGCAGGCGTCGACGCCGGGCTCGCTGTTTTCGAAATTCACGATCGACGGGGCGCTGATCGAGTGCAGTCTCAAGGAAGACGAGATGGCGGAATCCGCCTGATTCCGCGGTCGCTTTAACCTCCCGATAACTCATTTTGCTAACGCCCCCTTGGCTTGTGGTCCCTACAACACGCGCCTGTTGGGGGCAGCGAGAATGCTGAATGATCTATCGGACGACATCATCGCGGAAAGCCAGCCGCTGTTCGGTGGCGGCATGCCGTGGCGGGCCAGGCTGGGCGCGATCCAGTGGCTGATCCTGAGTGCCGCGGGGCTCGTGATCGCGATCATGCTCGGCACCGGCTATTTCGCCATGCAATACCGCGAGCGGGCGCTGGAAGTCGCCGAGCGCGAACTCGGCAATAGCGCGCTCCTGCTGTCACGGCATTTCGACCAGCAACTGAACGATCTCCAGCATGTGCATGAGGACGTCGTATCCGGCATGCGGGCCGACGGGGTCGATACGTCGGAAGAATTCGAACAAAGGATGTCGACCTTGAGCGCGCACGAGATGCTGCGCAGCAAGCTTTCGGCACTGCCCCATGTCGGCGCGCTGAACCTGTGGAACGTCGAGGGATGGCTGATCAATTCCTCCGAGACGTGGCCGGTCCCCGATCTCAGCATCGCGGACCGTCAATACTTCAAGGAGTTCACGTCGGGAAAACCGACCACCGATGTGATCGTCGAGCCGGTCGTCAGCAAGGTGACGAGAAACTGGACCACGCTATTTGCGCGCAAGATCGTCGGCCGCAATGGCGAGATCATCGGATATGCCAGCCGCGGCGTTGAACCGTCGCATTTCGAGGCCTTTGTCGGATCGCTGGAGCTCAACAGCGATACCGCGATCTCGATGGTTCACCGCAACGGCACCATCATTGCCCGCTATCCGAAGGACGACAGCCTGATCGGCTTCAATGTCGCCGGAAGCGAAGCCTTTCAACGCGCGCTGGCCGTGGATGGCAACATATCCGGGCGCTTCACGAGTGCAAGGCTGGCGGAGGACAAGGTCGGCGCGGTCAAGTCGCTCATGCACTTCCCGATCCTGATCGTGGCGACCACCCGAACGCAGGCTGCGTTGGCCGACTGGCGGGCGCAGACGAGGCTGCAATTTTTCGCGGCGGCCCTGGCGGTCATCGTCGTGATCGGCATGGTCTTCCTGATCGTGCGTCAGCTCCGCCGCCAGCATGCCGCCGCGCAGCGCAAGCTTTCGGAGAAGAGCCGGCATCTCGACACCGCCATCAACAACATGACGCAGGGCCTGCTGCTGTTCGATTCCTCGGGCCGTCTCGTGATCTGCAACAGGCGCTATATCGATATGTTCGGGCTCTCGCCGGAGGTCGTCAAACCCGGCTGTCATCTGCGCGACCTGATCCGGCACCGTCAGGAACGCGGCTCCTTTCTCGGCGACGTCGACGCGTATTGCGACCGCTTCCTCGATCCCAACGGCAGCCTGGTTCAGGACACCGTGACCTCGACACCGGACGGGCGCACGATCCGGCTGATCTTCAAGCGGTCGGCGGACGGCGGCTGGGCCGCGACGCTGGAAGACGTCACCGAAGGGCGGCGCGACCAGGCCAGGATCGAATATCTCGCTCATTACGACGCGCTGACCAATCTGCCGAACCGGACCCTGTTCCAGCGCCACGCGGAGGGACTGCTGCTGGAAACCGAGGGACGCGAGTTCGCGATCCTCTATATCGACATCGACGAGTTCAAGCGCATCAATGACACGCTGGGACATCTGATCGGCGACGAGTTCCTGAAGGGCGTGGCGGAGCGGTTGCGCCAGTCGGTTGGCCCTGAGGATTTCATCGCCCGCCTCGGCGGGGACGAATTCGCTATCCTTCAGCACGATATCAAGAGCGCCGAGGACGTTCACGCGCTGGTCGCGCGGACCTATCAAGCGCTGCGTACCCCGTTCGACTGCCATGGCCATCAGCTTTCCAGCGATGCCAGCATCGGCATCGCGATTGCCCCGCGCGACGGCTCGGACCTTTTCGATCTCCTGAAGAACGCCGATCTCGCGATGTATGCGGCGAAGGCCGCCGGCCGCAGGACCTATCGCTTCTTCGATCCGGAGATGGAGCAGCAGGCCAATCACCGCCGCGAGCTTGAGGCGGATTTGCGCGTGGCGCTGGTGCAGGGCGGGTTCGAACTGCACTATCAGCCGCAGGTCGATCTGCACGGCGATTGCGTCACCGGCTGCGAGGCGCTATTGCGCTGGCGGCATCCGGTGCGCGGCATGATCTCGCCCGCCGATTTCGTGCCGGTCGCCGAGGAGACCGGCCTGATCGAGGAGATCGGGCAATGGGTGTTGCGCACCGCCTGTGCCGAAGCCGCAACCTGGCCGGCCCATATCCGCATCGCCGTCAACGTCTCGCCGATCCAGTTCCGGTCGGAAACGCTGTCGGTGAAAGTCGCGGCTGTCCTTTCCGAGACCGGACTCGATCCGCGCCGGCTGGAGCTGGAGATCACGGAAGCCGTCCTGATGGCCGACGACGACGCCGCGCTCGTGGCGCTGAATCAGCTCCGCGCGCTCGGCATTCACATCGCGCTCGACGATTTCGGCACCGGCTATTCCTCGCTGCAATATCTGCAGCGCTTCCCGTTCGACAAGATCAAGATCGACCGCTCCTTCGTCAAGGAAGTGACGCGCAACTCCTCGTCGGCCTCGATCATCCGTGCGGTGGTCAGCATCGCCGCCGACCGCGACATGATCACGACTGCCGAAGGCGTCGAGACGTTGCAGCAGCGCGAGACCGTACAGAGTCTCGGATGCACGCAGATGCAGGGCTATCTGTTCAGTGCCGCGCGCCCTGCCCAGGAAATCCGCGCGCTCTTGGCACCGGGGAAGGCTGGCGTCGAGGCCGCGGCGTAGGCGTTTATGCCCTAATTAGCGGCGCGCCTCGGAAATCGCCTTCCTGAGAATTCGCGACAGCAGTTCCACTGAATAGGGTTTCTGGATCAGCTCGAAGCCGCGGTGGGCGCTTTCCGCCAGCACGTTGCTGTAGCCGCTGGTCAGGACCACGGGCAGGCCGGGATAGCGTTCGCGCACGATGCCGGCGAGCTCGACGCCGTTCATCCCGGGCATGATGACGTCGGAAAACACCAGGTCGGCGGAAAATTCGTCCTCGGCCAGGATTGCGAGCGCGGCGTCCGCGCTGGCGACACGGCGCACGGTGTAGCCGAGATCTTCCAACAGTTCGGTGGAGAACTGGCCGACGTCGTCATTGTCCTCGACGACGAGGACGCGGTAGCCGCGGCCGCGGGCTGCGGGCTCGCTGGCGGTCGCGGCGGCTTCGCTCGTATCGGCCGGCACCGCGGCCTGCGGCAGATAGATCGTGAACGTCGCGCCCTGGCCGGGCTCACTTGCAACTGCGATATCGCCGTCGGATTGCTTGGCAAAACCGAACGCTTGGCTCAGCCCAAGGCCGGTGCCCTTGCCGACTTCCTTGGTGGTGAAGAACGGCTCGAAGATCGTCTCGAGCAGGGCAGGGGCAATGCCGCAGCCGGTGTCGGTCACGGTGATGGCGACGAAGTCGCCGCCGCGGGCGGGCTGGGCACGCAGCGGCGGAATCGCATCCACCTTGCGGACCTGAATGGTCAGCCGGCCCTCGCTGTCCATGGCATCGCGGCTGTTGACGGCGAGATTCATCAGCGCGGTTTCGAACTGCGCGACGTCGGCGATTGCGAAACAACTGAGATCGGCGATTTCGACGTCGATCCTGATCCGGGCACCGACGAGGGGACGGATCAATTGCGCGACGGACTCGACCTGGGTGCTGACGTTGAACACCTGCGGCTTGAGCGGCTGCCTGCGGGCGAACGCCAGCAATTGTCCGGTCAGCTTGGAGGCGCGCTCCACGGTCTCGGCGATCGCGTCGATGTAGCGCCGGCGCCGCTCTTCCGGCAACTCGCGGCGGCGCAGGAAATCGGTCGCGGAGCGGATGATGGTCAACAGGTTGTTGAAATCGTGCGCCACGCCGCCAGTCAACTGTCCGACCGCTTCCATTTTCTGCGACTGGCGCAGCGCTTCCTCGCCCTGGCGGCGCTCGGTGACGTCGATGGCCTCCGGCACCGCGCCGATGACGGTGCCGTGCCGGTCGTGCAGCGGGCGCATCGCGAAATCGAAATAGCGGTCGCCGATCGGCAGGTGCAGCAGCATTTCAATCTTGACCTCTTCGCCCTGCATGACCGTGATGAAGGCGTCGCGGACGGCGTCGCGCATGCCGGGGGTCGCGGCAAACCATGGCGTTTCCCAGAACGGCTGGCCGACCACCGCGCCGGCGTCGGCGCGGATGCCGGCCAACGCCGTCCTGTTGGCATAAAGCACCTCGCCATGCTGGTTGAGCAACGCCTGATATTGATGGCTGGTCTCGAAGATCGCCCGCATCTGGGCTTCGCTGGATTCGAGCTGCGCCGTCCGCTCCGTGATCCGCAGTTCGAGAATTTCGTTCAGCCGGCGCAGATCGTGCTCGGCCTGCTTGGCCGAGGTGACGTCGTGGGCAACGCCGATGAAGCCGATGTGCTTGCCGGTCGGACCCCAGCGCGGCTGGGATTCCGAGCGCAGCCACCGCCATTCGCCGTCAGCGCGCTGATAGCGGGCCTCCAGCACGAACGGCTTGAGCGAAGCTTCGCCGGCGATTGATTCCTGCACGACGCGTTGCTGATCGTCCGGATGCAGCCTTTTGCGCCAGTCGAACACAATGGCTTCCTCGAACGGCAGTCCAAGGAAATCGACATAGGCCTGGTTGGCGAAGGAACGCGTGCGGTCGAGCTTGGTGACCCAGATCGGGACCGGCGCGCTGTTGGCGATCAGGCGGAAGCGCTCCTCGCTTTCGCGCAAGGTTGCCTGCGCCAGCATCTGATCGGTGACGTCGCAATCGGCGCCGACGAGGCGCAGCGCGCGGCCGTCGGCCTCGCGCTCGATCTTGGCGACGACGCGGATCCAGCGGACCGCGCCGTCGTTGGGCCGCACGATGCGGTATTCGGCCGAATAATCCTCGCTCTGGCTTTTCAATACGCCGAACAGGTGCTGGACCGTTCGCTCGCGATCCTCGGGATGGATTCGACTGACCCATTCCTCATAGGTCTCGTTGGCCGCCTCGGGCGGCAGCCCGTGCACGATAAGATATTCGGGGGAGCGGCGGTTCTTGACGCCGTCACGGAAATCGATTTCGAGACCGCCGACGCCGGCGATGCGCTGGATACGCGCCAGCTCCGCTTCGCGCTCCTGCAAAGCACGATGGGCTCTGTCGCGCTCGCTTGCGATTTCCTGCAGATATTGCCGCAAGCGCTCGGCGGCGGCAGCTTCAGGCAGGAGGTTCGTAGTGTCGGAAGGTGTCATGCGTGCCGGCAACCTCTGGCGGCACTTTCACACAAGAGCCGGCGCGTTAGCCAGCCTCATTTGCTTTTGGTGGTTGACCGGCAGTTATAGGCCCTGCGGAACCCGGCGGCCTGCGCATCTTCCTCGGAACAGAACCAGCGATCCGGCCTGGTCAGTCCCGGATAGGAGCGGCATGCCTGCAGATGGTAGATGCCAAGGTTCCCGGTGACGCGCGCGCGTACCGCGTACTTGCCCTTGATGTTGCAATTCGCCGGCATGATGAGATCCTCGGGGAACAGCGCCTCGCGGATTTCGCGGTCGCGATCGGCGCGGCACGCGGCGCCGAGCAGGGGGCCATCTTTCTTCCCGGCGCGGAACTCGCGCGGCGCGACGAAGCAGCCTTTCCAGAGTCCCTGGCGGTCGTCCTTGGCGCGGGCTTCGTCCACCGTGAAGCGCCCGCTGGCGGAGGCTTCGACATTCAGGGCAAACCCCTTGCGGATCAGCAACTGGCTGAGACTGGTGGTGTCGCCCTCGATCTTGCATACGCCGATGCGCCGTTTCTTGAACGAGGGATCGGGACCCAGATCGTCGCAGCGGACCTGTTTGCCGCCGATCAACTTGGTCAGTTGATCGCGCGCCTCGATCCCGCAGGTCCAGCTATCGGCGTGTTCGTCGATGCAGAGCTGATCGGCGGTGGGCACCTCGATGCCGTCGAGGCGATAGGTAACATTGCCTAGCTGAAGCGTGCTGCCATCGCGGATGATGGCAGTGGCAGCCAAACTCTGGCTGGCTGGAAGGACGATCGACAGCAACGCCGCAACCAGAAAAATTCTTGACCGCATCTGTTTCATTTTGAAATCAATTCCACACCCGCGAGCGCCTTCTAGCATAAGCCGACGTGATTGAACCAAGATGCCGACGCTAATGGCGAAGCAAACCAGGTTGGGGAAAAGCCGAGAGCGCAGTTGCGACCGGACGACAGCGACCATTGACTTCACAAGAACAAAATAAGAACATAAAACCCCTCGCTCAACACGGAATATTGCCATGTCGTCCTCTTCACAGCCGAAGTCCGAAGAGAACGGCGAGCTGGAAGCCGCTGTAGATCAGGCGATTTCTGTCTGTGGTGGGGATATGAGGGCGACGATCCGCGCATTGATCGTGGCCAACGAATATCTGGAATCCGAGGTCGGCGAGCTGATGAAAGCGGTATCCCACGCCTATGCGCGGGGCCGCTTCAACTCCTATTCCGGCTGAATTACCGCCGGGCGGCCCCGCGAAGCCGGTACGAGACCGTTGCCTCCATCGATTTTTGCTGTACGACGGGTGTGTTACCCGCGTCCCGCATGTCTCATTGCGGGGGAGGATCCCGCCCAAAGCTCAAGCAAGAAGAACATGTTCAAGAGAATTCTGATCGCAAATCGCGGCGAGATCGCCTGCCGGGTCATCAAGACTGCGCGCCGTATGGGGATCGAGACGGTCGCGGTGTATTCCGAAGCGGACCGCGATGCGCTCCACGTCGAAATGGCGGACAAGGCCGTGCTGATCGGCCCGCCGGCGGCGGCTGAGAGCTATCTGTTGATCGACCGGATTATCGATGCCTGCCGCAAGACCGGCGCAGAGGCGGTGCATCCCGGTTATGGCTTTCTTTCCGAGCGCGAGACGTTTCCGCGCGAGCTCGCCAAGGCGGGTATCGTCTTCATCGGCCCCAACCCCGGCGCCATTGCCGCGATGGGCGACAAGATCGAATCCAAGAAAGCCGCCGCGAAGGCAAAAGTCTCGACCGTGCCGGGACATCTCGGTGTGATCGAGGACGAAAAGCACGCGGTGAAGATCGCCGACGAGATCGGCTACCCCGTGATGATCAAGGCCTCCGCCGGCGGCGGCGGCAAGGGCATGCGGATCGCGCATTCGAAGAAGGAAGTCGCCGAGGGCTTCAATCTCGCCAAGGCTGAGGCCAAATCCTCGTTCGGCGACGACCGCGTCTTCATCGAAAAGTTCATCGTCGATCCCCGCCACATCGAAATACAGGTGCTTGGCGACAAGCATGGCAATGTGATCCATCTCGGCGAGCGCGAATGCTCGATCCAGCGCCGTAACCAGAAGGTCATCGAGGAAGCGCCGTCGCCGCTGCTCGACGAAACCACCCGCCGCAAGATGGGTGAGCAGGCAGTGGCACTGGCGAAGGCGGTGAGTTACGATTCGGCCGGCACCGTCGAATTCGTCGCCGGCCAGGACAAGAGCTTTTACTTCCTGGAGATGAACACCCGTCTGCAGGTCGAGCATCCCGTCACCGAACTGGTCACGGGCATCGACCTGGTCGAGCAGATGATCAGGGTCGCGGCCGGCGAGAAGCTTTCCATCGCTCAGAAGGACGTCACGCTGACCGGCTGGGCCGTGGAATCGCGCGTCTATGCCGAGGATCCCTTCCGCAACTTCCTGCCGTCGATCGGCCGGCTGGTGAAATACCGGCCGCCGGCGGAAGCGAGCCAGGACGGCGTTACCATCCGCAACGACACCGGCGTGCAGGAGGGCGGCGAGATCTCGATCCATTACGATCCGATGATTGCCAAGCTCGTGACGCACGCGCCGTCGCGGGCCGCCGCGATCGAGGCACAGGCCACGGCGCTCGACGCGTTCTACGTCGACGGCATCAGGCACAACATTCCGTTCCTGTCAGCGTTGATGAACCATCCGCGCTGGCGCGAAGGCAAACTTTCCACCGGCTTCATATCAGAGGAATTTCCAAAAGGGTTTTCGGCGCGTCCGCCGGAAGGCGAGATCGCGAGGCGGCTGGCCGCCGTGGGTGCCGCGATCGATCACGTGCTCGGCGAGCGCAAGCGCCAGATTTCCGGTCAGTTGACCGGCCGCCTGGTGCAGCGTGAACGCCGCCGCGCGGTGTGGCTCGACCGCGACGAAATCGCGCTCGATGTGGCGCGGGAGGCCGACGGCATCGCGGTGCGTTTCATCGGCGCCGATGGCCTGCCCGGCAATCCGCACAACCTGATCTCGGCCTGGACGCCGGGCGAGCCGGTCTGGCACGGCACCATCGACGGCCACTTGGTCGCAATGCAGGTGCGCGCGATCCCGAACGGCTTCCGTCTCGCGCATCAGGGCTTTGAAGTTGCAGTCAACGTCTTCACTGAAAGCGAGGCGGCTGCCGCGCGGCTGATGCCCGTGAATTCGGCCGCCGACACCGGCAAGAAGCTGCTGTGCCCGATGCCCGGGCTCGTGGTGTCGATTGCGGTCGCCGAAGGGCAGGAGGTCAAGTCCGGCGAGACATTGGCCGTGGTCGAGGCGATGAAGATGCAGAACGTGTTGCGCGCCGAACGCGACGGCACCGTGAAGAAGATCCATGCCGCGGCCGGCGCCACACTGGCGGTGGACGCGTTGATTTTGGAGTTTGCGTAGAAGCAACCCTGTCATTGCCTGCGACAAATGCGAAGCGTTTGCGCAAGGGAGCGTCAGCGACGAAGCTATCCACACGTCCTTTCGCTGCACGATGGATTGCTTCGCGGAGCCTGTCATCCGGCGGCGCTTTGCGCCGACCGGGTGGCTCGCAATGACGGTAGATAGAACTGAGGGCACCATGGCTTTCCGTCAGCGCCGAGAGAGATTGCGTTCCATCCTCGCCGGCTCCGCCTGCATCCGGCCGGGATCGGTCTATGACGCGACCTCGATCCGCATTGCCGAAGACCTCGGCTTCGAGCTCGGCATGTTCGGCGGCTCGGTGGCCTCGCTTGCCGTTCTCGGCGATCCCGATATTGCGCTGATCACACTGACGGAGCTGGCCGAGCAGATGCGGCGGATGTCGCGCGCCTCGACACTGCCGGTGCTGGTCGACGCCGACCACGGCTACGGCAATGCGCTCAACGTTCGCCGCACCGTTCAGGAACTCGAGGCTGCCGGCGCCGCTGGCCTCACGATCGAGGATACGCTCTTGCCGCCAGCATTCGGGCAGGCCGGAACGCAATTGATTCCGCTGGAGGAGGGCGTCGGCAAGATGAAAGCCGCGCTTGATGGCCGCAGCGATCCCTCGCTGATCATCATGGGCCGCACCGGCGCAGTGTCCGTCACCGGTCTTGACGACACCATTGAACGTGCGAGGGCGTATGAGGCCACCGGCGTCGATGCGCTGTTCTTCACAGGCATCAAGAGCCGGGGCGAGCTGGAAACGATTTCCGCCGCGACGAGATTGCCGATCGTGCTCGGTGGTGCGCCTGAGGACATGACGGCGCTGGATTATCTCGCCGGGCAGCGCGTGCGGATCGCGCTGCAGGGCCACGCGCCATTCGCCGCCGCAACGCAGGCCGTCTACCAGACGCTGAAGGCGTTGCGTGAGGGAACCTCGCCGAAAAATTTGAACGGCCTTGCGTCTGCCGAGTTGACCAGCCGGGCCATGCGCGACGCCGAAGTAAAGGCGCGCGCCGGCGCATTTCTCGGGTTGAAGAATAAATGAGCGATGCAATTCGTCATGTCACGATAAGCGGCCGGGTGCAGGGCGTCGGCTATCGCGCCTGGGTCGACGACACGGCACGGGCGCGCGATCTCGAAGGCTGGGTACGCAACCGCAGGGACGGCCGTGTCGAGGCGGTGTTCGCAGGTCCCGCGGAGCCGGTGACCGCAATGATCTCGGCTTGCCGGCGAGGACCGTCGTCGGCGCGGGTCGAGGCGGTACAGGACGACGCCGGCAATCCCGAGATGCTGAAGCTGCGGCGGGCAGGCGAGCGGTTCTCGGTGCTGCCGACGATATAACGTCGGTGCCTGCTTGAACCAGGGCCCGTTCGCGGGGCGCCTCCGACCTTGACCCGACCCAGTCGCCAATGGCCTATTCGGAGATCGAACGCGCAGAGCGAATATCAACCATCCGACTGGCGGAGACGGGCGACGGACACTCCTATTGGAAAATCGTGGAGTAGGTCCGGCGTCGGCTTTTCGCGTCCAGCAAAGCGGATAATCAGCGAGCTGGTTTTGCACAGCTAGATAGCACCTCGGCGCCCTGGCTAATGCGTCCGTTCGCCCGGCGCGAATTCGCCGTCGTGCTGGAGGGAGGCGCTGTCGACATATTGCAAGATCCTCCATCCGCTTGCGTTCAGTGACATCGCGGATGACGCAGAGGAATTCCGTTCGCGCCGGGTCGCTGGTTGCGGAGGCCATCTTGAACTTGCTTTCCACCCACGCCAGCGTCCCGTCGCCCCGATAGTGCCGAAACACGACCGTGCTGACGCTATCGGCGCCGTCGATCCGGGTGGTCGCCGCTTTGACGCTCTCCCTGTCGTCCGGATGGACCAGGTCTAAGCATGACTTGCCGAGCAGGTCTTTTGGACGCAAGCCCAGCACCGGCTCGGCCGAGCTCTTGCTTGGCGGCCAGCGCGTGTTGCCGAACAAGGCGCTCAGCAACGGTTTTGTGTTCCGGCACGAAAGCTGCGCAGCGCCTTCAAGGCGATCTTGTGAGGAGGGTGAGATGTGCTCCGATACCCGTTCTCGCGCGATGAAAGGGTGGCTCGCCGCATCGGACAGCAAGCGCTGCAAATCACCGCGGCAGTTTCGCGATCGCCTGGCTGAGTTCGTGGATTTCGTAGGGCTTGCGCAGAATCGGAAAGTCGCCGCGCGCGTTCCGCGCGGAATCGCTATAGCCGCTGGTCAGGAGGATCGGCAGTCCGGGTCTGACGGCTTTCAAGTGGCGCGCCAGACCGAGGCCGTCCATTTTGCCGGGCATCACGATGTCGGAGAAGACGAGGTCTATTCCGTCGAGCTCGATTTCGCGCAACGCGGCTTCGGCGCTCGCTACCCTGCGCACGGTGTAGCCGAGCTGTTCGAGCAGCCCGGTGCTGACGGCTGCGACATCAGGATTGTCCTCCACCAGCAGCACGGTGCCGCTTCCGCCGGTTTCGACCGCGTCGACATCTCCGGCAGCGTCAGCGGGCTCCTTTCGCGGCAGCAGGATCGTGATCGTCGTGCCCTTGCCGAGTTCGCTCGCCACCTCGACCGTTCCGCCGGCCTGGTGGGCGAAGCCGTGAACCTGCGATAGTCCGAGACCAGTGCCCTTGCCGATCGGCTTGGTGGTGAAGAAGGGATCGAAGATCTTGCCGAGCACATCGGGCGCGATGCCGGTGCCGGTATCTCTCACCGAGATCGCGACATATTCCGTATAGGCCTCGCCTGGCATGTCGTTGTGCGCCGATATCGTGATGACGCCGCCGCCGGTCATGGCATCGCGCGCGTTGATGACGAGGTTGACCAGCGCCGTCTCGAACTCGGTGACGTCAACCATCACCGGCCAGACGCCCGGGTCGATGTCGAGCTGCAAGGTCACCGCGCTGCCGACGCCGCTGTCGAGCACCTCATGCATCGCATCGATCCGTTCGGCGACGTCGACGACCTGCGGATTTACGCTCTGCCGCCGCGCGAATGTCAGCAACTGGCTGGTGAGGGAAGCGCCGCGTTTGGTCGCTCCTTCGATCGCCGATAGCGCCCGCAGGCACCTGGGATCGTTGCCCACCGCTTTCTTCAACGTGTGAAGACTGCCGCTGACGATCATGAGAAGATTATTGAAATCGTGTGCCACGCCGCCGGTCAGTTGGCCGAGCGCATCGAGCTTCTGCGATTCCGCGAGCTGCTGGTGCATCCGTTCGAGCTTGAGCTGGGCTTCGCGTCGTTCGGTAATGTCCCGGGTGATCTTGGCGAAGCCGACGAGCTCGCCGTCCTCGTAAATCGGGTCGATGACGACGCTGGCCCAGAAGGACGTGCCGTCCTTGCGAACGCGCCAGCCATCTTCCTCGTAGCGGCCCTGTTCCCGAGCAATCCGCAAGGCGCGAAGCGGCTTGCCATTCGCGCGATCGACTTCGGTATAAAAGCAGGAAAAATGCTGTCCGATGATTTCGGCGGGCGCGTAACCCTTGATCCGCTGGCCGCCGATGTTCCAGCTCGTGATGATTCCGGTCGGATCCAGCATGTAAAGCGCGTAGTCAGAAACGCCTTCAACCAAAAGGCGGAAATTGCGTTCGCTTTCGAATAGATCCCTTTGCTGCTGCTGATCCTTTTTGAACATCCGACCTGCCCATTTTAACTGGCGCAAACGCTCGTCCTGCCGATTGGTTCCACGGCCATTGGGCTTTTTGACGAAATGGTGGGTTACCGCGCCGCGGCCACGCTTTTGAACGTCGCCGCTAGCGTCCGCAGCGCCGCGAGCTTGGCCGGGTCGCTGACCTTCGAGTGCAGCATCACCTTCGAGGAAGCGAGCCGCGGCAGTCCTTCAGCCGGCCCGATATCGACCAGGCCCGGTGGCGCGATCCGGTGGGCCAGCGGCGCTACCGCGAGGCCTGCCAATGCCGCGGCGGCCACGGCGGTGACACCGCCGCCGACAAAGCTCTCGCTCCAGGCGATGCCGGCCTTGTCCAGGGCACGGACCGCGAGCGCGCGAACGCCGCAGGGCGGCGCCAGCATCGCCAGCGGCAGCGTCTCGCCGCGGCGCCAGGCCAGAGCTTTGGCGGCAAACCAGCCGAAGCCGTCTTCAGTCAGCTTCTCGCCGCCGCGGCGGCTGCCTTCCTGGCGGACCACCACGGCATCGAATTCGCCGGCATCATAGGCGTCGAGTATCTGGCGCGAGAAGCCGATGGTTACGGAAAGCGCCAGTTGCGACGACACCGCATGCAGCCGTTCGAGCAACGGCACCAGTTCGAGGCCTGCGGCGTGATCGGAGATCCCGAGCGACAATTGCGGACGCGTGGGCTTGTCGCCCGACAGCGCACGGTCATGCGCCTCGATCAAAGCGCGGGCGTGCGGCAGGAACGCAGCGCCCGCGGCGGTCAGCGCGACGGTGCGCGGCGAGCGCTCGACAAGCCGCCGGCCCACCACGCTCTCCAGCCGCTGCAGCTTCATGCTAACGGCGGCCTGCGTCGTGCCAAGCGCTTCGGCGGCGCGGGTAAAGCCTTGCAGTTCGGCGACCAGCAGAAACGCCTGCACCGTATCGATATCCAGCGTGCTCACGGCATCATCAACATGAGTTATCATTGATATGAGTAAAGATAAGGTACCAAAATGATGGCCGCGGGTCTAGCTAAAGGGAAGCGCAATGCCAGCGCGCCAACTCAAGGAGAACG
Source organism: Bradyrhizobium retamae (assembly GCF_001440415.1). Lineage (GTDB taxonomy): Bacteria > Pseudomonadota > Alphaproteobacteria > Rhizobiales > Xanthobacteraceae > Bradyrhizobium > Bradyrhizobium retamae. Next base: position 16,142 of record NZ_LLYA01000170.1, read on the forward strand.
ACCATGCCGCTCATCACCGTCACCTATTCCAGCGTGCGCAACGAGCCGTCGCTGAAGGCCGAGATTGCGTCCGCTGTCAGCGATCTCACCGCGCGAATTCTGCGCAAGGATCCGAAGGTCACTGCCGTCATCGTGAAGTCGGTCGATGCCGCCGACTGGTTCGCCGGCGGCAAGTCGCTCGCCGAGCAGAGCCTCGCCAGCTTCTGGCTCGACGTTCACGTCAGCGAGGGCACCAACACCAAGGACGAGAAGGCGGCCTATCTCGCCGCGCTATTCCAGCGCATGGGCGAATTGCTCGGGCCGTTGCACGAGGAGAGCTACGCCCATATCGATGAAGTGAAGGGCGATGCTTACGGCTTCGGCGGCCTCACCCAGGAGCGCCGCTACATCGCCGGCCAGCTCGAAGTCGCGCCGCGGAAGGCCGCCGCGTGAAGATCGCCTGACGAGCGGACGGCGCGCGGCGCCGTCGGCTCGGCTGCTGCTAGCGGGCGGACGCAGGGCTGGTTGCCAGCGGCGTGTGGTGATCGCCGTATGCAAGGCCGCGTCCGAGTGACCAGTCCACCGGCGTATTTTCGGAGAGCGAGATCATGATGTCGTCTGCGGAAAATCCGGCGCCGACGGCCCGATCCGTGATCCGCCGAAACAGGTTCTTCTTCTGATCGACGGTGCGCCCTGCGAGAAACAGAATCTCGATGATCGACGCATCCGGTGTGCGCGCGACATCCGGGAACGTCGGGTCAATGAACATCATTTCGCGCGCGTAGGTCGAAACGAGCTGAAACCGATCCTTGGGCGGCACGCCGCAGGTCTCGACGAGACCCTCGTGCACGGCGTCGGCAAGGGCGCGAATTCTGGCCGGCGCAAGATGGGCCGGAACGGCGATGCGGGCGAGGGGCATGGGAAGACCTCCAAATTGCTGGGGACTCCGTCCTATTCATGCTAAGAAAAGAGATAAACTATCAATTTTGCGAAACACTGATACTGAAAAATCATGAATATGCTGAAGCACCCGATGTCAGACCTCGCGGTTTTCGTCCGAACGGTCGATCTGGGGAGTTTTGCGGCCGTGGGCGCCGAAATCGAGCTGACCCCCTCCGGCGTTTCCCGGATCGTGACGAGACTGGAGCACCGCATTGGCGCCAAACTGCTGCATCGGACGACGCGGCGGCTGGTGCTGACGCAGGAGGGCGAAACGTTCCTGGTTCACGCGAGAAGTATCCTGGCTGCGGTCGAGGCAGCCGAAGCCGATGTCGCCTCGGTTCATGGACGTCCGCGCGGCCATCTGCGGATCAACAGCGGCACCGCGTTCGCCAGACACCGGCTTGCGGAACTGCTGCCGCAGTTCATGGACCAGTTTCCGGAAATCGCGGTCGAGCTTTCGGTGAGCGATCACCGCATCGATCCGATCGCCGACCAGGTCGACGTCACGATTCGGGTCGGCCCGCTTTGCGATAGCGAGCTGATCGCGGTTCGCCTCGGCGAAGTCAGGCGCATCATCGCCGGCAGCCCGCGATATCTGGAGCGCTATGGCATTCCCGAACAAGCCGCCGATCTCGCCCGACACAATTGCCTGCAGCTCAGCGGCTTCTCGCGGCTCGCGCAATGGCCGATGTTCGAGCAAGGCAAACGGATCATGGTGCCGGTGAAAGGATCGATCCGCTCTGATAGCGCCGATTTCCTGCTCGACCTTGCGCTCGGCGGCGCTGGTCTCGTCCGGTTTGGCGACTTTCTGGGGGAGGCGGCCGTGAACGAAGGCAGGCTGGTGCCGGTGCTGTCGCACTGCCATGATCCCGATCCGCAACCGATCACGGCCCTGATCCTGCCGGGGCGGCAAACCATCCCGCGGGTTCGGGCTTTCGTTGATTTCCTCAAGGCGAACATTTGACGGCTGTTGGACAGCCGCTTCCGCGCGACGAGCGGCTCTCCGCTTCACACGATCAGCACATCCAGCACGGCCGCGGTCGCAGCGACAAGCGCGAGCGCAATCACGATGGCGCGCCAAAGGAGTTGTTGCCGCGCCGCGCGGCGATCGTGGAATGCCAGCCAGTCGCGAACGAATCCGGCGGGAATGTTCATCGTGACGCTAAGCCGGTTCGGATGATGCAGTTCGTGATCTGCGAAGATGGCGCGCACGTTCGCCGCGCCCAGTCGATCAAGTGCGCAATTCCATTCCCAGGCGTGCGTGCCGTTGGTCCATCGGTTCTCGAAGGGAAGCCTGTGCGACATCATCGCGACCTCCGCTGTTCACCGCCTGCCTCTGATATGTGGCCGCACTCACCGTGGCGGAAGACCTCAAGGGAAAGCGGCGATGGAAGCGGGATCCGATCGGCAGTTTCAGGCCGTTGCCGCTGGCAGGTCTGCCATGGTCGTTCCGAACACTTCCTGGAACGCCCGCCGGAGCGCGATGTCGACGTCTTCCATCGCCACGGGCAGGCCGAGGTCCACGAGTGAGGTCACCCCGTAACGCGGGTCGGCGACGCCGCAGGGAACGATGGCGGAAAAATGCGAAAGCTCCGGCTCGACATTGATGGCGATGCCGTGGAACGACACCCAGCGCCGCAACCGCACGCCGATCGCAGCGATCTTGTCTTCGTGGCCGACACCCTTGTCCGGCCGCCGGACCCAGACGCCAACACGGTCCTCGCGGCGTTCGCCGCGCACGTTGAAGGCGTCCAGCGTGCGGATGATCCATTCTTCGAGGCCGGCAACATAGGCACGCACGTCCGGTCGCCGCCGCTTGAGGTCGAGCATCACATAGGCCACCCGCTGGCCGGGACCGTGATAGGTGAGCTGTCCGCCGCGGCCGGTGGTAAACAACGGGAAGCGCGGCTCGAGCAGGTCGTCCTCCCTGCCGCTGGTGCCAGAGGTATAGAGCGGGGGGTGCTCCAGGAGCCAGACCAGTTCGGTCGCCTTCCGCTCGGCGATCTCGGCCGCGCGGGCCTCCATTGCAGCCACGGCTTCGGGATAGGGGACCGGTTCCGCCGAAATCCGCCATTCGACCCCGCCGCCGCCCTGGGCTTGCGCGAAGGTCGTCAAATCAAGGCTTTGGCGGTCATTAACCATTGGCTAACCATACCGTGTTCAGGTGGTAACCACACTAATTTAGTCCCCTTTGGCGGTTCAGAAGTGGCCACCCTCGATAAAGTCAGCGTCGATCTCATGGTGGTGCTCGGCACCACGACCATGCCTATTCACCAGGTGATGCGGCTTTCCCGCGGCGCCATCATCGAACTGGACGCCACCGAGGCGGACGAGGTCAAGATCCTCGCCAATAACTTGCCCATTGCCTCCGGCGTGGTGCTGGTCGATCGCAACCGCATCGCGGTCGAAGTCAAGCAAATGCTGCCGAAATCCCCTGATGTCAGGTAGTTATCGGAGCGCAAAACTTCCTTGTCCCTCCATCCCTGATTTGTTACATCGCAGCCGTTGATCCGGCGGGCTGCAATCCTTCCAGCCGGTATCCCAAGCGCTCGTGGCGGAATTGGTAGACGCGCTGCCTTGAGGTGGCAGTGAGTAACATCGTGGGGGTTCGAGTCCCTCCGAGCGCACCAAAAACCTCATTCTCCTGATATCCCAAGTGACTGAAAAGCCTCAACAATTAAATTGGGGCGCTGCCTGAACTTCCTATTTTCCCGAAAACTGTGATACAGTATGGGATACAAACTGTGACACAGGGCGGGAGCGCGACGGTGGTTAGGCAGGAACAACAGGATCGCTTTTTGCTCCTGCGTGCCGGGGTTTATTACTACTGGCGGCGCGTCCCGAAGGCCGTTGAGCACCTAGACGACCGTGCGCCGGTCATCCGCATATCGCTGAAGACGGACGATCTCGCCAAGGCCCGCGCGCAGCGGGACATCCTCGAAGGCGCGGACAGTGTGCTTTGGGGAGCGATGCTGTCCGAAGGCAGCGCCACCGAGCAGGCGCTCGCGGCCTACCAAGTGTCGCGCGCTCGGGCAGAGGCTCTAGGGTTCGCATACAAACCCGCTGGCGAAGTCGCGCAACTTCCACTGGAAGAGTTGCTGCGGAGAATATCGTCGATCAGCGACCCTCGCACGCCCGTTGCCGTGGAGACGGCGGTTCTCGGTGGTGTCGAGCAGCCAAAGGTCAAGGTGAGCGAGGCGTTCACCATTTACTGTGACGAGATCGCTGCGGCCGAAATCGCCGGGAAGAGCGAAGAGCAGAAGAAGTCGTGGAAGAAGGTGAAGGGCTACGCCATCGAAGCCTTCAAAAAGGTCGTCGGCGAAGACTTGGCGATGGTGGACATCACGCGAGATCACGCGAAGACTTTTCATGCACACTGGCGCAAGCAGATCGTGCCGACCGATGGCGGGAAAAAGAAGTCCGCCTCACTCGGCAAGCGCCGGATGGGCGATATGAGCATCCTGTATAAACGATACTTCGCGCACATCGGCGACGACACACGCGCGAATCCATTCGACGGCCTGACCTTCAACCAGAAATTCAAAAAGCGGCGCATCCCGTTCCCGATTGAGTGGGTGCGCGACGTTATCTTGAGTCCCGGCAAGCTGGCCGGGTTGAACGAAGAGGCCCGCGACATCGTCTTCATTTCGATTGAGACCGGCGCGCGGCCAATCGAGTTGCGCTATCTGCGGGCCGACAAGATCAAGCTTCGGGACAAGGTTCCGCACATCATCGTCGAGCCGTCGTTTGATGCAGACGAGCCGTATGAGGTTAAGACCGTGTCATCGGTGCGAAGGATTCCATTGGTAGGCGTGGCGCTCGCCGCGATGAAGAAGCATCCAGACGGATTCCCTCGCTACAGGGAAGACGGAAATTCGCTATCGGCGACCGTGAACAAATTCTTGCGCGAGAACAACCTGTCGCCGACCAAGAAGGAAACTCTCTATAGCTTCCGGCACACCTTCGAGGACCGCATGAAGGAGGGCAGGATCGACGACGAACTGCGCAAGATTCTGATGGGGCACGCGATTGATCGCGAGATGTACGGCTCGGGCGGATCGCTCAAGCTGTATCGGGACGAATTGCTGAAGATCGTTTATCCGTTCGACAAGTCTATCGTCTGATGCGCTGGCGGGCGCGTTCGAGCGTGTTGTCGTTGGCGCGTATCAGTTTAAGCTCGGACTCGAGTCGCTCATAGATCGGAAGATACGCTGCGCCCTTGTCCCCGGCGCGGTCGATTGCGAGCGCGACGCGGTCAAGGCACTTTTCAAGAAGGTCGGTGGTGATCTTGACCGGCTTGTTGTCGTTCGCAGCCTTCATGGCTTCGACTCCGCGATCTTACTCATATCGAAGTCTCTGATCCGGTATTGATCGAGCGCCATGTCACGCAGCGCATCGCACAGATCGGTGTCAGACCCGAATGCCTTCGCGCGCTCGATTAGTCCAACGACGCGAAGGCCGCGCTCGATCTCGACGGCGCGATGCAGACCGCATTCGAGTTTGTCACGTATGCGCTTGACGAGTTCCATTCGAGCTTCAGTCATGACACGGTGATCTCAAGATTGGTCGGCGCGCATCGGAACGCGGCCGGGCTCCGGGGCTGATCAATGATCGCCATGACTTCGGGACTTGTGTCGCCGGTCGAGACCGCAGCCAGGGCGACGAACTCATTCGACACGGCGCGACTGTCGCCGGGCTCATTCGCAGCGAGCATGTCAACGGCGAGCACCAACGCGCGCTTCAGAGCGTCGGCATCGTCGAGCAACTTGCCGATGTCGCGACCGTTCGCCATGTGGAAGAAGCCGCGCTCTTCAAGTGCGTCGCGGATCGCGTTGAGCACGTTGCGCTCTTCGAGTAGGTTGCGCAGCCGACCGCATGCATCGGTCTGATGCTCGGCACCCAGCGCCTTCCAGAAGTGATCCAGCGCCACGCGCAGGATGTACTCCCCGGTGCCCATCGGCTTCTGCAACATCGTGACTAAGTCTTCGAGATACGCGATGCGCGCAAGCGCGGCCTGATGCTCGATCATCAGCTTGTCGTGCTTCTTACCCATTGGTTGCTACCTTCTTGATGGTGCTAGTCTCAACGCCACTGCGGCGGTGATTTCATGCAGCGAGCATCAGCCGAACAAGCTGTGCTGCACTGGCGGATCGTCGGGAAAGTCGAGTTGCAAGAGTGCGGAACGCATACGCTGCTTCCAACGGGACAACGCCGTTGCCGAGCATGCGGAGTCTCTCAATGCGAGCGGCGTGAGGGCCAGACAGGTCCACCCGTGCGGCCAACCCATCAGCCATTCGACAAACTGCGGGTTCAAGGTGCGGCGCAACTTCGAGGGCGTGTCGCCATCCTGCGAGGTCAGATGGTCCTGGAGCGAAGATGCCAAGTCCATCGTGATATTGTAGCTGCGTGAGTTGCCCGGCTGGTGACTGTCGCTGAAGCTCAGCGAGGTCGGCGTCGGCCACTGCTGCGGTTGATTGTCGTTCACCGCGCTCGGGTTGCCCGACCAACGACGAACCTGATTCTCCAAACCGATCTGCCGCTTCGTGCCGTCCGCCTGCGTCCCGGTCAGGCTGGTGTTGTCGTTCAACGCTCGACCGCCGTTCGGAACGCTGGGCGTGTACCAAAGGTGCTCGACGAAGTTCGGAAGCTGATCCAGATGAAGCCGGCCCGTGCCGTTCTCCATGTGCGATTCCCCATTCACGCCCTTCCAATCCCGCGCCGCCGGCGTCGGCCACACAGAGGACGAAGCATCGCTCGCGACGGTGACTCGCGCCAACTTCTGACGCCGTAAAAAGTCCGACCTCAATTGAGTAACCAAGGCGGCGAACATCTCGCCAGACTCGTGCCAACCCGCCGGACGTGACGAACCCGCCGACGTTCTCGATGAAGACGAACGTCGGGCGCGATTGGACGATGATCCTGCGCGCTGGCGACCATAGGTCTCGTTCGTCGTCTTCGGCGAGACGGAGCCCTGCGACGGAATGAGGCTGGCACGGGATGCCGCCAATGAGTCCATCCACAAGGCCACGCCACGGCCTGCCGTTGAAGGTGGTGACATCGCTCCAAATAGGAGCCTCATGTAGTAGGCCCTGTTGCATCGCTGCGACCAAGTTCGCGACGGCGTGTGCTTCCCTCTCGACACACACGACGCTTCGAGCACTTGGCATTGCCAACTCGATTCCGAGATCGAGCCCGCCGCCGCCAGTGCAGAGGGAGATGACGTTGATTGGGGGACGTACAGCCACATTCACACTGCCGCCTGCGTCGCCGCCAGGGCAGTTTGGTTCATCCAGAACTCGACCCGGTTCGGCATCAGTTGACATCCCGAACGGTCTCGAAGGTACGGCGGACGCCGCGAACGCCAGCGATCACGGCATCGAGCCGCATGCCGATCTCGAAGCAACGGAAGCGGGCATCGAGCAGCGCGAACGTGACCGAGTCGACTTCCGGCTTCGCATTGCGAGCTACCGCAGCGACGATCATCTGCTTAGTGGTTGCATCCTCAGTGCGCGACATTGGTTGGGACATCCTGCAAAAGAGCGTGTTGGTCGGGATGGATTATCGGCCGCTGCTTGCGCTGGGCCTTGAAGCGAACCGGCCGCATGGCAGTCGGGTCGCGCAGGAACGGGAAGCGTTCGTGGATGCCGGTCACGATCTCGACCAACGCCAACGTGGCCTGCGGCATCGTGAGACCGAGCTTGGCCGCGATGGGCTCAAGCTCGGCCCGCACTTCGTCGGGCAATGTCTTGGCGCGCGGCACCGCGACGAAATCCCATCCAAGGAAGCCGAGCACGGCTTCGAGGGACTCGAGGCCCGGCCGGTTCTTGCGCCGCCACGCCTTGATGGAAGCGCGGCGAACGCCAGAACCTTCTTCGGTCTCGTCATAAGTGACGTGAAGTCTCGCCATCTCAGCGAAGACGAGCTTCACATGCGGGCCGACGCGCTCTGGCATCGTCACCGTGCGCCGAGCAACGCGATCTCGGCGGCGGCTATTCATGCTTCGGACCTTCAGCGAGTTCGGTGGTGATGTTCATCATGCCGATGACGCCGATCAGATCGGGCTCGCCCTCGGCGAGGAACATGACGCGGCGATGATGCGCGTCGGGATGCATGACGATGATCTCGGTCTTGAACGAGTTGAGCATCGTCTTCATGAACTGGCCGTTGATGCCGAAGGCAGGGACTTCGCCCTCGATCTCGGCTGCGACCACGTCCACACCGCCGCCGGTCTGGCTACCAACCGCCACCACGAAGCCTTCGTCCGAACCGGCGCACTGCAAGCGGTGGCCCAATTCCTTCGAGGCGAACGGTTCGAGCGGCGAGACGGTGCTGATGCACGACACGCGGTCAACGAGCACGCTGTTCTCGGACGGATTGCTAACCAGCGGCCCGTAGTTCGGATAGGTGCCGACCAACATCGCCGAAGAGAATCGAATGTCGTCGGTGGTGAAGAGGATCGTGCTGCTATCAACCTCGATGTTGACCACGTCGGCAGCACGGAAGAGTCGCAGCACGGCGTTGACGGTCTCCGAAGAGAGGATGACACCGGCCGGCTGCCCTTCACGATGCGGCATGTTCTCGGCGCCCTCGGGCAAGCCAACCGTCGCCAAGATCAGGATCATGCCGGTGGTGCCAACGGCGGCGAGCACCGGACGACCATCATCTTCGCGCACATGCAGGAAGACGCCAGCCATCGGGGAGTTCGGCACGTTCGACAAGGCTTGCGACGTGTGACCGAAGAGCCGGACAAGATCAGCGCCGCTCAACTGGAACTGCGCGCCGCTGACTTTCGACTCGCGAGCAGGCCAGTCTTCGGCGGCGAGCGTCGGGAACGTCACGCGCGAGCGACCCGCCTTCACGATCAGGTCGCGCTTCGCGTCGTCATAGGTGAACGAGACCTCGACGCCCTTCGGCAGACGATCCACGGTCATCTTCAGCTTGGCAGCATCGACGGTGGTCGTGCCGCCGTGCTCCATCTCACATTCACCGGACGCCTCGACCATCATGTCGAAGTCGGTTGATGCGATGGACAGGACGCCGTCGCGCGCAATGATGCGGGCGTTGTTGGCGATCACTGACGGCGAGTTCTTCGGTGCGCTCGATACGCCGCGCGTTACGATATCAGCCAGACGGTCGCGATTGATCTTCAACTTCACAGAGGCACCCTTTTTGAGTCGAGATGATGAGATGAACCGACATGCGCTTCGCATTCGGCGACGGTTGAGAACTTGGGATTGAGGTAGCGATGAAGGCGCTCGGTCGCGTCTTCGTACCGGCCCTGCCGGATCAGTGAGTCGATCTCTTCGGCGAACACGTTGCCGACCGATGCGAGCCAGCGACGCGCGACCATTGAATCGCCAGCGGACAACGCGGCATGCGCGCGAGCCAGGGCAGCGAGGTCTTGAGCTACGGCGTCCATCAGTTGCACTCGATGGATTCGTAGACGATCGTGGAAAGATACTTGGGGTTCGGCAGCGTCACCGGGCCGTCGATGGCGCGGAGCTTGAACGGACGCCCTTCGGCGACGGCACTATCGAGCGCCGCGTGCATGCCGTTCGACCATCCCCGATCCGTGTAGAAGACCGAGTAGTCGGCGACCTTGCGCCAAGCGAGACCGAGCGCGATGCCAAGCTCTCGCTCGTCCGGCTTCCCGTCGTTCAGTACCTGAGTGAGAAGAAGGTGCGATGCCTGCGCGCTCTCGCGGCGCAGGGCGCAGTCCTTAAGGGCGCGACGGGCATAAGCCACGTTCGCGATGATCTGCCCCGCGAAGGGCGATTCCAAAATAACGAGTTTGATGGGTTGCATGATCCGTTGCCTCTCCCGAGCAGCAACGGATCAATAACAGAACTATCCGTTATGTCAACGGATAGCAACGGATGGAGCGGTCAAACTAATTCACAGCTTCCCATGATGCGGTGCAAGGATTTCACGCTTGCGCGGGGCATCTCGACAACGACTTGATCGCTTAGGGATCGCACACTGATCTTGTCGGTCGAAATAGAGACCACTTCGCGTATAGCAACGCGGTTGTCGGATGCGCACACGATGGCGAAACCGCCGTGCCTCACTGGTACCCTTGGATTCACGATCACCGCCTCGCCAGCCCGGTAGCGTGGGGACATCGTGTCATCGGGCACCGACACGAAATAAGCGTCGGGACCGCTCACGATAAAAGGACTCCGTTGAGTCTTGTTCGATTCGCTGAGCGAAAAGAAACCATCCGGGTCTGTAAGTCCTATTTGATACAGGGTGACGGTTTCCGGCACGGCCATGTTGTTATCGGCGCGTCCGCCAGAATCGCCAGAGCCTGCAACGCGCGGGGTTTCCTGCTCGCCGAAGAAGTAGCCAACGTCGGTATTTAAGACGGCCCCGAGCTTGGCGAGCGACTCGCGTGTCGGGTTCAACGATTTGTCGCCGAGCAGGTCGTTAACGTAGCTCAGTCCTAAACCTGCACGGCGCGACGCTTCATTGCGTGAGAGATTCGCGGCGGTGACGCGTTCTTCGACGCGCGTCTTTATGATCTCCAATTTCGGATGGGTCTTTTTGGCCTCCGCCTTCTTCGCAGCCATAATCCTCTTTCCTGTCAATTCGCTCAACGCCATGTCCCCACCTTCATTAGTAGCGGACGCTCGCCGAACGGCAAATCCCTGTTTGGTTCCGGCTGACGGCATCTAGGTCTTGTGTCTTGATTTCATCCGTCGCTATCCGTTGACAACCATGCAGCCGTCCGTTAGATAAAGTTCAACGTGATCAACAATAGTTCTCATTGATTCGGCTTTAAACCGGAACCCTGACGGATGTCAAGCGGTAGCGACGGATGGATTTGTCGGGCGAAACGAACGAAGCACTGATCGGACGGATCGTCTCGCTCACGCAGACCATTAACGATCTGCGGCAGTCTATGTCCCTTTCTGGGGCACTACCGCCGGATTGGCGGCTGACCCCGAAAGAGCGCGATCTGTTCCTTGCCCTGGTCCGCAACGAGATCGTCTCGAAGCAGATGGCCGTGGTCGTGCTGTACGGCACTCAGGATCGCGAGACGACGCATTCGGTGGACGTGTTCATGTCCCGCATCCGTCACAAGACCGAGAAGCACCGCATCAAGATCGAGACCATCAATCGAACCGGCTACCGGCTCGTTGATCGGCTCGTATGGGCAAAGACTTTGAAGCTCGACACGCCCGTCGAGCACTAACCGGGGAGCCACATGGCAATCTCACTAAAGTCCATCAAGAAGAAGACTGCTGCCGAGTTGCAGCCGGTCTTCACCATTTACGGCGTGCCGAAGATCGGCAAGTCGTCGCTGGCTGCGGAGTTCCCGCGTCCGGTGTTCATCCAGACCGCCGAAGGCGAAAGCGTTCCGGCCGGTGTTGAGGCCGAGACGCTGGAAGTTCGCAACTACGGCGAACTGTGCGAGGCCATCGGCGCGCTCGTCAACGAAGAGCATGACTTCGGCACGGCGGTTTTCGACTCGACGACGGGGCTCGAAAACCTGATCCGCGCGGAAGCCTGCGCACGCAACGGCTGGAAGACCCTCGAAGACCCCGGCTTCGGCAAGGGCTACAAGGTCGCCGCCTCGATCTTCCTCGAATACATCGACGGCATCATGACGCTGCGCCGTGAGAAGAACATGGCAATCGTGCAGCTTGGTCATTGCGACATCAACCGCTTCGACTCGCCGACGACCGATCCGTACTCGCGCTATCGGATCAACCTGCACAAGGATGTTGCCGACATCATCGAAGCGAACAGCGACGTGATCGCCTTTCTCAACTTCAAGGCCACGATCAAGAAGGTTGAGGCTGGCTTCAACAAGGACATCCGCCACGCCGAAGGCGGTGGTTCGCGCTGGATGTATCTCGAAGAGCGTCCCGGCTTCATCGCTGGCAACCGCTTCGGCATGCCTCATGAAATCCAATACCGGAAGGGCGAAGGCTACGCGGCGCTCGCCAAGTTTCTCCCGCCTGCGCCGGCTGTCGCCGCCTAATCACCCGACCGAAACGCCATAGGAGAACATCGTGGCACAATTGAACGTAAACCTCGCCGACGTGAATGAGAACGATGCGGAAGGCGGTAATTTTACCGTCCTGCCGCGTGGTCGCTATATGCTTCAGATCATCGAAGGCGACGTGAAGGAAAACTCGAAGAAGACCGGCATGCTCTTCGACTACAAGGCCGAAGTCATCGAAGGCGACTGCCAGGGCGCCAAAATTTTCGGCAACATCAACGTCAGCCACTCGAACATGACCGCTCAGAAGATCGGTCAGGCTCAGTTGAAGGCGCTCGCTCTCGCGTGCGGCATGGACCCTTCCACGCTGAGCGACACCGAGCAGCTTAACTGGCAGCCGTTCCTCGCCGATGTCGATATCGAGCCCTACCAGAAGAACGGTCAGGACAAGGAACGGAACGTCATCAAGAAGTTCATCCACGCCGGCAACGCGGACTCGGTCCCGCCCGGCAAGGAAGCTGCGAACGACAACGTGACGAAGCCGACGACCACTGCGAACGACAACAAGCCGCAGACCACGACTGCGCGCCCGACGCAGAACAATGCCGCTACCGCTTCCGGCGGCGCTCGCTCGATGCCTTGGAAGAAGTAACGCCTTCGTCCTGATCTGACGCTGGGGCTTCGGCCCCGGCGTTTTGCCCCCTCCGAAATTTCAACCTGACCAACGTGCCCTTCGGCGCGAACGCTAGAGGCTTGCCTAATGGCTCCGCTACCACGAACGATCAGTCAGACGACCGAAGCCATCTATGCCGCCTATGCGAAGTCTCGCGGCCAAGCTTGGGACTCGATGGGAATCTCCATCTCGATCCTCGGCGAAGAGTGCGAGCGCGCACTTTGGTACGAACTGCGCTGGGCATCTCAGCCGGAAGTCATCGACGGCCTGAAGGCGATCACGTTCGAGACCGGCAACATCGAAGAAACCCGTCTGCTTAACGCGCTGCGCATGATCGGCTGCGAAGTGGACGAGGTCGATCATCGCGGCAAGCAGTATCGCGCCAGCGCAGTCGCCGGACACGTTCGCGGCAAGATGGACGGCAAGGTGCTCGGCCTGCCGGAAGCCGTGAAGACGTGGCACGTCGTCGAATGCAAGTCGATGAAGGAAACCTATTGGAAGGCCGTCGTCAAAGATGGCGTTCGCAAGGGCTACTACGCTCATTGGGTGCAGTTGAACCTTTACTGCCATCTCTTCGGCTTCGAGCGCGGCCTTTACATCTGCCGCAACAAGAATACCGGCGAGGTCCACAGCGAGCGCATCGAGACCGACCACGTCGAGGCGATCCGTCTGCTCGCTCGCGCTGAGCGTATCGTTAAGGCCGCTAATCCGCCGCCGAAGCTTCACGAAGACCCCGAAGCGAAGCTGGCCTTCAAGTGCAAGCATATGTGCAAGCACAAGGCGATCTGCCACGACAAGGCGTTCGCGCGCATTTCGTGCCGCACCTGCTTGCACGCGACCCCCGAGATGTTCGGCGACGCGGCGTGGTCGTGCGCTCGCTGGAACAAGCCGCTCTCGCTCGCTGAGCAGAAGGCCGGCTGCCCCGCACACCTGTTCGTTCCGACGCTCGTCCCCGGCGAAGTCGTCGATGCCAACGATGAAGAAGAGTGGGTGCTTTACACGCTGCACGACGGCCGCGAATGGCGCGACGGCGTGAAGCCCGCCCGTCGCTATTGGCACCATCCCGAAAGCGGCTCCGTCTTCATGACGACCGCAGACGAGCCCGATCCGCGCGAAGGCGGCGGTGACGGCGCGCTTGTCGAAGAACTCACTGCCGCTGAGTTCGCAACCCTCTCCGAACGCTACGCTCAAGACAACAACGAGGACTGATTGTGTCTGCATATCCCTTTGCCACTCGCTTCATGCTGACCAAGGGCTGTCAGTGCATGTACTTCTTGCCGGGCGAGTCTGGCATGGCCGGTCTCGTTTGCGGTGCGCCGACAAGGGCCGGCAAGTCGTTCTGCGACGCGCATCGCCGCGAGACGTATCAGCCGCTCAAAGCGGGCCGCATCTATTTCCGCGATGCGTCGGTGGTGACGTGCGACGACGATTCGGATCACGAACCCGATCTGACGGAGATCGTGTCGTGAAGTTTCCGCTGATCTATGCCGATCCAGCGTGGACCTTCGAGACGTATTCGGAGGAAGGCAAGGATCGCTCGCCCGAGCAGCACTATGACTGCATGACGCTTGACGAGATCAAGGCGATGCCCGTCGCCGATCTCGCGGCCGACGACTCCGCATGCCTGCTTTGGGCGTGTGATCCGCTGCTCGACAAGGCGTTCGAGGTTCTGACCGCTTGGGGCTTCACCTTCAAGACGGTCGGCTTCTACTACATCAAGATCGCACGCGGCCTGCGTCCGGTTACAGGCATGGGATATTGGACGCGCGCCAATCCCGAGATTTGCCTGCTCGGCACGCGTGGCAAGCCGGAACGCCTCTCGAAGGGCGTTCAACGGCTGATCCTCGAACTGACATTTGAAGACAAGGTCATCCTCGCGCCACGCACCGAGCACTCGGAAAAGCCGCTCGAAGCATACGACCGCATCGAGAAGCTATTGCCCGGCCCGTACCTCGAACTGTTCGCGCGGCACGCCCGACCTGGCTGGCACCAATGGGGCAACGAAGTCGGCAAGACCGGCGGCACCCCGAACCTCATTCACATGCCCGGCTACCCGGCACGCGCCGTCGTCGCCAACGACAACTCACTCTTTGGGGGAACCAATGCAGCGTAAGGACTCGCTTACTGTACTTCGTGACCATGTCATCGCGACTGACGGGCAGACCGCATCGCCGGGGATGAAGGCCGTCGAGATCGAACGCGCCCTTGAGCGCGCTGGCCTGACGATCATCTCGAACGAAGCGATGGCCGCGTTCGCGTGCATCGTCTCTTATAGCGGATGCACTGCATTCCAGTTCGCCACGCTGATGCAGCGCCTTGGTCTCGCACAGGTCGTTCCGTTCGATCCTGCGAAGCATGATGCCGGCGGCGAAGAGATCGAGCCCGGTTCCGACTTCCTCGAATACAGCGATGCGCTGAAGAGCGTCCTGAAGCATGCGCAACCGCATCTGCGGGGTCGCCTGCAATGAGCCTGACGCTTCGCCAATATCAGCGCGCCGCTGCGGACTCGCCGTATCCCTATTGGGAGAAGAAGCCGGAAGGCAATCCGCTGATCGTGCTCCCGACCGGCGGGGGCAAGTCGCTTGTGCTCGGCACAATCACACAAGAGTTCATCGAGATCGAGCCGACGACGCGCATCGTCATGGCGACGCATATCGCCGAACTGATCGAGCAGAACTATGCTGAGCTTCTAGGCTT
Organism: Bradyrhizobium retamae; assembly: GCF_001440415.1. Lineage (GTDB taxonomy): Bacteria > Pseudomonadota > Alphaproteobacteria > Rhizobiales > Xanthobacteraceae > Bradyrhizobium > Bradyrhizobium retamae. The sequence goes on from NZ_LLYA01000170.1 coordinate 31,381, forward strand.
CTGGCCTTGGGCACCGGCCGGTATCTATTCGGCATCGCTCGGCCGTCGTGAGGCTCACGCGCAGATCGTGTTCGGTGGCATCGCGTCGATGTTCCGCAACGCGGAGAAGATAGGCCACGTCGATGTGCTGATCATCGACGAAGCCCATCTCGTCCCGCCGGACGAAGCCGCGATGTACGGAAAGTTCATCAAGGCGCTGCGCGCGATCAATCCGAAGATGTTGATCCTTGGCCTGACCGCCACGCCGTACCGGATCGACTCCGGGCTGCTCACGGAGGGCGACGACGCGCTCTTCACCGACATCATCTATGAGATCACGATCAAGGAACTGATCGACCTTGGCTTCCTTGTTCCGTTGACCTCGAAGGCCACGGCGACGCAGTTGGATTTGAAGGGCGTCGGTCGATCCGGCGGCGACTTCAAACCGACTGCGCTTCAGAAGGCCGTCGATAAGCATCCGATCACCTGTGCGGCGGTTGATGAAATCGTGGCCTATGCGCAGAGCAACGAAACGCCGCGTCGTTCGTGGTTGGTGTTCTGCACTGGCGTCGATCACGCGGTCCATGTCCGCGATGAAATCCGCCTGCGCGGCTTCTCATGCGAGACGATCACAGGCGAGACGCCGAAGGGCGAGCGTTCGCGCATCGTCGAGGACTTCAAGGCTGGCAAGATCACGGCGTTGACCAACGCCAACGTGCTGACCACGGGCTTCAATGCACCGCGCGTCGATCTGCTCGCGATGCTACGGCCGACCGAGTCCACGGCGCTCTATGTGCAGATGGTCGGTCGCGGCACGCGCTGCATGGGGAAGGACATTCATGAGTCGATCCGCAACGGCAAGTCTGACTGCCTTGTGCTCGACTTCGCCGGCAACGTCCGCCGGCATGGCCCGGTGGATCGCGTCACCGTGCGGAAGCCGGGCAAGGGCCAGGGCGAAGCGCCGGTCAAGGAATGTCCGCAGTGCCACTCACTGATTTTCGCCGGTCTGAGCGAGTGCCCTGACTGCGGCCACAAGTTCGAGCGCGATGTCGAGAAGAACATCAAGCAGACCGCCGACGCCGTGCCGATCCTGTCGTCGTCGAAGCCGAATTGGGTAACGGTCAAGCGCCGCACCTTCTATCGGCACGATAAGCCCGGTGGCACGCCGAGCATCCGCGTCGAGTACATCTGCGGCTTCGTCTCGCACAAGGAATGGATTTGCCCCGAGCATAAGGGCTACGCGCGCGTCCTGTTCGAGAAGTGGTGGAAGAAGCATGGCGGTGGTGACGACGCTCCGCTGTCAATCGACGCCACCTTCGGCCTTCTGAAGGATCTGAAGCAGTGCGCCGAGATCATGATCAAGGCCAACGGCAAGCATTGGGAGATTGTCGGGCACAAGCTGACTGATGCCGATCCGAGCATCGAGCCGCTTGGCTTCGTGCAGCCGTCCCGCGAGACCGTGTTGCGTCGTCATGACGAGATGGTCGCAGCACGCAAGGCGACGATGCCCGGTGTGACGCCGGCTGCGCCTGTCGCTCGCGTTGTGCCGCCTTGGGAGAAGCCGACGACGATCACCGTCAGCGCTCCGAAGGCAACGATGCCCGGCTTCGTCGCGCCTCGCGCCAAGCTCGATACGTCGAAGCCTTGGAACGCGCAGATCACGCCGCCGATCAACAGCCGCAATCTCGATCTCGACGACGACATTCCGTTCTGAGGGGGACGAACGTGGGGGCCATTAGCAAGGCGATGCGACGCAACGAGTCGTATCAAAAGCTGTCTGCCTACCTGAGTGAGCAGGGATACCCCTTTGAGCCCGTGCATGGCTCGAAGCATCCCTATCTTTTGGTGGACCTGAAACAGGGATCGAAGGTGAAGTTCTTCTTCCCGGCCAGTGCAAGCGACCATCGCTCGGCTGACAACTGCGTCGCTCAGATCAAGCGGCTTATCCGTGAACGGCTGGGAGGCCAATTCCATCATGACGCGCCGTAACTTCGACGCCGAACCTGTCTGCTGCGGCGTCTGCCAGCGGCAGGCAGTTGGCCTCGGCTACGCACCAAAGCAGGGTACGCCGGTTCTCTGGCTCTGCGATGAACCTGAATGCATCCAACTTGGACGAGTCGTTTTTCACATGGCACCTAGCAAGCTCACTCACTTTGAACGTCTCTCTCTTGCCGACGCCGGCAGCGAAGGGGGCGCGTATCTCGAAAAGCTCGGCAAGTTCGACCTGTCCGAACTCAGCCAGGACGAATGGATGAATTTCCTAACCATCGTTCTCAAGGGCTACGGCACCAAGATGCGCGAACACGTCCTCTCCCACGCTGCACCGTTCTGAGGCTCGATATGACTGAAGCACCTTTCTCACAGGTTGGCCCTGATCTCTTTCGCATGGGGTACAATCCGATCCCGATCATGCCCGGCGACAAGAAGCCCGGCATGATGGTCGGGGACGAATGGCGCCTATTCAAGGGCTGGAATGAGTTCTGCGTTTCGCGTCCCAGCCAGTTCCAGATCAATCAATGGGCGAAGTGGCCGCTGGCTGGTGTTGGCGTTGCGTGCGGCCAAGGCTTGATCTGCATCGACATCGACCTCGAAGAAGCCGTCGCTGCGCTGCTCGAAATCCTGCCGCTCTCAACGGTGCAGAAGAAGGGCCGCAAGGGCATCTCGCTCTTCTATCGTGGCAACACCGAGAAGATCAGGTCGAAGAACTTCCGCACGCCCGAGCGCGTCGGCCTCGTTGACCTGCTCGCTGAAGGCAAGCAGACCGTGCTTCCGCCCTCGATCCATCCCGACACGGGTGAGCCCTATTATTGGTGGACCGAAGGCACACTGCTCAATACCTACCCGGAAGACCTGACCGAGTTGGATGACGACATTGCCGATCAGATCGCGGAAGTGCTGAAGCAGTTCGGCTATGATCCTGAAGGCGACCGCATCGTTGAGCGCGTTGTGGCCGGCGACATCCCTGAGACCGCCCTGACGCATTCGAGCGACTTTTACCGGAAGCTCAACGAAGACGCGCTGGCGAACCTGCACGCCTGGGTGCCGAAGCTTGGCCTGCCGAAGTGCCAGTGCAAGTTCGGGAACGTCTATCGCGCCGTCGCCCCGTGGCGTGCGTCGGGATCGGGCAGGGCGGTCGCGCGCCGTAACCCGAACCTGTCGCTGTCGAGCAAGGGCATCGAAGACTTCGGCACTGGCGAGAAATTCACGGCGCTCAACGTCGTGATGAAGGTCATGGGCATTAACGATTCCGAGCGCGACGCGGCCGTGCAATGGCTGGGCGAGAATCTTGGCTATAACTTCGGCATCGAGATCGACCTGCGCAATCGGAGGAAGGAAGCAGAAGCCCTTGGGAAGGCCGCACAGCACCTCACGCCGTTGCCCGAGAAGATCATCCACGTTTCCACGCCGACGCATGCTGAGCCGCCGCTGGCATTGCGTGCGCCCGTTGAAGCGACCTATGTCAACAACGATGTGGCGGACGATGGGATCACCATCCAGACTCCGACTTGGAAGCCGACGAAGCGCGGCAACCTTGTCGGTCTGTTGGCCCCCAGCGAGCCCCCTGTGCCGGCTGTCGTGGACGCTGACGCGATCCCCGAAGAGATGGGCACCGAAGAAGTGCCTATCGTCCCGCCGACTATGGACGAGCTTGAAGCCCTCTGCCGCGACGTGCCGGGATTGATTGGCGAAATGATGGACTGGATCGTCGGATGCTCTAATAGCCCGTCGCGTCCGCTCGCCCTGGGTCCGGCATTGACGTTCGTCGGGACGCTGGCCGGTCGCCACCATGAAGGCCCGACCGAACTGCGCACGAACCTCTATATCTGCGCTCTGGCGCCCTCGGGGTATGGCAAGGACCACGCTCGCAAGCGCGTCTTGGCGCTGGCTGAGAAGGCCGGTCTGCACACCAACTACATCGGCCCCGAAGACTTCCTGTCGGACTCGGCCCTGCGCAAAACCATCGAGCGCCGGCCGTCGCTTCTGTCGATGATGGACGAGTTCGGTGGCTTCATTAACAAGATCATGGATCGCCGCGCCGGTTCGCATCAGTCGAACATGCGCACCATGCTTCTGAAGCTCTTCACCATGTCGGACTCGTCCTATCAGGGAACGGAGGGTGCGCAGGAAACCGCGACGCCGATTCACAACCCGAACTTCTCGATCTATGGAACGTCCACGCCGCACGACTTCTGGCCGTCAATGTCCGGCAAGGGCATCGGCGACGGCTTCCTGCCGCGTTGGTTGGTGCTCACGGTATCGGGCGAGCCGTTGCGTGGCGTCGCGAAGACCCATGACCGGGAGCCGCCTGACCGGCTGGTTGAGTGGTGCCGCGCTATCGTGTCGCTGTCGCAGAAGGGCAACCTGCCGCCGTCGTCGTCGCGACCTGTACAGGCGCTTAAGGCCGGCTGGGGCAAGGACGCGGAAGCCTGCTATGAGTATCACCGCGAACTGTTCTCAAAGCGCGCCAACGCGATGAAGAACGAGATGTCGGTGCTTTGGTCCCGCACGATGGAGATCGCCCTGCGCATCGCTCACATCGTCGCCATCGGCGTCAATCCTGAGTACCCGGTCGTCACCGAAGACAACATGCTTTGGGCGATCAGGTTGGTCGAGCTTTCGGTTCGGTCCTGTCTCATTGAGGTTGGCGACCGGCTCGCATCAACCGAGAAGCAGGCCGAATACCTGAAGGTCCGCCGCATGATCAAGGAAGCCGGCGAGTTCGGCCTGACCGACACGAAGCTGAAGGCGCAGGTCAACGGCGAGTTCGACCTGGCACGCCTCAATGCGATCACGACGCAGCTTCAGGAATCGAAGCAGATCGACCGCAAGTTCACGTCCGGCAAGACCGGCGGTCGCCCGACGTTCCGGTGGGTCGCATTGTAGGGCAATGAAAAAGCCCGCCGATTTGGCGGGCTTTGTTTATCGAGTTGCCGTGGCTGGCTGGCGTTGGGCTGGCTGGCTAGGCGCTCCAGCCTAGATTGCTGGAATCGGTGACGGCAACTAGCTATCCTTTGCGTTCCGCCGTTGCAAGGGAGCGCAGATCGACCGGCGGCGCGACGCCCTGACTCAGTTCGTCGAAGGTCTCGATGGCAACGCTCTTGGATGCACTCGCCGGTTGTTGCAGGGCGACTTGCGGCGGGAAATACTTCGCGGCAAAATTGTCCTTAAACCCATAGCCATAGTTCACGAATGCCGCGATCAGGATCACGACCGCGCCGCAGATCGCGGGAATGCGAAGGCTCCGACTGCTTTCCATGCTCTGCGAAGCCGCGTAGCACCGTAGAGCTTCAGCGCAAAGCGCGCTGTCGCTTGGTCCTAAAGTAGTTTCTTCCCCACTGTTTAGCGCCACTGCGAGCGCCAAGGCGTTGCCCCTGTTATTCACGATGCTAGTCTCCCTTTTCCCCGTTCGGTGATGCAACCGGGGTCCGTAATGTTCGCGGAATGCGTGTGTTTGGTTGTGTTCTAACGATTTCGCAATGCGAGGTTAGCGTCAAGATTTTTAAAGTTTCTCTCAAGGCGGCTTTTGGAATCTATCTAAAGAGAGTCGCTACTGCGAAAACAGCGGCGGCTTAAACCGAAGGGATAAGCCGCCGAGTTTTTTACTACCGATTTGACTGATACGCAGATGCCGCAGCCATCACCTTCCGTCCGTACCCGGTGCATCCCGGCCTTGCATAAACGCCGCGCTGATAAAGGCTGACCCCTGCGCACCCCGATCCACCTTTCTCGATGGCGATCCGCAGGTAACGCATCCCGGCACGAATACCAATGTTGCAATCGTACAGATTCCCCGTGACACCAACGCTGCGCGCAGTGGCGGGCTTAACCTGCATGATCCCACGCTCGCCAGCGCGGCCCGTCAGGTGGCAGTTGTAGCGGCTCTCGACCGTGACAACGCCGTGAGCAATGTGTCGCGGGACGCCGTGTGAGTCGGCGGCGCTGTCGATCTGCGACCGCAGGTCAGAGGCGAACGCAGGCAAAGAGGTAGCGATCACGGTCGCCAGTGCGACCGCGCTGAAGAGGCGCTTCATGTACTTCCTCGTTTAGGCCGCTATGGCTTCACACTCGAAGCGACGGGCCTTGTCGCGGCGACGCTGGTTCTCTTTGTGCGTCACCAGTTCCAGATGATCCGCGTTCACGCAGCGGCGAACACGGCAGCGATGATCGAGTTGCTTGCGAGGGGGAATGGGACCGTGTTCGAGCACGAACATCACGATATGGACGGCCATCGTGCCGCCATCGAGACACATGCGCGGATAGTCCTTCCCCCTCCCGGTGCTTCCCGACGTGGGTCCGGTCCACAAGTGGCACGGTGTATCGAGCGGCCCTTCGACCACCTCGACGCGAGCCATTACCTTGGCTCGGATGCGCTCTTTGCGAGGGCTCATTCGAGCCCCCTTTAGTGAGTGCGCTTCTGGCGCTGAAGGAACGCCTGAAGGTGGTAAGCGCGATTGTGCGGAGTGTCGGCGATCTCGGCCGAGACGCGGGACAGTGCCTTGCGGCGCTCTCCGTTCTCGATCCAGTGGTGGTGCAGTTCGGTGAAGCGATAGCCGCCTGCGGATACGCGCGGCGCGATGCGAATGGATACGTCGGTCAGGATGCGCGCGGATTGGATGTTCATTTTACGAAGACACCCAGGGCGGCGAGTGCTTCGTCCACGATGGCGATCTGCTGCTCGATGACGAGCTTCATGTCCGGCACCATGCGCTTGACGAGTTCGGGGCGAACATCGTGATCGCGCTCGGCCGTGTTGCCGATATGCAGGCGGGCGGTAGCAGAGCCGAGCATGCCGAGCAGCTTGGCGTAGTATTCGCGCTCCTTGATCAGGTCGCGGACCTTGTCGAAGTTCTCAAGCTTCATTGTCGGTATTCCCCGTGGTCCCAAGTGAGTAGAGTTCGCGGAAGGCGTCGCGACTGATGTTCCTCGCATCAACCTCGACGATGCCGGGCGGAAAGGCCCGGTCAGGATCGGGCAGGACGGCGATGCCGCTCATGTCGATCCCTCCGTCACTGAGGAAGCAGTGATGGTATTCGTGTTCGCGCAGATGGCCGGCGATCTCGTTGTAAGCGGCTTGGCTGATCTTCAGCCCGACGACGGTTCTCATGATCCGTCGCCGACGCGGTATGCGGCGCGCAGCAACGCGATCCTCTTGTCGGCGTGCGCAAGCTCCGCTTCGAGTTCTGTCACCCTCTCGGCGTGAACAGTTTCTGCGAAGCGGACGATCTCGCGAGCCAAGTCCTGCCGCTCTGCGGTGACGTATGCGAGACCCATCGCCTTCTGCCGCGCGTCGGCGCGAGCGACATACTTGCGATCAACGAAGGCTTGCGCCTGAATGAGCAGGGCGGGGTTCATCTCAGTACGCCTTGCCGTGGGTGCCGAGACGAGCGGCGTTGGTGTGATCGGCGCGAGTGGCGTTGTAGGCGAGCTTCGCGGACGCGGCGTCGCCGAGACCGCAACGCTGAGAGCCAGCCAGATCGAAGATACGGAACAGCGCATCGACCATCTCGACGGTGAAGCCGTCGAACTGCGGCAGCTTGTCGTCGGCCAGACTCTTGCGGTGGGCTTCCATTGCTTCAGACAATTCGCTGACCGTGAGCATCAGCTTGGTCGGTACGACGAAGCGAGCGTTGCGAAGGTTCTCGCCGGTCGCCGGGTCGATCCACCAATGAGCGTTGGCGTTGTGGATGATCGCGGTCATCCAGTTGAAGCAGAAGCGGATGGCGGTGGCCGTGTCCTGCATCTCGGCGAGCGCGTCGCTGGCGATGTAAAGTGCCTCCTTGTTGTTGTCGCCTTCGGAGAGCGTGTCGCGGATCGACACCAACGCGGTGGCGTAGCTGGCCGCGTCGCGTGCGTGCTCGGCGGCGAGCTTCATCGCGTGCATGGCCTGATCATCGGCCGCAGCAAGGCCGAGTTCTGCCTTGAACAGCTTGCGCAGGTCGCCCCAGCCGGGGATCAGGACGATGGCGGTCAAGGCCGTGAAGAGCACGGCGATCCAGAAGTGGCCGCGAACGAGCGAGTCGAGGACGGTGGAAATTCCGATACCGCCGATGACGAGTGATGCAAAGAGACGAAACATTCTTGTGACTTTCAGGGTTCGGTGGTGATCAGTTGAGCGGCTGGATGGTCAGGGCCGGCGGCAGCTTCTTCGAGACTGCGCGGGCACCTTCGGGCGTGACGCGGAAGACCCGCATCGAGCCGTAGTCTTCGCGGGGATCGCGGAACATCGCGCCCTTGTCGGCGAGACATTCCGCGAGCCGGATGTCCTCTCCGTTGGCGTGGACGGCGACCCGGTTGCGGCAGATCGAACGCGAGCGTTCAAGTCCGAGCGCGCGGCGAACCAACATCCCTTCGCCGTGGGAGAGGACGGCCGCCATTAGCGCACCGCCTTCGCGCGGCAGTTTTCAAACCGCTCGATCAGCGCCCAATTGCGGGTCGGCGGGATGTGACCACGGAATTGCGAGCAGTCGCTTGCCGAGACCTGCATCAGGCGGATGGCTTCGGCGCTCTCGGTGTTGGCGAAGTATTCGCCGCTCGAAAGCGGTGCGACGTTGCGGTTGCGATCCCAGCACTTGCCGCCGAGCGCGCCCTGCTTGCACACCACGTTCGGCGCGATCAGGTCGTCGGAGGCGAATGCTGGCGATGCCAGAACGGCAACGGCAGCGGCGAGGAACATCATCTTCTTCATCGAGTAGTTCTCCCAAACTGATGCACAAGCGCATCGTGCAGGGCACCGCTTGGATGCCCTGTGGCGATGCGCTCGCATCAGCCGAACAAGGCGTTCTGATCGCTGTGCATGGCCGGCGCAGCGGAGCGGCGCGGCTTTGCGGGAGTGGGGGCGGGAAGCTCGACGGCCTCGGTGCGCATGTGATGCCGCAGGACGTGAGCGGTCATGCCGCTGACGTTCTTCCGGCGCTGCTCGGTCTTGATCAGCACCTTCCGCTTGACGAGTTCTGAGACGCGAGGACGGATAGCCAGGACAGTCTCGCCGAGTTGCTTGGCGATCTCGTCAGCGGTCAGTTGGTAGCCGCGCAGCATGAGTTCGGTGACGGCATCGCGGAGCATCGAGGCGCGGCCCCCGATGCGTTCGGCAGCATCCTTGGATGCGCCGCCGCCCTTCGATCCCGGCGTGTTCGGATACTTCTCGTCCATAGGCAAAGCTCTCCCGTTCGCCCGCAAGGGCGTTTTCCGATTGGCGATGTCGGTGGTCTCCCGACCGTGGCCTGCCGACTCGGCAAGCTCCCGTGCCTCAACGGATAGCGACGGACGAAAAGGAAAGCAAGAACTTTGTGAGGGATGTTGACGGATGACGGGCCGGTTTTGGTCAACGATCCGTTGACGGCCAGACGGAATTTCGGCATCGTAATTCGGCGTTCTAACGGTTATAGTTTTGACGAAAACCGATGGGGGTTAGTTTCGGGGGTTTTGCCTGAAACTGAAGGCTCAAAACGGGTTCTAGGGGTTTCGGTTATATATATAGAGGTAATATATAGATCATATTTATTGGATGTAATTTAGTGTGATTTGCACCTTACCCCTATATAGGGAACTGAAACCCTCAAAACCCTCATAACCCCCTTTTTGACGGTTCGGGCGACGGATGGGAGATAATATGCAGAACGGACGGCTGACGGATGACTAGGAAGACGATGCAGGGCTGGGAGCGCGCGTCTGAGGACGTTGAGATTCCGGGCGAGGGGATGACGCTCGATGCCTACGTGGCGGCGATCAGGGTCTCCCCACTTTTTGCGGACGAGGTCGTTCGGCATCTGCATCGCAAGAAGCTGATCTGGATGTCGGTGCGCAGAGGACATGCCCGCATCTTCCCGGCGAGCCATCGACCGGCTCGCGGTCGTCCCCCGGCGGTGGACGTGAAGCTTCCGGTGCTGATCGACCCGAGACTGTTCGGCCTGTTCACCGACGTTGGACCTGCGGCCGTTAACATCGCCGTGCTGAAGTCCAACACGCCGAGCGGTGGCTGGATGGATCAGCCCCAGCTTCAGGCTGAGATCAGGCGCTCGATCGCGGTCGAGGCCGGCAACGTGATGGCGGTCTTCCGCCGGTTCATGGACGCCAACGCGATCCAGGTCGGCTTGGTGCGCAAGTTCCTGTGGCTCGTCTTCCCGGCGGTGATGCCGATTGTCATCGAGACGCAGCCGGAACTTGAGCAGGGAGACGCCCCCCTCGCGAAGAAGCTGATCCCGGTGCCGAAGCGTGTCGCCGCGAACCTGCCGGATGAAGAGCGGGTCTTCAGCTACATCCAGAAGGCGGGACCGGCCGGCATTGCCGCCTATGAGATCGTCAGGACTACGGCTGGCGTCCTGAAGCGCGAGCGGGTCGAAGAGGTCGGCACCATGTTGGAGCAGGGCGGGTTGATCTTCTCGGCTATGGCCCGCACGTCCGACCGTGGCCGGAAGGGGCTTCGGTACTTCGCCGCCGAGTTCGGCGAGCCGCAAGTCGGGTCCGATGGTCGGGTCTTGCCGAAGCTGGGCGTCGTTACCTGACGGAGACCGGATCGGTCTCTTCAAGGCTGTCGATCCACGCGACCTTCGTCGCATGGAAACTCGGATCGTCAACAACATCCCCGAATGGCGCTATCAGGCTGCGGTGATCGCACGCCTGCACGCAATGGAAGACGAAGGTCTGCCAATCGCCTGCGCTGGCGACATGAACCGCGCGAAGCGCAGTCGCCGTGAGCGGATGGAAGCAAAGGTCACGGGTCTTACCGCAGGCGAGCCCGATGTTCGTGTCTACATGACGCGGGCTCGCCTGCTTAGCTTTGAACTGAAGACGCCAAAGGGATCGCGCTCGAAGGCGCAACGCGACCGTCACAAGCTGCTCGCCGCTCTCGGCTTCGAGATCATCACCATCAAGGCCACGACGCCGGAAGAACTGGCCGACCTGGTTGAAGCTGAAGTGCGAGCCCGGCTGTAATGCAGATCACGCTCACGCTCACGAAGGGGATGCTCGAACGCCTCGACGCATTGCGCGAGAGTAGCATCAACACCGCGACCGCGAAGGCGCTGACCTTCACCGCCAAGGACGCGCAGATGGCATTGCGGACGCAAGTCCCAGCCATGTTCGTCATTCGTCGTCCGTGGATCGTCGGCGGCATTCGCATCAAGCCGGCGAATGGCGGAAACCTGAAGGCGCAGGTCGGCTCAATCGACAAGTACATGGAGCGCCATGTCATCGGCGCCGGACGTGAGAAGCAAGCAGCCAACAGCCTGTCGATCCGCTCGAAGCGTGGCAGCAACGGCCGTCTGGCAACGGGCGGCATCCTGATCAAACCCTACGGCTCGATTGCCAGTGCCCCCGTGCATACGGTGGTGCGTCGTCGTTTGAACCGGATGGAAAACCAGAAGAAGAAGCCGTTTCAGATCGTCTCTGGCGGTCGGGTCTTCATCGTGCGCCGCAAGGGCAAGGCACGGAAGCCGCTCCAATCCCTCGCCATGCTTCAGAACAGCGCGGACATCTCCGAGAATTGGGACTTCTTCGGCACCGTTAGCGGTGTCGTTCAATCGCGCTTCCCCCATCACTTCTATCGAGCGGTCGTGAACGCGAGCACTCGATGACGAAAACGACTCCCCCCTCGTTTGGCGAAGATGACTCGGCCCCCATGAATCGAAATGTGACGAAAACGACTCCCCCCTCCCACGATCGAGGCGCAACCCACGGCTGGCCCTGATCGCAGTCGTCGCAATCGCCGCCTCAATCGGCCCCGCACTGGCCCGAGCGTGCCAGGACGAATGCGGTGGTGAAGATCCCCGACACATCGACTTCTTTGCAGAAAATGCAAATTACCCATCGGACGCAGATGTCAGCCCCTACGAGCGAAACCGGCCTGCTTCGCATCAGCGCGCCGCACTTCTGCGCTGGGGCGGATGTCGTTGGTGGCGTCGTGTGCGGCACTATCGCGCCGATCTTACGCTACATGCGTGGCTGGCCCATCGAGCGCGTCCGCTCGTACTGTCGCTCAATGCGATGGGAGCTTCTGACTCAAGGCGTGGACCGCGAGGGCCACCACGTTTAAACCTCGCGGGGAAAAAAATTTTTAGGCTACGTTTTTTCCTTACAGCGACGGGCCACTCAGCCGATCTCGGCGATCTTCCGGCGAAGCTCGTCACCAATCTCGAAAATCGCTGCGCAAAATCTTCTCTCGCCTAGAACGTGCAGGCGATCACGGCAGAGTCCGACGTTTTTTGCGCGTAGCGCCAGCGGCCAGCGCGCGCGGCCCATAAGCTTTCGGCAATGCCCCGCTACCACGGCCCCGCTTTTCCATACGACATTGCACGGGCTTCTAATCGCGTCTGGCAATCGGTCGCCATTCGCGCGCGTCGTTACACTTCGGCCCCCTCGCGGTTGCAGAATGCGACAACGCGTCACAGCCTTGTGAAGACGCGCGCGGCCGTTATCGCCGCACAAATCACGCGGCGAACTATCCGACTCGCGCCAGTAGCGGCGCATTGCTCCGAATCCTTTCGCTCGACTCGCCTAGCGGCGCATAGTGAAACGGCCCCGCAATTGCCTGCGGAGCCGTTTTCTATGCGTCGTGGTTCGTCACGCGTTACGGATGGTGATTAGGCGAGCCGAATACGTCACCACGGCATGCGAGCCGCTAAAGGTCTCCGCGACCTGCGCGCCAGTCACGTCAATAATTGGCTTGTCACCTTTGCCGCTAACCGTGCCGCGCTCCGCGCGCGTTAGCTCATTGAATTGCGACTCAGTGCAGACGGACAGGGTTAGAGTCTTGTCGCTCCATTCGCGCTTGAATCGCTTGCCGACCGTAAAGCCTACGGCCGCGAGCCTAGCGCCTTCAATCCAAATGCGAGTCCGCTCGCCTGCTTTTGTGGTTCCGAGTTTAGTCTTGAAAGTGTCGGACATTGTGATTCCTATTGTGTCGATTGATTGCGAGGGGGGATGATTAGGCTTTGCGGTGCTTTTGCACGTTCAAGACAAGATAACGGCCGTTACGGTGGAGTCCTTCGTACCATCCACGACTCGCTATTCCGTGCCGCAGGTCTGACTCGTTGTGTCCGAATTGGAATCCGCCGGTTGCGTGAAAATTGCGGATCAACTCGCCTAGCGCCATATCGGCCCCGGCTTCGTTGTCGCTTGCGTAATCGACGCGCGTTGCATCGGACGACATGCGAGACTCAACAAAGCCAACGATGGCTTGCCAGTCATCCGCCCAAAACAAATCGCGCAGATTGTTGTCTGCCGACTCGTCAATCGCGCAAACGTGGAATCGTAGCCACTCTGGAAATTCGCGCTCTTCCGGCTTCGGATAGTCGCACCAAATGACAAGCTTTGCGGCTTCGTTCGTAAACGACGGGCAAACGTCATTGCCCCATGATGAATCGACAAAGCCCGCCGGCATGGCGGGCATTTGGTCCGGCGGATAGTCTTTAAACTCAATCCTAAAATCAGCCATTGGCTTGCATCCTGTTAGAAGCGAGTCCCCTTGGAATGTCCGATGGAAGGGACAGGGGACTCGCAAATGGGTTTAGCGGTTGTGATCGCGGTTCAAGCGGCTTCGATCCGCGAGCGTCTTAGGCTTGCGCAATGCCTCTTCAAGCAATTGCGTTGTGTAAACGTCTTCAATGCGGACAACGGAAAAATGCCGCTGGCGATCATTCGCGGCGCAAAGCCTTTCGGCTTCCGTCTTCGCTGGATCAAACGCCGCAAAGTTTCCAGTTAGTTCGCCCGTGGCGATATCGCGGATTCGGAATTGCATTTAGTGACTCCTATGTTCTGAAGGCGTTGGGCTCTTCAGTGACGGCACAACCGCCAGACGACGCGCACCGCGTCGTTTCGCCCTATGCCATCCAACCGGGAATCCGCTTGTAGACTTTGAAGCGATAGCCGAAGGGGGCCGACTCTAGCTCGCGCTTTAGGCTTTCGTATTCTGCGGGAGTCGCGGGCCGCGTTGTCGCGTACCACTCGCGCGAGCAACTGCCATGCTGCCCGATATGCGCATAGCAACCCATAAGATTGCCGTTGTCGATTTCGCGAGGGAATACGGCAGTAACTTCGCCTTTGTGTGGGCCGCGCTTGTCCGCGCGGAATAGGACGGCCGTCAATGGTTCGTCAGACATGGGAATCGATCCTGATTTAGAGCGGAGTGCAGGCAATGCCCGCAACTGTGACAACGAAGGCGATGCAAAGTGCGACAAAAACAGCGCGCGCTAGTTCGACGGCATAAACCTGAATCATTGCGCGTCGTCCTCCGCATATGCGGACGCGATCCGCTTGCCCGTATGATCGCAGAACAGACTCGAGTCTTCGTAATTGATGGCAACCGCCACGACTCGCCATCCGTCGTTAGACTTGTCGCGGATGGATTCCAGAATGTTGCGGCGTTCCTGCTTCGCTGCTTCAAACGAAAGCGCGGCCCCGTCACTTGTGACGAAATAGAGCGGATAACCGCCGGGCCATGCATAGGGGCCATTGCGAACGGCCGCGCGAAAGTCTGCGATTGAGTTGATTTGCATCGACATTGCCGGGCCTCAATAAATCGTCTGCACAAACATGACGGTTGCGGAGCGATACGGATAAAAGGCGAAGCCATCGCCATGCGACTCCAAACGGCCGCGTACGGCGTTGAGTCCCATTGCAAGCTTTGCGGCTCGCATGATTTGCCGGTCTGTCGCGCCAACCGGGAGAGTCAGAGTCTCGCGCTTAACCCAGCAATAATTGGCTTCGCCTCCGAAAGTGTCCGTATACTCAACGGACATTTGAAAGGACTCCGCGCGCTTCACTTTTTGGACGCGGGCATAATCGCCAGAGCTAACAAAATATGTGCCGTGGTATTCGTCGCCACTAATCGCGGCAATCCGCACCGCAATGCGTTTGCCTCCGAAATTGTCGCGATATTCGCGGCCAAAGGTAACGCGGCCCAAAACTTCGCCCGTCCAAGTCGTCGCGACTCCCTTTTCCCGGTTGATATAAAGGAAGTAGCGCGCGGGCTTGTCGCGCAGAAACTCAAAAACTTCTAGCGCGCTCCGCTCTTCATTCGTTGGCGGGATGATATCCGCCGGCAATTCTGACGGATGGTAGCTAGTGCGATTGCCTAACCAATTGCGGAGCGCGGTTTCGCGGTTGCGGATGGCGACGGCGGATTCTGCGGAGAGTGTCATTTGCGGGAGTCCTGATATCTGAAGAGGGATTGAGATTTGCGCGGGCTTAGCGGTGGTAAATCCAACCGCGCCACGTTTCGCAGTAGGCTTCGCCGAAAGCGCGAGCCGCGTTCTGCAATGCTTCAAGGCATGCCGCGTGCCCGTCGTCTGTGAAGCCAACGCCATGACCCTGACGGGCAAACCAAAAGAGATTGCCGAGTCTTTCGTCGTTTAGTTCGTTGCGGCCATAGCGAAAGCCTTCGGAGCCCGGCTCTAATTCCATCGCGGCCGTTAAGTGTGCTTCGTTGGCTTGCCAGAACGCGGCGCAATCCTTTGCGAGGTCTGCGATTGCCGCGCGCGTAAGACGCGCAACGCCTAAGCGGTTGAGTCTGTGTTCGTCGTTTTCTTCGCCAATGTCGCCATTGGTGAAAAACATCGCTTCTACATAACCCTTTGCGAAATCGCTCAACGCGTCATAGCTGCGCGGGGCTGGAACGTCGTTTAGAACAAACTGCGGCATGGCTTAGGCTTCCATCCAAGGGGCTTGCACGTTGTCGAAAAGGTAGGCTTTGCAGTCTTCAGCCATCGCAGACGCGGCGGGGCCGTCATCCTGTTCGGGGCAATCGGTATCGACCAGATCGCCGTTGCTATCGAAATCGAACCAATAAGCGCGCGTGCTGCGAAGCGTGCTGCATGGCCACGCTGCATTGAATGCAGCGACTTCATTGCGTGAGGCGATAACCTTGCGGCCAATGATTTGCATTGCGCGCGCTCCTATTCGCCGAAATAGAAAACGGCGGAATAGGCGAGCAAGATTGACTCGACGTTCTGCGAATTGCCGGGAGTCCAACGAGTCCAGCCCGTGAACCAATCCTGATATTCGATGAAAGCGGACTCGGGCTCGCAATAGTCGCTTAGTTCGCCGCGAATGCGCACCGCAGGCCCGCCAGTGCAAAGCAAGATTGTGTATTCTGCCGGGCTCGAGTCTTCCTTATTGCCGGGGCTGTACCAGCCGGACCGCACTTCGACGCTTAAAGCGTCTTCGTTGATCCGCTCGCGGGCCTCATTCTCCGCGCGATCATTGCCGGCCTTTTCGGCGAAGCGGAGCGCGGAGACCATTTCCACGATTGAATGGAATTGAGCGATTGCCTGCGATAGTCCGCCATCGTTGCGCGTTGTCATGTCCGTTTGCCTTTCGTCCGTTGCTAGCGACGGGCCATCCGTCGTTAGACAGTCCATAACGGACTAAGACCGGAATCGTCAAATGATTTCGGAGGATGGCGACGGACGAAACCGGCAAGGCGCCGGATAATGCGGACCAGGTTGCACCTAAACCGGCTTACGAGCGCAGAGCCAAGCAATATCAATAGCTTAGATCATTTCGCGCAAAGCGATCGAGCCGCGCAGACGCAAGCGAAAGCGAACGAAACGCGCAAAGCGAACCGCATTCAACACATTGATATCATTGGGGAAAGCGGTCTGCGCTGGGCTCCGCGGCGCGGGCCATACAACCGCAGGTTATATCGCATGCGATCAAACGATAAGCGCGAAGCACAAGATTATTCTATGAGACTGAGCAAAGCGTGAAAAATGTTCTGTCAAAGCGGCGTTTGAGGGAAAAAGGTACTTTCGAGGGGGTGTGGGGTGCGGGTGACGCGCGACCGTCCACCTTTTCTAGATACGAGAGAAAAAAGGGTACTTTCTGTTCTCAGCGCAGGGTTGCAACCTTGAGGCCCGAGAAGGGCCAGAAGCGCCGAAAGGGCCTATTTTCCGGTCTATGACCGGATTTTCATCCGTTGGGATCAAGGGATATTCAAACGCACTCGAAAGAAACAATACCGATTGAGACCGTATAGCTCTCAACGGGAGCTTTCGTTTCATGATCGTCGTCGGCCTCAAGGGGCTTATTGGGTCTGGCAAGACCACTGTCGCTCGTCACCTCATCGAAAAGCACGGTTTCGTCCGTGGGCGCTTCGCTGGCGCTCTGAAGGACATGCTGCGCGCCTTCTTGCGCTATCGCGGCTGCGATGAAGCCACCATCGAGCGCATGATCGACGGCGATCTGAAGGAAGAGCCGTCCGATTGGCTCAACGGCAAGACGCCGCGTCACGCGATGGAGGGCCTTGGCAAGCCTTGGGGCCGCGACTGGATGTCTCCCGACCTCTGGATCGCGACCGAGACCGACAAGCTCTGGATCGAGCAGCCCGAGCGCGTCCTGTTCGAGGATTGCAGGCACGCGAACGAAGGCGTCGCCATCGAGCGCATGAACGGTCGCGTTTGGGAGGTCTGGCAACCCGGTTTGGTGCCGAAGGATCAGCCGACCGAGCGGTATCAGGTCGAAGTCAGCGCGTCGGCGGTGATCGTGAACAAACTCGGCCGGCTCGATGAAACGATGAAGCAGGTCGATGACCTCGTTGCTCGCCTCGTTGCGAGGGCCACCATTGGCCTGCCGCCGATGCAAACCCAGCCGGTGCGGCCGTGAAGATTTCGCAGGCATATGACTTCGAGCGCCTTCTGAAGGCCCGAGACGAACTGAAGGCGGCGCATCGCGTCGCGTCGCACGGCGAAGGTCTCGGCATCACGATCAGGGGCTCCTACCAGGACAAGGAGATGATCGAGGCGGTCAAGGCCGCCGTCGTCGCCGAGTTCGACCGTCGCATCGCCGCCGTTGATGCGAAGCTGATCGCGCTGGGCGTCGAGATCGACGAATAGCATGGGCAAGATCGTCAACCGGCAAGAGCTTGCCGACCTGTTCGGCTACTCGCTGCCGACCATCTCCGCATGGATCGAAGACGGCCTGCCGGTGGAAACGCACGGCGGGCGCGGCAAGCAGTTCGAGTTCGATACCGAGAAGTGCCTGAAGTGGCTTCTCGCGCGCGAGCGTGCGCTTAGGAAGGCGGAAACGGCCGCGACGATGAATGACGGCAGCGAGCCGATCACCATCGAAAAGGCGCGGCTCCGTCACGAAGTAGCAAAGGCGAAGACGGCCGAAATCGAACTCGCGCAGAAGATGGAGCTTGTTCGCCCGGTCGCAATGATCGCGCGCGTGCTCTCGAACGAGATCGCCAACGCGCGTGCTCGCCTTCTCGCGATCCCCTCGAAGTTTCGCCCGACGATTCATCTCGCGGTCGGCACGCAAGAGAAGACCCAAAAGCTCGTCAACGAGTTGGATCGCCTGATCCGCGAGGCGCTGACCGAGATCAAGTCGTTCGCCGACGAACCTTCGAAGCCAGAAGAAGAAAATGTCTAGTGAAGAAGTACCCATGAAGCCGTCGTGGCTTCGATGGCCCCCGAATTGCTGTGAGTCCTGCACCGCATGGCACAAGCAAGGTGACTTTGACGGTCGCTGCGGCCGTGCGGAGTCCAAGCACCACGGCGATATGACCGAGTCCCGTCAGCGATGTCCTGAGTTTCGACGGAGGTCGGACATCTGACGATGGATATCATCGCCGTCCTCGACGAATATGATCTCGACCCGGCGCATGAAGAGAAGCTTCGCGCGACGGTGCGGGAGATCATTGCCCAAAGCTTCAGCCCGCCGCCGAAGCTGACGGTCTCCGAATGGGCGGACGAATACCGTATCCTCTCGCCCGAAGCGTCCTCCGAACCCGGCAAGTGGTCTACGTCGCGCGTAGAGCCGTCGCGCGGCATCATGGACGCGTTCGCCGATCCTGACATCGAGATCATCACCTGTATGGTCGCGGCGCAGACGGTGAAGACCGAAGTCATCAACAACGTGGCTGGCTTCCACGTCCATCTCGATCCTTGCCCGATGCTCATTCTGCAACCGACGTTGCAGATGGCCGAAGCATACTCGAAGGATCGTCTCGCGCCGATGATCCGCGATACGCCGCAGCTTGCGGCGAAGCTCGGCAACCACGCGCGCGACTCCGAAGACACGATCCTTCACAAGAAGTATCCCGGCGGTCATATCACGATGGCCGGCGCGAACTCTCCTGCATCGCTGGCGTCGCGTCCGATCCGCATCCTGCTCTGCGACGAAGTTGATCGCTATGAGGCGAGCGCCGGCAAGGAAGGCGACCCGGTTTCGCTCGCTATCGAGCGAACGACGACGTTCTGGAACCGCAAGATCGCGCTCGTCTCGACGCCAACCATCAAGGGCGCGTCGCGTATCGAGTCCTCATATGAGGAAAGTGATCAGCGGCGCTTCTTCGTCAACTGCCCGAAGTGCGGACATCTGCAACACCTTCGCTGGAAGCAAGTCCGCTGGCCCGAAGGCGCTCCGCTCGAAGCGAAGTATCATTGCGAGTACAACGACCCGACGACCGGCGAACTCTGCGATCACGGATGGGATGAAGCCGAGCGACTTCAGGCCATCGCTGGGGGCGTGTGGCTCGCAACGCGGCCCGAGATCAAGGGCCACGCCGGCTTCCATCTCAACCGCATCGCTTCGCCCTGGCGCGCGCTTGGCGAGATGGCGCGCGACTTCGTGCTCGTCAAGAAGCATCCCGAGCGTCTGAAGACGTGGGTCAACACGCGCCTCGCTGAGACGTGGGAGGATCGCGGCGAGCGCGCCAACCCGGATTCGATCTATGGCAGGCGCGAAGAGTATGACGCCACCGAAATCCTTCCGAGCGGCGTCGGCGCCATCACGGCGTCGGTCGATATTCAGGATGACCGCTTCGAGATCGAGTGGCAGGGCTGGGGTCAGGACGACGAAAGTTGGTCGCTCGACTACAAGGTCTACTATGGCGACCCGAACTCTCCCGGTTTTTGGGAAGTGCTCGACCATGCCTTGATGCGCACATTCCGGCATCCGGCCGGTGTTGACATGCGCGTCGAGGCGACGTGCATCGACTCCGGTGGTCACTTCACGCAACAGGTCTACAACTTCGTTCGGCCGCGCCAGATCAGGAAGGTCTACGCCATTAAGGGCATCGGTGGTCCCGGCCGTCCGATCTGGCCTGCGAAGGGCACGGTCAACAAGGCGAAGAACGTGACGGTGTTCGTGCTGGGCGTTGATCAGGCCAAGGATGTCCACTACAAACGCCTTGGCGTGAAGGAGCCCGGTCCCGGCTACTGTCACTTTCCGAAGATCGAGCCGCCTTATGACAAGAAGCACTTCGAGGGTTTGACCGCCGAAAAGGCGATCCTGAAGACCGACAAGAAGGGCTTCACGGTCAAGGAGTGGCACAAGGTCCATCAGCGCAACGAACCGCTCGACGTGCGTGTCTACGGAATCGCGGCGCGGCTCTCGCTCGGCATCAACATGGAACGGCGTCTCGGCGCGTTGCGTGCTGCCGCGTCTGCGACTCTCAATCAGGCCCCGCGAGCGGCCATGTCCGGCCCGGCGGAAGAGCCGACCCCGGCACCGGCCGGCACCGGCCGGCGTCGTCTTCGCTCACGCGGCGTTGAAAGATAGGCGGTTGCAGGCTACATGCGAAGCATGATGACCAAGGAAGACATTCGGGAAGCCCGAGCGGTGCTCGGCAAGATGTGGAAGCCCGGCGGCGCTCCGCTGACTGCCCAAGAGCTTGTCCGCGCCCTCGGCCTGTCCGAGAAGCACGGCACCGACCATGTCTACAACATGGAAAGCGGCAAGTCGGCGGTCTCTGGCACTATCGAGATGCTGTTGCGCATCTATATGGCGGGCGGCGTTCCGCCTGACGACGTTGTGATCTTCGCCCCAACTGAGCCTCGCAAGAAGGCGCGCTAAAGGCGACGGAAGTAGTCTCTTTGGATCGCGCCATGTCTCGTAGCTTCGAGACATGGCACAGAGCGTCGAAGAACAACTCGAACAAACCCTCGAATCGATCCGTCAGGTCGAGAAGAGCGGCCAGCGTTACACGATCAAGGATCGTGAGCTTTGGCGTGGCGATCTGAAGGTTCTCGACAAGCGCGCCGAGCGCCTTGAGCGAGCGAGTGCGCGTGCCAAGAATGGCGGCGTCAAGATTCAGCGGATCATTCCGCTGTGATGAAGCCCCTCGCGCCCACGTTTACGGATCGCCTTCTGGCGAGCGTCGCGCCAACCTTCGCGCAGCGCCGCTACCATGCGCGCCTGTCGCTCAACCTTATGGGCCAGTATGCCGGCGCGAAGTCGAACCGCGCTGCGCTGAAGACTTGGCGCACCAATCCCGGTTCGGCCGACGCTGACACGCTTGGCGATCTGCCGACGTTGCGCGCTCGATCGCGCGACCTCGGCCGCAACAATCCTATCGCTACCGGCGCTCGCTCGACCTCGAAGAGCAACATCGTCGGCACCGGCCTGCGCGTTCGCTCGAAGCTGAATGCCAAGCTGCTCGGTCTCTCCGAAGAAGCCGCCGAAGTTTGGGAGCGCAACGCGGAGACGCTGTTCGATCTTTGGGCGCAATCCAAAACCGCCGACATCACGCTCACGCAGAACTTCTATGAGCTTCAGGGGCTCGTCTTCAACACGGTGTTCGAGTCCGGCGACACGTTCGTCCTGCGGCGCACGCCGAAGCGCAAGACCATCGTCCCGCTCGCGCTCAATGTGATCGAGGCCGACCGCGTTGCCACGCCGCAAGAGAAGATGGGTGACTACTACATCCGCGACGGCGTCAGGATCGACGAAGATGGTGCGCCGGTTGGCTACTACATCCTCAACGACCATCCCGGCGACTCGCCGACCTATGCGCAGTACGGCTACAAGGAAGTTGCGGCGTTCGGTGCGAAGTCCGGCGAGCAGATGGTGCTCCATGTGTTCGAGCGCCTTCGGCCTGGCTTGAACCGTGGCATCCCGCAGCTTGCGCCTGTCATCGAAATCCTGAAGCAACTCGACCGCTACAGCGAAGCCGAGTTGATGAAGGCCGTTGTGTCGTCGTTCTTCACGGTCTTCCTGAAGACCGAAGGTGACGACGGACTCGCCAGCGCCACGCAGGGCGCATTCCCCGGCATGGGTGCCAACGAGATCACGATGGGGCCGGGCACCATCGTTGACATCGGGACCGGCGAAGACATCCAGACCGCGCAACCGGCGAACACGTCCAACTTCGATCCGTTCTTCACGTCCGTCGTGCGCCAGATCGGCGTTGCGCTGCAAATCCCGTTTGAACTGCTCATGCTGCACTTCACGGCGAGCTACAGCGCCTCGCGTGCGGCCTTGGAGATGGCGGCGCAGTTCTTCCGCGACCGGCGCACTTGGCTTGTCCGCGCCTTCTGTGCGCCCGTGTACGAATGGTTCATGGCCGATGCGATCAACGCTGGCCTGATCGTCGCGCCCGGCTTCTTCAATGATCCCATTCGTCGCGCCGCTTGGCTCGGCTCGCAATGGATCGGCCCGGCTCGCATCATTCTCGACCCGCTGAAGGAATGGAAGGCTGAAGCCGAAGCCGTGAGCCTTGGCGCTCGCACCATCGAAGCCGTGATCATCGAGCGCGGTGGCGATGACTTCGAGCAGACCACGAAGCAGCGCATCCGCGAGCACAAGGCGCGTGCCGCCGGCAAGCTCGAACCCGAAATCCTCGCCCCGGAAGGCACGGCACCCCCGCCGCCGACTGACGAGAACGGCGGCGAAAAGGGCGGCAGTGGCAACAAGCCGAAGCCGGCACACAACGAGGACGACGAATGACCATCCGCAGCATCCGCAACCCGATGATCTTCGACGCCGCGATCACCGCCAATTGGGCGATGGACGAAGCTGCGCTTCAGACCGTCCTCGAAATCGCATCGCGCGAGCATCAGATCGAACCGACGATGCTCGAAGCCTATCGCGCGCAAGAGCTTGATCGTGCCGAGCGCGCGACCGTGCGTGATGGCGTGGCGATCCTCAACGTCGATGGCCCGCTGTTCAAGCGCGCCAACCTGATGACCATGTTTTGCGGTGCGACCTCCTATGATGTGCTGCGGCGCGACCTTCAGGCCGCGCTCGACAACGCGTCCGTGCGCGCAATCATGCTCAACATCCATTCGCCCGGCGGCGAGGCGGCAGGCACTTCCGAGCTTGCGCAGGCCGTCTATGACGCTCGCAGCGTGAAGCCGATCCACGCCTATGCAGGCGATCAGGCGGCGTCGGCCGCTTACTGGATCGGATCGGCCGCTGACAAGTTTTGGATCGGGCCTGCCGCCGCGCTCGGCTCCATCGGTGTTCGTGCTGGCATCCAGGACACGTCAGGTCGCGACGAATCGCGCGGCGTCAAGAACTATGAGTTCGTGTCGTCGCAGTCGCCGTTCAAGAAGGTGGACCTCAACAGCAAGCAGGGTCGTGACCGCGTGCAAGCGCGCGTCGATGCGATGGCTGCGGTGTTCGTCGAGACCGTCGCCAAGAACCGAAACGTGTCGGTGGCGCATGTCCTCGAAGCATTCGGAAAGGGCGATGTCCTGATCGGCAAGGCCGCGATTGACGCTGGCATGGCCGATGGCTTCGGCACCTTTGAATCCGTTCTCGCGAGCCTGTCTCGCGGTGAAGAGCCCAAGTCCTTTGCAGGATTCAACCCGGCCGCATCCGGCCAAACCCAAGAGAGTGAGACTATGGAAAAGACCCCGGAAGAACTGGCTGCGGAAGCCGCCGCCGCTGCAACGGCCCCGGTCGTTGCCCCCGAAGCCGCTGCCGTCGAGACCGTCGATGCGTCTGCCGCTGCAACCGCAGCCGAACGGAAGCGCGTCACCGACATCATGGCGCTGACCCTGCCGGGTTACGAAGAGGCCGCTTCAAAGGCTATCGAAACGGGCTCTTCGGCGCATGAGTTCTCGGCAATGATCGTCAGCACTGAAAAGGCTAAGCGCACCGAGCGCGCCGATGCCGTGAAGACGGACACCGAAGCGAACGCTGAAGTGGCTCCGTCGAGCGGCAAGGAGCGGGCAACGGGCGACGACGCCGCAGCCAACGCAATTCTCGGCGCGTTCAAGCTCGCGACCGGCAACTAAGGAGCCCGCTAGTGGCACAGTTCAAGGAAGAGGGTTCGTTCGTTCCGAACCAGTTCGCGCTCGGTCACACGCGGGCGCGCAAGGCCGTGATCAAGTCCGGTGCCGGCGTTCTCGCCGCCGCGACCGTGCTCGGTCAGGTAACGGCCGACAAGAAGTACCTGAAGTCGCTGGCCGCAGCGAGCGATGGTTCGCAGGTCGTAGACGCCATTCTGGCCGAAGCCGTCGATGCCACCAGCGCCGACGTGGAAGCGATCATCTACATCGCCGGTGAGTTCGATCAGGACAAGCTGATCCTCGGCACTGGACACACCCTCGGGTCGATTGACGCGACGTTCCGCGACAAGTCGATCTGGCTCGTCAAGCCGCAGGGCTAACCGAGACAACCACGAAAGCAAACGGGAAGCCCTACGATGGACCTCTTTTCCACTACCGCCCTCAACCGCGTTGTTGAAGAACTGCCGCTCAACCCGGCGTTCTTCCTCAACACCTTTTTCACGACCGTCGAGACCTCGACGACCGAAGACGTGAAGTTCGACCAGGTCAAGGGTCGTCGCCTGATTTCGCCCCTCGTCAGCCCCATCGTGGCCGGCAAGGTCATCCGCGAAGCCGGCTACAAGACCTCGTCCCTGAGCCCGGCCTACGTCAAGGACAAGCGCGTGTTCGATCCGAACAAGCAGTTCAAGCGTCGCGCTGGCGAGAAGATCGGCGGGTCTCTGACCCCGGATCAGCGCCTCGCCGCGTCCATCGCCTTTGCTCTCAACGAGCAGTTGGAGATGTGGACCCGCCGCCTCGAAGTGATGTCCGCCGAAGTGCTGCGCACCGGCAAGGTCATCCTTGAAGGTGACGAGTATCCGAAGCAGGAAGTGGACTTCGGCCGCGATGCCGAACTGACCATCGTCCTGACCGGCACCGACAAGTGGTCTACCGCCGCCGTCAACCCGCTCAATGATATCGAGGAATGGGGTCAGGCCGTGTTCGACCATTCGAGCTTGGTCGTGCGCGACGTGTTCATGGCGAGCGACGTGTGGAAGGCCATCCGCGCAAAGATGGCCGGTCCCGACACCGATGCGGTCGCCAAGTCGATGCGTCTTCAGATCGACACGACCACGGCTGGCCTGTCGGCGGCTCGCGCTGAGCTTGGTCCGATCCTGATCACTCCCGGCGTGAAGCTGGTTGCGGTCTTCGGTGACTATCGCCTGTGGGTTCACGCTGACAAGTACACCGACCCGTTGACCGGACTCGAGAAGGATGTGCTTCCGGCTGGCGAGATCGTCATGGCCTCCCGAGAGATCGAGGGCGTCCGTCACTTCGGCGCGATCCGCGACCTCAAGGCCGGCATTCAGGCCCGCGACTTCTTCGTGAAGTCTTGGGAAGAGGAAGACCCGAGCGTTCGCTACATCCTCGGTCAGTCGGCTCCGCTGATTGCGCCGTACCGTGCGAACGGCACGCTGGGCGCGAAGGTGCTCTAATGCCCATCTATCGAGGTCTTGTAACGATCAAGCGCGCTGGGCGGTATCACCCGCCCGGCAGCTTGCACGACTTCGACGAAGACACGGCGAAGGCCCTTGGCCCGTCGCGCGTTGTCTTGGCCGAAGATCAGACTGCGACCGTTGTCGCGGTCACGGGGTCCGCTGGGGATGCCACCAGCGACGCGCCGCCCGCTGTCGTGGTTCCTCCCGCCTCAGAACAGTCGGGCGGCGCGAGTGTTCGCGTCTCCGAGATCAGTGCTGCTATCGACCTGCTCGACGAGAAGAAGGACTACTTCAAGTCCGGCCCTCGCGTGGGCAAGCCGAAGCAGAAGGCGATTGAAGAGATCGTGGGTTTCGACATCAATGATGCCGAGATCGACGCAGCCCTGGCTCTGCGCGAAACGGGCCTCTGATGCCCGTTGAGACCGAAGACGATCTGTTGATCTTCCTCAACCCCGACGAGTTCGGGGTTGAGGCGTCTTATGTCTCGCGTGAAGACGGCGCTGAGCCGAAGACTGTCCCCGGCATGTTCGATGACGAAGGGAGCAACTGGAATCCGAACCGTTGGACCGGCACGGAGTTTCAGATGCAGATGGGCGCTCACGTCGAGTCAACTGGCCCGACGTTTCAGTGCCGGACGGCCGACCTGCACAAGGGCGGTCGCAAGGGCGAGAAGCTGACCATCAAGGGCACCGAATACAGGATCGAGGGCAAGCGACCGGACGGCACCGGCATGACGCTGCTCCTTTTGATGGCGAATGATTGATGGCCCATCCTCGCAAGCTGATCCGCCTCGCATTCAAAAACCGACTGGCCCTTCCGCTGCCGGACGGTAGCTTTCGCACGGCCGCAGGGTCGCGCGTCTATGCAAGCCGGCTTGCGCCGGTCTCCGAAGAGGAACTGAAGGAAGATGGCCCGGCCATCCTCGTTTACGCGCGGATGGAGAAGTACAACGCCGACAAGGACTATGGCGTCGAGGGCATCGCTACGAACGTCGAGCGCGAACTGACGCTTGTCACCGAAGCGATGACGCTCGGCGGCGAGACCGTTGACGACAAGCTCGACGACATGGCCGAAGAGATGGAGGCTGCGCTTAGCGACTTCGAGATTCCCGGCTTTGAGACCGCGCGCATCCGCCTGATCGAGTCCGACATCGACGTTATCACCGAGCAGGTCAAGCGGCCCGTTGGCGCTATCGGCCTCGTTTGGCAGATCAATTACCGCACCGCATGGCGCGCTCGCTCCAACGTGGATGCGCCCGACTATGACTTCTTGAACAACCCGACGTGAGGCTCGCATGAAGTTTCTGCGCGATCCCGCGAGCACTGGCGGCGTTAGTGATCCCGAAGCGACGGACATTGACCGGCGCGCGCAGGACATCGTCAAGTTCGGTCGCGTCAAGGAAGTCGATTACAAGCGCAGCCCGCCGTCCTATCGCATCGAGATCGGTGACGAGAACGACGAAGACAACTACATCCTGACCGATTGGCTCCCGGCGACCGGCGGTCGCGCCAAGGGCGACCGCGAGACGCACTATCTGGAGAAGGGTGAGAAGGTCGCGCTGCTTGCCGAAGGTGGCGAGCTTTCGACGGCCTATGTCATGCCCGCCGGGCAGTACACCGAAGAGGAAGACGAGAAGGAAACGACCGATAAGGCGGGTGTTTGGCGCAAAGTCTTCCAGAAGCCGAAGAGCAAGGACGGCGAAGGTGGCGAGGGCGATGAGGGCGGCGAAGGCGGCGAGGAAGGTGGAGAAGGCGAGGAAGACGAAATCCTTGGCGAGATCAGCTACGACCGCAATACGGGCGACTGGCTGATCAAGGGCATTGAAGGCAAGGGCTCGATCACGCTCGAAGGCTCGGGCTGCAAGATCGTCATGAAGGACGGCACGATCACGCTGAAGGCGAAGAACTTCGTCGTCGAGATGGAAGAGAATGTCCAGATCGAAGCGGGCGATAAGTTCGAGTCGAAGGCCAGCGAGTCGCACCATACCGCCGAAGAGACCTTCAAGACCATCGGCAAGACGATGCTCGGTCTCGACGACGAAGGCGACGAGGCCAAGGACAAGGTCGTGACCGAAGCCGGGCCGGCGAAGCAGACGTTTGCGAAGATGTAATAGGCGACCAAACCAGTCTGTCGGCGATCCCTACGTCGCGGCACGGTACGCCTTATGGCAACTATTGACCGTTTCACTGGCAGGCCGCTCGAAGGCATCGACGATGTCTGGCAGTCGATTGCGACCATTCTGAGCACCCCCCTCGCGGGGCTCGTTATGGCACGCGATTTCGGCTCCAAGATGCCGCGCCTCGTTGACCGCGCCGTGAGCCAGGTCACGCTGATCGAGTTCTATGCGGCCGTGCCGGACGCGATCAATCGCATCAATCCAGAGGCGTTGATGGCGGAAGAGCCGCGCTTCCGCATCATTCAGATGACGCTCGCCGACATGACCGATGCCGGCCATGCGACGTTCGACATCGACGGCATCTATTACCCGCGTGGTCATCTTGGCGACTACTCCGAAGCGCGCGATGCGCAAGGTCGCGTCATCGTCGCGAACAATCTCGTGATCGGGAGCTATGTATAATGGACGCGCCGCTTCCGAACCTGCCGCTCCCGGTTATCGAACGCGAGCCTGAGTTTCAGATCCTTTTTGATGCGCGCCTGACGCAGATGCGTGGCCTCTTGGAGACCGCAGGTCTCGATTGGGACACTTGGATGCTGCGGTCGGACCCCATCAACAACGTCTGCCGTCACGCCGCGTATGGCGATCTGCTGTATGTCACGTCGCTCAACGATACGTTCCGCGCCACGCTGATCGACTTCGGCCAGGGCGCCGATCTTATTGCGCAGGCGTCGGATTGGAATTTGGAGCGTGCCGAAGGCGAGACCATCGACGATCTGCGACGCCGTTTGCGCGAGCGCAAGAAGGGGCAGGGCGGTTTCACCGACAATTGGTACAAGCGGTTCGCCTTCGAGGCCGCGCCGCTGCTCGTTGCCGACGTTGGCGTTGCTGGCGACTCCAAGGGCGGCGTAAAGGTCTCGATCCTGTCGGCCGAAGCCAACGGCGTCGCGAGCCCCGAGCTTCTGGCGACCGTGAATGCCGCGCTCAATCAGCCGACCGTGCTGGGCGACAACGATCATATTGAGGTTGTGCCTGCGGTGATCCGCGTCGTCAACGTCGAGGCTGACGTGTGGCTTCTGCCCGAAGCGCCGGCCAACGAACTGACGAGCGCCGAAGCGCGCCTCAAGACTGAGTTCGCCGCCGCGCGGCGGCTCGGCTGGGACTTCACCGCCGACTTCGTGATCGCGGCCCTGCGCACGTCTGGCGTCCGCCGGATCGTCATGCTCACGCCGGCCGCCGACTCGTATGTGCGCGCCGAACCGAATGAGGCCGTGGCGCTCGGCACCGTGAAGCTCAACTTCAAGGGTCGGTCCTACTAATGACTAACCTGATCGACATCGTACCTCGCTCAGCTTCGCCGCTCGAACGTGCCAGCGTGCAGGTCGTTGACTCGCGCGAGCGTTACAAGTCGCTTGTGCAGTCGATCATCGACGTGCGCTATCTCGATACGATCCCCGCAGACATCCTGCCGTGGTTGCTGCGCCATTGGGGCCTTGAGGACGCGGCTGCGTTCACGCCCGACCATCAGCGCCTCTATAAGGAAGGGAAGCACTGGCAGACGGTGCGCGGCCGTGTAGAGGCATACGAGATCATCTTCGACTGGCTTGCCCTCGAAGGTGAGTATGAGCGTGGCACGCGCGGCGACGTGCGCTGGGGCCTGTTCCAGCTTGGTCTCGAAGCCGAGCCGGCGATGACCACGCTGATCAATCTGATCGGTCTCGCCAATCTCTCGAAGCGTGCATCGAGCGTGCTGGGGCGCGTCTACGGCGGATATGACATCCGGCCGGTGCGCCTCGACATGATGCGCCTCGATGGTGCGTTGCTCGACGATTGGTCCGGCGTCTATCTGTCGGGGATCAAGCCGAAGCTCTCCTTCGGTCGCCAGCACGGCGGTCCCATCGACTTGATGCCGGTTCTGTCCGGCGGCGCTTATGCGGCGCATGAGGGTGTTGCGCGCTTCGAGGAAGGCTTCGTGTTCGACCGTTCGGTCCTCGATCAGGAAGTCGTCGAGCCGTCCGTTGTCGCCATTCAGGCCGCATTCTCTGCCGAGCAAATCGACCTCGCCGATGACGTGTCGATGCCTTGGCCCAATTCGCCCTGGCCGCAACTCGGCTGGTCCTACTTTGAACCTTTCACCATTTATGGAGGCCCTGATGGCTCTTCTGGTTAATAGCGGCCGAGCGGGCTTGGCCGGCGCCTTGCGCGCGCGCCCGATGTTCTTCGCGTGGGGCCGTGGTGCCTCTTGGTGGGGCGCGACGGATGTCGTGAACAAGACCTTCGCCGGGTCGCCCGAGCGCATCACGCTCGATCACGCCCCGGTGGCGTCACTGACCCTGCGCAACGGCGAAAGCGCGCAGGTCTATCAGTCGCCCGCCGACTACACCTATGACAACAACACGGGCGTCGTCACGCGCGTCAACGGCGGCGCTATCTCTGCGGGCTCGACGGTGCAAGCGCAGGTCGTCTACGGCACTACGCCGCTCTCCGCATCCGACACCGGCTTGGTCAGCGAAGTCGGCCGTCGTCAGGCCGCGTCCGTCGAGTTCGTCAATCCCGATCCGAACGGCACCATCAGCACGCCGGGCGGTAATCGGTGGACGGTCTCGGTCACGCCGACCCGCTACCTCTATGTGCAGGTCTTGTTCGACTACCTCGAAGCGCAGACCGAAACGATCCGCGAAGTCGGCATCTTCGTCGATGGCACGCGCAAGGCGGGAGTGCCTGAAGGGCAACTGTACTTGACTCCCGAAGAAGTCGATCAGCCGGGATACTTGCTTCTGCTCGACCGCTTCGCCGGCATCGCTCGCTCTCCGAGTTCGCGGCAAGGCTTCTCATACGTTTTGGTGATCTAATGGCTGACGCCCGCGACAACCTTCCGGCATACATCAACACCTTTAACCGCGCTAAGGGCTTCCAGCGCCTCGCGGCTCACTATGACCGCTTCCTGACGAGCAATGAGATCAATGTCATTCAGGACATTGACGCCGACCGCGTGAAGCAGATCGCCGACGCCTTCTGGCGCGACGGTTCGCTCGTCAGCGGCGGCGCAATCGTTCTCGGCCCCATCGTTAACGCGACGGTTGAAGCGCGGTTGGCAGCGGCCAAGGTTTACATTCGCGGCGCCGTGCATGACATCGAAGCGCGCAATCTCGTTGTGTCCGCAGTTGGCACCATCGTCATCGGCATTCGCCTGCGCACGTACACTTTGACGTTTGAAGACGACGTGACCCTGAAGGGTATGGCCCCCGGCACGCGCGCGCAGGGCGAGCCCGGCGCTTCGGCGCTCGTTATGAAGGGGCGCTGGGGCTTTGAGGGTGACGGCGAGGAAGGCGACTTCTTCCCGATCCACACCATCACTGACGGCACCATTGATACGCCCGGCGAGCCCGGTATCGACGACGCTTGGGCGAACCTGCTCGCGCGCTATGACCGGGAAGCTCACGGCGGCTACGTTGTGGACGGCTTCAAGGTGCAAGCCCTTGGCATGGACGCTGGCAAGCAGGTCTTCACCGTCTCAGAAGGCACCATCAACGTCTACGGCTACAAGCGAACCCGGCCTGCCTCGTATCGCCTGCGCGTAACCGAGAACCCGGAAATCATCCTGATCGATGACGAGCCGCATGCCGTCAATTCCGGCGCGCAGACCATCGTCGTTCGCTTCGCTCCCATCGCCGAAATCGTCGAATGCACGATCATCGCCGAGAAAACCGTCACGCTGACGCACGGCGCTTATACCGGCGTGTCCGACGCGCTGCCCGATCCGACCGTGCTCTCGATCAGCGATGTCCGGCAGGGCGGCACCGTCTACACTCAGACCACGGACTATAAGCTGGCCGGCGCTGCGATTGATTGGTCGCCGACCGGCGCTGAAATGGCACCGGGCTCGACCTATCAGATCACTTACCGCTACCTGACCAATGCGGTCCCGACGAACATCCAGCGTGATCGCTTCAACATCACGGGCGCTGCGGACGGCACTGTCGCCTACGTCAAGTATCGCACGAAGCTGCCGCGCTATGACGCCGTCGTGGTCGATCAAGCCGGTGTGATCTCCTACCTCGAAGGCATCTCTTCGCTGTACGCACCGCAGGTCGTGCAGGTCGCGCCGACGCTCGTCAAACTGGCCGATGTCTTCAACAATTGGGGCCTTGTCCCGACCGTGCGCCAGGTCGGAACCGTCCGCATGCCGTACTCCGACCTGCGCAGCCTCGAAGGCATGGTCGGCGATCTCTACGCGCTCGTTGCGGAAGAGCGGCTTCAGCGCGACGTGGACCGCAAGGAAGTGACGGCCAAGCGCGGCGTCTTCGTCGATCCGCTGCTCGACGACGATATGCGCGATCAGGGCATCACGCAAACCGGCGCAATCTTCAGCGGTAAGCTGTGGCTCCCGATCACTCCGACCGTCACGACGCTCCCGGTGGCGCCCACGACGCTGTCCTACACGTCCGAGAACGTGTTCGAGCAGCGCCAGATCACGGGCGAGACCAAGATCAACCCCTACTCTTCGTTCGGCCCGCCGCCGACCGATGTCACGCTGAATCCCTCCGTTGATCTTTGGACGGAGACGCGGGACGTGTGGACCTCGATCCAGACGGCCCGGCAGGTCGGTTGGGGCGGCGTCCTGTGGGCTCAGACGCAAGAGTTTCAGGATCGTGTCGTGAGCAACATCACGACCGAGATCGAGACCATCCGTCAGCGTTCGGTCGGCTTCACGATCAACAAGTGGGGCTTCAACGAAGTCCTGACGAAGGTCACGTTCGACGACATCGACGTGACGCCGGCCGGTGTGATCCGCGCCGACGCCAATGGCACGCTCGTCAGTTCATTCCAGATTCCGGCGGGCGTCCCGGTCGGTGTGAAGCATGTCGGCTTCGAGGGCTTCGGCGGCTCGAAGTGCAATGCGCTCTACACCGCCTACGGCTGGCTGACGACCGTCACCAACGAGCGCAACGTCATTACCACGAACTACTGGTACAACCCCGATCCGGTTGCGCAGACCTTCCGCTTGCAGGAACCGCGTCAGGTTCTCGGCGTGGACGTAAAGTTCACCAAGATCGGCGACCGCAACAAGCCGGTGCGTATCCAGATTCGCGAAGTCGAACTCGGCATCCCGACCGAGCGCGTCGTGGCCGAAAGCGTGCTCGACATGCATGGGGTCACGGCCATCGACCCGCTTTCGACCGCCCCGCGCCTTGAATCCCATTGGACGTTCGCTGCGTTCGACCGCCCGACCACGCTGCGCGAAGATCGCAACTATGCGATCACCGTCCTGACCGAAGATGCGATCCACTCGGTTGCCATCGCTGATCTCGGCGGCTTCGATCAGATCAACGGCTGGGTGACGAGCAACGCGTTCCCGCTCGGCACCTTCCTCGACGGTTCGGACGCGCGCACTTGGCTTCCGAAGCCGGGTCGCTCGCTGACCTTCCGTCTGCGCGTCGCCAAGTATGCGCCGGCCACGCGCACGATTGAGGTTGGCGAAGTCACCGTCACGAACTGCTCTGACCTCATGCCGCTGCTTGTTGCCGAGCGTCCCGAGAACACGGCTATCGAAGTCGAGTTTGAAGCGCCGAACGGCGCGAAGTACGTCACGGGTCCGGCGGTGAACATCCAGCTTCCGTCCGCGATCACCGGCACGCTGAAGGTCCGCCTGCGCATGATCGGCACTGCGGCCCTGTCGCCGCTCATGGTGCCGTACATTCAGGTCGTGGCCGGCTCGATCCAGTCCGAAGGCGACTATGTGAGCCGTGCGTTCGAGGCTGGCACCGACTCGAAGATTCGCGTGATCCTCGACGTGTATCTGCCCTCGACCTCGACCTTGACTGCGCAGGTCCAGACCTCCGAGGCCGCTGGCCTCCCGGTGTGGTCGGCAGTGACGCTTGAGAAGGCCACGCCGCTCGGCGACGGCTGGGAAGAGCGGCAGTACATGATCGACCACGTCAACAGCAACATCTCGCGCGCGAAGGTCGTGATCACGGGCGGTCCCGCTGCTCGGTCCAACGTTCGCAACATCCGCTGCGTCGCAGTCCAGTCCACCACGGGTTAATGTAAATGGCTGAAGAGACCACTTCGCGCGGTTATCCGCTCCCGAATCCCGACAACATCGCGCGTGAGGATGCTACCCGCATCCGCAACGCGATCGAGGCGATCAGCGGTGACATCGACGCGCTTGAAGGTGATACCGCGACGGCATCCGAGACCGTGACGGGCGGCGTCCGCCTCGCCACGGAAGCGGAAGCGACCGGCGGCACCGCGACCAACGCTGTGCCTGTCGTGAAGCGCGTCAAGGACATGATCACGGCCGCTCTCAACAGCACGTTGCCGCCTGCAATCGCGAACGCGGTCGCCAACCTTGTCAGCACCGCGCCCGCTACCTTTGGATACGCTCGGCGAGATCGCCAACGCCATCGAAGATGACCGCGAAGTTCTTGATGTTCTCGATGCGGCTATCGGGACCAAGGTCTCGAAGGCAAGCAATCTTTCGGACCTGGACAACGTCGCAACTGCGCGCACCAATCTCGGTCTCGGCGCGCTCGCCGTGAAAGGCGTCGTCGATGCCACCACGTTGATCGCAGACGGTATTGTCACGTATGCGAAGCTCGCGGCGGGCGCTGTTGCGACCGCAGCCGAGTTGTGCGCGAACACCGCGAGCAAGCTTCTCAGCGTGAGTTCGTTGTGGAGCGCGGCAAGCGTCGTCGATCTAGGCAATGTCAGCGGCACCGTCACTATCGACTTCGCTACCGGACTGAATTTCAAGATGACGACGACGGGCAGCATCACGCTTGCTAACCCGACGAATTTGAAGAGCGGACAAGCGTTCGGCCTCAAGATCGCGATGGGTGGCGCGCACACGATTGCCGTGGGATCGGAATGGCGAGTCATTGGCGGCACCGCGCCGACCTATAACAACACCAACGGCACGAACAACTACATCTCAGGTCAGCGGTGCGACGCGGGCATCATCGCCTATGCCGGGGGCAAGCTGTGAGCAATCGCCTCTTGGTTCCTAAGAAGGATCGCGCTCTCTTCGCGCCCGCTATCATCCGGCCCAGGGCAATCCTTCCCGGCATCATGCTCCCCGTTCGGGGCATCACCGGCCTGCCTCCGGTAACTCCCGGCAGTGCTACCTACAACGCGTCTGGCTCGCTGGTGGTCCCGGCCTTCAACACCATCACGTTCACCCTCTGGGGTCCGGGCGGCGGCGGCTGCGGGTTCAGCAACTCAGGAACGGGCGGCTCGGCATCGTCCATTCCCTCTCTGGGCCTCACGGCTAACGGAGGCGGTGGAGGTCGGGCATGGAACGGTGCCGACATTGCGGCTGGCGTCGGTGGCACTGCCTCGGGCGGTACGTCCAACTACACGGGCGGTGCGGGAGTATCCTCGTGGTACGTATTGAGCACCGCACATGGAGGCAATGGCGCTAACGGTGGTGGTACGGGCGGCAGGTTAGGCGGCGGCGAGTTTTTTGTAGCCGCGCAGCCGCCCGGCGGTGGCGGTTATGGGGGCTGGGACGACATGGAGAGCGGCGGCGCTGGCGGTGGCGGCGGCGGCTGTTGCGTGAGGGCATACACCCTCGGTCAGCTTACCGTTGGGAGCACCATCGCGTTCACCATCGGCACGGGCGGCGCTGCTGGCTATGCAGAATATCTCGCCGCGGAGGCTGGACAAGCTGGCCGCCTCTACGTCGTCTGGAGTTAGAATGGCAGACGAAATCTGTCTCGCTAAGGGCTACTCAAACGGTCCCGACGCCGTGAACGACCATCGTTAGGGTTCGATCAATCCCAAGACTGAGGATTGAGAGAAACCATGTCCCTTACCGACTTTCTGCACGGCGTCGAGACTGTCGTCGTTGACCGTGGCCCTCGGCCCATCCAGACCGTCCGCTCGTCCGTCATCGGACTGATCGGCACGGCCCCCGGCGCGCTCGCAGCGTCGTTTCCGCTCGATACCCCTGTGCTCGTCAATCGGCGTCAGGCCGCAGCCGCAATCGGCTCGACCGGCACGCTGCCGCAGGCGATCGACGCCATCTTCGACCAGGGCGGTGCGCTCATTGTGCTCGTCCGCGTCGAGCATGTCGCGACCGAGAACGAGCAGATGACCAAGATCATCGGCGGCGTTGACGCGGTCACTGGCGACTTCACCGGCATCCATGTGTTCCGCGCGGCCGAAGCCGAGTGCGGCGTTTCGCCGATGATCCTGATCGCTCCCGGCTTCACGCATCAGCGTCCGATTGGCGTCAGCGGCCACACCATCACCGCGCAGGGCGACGGCTACACCACGGCGAGCGTCGCCTTCTCGGGCGGTGGTGTCGGCGCAGTGTTGCCGACCGCGACGCCGATCATCACCAACGGCAAGATCACCGGCCTTGAGTTCCAGTCGCTCGGCTACGGGATCGTGTCGCCTGTGACCGCGACCATCACCGGCACCGGCACCGGCGCGACCGTGACCATCACGACCGGACCCGCCGCTAATCCGGTGGTCGGCGAAATGAAGCAGCTTGCCGATGGCATGAAGGCCCATATCATCGCCGATGGTCCCTCGACCACGGACGCCGCCGCGTTCGCCTATCGCAATGACCACGGCACCCGCCGCGTGTTCGTTGTCGATCCGAAGGTGTCGGGTTGGTCGGTCAAGACCTCGACCTACGCCATCGAGCCGTCCTCGCCCCGCGTGGCGGGCCTGATCTCGCGCGTCGATAACCAGCTTGGCTTCTGGGAGTCGCCGTCGAACAAGGAAGTCTACGGCATCGGCGGTCTCGCTCGACCCATCGACTACGCCTACGGCGACAAGAACAGTCGTGCGAACATCCTCAACGAAAACCAGATCGCGACGTTCATTCGCGACGACGGCTGGTATCTGTGGGGCAACCGCACCTGCTCGGCAGACGAGAAGTTCGCGTTCCTGTGCGTGTCGCGCACGGCGGACATGATCGACATCTCCATCGCCAAGGCTCACCGCTGGGCCGTGGATCGCTCGATCACGAAGAACTACTTGGAAGACGTGACCGCCTCCGTGAAGGCGTACCTGCGCCAGTTGAAGACGCGCGGTGCGATCCTCGGTGGCGACTGCTGGGTTGATCCCGAGTTCAACACCGAAGCCGACATCACGCAGGGTCACGTCACCTTCTCGTATGACTTCACCCCGCCGTATCCGGCCGAGCGCGTGACCTTCCGGTCGCATCTCGTCTCCGACTACATCCGCAACCTCTTCGCATAACGGGGAAGACAGATGATCCCGCGCGTACTTCGCAACTTCAATACCTTCGTGAACGGGACCGGCTATGCCGGTCGCGTCACCGAAGTCGAACTGCCCGAACTCACGGTGAAGACCGAAGAGCATCGCGGCGGTGGCATGGACGGCGTCGCAGAACTCGACATGGGCTTGGAGGCGCTGACCGCCAAGTTCACCTTCGCCGAGTATGCGAACCAGATCATCGGCCTTTGGGGCAACATGGACGGCAACGCCGCCCGCATCCAGCTTCGCGGCGCTCTTCAGCGTGACGGCGAAACTGCGGTCCCGATGGTCGTTGACCTGCACGGCGGCTTCAAGACGAACACGCTCGGCACTTGGAAGGCTGGCGATCTGTCTCAGAACGAAGCAGAGATGTCGATCCGCTACCTGAAGATTCAGATCGCCGATACCAAGGTGATCGAGATCGACATCGACAACATGATCCGCATCGTCAACGGCGTCGATCAGTTGGCGTCCATCCGCGCAGCGATGGGCATGTAATCCAAACCGACCGGCTTGCTTCGGCAGGCCGGTCACAATCCGAAGATGGGAGAACTACCTGTGACGACCGAAGTAAAGAAGAAGCCTGACATGCGGCTGTCGGCGAGCATCACGCTTGACTTCCCGCCGACTGTCGATGGCACCCAATACAAGACGTTGATCATGCGTCGGCCGAAGACCAAGGACTCGATCAAGGCCGCGAAGTTCAAGGGCCATGACGCCGACAAGGGCATTTTGCTCCTGGCTGATCTCTGCAACGTCTCGCCCGATGTGATCGAAGAGCTTGACGAGATCGACGCGATGAAGCTCAGCGATCAGCTTGAGGCTTTTCGTGGGGGTCAGTCGAGCTAAGCGATCTTCGCAAGGCTGTACTGACCCTGATCAGACTGTCGAAGGGCGGCTTCACGCTCTTCGAGGTCGAGGAAATGTACCTCGACGATTTCTACGGTTGGCTCGAAGACGCCACTTCCCTTCAGGCCGACATCAACAAGGCGATGAAGGGCAAAGGCAAGTAGTATGGCGACCGGCTTCTCCGTATTTGTGAACATCGGAGGCAAGGTTAGCCCGAGCCTCAACGCCGCCGTCAGCGCAGCGAAGTCTCAGGTCAATGGCCTCGGGGCTTCGCTCGCCGGCATGGCCGCAAGAATCAACGCACCGTTCGCGGCCGTCAACAATCATCTGACCGATACCTCGAAGCGTATGGCGGCGATGCAGCGCGCGGGCCGCAACGCGACGTTTGGCGTTACGGCACCGGCCGCTTGGTTCGGCGCTAACTTGATAAAGGATGCTTCCGAGTTCGCCAAGGCCGGCAACATGGTCGAGGCGCTGGGCGAAGCGACCAAGCAACAGCGCGAAGAACTCTCGAAGTTGTCGCAGGACTTGGCCGGGCGATTCGATGCCGGCGGTGCGACGGGCATCATGAAGTCCGCGACCGAGCTTCTGAAGGCGGGCTTCACGTTCGAGCAGACCCGTGGGGCGCTGGAACAGGTTCTCGCTGCATCGGCGCTCGCTGGCGATATGACGCCGGCCGACGTTGGCGCGTCGCTCAGCAAGACGCTGACGCAGTTCGCGATGCCTATGAAGACGTATGAGCAGGCGATGAAGTCTTCGACCATCGTCACCGACCGCATGGTCTACGCCGCCGTGTCCACGGTCGCGTCCATGAAGGATATTGCGGAGACGTTCAAGTATGCCGGCGGCGTCGCTTCGACGACCGGCAACTCGCTCGACTCGGTCACGGCGATGACTATGGCGTTCGCCAAGGCTGGCGTGCTCGGCTCGGAAGCCGGCGTTGCGCTGCGCTCGGCTATCGTCCGTCTCGTCAAGATGCCGAAGGGCGGCATGAAGGCGTTGAGCCGCATTGGGATGAACCTTGCCGACTACACGCAAGCGCGCCCGGTCACGGCCGATAGCGTTCTCACGGGCCTGAAGACGGACGGCATTGATGCGTCATCTGCCAAGGGCCAGATCGCGGACATCCTCAAGAACCGGGGCACCAAGGATCAGGCCACCATCTCGGCTGAGATCACCAAGGCGGTGCAGGGGACCATTGGCAGTTCGTCGGCGGTTGACGCCAACCAGATCGCGGAGTCGGTGAACGACGCTGTTGCGGCCGCTGGCTCGAAGGTCGATATCACGAAGTTCATGACCGACCTCAAGGCAAAGATGGACGCGGGTATCGCGACGACCGGCGACATCGCACAGATTCTCGAAGCGCGCCACATCTCGCGATACATGGCTCTGCTGAAGACCGACCTGCCGGCTCTGATCAAGGAAGTCACGGAGAAGTCGGACGGCTATTCTAAGAAGCAGTACGAGATCGCCAACCAGGGCTTGCCCGCCGTTCTGCTCAAGCTCAGTGCGGCTTGGGCAAAGCTGCGCAACACGGTAGTCGAGTCGGTCGGCGCGGACATCGCCAACGCCTTCACTCGCCTCGCCGACGCGATGCAAAACCTCGCGAAGACGAATCCCGCACTGTTGAAGCTGGCTGTCGGCTTTGCCGTTGCCGCAGCCGCAGCGGGTCCGCTGATGTTCGTTCTCGGCGCGCTCGGGCGCGTCGGGCTGCTCGCCATGCGCGGCCTCAACCTCGCAGTGATGGCATTGCTTGTGCCGTTTCGGCTTTTGGCCGTAGCCATCGTGGCGGCGACGGGGCGCTTCGCCGCGATGATGCTCGGCTTCCGCATGCTGACCGCGCTCGGTGCCGGCGCTACCCTTGCGGCGCTCGGTGGCAGCTTGCTCGCGCTCGGTCGAGCGATCCTGCTCTTCCCGATCACGGCTCTGCGCGCCATCACCGTTGCGATGTGGGCGCTCGTTGCCAACCCGGTCGGCCTGATTATCACCGCGCTCGTTGCCGCGCTCACTGCGCTTGGCGTGTGGGTCTACAACAATTGGGCGGGCATCAAGGAGTTCTTCAGCGCGTTCGGCAAGAGCTTTGTCGAGGGCGTCGGCGGGGCGAACGGGCCGCTGGGCACGATGGTCGGTCATCTTCAGAGCGCGTATAACTGGCTGTCGCAGTTGCTTGGCCCGCTCGATGCGACCGGCGCGAAGTGGCGTGAGTGGGGCGCGGCTGTCGGCGGCGCGGCGGCGACCGGCGTCAACACCGTGATCTCCGCGATCCAGCGATTGATCGGCTTCATCGGCACCGCCATCGGCGCGGCCGGAAGGCTCGGCAGTGCGATCAGCAATCTATGGTCATCGAAGGCGACCCCCAACGCACCGAATGCCTCGCCTATCGCTGGCGCTCGCGCGCTCGGTGGCCCCGTGACCTATGGCAAGCCGTACCTTGTCGGCGAGCGCGGCCCCGAGCTTTTCGTGCCCGGTCAGACCGGACGCATCGAGACGAACGACACGCTGCGCAGGTTGACCTCTGACGGGGCTGCGGCGGTCGCTGGCGCGTCTTCGTCGAGCAGCACGTCCAATACCAACAGCGCGACGATCAGCATTCAGGTCGCCGGAAACGGCAATGCAAACGACATCGCGCGTGAAGCTGAAGCCGCAGTCTACCGCGCGTTCGCTCGGCTCGAGTCCGAGCAGCGCGGCCTCTTGAGTGATTGATCATGCAAAGCACCGTCCTTCTCGCGCTTGGCGCATATCGGTTCGCAGTCTCCAACGGCGCGTATCAGAAGTTCGACCGCACGTCGTCGTGGCGGTGGCCGTCTACTGAGCGCATCGGCATGGCCCCGGCACCGCAGTATGTCGGTCCCGGCGATGACACGATCACGATCGATGGCGTGATCTTCCCGCACTTCAGGGGCGGGTTGCGCCAGATCGACCAAATGCGCGCGCAGGCCGGTCTCGGCATGCCGCTGCCGCTTGTCTCGGGCTACGGCCGGTATCTCGGCGTCTACGTCATCGAGAAGATCAGGGAGACTCAAGATGTCCTGATGTCGGACGGCGCTCCCCGCAAGATCGAGTTCCAGATCGAATTGAAGGCTTACGCGTGATGGAACAGTACACGACGATGGAGGGCGACACTGCCGACCTGATCGCCTACCGGCGGTACGGCGTGACGCATGGCGCGACCGAAGCGATCCTGCGCGCCAATCCCGGTCTCGCTGCGGCGGGCACCAAGCTCCCCGAAGGCATGACGATCAACCTGCCGGCGTGGTCGGTGAAGAAGGAACTGAAGACCGTGAGGATTTGGTCATGAGGCCCGCTGCACGCATCATGCTCGACGGGATCGACATCACCGCGAACCTGCTCCCGGCGCCCTTCGGCATGCCGCTGGAAAGCGGTGGTCACGTCATTCCCGGCGGCGTTCTCGGCTTCGGCAAGGGCGCGCTGCTGTCGATCACCGTCACGGACAACGAAGGCAAGAAGTCGGACTCATGCGACCTTGAATTGGATGCCCGCGAGTACATCCCGTCGCCGGGCAAGGGATCGAAGCTGCGGGTCTGGCTCGGCTTTGCCGAGACCGGCGTCAACTACATGGGCACCTTTCTGATCGACTCGTGGACGAAGAAGGGCCGTCCCAAGATCATGACTGTGTCGGCGAAGGCGGCTGGCCTGACGACGGATATCAAGGCTCCGAAGTCGCGCTCGTATCATGAGAAGAGCGTCAGCGACATCGTCAATCAGATCGCCGGCAAGCACGGCCTGTCCGCTGTCGTGGCCGGCGAAATCGGGAGCATCAAGCCGGGGCATCTCGATCAGTCCAACGAGTCCGACCTCAACTTCCTGACCCGATTGGCTGGCCGCGTCGGTGCGAACTTCAAGCTGGCTGACGAGAAGATCATCTTTAACAAGGCGGGTTCCGGTCAGCTTCCCGGTGGCGGTGCCGCGCCTACGTTCGTCCTGGCTGAGACCGGCTGCACCGATTGGGATTGCACCGGCTCGACGCGCGGCGACTATCGGTCGGTCGAGGCGGCGTGGCACAACGTCAAGAAGGGCGAGCGCGAGTGGGTGAAGGAGGGCGGCGGCTCGCCGACGTTTCGCAGCCGGAAGCTCTTCAAGACGGAGGAAGAGGCGAAAGCGCAGGCCAAGGCCACGAAGGGCGCGCTCGCTCGCGGCAGCAAGGTCTTCGGTGCCAACTTTCTCGGCCGCACGGAGATGTTCGCGGGCGCCGGGTTGACCGCGATTGGGTTCGATCCTGACGTGGACGACTCCTACACGATCAAGTCTGCGATCCATCGCCTGAATGATCAGGGCCTCTCGACGCGCATCTCATGCGAGCAGGGCGGCGAAGG
Organism: Bradyrhizobium retamae; assembly: GCF_001440415.1. Lineage (GTDB taxonomy): Bacteria > Pseudomonadota > Alphaproteobacteria > Rhizobiales > Xanthobacteraceae > Bradyrhizobium > Bradyrhizobium retamae. The sequence continues at coordinate 73,325 of NZ_LLYA01000170.1, forward strand.
CGATGACAATTCATGGGGCGGTGGCTAAGGCTACTCAAACGGTCCCGCCAACTGCGGAACGATTGGCAATGATACTCCCGAACATTTTCGGAGAGTGTCATGCAGTCGATCACCATCAACAAGGGTTTGGGTTTCCAGAACGGGCGTCAGCTTCCGTTCGTGAAGAGCCCGAACATCGGTGGCAAGCTCAACCCCGTTTACATCGTGATCCACGATACCGCGTCGGGCCTCAAGGAGGACGGCGACGTGTCGTGGCTGACTAACCGCGCCAGCAAGGTCTCGGCGCATGTCGTGGTCAGCCGCGAAGGCAAGATCACGCAGCTTGTGCCGTTCAACGTCGTCGCGTGGCACGCCGGTCAGTCTTCGTGGAAGGGCAAGAAGTTTCTCAACGCCTTCGCTGTCGGCATCGAGATCGACAACCCCGGCAAGATGGAGAAGGTCGCGGAGGGCGTCTATCGCAACTCCATCGTCACCATCGACACCAACAAGAACCCGAAGCTGAAGGTCGAGTACGCCAAGACCAAGGCGCACGGTGCCGGCTACTGGCTGGCCTACAGTGACGAGCAGATCGCCGCCGTCGAGGAACTCTGTCGGGCGCTCGTTGACGCGTTCAACATCGAAGACATCGTGACTCACTGGATGATCTCGCCGGGTCGGAAGATTGACACCAACCCGCTGTATCCGCTCGAAGCCCTGCGCAAGGCGGTGCTCAATTACAAGCCGGTGGGGCTCATGTCGCAGTCGGACGAAGGCGAGCGCACCGACACCGACGAAAGCGGCGTGCCGGACGAAGTCGAGATCGAGCCGCACAACGCGATCCAGGACGAAAGTGCCGGCGGCGTTAGCAAGCTCAAGCAGTTCATCAAGAGCAAGTTCACGACGGTATCGGGTCTCTTCGGTGGCCTGTCCCTGTCGTCGTTCACGGGTTTGCTCACTGACTGGAAGGTCATCACCGCGCTCGGCGTCTTCATCCTGATCGGCCTCGCTCTCTGGATTTGGAGTGAGAAGAAGTGATCGAGACCGTCAGGGGCTTCTTCACGGGGCTCGTCAAGGGCACGTTCATCTCCGACTTCCTGTGGGACATCGCGATCTCGGACGTGGTCTTGACCTCCATCGGCATGTTCGCGCTCTGCGCGGCCGTCGTTGGCTACATCCCCTTCGGTAGCTTGATCCCGGTCGTCGGCGGTTATGTGCGGGCGGCGAGGGCGCTCTTCATTCTGTCGCTGACCATCCTCGTCTTCTTGCTCGGCTTCCGCACGGCGGATCGGCGCGCTGAAGCCGCTGAGCTTCGAGCGAAGATGGAGATCAAGGACAACGTCATCGCCACGCAGAAGATCGACTTGGCCTTCTCCGCACAAGCAGCGGAGGAAGCCGCAGACGAGCGAAAGGCCGCAGCCGAGCGAGCCAAAGCCGACCAGGACAGGATTGCCAACTATGCGAAACAACTCGAAGCGCGCGGCGGTAATGCTGCTTGCCTGCTCACTGATGACGACTTTCCTCGCCGGCTGCGTGACGACCGGAAGTAATCCGCCTCCGATCAACCGCACCATTCCCCATGAGTCGACTCTTGTGCCTGACGAAGTTCCCGCTCCCAATGTGCGCCCCGGTGTGGACGCGCGAGTGGCTTGGAAGCTCGAAGAGGCTGCACGGATCGAAGCAAACCATCGGCTTCGCGTGGGCCGCAGCAACGTGCGTAAGGCACGCATCAAGGCATCCCAATGATCTCGATTGAAGAAGGCGTTGTCGCCGGCCTCGCAACACTGGCCGGTGGCGGCATCGGCATACTGATCCGCAACGCCGTTCTGCACACGCGCAACCAAGCGTCGGCCAAGGCTGCGCAGGCCATTGCCCATGAGGCGAAGCAAGCCGCTGCCGATGCCTTCCGTCTGGCTGCTGCCGCAGAGCGTGAGCTTGCGCAGTTCCGAGAAAAGGTCGCGCAGGAATACGCGACGATCCATCTGATCGACCGGCTCGAAGAGCGGCTGGTTCGGTCCCTCGATCGCGTCGCCGAACGCTTCGACAAATTTCTGACGAGTACCGCAAACAACGGAAAATCATGACCGCAGCGACGAACAGGAAGCATCATGAGCGAACGAGTTTACATCGGCGTCATCGCCGTTGCCTTTGGCATTGTGTTCGCGCTGATCGCCTACGGCATCAGCCAAGTGTAACGACGGCAAGGGCTACTGGATCGGGCCTGTCAGGGCCAGCCGGTTCGTTATTCTTTGGTCATTCGCTTCGAACGGTTTTGCACCAACGGAGGCCACGACCATGAAGCTGTAACCGCCTGACTGATTGGAAACCTTGGAACCGAACGCCTGAGAATTGATGGAGTAAATAGAGGCGGCTTTCGTACCCGCCGGGCTCAGTAAAAAGAGCGGGTTCAACGCGGACCCGGAGCACACGCAGCCTAAAGACGACATCAAGATCGACCGTGGGCGACACGGTCAAGAGGCCCGCCGGGGAAGCCCGAGCGGGCTTCTTTGTTATCCTATCACGCGGCTAAAGGCCGGATGCTGCTTGGCGGTTCTACCACTCTCTTGGGCATGTCCCATTGTGCTTGAAATAAGCGCCCAAAGGAGGACGATCACCATACCGACAAGTGTGATGCGCGTCGGGCGGTTCACGAGATCACCGGGTATTCGAAGGCAACGCCTTCCGGATCGTTCTCCTCAAACCACTTTTCTGCGGCATCTGCATTGGCGAACACTTTGATGTGCTCGGCATCGCCGACCTGTTTGCTTGTGTTAACGTAGACAAAAACGGTCATTGGTCTCTCTTCAGCTTGCGCTTGCCCCAGTGATGACCCTTGCGATCGGGATTAAAGACCCGTTCGACATGACGATTCAACGCGCGCATGACGCCGATCCGGGCCAACATCGTCGGGCCGCCGGTCTCTGCAACCAGGATCAGCGCCTCCATGGCGGCCTGCCATTCCGGCGCGGAGTGCTCAGCCTTCGGCAGCTTCGTGATGTAGCTGGCGGCATCCCTCAAGGTGAGGAGCCACCGGCCATTCGGAAGCAGTATTGGGTCCTCAAACGAGGTGGACCAGGGCAATAAAATCTACTCGGGGCAATGATCTTGGGTGTTCCGCCCCAGCACACCCTATTCCTAGCGGCTTGTCACTAGTTCACGTTTTGTTCTATTATCCGCTATCGTGAAAAATGACCGCGAAATCGAGATCCTGTTCAGGCGGCTTCGGCTGTACGACCGGCTTGAGCGCCGCGCAGAAGGCCTTATCCGAACAATCCAGCGAGAATTGAAGGAGCGCTATGGGCCTAGATCACGTTCGTTCCGAAATCGAGCACATGCGCGTCCAAGTCGGCCGGCAGCGTAAGGAAATCTTGCAGCTTCAGCGCGCCGGCATCTCGACTGCGGCGGCTGAGCTTATGCTGCAGAGGATGCTGGCTAAGATAGAGGGCCTTTGTGATGAGCGGGACCGGCTCAAGAAAGAGCAGGGCGGTCCGACGAAAGGGCGTGTGCTTGGCGGCCGGAGTTGGTGATGGCAGAGCCGTTGAAGTGGTTCGACGAGAAGGCGGCGGACAATTCGCCTTGGATTAAGGCGCTAGCCGAAGTGCGCCAGCGGGCCCCTCGTGAGGGCTACTGCTACCAGCACGTCCAAGCCATCATTGTTGCGATTGATCAGTATGCGGAGAAGGCGCTGGGCAATCGGAGCTATTTCCTGAACAAGCCTTACAGCATCGGCGGATCGACAAAAGGTAACGACGTCCCGCGAATCGAATGAAGACGCTAGGCCTTGTCGTACGGAGACAGCCTCAATTTATTGTTGGGTGGTTACACCATTCCATGCGAGGCAGCCGAGCGATGTGAGGGCTAGGCTAGACATACCAGAGAAGGGCGAGGCGCTGGCCGTCGGACGCTTTCACAAAGCAGAAATACCGGTAGACAGGTCGTCAGGCTGACTTTGCTTTGCGCCGCTTTGGTTTGGGGTCGCGGTCCAAGCGCTCGCGTGCGATGTCTGCGCGCTTGTTATCGATGAGTCGCGTCGTTGTTCGCATCATCTCAACAATACTTACCGTTTTCACGCTGACAGTTACCACGCGCTTTAGCAAGTCAATGACCTCTTCCTTGTAGTCGGCGAATCGGTAGGTGTTGAACTTTTCGCGGACAACCTCGTTGTCGGGCATCGTTTCTTTACGCTGGCCAAGCACCCAGTCGATGGCGGGACGGTTGGCCAATGTGTATTCCCATGCCGCCGCCGGTACGCCGGAAAGCTTTGTCTCCGCATCCAATACGATAGTCCCGCTATCTCGGTCCGACTTCAGGATCACGCGCGGATTCTGGCCACTGGCGCTGACTTTCTCGTCTGGTGTGTCGGTGCGCACCACCGGGAATGGCTCGGCAGCCTCATAATCAAGATGAAGCTTGAGTAGATCCTTGCCCCAATCGCGCCAACGCTTGAAGTCAGGATAAAAGGGGATACGAGGGAACTCGCGCTTGAGGTTCAGCGCATAGGTCTCGCGATAGATCGGGTCGTGCAGCACGCCGTAGACGTAGGCGAAGATATCGTCCTTGGTGATAGCTGCTTTGTCGCCGTAATGAGCGGTGAACTGTTCCAGCGCCCAATCGGTGATGTTGTCGACGCGTCCTCCTTCCTTTGACAAGCGCCATCGTGAAATGCCTTGGGTGCTGCCGTTACCCTTCTTCAATAGGCAGGTATCAAATTGCCCCTTGGTGGCCAATGCAGCAAGAGGATTCGATGACGCGATAGATAAGAATGTGATTGTCGGGTTCTCAGTGGTGTAGTCATACATTTCATGCAGGCGGAAACTTTGGCTATTCAAGTCGCGGTCAAAATAGACGAATTTCCCCGTAAATGGGCGATATGTTGAGGCGACGATCTTCCGCTTGTCGAACGCTATCTTGACTTTCCTCTTGAGACGCCCGGTTATCTCACGGTCCCACTTGATTTCGTTGAGGTGTACAGCCTCCGGATCTGAGCGGGCCTTCTCGTAGCCTGCAACAAGCGCCTTGATTTTCTTGATGAGCGCATCGAAGTCGAAGTCGTAGACCCAGTCATCGCGTTTGGTTTGAAGCCCATTTGACACCAAGCGGACTATCGCTCGATCTTGCGACGCGCTCTTGGCGGACTTGTTCGCTGCATCAACCAGCGGAATGAACTCATCCCAATTGTTCTCAGCCTGGTCGAGCCAGTCGTTCTTTCGATCTGGAACGATCGTCTGGAATGTCAGAGTTTTTATGGAGTGGCTGGAAAGGAAGGAAAGCTTCTCTTCAGCGGTCTCCATTTCTGGGCGGCGTACGTAGCGAATGACGGCACCGGCCTTGTTTTTCTTCTTCACCAGAAACGTGATTGCGACGCCCGTCTGGATGCCGAAGACATTATGCTTAGTGCCGGAAAGCCGAGGATTTTCGCGAACATCACCACCAAGATCGACAACCCAAACTTCCGCGAAGTCGCGCGCCACGACTTTACGAAAGCCATCGTATGCCGCCTTAGTAAACGGCTTCCGGCCAGTGATAAAAGTGATCACGCCGTCATCCGCCACCCTGTCTGAGGCCCACCGGATGAATCGAGTATACATGTCATAGACACTGCTCTGGTTCTGAGCCGTTCCTTCTTTGACGTAGGTTGCAGCGATCCGCTCATCGATGCGCGCGTAAAGCCGGTTAGCGTTGCGCTGATTGAAGTTCTCCTGCCACGCGTTGTATGGCGGATTACCGATGACAACGCTTATTTTGCGACCATTCTGGCGCTTGATGCGTTGAACATTCTCGGTGCTGATACCGCCAAGCAGGTCGCCGTAATGCTGGCCCATAAGGACCCTAAGCGCTTCGGTGTTGTCTAATGTGTCGACGAAGCAAAGGTTAGGGAAGTCCGCATATTGCCCAGTGATCGCCGCGTAGGTCGCCTCGATGTTTAGGTTCGCGACGTAGTAAGGCAGGATGGCTACTTCGTTGGCATGCAGTTCGTTCTGGTATTTGTATTTCAGCGCGTCGGTCCGCCCGCGGAAATGCTCCAACAATTCTACTATGAACGTTCCCGTCCCCGTGGCTGGGTCAAGGATTTCAACGTCCTTATCGATTAGGTTCTTTCCGAAGTGCTTCTCGCAGAGCCAGTCTGCGCTATCTACCATGAAGCGCACGATTTCGTTGGGCGTGTAGACTACACCCAACCGGTCAGCGGCCTTTGCATTATATACTTTGTAGAAATTCTCGTAGATCGCCTTGAGGAATCCCTGCTTCTCCGAATGGCTCTGGATCAATGCAGCAGTGGAGCGAATAGCGGCGTAATAGGGCTCCAGCGCGTGCAGCGTCTGTTGTTTGATTTCGCCACGAAAAAATAGTTGTTCCAGGGTATAGAGCGCCTTGGCGACGTTGTTCTCCCGGTGGAAGTCGCTCTCGCCGAAGACGCGGGCAAAAATGTCCTCGGTCAGGATGTGCTGAATTAGCATCTCGCGCACGTCGGCGTCAGTGACGGCGGGATTGATTGTCGCCTGGGCTTGCTTAAGGAAAGCTCGCGCAGCCGTGGCGAAGGCTTTGTTTCCGGCGTAGGCTTCGTCGATGCGCTCGCGCAGTGCCTTCAGCACAGCGGGCAGGTCGAACTTGAACTGCTCGATGGCTTTGCGGAAGTCGGCGATCTCTGGCCGCTGGTAGCCAAAGAACAGCTCGAGCAGTTTGTTTAGGTTTTCAACATCGTCGACGCCGCAGCGCATCACTTCCTGACCGTGCTGGATCAGGATCGCACGGGTGGAATCCTCGAAGATGATGTTGGTCTGCGGATAGCCCCGCCGGAATTTTTTGGCGATTTCCTCGTCGAGATCGTCATTCGTATCTTTCGCTTCCCAGTAGCCGAACGGCACGCGCAGGCCGTGCAGCAAAGCGCCATCGATGTAACGGCGCTCCTTGGTGGGCGTGATGTACTCATGTTCGGGGATGAACTGCAGTTCGCGGGAGCGGCCCCAAGCTTTGAGCAGGTCCTTAAAAGCCTCGCGCACCACTGATTCGCGATTCACGCCAGATACCCGCCGAAGGCGATCGAGATCGCCGAGATACTGGTTAATCAAGTGTTGACTCATCCGCCCCCCGGAGGCTGCATACGGGCCCGCCCGCGCGCCCTGCGCGGCTCACAATAGAGCCCGTACAGACTAAGCGCTAGTCAGGCGAAATGGTCGTCCACTGGCCACCTTCCTCAAACCGGGCTTCTCAGCTCGCTGGCTCTCTCGCTAGTAGCTCCGGACCTCTTTGCTAAATGCGGCGCTCGATCTGACGCGGATACTGCTCGTAGTCCTTGTCAAGCTGCATTGGCTATCCTTTCGATCACCTCGCTAGCGCGAGAGAAGGGGACGGCAACCGCTCCCACTTGAAGAAGGTTCAAATCCGCAGCCGACCAATCGTCCTCATCGTCATACACGATGCGTTGAATCAGGTTGGGGTTTCCGATTGCCTTTACGTCAAGGTTGGCAACAACACGCGCGTTAATAGACGAGGAGTCATTCGAAACAGGATCAATTATTAGTTTCCGTTCGCCTTGCAAGCTGACAACATTTGCAAACTTGTGGCGCTTATTGCTGTTCCCGATAACAAACTCGCCATGAGCTACGCGATCGTCAAAGCGCTTCGAGAGAAAATCAGCCAAAAGCATTCGAAAATCACGCGACCGCTTGACCTTCCCGTGGTCGAACATCCAGCGAGCGACCTCTTGAGAGGCGTTGGCTACATGCAACACCGCAAGCGGGGCTGCTTCAATTGGCATTCTCGGCGTGTAGATCACGCTATCCCGAATCAGAAGACCTTGTTCTCGGACGAGGTGGCCAAGGGTCCGATCATAATTCCTGACTTCAATGCCGGCTGCCAATGCCTCACCCAATGCGCCCCCCTCATCGGAGGCAACAATCGTTTCGGCACCGCCGCGCACTGTAACGCGGACCAGTCCGTTCGACGGGTACATGCAGTGGGTTGTCACGACGATCCCATCTTCCGTAGGCTCGCAGTGAGCGAGTTGCGAAAGCCCCGTGCATGTCAAAGTCATAAGGTTCGGAGTCATAGCAGCAACCCTGGTCCGGGCAGTCCGATCAAATGGCTCCCGGGGAGAGAATCTATATTCGTATCAGTACAAAACCAACGGAGAACTGCATCAAACGTTCGGCCCGGCTCCATGTATGGCAAGGCATCGTGAAGCTTTGGTGGTTTGGTGGCCCCACGAAAAAATCGTTGGTTAATGGGCCATGAATGATAATGGGGGCCGACGACGATCATCGGAACGAACCCATTGGTATAGCCGTCAATCGAATTTGGATGGGTCTCGTCGGTATAGTCGAGACGACAAATCGGCCCGTCCAGCACGATTTGAAGGCGAAATTTGATGTCCTTGGCGTGTGGGAACCCAACAATCCACAGTTGCCCCATGAGTTCGCCGCCAACCTCTAGAGGGTATTTCATGACGACTTCGCGGGGATTGAAGCCCAGCGCCCAAGTCGGAGCCGAGTCATAACCCAGAATGCGCTTGCGAGCGGCCGCATAGGCCGTGATCGCAGCGACCATGTCCCCCCGTGTCGCCATGCCGCTGGAGGTTGTTCTATCCGGAACGAGTCCGCAATGCCCCTTTCAAGAAATAGGGCGATATTCTGGCGGCGGGGGGCCAGTCAGCGTTGGAACAAGCGTGGTGGCGGCTTTGTTCCTTCATTCTATCTGAAGCTGCGGTTGGCTGGCTGGCTATCGGCTGGCGGGCTAGGCGATTTTGAACTAACGGAATCGCCTTAGCAGCAACGACAAAACGACGAACGCAGTGCACAAACTGTGATACAAAATGGGATACAAATTGTGATACACGGCGCGGTCAAAAAGCGTAAAAACACAATGAAATCAACGGTGTGATGTGTAAATTGGTTCTCTCCGAGCGCACCACCTTAAAAATCAGCCTTGTTTTGTTGGGTTTCGGCTCCGCGGCCCGCGTCCTGTCACGGGGGCAAGGGGCAAACCCGTCACGGCTCGGCCGGGCTCGATCGAGGTTTGAGCGGGATTTGGAACGTCTTGTATCGCGCGATCTCAGGAAAGCCATCCGCGGCTCTGGTGGAGACTAACCCGACGACCGCGGCCGGAACTTCTTTGCCGACCAGCCGGCTGATCGCCGTGGTTTGACCTTTGCTCAGTTGGACGTCGGGCGCACCCGCTGCCGCCATCGCGGTCCTGACGCGGCTGATCGACGACTCGGAGTATCTATCGTCGATCGCAATCGTCTTACCAGTCAGGTCGGAGACCGACTTGACGTTGGGACCTGCCACGAGGACGGCCACGAGCGCGTCCAGCGATGCATCCAATGTCGGGACCGACATTCGCTCCGCGACGGCAGATGCGGCCGCCACCTGCTCCTCTGTCGTTCGGGTCGGCGGAACGTCAGTCGTTGGATGGGTATCGGTGGCGCTTGCTGGAGGCGCTTGGGAAGCAACGGCATTGCCCGTCGTCTGCTGGTTCGCTTGCGGAGAAGGAACCGGAACGGGAATGGCAGCTTTCGCCGCTACCTTGATTGGCTTGCGTGTTCGACGGACCGCGTGGTCCGCGTGAGATCGGGGCGGCCTGTCACCGCACAAGGCGACGGCGGACACGGGTTTCGTTGCGGCAGAATCGCTCTCATACGACTCAGGTTCGATCGGCACATGAACCGCGGTCAGACAGGCTAACGGGTTCAGGCCAACGCAGGATGGCTGTGTTGGTGGTTGGCTGCTGCAACCGACCAAGGCGACAGCCAGCGCGCAAATAAGGAGCGTCCTCAATCGATCCTCCTGAAGAGGTTGAGTGCTGCCCGCAATTCTTGCGGCTTGAAGGAGTTTGCGCTGATCCTCAATCAATGATGCAAAACGGTTAAATGCGCATTAAGCGTAGGCCACGCGCAGCTTGATGCGCCGGCATGGTTAATGCCTGAGCCAGTGCCGCTTCGGATGAACAGAAGCGACCCGGCACTTTCCCACGGTGCTTGCATTCACACGTCTGCCTTTTCGTTGCTTTCTTCCATACGGGATTTCGCCACGAATCGGTCGCCATGCTCATGCGCTGGGGTTTTTCATCGAATGATGGAGAATGACCGATGGCGAGTATCGAACGACTTCACAAAACTGCGCCGCTGGATTTAGCCAAGCTTGAGGAAGATGTCGTAGGGAGCCTTCCTGCAATCAGGGCGGCTCCATCGGGGCCGATGCCGGACTACGTCGAGCATGAAGAGGGCGTCACCCGCGTCGGTGCGCTCACAGCCGAAGCTGTAGTGCGTGACTATGAAGCCGCCGCCAAGGAAATCGAAGCCATGGGAGCAGAGCTGATCAGCGCAGCGAACAAATGCGAGGCAATGACCGCCGAAGTGCATAATGCCATTGCCTTCATGCGCGACACCGCAGCGTCCTATCGTGAAGAAGCCAAGAAGATTTTCAAGCGCATCGAGGAATGCTCGATCTTTACCGAGCACGTGCGGAAGACCTGCGAGACCGTCAAACTGAAGATGATTGAAGGCAAAGTGTAGCATTGTAAGGGACATCGATCAGGTTTGCCGTCCCGACGGGAGGCAATGCTTTTCTAGTAGTGTGTGTGAATTGCGGCACACGCTGGTGCCGTGAATCAGCTTATTTTGTACTCCTCCCTAGACTCGAACCCGTCGCGAATGACGGGTTCTCTTTGTACTAGCCGACGTGCCAGCAGCGGCACTGCGGTTGCCGCACGCAGTTGCTCGGAGAGGTCTTAATGCCTTCCAGCCGGCAGCTCCATTCTGGCTAGGACGTATTCACTTAACTAGCCCACGTGCCGTCTCACGCATTCCGTCCAGCGTGCACGAGCGACACCGAGCACGTTCGATCGGCAGCCACTCTGGCGGAACCAGAGTGCCGGCCCATCTGCGTTGCGCCACGCGATCATTGCTGTCGCGCAGGCTCCGCGCGAGGAAAGGTTCCTATCGCGCGCCATAGAGCCGCTCGCGCATTTGGCCGCAGTAAAAATTGGAACGAAAGCAGCGTCTGCAAATTTCCGGGGCTTCGACAGCTACCAAGGAGACGATCATGAAGGTATTAGCGATCACAGTAGCATTGTTCTTTGCGCTCGGCTCAACGTTGGCTCTCGCTCAAGGTGGCGGAGGCGGGGGAGCCGGAGGAGCCGGCGGCGCTGGTGCAGGCGCAGGTGCGGGCACCGGTGGCGCCGCGGGTGCCGGCGGTGCGGCAGGGACTGGGGGAGCGGCAGGCGCGGGCACGGGCGGAGCCGACGCGGGTGGAGCGGGCACAAGCGGAGCGGCTGGTGGCACTTCCGGTAGCGCCGCCGGCGGCGGCCCTAATACGCCGGACGAAGAAACGAAGCGAAAGACGAAGAGGTAAAAGCAGCCGGCTTGGCCGACAAAAGACCTCACATGTCGAAAGGCCGGCATGCGGCGCGGAAAGACTATGAGATGCGCGAGGATCTTATCAGCCATCCATTAGGGCTTAGCGCTTCGCGGTGCTCGGGCAATTTCCCGGCTTCGAGGATGGCGGAGCGCTGAGCTACGGGAGACCGGCGCTCCCTTGTGTATTTGCCTGAGCGGTGAAGCACGTCATTCTCGCTCTTTCTTCTTCGTCGGGGCAAGCTCGCTTTGGCCGCGCCAAGCGGACTGTGGGAACAAAGATTCGTCTTGTCCGCCCCCTTAAGTCATTCTTGCTGAGTGATTCGGGGTCGCCGGTGCACCACAGACGGCGCCGTTTGGACCTTATTGCCGACGGCTGAAGGCGAAGGCGCGTGTCCGCAAGGACACGGCCGCGCGATTCCTTCTGGGGCTGGGTGATGGTTGCTGCCCTGATGTCGCATCGTTCGCGTAAACTGAACCAGCCTTGCCGGTGATTCCGGCTCTCTGACCACGGTTCTGCATGTCAGGCCATCCGGAGCACATGAATGCTATTTCTGAGCTACGCCTATCGATTCCTCTCCAACTTCGTGTTCCTGGCGCTGGTCTATTTTGCTCTGAATTTCCTCGAAAAGTACCAGCATCGCGTGGTCGTCGCGGTTCTCGTGCTGGTTTATGCCGGCATGCATGCGGCGTCCGCGCTGCGGTCGTTTCATTTCTTCCAGCGCATCGAACGGCTGGAACTGGAGGCCCGCCGTTTGGTGGCGGCGCTGGGCGAGGGGCCGAGTTCGACATCTACGCGCAAGCAGGTGATCGCCGAAGTCAGCGGGCTCCGCCAAGCCGGCGAGATCAAGGCCTATATCGACCTGCTGTTTCTCGCCATCGTCATCCTGCTCTGCATTGCCAAGATCGTGGCCAATTGAGCCCTTGTCGCGAATGGCGGGCGAGCGGTGCCCGACGTCAGGAAAATGAATCGGGCGGGACCACGGCCGATCAGCGCTTTTTCAAGCCCGCAACGCGAACCGACCGCCGCTTGGCTTGTGCCGTCGGCTTCGGCGCGGTACCGCTGGCGCCCTCCGGCGCCTGTGCGGTCTGTCCGGCTGATGTCGGCGGCTGAGCGGTCGCTGCGCGGTCGTGGCGACGGGATTTCCCGGCGAGGCTTGCCGAGGAGACTTCCGTTGACCGAACTTGCGCAATCGACGTCGTCCGCCGCGCGGAGAGGGCCAGCATGGCTACACTGGTTGATTCCGGGATCTTGAAAATGCTCTCCGCCGGAATCGGCAGCGCGGCCAGCTTGCCGGCCGGCGGCAAACTCGTCTGGCGCGGCCACGGCGTTGCCGGTGGCAGGGGTACACCGCGCCCGCGTCGCCGGGCGTGCGCACCAGCATCGGCCGTGTGCCAGTCGAGATTGGACAAGGCCGGGACGGGCAGCGCGGCGGGGCCGGCAGCAGCGAATTTCGAGACCTTCGGCCAGCGCGAAATCGCCATCACTTCCGACGGCGGACGCAACTGCCATTGCCGCGGCTCGGTCGGCGTCGCCGGCCGCTCCGGCGTCGCCGGCACCACATGGACAATGCGATAGCCGCGCGCCTTCAGTTCGCTCAGGATTCTCGGCAGCGCCGTGACCGTGCGTGGCTGAATGTCGTGCAGCAGCAGGATGCCTTTTCCCTTGGCCTCCAGCCGTTTGAGCGCGAGCTCATAAACGCGCGCGGCGGACACATCGCGCCAGTCATCGGCCGGGAAGTCGGCGCTCCAGAGCTGAAGTCCCTTGGAAGCGGCGAATTCCTCGATCTCGTTGGTGCGGCGCAGTCCGGGAATGCGCAGGAACGGCGCGGGCGCGGTGCCGTCGCCGAGCGCCGCGGTCACCGATGCGATGCCTTGTTCGATCTCCTGTTTGGAGCGATCGAACGGCAGGCGATCCATGCCGCCTGGATGGTTCTGGGTGTGGGTGGCGACCGTGTGACCGGCATCGCGCACCTTGCGCACGCCTTCGGGATTGGCGTTGGCCTGGCTGCCGACCAGGAAGAAGGTCGCCTTCGCGCAATGGGCAGCGAGAATATCGAGAATCTGGTTGCTGTATTTCGGCAGCGGTCCGTCGTCAAAAGTCAGCACCACCTCACGGTCTTCGAGTGGCAGCGTCTTGCCATACTGCATGGTGCCGATGACGGGATGGGCGCGCGGATCGACCACGATGGTGCGTGAGGTGCCGATGGCGTCAGGATGACCGGGGCACTTGGCGGCGGAAGCTGTTTGTACGGTGAGGCAGGCCAGCGCTCCCATGCACAAAGCGGCCCATGGCCGCGCTCGGGGGCCTTCGAATACGCTAACAATCATTGAACACCGGCTTCATTCCAGCCCTTGGTTCTGACGACCAGCACCAAGGTTCATTCTTCCAGGCAAGCCATGCTTACACGAGACGCGATGAATCGTGCTTTAATCGACTGAACTTCATGCCGATTTTGGCTCTAATGTGCCTTGCCGGACACGGTTTGGGCATCAGCCGGGACGAGGTGGACCACGCGGTAATGATTGTCGCGGAGGTAACGCAGAAAGGCCGGCAGCATCGAAGCGGTCTGCGCCTTCGGATCGTGCAGCAGGATGATGCCCTTGCGGGCAATTTGCAGCCGGTCGGTGAGCAGTTTCAACTGTTGCTCCGGCGTCATATGATTCCAATCGCAGGCCCAGAGATCGGCGCCGAACACGGCGATACCGCGCTTTTGCAAGGTCTCCAGCGTGGCGGGCGTCATTTCAAAATAGGGGAAGCGAAAGAACGGCGTGGTTGGGGTCGTGGTGGCCGTGCCGTGCAGCGCCGTTTCGACTGCCGCGATGCCCTTGTCGATCTCGCCGATGGCAGCCTCCGGCTTCATGGATTTGAGATTGTGGTGGGTCCAGGTGTGGTGCGCGATGGTATGGCCCTGGGCGGCCATTCTTCGCACCAGTTCGGGATGTTCGGAGGCGCGCCTTCCGAGCAGGAAGAAGGTGGCGCGCACGCATTCCTGCGCCAGTGCCGCCAGTATCTTCTGGTCCGTCGGCCGCCACGGTCCGTCGTCGAAGGTCAGCACCACCTCGTGGTCTTCCAGCGGAAGCGTCTGTGGAAAGCTCTTGAGGCCCACGCGCGGGTAGGTAGCGGCATCCACCGCGAGAACGCGTGAGGTGCCGAGCGCGTCCTTGCGGGGACATTCGGCAGCCGTCGCCGCCGCAGTCAAGGTCATCAATGTCGCAACCGCCGAGCACAGCGCCGCGCCGAATTTCCGGGTCATTTGCCGTTGGTGATATTTGGCATTGCGCATGGCGCAGCCGATTGGGTAATGCGTCAAGCGTAGCTCAGACGAGTTCGCTCATTCTGTCAAACTGGCGAGGCGCGGCATGGCCGAGAATATCGACGTTGCCCAAACCGCCGAAGCGCGACCGGGCCAGGGATCGGTGCTCGACCATCTCTTGATGCGGGACGAGGAGGGGCAGCTCCGCCGCGAGTTTGTCGAGGAGATGACGCGCGCGATCCATGCTGCCGACCGGCCGTTGTTGTGCGAGGTGGTGGCGGAACTACACGAGGCCGATCTCGGCGATTTGATCGCGGCCCTCGAGCCCGAGGACCGCGTCACCCTCGTCGAGATCACGGGCACCGATTTCGATTTCTCGGCGCTCAACGAGGTTGACGACGCCGTCCGCGAGGAGATCCTCGAGGAACTCGAGCCGGAGACGGTCGCCGAGGGCGTTCGCGAACTGGAGTCCGACGACGCCGTCCAGTTGCTCCAGGGCCTCGACGAGGAGGACCAGGAAGAGATCCTCGAAAGGCTGTCGCCGCCCGAACGCGTCGCGATCGAGCGCGTGCTGCTCTATCCGGAAAATTCCGCCGGCCGCCGGATGCAGACCGCGTTTATCTCGGTGCCGCCGGATTGGACGGTCGGGCAGGCGATCGACTACATGCGCGACACGCCCGATCTGCCTGACCGCTTCTACGAGATCTACGCGGTCGATTCCGAACAGCACTGGCAGGGCGCGGTTTCGCTCGACACGCTGTTGCGGGCACGCCGCCCGGTGCCGCTTGTCGACCTGATCGAGGAAGACCGCCGCCGCGTCTCCGTGCTCGACGACCAGGAAGAGGTCGCGCGGATGTTCGGCAAGTACAATCTGGTTGCGGCCCCCGTCGTCGACACCACCAACCGGCTGGTCGGCGTCATCACCATCGACGACGTCGTCGACGTCATCGAGGAAGAGGCCGATGAAGACCTGAAGGCGCTCGGCGGCGTCACCAGCGACGAAGAATTGTCCGACAATGTCTGGACCATCGCACGCGGCCGATTCAATTGGCTCCTGGTCAATCTGGCGACCGCGTTTCTGGCGTCCTCCGTGCTCGGCCTGTTCGAGGGTCAGCTCGAGAAGATGGTGGCGCTCGCCGTGCTCGCGCCGATCGTGGCGAGTCAGGGCGGCAATGCCGCGACCCAGACCATGACGGTGGCGGTGCGGGCGCTGGCGACCCGCGAACTCGGTTCCAACAATGCCTTCCGCGTCGTCATGCGCGAGGCGATGGTCGGCCTCGTCAACGGTCTCGCTTTTGCCGTCATCACGGGCGTCGCGGCGGTGGCATGGTTCAAGATCCCCGGCTTGGGCGTCGTGATCGGCCTCGCCATCATCTGCAATCTGGTGGCCGGCGCGCTCGGCGGCATCCTGATCCCGATGGTGCTGGACCGGGTGCGCGCCGACCCGGCAGTGGCGTCGGGAACTTTCGTCACGACGATCACCGACGTGGTCGGCTTCTTCTCGTTTCTCGGCATCGCCACGCTGTGGTTCGGGCTGAAGTAGCATAGCGTTTTCAAGCGAAAGCCTGCCCCGGATTTGATCCGGGGTGGATGGTTCGCGTGAAGAAAACGCGTCAGAACGAGGTCTCATTTATCGTTAATCGGACTTTAAGGCGCTTCGCCGATGATGTTGGCCCACGAGGTCAACATGCAGCGGTTGCGGCTGAAAGCGGACGGGCGGATCGTCGAACTGCGTGACGGGCAGGAGTTCCCGCTCGTGCCGACAATGCCTTCAACCGCGACCGTCATGCCTGACGCAGCGCCGGGCGAAACCCCCGCGCTGCCTGCCGTGCGCGACCTTCGTCGTCGCGCCTGCCTGACCCAGATCGAATTCGCGGCGCGGCTCGGCGTGCCCGTCGAAACCATCCGGAATTGGGAGCAGGGCAAGCGCGTGCCGCGGGGGCCGGCGCGGGCGCTACTCGCGGTGATCGCCCATTCGCCGGAAACCGTATTCGCCGCGCTGGCCACGGAACCGTCGCCGGCCTAGCGCTTATCTTGGTGCGCTTCTTCACGCGTACCGGAATTCGCTCCGCTCGAAGCGCTATCTGTTGGCACGGCTGTTTCCGCAGCCCATAATGGGGGCGGTCCGCGGATACAACCAATGCTGTTTGTCGAAGCCAATGGCGCAAAAATCCCGGCGATCGGGCTGGGTACCTGGGAATTGCGCGGACGCACCTGCGCGCGGATCGTCGAGCAGGCATTGCGGCTCGGCTATCGCCACATCGACACCGCACAGATGTATGACAATGAACGCGAGGTCGGCGAGGGGCTGCGGGCTGCGGGCGTGAAGCGCGATCAGATTTTTCTCACCACCAAGGTCTGGCCCTCGCATTTCGCACCCCACGATCTGGAACGTTCCGCCAAGGAAAGCCTGGTGCGGCTGCGCCTGACCGAGGTCGATCTGTTGCTGCTGCACTGGCCGAACCCGCAGGTGCCGCTGGTGGAGACGTTGGGCGCGCTGGCACGGGTCAGGCAGCAGGGCCTCGCCCGCCACATCGGCATATCCAATTTCACCGTGGCCTTGATCGAGGAGGCGGTGGCGGCATGCCCGGAACCGCTGGTCTGCGACCAGGTCGAGTACCATCCCTATCTCGACCAGATCAAAGTGAGGGAAGCTTGTGCCCGTCACGGCATGGCGCTGGTGGCCTATAGCCCGGTCGCCAGGGGCCGCATCAAAAGCGATCGCGTGATGCAGCGGATCGGCGACCGCTATCGCAAGACGGCGGCGCAAATCTGCCTGCGCTGGCTGGTGCAGCAGGGCGTGGCGGCAATTCCGCGCACCTCGAAACTCGAACGGCTCTCGGAGAACATCGAGATCTTCAATTTCGAACTGTCGGACGAGGACATGCAGGAGATCTCCGCCATGGGCAGCGCCGGCGGCCGGCTCACGGATTTCGGCTTCGCGCCGAAATGGGATTGAGGAGCCGCGCCGCCGAACGCTATTCTGGCGACCGTAAGAGACGAACCTCATTTCGGTACAATGGAGCTGCGGCGGATCATACCTGCTGAGATCACGGCGTCGGCAGTCGCACATGTGTCGCTGCTGACGCTGTTCCTGCTGTTTTCGGAGGTGCATCCGTTCGGCTCGGTGACCGCCGAGCAGGTCCCGGTCGAGATCGTTACGCCGCAGGAAATTCCCGAACAGCCAAAGCCGGCCGAACAGCAAGCCGCTGAGACCAGGGCGGAGCCGGCGCCAATCCCGCAGCCTGATTTCTCGCCACTGGAAACGCCTGCCGCTGCCAGTCCACCTCCGCCATCAGGGCAGCTACAGCCGTCACCGCAGAAGCAGGCTGCGCTTGCTGCGCCGCTCGCCGCCCCGCCGCAGCCGGTGGCACAGCCATCATCGCAACCGGCGGCGCCAGCGTACACGCCGCCCGAGCCGGATATCTCGATCAAGTATCACGTGCTGCTGGGCTTGCCGCCCGACATCGCGCTGCAGCCGCAGGCACCGACGCAAGCTCACAACAAGGACGACGACAATTTCGATGGGCCGGCGACCGAAACCGCCGACATCTCGAGCACGCTGATCGCGGAATTTCGGCGGCACCTCAAGACCTGCTCGAAACTGCCGGCCTCGCTGTCGGGCACCGACGACGTCAAGGTCAAGCTGCGTGTCCTGATGACGCCGGACGGCAGGCTCGCCGCCGAACCGATCCTGATCGAGGCCAGCGCCTCCATGAAGGGACCATTGCTGATGCAGGGCGCCATCTCCGCGCTTTCGGCCTGCCAGCCCTATGCCATGCTGCCGGTGGACCGCTACGGCGAATGGAAGGTGCTCGACCTCAGCTTTACGCCGCAGGATTTTACGAGCGGCTAGCAACTTTCGCGAATGCCGCCCGGTTCGGTGGCCCAACCCGGACGGCATCGTTCGCTTCTCAGTCCTGGTTTTTCTGGAACGCGCGCCGGATCGCCGTTTCGACCGGCGAATAATCGCCGTCCTCCCGTTCAAGCAGGATCGGTTCGGCCGGATGCAGGGGCGGCTGCGCCATGAATCGTGGCCTCGAACCGCGATGCGGTTGCGCGGCGTGGATTAGGAAGGGATGACATAAATAGACCGTGCCGGCCTTTCCGACGGCAAGCGCTTCTGGACGCTCGGCCGCCACGTCGGCGAGCATCAGGTGCGACATGCCGGCTTCTCCCGCAGGTTCGAGCAGTCGCGCCATATCGAGGTGCGAGCCCACCCGGATACGCGTCGGCGCATCCAGTTCGCCAATATCGGAAAACAGGAAGAGCATCAGCAGCGCGCGGCCACGCGATGTCACGTTGACTCGCCACGAGGCGAAATCGTTGCGCTCGTTTGGATCGTCCGACGGGCCAGGGAAGCTGAGGTCGACGTGCCAGCCGGTATCGCCGGGATCCTCGGCATGCGGGAAGCGCACCGGAAAACTGCCGAGGTCCGCGCGCGGTCGCCAGCGGCCGCTTCCGACGAGTTGATCGAAGGCTGCGTGGAGCAGCAGTGTGTTCACCGCTTTCCGAAACGGCTCCTGTCCGTAATAGCCGAGCCGGATCACCGGCCGCGTCCAGGTTTTCTTGTCGAAGGGATCGCATCCGGTGTCGCGCCAGAGAATGGCGCGGGCTTCCGCGGCGAGCTGCTCGGGGAAAGCGTTGTCCAGTCGGACGAAGCCGTCTTGAACAAACTGATTCAGTTGTGCGTCGCTGAGCGCGTGCACGTGTCGAATTGTATTAGAAGGCATGAAATCCTCATATCGCTTGGCCAGCCAGCATCATCGCGCGCAGCGAGAATGGGGCGGCTCATTCGGTCATTGAACGCGCTGGCGCCGAACGGCACAGACGCGCTCGTTTCCGCCGCTGGTGCGGGCAACCGTTAGCGGCTGAGGAAAAAGGCCGAAGCGATATTGAAGATGCGGATCATCATATGGTGGCCGGAGAAATAGCACAGGCGTGTTGAGGCATCAATGAAGCCACCAGCCCGTCAGTTCCCCATCGCCCGCCAGGCGTTCGAGGCGAACTGCCGCCGCCACGTTACGATCACGACGAGTGCGGTCGTGATCAGCAACACCCAGGGGCTGACGAACCAGCCGAGATAGCCGAGCGCGAAGAAGAACGCGCGCTGGCCGCGGTTGAAATGCCGCCCCGCCGCCTCGAACAGGCGCGTCGTGCGCATGACATGGGCTTCTGCTTCCGCCGTGTCGCGCTGTGACGAGGGCGGCATCGCGCCGAGCAGGATCGCGACATAGTTGAACAGACGGTATGACCAGGCGAATTTGAAGAAGGCGTAGATGAAGATCAGGATCAGCCCGACGCATTTGATCTCCCAAAGCGCCGGCGAGGGGGTGAGATCGACCGGCAGCTCGCGAAGCACGGCCAAGGCGTCGTTGGTCGCCCGCAGCAGCGCCAGCGCGCCGCCGATCGCGATCAGGCTGGTGGAGGCGAAGAAGGCGGTGCCATTTTGCAGCGAGGCCATGATCTGCATGTCGACCATGCGTGCCTCGCGATCGAGCATGTTGCGCACCCAGACCTCGCGGTAGGCATTCATGCGCGCCGACAGGCTGTCGCGGCCGTAAGCTGTGTGTTCGAGCGTGAAGCCATAGGCCAGCCACTCGACGACGAAGAAGGCGACGGCGGCGATATCGACCCAATAGGCGCCCATGTGGCGGCATCCCCGATGATGGCTTGCGCGATCGTGATGTACAGATTGGACGGGTGCCGTGCACTATGGCAAGATGCCGGTCCCAACAGGATTTCCCCCGCAAATGTTGAAACTGGTCATCGGCAACAAGAACTATTCGTCATGGTCGATGCGGCCATGGCTGGCGCTGCGCGTCAATAACATCCCCTTTGAGGAGGTATTCATCCCGCTCTACACCAACGATAAGGCGGACAAGGACCGGATCCTGAGCTTTTCGGATTCGGGCAAGGTGCCGACGCTGATCGATGGCCATGTCACGGTGTGGGATTCGCTCGCAATCATCGAGTATCTCGCCGAGAAATACCCGCAGGCGAAGCTGTGGCCGGAAGACCGCGCCCGCCGGGCGCATGCGCGTTCGATTTCGGCAGAAATGCATTCGGGATTCATGGCGCTGCGCAACGAATGCGGCATGAACCTGCACCGCCCAATCGGTGCCGTCGATCTGTCCGACGATGCACGCGCCAATGTGGCGCGCATTCAGGAGATCTGGTCCGATTGTAATCGCTGTAACGGCAAGGATGGACCGTTCCTGTTCGGCACGTTCGGCGGAGCAGACGCGATGTTTGCGCCGGTGGTGCATCGCTTCCGCACCTATGCGATCGAAGTGGAGGGCGAGGCGAGACACTATTTCGATGCGATGATGTCGTTGCCGGCATTCCAGGAATGGACTCGCGCCGGCCTTGCCGAAACGCTTGTCATCGATCGGTTCGAGACGGTCTGACGATGGAGCGAGCCGGCGGGGTCCTGCGGCTCCGCCCGCGGCTTGCGGCCCTCGATCAATCTGCCGCCGGACTGTCCGATTTTGGGAAAGACGGCTTCGACGGCGGGTACGCGGATAATCGGGAACCCCCTGGATTGGCGTTTATCGCCCTGAAAAACATGCAGAATTTGCGCATTTGCCATGCCTCGATGCCACTGGCTTTTGGGCGATGGCCTGTGCTAGGTTGCCGCAGGGTTCTCAAGTCGGCCGAAAGCTAGCGGGACCGTGAGCGCGGCCGGCGTTCTTGCGTAATGGAGAGGGCGTTGAAGCATAAGTACTCCGTTGGAGAGACTGTCTATTTTACTGCCAGCAACGTGGCCCGTCCGGCCGCCAGCGGCACCTATGAGGTGATCCGGCTGCTGCCGACTGATGGCGACGACTGTCAGTATCGCATCAAAAGCTCGACCGAAGCTTTCGAACGGGTCGCCAAGGAAAGCCAGCTCGCGATTTCCTAAAACAGTTGTGCGCAAGCAGCCGGCTGACGGAGTTCCATTCAAAGCGCCGTCAAAAGGCCCCGTTCGCAGAACCATTCTGCCGAAAAGCGAATGCGATAAAGACGCATTCGCCTTTCGATCGCGTTTGATGCTGCGTTGAGGGACACTGCGCATGAACTGGACCTGGGCTGCTTCGCTGGATCAGATCTGGCGCTCGCCGAACCTTCCTTTGTACCTGACGCTGGCCACGGCCGGCTTTGTCGGGCTTGTCGTTCTGATCACGCTGCTGCGCTCGGAGAGATCCGTGGCCAACGGCGTGCTGGCGCTCATCACGCTGCTGGCGATCGGCGTCGCAGGAGCCGTGACCTTCCGCGGTTTCGGCACGGCAAACGCGGTTCAGCCGACGGAGGCGCGGCCGGTTCCAACGGCCACTGCCGCATTGCCGCAGCTTTCCTGTATCGACGAGCTCGCCGGTGATGCCGTCCTCGCCGCATGCGAGAAGGCACTGTTCGGTTCGGCCGAGTCGGTGGCGGCGGCGGTCGCCTACGCCGCCTCGCAGATCACGCTGTTGACCTCGCTGGGCGATGTCGCCACCGCGAATAACGGGGCGGGCTCCGATTTGCTGGCGCTGCGCCGCGCCGTCGAGCGCGACCGTTACGGGTTGATGGCCTATGTGCTGACGGCGCGCGACCGTTGTACGCCGGCGGCCTGCCGCGCGTTCCGCTCGCTGACCGACACGCGCCAGGTCGCGGCCAACATGGAAGACCGTGTCTACGAAAGTCTGGTCATGCGCCACGCGGCGTCGTGGAACGCGCCGCCGCAGACTGCCGCCGGCATGATGGCGGCGCTACCACCGTCCCAGCCGACAGGGAAGCCGACCAATGCCGAATTCCCGACCTCGGCCTCTACTCCGCCGGTCAGCATCATGACCCCCGAGCCGGTGGCGAAGCCGTCGCCACCGGCCACTGCTGCGCCGGCATCGCCAGCCGCGCCGCGACCGGCCGCGGCGACACCGCCGTCACCCGCGCCTTCGCCCGCAGTCGCGGCTGCCAAGAAGCCGCCTCCGGCGCCGAAGCGGCCGTCCACTGCGGCGCCGGTCCAGCTCGCGCCGTCGGCTTCGGGGGCTGCCGAAAACGAACAGTGATCTCCACAAGGAGTGATCTTTTCAAAGCGTCCCTGGGCCGCTACATCGGCGGGATCATGCCGCTTCATCTCATTAAGCTCGCCGTTGGCTGCGAGTCGGTCAAAGAACTCAA
The DNA here is from genome assembly GCF_001440415.1 of Bradyrhizobium retamae. GTDB lineage: Bacteria > Pseudomonadota > Alphaproteobacteria > Rhizobiales > Xanthobacteraceae > Bradyrhizobium > Bradyrhizobium retamae. Next base: position 96,050 of record NZ_LLYA01000170.1, read on the forward strand.
AGGGTGGGTTGCCGAACGGATGGCAACCGCCAAGAAAAAGGGCCTGCCGCTTCGTCACGTTCACATCACGCGGATGACGCCGAAGCGCGACGGCGAGATCCTCGCCGGCGGCTCGCTCTACTGGGTCATCAAGGGTGAAATCGCCGCCCGCGAAAAGATCGTCGCGATCGAACCGTTCCGCGACAAGGACGGTATCGGGCGGTGTCGCCTGGTGATGCAGCCCAAGGTGTTTGCAGTCTCGCCGCGGCCGATGCGCCCGTTCCAGGGCTGGCGCTATTTGACAGAGGACGCAGCACCCCCGGACCTCACCAAATCCGCCGCCGCTGGCGTTGCCGCGATGCCGGAACCGATGCGGCGCGAATTGCGCGACCTGGGGCTGCTCTGACCGGGCCCGCGGCTACGTCCTAGAGCGTTTTCCAGCGAAGCATGCCCTCGGACTTGATCCGTGGGTGGACACCGGTTCGCGTCAAGAAAACGCGACAAAACAAGAATCTAGAGCCCGGTTCTGATTCAATCAGAACCGAAAAGGCTCTAGACGCCGATGTTATCGATCAAGCGGGTCGTGCCGAGCTTCGCGGCGACGAGGATCCGCACCGGCCCTTCTTTGATCGATGCGATCGGCGCCAGCGTCCCGGCGTGACGGGCCTCGAAATAGTCCAGCGCGAACCCGGCGGCGGTGATCAGTTCGCGGCCGCCCGCCATCGCGGCCTCGAAATCCTCGCCGGCCTTCAGCCGTTTTGCGCTTTCCTTCATGGCGCGATAGAGGGTCGGTGCCGTCTGCCGTTCCTCGGCCGAGAGGTAGACGTTGCGCGAGGACATCGCCAGCCCGTCGCGTTCCCGCACGGTGCGCGAGCCGATCACCTTGACGCCGAGGTCGAGATCGGCGGCCATTTGCGTCACCACCCGCAGTTGCTGAAAGTCCTTCTCGCCGAAGATCGCGACGTCCGGCCAGACCTGCGTGAACAGCTTGCCAACCACGGTGGCGACACCGCCGAAGAAATGCGGCCGGAAACGATCCTCGAGCCCGGCGGTAGCCGGACCTTCGGGCACGATCCTTGTGGCGAAGCCGTCGGGGTACATTGCCTTGACGTCTGGATTCCAGACCAGGTCGACCTTCTCGGCGGTGAGTTTGGCGAGATCGGCCTTCCAGGTGCGCGGGTAGGAGCCGAAATCCTCCGTCGGCGCGAACTGCGTCGGGTTAACGAAGATCGAGACGACGACGTTCTGTGCGCGACGCTTGGCGAGCCGGACCAGCGACATGTGTCCGTCATGAAGCGCACCCATGGTCGGCACCAGCGCGACGGAGGCCTTGCGGGCGCGCAAGGCCTCGACGGCGCGGCGCAATGCGGGAACGGTACGGATGACCATGGGACTTCGCGACATCTGGCCTCGATCTCTTGCAGCTTGTGACGGGGTGAGGGGGCCGGTGGCCCCGATACTTTCGGCAGGCGCGCCGACCTTATAAGGCCAGAGCTTTGCCGCCAAGGTTACTCGGGAATGGCAAGCCTGCGGCAGCTCAACGCGAAAGCTAGATGTGTGCGCCTCGCTGGTCGAATAGACTGCGAACAGATCGCTGCAACGGAACGAAATCCGCACCATCGGATTCATGATTAAGACACACCGCGAGCGAATTGAATGCGTCGTCACGCATTTCACTTGACCGCAGCCGCGCTGTGATTTGAAGATATCGAGCGAGGGTTGAATCATGTTGCTTCAGGCGAGTCAGGGTCAATTTGGTTCGGCGCATGTCGTCGTGCTCGGCAACGAGAAGGGCGGTTCTGGAAAATCCACCACCGCCCTGCATATCGCCGTTGCCCTGCTGAAGGCCGGGCAGCGCGTCGCCACCATCGACCTCGACTGCCGCCAGCAGAGTTTTACCCGCTACATCGCCAACCGGAGTGCGTGGGCCCGCCGCACCGGTCTCGATCTCGAAATCCCCGTGCACTACTGCATTAAGCTCGGCGAGACGATGCAGATCGCCGACAACGAAAACTCCGAGTTCCAGCAGTTTGCGGCGGCGGTCGGCACGGTCGAGCGCGCTTTCGACTTCATCGTCATCGATACGCCCGGTTCGGACTCCTACCTGATGCGGCTGGCGCATTCGATGGCCGACACGCTGGTGACCCCGATCAACGACAGCTTCCTCGATTTCGACGTGCTCGGCACTGTCGATCCTGCAACCTACACGGTAACCGGCGCGAGCCATTATGCGGAGATGGTGCGCGACACCAGGCGCAAGCGCCGCCAGCTCGACGGCGCCACCACCGACTGGATCGTGGTGCGCAACCGCCTGTCGATGATCGGATCGCGCAACAAGCAGCTCGTCGCCGACAGTCTGAAGGACCTTTCGCTGCGGCTCGGCTTCCGCTCCATCGATGGATTCGCCGAGCGGGTGGTCTACCGCGAATTCTTCCCGCGCGGATTGACGGCCCTAGACAACATCGACGAAACTACCCTCGGCACCCGGCCCAGCATGGGCCATGTCACCGCGCGCGAGGAAGTGACCAGTCTGTTGCGCCAGCTCAAGCTGCCGCTCGACGAGCGCGGCCGCCGACGCGCCGCCAACCGTGCCGAATGGTTCACCCAAGTCGACAAGCCGCTCGAGGTCCACGACATCATCGGCGACATCATCAGCGCCTGATCTCCATCGGTAGCCGGCTCAGCCTATCGCGGCTGGATGACCGTCATTTTGAACGGACCACTGTGTGCGGCGGCATGCGCGACCGCCTCGTTGGCGCGGTCGAGACTGAACGCGGTGATCTCAAAATGATCGAGATTGACCAGGCCGGCGCGGATCAGGCCGGTCATCAGCACGGCCGCATGCGGTGGGTACATCCATTGCCCCCGCAGGGTGACGCAGTTTCGCATCGTCCAGGGGTAGGGCAGATCGAGGCCGCCGCCGCCGAGCATGCCGACGCCGCCCATCAGCACCACCCGCCCGTAAGGCCGCACCGCCATAATGGCGGTTCGCACCTGCGCGGCGTTGGCCGCCGGCGGGAGGATGTCGAGCACGCAGTCGATCGGGCCGGGCGCCGCCTGCAGGATGCGGGCGCGATCGTCGGCCTCGTGGCCACGCATCGGCACGGTCCGGACGCGCCCACCGAACCGCCGCGTCAGCTCGGCCAGCGCCTGCTCGTTCCGCCCGGTCGCGACCACGCATTGCGAGCCCATCCCCAATGCAACGGCGACGGCCGCGCTGCCGAAGCTGCCGGTGGCGCCGTTGACCAGCGCGATCTCTCCGGCTTGCAGTTCTGCGGCAAGGAAGCCGCCGAAGGGTACGAGGAGGGTGCCGAGCGCGCACCAGCGGCCAGCATCCTTCTCATCGATGTCGCCGATCGGAACCGCGTTTTCGGTCGGCACGCGCATCTGCTCGGCCCAGGCGCCGTTGTGGAAATGGCGTTGCAAATGGAGCCCGCCTTCGCTGCCGGCGGTGAGGCCCTGCAGGGCGATATCAGGCGATAGTGCGTTGTCGCGCGAGCGCACGGTCGGATCGCAATAGACCCAATGGCCAGGGCGAAGGCGGGTCGCGTCGGGGCCGGTGGCCCGGACACGGCCGATCGCGCCGGGGCCGGGCACCATGGGTAATTCCATCAGGTACTTTCGCTGCCCGCCGAGCACTTCGTTGGCATAGGCCAGCACGCGGCTCGCCATGACGTCGACGATAACCTCACCGGTGCCGAGCAGCGGGTCGGGAAGGGTCTCGATCGCAAGCGGCGATCCGAACGCGTTCAGAACGGCAGCCTTCATGGGGCCTCCTCGTTTCGATGAAGCCGCATTCTCGCAGGCTTCATCGCCCCAACAAGACCTGGTAGTATCCTAGGACTAGAAACCTTCCTCGGGGGCGCGGCGCGCATGGCAGAACCAGGCACGAATTCAAGGCAAAGCGAACTCGGCGACTTCCTGCGCTCACGGCGGCAGAAGCTGACGCCGAAGGCGGTCGGCCTGCCCGGCGGCCGGCGGCGCCGCACGCCCGGCCTGCGGCGGGAGGAAGTGGCCGGCCTCGCCGGCATCGGCGTCGACTGGTACATCCGTCTCGAGCAGGGACGATCCGTCAGCCCTTCGCAAGCGACAATCGATGCGCTGGCGCACGCACTGCGGCTGACCAGGGCCGAACACCGGCATCTGAGAGAGCTGACGCAAAATGCCGACCGGCGCGCCTTTGTCCGCGAGACCGTTCCGCCCGCCATCCGCCGCACGGTCGAGCAACTCAACATGCCAGCCTATGTCACCGGCCGGCGCTGGGACATCCTCGCCTGGAATGCGGCCGCCGACGAAATCTTTGCGTTCAGCCGGCTTGCAGAAGCCGACCGCAACAGCCTGCTCTCGGTACTGACCAATGCCGCGACGAGGCGGCTGTTCGGTGCGTCATGGGCGGATGAGGCGCAGCGCATGGTTGCCCAGTTCAGAGCGACGCATGACCTGTGGGCCGGCGATCCAGCCTTTCGCGATCTGCTGGCGCGCCTTCGCGAAGGCTGTCCGGAATTTACTGGCTGGTGGGAGGCCCATGACGTCAGCGGCGTCGCGGCAGGACGGAAATCCTTGACCCATCCCAAAAAGGGGCGGCTCAAACTGGAGTATGCGAGTTTCCAGGCCAATGACGATCCGGCCTTGAAGCTCGTCATCTACACGACGGTTTAAGAATCCTCCGTCGCTGGGTATTGACACACCGTGACGCACCGTGACGCAGTGGGTTCCCGGGAACCGGTCCTACACTACGCCGTTTTCATTAGACTTTTATCGGATGCTCGAACCGAAGCTTGAAAGGAGGCGTCATAAGAAAAAAGGAGGCTAAATCTTGTGGAACTGAGCGGCTGCACAGCGAATGGGTGCATCGCACAATGATCAGGCGGTCAATACACAACATTTGGCCTTTATGTCACGCCATCGTGACATATATCATCAACAAGGGACCGAAAGAGTCTCAAACAGGGTTGGGCCCCCAGCGGGGCGCGAGGACGAAGACAGATATGAAACGTGGAATTCTCGTTCTGCTTTCACTCTCCGTGTTGGTCGCTGTCGCGTATTTCACCGCGAGCAAGTGGGCGATCCGGCACGAGACCATCGCGTTCCATGATCCCGTCCGCGACAACCGTCTGGTGGCGGTCAGCATCGCGGTTCGCCGCGACAAGGAAATGCAGGCCAATGCCGGCTTGATCAAGCTGCCGGTTGTGATCCTCAATCACGGCAACACCGTCAAGAACACCGAGTACTCATTCCTGTCGAACGTGTTCGCCTGGCGCGGCTATCTTGCGATAAGCCCGCAGCACGATCTGCCGACCGATCCGCCGATGGTGACCAAGATCGGTGAACCCTATGTCGGCCGTCTGCCGCAGATTCAGCGCGGCGTCGCCAACATCCATTTCGCTGTCCACGAAATGAAGAAGCTCCAGCCCAATGCCGACTATGACAAGGTGACCATGGTCGGCCATTCGATGGGTGGCGACATTTCAATGTATTTCGCCAAGCAGTATCCCGACGAAATCAAGAAAGTCGTGACACTGGACAATTTGCGAGTGCCGTTCCTGACCGACGGCAAGTTCAAGATCCTGTCGTTCCGCTCCCAGGACACGCATTTCAAAGCGGACCCCGGCGTCGTGCCCGACGACGAGCAATGCGAGCAGGCCGGCATCACCGTCGTGAACACGGGCTTCCAGCATAACGACATGCGCGACACCGGCCCTGATGCAGCCAAATCCTCGATCCAGTCGATGCTCGACAGGTTCCTTGACGAGTCCGACAAGAGTGGCGCGTTGAAGCCCGTGCCGACCAAGATACCGGACGTTCTGACCAGCAGCCCGGGACCGGTGCCGCTGTCCGTGCCGTTGGCCAGCAACCCGGCGCCGAAGAACAAGCCCGTCACGAACTAGGCAACTGACCGCTATCGTGCGTTTGTGGCTGCGCCACCGTCCGGCGCATTGACCGGCGCCGTGCACCGTCCCACATTGAGCTTGCTACATACTCACGAGCGCTCATGGCCGGTGAACCTATCAAGCCAAAATCGGCAGGTGATGTTGCTTCGGCAAGAGCCGAGGCGCGCAAAGGCGGCCCGTTGCCGGAGGCCAAGCCGTCGGCGTCGGAGGACATCGCAGCCTTCGTGGCGAAAGCGCGAGCGATGTCGCCGCATCGCCCGGACGCCAGGGGAAGGCTGGTGTTTGCGCTCGACGCCACCATGAGTCGGCAGCCGACCTGGGATATGGCCTGCGCGCTGCAGGCCGACATGTTTCGCGAGGCGGCCTCGCTCGGCAGCCTCGATATCAGGCTGGTCTACTACCGCGGCTTCAACGAATGCCGCGCCACGGGCTGGATCTCCGACTCCGCGCAACTGGCGCGGCTGATGGGCAAGATCGATTGCCGGGGCGGCAATACCCAGATCGGCAAGGTGCTGTCGGAAGCGCGCCGCGAGGCGGTGGCGTCCGGCGTGCGCGCCATGGTGTTTGTCGGCGATGCCATGGAGGAATCCGTCGACGACCTCTGCGCCAAGGCCGGCGAGCTCGGCCTGCTCAAGGTGCCCGTGTTTATGTTCCAGGAAGGCCACGACCCGATTGCCGAGCAGACGTTCCGGGAGATTGCTCGGCTCACCGGCGGCGCATGGTGTAGGTTCGACCCCGGTGCCGCGGCGCAGTTGCGCGAGCTGCTGCGCGCTGCCGCAGCCTATGCCGCCGGCGGGCGCGAAGCGCTGCTGCGGCTGTCGAAGACCACAAGCGGCGCGGCCGCACTGATCGGCCAGATGAAGTGATTACGACTTTGGTAGCCAGATCACCGGGGCGCGAGAAGGTGCCGAGCGTCATGCTTTTCGGCGCCAGTGCCGCTATATTAGAGCCATGGCAACCCTGATTGCCGGCGTCGTCGCCGTTGTCCTTCTGTACTTGCTGCTGCAGATGTTTCGTGCAGCCAACCCGGTCGTGCTCGCGCGCGCGATCAAGATCGTGGGCGGCGTGGTGGCGCTGGCGGTCGCAGCTTTCACCGGGCTGCGCGGCGAGCTTGCGGTGGCAATTCCGCTCGGTATCTTCGGCGCCGGCCTGCTCGGCTGGTCGCCGTTCGGGCCGGGCGGCTTCAGCAATATCGGCGGGATATTCGGCGGCGGCGCGCAGCGTTCGTCGGGGCAGGCCTCGCGCGTCCGCTCGCAATTTCTCGACATGAGTCTCGATCACGACAGCGGCGAGCTGTCGGGGCGGATCGTGGACGGGCCGAATGCCGGGCGCTCGCTCGGCGAGTTCGACCTGCCGCAATTGATCGCGATGATACCGGGCTTCGACGCCGAGAGCGTCGCCTTACTTGAAAGCTATCTTGACCGCCGGTTTCCCGCTTGGCGTCAGAACGCGCAAGGCGATGCGGCAGGGCGGCAGCGCCGCACGGCGGCGAGCGGAAAAATGACGGACGAGGAAGCCTATCAGATCCTTGGCCTGCAGCCTGGGGCGGGGCGTGACGACATCAGCCGGGCGCACCGCGCCCTGATGAAGAAACTGCATCCCGACCAGGGGGGCTCGACGTACCTCGCTGCCCGCGTAAACGAGGCCAAGGATACTCTTCTTCGCACGCATTCCAGCTAACTCCGGCTCACGCCACCGACGCTACAAACCGCGAGTTGCTTCTATGCCGTTCTCTGACTGACGCCCCATATCGCCCGCCGTTGTCCGGCGTGGTCGATCGTTCATTGCAGGGAAACTAACCTGAAATTCTTGACGAGAAGTTTTCGCGGACCGCCTTGGGCGTGATCTCGCGAGAGCCGTCGCGACTGTGTTTGGAAAACAACAAAGCCGGCGCTTGCGGCGCCGGCCTTGCCAAACTCAAAGAAACGTCCGGATCAGTTGCGAACGGTGATGCAGGAAATGTCGGCGCGCTTGAGGGTCTTGCAGACCGCTTCGGCCTGATCGCGCTCGAGGCCGGCGAAGCGGGCCCGGTAGAGCGTGCGGTTGTCCTTGGCCACCACCGGCTCGGTGAACGGATCGGCCTTGCCGAGCAGCGTGCTGGCTTTGGCGCGGGCGAGATCGATCCGCTGCTTGGCCTCGCTTTCGCTTTCGAGCGCACCAACCTGGATGATCCAGCCGGTGCGGACGACCGCCGGCGCGGTCGGCTTGACGGCGCTGTTCTGCTGGACGGCCGGCGGCTGGGCGTGGGGTGCCGGATCGGCATAGGCCAGCGCCTGCGCGTGCGGGGCTTGCGAGGGGATGTGTGTCAGGCTGGAAGCAGGCAGCACGCCGAGCACGCCCTGTCCGGTACCGTGATTGGCGGGCTGCGGCGGCATCGCGACCCTGGCGGCTTCGGTCTTGGTCTCCGCGGCCTTCGCGACGACGGCGCTGGAGGTCTCGGCGATTTCAGGGCGGGCCGGAATGGTGTTGGTGATCGGCGGCGCCGCGGGCTGCGAGGGGCCGGCTGAAGCGAGCTTCATCGGTCCGGCCTTGACCTGAACCGTCTTGACCTTGACCGGCTTCATCGGCTCAGCCGAGCCGGGGATCGCTGATATCGCCTGGGTCTGGATGACGCCGTTGGTCAATGGTGCGGGTTCGGGCCTGGCTTGCTGCTCGAACTTGTTCTGTTCGACCTTAGTGGGCGGCGGGGGCAAGGCAGCGGCAGCCGCCGCCATCAGAGACGGCTTGGCCGGCGCGATCGAGCGGGTGGCCGGCATGGCGGCGAGCCCGGGTTCGGCGCCGCCGGACTGAGCCGTTTCGGCCGGACGTGCAACGGTCTCGGCTGCGGCCACATCGACGGTGCCGTCGGCGGGATTGCGCTCGGTGATGGCAACGACGGTACGCTTGGTCGCGCCCTTCTCGAGGTTTTCGGCCAGCAGGTTGCGCATGGTGGCATCGCGCGAACCGCCGCTGCGGCCGCCCAGCACCACGCCGATCAGGTGGCGGTTGCCGCGGCGCATCGAGCTTACGAGGTTGAAGCCTGACGCGCGGGTGTAGCCGGTCTTGATGCCATCGACGCCCTCGACATTGCCGAGCAGGCGATTGTGATTGCGGATCGACTGTCCCCGATAATTGAACACCGAGGTCGCGAAGTAGCGGTAGTAGCGCGGGAAGCGATCCTGGATGGCGCGGCCGAGGGTCGCCTGATCGCGCGCGGTGGTCAGTTGCTCGTCGTTGGGCAGGCCGGAGGCGTTGCGATAGGTGGTTTTGCTCATGCCGAGCGCGCGCGCCTTGCGCGTCATCAGCCTGGCGAATTCGGCTTCATCGCCGGCAATCGCCTCGGCGACCACAACGGCGGCGTCATTGGCGGAACGCGTCACAAGACCCTTGATGGCATCCTCGACCTTGAGGGTCTGACCCGGACGCAGGCCGAGCTTGGTCGGCGCCTGCTCGGAGGCGTGCTCGGAGACTTCCATTTCGGTGTCGAGCTTCATCTTGCCGGATTCCAGGCGCTCGAACAGCAGATAGAGCGTCATGATCTTGGTCAGCGACGCCGGGCGCCGGATGCCGTCGGGATTGTTGGAGGCGAGCACCGCGCCTGAATTGCCGTCGACGATGATGGAGGAGAATTGCGGGCTGTAGCTTTCGCGGGCGACGTGATGATGCCGGCGGTGCTTGGAGCGGCGCGCTTCGGCGCTCTCGCTCGAGATCAGTATTGCCGTGGTGAAGGTAATGAGTCCGAGGGCGCACACGCGCAATGCGCGCGAGGAAGCCAAGGTTGTACGAAGCATTTACTTCCCCGTCCCAATTTCCGTCTTGATCACCGGCTCGTGAGGCAAAATTGTGCCCGCTAAACCGCTGATGGTTCCCCGTTCGAGGCGCCCGTCCGGCCATGACGCGAGGCTGGAGTGGCCGATCAGGTCGCTGTTCTAGCTAAGATGCTGTTCACAAGCAGCTTTCGAGCTGTCTGTCGGAAGGCGAACAAGTCCAGGAATCAGGTTAGGCGGAGCGAGTTTCCAAAAGATTAATTAACCGTTTCGTAAGACCCCGGGGTTTTCCGTTAATTGATCGTATTTGTGCGTCGCACAAAATTTCTTGACTTTATTGTGCGGTGCACATATAGGGGCGTTGTTAGGGAGCCGGGACCTCCCGGCAATCGGAACGCTCAGTCTGGGAAAGGACTCCATTGATGGTCAAAATTGAAGACATTCAGAACTACGGCAAAGAGCATCTCGAATCCGCTGCCGCTTCCGCAACCAACCTGCAGAGCGGCGTTCACGCGATCGCCACCGCTTACGGCGACTACGCCAAGAAATCGTTCGAAGACACCAAGTCGTTTGTTGAAAAGCTCTCCGGCGTGAAGTCGCTGGACAAGGCGCTCGAAGCCCAGACCGAATTTGCGCGTTCTTCCTACGAGACCTTTGTCGCGGAGTCGCAGAAGATTGCCGGCCTCTACACCGACCTCGCCAAGCAGGCCTACAAGCCCTACGAAGGCCTGGTCGCGAAGTTCACCCCGGCTGCGCACTAATTCGCGGGTCCATACTTCGAAAAACAAAAGCCCGGCCGTAGCGGCCGGGCTTTTTTCTTTCCGCCTCGACGGAGGCGGTTATTTCGCGACGCGCAGTTTGGCCAGCGACTGTCCAATCGAATTGAATGCCGTCAAAGTCTCCGGTTCCGCCAAAAAACGGGTCAAAGCCCATGCACCGCCAGACCGGTCGCCAAAAAAGACCCCGGTATGCTCAACGGCGCTAAACGGGCCGTCGCCGTCCTTTGTCAAATCCGGCAGAAACGATTAACCTTGCTCCGGATAGCCGAGCCGGGAATCGGGCCGGTCGCGGGACGTGGCAGGGCAACATCATGCGCTTGCGGCCATCCGGCGGCGGACCCATATTCCAGGTGCCGATCCGGCCAACGGGTCGGACCGGGAGCGGCGATCTGGAATAAGCGTTACTGAGTACCAGGCGGTGGCTCACGTCAGAGCCGATCGCGTGTGGGCCAGGATGCGCTCTCCGGTCATCCCTTTTGGAATTTCGAACGCCTGAGCCATGTTGCAGCCAACCTTCAAAGCTTGTCCGTCCGTGCCGGCAAAGTCATCTTCTGCTCTCCGAATGAGCAATGACCAGAACCGCAACGCCGGAACCGGCGGACCATCAACATCGGTCATCACCAAGGTCAAGCCGAAGACCAAGCGTCCGAACCTCTATCGCGTGCTTATTCTGAACGACGACTACACGCCGATGGAGTTCGTCGTTCATGTGCTGGAGAAGTTCTTCCAGAAGGACGCCGAAGCGGCCACCAAGATCATGCTCCATGTCCATCACCACGGGATCGGTGAGTGCGGCGTGTTCACCTACGAGATTGCCGAGACCAAAGTCACGCAGGTGATGGATTTTGCGCGCAAGCACCAGCACCCACTGCAATGCGTGATGGAAAAAAAATAGTCGCGCGTGGCTCGCGATCCGGCCGGAAATAAGGAACGGGATTGCATTGATCGGTGTTGACGGACGCCGACCGTATTCCCGGGAGTTTTTTTCGGGGGAGAGGTCGCGTGCCGCCGCCGTGGTGCCGCGAATTTAGAGGAAAACCATGCTTGCGGAACCGGTCTTTCGCCACGATCGTGTGTAACTATATGACAGGGGATGACGAAGGTTGTTGTTGCCTCACCGGGTAATGGCGATCATGATGACCGGGGGCCATAGAGGACGCGAATGCCAACTTTTTCCCAAAGCCTTGAACAATCCCTGCATCGTGCATTGGCGATTGCAAACGAGCGCCATCATCAATATGCGACGCTCGAACATCTTCTGCTGTCGCTGATCGATGACTCGGATGCGGCTGCGGTGATGCGCGCGTGCAGCGTCGATCTCGACAAGCTGCGCACCAGCCTCGTCAATTATCTCGAGACCGAATTCGAAAATCTGGTGACTGACGGCGCCGACGACGCCAAGCCGACGGCCGGTTTCCAGCGCGTGATTCAGCGCGCGGTGATACACGTCCAGTCCTCAGGGCGCGAGGAAGTCACCGGCGCCAACGTGCTGATCGCGATTTTCGCGGAGCGCGAAAGTCACGCTGCCTATTTCCTGCAGGAGCAGGACATGACGCGGTACGACGCGGTCAACTACATCAGCCATGGCATCGCCAAGCGGCCGGGCGTCTCCGAAGCGCGCCCGGTGCGCGGTGTCGACGAGGAGACCGAGACCAAGGGCAACGAGGACGCCAAGAAGAAGGGCGAGGCGCTCGAGACCTATTGCGTCAACCTGAACAAGAAGGCGCGGGACGGCAAGATCGATCCGGTGATCGGGCGCAATGCCGAGATCAACCGTGCCATCCAGGTGCTGTGCCGCCGGCAGAAGAACAATCCGCTGTTCGTGGGCGAGGCCGGCGTCGGCAAGACCGCGATTGCGGAAGGCCTGGCCAAGCGCATCGTCGATTCCGAAGTGCCGGAAGTGCTGGCCGCCGCCACCGTGTTCTCGCTCGATATGGGCACGCTGCTCGCCGGCACTCGCTACCGCGGCGATTTCGAGGAGCGGCTGAAGCAGGTTTTGAAGGAACTGGAGGCGCATCCGAACGCCATCCTGTTCATCGATGAAATTCACACCGTGATCGGCGCGGGCGCCACCTCCGGCGGCGCGATGGACGCATCCAACCTGCTGAAGCCGGCGCTGGCTTCCGGCACGATCCGCTGCATGGGTTCGACGACCTACAAGGAATACCGTCAACATTTCGAGAAGGACCGCGCACTGGTGCGCCGGTTCCAGAAGATCGACGTCAACGAGCCGACGGTGGAAGACGCGATTGCGATCCTGAAGGGGTTGAAGCCCTATTTCGAGGATTATCACCGGCTGAAATACACCAATGAGGCGATCGAGGCGGCAGTGCAATTGTCGTCGCGCTACATCCACGACCGCAAGCTGCCGGACAAGGCGATCGACGTGATCGACGAGTCGGGCGCGGCGCAGATGCTGGTTGCCGAGAACCGGCGCAAGAAGACGATCGGCATCAAGGAAATCGAGACCACGATCGCGACCATGGCGCGGATTCCGCCCAAGAGCGTGTCAAAGAACGATGCCGAGGTGCTGAAGCATCTCGAGCAAACGCTGAAGCGCGTGGTGTTCGGCCAGGACAAGGCGATCGAGTCGCTATCCGCCTCGATCAAGCTGGCGCGCGCCGGCCTGCGCGAGCCGGAGAAGCCGATCGGTTCATACCTGTTCTCCGGTCCGACCGGCGTCGGCAAGACCGAAGTGGCAAAACAGCTCGCGGCCTCGCTCGGCGTCGAATTGTTGCGCTTCGACATGTCCGAATACATGGAGCGGCACACGGTGTCGCGCCTGATCGGCGCGCCTCCCGGCTATGTCGGCTTCGACCAGGGCGGGCTTCTGACCGACGGCGTGGACCAGCATCCGCATTGCGTGGTGCTGCTCGACGAAATCGAGAAGGCGCATCCGGATCTCTACAACGTGCTGCTGCAGATCATGGATCACGGCCGGCTCACCGACCACAACGGCAAGCAGGTCAATTTCCGCAACGTGATCCTGATCATGACCACCAACGCGGGCGCCGCCGACCTCGCGCGGCAGGCCTTCGGCTTCACGCGCAACAAGCGGGAAGGCGACGACCACGAGGCGATCAACCGGCAGTTCGCCCCGGAATTCCGCAACCGGCTGGACGCGATCGTCTCGTTCGCCCATCTCAACGCCGACGTGATCGGCATGGTGGTCGAGAAGTTCGTGCTGCAGCTCGAGGCGCAACTTGCCGATCGCGACGTCACCATCGAGCTGTCCGAGCCGGCCAAGGCCTGGCTGATCGAGCATGGCTATGACGAGCAGATGGGCGCGCGGCCGATGGCGCGCGTGATCCAGGAGCACATCAAGAAGCCATTGGCGGACGAGGTGCTGTTCGGTCAGCTCAAGGGCGGCGGCCATGTCCGTGTCGTGCTGGTCAAGGACGCCGAAGACAAGGACAAGATCGGCTTCGAGTTCGTCGAGGGTCCGGTCACGCCGAAGCCCGAAAAGCTGCCGGGCGCGCGCAAGCGCAAGCCGAAGCCGGGCGGCCCCAACGGCGGCGGTCCCAAGGGCCCAGCCTCGAAGGGTCCGCTGGTCAAGGTGTAAGCGGCCTCAATTCGAAACGAAGAGCCGGCGCGTCGCAAGACCGCCGGCTTTTTGACGCCTAACTGCCCGGCCAAACCAACGCTTGGGCGGCCATGACGTATTCGCCGTTGAACGTCACGGAAGGCGAGTCATACAGCACATAGCCGAGCTCAATTGCCTCGGAAACGCGCCGGCAGAAAGCAGCGTCATCCTTGCCGGTGAGCAGGCGATAGACGAGCAGGTCGTCTGGCGGTTTTGGAGACATGCTAATTCCAGCAATACCGTGGTTGTGCCGCGGCACCGTAAGGCGTCTATTGTGTTGCGCACAAGGCCCCGCTCGGCGCTCAGCGCTCGCTGAGCAACTCGTCGATCCGGCGCTGGAGCTGCCGCTTCTTGATCTCGCTTCTGCGCAGCCGCTCCTCGAGATCGGAGACCGGCTCGGCAGGGCTTTCCGCCCTGAATGCAACGCCGACAAAGTTGTCGCGCCACCAGATGACCCTGGCGAGGAAGGAGCGACCCTTGCGCGCGATGCGCAGCGAGAGCTGCTCTTTCGGCAACTGGACGTCATTGCTGAATTCGATGGTCGCGCCGTTGTTGGAGATATTGCGGACGATGCATTCGCGCGTCGCGCCGCATTCGCCGATCTCGGCGACGCCGCCATACATCACCTTGTCGCGCACGCTCTCGCGCCGGTCCTGCATTGAAAGCCTCCCAAAAAAGTGAGGAGACTTTTACCCCGCTTTGTTGCCCGTAAAAGTCCGGCCGCCGCAAAATGCGGCGTTAACGTAAATTAACGGCGGTTCCGATGGCGGGGATTTCGGAGCAATTGCAACGCAAAAAAAGCGGCGCGCAGCGGAGAGGCGGCGGATCCACCTGCAAGCCATGATCGTTTGACCAACGTTTCCACCGCAATACGCATTCCCGGATTGCGAACTGCCATGCAAAGAGGTCGATTTCTTCGCGCCCTATGGTGCACGCTGTGGCTTTTGTCCTCAGTTGCGAACGCCTTCGCGGAGGACGCGGGTGAGGCTACCCGGTCGAGCGCGGCAGCTAGCCAAAAGCCGGCCACCGCGCGCGAGAGCGAGGCGCGCGAGGCGATGTGCCTGATGATCGAGTCGGCGGCGAGGGCCTCGGACCTGCCGCTGGAGTTCTTCGCGCGCGTGATCTGGCAGGAGAGCCGCTTTCAGTCTGACGCGGTCGGGCCGGTCACACGAAATGGCCAGCGCGCGCAGGGCATTGCGCAATTCATGCCGGGCACCGCGAACGAACGCGGCCTGCTCGATCCCTACAATCCCGTGCAGGCGCTGCCGAAGTCGGCGGAGTTTCTGGCCGAGCTGCGCGAGCAGTTTGGCAATCTCGGACTCGCGGCGGCCGCCTACAATGCCGGCCCGCGCAGGGTGCAGGAATGGCTGGCCGGCACCGGGCCGATGCCGCAGGAGACACGCAACTACGTGCTCGCCATCACCGGCTCCACGGTGGAGGATTGGGCGAAGGCGGGCAAGGGCGGTAAACAGCCCGAACGAATCCGAACATCGAGCTGCCGCGAGTTGATGGCGCTATTGAAACAAGCGCCCAATCCCTTTGTTGCCAGACTAGAGCAGCGTGTGACGCTCGCCGCCGCCAAGCAATGGGGGGTGCAGCTCGCCGCTGGCTTTTCCCGCGACAAGGCGCTCGCGATGTATGGGCGCGCGGTCTCGCGCCTTTCGAGCGTGATCGGCAATCGCGATCCCTCGATCCTCAGCTCGCGTCTGCGCAGCCGCGGCCCGGCGACGTTCTACCAGGTGCGCTTTGGCGCCGACACGCGCGGCGAGGCCGACGACCTCTGCAACCGCATCCGCAAGGCCGGCGGGGCGTGCTTTGTGCTAAGGAACAGGGGCGTGGCTGGGTGAGGTAACTTGCTTCGTCATTCCGGATGGTCCGGAGGGGAGGACCAGACCTCAGATGCGCAATTGCGCATCGGGGAATCTCGAGCTTCTCAGGTGCGCAACTGCGCACCATAGTTCGATGCTTCGCATCGCCCCGGAATGACAGTGCAATTGCCATTGATTGCATAGCCGCCCTGAGCCGTGCTTGCTTGACGCGGGCCGCATTCGTCAGCCCTATGCCCGCGACGACTCCAACCATCATCCCGGTCACTCGTGGCGCTACCTTCGCTCGACTCTCCCCAATGGAAAAGCCCTGTCCGCGCGTTCGCGTGGGGCATGAGTTCGGTTGCGTCCACGGTGCTCACGCTGGTGCTGTTTGCGACCTATCTCGGCATCGGCGCGCTGGCCCATGACAGCCATTTCAGCCTTGGCTGGGTGCTCGGCAGCACGCTGCTGGTCTGGGCTGGTCCGGCGCAGATCATCCTGATTTCGACGCTCGGCTCCGGGGCGACCGCGGTGCAGGCGGCGATTGCGGTGACGGTGAGCGCGATCCGGCTGTTTCCGATGGTGGTATCGGTGTTGCCGCTGATGAAGACACCCAAGACCAGGCGCCGTCACCTCGTGCTGGCGACGCATTTCATCGCCGTCACGCTTTGGGTCGAATGCTATCGGCTGCTGCCAAAGGTGCCACGCGAGCGGCGGATTGCGTTCACGCATGGCCTCGGCTGCGGACTTGTCACTGTATGCATGATCGCGACTACGCTTGGCTACGTACTTGCCGCCAAGCTGCCGCCGCTGTTTGCGGCGGCGATCCTGCTGTTGACGCCGCTGGCGTTCCTGCTGTCGACGGCGCGCAACTGCAAGCAGATCTCGGATGTGCTGGCGCTGGTGCTGGGTCTGGCGTTGTTTCCGCTGGTGTCGATGCTGGATACTGGCGTCGATATTTTGATTAGCGGCGTCACCGCCGGCAGCATTGCCTACGGCGTGCACTGGTGGCGGGAGAGGGCGCGCGCATGAGCGAATTTTTCGGCAGCCCGCACGCGCTGTTGGTCCTCGTGCTTGCAGGTTTCCTGCCCAACGAGATCTGGCGGATGGCCGGGCTGTGGTTCGGCGCGGGCGTCGACGAGGGCTCGGAAGTCCTGGTGTGGGTGAGGGCGGTGGCGACCGCGATTCTCGCCGGCGTCATCGCGCAAATCCTGGTGCAGCCGCCGGGCGCGCTGGCCGGCGTACCGGACTGGCTGCGTTATGGCGCGGTCGCGGCCGGCTTTGCGGTGTTCATGCTGACGCGACGCTCGATCTTTGCCGGCGTGGTCTCTGGCGAGATCATCCTTTTGGCCGGCAAATGGTGGCTCGGTTGATTGCATGGCCCATAATCCGGTACTGTCCCGGCCGACAAGAAAGTTGCACGCGATCGATGTCCATCTCACCGGATTAGGCAATGGTTCAGGACACCAAACTTCGCGAGGGCGAAGTTACCGTCGACATGCCGCCGGCCCGCGATGCCGGGCTAGTCTTCATCGGCCGCATCCGCACGCCCTGGAAGTCGCGGCTGGAGACACCGCGACAGGGCCGCCACGACGGCCCGGTCTGCCGGCTCGAGATTTTCGAGCCGTGGGTGCCTGCGATCAAGGGCGTCGACTTCTATGAAAATCTCGAAGTGATCTATTGGCTGCATCACTCGCGCCGAGATCTCGTGCTGCAGAGTCCGAAGAACAACCAGAAGACCCGCGGCACCTTCTCGCTGCGCTCGCCGGTGCGGCCCAATCCGATCGGCACCTCGATCGTGAAGTTCGTCGGCATCGAGGGCAACGCAATCCTGGTGCGCGGCCTCGACTGTCTCGACGAGACGCCGCTGCTCGACGTCAAGCCGGACCGCTGCGAGTTCTCGCCGGTGGTGCAGCAAAAGGGCGGGGATGTGGAGGGGGAGTGATTGCTTTTCCCCGTCATTGCGAGCGCAGCGAAGCAATCCATCTCACAGCGAAAAGAAAGAATGGATTGCTTCGCTGCGCTCGCAATGACGGGGTGAGACCGCCCGACTACCCCAGCGCCGCCATCAGCTTGGTCGCGTTGTCCTCCAGCACTTTCACGTCTTCCTTGCGGCTTGCGGGCGGCAACAGCGCCACGCCATCGTGGCGCGGCATGACATGCATGTGCAAATGAAACACGACCTGCCCTCCGGCGGGCTCGTTGAATTGCTGCACGGTAATGCCGTCGGCGTTGAAGGCTTTCATAGCTGCTGCGGCGATTTTGTGGGCGGCGCGCGCGACATGGGCGTAATCGTCGGGCGTGATGTCGAGGATGTTGCGGGCAGGGACTTTTGGGATCACCAGCGTGTGGCCGGGCGAACGCGGCATGATGTCGAGGAAGGCCAGCACATGGTCATCCTCATAAACCTTGTGGCAGGGAAACTCGCCGCGCAGGATTTTTGCGAAGGGGTTGTTGGCGTCGTAGGCGGGCATGGGCTTCTTCCCTCAAGGTTTGATCTCAATCTCACGTCGCCAGCTCAAGCGGTCAAGTCTCGTCGGCGGCCTTGCGGAACGGGCCGGCCTCGGTCAGTTCCCGTCCGACCTCGGCCACATAGGCGCGCTCGCGCTTCAGATAGTCGGCAATCGCACGGCGTAAATCGGGATCGGCGATGAAATGCGCGGAATAGGTGGTTTGCGGCAGGTAACCGCGGGCCAGTTTGTGCTCGCCCTGCGCGCCGGCCTCCACTACCTTTAGGCCGCGCTCGATCGCAAAATCGATCGCCTGATAATAGCAGACCTCGAAATGCAGGAACGGGTGATGCTCGACCGCGCCCCAGTTGCGGCCGAACAGCGTGTCCGATCCGATGAAATTGATGGCACCCGCAATCCAGTGGCCGTTTCGTTTGGCCATCACCAGGAGCACGTCGCGGCTCATGCTCTCGCCGATCAGCGAGAAGAATTTTCGAGTAAGGTAGGGGCGGCCCCATTTGCGCGAGCCGGTCTCCATATAGAACGCGAAGAACGCATCCCACTCGTCCTCGGTGATATCGGCTCCGGTCAAGCGGTGGATCGTGACGCCGGCGGCCACCGCCTCGCGTCGCTCGCGCTTGATCGCTTTGCGGTGGCGCGAATTCAGCGAGTTCAGGAAATCGTCAAAACTACCGTAGCCCTCGTTGTGCCAGTGAAACTGCTGGTCGTTGCGTTGCAGGAAGCCATGTTGACCCAGCAACTTCGCTTCCGCCTCGCGGGCAAAGGTCACATGCACGGAGGAGGCGTTGGTCGCGTTGCACAGCGCCATTAGCCCGCGCGCCAGCGCCGAACCGATCTGTTTGCGGTCGACGCCGTCGCGGATCAGAAGTCGGGGGCCGGTGGCAGGCGTGAACGGCACCGAGACCTGCAGTTTGGGATAATAACGTCCGCCGGCGCGCTCATAGGCATCCGCCCAGCCGCGGTCGAAGACATATTCGCCTTGCGAATGGGCTTTCAGATAGCAGGGCGCGACGCCGACGATCTCGCCGTTGAGCCGTGCCAGCAGATGCCGAGGGCCCCAGCCCGTGCGGGCGCAGGCCGAGCCAGAAGCTTCCGCGGCTTCAAAAAAGGCATGAGAAACGAAGGGGTTATAGGCTGGCTTTGCAGCGGCGCAGGAGCCGTTCCGCGCAGCCAGCGTGTCCAGATTTTCGAGGCCGTTCGGGTCGCCCCCCGGGTTGGCGCAGGCGTCCCAATCCGCAGCTTTGATGTCGCTGACGGAGGGGACGGCTTCGAGGGTGATTTCGGATGATGCCATCTAGAAATTCAAACCGGTCCCATCATGCGATCAGCCAGCGCGCATGGCGACCAACGCACTGCAAAGATCGTGCATCGGGCAGGCGAGTTCAAGGTGGCGCTGACAGCATCAGGTTCCCGGCAGGAACCCCTCGAAGATCATCTGGTCGGCGTGCCGCGCCGCCAGCGCACGCTGCTCCGGTGTCCGCACGGTCCAGGCCAACAACGGCAGGCCTAAGACGTTGCGGGCGATCCAAGGTGCGGCCGCGGGTAGCTCATTCACCCCATAGGCGACGAAATGCGGCCGGGTGCGAAAAGCGTGGCGCAGGTGCGTCATGCCGCGGCGTTGTTCCGCTGATGCTTCCGGCCACTCCTCGGCGGTATAGTCGTGCTCGGCTACGATGCCGCGGGCGCGGCCAGGGATCAGTTCGCGCAACGCCACCACCTGATCCGGGTCAAAGGACATCCCGACCGCCGCGCCGCCATAGGAGGCGAGAACCTCTGCCATCCGTTTCACCAGCCGGCGATCGCCGTCGAAATGGCTTTTTACTTCGATCACCAGCGGCACGCGGCCGGCGACCAGCGCGCAGAGATCGCCGAGCGTCATCATCCGTTCCGGCGTATCCTTGAAATTGACGGCCTTGAGTTCGGCTGCGGTCATACCGAGCAACGCGCCCGAACCGTCGGTGAGGCGGCCGAGCGCATTGTCGTGATGGACCATCGCCTCGCCATCGGATGAAAGCTGGATATCGCATTCGATGGCGAAATTGCCATCGATGGCGGCCTGCGCGGCCGCCGGCATGTTTTCGACGATGCCGCGCGAAATATCATGCAGGCCGCGATGGGCGACCGGCCTCGCCGTCAGCCAGTCCGGCGCACGCACGAGAGCCGCTCCGCTTCAGGACACTTCGAAGATCGCGTCGACCTCGACGGCGGCATCCGAGGGGAGCGAAGCGACGCCGACCGTGGTGCGGGCGTGCCGGCCCTTGTCGCCAAACGCCGTGACCATCAGGTCGGAGGCGCCGTTGAGCACCTTGGGTCCGTCGAGAAAATCAGGCGCGGAATTGATGAAGCCGCCGAGCCTGACCACGCGGACGACCTTGTCGAGATCGCCGAGCGCCGCCTTGACCTGGGCCAGCAGGTTGACCCCACAGCCCTGCGCCGCGGCGTATCCCTGTTCGATCGTGACGCCGGCCCCGAGCTTGCCCTTGGCGATCAGCTTGCCTTCGGCATTGGCGCAGACCTGGCCGGAGACGAACAGCAGGTTTCCTGAGCGCACGAAGCCGACATAGTTCGCCATGGGGGTGCGCGGCTCGTTCAGGACGATACCTTGTGCCGCCAGCTTCTGTTCGACCGTACCCGCCATGTTTTGCATCCCCGCTTGATGTGACCGTTCCTGACCTGCGGTCAGGCGCGCATTGTTTCGCGCATCGCGCTTCGTCTTGCAAGCGACGGTGGAGCTTCCGTCCAGCATGGCGATTGAAGCGGATCGTGCCCGAAAATGCCAAAAACGGCGCGCCTCGGCCTCGAATTCTTGCGTTTTCGTGACGACCGCCCTAGTTGCGGCGCAATGGACCCGTCACTAATGTAGTCGAATCTCCCTCGAGGAAAAAATAGAACATGGCTAGCTCGTTCCCGATTCCGGTTCGTGCTTTGGTATTTTCGGCTGCCGCCACTTTGCTCTCAGGCTTCACAAGCGGTCCGGCGCTGGCTGGCGCCAGCGGGCCATTTCTCGCCCACCAGGCGCTGTATGAATTGAAGCTGGTCAAGTCGCGCGGATCCAATGCGATATCGGGTGCGCGCGGGCGCATTCTCTACAATTTTTCAGGCAGCGCCTGCGAGGGCTACACCTCCGAATTCCGCCAGGTGTCCGAACTCGACAGCGGCGAGGGCAGGCTGACGCTGAGCGATCTTCGCTCGCATTCCTGGGAAGACGCCGCCGGCAAGAGCTATCGCTTCAAGATCGACACCCGCATGAACGATACCGACTCTGCGCCGATCGACGGCGTGGCGGAACGGGTCGGCGACCGCATCACGGTCAAGCTGAAACAGCCGGTTGCGAAGACGTTCGAGCTTGACGGCAAGGTCGTGTTCCCGACCGAGCAGATCCAGCACATCATCGCCGCCGGGCGCGCGGGCAAGTCGGTGCTGGAGCTGATGGTCTATGACGGCTCGGATAATGGCGAGAAGGTCTACAACACGCTGTCGGTGATCGGGAAGCCGATCCCGGGCACCCAAAACATTGCCACGCCCGACCCCTCGACCGCCAACGACCAGATGAAGGCGCTGACCCGCTGGCCGGTGACCGTGAGCTATTACGACCGCGACGCCAAGGCGAAAGACGGCGAGCAGACGCCGGTTTACGCGATGTCGTTCGAGCTGTTCGAGAACGGCGTCTCCCGCGCGCTGGTACTCGATTACAACGATTTCGTGATTGCGGGCGCGATGGGCCGGTTCGACGTCAGGGATTCCAAACCCTGCAAGTGACGACATCCTGAAAACGGTCGCGCCCGGAGATCGCGCGGGCGTCTCACACTTTTGCTTGATATCACCCGCGCGTGAAATCGCCTGGCTTCAATCCGAGCGCCTGGACAGCCGGCGCCGGAAGCGGCCCCCAGGCCTCGACCCTTTCATTCGGGGCCATCATTGCTGCGATGATTGCCTCGGCCTTTGCCGGATCCCGTTCAGCCACATAGTAGACCGAGCGAACGGGTGCACCGCCTCCCAACGGTTCAGTTGTTACCAGGACAACCTGACCATTTGCCATGGCTTGATATACCACTGACGCAGTGTCGTTTCCACGGTGGTAAAGGCCGCCCTCGCGAGCGCGGTGCAGCAACGACCATACAAGATGGTTGCCCCATCTTGTATTGTTCCGGCCCAGCACCAATTACGAATTGTGGGATGCAGAATCGCTCTGGGAGCGAGGACGTGGCCAGCAAAAAAATGTCAGACGGAGGACTTCCCGTCATCGCGCGCTTTGAGGTGCGCCACCGCAATTACCTCGCGCCAGACGGCTCGATTAACCGGCCGCTCCCTGCATTCGCCTCCGATGCCAACCTTCTCACTGCGCTCTACCGAGCGATGCTGCTGCTGCGCAACTTTGACCGAAAGGCTGTCGCATTGCAGCGCACTGGCCGGCTCGGGACGTACGCCGTTTCGCTCGGCCAAGAGGCGGTGTCGGTCGGGATAGCCAGCGCGATGCGCGCAGAGGACGTCCTGTTGCCCTCCTATCGCGATAATGGCGCGCTGATCTGGCGCGGCGTCAAGCTGGAGGAGATCCTGCTGTTCTGGGGAGGGGACGAGCGCGGCAATTGCTTCTCCGGATCGGTCGAGGATTTCCCGTTTTGCGTTCCCGTGGGGTCGCAGGCGCCGCATGCCGCCGGCGTTGCCTATGCCTTCAAGCTGCGCAAGCAGCCGCGTGTCGCCGTATGCATGTTCGGCGATGGCGCCACTTCGAAGGGTGATGTCTACGAGGCGATGAATTTTGCCGGCGTGCACAAATTGCCGGTCGTGTTCGTCGCCACCAACAATCAATGGGCCATTTCCGTCCCGTTACGACTACAGACCGGTTGCGAAACGCTGGCGCAGAAAGCCATCGCCGCGGGCTTCATCGGCGAGCAGGTGGACGGCAGCGATGTTGTGGCGATGCGCGCCGCGGCCGAAGACGCCATTGCCGCCGCTCGTGACGGCCAGGGTCCGCGTTTCATCGAGGCGGTCACCTACCGGCTCGGCGATCATACGACCTCCGATGACGCGTTACGCTATCGTTCGGCTGACGAAGTCCAGGCCCGTTGGAAAGAAGAGCCGATTACGCGCCTGAGGAGCTATCGCGTCGGCCAAAAAATGTGGAGCAAGGCGCAGGAGGAACAGCTCGCGGCGGAGTGCCATGAGCGCGTCGAGGCGGCGGTCGAGCGCTACCTGGCAACGGAGCCGCGCCGACCCGAAACCATGTTCGATCATCTCTATGCCGAGCTGCCCGAGACGTACGCCGCGCAGCGCCGCAAACTCGCGGGAGAGGGCGATGCCTGAGGTGACGTTGGTCGAGGCCGTCAATCTGGCGCTCGCCCGCGCGATGGAGGATGACCCTGATGTCGTCGTACTTGGCGAAGATGTCGGCATCAACGGCGGGGTCTTCCGCGCAACCGTTGGCCTGCAAACGCGCTTCGGCCCGGAGCGTGTCCTCGATACGCCGCTTGCCGAACTCCTGATCAGCGGGCTCTGTGTCGGCATGGCGGCGCAGGGATTGAAGCCCGTTGGCGAGATCCAGTTTATGGGGTTTCTGTATCCCTGTATCGATCAACTGGTGAATCACGCCTCCCGAATCCGCAACCGCACGCAGGGGCGGCTCACCTGCCCAATGGTTCTGCGTACGCCGCATGGAGCCGGCATTCGCGCGCCGGAACACCATTCCGAAAGCACGGAGGCGATGCTCGCCCATATCCCCGGCCTGCGCGTTGTCATGCCTTCGTCGCCGGAGCGCGCCTACGGACTGCTGCTCGCCGCGATCCGCGATCCCGATCCGGTGGTATTTCTGGAGCCGACCCGCCTCTACCGCGCGGCGAAAGGCGAGGTGGAAGATAACGGTGAGGCTTTGCCGCTGGATGTCGCCTTTGTCCTGCGGGAAGGCCGCGACGTCACGCTGATTAGCTGGGGCGCGATGCTGAAGGAAACCATGGCGGCGGCCGACGCGCTGGCTGCTGACGGCATCGCCGCCGAGGTCATCGATCTCGCCACGCTCAAGCCTTACGATGAAGCCACGGTGCTCGGTTCGGTCGCAAAAACCGGGCGCTGTGTCATCGTGCACGAGGCGACACGCACCGGCGGATTCGGAGGCGAGATCGCGGCGCTGATTGCCGAGCGCGCTCTGACCTCCCTGCTCGCACCCGTGGCCCGCGTCACCGGCTACGATACGATTATTCCGATGGCGCGGCTTGAGCAACACATGATGCCATCGGCCGGTCGTATCGTCACGGCCGCGCGAAAAGCGTGCCAGTTCAGTTGATTGCCAGCGGGTTTATCCCATGCGCCAGTTCGTATTGCCGGATCTGGGAGAGGGTCTCGAAGAGGCGGAGATCGTGAACTGGCATGTCAACGAAGGCGATCACGTCGTTACCGATCAGCCACTGGTTTCGGTTGAAACCGACAAAGCCGTCGTCGAGGTGCCGTCACCGTCGAGCGGACGCATCCTGCACCTGTTTGGCGCCAAGGGAGATGTGGTGAAGGTAGGCGCGCCGCTTGTCGAGTTTGCCGAAGGCCCCGAGCAAGACACCGGCACCATTGTCGGCGAACTTGGCGGCGGCGAGCCGCCGCCGGCAGCAGTGGCGCCCTTCGGGTCAGCGGCTGGACAGAAAGCCCAAGTGTTTCCGGCGGTGCGCGCGCTCGCCCGCAAGCTCGATGTCGACCTCGATCTGGTCGAAGCCACAGGACCCGGCGGCACCATCACGCGTGCGGATGTGGAACGGGCTGCCAAGGGCTTGCCCCATACCGGACCTGCCGAACCGTTGCGCGGTTTGCGGCGGGCGATGGCTCAGCGCATGACAGCGGCTCATGCCGAGATCGTTCCGGCCAGCGTCACGGACGAGGCCGATATCGACGATTGGCGAACCGGCGAGGACGTGACAATCCGGCTGGTGCGCGCGATCGCTGTCGCCTGCAAGACGGCGCCTTCGCTCAATGCCTGGTACAATTCCGACGCCAGTGAACGGCGTCTGATCGACCGTATCGATCTCGGCATCGCCGTCGATACCGGGGGTGGTCTCATCGTTCCCGTGTTGCGCAATGTCGCGGAGCGGGAAGTATCGGACTTGCGAACCGGGCTTGACCGGATGCGGGCGGACGCCATCGCCCGCTCGATACCTCCGGGAGAACTGCGCGGAGCGACGATTACGCTATCAAACTTCGGAATGATTGGAGGCCGCTTCGCCAGCTTGATCGTCGTACCACCGCAAGTGGCGATCATAGGCGCCGGCCGGATTACCCAAGGGGTGGTCGCCTATAGAGGCCAGCCGGCGGTGAGGCGCGTGCTGCCGTTGTCGCTCACCTTCGACCATCGCGTCGTGACAGGCGGCGAAGCCGCTCGCTTCCTGGTAGCGCTCAAAGCGGACCTTGAGCAGTTTTCGTGAGACAGCCGTGCAGGGCTCCACGAGCGCCGATCCATGGATGGCCGTGAACAGTCGACCAGGAGGTTCGGTTAAGCCCGACAACCAGGGAGAGCCAGGATGGTAACTTACGTCGTGCTTGCCAACTTCACCGATCAGGGAATCCGGAGCGCAAAGGACTCGCCGAAACGGGCAGAGGCTTTCAAGAAAATGGCCGAGACCTTCGGAATTACGGTAAAGGAGCTGTTCTGGACGCAGGGACGCTATGACATTGTGACGATCCTCGATGCGCCGGATGAATTTTCCGCCATGACGCTTAGCTTGAGCCTCGGCGCCTTGGGCAATGTTCGCACCGAGTCGTTGCGAGCCTTCTCGGTGGAGGACATGACCAAGGTCGTCGGCAAGATGCTCTGACAACCGCTGCGCAAGTCGACCGTCTTCTGAAGCCGAGGGCTGGCTTTGCCGTCATACCATGAGGATGGGCCTGTTGTGCGCTCGAAAAGACGCTACGGGTGACGATGGCGAGGCTCTCATGACACGATCTGCGTCAGGCACTTGGCGACTTCTGCTCGACCTCCTGAGCAGGGGGCTGCTCCGAAAGTGCCGCTTGGCGGTCATACTGCTCAGATTCGAACTGTTCCTTGAAGATCGCTCGCAGCAACCGCCAGAGTTCGCGGTGACCAGCGGTTTGGCCGCCCTGGTTCAGATACTCCGCGATGTCCATTACGTCTGTTCGATAGTCCGCCGCGCCGCGGATACGCGGATCCAGGTAGCTCCACTCATGTTCGACGTACAAGCGCTTGGTGTCGGTGTCGAAGACCAGGTTCCAAAAATCCGACTCCGTGATTTCCGGGCCTTTGACCTGCCGATGTAACTCCCGTTTTAAAAACGCCATGTTCCGCTCCTTCCGCGTAGGGTTTCGTGGACGCATGCCGACCTACGGGCCCCTACAAGTTGGAGACTTGATAGAAATTTGATCATTCCTTGCCGGTTCAAGGCCGCTTAGTTGGTATTTTCCTTGAGGGGCGGGCAAATTCGGCGTCAGGGATTCCAAGCCCTGCAATTAAGGGGGCTCGTCCTCGGGTCAGGCCTTGGGACGCGTGCTGCGTATCCTGCAACAACCAGTCTGGTCGAGAGGATCGGACCCGGATACGCTTCGGCCGAACCATGCACGTCAGGGAGGCGCAAACATGAGCAAGCTCGAAAAACTTCGGCCAAGCGGCCTTCACCACAATCCGGCTTACTCCCACGTCGTCGCCGCCTCGGGCGCCCGCACGATTTATATCGCGGGACAAGTGTCCACCGACGAGGAGGGGCGGGTGGTCGGCGAGGGTGACATAGCCGCGCAGACGACGCAGGTGATGCACAATATTGGCCTGGCGCTGAAAGCCGCCGGTGCGAGTTACGCTGACATCGTGAAGATCACGACTTTCGTCGTCGGCTATAAACCGGAGCTCCGTCCGATCATCGGCAAAGCGCGCTCGGTTTTCTTTGAAGGCATCGAGCCGCCGGCGAGCACGCTCGTCGGTGTAACGGCGCTCGCGGCCCCTGAATGGTTGATCGAGATTGAGGCAGTGGCGGTCGTCGATTGACGTCGTCATTGCGAGCCAACGGGTCGCGCGAATGCGCGCCCCGCGACGAGCGCAATAGCGCTCGCGTAGTGATGACAGGCTCCGCGAAGCAATCCATGGCGCGGCATAACGGCTAGATGGATTGCTTCGTCGCTTTGCTGCTCGCAATGACGGGGAGGGAGCGGTCTATTCTTCCTCTTGCTCCTCCTCTTCCTTTGCCGGCCCGTTGTAGGCGATGCCCCGGATCACGGCGGCATTGCCGAACTTTTTCCGCAAATCATCCATCGCGCGCTCGGCGTGGGCCGAGCGGCGGTCGAGCATGTCGCTGTCGTCTCCTCGCGAGCCCTCGCGCAGCGCGCTGACGCCCGTGCCCATCAGGCGGAAGGCGGTGCCGTCGATCTCCCTGGCCAGCATTTCGCGCGACACCGCAAAGATCTTCGCGGCGAGCTGGGTCGGCGCCTGAATCGATTGCGAGCGGGTGCGCTGCCTGAAATCGGCAGTCTTCAGCTTCAGCGTGATGGTGCAGCCGGCAAGATTGCCGTTCTTCAGCCGGGACGACACCTTTTCCGAAAGCCGCCACAACAGCCGTTCCAGCGTGGCGAAATCGCGGATGTCGTTTTCGAATGTGGTTTCGCTCGATATCGTCTTGGCGCCGCGGTCGGGGACCACGCTGCGGTCGTCGATGCCGCGTGCCAGCCGCCACAGCCGGCGGCCTTCGCCGCCGAACTGCTTCATCAGCTCGACCTCGTCGGCGCGCTGCAGATCCGCAATGACGCGAAACCCCCGCTGCAGCAGCTTTTCCTGGGTCGCGGGACCAACGCCGTAGATGAAGCCGACCGGCTTGTCGGCGAGCATCTCGCGGGCCTCAATCTGGTCGAGGGCGGCAAAGCCGCGCGGCTTGTCGAGATCGGAGGCGATCTTGGCCAAAAACTTGTTGCAGGACAGGCCAACGGAAACGGTGATGCCAATGTTGCGCTCGACCTCGCGGGCAAAACGCGCCAGCACTTTTGCGGGGATCATGCCGTGAACGCGCTGTGTGCCGGAAAGATCGAGAAACGCCTCGTCGATCGAGAGCGGTTCCACCAGCGGCGTCAGCGTCTGCATGGCCTGCCGCACCTCGCGGCCGACGCGGACATATTTGGCCATGTTTGGCGGGATCACGGCTGCCTGGGGGCAGAGCGCCAGCGCTTTAAACATCGGCATTGCCGAGCGCACGCCGTAGGTCCGCGCGACATAACAGGCAGCCGACACCACGCCGCGCTTGCCGCCGCCGATGATCACGGGCTTGTCGGCAAGTTCCGGATTGTCGCGCTTCTCCACTGTGGCATAAAACGCGTCGCAATCGATATGCGCCAGCGTCAGCGAGGGCAGGGCGTGGTGGCGGACCAGGCGCGGGGAACCGCATTCATTGCATCGCCTTGCCTTGATATCGATGTCGCCGAGGCAATCCCGGCAGAACGCGCGCGGATCGTCTAAGGCTGGCGGCGCCTGCGCGCTCACGGCACGTCGCGCTCCCAATGCGGATCGCCGAGCACCTGGCGGGCGGCGGCGATGTTGGTCGGGTGCAGTTGCGAGGCGCTCGCAAATGCCTTCACCGTTGCGTCGTCCCGCA
Source organism: Bradyrhizobium retamae (assembly GCF_001440415.1). Classification (GTDB taxonomy): domain Bacteria; phylum Pseudomonadota; class Alphaproteobacteria; order Rhizobiales; family Xanthobacteraceae; genus Bradyrhizobium; species Bradyrhizobium retamae. The sequence continues at coordinate 124,863 of NZ_LLYA01000170.1, forward strand.
TCACAAAATCCAGCACCGAGGCCAGAAATTGCGGGTCGGACGCGGCGGTGCGCAGTGTCTCCGGACCGATGCCGGTTTCAGCCAGGAACAAGCCTAGCCTCTCAGGATCGCCGGCAATGAAACCCAGCGCCTGAACCGCAACGATTTCAGCCACTTCGCGAGGGTTGTGAACAGGCTTTTTCAATAGATCATTTGCCTTTCCGTTAACTTATGGTCTCTAATTTGGGAACCATCATGCCCGAGTCTGCGAAGTGTGTTCAACAATCGAAACCGCTTCGTAAAAGTTGGCGCATCGATTTAACGGCTTAGAGCGAATCTGGCGCTAGTTTGAATTCAGTTTTCGACAGGGGGCGGCGTCGGTGCAAGACGTGCCGAAAGGCCGGACTTGTTTCCTGGGATGAGGGAGGGACGGGATGGCGAAAACCGTCCTGATCGTGGAGGACAACGAGCTCAACATGAAGCTCTTTCGCGATCTGTTGGAAGCGCATGGCTATCAAACCTCCGGTACCAGCAATGGTTTCGAGGCGCTCGATCTCGTCCGCAAGCTGCGCCCTGATCTGATCCTGATGGATATCCAGCTTCCGCAGGTGTCTGGCCTCGAAGTCACGCGCTGGATCAAGGACGATCCGGAGTTGCGCACCATTCCGGTGGTGGCCGTCACTGCGTTTGCGATGAAGGGCGACGAAGAGCGCATCCGCGAAGGCGGCTGCGAAGCGTATCTGTCCAAACCAATTTCCGTCGGCAAGTTTATTGAAACCGTACGGCGTTTTATCGGGTAGGGTGAGTTTCGATGTCTGCGCGTATCCTCGTCGTCGATGACGTTCCTGCGAACGTCAAGCTGCTGGAAGCCCGGCTGTCGGCTGAATATTTCGACGTGCTGACTGCTTCCAACGGCGCCGAGGCGCTCGACCTCTGTTCGCGCTCCGAATGCGACATCATCCTGCTCGACGTCATGATGCCGGACATGGACGGTTTCGAGGTCTGTCGCCGGCTGAAATCCAACCCGGCCACCCATTTCATTCCCGTCGTGATCGTCACCGCGCTCGACAGCCCATCAGATCGCGTCCGCGGGCTGGAAGCCGGAGCCGACGATTTTCTCACCAAGCCGGTGTCCGACATCGTTCTGATCGCGCGCGTTCGGTCACTGACGCGGCTGAAGATGATGACCGATGAGCTGCGCATGCGCGCCATCACCTCGCTCGAGATCGGCATGGAAGCGCCCGAGCGCAGCGCGATCGCCGACAAGGGCGTCGGCGGACGGATCCTTTTGGTCGACGACCGGCCGTCGTCCTACGAGCGGCTGGCGCCGATCCTTGCCGCCGAGCACACCGTCGACGTCGAAATCAATCCGGCGGAAGCGCTGTTTCACGCCGCTGACGGCAATTACGATTTGCTGATCGTCTCTCTCAGCCTGGAAAATTACGACGGTCTGCGACTGTGCAGCCAGGCGCGCTCGCTGGAGCGCACCCGCCAGTTGCCCATTCTCGCCATCTCCGACGCCGACAACAATGCGCGTCTGCTGCGCGGGCTCGAAATCGGCGTCAACGATTATCTGCTCCGTCCCGTCGACAAGAACGAACTGCTGGCGCGGGCGCGCACCCAAATCCGCAAGCGACGCTACACCGACCATCTGCGCGACAATGTGCAGAACTCGATCGAAATGGCGATCACCGACGCGCTGACCGGGCTTCACAATCGCCGCTACATGGAAAGCCATCTCTCGACGCTCGTCGAGCAGGCCTCGAGCCGCGGCAAGCCGCTTGCGCTGATGATCCTCGACATCGACTTCTTCAAATCCATCAACGACACCTACGGCCACGACGCCGGCGACGACGTGCTGCGCGAGTTCGCGGTGCGCATCCGCAAGTCGATCCGCGGCATCGATCTGGCCTGCCGCTATGGCGGCGAGGAATTCGTCATCGTGATGCCGGAAACCGACCTGACCGTCGCCGGCATGGTCGCCGAGCGTCTGCGCCGCTCGGTCGCCAGCGAAACCTTTGCGGTCAACAAGGGCACCAAGCGGATCGACGTCACGATTTCGATCGGCCTGGCGACGCTGGACCACAAGGGCGAGCCGGTCGCCGACGTGCTCAAGCGCGCCGACACCGCGCTCTATCGCGCCAAGCACGACGGACGGAACCGGGTGGTATCAGCGGCGGCGGCCTGAACTGTCGTGTCTGCGAACGCACTAGTGCGAACGCAGAGACGACCGCAGATCGGTTGTCGCGTCAAGCAACAACCTCGGCATTCTGCTTCACCGCCTCATACGCCAGCCGCTTGAACTCGAACGAGAACGGATGCACGAACGCCATCTGGCGCTGGGCCATCATCACGCCGGCCACGTTGCGCTTCGGCGAGATCCACCATTGGGTGCCGGCGACGCCGCCCCAATAGAGTTCGCCTGTGGCGTCCGGATGATCAAACGCCGAAGGCGTCAGGATCAATCCGCCGGCCAAGGTAAAGGCCTTGCCGGGCTGCTCTCCCATCATGGCAAAGCGGATCCACTGATCCTCGGGCAACTGGTTGGTCAGCATCAGCGCAATCGTCTCGGGCTTGAGCAGGGTCGGCCCTCCGGGCAGCAGGCTTCGGATCAGCGTGACCATGTCGGGTAGGGTTGAAACCAGGCCGCCGCCGCCGCTCAGCCTTGCGATCGGGCGCAGATAAGCGCCGGGGAAGGGCGAGTTGTCGGTTCGGGTCAATCCCGGCTTCATCGGCTCCATCGGGTCCGCACCGGCGTAATAGGCGACGAGCCGGCCCTGATCCTTTTCCGGCACGACGAAGCCGGTATCGACCATGCCGAGCGGACCCAGAATGCGCGCCTGGATGAACTTGTCGAAACTCTGGCCGCTGATGACTTCGACCAACCGCCCCAGCACGTCGGTGGCCAGCGAATATTCCCACGACGTGCCCGGCTGATAGATCAGCGGCAGGCCGGCCAGCACGTCCACCATGTCGGCCAGCGTCGTCATGGGATTGTGGACGCCGCGCTCGTTGAGCGCCTTGTAGATGGCGGTACCGGGATCGAAGAAGCCGTAGCTCAGGCCGGAGCTGTGGCTGAGCAACTGACGGATGGTGATTGAGCTCTTCGCAGGCTCGGTGTCATCCAGCGAGCTGGCGCCGGGCCGCAGCACCTTGCGATTTCCGAGCTGCGGAATGAACTTTTCGATTCCGTCGTCGAGCCTGAGTTTTCCTTCCTCGAACAGCAAGAGCACGGCGCAGGAGGTGATCAGCTTGGTGTTGGAGAAGACGCGGAAGATGTGATCGGTGCGGAGCGGCGTCTGCGCTTCCTTGTCGGCCCAGCCGACGCAATTCACGTCGACGAGGTCGCGCCCGACCATGACCGCCCAGGAAATGCCGGACAGCAGGTTGTTGTCGATATAGCGCTGCATGGCCGCGCGTGCCGGTTTGAAGTCATAACCGCTGGTGGTCACTTTCAGGTCTTCCATTTTCGCTCCCTATGCCGTCATGTTCTTGCGCGTTCGTCGCCCTGCAAACGCAGGGACCCATAACCACCGGCGCTTATTATCGTAAGAAGGTAACTACCACATCGCCTCACTGAAAAGCCACGGCGTATGGGTCCCTGCGCCCGTGTGCAATTGCGCACTAGGCAGGGACGACCGTGGAGGGGTTGGTAGCCGATCAGGACTGACGTTTTCTTGCCGCACGTTTCTTCGTGGCAGTGCTCCCGCCAATCTTCACGCCTGCATTCTTCAACAGCACCGTTGCTGCTTCCTTTGCCGCGCGCGCCATCGCGGGGTCGTTGCGCACGAGATCCTGGGCGATCGAGCCGTCGACGAGCAGAGCGAGCTGCGTCGCCAATGCGTCCGCTTGGCGGATGCCGAGTTGTACCAGCAGGCCGCGAAACCAGAGGCGGCGGCTTTCCTTAAACTCGACCGCGACCTTTCGGACCGACTGATCCTCGCCGAGTTCGGCCACCGCGTTGACGAAGGGACAGCCGCGAAAATCTTTCGCCGAAAAGCGCCGCTCCAGCGAATCGAAAGTGCCGAGAATCTGTTCGACCGGAGATTTGTCTGATGGCCGCGGCGCCACGAAGCGCCGTGCCAGATAGGCCGAGATCAGCGCGTCCTTGGACGGGAAATGATTGTAGAGCGTGCGTTTGCTGATGCCGATTTCGGCCGCAATGGTGTCGACACCGACCGCGCGAATTCCCTGCAGGTAGAACAGCCTATCCGCGGTTTCCAGAATCCGATCCTTCATCGCCGGTTTGGCGGGCAGGGTAGCCATGCGAATGCGTGGGTCGCCTCTTCCTTGACAGCAGTGCCAACCTTATAGCCAACTTACACAGATCTGTGTACCTATTTTAGATGCCAATTGCAGGACGCGGCTTTCGACTCGCGGGCGATAGGGAGAACAAAAACAATGGCCCTGCTGCAAATCCTGCGTCCGACGCTACCCATTCTGATCGGCGCATCCATCATGCTGACGCTGAGCATGGGGCTGAGGCAGTCGCTCGGCATTTTCATGCAGCCGCTGACGCAGGATATCAGAATATCGATTTCCGACTTCACGCTGGCGATCGCGGTGCAAAACCTCGCTTGGGGATTTTTGCAGCCGCTCGCTGGGGCAATGACGGTGCGCTACGGCTTTCGCGCCATCATGTTGGTCGGCGCGCTGCTCTATGTCGCCGGCCTTGCCTTGATGGCGGGGGCGAACGGCGTTCTCGCCGTCATGATCGGCGGGGGCGTGTTGATCGGCACGTCGCTGGCATGCACCGCGGCGGCGATCGCGATGTCGGTTGCGGCGCGCGCGGTGCCAGCGTCGGTGCGCTCCACAGTGCTCGGCCTGGTGTCGGGCGCCGGCTCCCTCGGCGCGCTATTGTCCGCGCCGATCGGGCAGATGCTCAATGAAGGTTACGGCTGGCGAATGGGGCTGGTCGGATTTGTGGTGCTGTCGCTGTTGATGATTCCCGCGGCCTGGTACGCGGGCAGGGTGGACAAGATCCCGTTGCCCAAGCCGACAGAAGACGAGATCGGCGACACTTCGGCCACAGCCGCAACGAAGATGGCGTTCGCCAACGCGTCTTTCGTGGTGATGACCGGCGCCTATTTCGTCTGCGGCATGCAGCTCGTCTTTCTCACCACGCACCTGCCGTCCTATCTGGCGATCTGCGGCATGGACCCGATGCTGAGCGCCCAGACGCTCGGCATGATCGGCGGCTTCAACGTGCTCGGCAGCATCTTCTTCGGCTGGGCCGGCCAGCGCTGGAACAAGCTGGCGTTGCTCGGCGGCATCTACATCTTCCGCTCGATCGCGCTCGCCTGGTATTTCACGCTGCCGCCGACGCCGGCAACCACCCTGCTGTTCGGTGCCATCATGGGCTTCCTGTGGATGGGCGTCGGCCCGCTGGTCGCGGGCGCGGTGGCGGAAATGTTCGGCCTGAAATGGCAGGCGATGATCCAGGGGCTCGCCTTCATGAGCCACCAGGTCGGCAGCTTCCTCGGCGCGTTCGGGGGCGGCGTGCTGTACGACGCGCTCGGCTCCTACACCATGGCGTGGCGGATCGGCGTCGCGCTTGGCCTGGCCGGCGGCATTGTCCAGGTCGCGTTCGCGCTGATACGGCCGAGCGGGCCACCGCAGATGCAAGCTGCGTAATCTATCCATCGTTTCCCAGATGCTGCGCAGCGCGCGCTCGGCGCGTGGTGCGCTGCTGATCAGGGGTCCATCCGCGGCCACCGTAGGTCCCGGCTCTGCGGTGCAGCACTGAAGAAGCGCTGCACCGCGTCCGGGACACGGATAGCCAAGAATCGAAAACGGGGCCGCAAGGCCCCGTTCAAAACCTTCAGCGATTGGCTCGCTTACTTGATCTTCGATTCCTTGAACTCGACGTGCTTGCGCGCGACCGGGTCGTACTTCTTCTTGACCAGCTTGTCGGTCATGGTGCGCGAATTCTTCTTGGCGACATAGTAGAAGCCGGTATCCGCCGTGGAAACGAGCTTGACCTTGATGGTGACCGCTTTGGCCATGTTCGAAACCTCAAATAGGGGGTGTCAGGCGCCGGCCGAACCGGCCTGCAGTTGCCGCGCAACCTAGCCTCGATCCGCCCAAAGTCAAGGTTTTCGGGGCAAAAACCGGCCGGATCCGAGGTGATTAACCCTCAAAGAACTGGTTTTTCGGCCTTGGCAGCCCCAAATTCTCCCGCAGCGTCTTGCCCTCATACTCTTTCCGGAAGATCCCGCGCCGCTGCAGTTCCGGCACCACCTTGTCGACGAAATCGTCCAATCCTGCCGGGAGGAACGGGAACATGATGTTAAAACCGTCGCTGCCGCGGCTGATCAGCCACTCCTCCATCTGGTCGGCGATCGTCTGCGGCGTGCCGACAAAGGACAGTCCGCCATAGCCGCCGACGCGCTGGGCGAGCTGGCGTACCGTGAGCTTGTCGCGCGCGGCGGCATCGACGAGGCGCTGGCGACCGCTCTTGCTGGCGTTGGTTTCGGGGATTTTCGGCAACGGGCCGTCGGGATCGAAGCCGGAGGCATCGGTGCCGAGCTGCACCGAGAGCGAAGCGATGGCGCTGTCGTAATGCACCATGCTGTCGAGCTTGGCCCTTTTCTCCTTGGCTTCCTCGACGCTGTCGCCGACCACGACGAAGGCGCCGGGCAGGATCTTCAGATGCTCGGGGTTGCGGCCGATCTTCTCCATGCGGCCCTTGATGTCGGCATAGAGCTTCTGCCCGTCGGCAAGGCTGCCGCCGCCGGTGAAGACGGCTTCTGCGGTTTCCGCCGCGAGCTGCTTGCCATCCTCGGACGCGCCGGCCTGCACGATCAGCGGCCAGCCTTGCACGGGGCGGGCGATGTTGAGCGGGCCGCGCACGGACAGATGTTTGCCCTTGTGATTGAGCACATGCATTTTAGCGGGATCGAAATAGAGGCCTTGTTCGACGTCGCGTGTGAAGGCGTCATCGGCAAAGGAATCCCACAGACCCGTGACCACGTCATAGAACTCGCGCGCCCGCTTGTAGCGCTCGGCGTGCTCCATGTGGTCGTCGAGCCCGAAATTGAGCGCTGCGTCCGGATTGGAGGTGGTGACGATATTCCACCCGGCGCGGCCACCTGAGATGTGATCGAGCGAGGCAAAGCGTCGGGCGACGTGGTAGGGTTCGTCGAAGGTCGTCGATCCCGTCGCGATCAGGCCGATATGTTCCGTCACGGCTGATAGCGCCGACAACAGCGTGAACGGCTCGAACGAAGTGACCGTGTGACTGCGCTTGAGCGCATTGATCGGCATGTTCAGCACGGCCAGATGATCGGCCATGAAGAACACGTCGAACTTGCCGGCTTCGAGCTTCTGGATCAGTTGCTTGACACGCGGGAAATTGAAGTTGGCATCGGGCCAGGCGCCGGGATAGCGCCACGCGCCGGTGTGGATGGAGACCGGCCGCATGAACGCGCCGAGCTTGAGTTGCCGCTGTGCCATCGCGCCGTTCCGTAGCTGTTATTGTTGGGAAAGAGATAGGCATGGGCGGCGGTGAAGCCATTGGAGAAGCGCAGAAGAATATTTTGTTTTTGCGCGGAGTCTCAACACGACTGTCATTCCGGGATGCGCGTAGCGCAGACCCGGAAATCTCGAGATTTCGGGTTCATCGCTCCGCGATGCCCCGGAATGGCGCAGAGAGAGCAGGGCCTTACGCCCCCAGCACGTCCTTCTGCATCTTACCGCCGTAGAAATGAAAGAACGGCACCGGCGCGTCGTGGCGCAAGGGGCCGGTCGCAAGGCGGCGGTCGAGTTCGGCGAGCACGTTCTTGGTCATGGCGTGCGCGTCGGCCAGTGGCTGCGAGCCGATCTCGACCCACACCAGCTCCACCAGTTCGGCATCGGCATGGATCACGCCTTCGACGCGATGGGCGATGGCTGACGCATCGGCCGTGAAGAAGCGCGTATCAAAACGGCGGACGCGGCCGGGCGGGGTGATGGCGCGCGCGATCAGGAACAGGCCGGATGGATCGGGCAAGAGGCCTGCTTCCGCAAACGGTTTCCACGCGCCGTCTAGCTTGACGGGCTTGTCGACCTTGCATCCGAGGCAGAGGCCGGTTTCCTCGCAGGCCTCGCGAATCGCAGCAACCGCCAACGCGCGCGCCCGCGATGGTGCGATCTTCGGACTGCCTTTGAGCAGGTTGGCCTCGAGCTCTGGGGAAATCGGTGCGGCCACCGGGATGCGGTTGTCCGACTTGTCGACACGTCCGCCCGGGAAAACATATTTGCCCGGCATGAACACCACCTTGTCGTGGCGCTTTCCAACCAGAACTTTCGGTTTGTCACCGGAGCGGTCGATCAGGATCAGCGTCGCTGCATCCTTGGGCCGGAAATAGGGATGATGATCGGCTTCTTTTTCTTCCTTTACGGCGGTCGCGACGTCGCTCATTCCATCCCCATCTTTGGTGCTTTCTTGTTACTACCGGTCTAGCTAGACTAGCGCCCCGTTTCCGAAGTTCGCGATCTCTCGCGGCCCCAGTTTCGCGAACTTCGGAAATAAGGGGGCGCTAGCAAACTTAGATTTTCAGTGCCGTTTTTCGATTTGAAGTTCCTAGCGTGAGCCCGCGGCAACTACTGTAGGAACGTCAAATCGGCGGCACTGACGGGATGTCGCTAGGGGCATTTTCGTCAAAGCCGTGCATGCGCAGCGCCCATTGAATGCCGACCACCGCGCCCTTGATTGGCTGCAACAGCACAAGCGAGGAGACCAGCGTCGCCGGCAGATACATCGCCAGTTGCAGCCACACCGCGGGCGAGTAGTTGGTTTCGATCCATAGCGCCACTGGCACCACGATGTGGCCGACGATGACGATGACGAGGTAGGCCGGCAGATCGTCGGCGCGGTGCGGAGTAAAATCGAGCCCGCACTTGGAGCAATTATCGGCAGTCTTCAGGAAAGCGCGAAACATCTTTCCTTCGCCGCAACGCGGACAGCGGCAACGGAGGCCGCGCTTCATCGCGGTCCAGAGGTCACGCTTCTCGGCCAGCGCGGTGTCCCGGGTCCATGTCGTCGCGGCGTTCACCGTTTCCATGACTTGCCCTTCTTCGATTTGCCGGGCTTGGCTTTGCCCGACTTACCCTTGTGAGGCTTGCGAACCTTGTCGCGCGGGCTGCGGCCCGGATGCGATTTCGATGGCTTTGCCGATGCCTTCGCGCCGTCGCGTTTTCTGCCGCGCGGAATGAGCTGGCCTTCCGACAACAGTTCGAACCGCAACGCGCCGGCTACCGGTGCAGCTTCTACCAGACGCACGTCGACAACGTCACCCAACCGGTGCATGGCACCGCTGCGTGAGCCGACGAGCGCGTGACGCGTCTCGTCATAATTGTAGTACTCGGTGCCGAGCGTGCGGATCGGGATCAGCCCGTCGGCGCCGGTATTCGAAAGCTTCACAAACAGGCCGGCGCGCGTAACGCCCGAGATGCGGCCTTGAAAAGTCGCGCCGATGCGGTCGGCGAGGAAATGCGCGATCAGCCGGTCGGCGGTTTCGCGCTCCGCCTTCATGGCCCGCCGCTCGGTCAGCGAGATCTGCGCCGCGATCTCGCTCAGTGTCTCCAGCGTTTCGCTCTCCGGCAACGCGCCTTCACCGAGATCGAGCGCGCGGATCAGCGCGCGATGCACGATCAGATCAGCGTATCGCCTGATGGGCGAGGTGAAATGGGCGTAGCGACGCAGATTGAGGCCGAAATGGCCGTAATTCTCCGCCGAATATTCCGCCTGCGCCTGCGAGCGCAGTACCACCTCGTTCACCAGCGGCTCATAATCCTCGCCGCGGACCTGGCCCAGCACCCGATTGAACAGCGAGGGTCGTAGCGCGCCGGTCTTCGCAAACGGCAGGTCGAGCGTTTTCAGGAATTCCTGTAGATTATGAACCTTCTCCAAGGTCGGTTCGTCATGCACCCGATAGATAAGCGGCAGAGCCTTCTTTTCAAGCATTTCGGCCGCGGCGACGTTGGCGAGGATCATGAATTCCTCGATCAACCGGTGCGCGTCGAGACGTTCGGGCACGATGACGCGATCGACCGTGCCGTCGGGCTTGAGCAGGATCTTTCGCTCGGGCAGATCGAGATCGAGCGGATCGCGTTCGTCGCGCGCGAGCTTCACCAGCGCATAGGCCGCGTAGAGCGGCGTCAGGATCGGCTCCAGCAGCGGGCCAGTGATATCGTCGGGCCGTCCGTCGATCGCGGCCTGCGCCTGCGCGTAGTGCAGTTTCGCGGCCGAGCGCATCAGCACGCGATGAAAGCTGTGCGAGCGCTTGCGGCCGTCGGGCCCAATGACCAGCCGAACCGCGAGCGCGCCACGCGCTTCGCCCGGCACCAGCGAGCAGAGATCGTTGGAGATGCGCTCGGGCAGCATCGGCACCACGCGGTCCGGAAAATACACCGAGTTGCCGCGCGTCACCGCTTCGCGATCTAGCGCCGAGCCCGGCCGCACGTAGAAGGCGACGTCGGCAATCGCGACATGGACCACATAGCCGCCCTTGTTGTTCGGATCGGAATCGAGCGCGGCGTGCACCGCGTCGTCATGGTCCTTCGCATCAGGCGGATCGATGGTCACCAGCGGCAAATCGCGCCAGTCCTCGCGGCCTTTCAAGTCAGCAGGCTGCGCAGCCTCGGCCTCGCGCAAGGCGGATGGTGAAAACGCCTGCGGGATTTCGTGGGCGTGGATCGCGATCAGGCTGATCGCCTTTTCGCTCGACAACGAGCCGAGCCGCTCCTTCACCTTGCCGGAGGCGAGGCCATAACCGCGCGAGCGCACCAGATCGACGCTAATGAGGTCGCCATCCTCGGCGCCCGCGGTGTCCGATGGCGCGATGTTCAATTCGCGCCCGGCCTGCTTCTTGTCGACGGGAACGAGCAGGCCGCCGCCGCCAGGCAGTTTGCGGAAGATGCCGAGCACGCGCGTGCGGGCCTGGTCGATGATCTTGATGATGCGCCCGCGATAAGGGGCGCCTTCGCTATCATCGGCCTTCTCGATCCGCAACATGGCTCGGTCGCCGACACCCGCCGCCGTGCCGGGTTGCAGACGGCGCGGGACGTGGATGCGGATCTTCGGCGCGGGGCCGCTTTGTTCTGTGTCCCATTCGGTGGGAGTGGCGAGCAGTTCGCCGTCGGTATCGCGCCCGGTGATGTCGGCGATCACGGTCGGGGGCAGGAGGGCCGTCTCGTGAATCTTCCGGCCCCGCTTGGCGATGGCACCTTCGTCGGCGAGCTCGCGCAGGATACGTTTCAGTTCGGCGCGGTCGGCATTCTTCAGGCCGAACTCGCGGGCTATCTCGCGGGTGCCGACCTTGCCCGGGTGGGCACGAACAAAGGCGACGATGGCGTCCCGGGCCGGAAAGCCATGGTCGTGTTTTCTCTTCACTTATCCTCGCGCCTTGCCCGCGCGCTTTTTCGCGGGCGTCTTGGGTGCAGTGGGCTTCGCCGCCGATGTCTTGGCGGCGGAGGCGACCGGCGCGCGCGCCTTGCTCACGGCCTCCGATTTAGGCTTCGCGGCCGGCTTCTTCGCCAGCGCCTTCTTGGCGGGCTTCGGCGCATCGGGATCTGCAGCCTTGCTGGCAGTCTTGGCGGCAGCCTTCTTCGGTGCGGCCTTCTTGGCGCCGCGCTTCGGCTTGCCGCCGCCCTTGGCGGCGCGTTCGTCGATCAGCGCGATGGCTTCGGCCAGCGTGATCGTCTCCGGCGTCTTGTCGCTCGGGATCGTGGCGTTGACGCCGCCTGCGGTAACATAGGCGCCGTAGCGGCCGTTCTTGACGGCGACGCCGCCAAGGCTCGGATGCTCGCCGAGCGGCTTGCCGGGATCGGCGCCGAAGCGGCGGCCGCTCGGGCCTTTTGCGATCTTCTCTGCGATCAGGGTCACCGCGCGATTGAGGCCGATGTCGAACACCTCGTCGCCGGCTTCAAGACTCGCATAGGTCTTCTCGTGACGCACAAACGGGCCGAAGCGGCCGATGCCGGCGGTGATCGGCTGGCCGCTTTCCGGATGCTTGCCGATCTCACGCGGCAGCGACAGCAGCTTCAGCGCCAGATCGAGCTCCATGTCGCCGGGCGACATGTTCTTCGGGATGCCGGCGCGCTTGGGCTTTTCGCCCTCGGGATAGTCCTTCTGCTCGCCGAGCTGGATGTAGGGGCCGAAGCGGCCGGCCTTCACCGTCACGTCGAGATCGGTTTCGGGATCCTTGCCGAGAACGCGGTCGGCGCTCGCCTCGGAGTCGGCCGCCAGCGGACGGGTATAGCGGCATTCCGGATAGTTCGAGCAGCCGACGAAGGCGCCGAACTTGCCGGCTTTCAGATTGAGCCGGCCGGTGCCGCAGGTCGGGCACTGCCTGATGTCGCCGCCATCGGCGCGGGCGGGGTAGATGTGCGGCCCCAACATGTCGTCGAGCGCATCCAGCACCTCGGCGACGCGCAGATCCTTGATGTCGTTGACCGCGGCGATGAAGCCGGTCCAGAAATCCTGCAGCACCTGCTGCCAGGAAATCTCGTTGTTGGAGATGCGGTCGAGCTGTTCTTCCAGCGCGGCGGTGAAGTCATACTCCACATAGCGCGAGAAGAAGTTTTCCAGGAAGGCGACCACGACGCGGCCCTTGTCCTCGCCATGCAGCCGCTTCTTCTCCAGCTTGACGTAACCGCGATCTTTCAGGACCTGCAGGATCGAGGCGTAGGTCGAGGGACGGCCGATACCGAGCTCTTCCATCCGCTTGACCAGCGAGGCCTCCGAGAAGCGTGGCGGCGGCTCGGTGAAATGCTGGGTAACGGCAAGCGCCTGCCGCTTCAAGGCTTCGCCTTCGCTCATGGCGGGGAGGCGGCGGGAATCCTCGTCGTCACCGTCGTCGTCCTTGCCTTCCTGATAGAGCGCGAGAAAGCCGTCGAACTTGATGACCTGGCCCGAAGCGCGCAGCTCCAACACACGGGAGCCGGCTTTCGCCGCGATATCCACGGTGGTGCGTTCGAGCTCGGCCGATTCCATCTGGCTCGCGATGGTGCGGATCCAGATCAGCTCATAGAGTTTCGCCTGATCGGGATCGAGGCGGCGGCGCATCTCGGCAGGCCGGCGCGACAGATCGGTCGGGCGGATCGCTTCGTGCGCTTCCTGCGCGTTCTTGGCCTTGGTCTGGTACTGGCGCGGCGCGTCGGGGACATAGGCGTTGCCGTAATCCTCGCCGATCACCTTGCGGGCTTGGGTGATCGCCGAGCCGTCGATCTGCACGCCGTCGGTTCGCATATAGGTGATGAGGCCGGTGGTCTCGCCGCCGATGTCGATACCTTCGTAGAGGCGCTGCGCGACCCGCATGGTGTGCGCCGGCGCAAAGCCGAGCTTGCGGCTGGCTTCCTGCTGCAGCGTCGAGGTGGTGAAGGGGGCCTGCGGATTGCGGCGCGCGGGTTTTGCTTCGACGGTCGAAACCGTGAAGTTCGCCGCTTCAATGGCCTTCTTGAGGTCTTCGGCTTCGGCGCCGGAGCCGATGTCGAGCCGCTGGATCTTCTTGCCGTCGGCGCCGACGAGGCGCGCCTCAAAGCTGTCGCCACGCGGCGTGGTCAGGGTCGCGACCAACGACCAGTATTCGCGCGGGACGAATTTTTCGATTTCGAGTTCGCGGTCGCAGACCAGCCGCAGGGCGACTGATTGCACGCGGCCGGCCGACCGCGCGCCCGGCAGCTTGCGCCAGAGCACCGGCGAGAGCGTGAAACCGACCAGATAGTCCAGCGCGCGGCGCGCCATATAGGCGTCGACCAGCGCGCCGTCGATCTGGCGCGGCGCCTTCATGGCATCGGTCACCGCCTGCTTGGTGATGGCGTTGAACACCACGCGCTCGATCTTCTGATCCTTCAGCGCGCGTTTCTCTTTCATCACCTCCAGCACGTGCCAGGAGATCGCTTCGCCCTCGCGATCAGGGTCGGTTGCGAGAATCAGTCGGCTGGCGCCCTTCAGGGCCTTGGCGATGTCGTTGAGCCGGCCGGCCGCCTTGGGATCGACCTCCCAGATCATCTGAAAATTGGCGTCCGGATCGACGGAACCGTTCTTGGCGGGGAGGTCGCGGACATGGCCGAACGAGGCCAGAACCTCGTAGGAGGCGCCCAAATACTTATTGATCGTCTTGGCTTTCGCCGGCGACTCCACGATGACGATATTCATGTCATTCCAATGGCTTACGGGAAAAGATAAAGGCGGGTTCCGCGAGACTCGCGGCCCACCGATTGGCCCGAACATGGGTGGTGAGGCGGCCCCTGTCAAATCGGCAGATGCCGCCAGGGAACCTTTCGCTATCCACTTATATCTGAGGAGTTGCGAAATGCGCCCTAGAGTTGCGCCTCCAAAGGGGTTATTTCTGGGTAATATTTTGTGTCGTTAGGATGCAAATTTTTTGAGCAAGGCTGCGGGCGGCCGGAAGCGGAAGGCTTCAGGCAAGAAACCGGAATCGCCAACCGAAGAACGAGGTGAGGAAGGCGGCCCCGACGAGGCCGTGGCCTTCATTGCGGAGACCGTTGCCGAACTGGTCAAGCTCGCGGAGCGCCATCGGCTCGAGGTGCTCAGCCATTTGCTCGGCATGGCGCAGCTCGAGGCGGAAGAGCGCCTGCGCACCCGCAGCAAACGCAAGCTCTCGTGAGAGTTCAAACCGACGGCAGTCTCCCACGGGGCACTCTTCCTTTCCCCGCAAGAACGGGAGAGGGAGAAGAAGGTCGGCTACGCCGTAAGCCGCCCGCCTTGCTTCACCACCGCCCGTGGCTTCAGCGCGGTATCCCCCGCACTCAATAGCCGCCCATCCTGCGAGTAGAGTTCGAGTTTGCGAACCGGCTTACCCTTTTCCTTGTCGACCAAGATGGTGGCGATCTCTTCCGGGTGCTCGTCGAACTCCTCGCTCCATTGCCGCAGGGCGACCAGGATAGGGAAGACGCCACGGCCTTTCAGCGTCAGCAGATATTCCTGATAGGCGCTGCCGTCGGAAGCGGGCGCGGTTTTCAGAATGCCCTGATCGACCAGCGCGCGCAGCCGCACCGTGAGGATGTTCTTGGCGAGCCCCAGTCTCTTCTGGAATTCGCTGAAGCGGCTGATGCCAAACAGCGCCTCGCGAATGATCAGCATCGACCACCAGTCGCCGATCGCATCCAGCGAGCGCGCGATCGGGCAATCGTCATGCTCAAAGCTGGTTCGTTTCACCATTTCAGTCTCCGATCGGTTTGAGACCGATCACGGCTTTGTGTGGTTGCAATATTAAACCAGATGCCCTAGCTAATCAATCTAGTTTAATAATGCAACCATAGGGGACATGCCATGAGGCTCGCGAACAAGACGGCGTTGATCACAGGGGGCAACAGTGGCATTGGCCTCGCGACCGCAAAACTGTTCGTGGCCGAAGGTGCCCGGGTCGTCATAACCGGACGGAATCAGGCAACGCTTGATGCCGCTGCGAAAGAATTGGGCCCAAACGCGCTGGCGCTCGCGGCTGACGCCACCGACATCGCGGCGACCGAAGCTGCGATCGGGAAGGGGGCCGAAAAGTTCGGCAAATATGACATCCTGTTCGCCAATGCCGGGATCGCCGGTGGCACGCCGCTAGGTGACTCAACCCTCGAGGCGTTCGAGAAGGTCATCAGCACCAACCTGACCGGCGTGTTCTTCACCGTGCAATCGGCGCTGCCGCATCTCAACGACAACGCCTCGATCATTCTCAACGGCTCGGTGATCTCGGTGCTCGGAATCCCCGGCTATTCGGCCTATGGGGCGGCCAAGGCCGGCGTGCGTGCGATGGCGCGGATCATGGCTTCGGAATTGTCGCCGCGTGGCATCCGCGTCAACGTGGTGGCGCCCGGCGCGATTCGCACCCCGATCTGGGGGGCGGCGATCGCCACGCCGGAAGCCGAAAAGGCGTTTGAAAAGCGCATCGCGTTGTCGACGCCGCTCGGCCGGATCGGCGAACCCGAGCATATTTCCAAGACGGTCCTGTTCCTCGCTTCCGACGATTCCGCCCATGTACAGGGCCAGGAGTTGTTCGTCGACGGCGGCGCCACGGCCTCTCCAAGCGGTGCGCCAATCTATCGGGGGTAAGCAGATCCCGGCACGATCCAAGCCGGTCAGCGGTCTAATCTCGTCGCGCTGACGGGCTCCGGCGCCCTGCGGCGGATTGGCGCGGAGCCAGAACGCGCATTGAACCCGGCGTGTAACTGCAGGACATTTTGAGGCAGGCGTTCTTGCCAATCAAAGAACCGGAGAGCCGTCATGCCGAAAACCGCTGGCATCTCCTCATCGGCGTCGCAAAGCTCGGATACCGCTCAACTTGTTTCAGTCGCTCTGTTTTCCGGGGTAGGTCTGCTGATCTCGCTGGTCGCCGTTATCCTCCGCATCAACGGCGTCTTCTGATCGAGCGGCTGCCGTCGCGCCTAGCGGCGGCAACCGCTCTCGCTCCAACTACGCCGCGTGTAGGTCGCTCGCGGCCCTCAGCGCGCCGGCGACGGCTTTTTCGCGGTGCTCCGGGCCGACCTGAATGCCATCGGCGGAAATGAATTCGGGATTCCTGATGCCGATGAAGCCGAATACCCAGCGCAAATAGGTTTCGAGATGTTCGCCGAGCGCGGCCGGCGTGCCCGGGCCGTAATAGCCACCGCGCGAGATCGCGACGATGACGCGCTTGTTGCCGGCCAGCCCCTGGACACCTTGGGCATCGTATTTGAAGGTCTTCCCCGCGACCAGGATACGGTCGATCCAGGCCTTGAGCTGGCTCGGTATCGTGAAATTGTACATGGGCGCGCCGATCACGACGATGTCGGCGGCCAGAAACTCTTCCAGGACAGCCTGACCGGCGGCGATATCCTCCCGCAATGCAGCTTCCGGGGCCGCTCCCTGGCCGGCAGCGAGGTGTGAGCCGGTGAGATGCGCCAGCGGGGTCAGCGTAAGATCACGGTAGCCGACTTCGAGGCCGGGGGTGGATTGACGGAGGCGGTCGACGATGGCGGCGGAAACCTGGCGGCTGACGGAGTGGGGGCCGAGAACGCTGGAATCGAGATGCAGAAGCTTCATGAGGGGTCACCCTTGGTATACGTTTGTAACTGGCGCTATATGAGTGACTGTCGTAAGGTCCCGCAAGAACGCACATTTTTTACACCCGAGCACATCCATGAGACCCGAGCACAAAAAAGTGCCTGCCCTGCCAGCCGGTCCCCACCTCGACAGTGACTGCCGCGGCGCCGCATCCGTGCTGGCGCGGGTCGGCGATAAATGGAGCGTGTTCGTGATCATGATGCTTGGCGATGGCCCGAAGCGCTTCAACGAGATCAAGCGCATGATCGGCGGCATCTCGCAGCGCATGCTGACGCTGACGCTGCGCGGATTGGAACGCGATGGTCTTGTGACGCGAACTGTGTTTCCAACCATTCCGCCGCGTGTCGACTACGAATTGACCGATCTGGGACGTGGCTTATCCAAGCCGGTGAAAGCTCTCGGCACCTGGGCGATCGAGCATCAGCCAGAGATTCAACATGCGCGGATGAAGTTCGACGCACGCAGCGAGAAGGACTAAATCAGCGACACCAGCCCGCCGCCGTGACGCTCCAGCCGTCCGGCGAGTTCGAGTTCGAGCAGCACTGTGCGAACGATGGTGGGCGAGAGGCCCGACATCCGGATCAGATCGTCGAGGCTGACTGGGCTCGGTCCCAGCAGCGCAACGATGTGCTCGCGTTCGCCTGGATCGGTGTCGAAGTCGAGCGGCTCGTCGTCCTCGCGCGCCTCGAGCGTGATCGGCCGTTCGAGGATCGGCTGAATGGCGTTGATGACGTCGTTCGCTTCGGTGACCAGCGCTGCGCCCTGCTTGATCAGATCGTTGGTGCCGGCGGCGCGCGGATCGAGCGGCGAGCCGGGCACCGCGAACACTTCGCGGCCCTGTTCGGCAGCCATCCGCGCCGTGATCAGCGATCCCGACCGATGCGCGGCCTCGATCACGACGACGCCGAGCGAGGCGCCCGAGATCAGGCGGTTGCGGCGTGGAAAGTCGCGGGCGCGTGGCACGTGGCCGAGCGGCATCTCGGAAATCGCTCCGCCTTGTTTGAGCAAGATCGCCAGCAAATCTTGATGCTCCGGTGGATAGATCCGGTCGTGGCCGCCGGCCAACGCCGCGACCGTGCCGCTTTCGATCGTCGCGCGATGCGCGGCCTGATCGATGCCGCGCGCCAGCCCGGAGATGACGACGAAGCCGGCGTCGCCGAGGTCGCGCGCCAATTGGCCGGCGAATTTCAATCCGGCGCCGGAAGCGTTGCGCGAGCCGACGATCGCGATCATCGGCCGCATCAGCGCGTCGGGCGTGCCGCGCACGCCGAGCAGCGGCGGCGGATCGTCGAGGGTCGCCAGCCGCGGCGGGTAAGCGGCTTCGCCCGGCGCCACCAGCGAAACGCCGATCTTGCTCGCCGCCGCGATCTCGGCCCGCGCTTGCTCTTCGCTGCAGATACGCCCCGAACGCGCAGCGCCGCCACGCCGCGCCAGATCGGGCAGCCGCTCCAGCGCCGCGCGCGCATTGCCAAAATGACTGATAAGCGAGTTGAAGGTGCGCGGGCCGACATTGTCGCTGCGGATCAGCCGCAGCCGGTCGATCCGCTCGGCGTCGGTGAGGTGAAGGGTTTGTGGCGTCCGGTCATGCATGCGGACACAGCTTTGCCCAACCTGAGATTGCGATCAACCTGTTTGACGTAAAAACGTCCTGAGCTTGCTAGCTGCAGCAGGCACCTTTGCCGCTTTCCTGAACGGGAGGACACGGCACGGAGCCGTACGAGCAGAACACGCAGCAGTCTCCCGCCAGCGGTTTCAGCCTCTCGCCGCAGCCTTTACAGATATACAAAAACTGGCAGGCGTCCGTTGGCATTTGCTCATCGGATTGATGGTTGCAGCGCGGACAGGTCAGGATGGATTCAAGCTGCATCACGACACACGGACAACTTTGACAGCGGCGGATCAATCATATTCCATCCAGCCGCCACGATCAAAAGCCGCAGGAACACGCCCATGATCTCGGTCGCCGACCTTCAGCGCCGCATCGATGCTGGCGAACTTTCACCCGACAACGCCATCGCGCAGTCGCTGGAAGCGATCACCGCACAGGACAAAGCCATCGGCGCTTTCGTCTGCTGTACCGAAAATGTGCGCGCGGCAAACGCCGGACCGCTGCGCGGCATTGCGGTGGGCATCAAGGACGTCATGGATACGGCGGAGTTTCCGACCGAAATGGGCTCGCCGATCTACCGGGGATATCGACCGCGCGCCGACGCCGCCGTCGTGATGATGCTGAAGCAGGCGGGCGCAAGCATCATCGGCAAGACCACGACGACGGCATTCGCCTCGATGGATCCGACGCCGACGCTCAATCCGCACAACAAGGGTCATACACCCGGCGGATCATCATCGGGCTCGGCCGCAGCGGTTGCGGCCGGCATGATCCCGCTGGCACTGGGGACGCAGACCGGCGGTTCGGTGATCCGGCCGGCCTCGTTCTGTGGCGTCGCCGCGATCAAGCCGTCCTACCGCTTGCTGCCGACGGTTGGCGTCAAATGCTACTCGTGGACGCTTGATACGGTGGGGCTGTTCGCGGCCGGCATTGATGACGTCGCGCGCGGGTTGTCCGCGATGACCGGTCGGCCCGAATTGCTTCTGCCGCACACGATTCCAACACCACGCATCGGCTTTGTGCTCCAGGATTTCGCCGGCGCGCCGGAAACGTCGGGCCAGGCGGCGTTGCGGATTGCGACGCGAGCGGTGGAGAAAGCCGGTGCGTACGTGCGTGCGCTGAACCTGCCCCAGATTTTTGCCGACGCATGGGCTGCGCAGCCGATCGTGCAGGAATTCGAGGCGCATCGGGCGCTCGCCTGGGAATACCGTGAACATTACGCGGAGATGGCGCCGCTCTTGCGGGCCAAGCTGGATGGGAGCAGGGACACAACGCCCGCCGCGTATGACGCGGCGATTGGAATAGCGAACCGCGCCAGACAAGCGCTGGAAAAGGTGTTCGATGATGGCGATGTGTTGCTGACCTTGTCGGCACCTGGCGTGGCACCGAAGGGATTGGGCTCGACCGGCGACGCCCGTTATAACCGGCTGTGGACGCTGATGGGTGTGCCGTGCGTCAACGTTCCGGCTCTTGTGGCGGAAGTCAATTTGCCGGTGGGCGTGCAGGTGATTGCGAGATACGGCGCTGATGCCCAAGCCCTCGCGGCGGCGCGATTTGTGGAGGGGGCGCTTGCGCGTCGATAGAGCCGTAGCTCGGATGAGCGCAGCGACATCCGGGAACAGTCTAACGCCGATCCGGATATCGCTGCGCTCATCCGGGCTACGAGAGCCGGGACATCTTACCTCGCCCCGATCCGTCCTTCAGTCCCGGCCTGCAGCCGTTTGATATTCTCGCTGTGCTTCCAGAACAGCAGCAGCGTCAGCACGACGAACAGCGACGCCAGCGCGGGGTGGCCGAACCACCACAGGAACAGCGGGGTGACGAATGCGGCAACCAGCGCCGACAGTGACGAATAGCGCGTGGTGAGGGCGGTGGCCAACCAGATCAGGCAGAACATCACGGCCCCCGGCCAGAACAGGCCGATCAGCACGCCAATATAGGTGGCGACGCCTTTGCCGCCGTTGAATTTGAGCCAGACCGGGAAGAGGTGACCGAGGAATGCGCCGAGCGCGGCCAGCATCGCCGCATCGGCGCCGCCGAAATAGCCTGCGATCATCACCGCAACCGTACCCTTGAGCATATCGCCGATCAGCGTCGCAGCGGCGAGGCCCTTGCGCCCCGTGCGCAATACGTTGGTGGCACCGATGTTGCCAGAGCCGATCGAGCGCAGGTCCTGCGTGCCCGCGACTGTGGTCAGTACCACCCCGAAGGGAATCGAGCCCAGCAGATAGCCGAGAACGAAAGCCAACGGCAGCCATACTTCAGGTGACATCGCCGTCACTCCACGCGGGCTGGTTCGGACGAATCAGACGTGTTCATAAACTGTCCGCCCGCCCACGATAGTACGCACGACGCGCCCCGAGAAGCGGGCTTCGTCGAACGGCGTGTTCTTGCACTGCGATTTGAGGTCGGCGGGATCGAGCACCCAGGGCGTATCGGGGTCGATGACGATCACGTCGGCCGGGGAACCCGCCCGCAGCGAGCCGCCGGGCAGGCCGAGAAGCTCCGCAGGGCGGGTCGACATCGCCCGGATCAGCGTCTTGAAGTCCATCTCGCCGTTGTGGATCAGCCGGAGCGCCGCCGGCAGCATGGTCTGCAGCCCGACCGCGCCGGAAGCCGCTTCCGCAAACGGCAGCCGCTTCACCTCGACGTCCTGTGGATTGTGATCGGACATCACGACATCGACCAGGCCGGAGGCGACCGCTGCGACGAGGGCGAGGCGGTCCTCCTCGGTGCGTAGCGGCGGCGAAAGCTTCAGGAAGGTGCGGTAGGGACCGATGTCGTTTTCGTTCAGCGTGACGTGGTTGATCGATACGGAAGCGCTGACGTCGAGGCCGGCGTCGCGCGCACGTTTGAGGATTTCCAGCGACTCGATCGACGATAGCGAGGCCGCGTGATAGCGCCCGCCGGTCAACGCCACCAGGCGCATATCGCGCTCCAGCATCACGGCCTCGGCGGCGTTGGGAATGCCGGCGAGCCCAAGCCGGGCGGCGAACTCGCCCTCGTTCATCACGCCTTCGCCGACGAGATCAGGGTCCTCGGTGTGGTGCACGATCAGCGCGTCGAAATCGCGCGCATAAGTCAGCGCTCGGCGCATCACCTGCGCGTTGGTGACGCTCTTGTCGCCATCGGTAAAGGCGACCGCGCCGGCAGCCTTCAAGAGGCCGATCTCGGTCATTTCCTGACCGCCTAGCCCCTTGGTCAGCGCCGCCATCGGGTGGATGTTGACGATCGCGGTGTCGCGGGCGCGGCGCAGCACGAAGTCGACGGTGGCCGAATTGTCGATGACGGGCGAAGTGTCCGGCTGGCAGATGATGGTGGTGATGCCGCCGGCGGCCGCCGCCTGGCTTGCGGAGGCAAAGGTTTCGCGGTGGCTGGCGCCGGGTTCGCCGACAAAGGCGCGCATGTCGATCAGCCCGGGGGCGACGATCTTGCCGGCACAATTGATGATGTCGGTACCTTCAGGCACGCCGGCAGCGCCGATGCCGCGCCGGGAGTCACGGATCGTTCCGTCCGCAATCAGGACGTCGCCGGGGCCGTCAAGGTCCCTGGAGGGATCGACGACGCGGGCATTGGCGAGCAGGATCGGGCGGCGGTCGGTCAGCATGATTACGCGTTCGGCAGGTTGCGGGCGAGCGCTTCAAGCACCGCCATGCGCACTGCCACTCCCATTTCCACCTGTTCACGGATCAGCGATTGCGCGCCGTCGGCCACGATCGAGTCGATCTCGACGCCGCGGTTCATCGGGCCCGGATGCATTACCAGCGCGTCCGGCTTGGCGTAAGCGAGCTTCTTCTGGTCGAGGCCGAAATAGTGGAAATATTCGCCCGACGACGGCACGAAGGAGCCGTTCATGCGCTCGCGCTGCAGCCGTAGCATCATCACGATATCGGCGCCGTTGAGGCCTTCGCGCATGTCGCGCGCGACCTCGACGCCCATCCGTTCGATACCGCGCGGCAGCAGCGTCGAGGGGGCGACGACGCGGACGCGCGCGCCCATGGTGTTGAGCAGGAGGATATTGGAGCGCGCTACGCGGGAATGCATGACGTCGCCGCAGATCGCGATCACGAGGCCTTCCAGCCGGCCCTTATTCCGGCGGATGGTCAGTGCGTCCAGCAGCGCCTGGGTCGGATGTTCGTGCGCGCCGTCGCCGGCATTGATCACGGAACCGTCAACCTTGCGCGCCAGAAGTTCCACCGCGCCAGAGGCGTGGTGCCGCACCACCAGGATGTCCGGGTGCATGGCGTTGAGCGTCACGGCTGTGTCCATCAGCGTCTCGCCCTTGCGGATCGAGGACGAGGACACCGACATGTTCATGACGTCGGCGCCAAGCCGTTTTCCCGCCAGTTCGAACGAGGATTGGGTTCGGGTAGACGCCTCGAAAAACAGGTTCACCTGGGTCCGACCGCGCAAGGAGGTGCGCTTTTTGTCCACCTGGCGGTTGAGCTCGACATATTCCTCGGAAAGGTCGAGCAGGCCGGTAATGTCGGCAGCGGAAAGCCCCTCGATTCCCAGCAAGTGCCGGTGCCCGAGGACGAAGGTCGATTTCGATGCAGGGGTCATTAAAGCGAGAGCTATAGGCAGAGATGCCATGCAGGGCAAGCTTCAAATCCGAGGTACCGACTTATCCACTAGCGCTTCCGCGACAGGGTAAATCCGCGCACCTGGGGATTCCACTAGAATGGCCAGGATTGGCACGCGATACATCGGGGAAAACGTGCGGCATTTCACTCAATGCATTCGGACCATGTGGGCACCGGCGTGACTGTTGGCAGGGGTGCTGGAAGGCGGGTGGCACTCGCGGCGATATTCGCGGCGGGTTGCATCGCGAGCGCCGCCGCGCAGGCGCCAAAACTGCCTGCCGGTTTCGTTTATCTGCGCGACATCGATCCGACCATCATCCAGGATATCCGTTACGCCGGCTCGAACAATCTTGTCGGCCGTCCGCTGCGGGGCTATCAGGCTGCCGAATGCGTGGTGAAGCGCGAGGTCGGCATGCGCTTGAAGAGCGTTCAGGAAGAACTCGCGCTGCAGAACCTGGCGCTAAAGATGTTCGATTGCTACCGCCCGGTGCGCGCGGTGGCCGACATGGTGGCCTGGTCGCGCGATGGCCGCGAAACACCGGCGCGGAAGCGCTACAATCCATCGTTCCGCAAGGCCGACCTGTTTCGCCTGGGCTATATTGCCGAACGTTCCGGGCATTCGACCGGAGCTGCGCTCGATCTCACATTGGTTGATCTGAAGGCCGACAATTCGGCAACCTTCGATCCCGCCAAGGATTATGCCGACTGCATCGCCAACGTGAACCTGCGCGCGCCGGAAGGCAGCGTCGATATGGGCACCGGCTACGATTGTTCCGACGCCAAGTCGCACACGGCGGCGAAATCCATCACCGCAGCGCAACGCCGCTGGCGGGAGAAGCTGGTCCAGGTGATGGCGCGGCGAGGATTTGTAAACTATTCGAAGGAGTGGTGGCACTTTTCGCTGCCGGGCGCGGGCGGGCAGGCCTATGATTTCCCGATCACGCCGCGGAAGTGATTTAACTGTTCCAGGATCAGCCATGAGCCAGGCAACATTTTCGACCCACGAGGTCTTCAACCAGTCGCCGCCATTTTGGGATGTCGATCTATACGTGGCCGACCGGCCGCTGCTCGATGCGGTCGCCGCCAATGGCGGCGCTGCGGCAGAGGGGGAGTTGTCTGACTTCGGCAAGCATTGGGGTTCTGCGGCAATGGCGGAGCGCGGCCGCATTGCCAACGAGAATACGCCCAAGCTGCGTGCCTTCGATTCACGCGGCAATCGCCGCGACGAAGTCGAGTTTCACCCGGCCTATCACGAACTGATGGCGCGTAGTGCGCATGCCGGCGTGCACAATTCGACCTGGACTGCCGACGGCAAGCCGGCCGGCGGTGCGTCCGAAGTGGTGCGCGCGGCGAAATTCTACATGGCAGCACAAGTCGAGACCGGGCATCTCTGCCCGATCACCATGACGCGCGCGTCGGTGGCGGCGCTTGCGGAACAGCCTGACCTGTTGGCGAAGGTGATGCTGGTCGTCGCGACGCGATCCTATGACCCGAGCTTTGCACCATGGCCGACAAAACGCGGCATGACACTCGGCATGGGCATGACCGAGAAGCAGGGTGGCACCGACGTCCGCTCCAATATGACGCGGGCGGAGCGTGACGGGGACGTCTACCGCATCACCGGACACAAATGGTTCATGTCGGCGCCGATGTGCGACGCTTTTCTGGTACTGGCGCAGGCCAAGGATGGCTTGACCTGCTTCTTCATGCCGCGCTTTGCCCCGGACGGCTCGGTCAACACGATCCGGTTCCAGCGGCTGAAGGACAAGCTAGGCAACCGCTCGAACGCCTCCTCGGAAGTTGAGTTTCACAGCGCCTACGCCGAGCGCGTCGGCGCCGAGGGCAAGGGCATCCGCACCATCATCCAGATGGTGCAGTTGACGCGGCAGGATTGCGCGATCGCGTCTGCCGGCCTCATGCGATCGGGGCTGGCGCATGCGCTGCACCACGCGCGGCACCGCAGCGTGTTCCAGAAGCATCTCGCCGACCAGCCGCTGATGCAGGCGGTACTGTCGGACATGGCGCTGCATGTCGAGGCAACCATCGCGCTGGTGATGCGGCTATGCCGTTCGTTCGATCGCGCCCCTGTTGACGCCAAGGAAGCCGCCTATATGCGGCTGCTGACGCCCGCCATCAAATACTGGGTCTGCAAGAGCGCCCCTGGCTTTCTCTATGAGGCGATGGAGTGCCTCGGCGGCAACGGCTACGTGGAGGAGGGCATTCTGGCGCGGCATTACCGGGAGTCACCGGTCAATGCGATCTGGGAAGGCTCCGGCAATGTGATGTGCCTCGACGTGCTGCGCGCGCTGTCGCGCGATCCCGAAGCGGCCTCCGGCATCGTGCATGAACTGACCGGCGAGACGCTCGGATTGCCGGGTGCAGGTGAAGCCACCGCGTTCATCGGCAAGGCGTTCCACCGGCCGGACAGCGAGCGCGTGGCGCGGCTGGCGGTCGAAAAGCTGGCGCTGCTGGCGGCTGCCGCGGCGCTCAATGGCGTGTCGCCGCGGCATGCCGAGTTGTTCGCAGCCACGCGTCTTGCCGGCACCCACGCCGGCATGTATGGCGCGGTCGATCTGGATAGTGGCAATGTCCGCGGCCTTCTGGAGCGCGCGCTGCCGTGAGCATGAACGCGTCTCACCGTCGTGGCTGGGTTTGCCGCCTTCGCTGAAGCTTCATCGGCAAGCTCGGGCATGGCGAAGATAATCCTCCGGCTATGAAAGTCACTTGATGGACTCCCTCACCACCGCAAGTCCCGCTGCCGTACCGCCAGCGATGCCAGATCAGCGGCCGCCATGCGCCTGGAAATTCTGGGGCACGACGCTGTGGGGCGTGTTCATCTTTGCCGCGGTGTTCCTCGGCCAACTCTCGGTCATCATCTATTTTGTGCTGCGGCAGGGCGGATCGTTCGACATCACTGAGGCGATCCGTGTCATCGGCGGCGGCCTGACCATCTCGCTCTCGGTCATCCTGGGATTGCCCGCCGTGCTGTTGGCGACGTGGATTGCAATCCGACCGACGCGCATACCGTTTGCCGACTATCTGGCGCTGCGCTGGCCCTCGTGGCGCAATTTCTTCATCGGCCTCGCTGCGCTAGTCATTCTCGTCGGCGGCTGGGACCTGCTGTCGCGCTCGCTCGGGCGCGAGGTGACGCCGGGCTTCATGGGCGAGGTTCTGAAAACAGCGCAGGCCGACGGCGCGCTGTGGCTATTGGTGATCGCGTTTGCCGTCGCCGCGCCGATGTGGGAGGAGATCTTCGCGCGCGGGTTTCTCTATCGCGGCTGGTCGGAGTCGCGGCTCGGCGTCGCCGGGGCCATCTTCCTGTCGTCGCTGGCCTGGACTTCGCTGCATCTGCAATACGACTGGTTCTTTTTCGGCGAGGTGTTTTCGATCGGCTTGCTGCTTGGCTATCTGCGCTACCGCGCCAATTCGACCTGGCTGACCATCGTCCTGCACGGCATCAACAATCTGGCGGCGACCATCCAGACTTTCTGGCTGGCGGGTTCCAACTAGCACATGGCCGCCAGCGCAATCGCAATCGGCATCGTAATCGCCGCCAAAATGGTCTGCAGCGTGATGATCTGGGCCAGCAGCGGGGCGTCGCCGCCCATTTGTCGCGCCAGCACATAGGCCGAGGAAGAGGTGGGCACCGCGGCGCAGGCCGTGACGATGGCAAGGTTCGGACCGGAAACTCCGAACCAGAGCGCCAGCGTGACCGCGATGACGGGCATCAACACGAGCTTGAGCACCAGCGCGACCGAGGCAGCGAGGCTCGGCCGGAACATGCCTTCGAGGTGCAGGCCAGCGCCGGTCACCAGCAAGCCGATGGCGAGCGAGGAACGTCCGAGCGCATCGGCCACCTCGTGCCAGAGTTTGGGAAGTGGGATGTGGGTGACGTTGAGCGCCAACCCGATGACGCAGGCCCAGATAAACGGATTGAGTGCCACGGTCGCGACGATCGTGCCAACCGAGCGCTTTTCCGGCGAAGCGTAGTGAGCGAGCACGGAAACGCTGAACACGTTGACCAGCGGAATGATGGCGACCATCGCGACGGAAGCCAGCGCCAGCCCGAGGTCGCCGAACAGGCTGCCGGATACGGCAAGCGCCACATAGGTCTGCCAGCGGGTGGCGCCCTGGAAGATCGAGGTGAAGGCGGGGCCGTCGATCGACAGGCGCGCGAGCAAGGGCCGTAGCGCCAGGCAGAGCAGCGACATCAGCAGCACCGAGAGCAGCAGCGCGCCGCCGACGCCGGCCACCGGCACCTTGCTCAGGTCGGCCTTGACCAGCGTCTGTACCAGCAGGACCGGAAACAGCACATAATAGGTCAGCCGTTCCAGTCCATGCCATTGCGTTTCCGGTCGTATCAGGGTCCGCTTCAGGATGAAGCCGAGCACGATCAGCAAAAACACCGGCAGCAGCGCCGCGATGACGACCGCCATGCTCAGCGATCCCTGCGCAGTTTTGCGAGCCGGTCCAGCGCGCCCTGCAGGATGAAGATCGCGGCGTGCTCGTCGATCACCTCGGCGCGGCGGGCGCGAGAAACGTCCATTCCGATCAGCTCACGCTCGACCGCCGCGGTCGAGAGCCGCTCGTCCCACAAGGCAATGGCAAGCCCGGTGAGATTGGAGAAATTGCGGGCAAAGGCGCGGGTCGATTGCGCGCGCGGCCCCTCGCTGCCGTCCATGTTGATGGGCAGCCCAAGCACGAAGCCGACCGCATTGCGCTCGCCTGATATCGCAAGCAGCCGCGCTGCGTCGGCCTTGAAGGCCTTGCGCTGGATGGTCTCGACGCCGGTTGCCAGCCGGCGGTCGGGGTCGGACACGGCGACACCGATGGTCTTGGTGCCAAGATCGAGGCCGATCAGGGCCCCACGCTCGGGCCAGTGCGTCACGGCGTCGATCAAGGGGAGGATGGGGGCGGGCATCGCCCCGCTTAACACGCGTCGCGGCGCGCACGCAAAGCCGATCGCGGCGTGGCATCCATGCGAGAACGCCACGCCGCGCCTGGTCTTACCGGATCGCGACCGGGTTGATCATGCTCTGCACGGCGCCCTTGAAGCGCGGGTGGCCGAGCACGAACAGGAACTCATAGGCCTTGTCCTTGGCGAGTTCGGCCGTGTCCATGTTCTCCAGAATGTAGGTGCCGTTCATCGGCAGCAGGACCTGATGCACCTCGAAGACATTCTTGGTCTCGAACGGGACCGCCTCGAGGCCCCAGGTATCCGCGCCTACAGCGACGACGCCCTTGCCGGCGAGGTACTTGGCGCCTTCGACGCCAAGGCCGGGTTCGCCGGCGCCAAAGCGCTTGTCGTCCTTGCCGATCAGGCTGAGCCAGCCGGTATGGAAGATCACGACATCGCCCTGGCGGATTTCGACGTTCTGCTTCTTGGCGACTTCCTCGATTTCCTTGGTGTTGAAGGCGGTGCCTTCCTTGACCACGTCGGTGCCGTAATGGGCCGCCATGTCGAGCAGCACGCCGCGCGTGACCATCGGCGGGATCTTTTCGACACCGAGCTTCTTCAGCCCGGTCGGATCGGCGAAGTCGGCGAGCTTGTTGCCGTTGTAATAGACATGCTCGACGCCGATGTGGCCGAGGCCGTCGAGCTGGCTGCCGACGCCGACCCAGCCCTCGATGATATCGTCGTTATAGGTGGTCTTGCTCGGCCCAAGGCCGGGAATGCCGGCCTGGCCGGGCTGCACGATCGTGACTTTGAAGGCCCGCGGTGGGTAGGCGGGAGTCTTGGAGTCGACTGGAATGCCGAGCGCGTAGGTCTTGCCGGTCTTGACCAGGCCCGCTGCCTTCACAACGAGTTCGGGCTTCATGTAATTGGCGGCGCCGATCTCGTCGTTCGGTCCCCATTTCGATTTCGTCCAGTCTTGAGCGCTTGCCGTTCCGACCGTACCCAACAGGGTAACAGAACAGCACAACACGAATGCGTTGCGCATCGCAGTTCCTCCCAGATGTTGACGTTATGGTTTTTGGTAACTAGCGGCTCATACTAACGTAGCGGTGCGCGGCGGCTAGAAATTTTTCGAGCCGATGCGTGTGTTGCGATCGAAGACCGCGGGTGCTGCGCCGCAATTCGACTTGTTGCAGAATTGAGGCAGCGGAATTTTCGCGCAACGGAACGTATGGGGCAGTTCAGTGGATGCGCTAAGCCTGTTCGGCCTGTTCGCGGTAACCGCGATGCTCGTGGCCTACGCGCTGGAGGACCGCAGCCATTGGTTCATCCTTGCCTTTGCAGGCGCATGTGCGCTCGGCTCGGTATACGGATTTCTGCAGGGCGCCTGGCCGTTCGGGCTGGTCGAGGCGATCTGGGCCGGCGTCGCGCTGCGGCGCAGGCATATCAGGCGGCGATGACCTCGCCGTTATTTTCCAGGCAGGCGGCAAAGCCCTGCAGGGCGCTGTATCGATGGGCCGTGCGACGGGTGATGAAAAGCGTCTCGACGCGTGCCTGCGCCGGGTTCAACGTGTGGACGTTGACAGTGTCGTTCCGCCCGACGACGGCGCGCGGCAGCAGCGTCACGCCCATATCGGCGGCGACGCAGCCGATCATACCGTCGAGCGTGCCGAGCTCGAAGCGCGTGGCCGACGGCCAGCCGAATTCCGAAAACACCTGTTCGAGCCGCTGCCGGTAGGTGCAGCCGATGCGGAAGACCAGGGCGGTCGGACCCGAGCCGGGCGTGCCTGCGCGTAAAGCTCTGAGGCTCTGCCAGCGCCGTGCCGTGACCAGCACCAGCTCTTCCTGGAACGCGACCGTCGCATCGAGTTCGGCATGCTCGATGGGACCAGCTACGAACGCGCCGTCGAACGTGCCGTTGAGCACGCCGGCGACGAGGTCAGCCGTTGTCGAGGTCCGCAGGCTCAATTGAACAGCGGGGAAACGGCGATGAAATTCGGCGAGCAAAGAGGGCAGGCGTACCGCGGCCGTCGTTTCCATCGAGCCAATCGAAAGCGGCCCCTTCGGCTCGCCATCGTCGCGCGCGGCCAGCACCGCCTCGCGCGTCAGCGCCGCCATCCGGTCGGCATAGGGAAGCAGGCGGCGGCCGGCGCCGGTCAGCGTCATGCCGCGGCTGTGCCGTTCGAACAGCGCGGTGCCGATCTCGCCTTCCAGCGCCTTCACGCGCTGGGTGACGTTGGACTGCACGGTGTTGAGTTCGTCGGCGGCGCGGGTGATGCCGCCCAGCCGGGCCACGGCCTGGAAGGTGACGAGATCGCTCAGCTCCATGGCGAGTTCCATTTCTTTCTAGAGATGGTAGAGTTCTATAGTATTCATTTTTGGAGAATGATAGTTCGGTCTATATTGCCTGTCCAGTTTGCAGGGAATGGACATGCCGATCTCCACGCCGTTGACCGCCCGTCTGGGCATCCAGCATCCGATCCTGTCGGCGCCCATGGATGTGATTGCGGGCGCGCGTCTCACCTCCGCGGTCAGTGCTGCCGGAGGGTTCGGCATTCTCGGCGGCGGCTATGGCGAGCGGGCGTGGTTGGAGCAGGAGACGGCCAAGCTTGCTGATCTATCCGCTCCCTTCGGCATCGGCTTCATCACTTGGAGCCTCGCCAAGCAGCCGGCGCTACTGGATGTCGCGCTTGAAGCCGGTCCACGCGCCATCATGCTCTCGTTCGGCGATCCCACACCTTTCGCACCGCGCGTCAAATCATCGGGCGCGTTGTTGATCTGCCAGGTTCAGGACGAGGACATGGCGCGACAGGCGCTGGATGCAGGCGCCGACATTTTGGTCGCGCAGGGAACGGAAGCCGGCGGCCATGGCGCATCGCGCAGCACGATCGACATTGTGCCGGCGATTGTTGATCTGGCGGCCGGCCGGGCGGCAGTCGCAGCAGCAGGCGGGATAGGCGACGGCCGCGGGCTTGCGGCAATGATGATGCTGGGCGCTTCCGGCGTGCTGCTCGGCACCCGCTTTTATGCCAGCCAGGAATGCGACGGAGCGGACGAAGCCAAGCGGCGTATCTGCGCCGCAACCAGCGGCAACAGCGTCCGCGGCATCATTTTCGATCTCTCGCGCAACAATGTCTGGCCGGCGCCGTTTACCGGCCGCTGCCTGATCAACGATCATGCGCGGCGGTGGATGGGACGCGAGGTCGAACTGATGCAGAATCTCAAAGCGGTGGCCGCCGAATATGCGGCGGCGAGAGCGGCGGGCAATTTCGATATCACTGCCGTCATCGCGGGCGAAGCCGTCGGGCTGATTCACGATATCCCGCCGGCCGGCGAGATCGTTGACAGGATCGTTACCGAGGCAGAGCAGATATTGGGCGGACGGCGGAATTCCGTCGCCGCCTGACCCGCACCGACCTTCAATTCATTCAAGCGAGCACAACCATGTGGCCAGACCGCCGGATCATCGACCTCTTCAAGACCGAATTTCCGATCGTGCTGGCGCCGATGGCCGGCTTCATGGACGCCGAGCTTGTGATCGCGGCGGCGCAGGGCGGGGCGCTCGGCTCGCTGCCCTGCGCGATGATCTCGGCCGAGAAAGCGCGTGAGCAGGTCAACATCATCCGCCAGCGCGTCACCGCGCCGATCAACATGAACTTCTTCTGTCACAAGCCGGTCGATGCCGATCCCGCGCGCGAGGCCGGTTGGAAGGCGCGGCTTGGCTCTTATTACAAGGAATTGGGTATCGATCCTGCCGCGCCCATCAGCGCCGCCAATCGCGCACCGTTCGACGAGGCGATGTGTGCGGTGGTGGAAGAACTGAAGCCGGAAATCGTCAGCTTCCACTTCGGCCTGCCGGATCCGGTGCTGGTCAAGCGCGTCAAGGCGGCGGGTTGCCTCGTGATGTCCTCGGCAACCATCGTGAAGGAGGCGATCTGGCTGGAGGAGAATGGCGCCGACGTCATCATCGCGCAAGGCGCCGAAGCCGGCGGCCATCGCGGCATGTTCCTGACCGACAATATCGCCCAGCAGCCCGGCACGTTTGCGCTGGTGCCGCAGGTGGTCGATGCTGTGAAGGTGCCTGTGATCGCGGCCGGCGGCATCGCCGACGGGCGCGGCATTGCGGCGGCGTTCGCGCTCGGCGCATCCGGCGTGCAGATCGGCAGCGCCTATCTGCGCTGTCCGGAGTCCAAGGTGATCGGACCGGCTCGCACGGCGCTCGCCCAGTCGCATGATGATTCCACCGTCATCACCAATGTCATGACCGGCCGTCCTGCGCGTGGCGTCGCCAACCGTGTTATGCGCGAGGTCGGACCGATCTCGCCGGACGCGCCCGCATTCCCCCATGCCGCAACCGCGCTTGGGCCGCTCAAGGCGGCGGCCGAAAAGCTCGGCAAGGTCGATTTCACCAATCTGTGGGCCGGGCAGGCGGTGCGGATGGGCCGCGATATGCCGGCGGCGGAATTGACCCGTTCGCTCGCAGGCGCTGCGCTGGCGCGGTTCAGTGCGCTAAGCGGATAAGTCCTATTCGCCGCTCAATGTGCGGGTTCATCGCGCCTGACGTCCAGATGCTCCGCGGCAAGCGACCGGTAATGTGCGGCCATCTCCTTGTAATGCTGCTTGGAGATGGGGTCGGTCGCATTTTCGGCACGGCGTTCGAACATTTCCGCCTTTTCCCGCAGGATTTTAGCCTGGGACATGGCTCTTCTCCCGATTGGGTCAGGTTAAGCAGGCGAGGTAGATGATTGCGACACCGAGAACGGTCCCGATGGACCAGAGGGCCGGATCCCAGCTTTCCGATTCGGCGCGGTCATTTTCGATGGTCGACATGACACGGCCTCCCGATGTTCCGGCCGCGACTTTCATCCCCTGACTGTTTCAGGATGACTACGTCAATCGATAAAAATGGTTTCGTCGGGGCGCTTTTGCGCAGGATATCTGCGCTTCACACACAAAATCTTGTCCATCAGGGCAAGGGCGACCGCAACGGCCTGCGGCCGCCTTTTCCCGCGGTTGCGGCGCAAAAGCAGCCTCTGCTATACGGCGGGTGCGAATTCCCCGTTTGAGGCCTATGTTTATGTCCGTTGATGCCGCCACCGTTCGCCGCATCGCGCATCTGGCGCGGATTGCGGTCACCGAGGCCGAGGTTCCCCATCTGCAGGGCGAACTGAACGCCATGCTGGCCTTCGTGGAGCAGCTTTCGGAAGTGAACATCGACGGCGTCGAACCGATGACCTCGGTGACCCCGATGGAAATGAAGAAGCGGCAGGACGTGGTCAATGACGGCGAGATTCCCGACGACATCGTCAGGAATGCACCGGAGACGCAAAACCATTTCTTCCTGGTGCCAAAGGTGGTCGAATAACATCTACTCTGTTTTGAGATCGGAAGTCCGATGTGTCTGCTCTGCGACGATGAAAAGGCCTATCAGGCCTATATGAACTATCTCGACGCGATGGAGCGGCAGGGCAAGGCCGCCGATCCCGACAAGGCGATGGATGCCGTGCTTGATCAGCTCGAGGCAGCCGACAAGGCGCGCGCCCAGGAATCGAATAGCCCCGCCGCCGACAAGACGCTTTCTCCGTTCTTCTGCAGCCCGATCAATAAATGACCGACCTGACATCTCTGACGATCGCGGAGGCCAGGTCCGGCCTCGCGAGCAAGTCTTTCACCTCGCTTGAACTGACGGACGCGCATCTCGCCGCGATTGAAGCGGCGCGTTCGCTCAATGCCTTCGTGCTGGAAACGCCCGACCAGGCGCGTGCCATGGCGCGTACGGTCGATGCGAAGATTGCCAAGGGCGAGGGCGGGCCGCTTGCCGGCATTCCGCTCGGTATCAAGGACCTGTTCGCAACGAAAGATGTGCGCACCACCGCGTGCTCGAAGATCCTCGGCAACTTCGTGCCGCCGTATGAATCGACCGTGACCTCGCAGCTCTGGCGCGACGGTGCCGTGATGCTCGGCAAGCTCAACAATGACGAATTCGCGATGGGCTCGTCGAACGAGACCTCGTGTTTCGGCCCGGTGGTCAATCCGTGGCGGCGCGAGGGTTCCAACACCGCGCTGGTGCCGGGCGGCTCGTCCGGCGGATCGGCATCCGCGGTGGCAGCGCTGCTCTGCATGGGCGCGACTGCGACCGACACCGGCGGTTCAATCCGCCAGCCCGCCGCCTTCACCGCAACCGTCGGCGTCAAGCCGACCTACGGCCGCTGCTCGCGTTGGGGCATCGTGGCGTTCGCGTCCTCGCTCGACCAGGCCGGTCCGATCGCGCGCACGGTGCGCGATTCCGCGATCCTGATGCGCTCGATGGCGGGCCACGACCCGAAGGACACGACCTCGGTCGACATCGGCGTGCCCGATTACGAAGCCGCCGTCGGCAAGTCCGTGAAAGGCATGAAGATCGGTATCCCGAAAGAGTATCGCCTCGACGGCATGCCGGCGGAAATCGAAAAGCTCTGGAGCGAAGGCGCGGCATGGCTGAAAGCGGCCGGCGCCGAACTGGTCGAGGTGTCGCTGCCGCACACCAAATACGCGCTGCCGGCCTATTACATTGTGGCGCCGGCGGAAGCCTCGTCGAACCTCGCGCGCTACGACGGCGTGCGCTATGGCCTGCGCGTGCCGGGCCGCAGCATAGGCGAGTTGTACGAGAACACCCGCGCGGAAGGGTTTGGCGATGAAGTGCGCCGCCGCGTCATGATCGGCACTTATGTGCTCTCGGCCGGCTATTACGATGCCTATTATCTGCGCGCGCAAAAAGTGCGCACCCTGATCAAGAGGGATTTTGAAGATTGCTTCGCCAAGGGCATCAGCGCGATCCTGACGCCCGCGACGCCCTCGGCCGCCTTCGGCGTCGGCGAAAAGGGCGGCGCCGATCCGGTCGAAATGTATCTCAACGACATCTTTACGGTGACGGTGAACATGGCGGGGCTGCCGGGCATCGCCGTGCCGGCCGGCAAGGATGCGCAGGGACTGCCGCTTGGCCTGCAGTTGATCGGCCGTCCGTTCGATGAGGAGACGCTGTTCTCGCTCGGCGAAGTCGTGGAGCAGGCGGCCGGCCGCTTCACCCCGCCGCGCTGGTGGTAGCCATGGCGGATTTCCGCGCCAGCTTGACGGACGCAGCGCCCGCGCGGGGCCTCGAGCCGCCGCTGGCCGCGTTGTGGTGGGCTGCCAAGGGCGACTGGGACCGGGCGCACAAGATCGTTCAGGACGAGAGCGATGCGAACGCCGCCTGGGTGCATGCCTATCTGCACCGGGTCGAAGGCGATCTCAGCAACGCCGGCTACTGGTACCGTCAGGCCGGCCAGCCGGTGGCAAAGGACTCTCTGGAAGCCGAATGGGAGCGGATCGTGTCCGCGCTGCTCGGAGGTAGAAAAGCATGACCGTGTCAGTCAAACCGGGAAAATTGATCAAGGGCCAGACGGGCGACTGGGAAGTCGTGATCGGGATGGAGGTGCACGCCCAGGTCACCTCGAAATCAAAACTGTTCTCGGGCGCGTCGACCGAATTCGGCGGCGAGCCCAACAGCCATGTGTCGCTGGTCGATGCCGCGATGCCGGGCATGCTGCCGGTCATCAACGAGGAATGCGTCAAGCAGGCTGTCAGAACCGGGCTCGGCCTCAACGCCAAGATCAACCGGCGTTCGGTGTTCGACCGAAAAAACTATTTCTATCCGGACTCGCCGCAGGGCTATCAGATCAGCCAGTACAAGTCGCCGATCGTAGGCGAGGGCGAGATCGTCGTCGAACTGGACGGCGGCAAGACCGCTACGATTGGTATCGAGCGGCTGCACCTGGAACAGGATGCCGGCAAGTCGCTGCACGATCAGTCACCGACCATGTCCTATGTCGACCTCAACCGCTCCGGCGTGGCGTTGATGGAGATCGTGTCAAGACCCGATATCCGCGATGCCGAGCAGGCCAAGGCCTACGTAACCAAACTTCGCTCCATCCTGCGCTATCTCGGCACCTGCGACGGCGACATGGAGAAGGGCTCGTTGCGCGCCGATGTGAACGTTTCCGTGCGCAAGCCCGGCGGGCCGCTCGGCACCCGCTGCGAAATCAAGAACATGAACTCGATCAACTTCATCGGCCAGGCGATCGAGTACGAGGCGCGGCGTCAGATCGAGATCATCGAGGATGGCGGCACGATCGACCAGGAGACGCGCCTGTTCGACCCCAACAAGGGTGAGACGCGATCGATGCGCTCCAAGGAAGAGGCGCACGACTATCGCTATTTCCCCGATCCCGACCTGCTGCCGCTCGAGTTCACGCAAAGCTATGTCGATGAGCTCAAGGCGAAGCTGCCGGAATTGCCGGACCAGAAGAAGGCGCGCTTCATCGAGAGCCTCGGCCTGTCGGCCTACGATGCTGGCGTGCTGGTGGCCGAGCGTGAGAGCGCGGTCTTCTATGAGGCCGTGCTGGATGGACTTGCGGACAAGGCGCGCGACGGCAAGCTCGCCGCCAATTGGGTGATCAACGAGCTGTTCGGACGCCTCAACAAGGAAGGCCATGGCATTACGGCGTCGCCAGTGTCGGCGGCGCAGTTGGCCGCGATCGTTGGCCTGATCGGCGAGGGCACGATCTCCGGCAAGATCGCAAAGGATCTGTTCGAGATAGTCTGGCAGGAAGGTGGCGACCCGCGCGAGCTGGTCGAAGCGCGCGGCATGAAGCAGGTCACCGATCTCGGTGCGATCGAGAAGGTCGTCGACGACATCATCGCCGCCAATCCGGACAAGGTTGCGCAGGCGAAAGCCAAGCCGCAGCTCGCCGGCTGGTTCGTTGGGCAGGTGATGAAGCAGTCCGGCGGCAAGGCCAATCCGCAAGCAGTCAACGATCTCCTGAAGACGAAGCTCGGCATCTGAGGCGTCCCGTAACGGGACGACTCCGTCGTTGATTGATGCGCGCGAGCGTGTTTCGATCGTCCATCGCGATCTGAAATTCACCCGCGCGCCCGATAGCGCAGTTGCGAATCGGTCTTCGCGATTCGCAAAAAAGTTCGGTTTTGGCGAGCGGCGATGAGACGCCAACGCCGTGCCCACGAAAATTTTTTTATTGCCAAAATTTGCGACTCAGAGTCCGTGCACACGACGTTTTCGCACCATCAGTGAGTCGCGACGACATCGAGTGCGCATCGAACGTGGTTTGCGCGAATCCAAGAAAGCGCTGCGGCACAGGCGATTCTTGCAATCTTGACAAACGCCGATGTCGATCGTTGCGGCACTTTTTGCATCGACGCGCGAGCATGTCGTTGCGTCGTCGACTGCAGCGCTGCTCGCGCTCTCACATTACCGCGTCAACACTTCCTTAAGCGGGACGCTGTTTTTTTGGATGTGTTGGTGTATTCGGGATGTAGTGCATCTCGATTCCCGAGTGCACGCAGCGACTAAGCCATCTCACTACATTAGGAGGGCAACATGGCCAAGAAAGCTAAGAAGGCGAAGAAAGCGAAGAGCGCAGTGAAGAAGACTGCGAAGAAGACCCGCAAGGTCGCCAAGAAGAAGAAGTAAGTTCGCTTCTTTGAAAATTGCCGGCGGCTCGATGCCGGCACGTCATCCGAGCCCCAAGACGAAACGCTGAAGGCTCTGGTCGACGAAAGAGGGTGTCGGCGAGACATCAGGTCAAACGGCTGGATCGTATTTCGGAAGAGCTTGCTCTTTCAAACCGGTCCGGCAGAAGAAACAGGTTTTCTTCGTTCGGTGCGGGCATCCTTAACTGCTCGCAATTTCACCGGGGCCAAAAGCCCGGCTTGAAATCTGGTCCTGACGTGTTCGCCGACGCCCTCGTTCCCTTGGGGCGTACTCGCCCCCGGAACGCCCACTCTCGCTGGAGCGCTCCGACAGCCCGCGCATCAGGCGTCCGGCACTGAAGTTTTCCAAATTCACATCGTCCACAGGCGCCGGTTCGGTTCCGCCTGTCGCGCCGGCAGGCGCGTTTCGGTGGCCGGCACGCCCGCAGAGTTGCGTGCCGCCCGGGTCATCTGCTGGAACCGTCAACGCTTCGATCGGGGTGACGGTGACGATGACACCGACATTGGCCGCAATGGTTATCGTTCCGCAAAACCGCAGGGTAAACCGACCTTCACGATTGGCCACTTCTCCCTGTGCCGCAGATACTTCTGCGATTTTCGTGTTCAACGGCGCAAGGTGCGCGTTTACGCCCCGTTCATCGCGAACCTTAAACTGCCCTTCA
The DNA here is from genome assembly GCF_001440415.1 of Bradyrhizobium retamae. Lineage (GTDB taxonomy): Bacteria > Pseudomonadota > Alphaproteobacteria > Rhizobiales > Xanthobacteraceae > Bradyrhizobium > Bradyrhizobium retamae. Next base: position 163,159 of record NZ_LLYA01000170.1, read on the forward strand.
AATTTGTTCGGCCATGATCATCCCAACAACAGACCGGAAAACGGCACGCGCATGATCCGCCAAAGTGTAGGCGGTTTGGCGATCAGATCATGCGTTCTTCCAATAAAGGGCGCGCGATCGGACGCAAAACCGGTTTCCACTTTTGCTGATCGCGCGCCGGGGATGTCAACAGTGGACAGGGGCCGCGCTCGGGGGAGGGCGGCAACGATAAGAAGGGGAGCTACATATGTTTCAGGGGCAGATCGATCTCGATACCGCAATTCCGGTGGAGGCGACCGCAATTCCGGACGTGCTGTTCGAGCGCGGCCTTTACTGGGCGAGCGGCCGTTCCGGCGTGGTCAATCTCGTCGCGGCCCACAAATGGTTCAATCTCGCCGCGCTGAAGGGACGCGCGGATGCAATCTCCATGCGCCGCGAGGTTGCCGCCATGATGTCGGATGCCGAAATCGCCGCCGCACAGCGCGAGGCGCGTGCGTGGATGACCGCGCATTGAAAGACGGCGGCGTCACGCCGGCGGCTCTCCGTTGGCAAGGCAGCATTTCTTCGCCTTCTTGCCACTCCCGCAGGGACATGGATCGTTACGCCCGACGTGGCGCGCCCGCGCCGAACAACGCTTCACGGATGAATCCGTCGATTGAGCGGTCGGTGATCAGAGCGAACAGGGCGTCGCTATCATCATCGAACACGCCAGTGACAATATTGGCCAGGCTTTCAATGACGGTATCGCCGATGAGATCGTCGACCTCATCGAAGGGCCGGCGCAGCAGGCGCAAGAGCGGCTGGCAAGATTCGCGGTTACAAGCTCCGCCCAGGATATGAAGCCCGCGGAACAGCAGCAGACTTTCATCGTCTGACAAGAGCTCGCCATCCGCAGCTCTCTCGAGGCGCGCAATTTCGGCGCGGCTTCTTCGATCCGCCGTACAAACGGCGATGGCGAAATCAGGAAGGTCTGCTTCCGTTGCGATGCCGTGAAGGTGGTCTTCGATCGGGCCGAGATCAGGCGTGTTCTCGCCATCGTCGAGGATTGCTTCGAGTTATTCCTTTTTCATGCTGTGCTCCACTGCGTGTGGTAAATCCGATGCTGATCGGATGCGCTCGCAACGGCAAGAGACGATCCAGCATCATCGCAAATGGCGCAATGGTTATGGCAAGGGCAAATACTTGCTTATCGAGATGACGTGTCCCTGCTGATGGGACGCAACTCTTCGTCGCAGATCGTCCGTTGAGTCGACGTAGATGTCGCCATTGCTCAGTTTCGAGGAAGTAGACGTACCACACGTGGTTACAGTCTCCCTGCGCTCTTAATAGAGCTTCGGGAGACACCCTTCGCTCTGTCGGCCCTCGGGTGGCCCGCCACCCGAAGCCCGGCAGGGCGAAGGGTGGCGGAGCCGGAGGGATTCGAACCCTCGATAGGGCTTTACAACCCTATAACGGTTTAGCAAACCGCCGCCTTCAGCCACTCGGCCACAGCTCCATGAGGGCGGATATGCCCGACGCGAGGGCGAGCCGCAAGCGGCAGATTCAGGTTACGCCGGGGCTATTTGGTGGCGGTGCCGCCGTAGGCGTTCCTTCCGGGTCGATCCCGTATCCCGCAGAGCATGTCACACCGCTTCTTTTCAAGGCCTCGCATTCGATTCGGCGCGGGGATGTAGCCCGATTAAGGGGCCTGGGAGCAGGCGCTTATATAAAGCGTCGTCTTCGCCCAGCGAATGCACTTCGATTCCGGGGCTTTTTGCAGTTTCTCACGAGCTGGTTCCCTGGGAGCCGCCGGCCGAAACTGGTCATGACGGCGGGGCCGCCGGCTTAGTCTTTATACTTGTCATGAATCGCGCCCAAACCGGCTGCCGCGCGTCGCCTTCTCTATCGTGTTCGGTCGATGCGGATTCGGCGAATCCCGCCATTCGATTCGACGCGATGACATTCGTTCGGAGGGCAGAACCGCTTGCTGCGCTGCCCACGTAACAATTCACGAGTCAAATAGAACTAATCAAAAATGTTTATTAGAAACAAAGGCTTGTAGAGAAACTTCGATCACAAACACGTGTTATTTGTGCAACACCCTTCGGAAAAGGGGCGAAGTGGGGCCGCTCGAAGCGGTTCCTTTGTTGCTTGTGCAGAAGTCCTCGGTAATTGTGATCGGGCGACGGAGGGGGGCATCCCGAGGTCGTCCCGTTTTAGGTGGTTCGCTTAAGTCCCTCGCGTTCATGCGGGAGTGTCCGAAGGCGCGAAGCGACTAAGCGGGTTTCAGGGGACAAGGGAACCAACCTTAGGGTGTTTCACCCAGCGGATCCGGAACCTTCCCTACAGAGCAACTTGGAGGTTTAGCATGAAGATGGTTAAGAGCCTTATTCTCGGCTCAGCGGCGGGTCTGATCGCCATGGGCGGAGCACAGGCGGCCGATCTTCCCGTCAAGGCCAAAGCGGTCGAGTACGTGAGGATCTGCTCCCTATATGGCGCGGGTTTCTTCTATATCCCGGGCACCGACACCTGCATCAAGCTGGGTGGTTATCTGCGCATCGACACCACGTTCAACGGCGGCATCTATGGCTCGCCAGCATGGAGCGGTGATATCGGTCAGGGCAACCGCTACGCCAATTACTTCGCGGCCCGTTCCCGTTTGGCGCTGACGGTTGATACCCGCACCGCCACTGAATACGGCGTTGTCCGCACCTTCGGTCAGGCCAACATCCAACTCAGCACGCTCGGCAACAACACCTTCAATCCGAACTCGCTCGCGACCAACCTCGGCAACAACACGCAACTGCTTGACTCCGCGGGCGGTGGCTATGTCGCGGTCGACCAGATCTTCCTGCAGTTCGCGGGCTTCACCTTCGGTAAGTCGGTTTCGGCCTTTGCGTCGCCCTGGAACGGCTATCCGGGCAACAACAACTCGTTCTTGATGGGCGGTCCGGACTACGTGACCGGCGTCAACAACATCCAGTACACCGCTCAGTTCGGCAATGGCGTGTCGGCCACCATCGGTCTGGATGAACCGACCGTGTACAACCGCACCGCGCTGCTGAACCTTTCCTCTGGAATCGGCGGCTTCGCTACGGCGGGCGCTCAAGCCTACGGCGGCGTGCGTGCTCCTGACATCGTCGGCAACATCCGCGTCGACCAGGCTTGGGGTCTGTTCCAGATCGGTGGTTTGGCGCATCTCGTGAACGGTTCTTACAACATCCTCAACGCCAACGGCACTCCGAACAACCTGTCGGAGATCTCTGGCCACCCCGAAAGCAAGTGGGGCGGTGCGGTGATGGCTGCGTTGCAGATCAAGAACCTGCCGACCGGCGCGGGCGACGACTTCAAGATCGACGCCACCTACGCCAAGGGCTCCACCAAGTCGGTGGTCTCCACAAGCGGCGCTTCGCCGAGCTTCGTGATGTTCGGTGACACCGGTCTTGCGGGTGGCTACCAGAGCATCGGCTTCGGTCAGACGGCTGATGGTGTGTACCTGCCTGGCTTCACCGACGGCATCAAGCTGGTGGATGCTTGGGGTATCCGTGGTGCGTTCAACCACAACTGGGATCCCTACTGGTCGACCAGCCTCTGGGGCAGCTATGGTCAGGTCCGTTACGGTGGCGACGAGCTGGACATCACCTCGGCAAGGGGCGCCTGGTGCGCTAACTACGTAACTGGCAAGGTCGTGTCTGCAGACTTCTCCTGCAACCCGTCCTTCAACTTCGCCCAGGTTGGTGTTACCACCCGCTGGACTCCCGTCAGGAACCTGACGTTCTCGGCTGAAGTCGGTGCGTTCTTCCTCGACCAGAAGATGAGCGGTTCTGCCATCCTGACGCCGACGGCTCCGAAGCCGACTGCCATCTACGAGTTCCGGGACCAGAGCACTGTGTTCCTGAACGTTCGCGCTCAGCGTAACTTCTGATCCCGAAAGACTTGAAACACTAGGAGAACCCCCGGCAGGCAACTGCCGGGGGTTTTTCATTGTGGGTATGGTTCGTGGCACGGACAAAGGGCGGCGCATGCCTTATCCGCGCTTCAGGACTTATTGCGAAGATAGCTGCGGCCCGCAGGCTCGTTCCGGGCCGTGGCTCAATATTCAGGTCAAGTCGGGTTGCCTGACGCTATTCGACGCTGGCGCCGCGGTGCAGGTCGGCTTCAATTTGAAGCTTGGTCCCGCCGCCGAACCGCGCGCGATAGACCTGCAGATTCTCCATGATCCGCTGTACGTAGTTCCGCGTCTCGGAGAACGGGATCTGCTCGACCCAATCGACCGCATCGACCTTGGGATCGCGCGGATCGCCGTAGCGCTCGATCCATTTCTTCACACTGCCGCGACCGGCATTGTAGCCGGCGAAGGTCAGGATGTAGGAGCCGCGGTAGTCCTTGAGCAGCCCGCCGAGCTCGGCGGCGCCGAGCATGGCGTTGTAGACCGAGTCCGTCTTCATCCGCTGAAGATCGAAGCTGACGCCGGCCCGCTTGCAGACATAGCGACCGGCGTCCGGCGTTACCTGCATCAGCCCGTAGGCCTGGGCCGGAGAGACCACGGCCGGATTGAAGGCGCTTTCCTGCCGCGCGATTGAATAGATGACGCTGGGCTCGACCTCGGGTCCGATCTGCTTGAACGACGGGATGCCGGTGACGGGATAGGCGTAGACGTCGAACGGCAGGCCGCGATTGAGCGCGGCCTTGCCGAGCAGCAGCATGCCGCGGGCGTCGCGGTAGCGCGAGGTGAGTTCGCCGAGACCCACCAGGGCTTCGGGATCGCCGTTCTCGCCCATGTCGGCTAAAATCCGGATCGCGAGTTCGCGCTCGTCGAGGTCATATAGCAGCTGCACCGCGCGAACGATCTCGAATCGCTCGACGCCACGGCCGCGGGCGCTCGGGACGCCGTTCAACTGAAGCTGCGGCAGGCCAAGCTTGGCGCGGGCGAGCTGACCATAATAGCTGGTTGATTGTTCGGCCGCGCGCCCATAAGCCGCGCGGGCCTCTTGCGCGCGGCCCGCCGCTTCCGCGGCACGGCCTTGCCAATAGCCGGCGCGCGCCAAAGCAGTCGGGTTCGCACTGCCGACGCCGATGCGCGCAAAATGCTGGGCTGCGACCGCAGGATCTTTCAGGAACCGCAGCGCAATCCAGCCGGCGGTGAATTCCTGCTCGGTCTTGTAGATGTCGCGCGTCGGCAGCGCCGCATCCCGCGCGATGAGATACGCGGTGCGATGCTCGCCGACATCAAGCATCTTGCGCGCCAGCAAGCGCCGCTCGATCCACCATTCGTTGAGATTGTGCAGGCGATTCGGGTCTTTCGGCGCGCTCAGCATGAGCTGCGCGGCCTCATTGAACTTCTCTTCGCGGCGAAGTAGCTGGATTTTCGCGAAGATGTAGCCGGTTTCGCCGTGCAATTCGCGCGGCACCGCCTCAAGCAGCGCCCTGAGGTTGGAGGACTTTTTGTTGGCCGCGATCCGCGCTTTCGCAAGCGCGACATGGCCCGAGCCGAGCCGTTTCGCGGCGCGCATGCCGCCGGTTTCCTGCTCGGTGCCGTAAAGCAGCGACTCCATCCGTGCCTTGTGATCGCCCGCCGTCAGCAGCGCGCCGAACATGTCGAGCGCGGCGTTCTCGGTGTCTTCCGACATGCCGTCGTGACGCCAGGCCTCGCGGACCAGCCGTTCGGCATTGGCGCGGTCGCCGCGCGCGAGCATCGCCTTCGCCAGCGCGAACTTGCCCTTGCCCGAGATCGGCGATTCGTTCTCGAACCACGACCAGACGGTCGAATCGTCGCGGCGGTCGTCCCACAGCGCGGCCTCGATGCGCCGGCGCAGGAAAGTCTGCGACGGCCAACTCGGATTGGCTGAAATAAACGCACGGTAGCGCTCGACCGAGGCGTTGTTGTTGTCGCTGCGCAGGATCAGCCATTCCGCGAGCTTGCGGGCGACCGGATCCGAGATCGACGCTTGCACCTGCGTTGCATCGCCGGCCTTCTGCTTGCGCACCAGTTCGATGACGTTCTCCAGCGCGTCCTTGTCGGCCTGAGACGTCGAGGAGGTCGCGGCCACTGCGGCTGGGGCGTGTCTGCGCGGAGCCGGCGCGACAGCATGCTGCCGGGTCGCAGGCGCCAGAACAGGCGGCGGTGGCGCCGGCGCTGCATGCGCCGGCGCGGTCGGTGCAGCCGGGGTGCCAGTATTCGCTGTCGGCGCGGACTTGGGAACGACGTTGCGGGCAATCGGTCGCGGCTTCGGTACGGGAACTTTTGACTTGGCCCAGCTTTCAACAGGGAAGGAAGTCAGTCCGACCGCCAGCGCCAGGCTTGTGGCCAGTGCGGACGATCGCAACGCGGCGGCGCGGGCGGAAGGGATCACGGCTTTCCTCTGCGGCGGCGAATCATTCAATCGCTCCAGCCTTGGTCTATTTTGATTGAATATGTGGACAAAATGCGAAAAACGTCGCGGTGGACCTGTTTGCGCCATCACCACGGCAAAATCGCGGCTATCAGCGTTCGAGGATGGTAGATATTGGCCCGCGGCGGGAAAGAGCTTCGGAACAAGGCGCTAGCACCTGATGCACGGCCCTTTCGCCTAGTCGCCAGACCCGATATGAATTGAGATCCAGTTTCGGTCGTGCCGTTTCTTAAGCGTTTGGAGGAAATCCATGGCAGCCAAGACAAAATTCCGGGGGTCGTTTACTGCCTTGGTCACGCCATTCAAGAACGGCTCGGTCGACGAGGCCGCTTTCCGCGGCTTGGTGAACTGGCAGATCGCCGAAGGTACCAACGGCCTGGTCCCGGTGGGCACGACCGGTGAAAGCCCGACGCTGAGCCATGACGAGCACAAGCGCGTGGTCGAATGGTGCATCGACGAGGCCAAGGGCAAGGTGCCGGTGATTGCCGGCGCGGGTTCCAACTCGACCAGGGAAGCGGTCGAGCTTGCCGAGCACGCGGAAAAGGCAGGAGCAGATGCCGTGCTCGTAGTGACGCCGTACTACAACAAGCCGACCCAGGAAGGCATGTACCAGCACTTCAAGGCGATCAACGATGCCATCGGCATTCCGATCATCATCTACAACATTCCCGGCCGTTCCGTGATCGACATGTCGGTCGAGACCATGACGCGGCTGTTCGCATTGAAGAACATCGCCGGCGTGAAGGATGCGACCGCCAGCATGGTGCGGGTATCGCAGCAGCGCGCGGCGATGGGCGAGGACTTCAACCAATTGTCGGGCGAGGACGCCACCATCCTCGGCTACATGGCGCATGGCGGCCATGGCTGCATCTCGGTCACGTCGAACGTCGCGCCGCGGCTGTGCTCGGAGTTCCACGCGGCATGGCAGAAGGGCGATCACGCCACCGCGCTCAAGTTGCACGACAAGTTGATGCCGCTGCACAACAACCTCTTCATCGAAAGCAATCCGGCGCCGGTGAAATACGCGCTCTCGCTGCTCGGCAAGATCGACGAGAAGCTGCGGCTGCCGATGGTGCCGGTGTCCGAGCCCACGCGGGTCGCCGTGCGCAGCGCCATGGTCCATGCCGGCCTGATCAACTAAGGCGGTTCCGCTTCGCCTGAAGAACGAAGAGGGGAAGCCAGCATGCTGAAGGAATTCCGCGAATTCGCGATGAAGGGTAACGTCGTCGATCTCGCGGTTGGCGTCATCATCGGTGCGGCCTTCGGCGCCATCGTGAGCTCGCTGGTCGGCGACGTCATCATGCCGGTGATCGGCGCGATCACCGGCGGTCTTGATTTCTCCAACTATTTCACGCCACTGTCGAAGGCGGTAAACGCCAGCAACCTGGCGGACGCCAAAAAGCAAGGCGCCGTACTGGCTTGGGGCAATTTCCTTACGCTGACGCTGAACTTCCTCATCGTCGCCTTTGTGCTGTTCGTCGTTATTCGCGCCATGAACAAGCTGAAGCGCAAGGACGAAGCTCCGCCCGCGCCGCCGAAGCTGACCCGACAGGAAGAACTGCTGATCGAGATCCGCGATCTCCTCAAGAAGGGCTAACGTGGCTGATAAGAACGAGCGCCCAATCAAGGTCGTCGCCGAAAACCGCAAGGCCCGGTTCAATTATGCAATCGAGGACACGGTCGAGGCCGGCATCGCGCTGACCGGCACGGAAGTAAAGTCGATCCGCAATGGCAAGACCACCATTGCGGAGTCCTATGCGGATTCCAAGGACGGCGAGATCTGGTTGATCAACGCCAATATTCCGGAATATCTGCAGGCCAACCGCTTCAACCACGAGCCGAAACGGCCGCGCAAATTGCTGTTGCACCGAAAGCAGATCAACAAGCTGATGGGCGCAGTCGATCGCGAAGGCATGACGCTGATTCCGCTAAAACTCTATTTCAACGAGCGCGGCCGCGCCAAGCTGTTGCTGGCGATCGCCAAGGGCAAGAAGCTGCACGACAAGCGCGAGAGCGAAAAGAAGCGCGACTGGGGCCGGGAAAAAGGTCGCCTGATGCGGGCGAGAGGATAGAGGGCGAATAGGTCGTAGGATGGGTGGAGCGAAGCGATACCCATCAAGATAGAACTCCAATCGACGACGGTTGCGATGGGTTTCGCTGCGCTCTACCCATCCTACGAGGGAAGTGGAGCCTGAGATGAACCAGAAAAACCTGCATGAAGTCGACTGGAGCAAGATCCCTCCGCCGGTCGACGACGGCGCGTCGGCGCATCTCGTCGGCATGGCGATTCCGCCGGTCACGCTGCTGGCCACCGATGATAGTTCGGTGACGCTCTCGGTGCTTCCCGGCCGCACCGTGGTGTTCGCCTATCCCCGCACCGGGTCGCCGGGCAAGATCAGCCTGGTCGACGACTGGGACATGATCCCTGGCGCGCGCGGCTGCACGCCGCAAACCTGTTCGTTCCGCGATCTGTTTGCAGAATTGAAAGCGGCCGGCACCAGGCAGGTGTTCGGCCTATCGACTCAGGACAACGTCTACCAGACCGAGATGGCGTCACGGCTGCATTTGCCGTTTCCGGTTCTGTCGGATGAAAAGCTTAAGCTCACCCGCGCCCTGAATTTGCCGACCATGGAAGTGGCGGGACTGACATTGATCAAGCGGTTGGCGCTGATCGTCGACGATGGGCGCATTGCCCACGTGTTCTATCCGGTTTTCCCGCCCGACCGGAACGCCGCCGACGTATTGGCATGGCTGAAGGAAAATCCCGCCTAAATTGCAGGGTGGGGAAAGCGCAGCGTGCCCACCCTGCGATTCTACGACTCCAAATCCTTCCGCACTCTTGCAAACACGTCGCGAAACATCTCCGGTGTCAGCACCCGCGTGTTGGTGTTGTAGCGCGAGCAGTGATAGCTGTCGTAGAGCCTGACCGCGCCGGCTTTATGCACGGCGCCGTGCGCAAAGGGGGCGGCGCCGTTGCGCAGGCTGAGTGCCTTCAATGTCGATTCATGGGCGATACGCCCGAGCGCCACGATCGCGCGAAGTCTGGGCATCGTGGCAATGGTCGCGCTGAGAAATTGCCGGCAGGTGCTGATCTCGACCGGGAGCGGCTTGTTTTGCGGCGGCACGCAGCGCACCGCGTTGCTGATCCGGCAGTTGACGAGCTTCAGTCCGTCGTCCGGTCGCGCCTGGTAGACGCCCTTTGCAAAGCCATATGCCAGCAAGGTCGCATACAGCAGATCGCCGGCGTAGTCGCCGGTGAATGGGCGTCCGGTCCGGTTGGCTCCCTGCAGGCCCGGCGCCAGCCCGACAATCAACAGTTGCGCGGAGGCATCGCCGAACGAAGCGACCGGCGAGTTGTGCCAGCCCGGCTCGCGGGCACGCGCCTGCGCGCGGAATTCGGCGAGCCTCGGGCAGAGCGGGCAGTTGCGGTCGGGTTCGGCAGCCGCAAGGGCGGGGAGATTAGCCATCAGTCCAATGCGTTTTTGAGCGAAATCCAGTCACGGACCCGGTGCGGCGTCGATACCGGTTCTCCTCAGAGGCGCGCGCCAAAACAAAAAGCCCCGGTTCTGTTTTCAATCAGAACCGAGGCTCTAGCAGTGTACTGGCTCATGCTCAATCGTCGAAATCGTCGTCGCCGGCCCGTGGCGCCACGGTGGTCGCGCGCTGCAGGAATTGCGGCGAGTGGTGACGCGGCTCGCGCGGGGCAGGGCGCTCGGAGGGATCGCGGCCCAGCTTTGATTGCAGCTCGACAAGATCGGTGAAGACGTCGGCTTGGCGGCGCAGTTCGTCGGCGATCATAGGCGGCTGACTAGAAATGGTCGAAACGACCGTGACGCGAACGCCGCGACGCTGCACCGCTTCCACCAGCGAGCGGAAATCGCCATCGCCCGAAAATAACACGATCTGATCGACATGCTCGGCGAGTTCCATGGCATCGACGGCGAGTTCGATATCCATGTTGCCTTTCACCTTGCGGCGGCCGGATGCGTCGATGAATTCCTTGGTTGCCTTGGTGACGACGGTGTAGCCGTTGTAGTCGAGCCAGTCGATCAATGGACGGATCGAGGAGTATTCCTGATCCTCGATGATTGCCGTGTAATAAAACGCACGCAACAGCGTTCCTCGGCTCTGAAATTCCTTGAGAAGGCGCTTGTAATCGATGTCGAAGCCGAGCGTCTTGGCCGTTGCGTAGAGGTTGGCGCCATCGATGAAGAGCGCAATCTTGTTGGAAGCTGGTGACATCAAATGGTTCTCACGTTGTTGTTAGCTTTTCTAGCGCAGCGGCCAACGGCCGCGCGCACTTTCCAGTTCTGTTGCCTAAAGTTCGGTGAATCGTGCCCCACGACAGTCACCACTGCAATTATGGTGAGGCGAGGGCGAAAAACCTATACTTTTGACATGCAATGAAGAGATTTACTTGTCCTGTACAGCAACCCTGCCGCGTCCGGACGCTCCGGCCCTTCTGGCCCCAAGAGTTGGCGTATCAGAGCCCATTGGGAAGGCAAATCACAAATTTGATCTTGCGAAAGACCGCCTGCCACTATAACTAGCGCCCATAACCGACATATTTGGCCCCATTTAACGGAGCGACAGTCTATGGCGCGCGTCACCGTGGAAGATTGCATTGACAAGGTCGACAACCGGTTCGACCTTGTGCTGCTGGCGGCGCATCGCGCCCGTATGATTTCGTCCGGATCGCAACTGACGGTTGATCGCGATAACGATAAAAACCCAGTCGTTTCACTGCGGGAAATCGCCGATTCCACGATTTCCCCGGAAGACCTCCGCGAGGAACTGGTTCATTCCCTGCAGAAATTCGTCGAGGTCGACGAGCCTGAGCCCGATACCGTGCCTTTGATCGGCTCGGCCGGTGCCAGCGTGGATGCCGACGACACCGAGGTTGCGGTCGAGCGCATGACCGAGGAAGAGCTCCTCAAGGGGCTGGAAGGCCTGGCGCCGCCGGAAGAGCAGCCCGAAGAGGACGAGTAATCCGGAACCTTCCGGTCCGTCCCGAACTCCCGATCTGCCAAAGGCCCGGACGTCAGTCCGGGCCTTTGCTTTTGTTGACATTTTTGCGGTTACAATGCGTCCTTGGCCGGCGCGGCCGAAAACGGCTGACCTGCCGGGCCGACAGGCCATCGGGTTGGGCGTCGGATGGCCGCAGGCCCAACCGAAATTGAACCGTATCGCGGCCCGCGCGGCGTGTATCGCCGTTCGAAAACGCATTAGATACGTAAGTGAGATACGTAACGGCGGGACCCGTCCGGGTGTGGTGGAAGAAGGTAGTGATGTGATGGCGTATTGGCGCCGCAGCTCCCGGCAAATGCAGGCCGCGACCGGCCAGGTCGCGGTTGCGCCGGGGTCGCCCGTGCCGGAGAAGCCGAAATCGCCGCGTTCGCGAATGATGCGGCAATACGATCTGGTCGAGCGCGTCCGCACGTACAATCCGGATACCAACGAAGACCTGCTCAATCGCGCCTATGTCTACGCCATGAAGGCGCATGGCACGCAGATGCGCGCGTCCGGCGATCCCTATTTCTCGCATCCGCTCGAGGTCGCGGCGATCCTGACCAATCTCAAGCTCGACGACGCCACCATCGTCGCGGCGCTGCTGCACGACACCATCGAGGATACCGAGGCGACGCGCGCCGAGATCGACAATATCTTCGGCCACGAGATCGGCGCGCTGGTCGAAGGGCTCACCAAGCTGAAGCGGCTGGAGCTGGTCTCGCGCGAAGCCAAGCAGGCCGAGAACCTGCGCAAGCTCTTGCTGGCGATCGCCGACGACGTCCGCGTGCTTCTGATCAAGCTCGCCGATCGCCTGCATAACATGCGCACGCTGGAATTCGTGCCGCACGCCTCGCGCCGCCGCATTGCCGAGGAGACGCTCGATATCTATGCGCCGCTCGCTGGTCGCATGGGTATGCATGAGATGCGCGAGGAACTGGAAGATCTATCCTTCCACGTGCTCGATCCCGAAGCCTATGCGGTGGTGAAGCAGCGGCTCGACGCGCTTGCCGACCGCAACCGTAATCTGATCGGCGAGATCGAAAGCCAGCTCTCCAAGAACCTGCAGAAGAACGGGATCACTGCGCGCGTCTATGGCCGCCGCAAGCAGCCGTTCTCGATCTGGACCAAAATGGAGCGCAAGTCGGTCGGCTTCGAGCAACTGTCCGACATCTACGGCTTCCGCATCATTCTAAACGACGCAGAGTCTTGCTACCGCGCGCTTGGCGTGGTGCACACCACCTGGCCGGTGGTGCCGGGGCGTTTCAAGGACTACATCTCGACACCGAAGCAGAACGACTATCGCTCGCTGCACACCACCGTGATCGGACCCGGCAACCAGCGTGTCGAGCTGCAGATCCGCACCGAGGAAATGAACCAGATCGCCGAATTCGGCATTGCAGCACATGCCTTCTACAAGGAAGGCATGGGCTCGCCGACCGAGCGGCTCAAGCACGAATCCAACGCCTTTGCCTGGCTGCGCCACACCGTCGGCATCCTTTCCGAAAGCGCCAATCCGGAAGAGTTTCTTGAGCACACCAAGCTCGAATTGTTCCACGACCAGGTGTTCTGCTTCACCCCGAAGGGCAAACTGATCGCGCTGCCGCGGCAGGCCAATGTGATCGACTTCGCCTATGCCGTGCATACTGATGTCGGCAACTCAGCGGTCGGCTGCAAGATCAACGGCAAGTTCGCGCCGCTGTCGTCCGAATTGCAGAACGGCGACGAGGTCGAGGTGTTGACCTCGCAGGCGCAGTCGGCGCCCCCCTCGGCCTGGGAATCGCTTGCGGTCACCGGCAAGGCCCGCGCCGCGATCCGCCGCGCCACGCGTACCGCGGTGCGCGATCAATATGCGGGACTAGGCCGGCGCATCGTCGACCGCCTGTTTGTCCGTGCCAAGATCGAATACGCCGACGACAAGCTGAAGGGTGCATTGCCGCGCCTGGCGCGCGCCTCGATCGAGGACGTGATGGCCTCCGTCGGACGGGGTGAACTGAAGGCCTCCGACGTCGCCCGCGCGATGTACCCGGACTACAAGGAAGAGCGGTTGGTGAAGTACGGGGCCAAGAAGAGCCTCGCGGTGAAATTGAAGCTGAAGTCGCCGCCGCAACCGGCGCGCAGCACCTCTGTGATCCCGGTGCGCGGCATCAATTCGGATTTGCCGGTGAAATTTGCGCCGAACGGCGGTGCGGTTCCGGGCGACCGCATCGTCGGCATCGTCACGCCGGGCGAGGGGATCACGATCTATCCGATCCAGTCGCCGGCGTTGAAGGATTTCGAGGAGGAGCCGGAGCGCTGGCTCGACGTGCGCTGGGATATCGATGAATCCATGCCGCAGCGTTTCCCGGCGCGGATCCTGGTGCACAACGTCAACGAGCCCGGCAGCCTCGCCCAGGTCGCCACCGTGATCGCCGAGCACGACGGCAATATCGACAATATCAGCATGTCGCGCCGCTCGCCCGATTTCACCGAGTTGACCATCGATCTCGAGGTCTATGACCTCAAGCATCTCAGTGCAATTATCGCTCAATTGCGTGCCAAGGCCGTCGTCGCCAAGGTCGAGCGCGTCAATGGGTAGGCGATATCGTCATTGCAGGGCAAAAGCGCGAAGCGCGTCTCTTGCACTGAGCGATCCGGCAATCCATCCTTCTCAAGTAGATGGATGCGCGGGTCACGCCCGCGCATGACGTTCTGTGCTATCGAAGTCGCCCGTAAGCTTGCCTGTGAGTCCGGTCATGCCCGTTCCTCCGCTCCGTCTCGGCGTTAATGTCGACCACGTCGCCACCTTGCGCAACGCGCGGCGCGGCGAGCGGCCGGATCCGGTGCGCGCCGCGCTGCTCGCGATCGAGGCAGGCGCCGACGGCATCACCGCGCATCTGCGTGAAGACCGCCGGCACATCCGCGACAGCGACATGGCCCGGCTGAAGGCCGAAATATCAAAACCGCTGAATTTCGAGATGGCGGCAACGGAAGACATGCTGCGGATTTCGCTCGCGATAAAACCCCACGCCGTATGCCTGGTGCCGGAGCGCCGCGAAGAACTCACCACCGAGGGCGGATTGGACGTGGTCGGCCAGCACAACGTGCTGGCCCCGTTCATCGCGCGGCTCAACGATGCCGGCATCCGGGTGTCGCTGTTTATCGCCGCCGACCCGCCGCAGATCGAGATGGCGGCAAAGTTGCGCGCGCCCGTGATCGAGATCCACACCGGCGGCTGGTGCGACGCCGTGGTCGATGGCCACGCTGACAAGGCCGAGGCGGAATGGCGGCGGATCGTCGAGGGCGCCGCCTTGGCGCGCGCGGCGGGGCTGGAGGTCTATGCCGGCCATGGCCTCGACTACCAGACCGCGGAGACGATTTCAGCGCTGCCCGAGATCGCCGAGCTCAACATCGGCTATTTCATGATGGGGGAGGCCCTGTTCGTCGGCCTTGGCGAGACTGTGCGGCAGATGCGCTCCGCAATGGACCGCGGCCGCCAGAAAGTCGCGGGCCGGCCATGATCATCGGCATCGGTTCCGACCTGATCGACATCACACGGGTTGCCAAGGTGATCGAGCGCCATGGTGACCGCTTCCTCGACCGTATCTTTACCGACACCGAGCGCGCCAAGGCGGCGCGCCGCGCCAACAGCGAAAAAATGGTGGTCGCGACCTATGCCAAGCGGTTCGCGGCCAAGGAGGCCTGTTCCAAGGCGCTCGGCACCGGCATCCGGCGTGGCGTCTGGTGGCGGGACATGGGGGTGGTGAACATGCCGGGGGGACGGCCGACCATGAAACTCACCGGCGGCGCGCTGGCCCGGCTCGAAGCGCTGACGCCGGATGGCTTTGAAGCGCGAATCGATCTGTCAATCACCGACGACTGGCCGCTGGCGCAGGCCTTCGTCATAATTTCGGCGGTCGCACCCGGCAAATCATGAGCCGCGCAGGCGTTTGCGTCGGGGAAGCGGGAAAACTAAAAATCATTGAGATATCAATGGATTATAAAGTTTTGACAAGGCGCTTGATTGCGCGCCCACCAACAACCGTCTAAAAACGCCGCCAACGACCTGTTCGAGCCAGGGCCGATTCCGGTTACCGTCGGAATTGGCTCTCAATATCAGTTATCTAGACCATTTTCCTGACGCGAACGTATTTTGCGATTCGCGTGCGGAAAACGTTCTGCCACCGTGCGGGCTGGGGCCCGCGGGAATTGGGAAAGCGATGAGCGTGACATCCGGCACAAAATCTGAAAGCGGCTTGGGTGAAACCATCCGCGTCGTCATCCACGCTCTTCTGATCGCGCTCGTGATCCGCACCTTCCTGTTCCAGCCGTTCAACATCCCTTCGGGATCGATGAAGGCGACGCTTCTGGTCGGCGATTACCTGTTCGTCTCGAAATATTCCTACGGCTACAGCCACTATTCCATTCCATTGTCGCCGCCACTGTTCTCGGGCCGCATCTTCGGCTCGGAGCCGAACCGCGGCGACATCGTCGTGTTCCGTCTGCCGAAGGACGACTCCACCGATTACATCAAGCGCGTGATCGGCTTGCCGGGCGACCGCATCCAGATGCGCGAGGGGCTGCTCCACATCAACGACAAGCCGGTCAAGCGCGAGCGGCTTTCCGACTTCATCGGCGAGGACCCCTGCGGCTCCGACGCCACCGCACGCGTCAAGCGCTGGAAGGAAACGCTGCCGAACGGCGTCAGTTATGAATCGCTCGATTGCGTCGACAACGGTTTCTACGACAACACCAACGTCTATACCGTGCCCCCCGGCCACTTCTTCATGATGGGCGACAATCGCGACAACTCCACCGATAGCCGCGTGCTGTCGGCGGTGGGCTACGTACCGTTCGAAAACATCGTCGGCCGGGCGCAGATGATCTTCTTCTCCATTGCCGAGGGCGAACACGCCTGGATGTTCTGGCGCTGGCCGACCGCCGTGCGCTGGAATCGCCTATTCACAATTGTGCGATGAACGACGAGACAGCGATCATTCCTGACACATCGGCCCCCGGCGGGCCGGGCCAGCAGGCGGATGCGCCCCGCGAAGCTGCGCCGAAGAAGAAGCGCGGCAAGGCCGGCGCGAAGGCTGCGGCTGCCGCGATCGAGGGGCGCATCGGCTACAAATTTTCCGATCCGACGTTGCTGACGACCGCCTTTACCCATGTCTCGGCCTTGAAGCCCGCGACCCGACATCGCGCCGACAGTTATCAGCGGCTGGAGTTCCTCGGCGACCACGTGCTCGGGCTGATTATCTCCGACATGCTGTATCGCGCCTATCCGAGGGCGGACGAAGGCGAATTGTCCAAACGTCTCGCCGACCTCGTGCGCAAGGAAAGCTGCGCCGACGTCGCCAAATCGCTGGGGCTGCTCGATGACATCAAGCTTGGCGCGGTGGGCGCAGGGGCGGGCGCGCGCCTGCGCAAATCCGTTCTCGGTGATATCTGCGAGGCGGTGATCGGGGCGATCTATCTCGACGGCGGCTATGCGGCGGCGTCGCAATTCGTCGAGCGCAACTGGCTGGAGCGGATGCGCAAACCGCGCCGGCCGCTGCGCGATCCCAAGACGGTGCTGCAGGAATGGGCCCAGAGCAAGGGCTTGCCGACGCCGGTCTATCGCGAGATCGAGCGCACCGGGCCGCATCACGACCCGCAATTCCGCGTCGCTGTCGACTTGCCGGGACTGGCGCCCGCCGAAGGCGTCGGCGGCTCCAAGCGCGCAGCCGAGAAGGTGGCAGCCTCCGTGATGATCGAACGCGAAGGTGTCGGCGGCAATGACAGTTGAACCCGTATCCGGCGCGTCTGCCGAGACCCGCTGCGGTTTCGTCGCGCTGATCGGCGCCCCCAACGTCGGCAAATCCACCCTTGTCAATGCGTTGGTCGGCTCCAAGGTCACCATCGTCTCGCGCAAGGTGCAGACGACACGCGCGCTGATCCGCGGTATCGTGATCGAGGACAATGCGCAGATCATTCTGGTCGACACGCCCGGCATTTTCTTGCCAAAGCGGCGGCTGGACCGGGCCATGGTGTCGACCGCCTGGAGCGGGGCCCACGATGCCGACCTGGTCTGCGTGCTGCTCGACGCCAAGGCCGGAATCGATGAGGAGGCCGACGCGATCCTGAACAAGCTTGCGACGGTTGCGCACCCGAAAATCCTGGTGCTGAACAAGATCGACTTGATCCCGCGCGAGAAGCTACTGGCGCTGGCGCAGGCCGCCAATGAGCGGATGAAGTTCGAGCACACCTTCATGATCTCGGCACTGTCGGGCGACGGTGTCGCCGACCTGCGCAAGACGCTCGCAAAGAGCGTGCCGCCGGGTCCATTTCATTATCCCGAGGACCAGATGTCGGATGCTCCGCTGCGGCATCTGGCGGCGGAAATCACCCGGGAAAAGATCTACCGCCAGCTTCACCAGGAACTGCCGTATCAATCGACCGTTGAGACCGATAGCTGGACCGAGCGCAAGGACAAGTCGGTCCGGATCGAACAGACGATCTTTGTCGAGCGCGAGAGCCAGCGCAAGATCGTGCTCGGCAAAGGCGGCGCCACCATCAAGTCGATCGGCGCGGAGTCGCGGAAGGAGCTCGCCGAAATTGTCGGCGTGCCCGTGCACCTGTTTCTGTTCGTCAAGGTGCGCGAGAACTGGGGCGACGACCCCGACCGCTACCGGGAAATGGGGCTGGAGTTCCCCAAGGAATAGTGAGGGCGCGTCATTGCGAGCCACCCGGTCGGCGCGAAGCGCCGCCGGATGACGGGCTCCGCGAAGCAATCCATACAGCCGCAGAAAGATGGATAGCTTCGTCGCATTCGCTCCTCGAAATGACGGGGCTAGGAACATGACCCACCAATTACCAAGAACGAGCCCGATGACCGTACCGAGAAACGTGCTGTGGTTTGAGGTTTTGCTGTATCTGTCGCTAACGCTGGATGCGGTGTCAGTGGCGTTCCAGGATCGCACGCCGACCCCGAAGATGACGGAGCAGATGATCGGCACCGGAACGCTGATGGCGGCCGGCCTGATTCTGCTGTTGGTCTATCTCGTCCGGCTCGCCGCCGAGCACCGCAAGAACTGGCCACGCTGGGTGCTCACCGCGGTGCTGGTGCTGTCGGTGATTTCGCTTGCGCAAATGATCGGCGAGAAGGGCATTCAGTTCGACAGCGGCATCGAAGTGATCTCCTGCGCGCTGACTGCGGCGGGGCTGTATTTTTCGTTCACCGGCGATGCGGTGGGGTGGTTCAACGAGTGATGCAGGGCTGCGGTAGGGGGCAAAGGCGCTCGGCGCCGTGCCCACCATCTATCCAGTGGCTCGTCGTGGATGGTGGCCACGCTACGCTTTGCCCACCCTACAGGCTCCCAAATCCTGTAAGCTCCCGCCCATGGAATGGACCGACGAAGGCATCGTGCTGGGCGTACGGCGGCATGGCGAATCCTCCGCCATCGTCGAGCTCTTGACGCGCGGGCATGGCCGACATCTCGGCCTGGTGCGCGCCGGTGCCTCCTCGCGGATGCGGCCGCTGCTGCAGCCCGGCAACAGCGTCACCGCCGTGTGGCGGGCGCGGCTCGACGAACATCTCGGTACCTACGCCATCGAGGGCACGCGGCTGCGCGCCGCAACGCTGCTCGCGTCCTCGCATGCGGTCTATGGCGTTACCCATCTGGCCGCACTGGCGCGGCTGCTGCCGGAACGTGACCCGCACGAGGACATCTACGAGATGCTCGACCGCACGCTGGACGACTTCGACGACGCCGGCGGCGCGGCGGCGCACCTGATCCGGTTCGAGCTCGCGATGCTCGCCGAGCTCGGCTTCGGCCTCGATCTGGAAAACTGCGCCGCGACCGGCGCGACCTCCGACCTGATCTATGTCTCGCCGAAATCCGGCGGCGCCGTCTCGCGGGAGGCCGGCGAGCCCTATCGGGATCGCCTGCTGCGGTTGCCGGCCTTCCTGCGCGAAGGCGAGGCCGGGGCGAACAGTTGGTCGGACCAGGACCTGCAGGACGGTTTTCGCCTGACCGGCCTGTTCCTGCTCCGCCACGTGCTGGAGCCGCGCGGGCAGGGCCATTCCGACGCCCGGGACGGGTTCATCAATGCGGTGACGCGGCATCGGGCGCGAATCAGTTCGTCGGCCTGAACCCGCTGCCGTAACCCGTCGTCCCTGCGAACGCAGGAGCCATATGCCGCAGTGGTCGTTTGGTGCCGGGCTGTCGAGTCATTTTTCCAACAAACACCTGTGGTTAGGGGCCCCTGCGTTCGCAGGGACGACATCAGAAAATTGCATCGGCATACGTCTTGCCGGATTTATCAGCAGAGTCTAACCCCTCCCCATGGGAAAACGACAGCTACCGCCGGAAGAACCGGCCGAAATCCACGAGGTCATGCTGCGTGATGCGCTGGAAGAGCGCTATCTCGCCTACGCGCTCTCGACCATCATGCATCGCGCCTTGCCGGACGCCCGCGACGGGCTGAAGCCGGTGCACCGGCGCATCCTCTACGGCATGCGCCTGCTCAGGCTCGACCCCGGTACCCCGTTCAAGAAATCGGCAAAAATCGTCGGCGACGTGATGGGCTCGTTCCATCCGCATGGCGACCAGGCGATCTACGACGCCATGGTGCGTCTCGCCCAGGATTTCGCCTCGCGCTATCCGCTGGTCGATGGACAAGGCAATTTCGGCAATATCGACGGCGATAACCCGGCCGCCTACCGCTACACCGAAGCGCGCATGACCGAGGTCGCGCGGCTCCTGCTCGAAGGCATCGACGAGGACGGCGTCGAGTTCCGCGCCAATTACGACGGTCAGAGCAAGGAACCGGTCGTTCTGCCCGGCGGCTTCCCGAACCTGCTCGCCAACGGCGCGCAGGGCATTGCGGTCGGCATGGCCACCTCGATCCCGCCGCACAATGTCGCCGAGCTCTGCGACGCGGCGCTGCACTTGATCGACAAGCCTGAGGCGAAGTCGAAGTCGCTGATGAAATGGGTCAAGGGCCCGGACTTCCCGACCGGCGGCATCATCGTCGATTCCAAGGAAAGTATTACCGAAGCCTACATGACGGGGCGCGGCTCGTTCCGCACCCGCGCCAAATGGACCCAGGAAGAGGGCGCGCGCGGCACCTGGATCGCGGTCATCACCGAGATCCCGTGGCTGGTGCAGAAATCCCGGCTGGTCGAGAAGATCGCCGAACTGCTCAACGAGAAGAAGCTGCCGCTGGTCGGCGACGTCAGGGATGAGTCGGCCGAGGATGTTCGCCTCGTGATCGAGCCGAAATCCCGCGCGGTCGATCCAGCGCTGATGATGGAATCGCTGTTCCGGCTCACCGAGCTCGAGAGCAAGATTTCGCTGAACCTCAATGTGCTGATCAAGGGCAAGATCCCCAAGGTGGTGGGGCTTGCCGAGTGCCTGCGCGAATGGCTCGACCATCTGCGCGACGTGCTGGTGCGCCGCTCCAACTATCGCAAGACCCAGATCGAGAACCGCCTCGAAATACTCGGCGGCTACCTGATTGCCTATCTGAACATCGACAAGGTGATCAAGATCATCCGCACCGAGGACGAGCCGAAGCCGGCGCTGATCAAGGCGTTCAAGCTGACGGAAGTCCAGGCCGATGCGATCCTCAACATGCGGCTGCGCTCCTTGCGCAAGCTCGAGGAATTCGAAATCCGCACCGAGGACAAGAACCTTCGCGACGAATTGAAGGGCGTCAAGTCGCTGCTCGGGTCCGAAGCCGAGCAATGGTCCAAGGTCGGCGAACAGGTTCGGAAGGTGCGCGACATCTTTGGGCCGAAGACGCCGCTCGGAAAGCGCCGCACGCAATTCGCCGACGCGCCCGAGCATGATCTCGCCGCGATCGAGGAAGCCTTTGTCGAGCGCGAGCCGGTGACGGTCGTGATCTCCGAGAGGGGTTGGGTGCGTACACTGAAGGGCCATGTCGAGGATATCTCGGGCCTTGCCTTCAAGACCGACGACAAACTCGACCATGCTTTTTTTGCCGAGACCACCTCAAAGCTGTTGTTGTTTGCCACCAACGGCAAATTCTATTCGCTCGATGTGGCAAAACTGCCCGGCGGACGCGGCCATGGCGAGCCGATCCGCATGTTCATCGACCTCGAGCAGGACGCCGCGATCGTCTCGCTGTTCGTTAACAAGGGCGAGCGAAAGTTCCTGATCGCAAGCAGCGAGGGGCAGGGTTTTGTCGTCAAGGAAGAGGATTGCGTCAGCAATACCCGCAAGGGCAAGCAGGTGCTCAACGTCACCATGCCGAACGAGGCCTGCGCGATCGCGACCGTGCAAGGTGACACCGTTGCTGCGATCGGTACCAACCACAAGATGGTGCTGTTCCCGCTCGACCAGGTGCCGGAGATGGCGCGCGGCCGCGGCGTGCGCCTGCAGAAATATTCCAGCGCCAAGCTGTCAGACGTCGCGGTGTTCGAGTTCAAGGCGGGGCTGACCTGGAAGGATTCGGCCGGCCGCGAGCAGAGCATGAGCGCCAAGGAATTGTTCGACTGGCGCGGCAACCGCGCCGACGCCGGACGCCTCGCGCACGGCCTGCCGAAGTCGAACAAGTTCTTGCGCGGCGTGGAGTGACGTGAGGTGATTGCGTCTCCCTGCGAACGCAGCGACCCATAACCACAACTATTCGTGGTTAGCGTTCGCTGGAGCTCCATCTCGCGTCAACGATTGAGGGCGGTGGTTGGGTCCCGGCTCCTGATGCGCAATTGCGCATAAGGGCCGGGACGACGGCGGAGATAGCCGCACGATCGTATCTTCTCACCACGATCGTATCTTTTCACTGTGATAGTATTTAGTTTTAGTCGCGCTATATACCGTGGCATGGCGCACCATCACGATCATTCTCACGCACACGGTCACGCCGGCCACAGCCACGCGCCGGATAATTTTGGCTGGGCGTTCGCCATCGGCGCTACGCTCAACACTGCGTTCGTCATTGCTGAGCTGATCTTCGGCTACGCCGCCAATTCGCTGGCGCTGATCTCTGACGCTGTTCACAATTTGTCCGACGTAGTCGCGCTGCTGCTGGCGTGGGGCGCCGCGTGGCTTGCGCAGAAGCAGCCGACCCAGCGGCACACTTACGGTTATCGCCGCGCCTCCATTCTGGCGGCGCTGTTCAATGCCGGACTGCTGCTGGTCGCCGTCGGCGGCATCGTCGTCGAGGCGGTCAATCGCTTTTATGCCCCGCCGCCGGTCGCGGGCATGACCGTCGTCCTGGTCGCCGCGCTCGGCGTCGCGATCAATGGTTTTACCGCGCTTCTGTTCATGCGCGGCCGCCACGGCGATCTCAACATTCGCGGCGCCTATCTGCACATGGCGGCCGATGCGGGCGTTTCGCTCGGCGTGGTGGTTGCCGCCGGCATCATCATGCTGACCGGTTGGCTGTGGCTTGATCCCGCGATCAGCCTTGTCATTGCGGCTGTGGTGTTCTGGAGCGGATGGGGTCTGGCCCGCGACAGCGTCAATCTCGCGCTAGACGGCGTGCCGCGCGGCATCGAGCTCTCCGATGTGAAGGATTACCTCGGCGGGCTGGACGGCGTCGTTGAGGTACATGACCTCCATGTCTGGGCCATGAGCACCAACGAGACCGCGTTGACCGCGCATCTCGTACGGCCCGGCGGCAGTGACGATGCCTTCCTGCATCACGTTTGCGAGGAGTTGTCGCATCGCTTCAACATCCATCATTCCACCTTGCAGATCGAAGTCGATGCCGCCGTCTGCAGGCTGGCGCCGGCCGATCGGGTGTAGGGATGTGTAGGATGGGGTGGAGC
Source organism: Bradyrhizobium retamae (assembly GCF_001440415.1). Classification (GTDB taxonomy): domain Bacteria; phylum Pseudomonadota; class Alphaproteobacteria; order Rhizobiales; family Xanthobacteraceae; genus Bradyrhizobium; species Bradyrhizobium retamae. The sequence goes on from NZ_LLYA01000170.1 coordinate 186,274, forward strand.
GAAGCGATACCCATCAGCGTCATGACAAGTATTGATGGGTATCGCTTCGCTCCACCCATCCTACGAAGCTGCGCTACGCCAATCCCGCAAACCTTAGCGCCACGCCCGCCACGCACGATCCGGCCAGCACCCACAACATCCCGACGTTAAGCCGGAAGATCGCCGTCGCCGCGCCGGCCGCCAGCACGAATGCTGCGACATCGAGACTTCCCCATACCGGCATGTCGAACGAAAGCCCCAGCGAGCGAACCGGCGTGGTCTGCCGGAATAGCGTGTGCAGTCCGAACCAAATCGAGAGATTGAGGATCACACCGACCACGGCGGCGGTGATGGCAGAGAGCGCGCCCGCGAGCCCCTTGTTGCCGCGCAGCGTCTCGATGTAGGGCGCACCGAGAAAGATCCAGAGGAAGCAGGGGATGAAGGTGACCCAGGTCGCCAACAATCCGCCCAGCGTCGCGGCCAGCATCGGCGACAGCGTGCCGGGGTCGCGATAGGCGGCCATGAAGCCGACGAACTGCAGCACCATGATCAAGGGCCCCGGCGTGGTCTCGGCCATGCCGAGGCCATCCAGCATCTCGCGTGGCTGTAGCCAGTGATAATGCTCGACCGCCTGCTGGGCCACATAGGCCAGCACCGCATAGGCGCCGCCGAACGTCACCATCGCCATCTTGGAAAAGAACAGCGCGATCTGGCTGAACACATTGGCCTGTCCAAGCCCGATCAGCAGCGCCGCGACCGGCACCACCCACAGCAACAGCCATATCGAGCTTACACGCAGCGCGCGCGCCACGCTGGGGCGGACATGGTCGGGCAGTTCCTCGCCGAGCAGGCTGTCGACCGCCGCGGACTGCTTGCCGCCGCCACCGTGTTCGATGGCGGCAAACTCTGGCCGGCCGCTGCGCGCGCCGAAATAGCCGATCACGCCGGCCGCGATGATGATGACCGGGAAGGGGACGTTGAAAAAGAAGATCGCGACAAATGCGATCGCCGCGAGCGCGATCATCACGCGGTTGCGTAGGGAGCGCTTGCCGACCCGGACGACCGCATGGACCACGATCGCCAGCACTGCAGCCTTCAGCCCGAAGAACAGCGCCTCGATGAAGCCGACATTGCCGTAGGCCGCATAGATGTAGCTCAAGCCCATGATGGCGATGATGCCGGGCAGGATGAATAGCCCGCCCGCCATGATGCCGCCGGCGGTCCGGTGCAGCAGCCAGCCGATATAGGTCGCAAGCTGCTGCGCCTCCGGGCCCGGCAACAGCATGCAATAGTTCAGCGCATGCAGAAACCGGCCTTCGGAGATCCAGTTCTTTTCTTCGACCAGGATGCGGTGCATCACCGCGATCTGCCCGGCCGGGCCGCCAAAACTCAGCATGGCGACCCGCAGCCAGACCCGGAAAGCCTCGCCGAAGCTGATGCCGTGACCGGTTTCCCTGACGACATCGGCTTCGGCCACCTTGTTCATCGTCGCATCCATTACGGTTTCGCCTTGCTGGTCGGCCAATTGTGGGTCTCGCCGGTCGCGTCGCGGCACCAGCGATAGAACGCGTCGTACAGCGTCATGCCGGCTTCCAACTGCTCGAGGTCATCGTCGAACATCCGCGACAGCCCGAGCGAAGCCGCGAGCAGGCCGGGCGCTTCCGGCGACAGGTCGAGCCGCCCGGTGTCGGCGCCACGCACCATTGCCGCCAGCCGCAGCAAGGGCGGCGTCGCGAGCCCAAATTCCTCGATCATGACGTCGAACGTGCAGAGTTCGCCGCGGTGGCTCCAGAACACGTTCTCGACATCGAACGGCGCGGCATTGAAACGCTCGCCGACCGCGAGCACTTCCGGCGGCGTGACGAAAAGAAATACCGCGTTGGGATCGACAAACCTGCGGATCAGCCACGGGCAGGCGATGCGGTCGATCTTCGGCCGCGCGCGGGTGACCCAGACGGTGCGGCCCTGCGCGTCGCGTGCCGGGAGTCTTGCCGCCGGCACGAGCGGCAGTTTTGCGGCCTTCCAGCCTTCGAACCCGCCTTCCAGCGCTTCGGCCGAGACATGGAGATGGCGCAGCCAAGCCGCGGTGCCTTGCGCCAGTTTCTGGCCGCGCAGGCAGACGACGATCGCCGAGCGGCCGGAAAACTCCTCGCCCCAATAGGCGGCGTCCTCGTGGTTGCGCCTGACGGCGCCGGGAATCAGCCGCTGATCGGCCGCGAAATCCTCGTCGGTACGAACGTCGATCAGGGCCGGCATGTTGGCCGTGCCGATCAATTTTGAAAGCTTGTCTGGAGATATCGTGGTGTAGGATGACATGGCAGCGCCCTCGTCAAAAAGAAACGGGACGCGATACTTGGGCATGTCGCCTCGTGGGGAGATCGCAACATCCCCATGCGCGGAATTAAGCGCAGCCCTGTTCGGCTGTCAATGGTTGTCAACGGTGCGTAGAATGGTGGGCGAAGCGAAACCCATCATCGGCTGATCGTGGGTTGATTGATATCGCTTCGCTCCACCTATCCTACAGACTCGATGCTTGCGCCACGGCGTGGTCGGGCCTAGATTGTCTCATCGGGGACAAAGCAGGCTCCCCGTCAGACGGCCCATCGTCCAAGCTCTGCGCACACCCGACGTGTCGGGAGGAGCGCACATGGATGGTTCAGGGCCGATATTTTTTTGTTCCGTCAGGTCAACACTGCGCGTCACGCTCACCGCGGCCGTGCTCGCATGCGCTGGACTCCCGCCGTCCATGGCAAGAGAAGACGTCATGATTGCCATCGACCGCATGACTATAGGTTCCCCGCCGGCCGAATTTTCGTTTGCGCGAACCGGCCAGGGCGCGCAGGGCGAATGGAGCGTCGTCGCCGATCCGACCGCCAAAGTAGGCCGCGCTATCGAGCAGCAGAGCAAGGACCGCACCAACTATCGCTTTCCGCTCGCCATACATGAGAGCTTTTCGGCGAAGAATCTCGTCATGCAGGTGCGCTTTAAACCCGTCGCGGGCGGGATCGACCAGGCCGGCGGCGTTGCCGTGCGGCTTATGGACCTCGACAATTACTACGTCGCCCGCGCCAACGCGCTTGAGGACAATGTCCGCTTTTATCGGGTCGTTGCCGGCCGGCGGCAGCAGCTCGGTACATCAAACGTTCGCGTGACATCGAATGAATGGCACACCCTCACGCTGCGGGCCGAAGGCGACCGGTTCACGGTGAGCTATGACGGAGCGGTGCTGTTCGAGGTGAAGGACGATACGTTCAGGGATGCGGGCGCTGTTGCGCTATGGACCAAGGCCGACAGTGTGACGCGCTTCGATCAGGTAACGATCACCGCTTTGCCGTGAGGACGCCGGAATGACAAGCATTGCGACCGAACCGAAGGCTTCGATCGGAAACGCACTGATCCGGCTGCTCTATGTTGCACGCGGCCTGCGCGGCTTCGGCGACGGCTTTGCGGTCATCATTCTGCCGGCCTACATGACCGCGCTAGGTTATGACGCGATCGCCGTCGGCATCGTCGCGACGGCCTCGCTGCTTGGCACGGCGCTATTGACATTGATCACGGGCTGGATCGCGCCGCGCCATGACCTCCGGCCGCTGCTGATCGCGGGCGCCAGCCTGATGGCCGCCACCGGCGTCGCCTTTCCCGCCGTCGAGCATTTTGTGCTGATTGCGCTAGTCGCATTCATCGGCACGATCAACGCTTCCGGCGGCGATCTCGGCGTGCTGGTGCCGCTCGAGCATGCGGTGCTGGCGCACAGCGCCACGGACGAGCGCCGTACGCAGGTGTTCGCGCGCTACAGCCTGATCGGCGCGCTCTGCACTGCTGCGGGTTCGCTCGCGGCCTCGCTGCCGGATTTCCTTGTCGCCGGCGGCAGCACCAAACTCGCCGCATTCCGTCTGATGTTCTACGCCTATGCGGCGCTGGGCATCGCCTGCGCGGCGCTCTATCGCTACGTGCCGCATCAGCGCGGCGAGGAGCGGGCGCCTCAGGCGCCACTCGGGCCTTCGCGCGGCACGGTCTACAAGCTCGCAGCGCTGTTCAGCATCGATTCATTTGCTGGCGGTTTCGTCGCGCAGTCCCTTCTGGTGCTCTGGCTGTTTGAGCGCTTCGATCTGTCATTATCCGCGGCCGGATTGTTTTTCTTCTGGTCGAGCACGCTCAGCGCCTTTTCCTATCCAGTGGCCGCCTGGATCGCCAAGCGAATCGGGCTCGTCAACACCATGGTGTTCACGCATATCCCCTCCAGCATCTTTTTGATCCTCGCGGCATTTGCGCCGAATCTTTACGTCGCGCTCGGCTTGCTGCTGTTGCGCTCCGCGCTGTCGCAGATGGACGTGCCGACCCGCACCTCCTACGTCATGGCCGTGGTGACGCCGGCCGAACGGCCCGCGGCCGCCAGCGTCACCGCCGTGCCGCGCAGCCTCGCATCCGCCGTCAGCCCGGCAATCTCGGGCGCGCTCTTGATGACGTCGTTTACGGGGTTGCCGCTGGTGGTTTGCGGCACGCTCAAGATCGCCTACGATCTCGCTTTGCTGTTCTCGTTCCGCCATATCAAGCCGCCCGAGGAGCAGGGACGGTGACGCGATTTCACGCGATGCGGCGACCGGCGCGTCAACGCGGTTCGCGGGACTACCAAGGCGATCGCCGCCCGTCGGGCAGGGGGTCCATCACGCGCCGCTCGTCTCGGACATGCGACCATTGCGCCAGCTTGATCTCCGGCGTGTGGGGCGTGTTGCTCCCTTCCGAGTCAAAGGCGAGTTGCTGGCTTGCCTGCACCTGATATTTGGCGGCCTGGGCCAACCAATACCACTTCTTGTCCGGTTCTCTCAGCGCGCGTTGACGGCACTCGGCCTCCAATTCACGTAAGCGGATCGCTTCCTTCATAGCCAATCTCAGAGCTTGTGCGCTCCAACCTGCCGGAGCCTCGAAACTACGGGAAACCGGGGTTCCGGTTAGCTTCTCATGACAAAAAGTTCTTGACGGTAAGCTATGCCGGTTCGACGCAATTGATTGAAATTTAGGGATGGATTGACGCGATAATTCGCGGATCTGGTCGGGGTGCACTTCTAATTGGTGGCCAGATTGGTCACGAATGCCGCCTGCCGGCGCCGACCGCGGCGCCGCCGTTGTTTCCGTTCCGCCGCATCAAGCCGCCAAAGGAAGCTTGACGTCCCGCGCGGTCAGTGCTGCGCGACGGCCGTCTTGTCGAGCGCGGCGCGGATATTGCGTGCCAGCTTCAGGGCGTCGTCGTTGGCCCAGAAATGAACGAAGAACATCCGCGGCTCTTCTGCGAGCATGTGGCTATGGATCGCGGTGACCTCGATATCGCCGGCACGCAGCGCCCGGATCAGCGGATTGACCTCGTTGCCGGTTACGAGGAAGTCGCCTGTTATGGCGGCCTTGCCGCCACCGGTCGGCTGAAAGTTGATGGCGTTGGCGCCGCCGAGCGGCGTGTTGACCTGCATTCCGCCTTCCTTGGCCGGATCACGCCTCGGAATACCATACTGGTAGACACCGCCAGTCGCCGTGCCTTTGGCGCCCATCGCCTCGTCGAGCTTTGCTGTGTCGAGATCAACCGCAGGCGCAGCGGTGGAGGTGGTGGCCGGTGGATCGAACGGCGTCTTGCTTGCCGATGAAAGCGCTGCACGGATCGCGGTTGCCATTTTCTCGGGATCGCCGTGCCCGGCCACATGCATATAGAAGGTCGCAGGAGAGGCGCGGAGAATGTGATTGTGGATGGCGGTAATATCCAATCCGCTGTCCAGCAGCTTCGTCATGACAGGGGTAATCTCGGTCTCGAGCAACACCAGATCGCCCATCAGCATGGCCTCTCCGTGCATGGGAGCGAAGGCGACCCAGCCTCCGAGCGCCAATGCTGGCTTGATCGCGACGCCGTCCAGCGTAACGTGCAGATCTGATCGCGGCAGTCCGTAACGATGCACTTCACCGCTTACCGTGGCGGTCTTGCCGAGGGCGGCATCCACCTTCTTCCAGTCGATAGCATCGGCGCGGGCGGCCTCCGACAGCAGCAATGCAGCACCGAGCGCGATTAATGTGAGCCGATGTTTCATGGCGTTCTCCTCCTTGCGCGAGTCCCAAAGATCGACCGGATAGCGCGCGGCATCCCGCAAAGGCGTAATGCAGCGCGGCCGAGTGTCGGGGTATGGATGAGAGAATTTTGGGCATACGTATGCGCCTCCGGAAAACCGGGACGCGATACTTGGGCATGTCGCCTCGTGGGGGGATCGCAAAGCCCCCATGGCCGCATTCAGCCACACTGATGCGGAGTGTCAACGCGGTCACACGCTGACATCAGCAGACTCACGCTCAATTGACCGGACGCGATCGAGACTTTTTTTCGCTCCCCGCTGCTATCAGATGACCAGCACCGCACCCGAGACCAGCAGCAATACCAGCACCACCTTCCGGAACGCCGCCTCATCCAGCCGGCCGTACAGCTTGAGCCCGGCCCAGGTGCCGGCGAACAAGGCTGGCAGACCAATCAGAAACAGTTTGATCGTGTCAGGCGTGATCGCGCCCCTGGCTCCGATCCACAGGGCGCTCATGGCGAAGATCGCAACGGCCACCGGCTGGAACACCGTGCGCTGCACGTCCTTGGGCCAGCCGCGCAGGCCGCACCAGATCGTCACCAAAATTCCGGCTAGCCCGGCGATGCCGCCGAGCACGCCGTTGAGGAAACCGACGGCGGCGTCGGCCGCGGCGCCGCCCGCTTTCACCGCAGGGATGGCCGGTCGCAGCAGCGCGTAGAGGCTGTAGAGCACGAGGAACGCGCCGACGCCCGCGCGCACATGGGCAGGGTTCGCCCAGGTCAGAATGCCGACGCCGATGGGAACGCCGAGTGCGGCGCCGGCCACGAACGGCCACAGCGTTCGCCAGTTGAGCGCGCCGCGCAGCTTCCACACCGAATAGCCCTGCACGACCAGCCCGAACGCGATGATCAGCGTCGCCGTTTGCAGAGGAGTGAGGATGTAGAGCCAGATCGCGGAGACGACGAGGCCGAAGGCGAAGCCGGAGAGACCTGCGACCAGCGCGCCGACGAAGGTCGCGAGAAGAAACAGCGGCAGTTCGAGCGTCGTTCCATCCATATGCCCGCTCCATACAAAAGCGAGCAGCGCTTGAATGGGATCGCCATTTGACGGGGAGGCTGCGATTTCCCCGCAAGCAGGCTAAGCCCGTCGTGGCATCGCGCGCAAGACGAGAGATCGACATGGGCTACTGACAGTTGCCGCCATTTGCGTGCCGTTCGCGCGGCGCAAGACAAAAAGGTTCATCGCAGCGCCATCGAGCCTCGCGTGCGCGATTTCCCGCACCATATGGTCGCGGGAGCGACGCGGGCGACAGGGGGCGGCATTGGGTGAATGGATCGGGGTCGCAATCGCGCTGGTCTCGAGCAGCCTCGGCGGCAGTGCCGCGGCGATCACGCGGTATCTCGCCGGTAACACAGATCCGATCACGCTTGCGATCCTGCGATGGGGAATCGGCTTCTGCTGCGTGCTGCCGGCGGCGCTGCTCATGAAGGCGCGATGGCCGAAGCGCGCGGACTGGCCCGCCGTCGCCGCCCTCGGCTTCTGCTTCTTCGGCGTGTTTTTCGTTCTCTACAATATTGCCATGACGTTCACGACCGCGGCGCGCGCCTCGCTCGCGCTGGCGACGTTGCCGCTGCACACCATGGTGGTCGGTGCTCTGCTCGGCATCGAGCCGCTGACGAAACGGAAGTCGATCGGGGTCGGCATCGCGGTGCTGGGTGTCGCCGCCGCACTCGCAACGGGATTGTCGGCCGCGCCGGCGGGCGCGTGGCGCGGCGAGATGATCATGACCGGCGCGGTGCTGTGCATGGCGTTCTACAATGTCTGGTCCCGGCCGTTCATCCAGCGGTCCAGCGCGCTCGGTTTCCTCACCGTGGGCATGGGCACCGGCGCGGCGGCGCTGATCCTGGTCGGATCGTTGACCGGCAGCGTCGCATCGCTCGGCCAGTTCGGAACGCCGCAATGGATCGCGGGGCTCTATCTCGGCGTCGCCGGCGGGGCCCTCGCCTTCATCCTGTGGGTGCTGGCGCTCGAGCGGGCGTCGCCGACGCGTGTGGCCAACACCATGACCGTCAACCCGGTTGCTGCCGGGCTGCTTGCCACCCAGCTCGTCGGCGAGCCGATCACGCTCAACCTCATTGTTGGACTGGTCGCCGTGTTTGCGGGCATATGGATCGCGACCTCGGAGATCAGGAAGCCGTAGGCTCACGTCTCAACTGGCAGCTTCGGCGATCCCTTGCGCAGCAGAAACAGCGCCAGCAGCGCCGAGATGCTGAGTGCCGACGATACGAGCAGCACCCGCGCCCCCATGACCTCGATCAATAGGCCGAACAGCAGCGGGGCCGCGGCCTGCGCCATCCGCGCCGGTGCGCCGATGATGCCGAGGCGATAGCCGTAATTCTCCGGGCCGAAGATCGCGAGCGGCAGCGTGCCGCGCGCAATCGTCAGAATGCCGTTGCCGGAGCCGTGGAACAGCGCGAACACGCTGGCCGCGCCGCCGCCGGCCAGGCCGAGGATGGCGGCGCCGATCGGGTGGGTGATGCAGGCAAGCCTGGTCGAGACCAGCGGGTGGTAGCGGCTGAGAAAGCCCGCCTCGAAGATCCGCGCGGCCACCTGCGCCGGGCCGATCAGCGCGCCGGCGAACACCGCCTGCGCGGTGGTCGCGCCGGCCGCTTCCATGATGCGCGGCAGATGCGCCGCCATCGCGCCGGTGACGGCCCATGCGGCTGCGAACACGAAGGCGAGCACGATCATGGTGCGATCGATCGGGACATGCGGCTTGACGGCTGCCGCCACCGCCGCCTTCGCGCCTTTCACGGCCGGCAGCATTAGGAGGTTGAGCGGCAGGCCGATCACAATGTGCGCGGCCGCCCAGGCAAAGCAGGTGTTGCGCCAGCCGATGGTCTCCAGCCCCCACGCAGAGAGCGGCCATCCCACGGTCGAGGCAAAGCCGGCGAGCAGCGTGATGCCGGTGATCGAACGGCGTGCGGCGTCGCCGTAGATGCGGCCGAGCGCGGCGAAGGCGGCGTCGTAGAGGCCGGCGCCCATGCCGACGCCGAGCAGCAGCCAGGCGATGACGAGCATGGGGATGGATGAAGTGAAGCCGAGCAGCGCCAGCCCGCCCGCCAGCACCAGATTGGATAGCGACAGCACGGAGCGGCCGCCGACCAGGTCGATCTGCCGTCCGACACGCGGGCCTATCAGGGCCGAAATCACCAGCGAGGCGGAGAAAGCGGTAAATATCCAGGTCGAGGATATACCGAGATCGCGCGCGATGGGGTCGGCGAGGATCGCCGGCAGATAGTAGCTCGAAGCCCAGGCCAGGGTCTGTGTCGTGCCGAGGGCGAGAATGATGGGAAGCTGGTTCACTGGACCGTTTCCCTTCTTGACCACAGCAGCGCCAGCGGCCCGAGCAGGATGCCCGCTGCCAGCACCGCGAACGCCGCCATCCAGGCCGATTCATTTTGCGGCCCGCCGGTCGCATCCAGCGCGACGCCGAGCTGTCCCACGCAGATCGCAACGATGACGGATCGGCCTTCCAGCGAAATTCTATTCACTCCTCATGCCGAGGACGCGCAACCACATCCCGATTTGCCTTGTTGCTTTGCTTTTTCATCCGCGACGCAACATGCGTCAACATCCGATATTGCGGGGCCGCCACAACAATTGCTGGCAGCAGGTGCAAGCGGGAGGCTGCAGACGCCGGTCTCGGGCAGCACCAGTTCGACCCGCTCTGCGGCAGCTCGGTCGCCGGCGATGTCGGCCGCTATCGAGCGCACCTGTTCGTACCCGGTGAGCATCAGGAAGGTCGGCGCGCGGCCGTAAGCTTTCATGCCGGCGAAATAGAAGCCCGGCTCGTCCTGCGCCAGTTCGCGGGCGCCGTGCGGACGCACCGTGCCGCAGCTATGCTCGTTCGGATCGATCAGTGGCGCCAGCGCGATCGGACATTCGATCGCAGGATCGAGCCGGATGCGCAACTCGCGCACGAAATCGAGATCGGGGCGGAAACCCGTCACGACGATCAGTTCATCGACCACGGCCTGCCGGGCGCTGCAGGCGGACAGGGCGCCGACGACGAGGCGCGGGCCGTCGGCTATGAGATGCGAAACGCGAAATTCGCTTTCGACCTTGATGCTGCCTGCCGTCACCAACGCGGCAAAGGCCGCGCCCAATTCACCGCGAGCCACCAGTTTGTCGTTCGCACCGCCGCCGAAAGCCTTGGCCGGATCGCTGCCGCGCAGCAGCCAGATCGGCCGGGTGCCCGGCGCCTGCTCCGCAAGCTTCGCCAGATCGATCAGCGTGCCGATCGCCGAATGCCCCGCGCCCAGCACCGCGACGGTCTTGCCGGCATAGCGCGCGCGTTTTTTGCCGAGGACGTCGGGCATCCCATAGGCGATCTTGTCGAAGGTATCAGCCTCGCCAATGGCGGAAAGGCCGTTGGCGCCTGCAGGGTTCGGCGAATGCCAGGTGCCGGAAGCGTCGATGATCGCATCAGCCTTGACGACTTTCGGACCTTGTCCGTTCTGGTAGCGAATTTCGAACGGCGCCTTTTCTCTGCCTTTCGACTTCATCTTGTCGAAGCCGGCCCGGCTGATCGCGGTGACGCGGCTCGAGGTGCGGATGTAGGGCTCGAGCACCGAGTGGGTCGCGAGCGGTTCGAGATAGCGCTCCACCATCTCCATGCCGGTCGGATACTGATCCGGTTCGGGAGAATTCCATCCCGTTGCCGCCAGCAGCCGCGCCGCCGCCTTGTCGACATTGTATTCCCAGGGCGAGAACAGTTGCACGTGGCCCCACTGCCGCACGGCGTAGCCGACCTTGTCGCCGGCTTCCAGCACGATCGGCTGCAGGCCGCGCTCCAGCACATGGGCGGCGGCGGCAAGGCCGACCGGCCCGGCTCCGATGATCGCTACTGTCTTGGCCTCGCTCATGATGTTCTCCCATATAACTAGAAATATCGAAATATCGGTCGAAAGAGCGGCAGCTAAGCCGCAGCCTTGGCATTCTTGGTTTCGGCGCTTTCGGTGCAGCATTCGGCAACCAGAAAACCCACCAGCTCCCGCATCACTTCGTAGTTGGCATGGCAGATCAACGTGGTCGCATCGCGCACCTGGGTGACGAGGCCGACCACCACCAGCGCCTTGATATGGTGGGAGAGGGTCGAGGGCGCGATTTTCAATTTCTCCTGCAGGCGGCCGACGGCAAGTCCGGCGCCGCCGGCGCGGATCAGGGCACGATAGATCTTGAGCCGGGTCGGATTCCCCAGCGCTTCGAGATGGGCGGCGGCGTCATCGAGTTTCATGGAAGCAGTATTTCAGGCTTCGGGGACCATGTCCACCATATTTCTGGAATTATCGAAATAACGTTGACAGCGCGCTCTATTTATCTATAGTTCTAGAAGTATGGAATCAGAGGATGCCATTGTTGCGCTTGCCGCACTCGCACAATCGACCCGTCTCGATGTGTTTCGCTTGCTCGTCAAATATGAGCCGGACGGGCTTGCGGCTGGCGACATCGCCAAGGCGATCGCGGTTCCGCAAAACACCATGTCCTCGCATTTGTCGGTGCTTTCGCGCGCCGGACTGATATCGGCGCGGCGGTTCAGCCGCTCGACTGTCTATCGCGCCGAGCTGAACCGCCTGCGTCGCGTCGTGCTGTTCATGCTCCAGGATTGTTGCGACGGGCGGCCGGAAATCTGCGCGCCGCTCATCGAAGACCTCATGCCCTGTTGCCAGCCAAGGCCGAAGGGGAGGGCCGATGTCTGATCTCATCTACAACGTTCTGTTCCCGTGCACCGCTTGTTCCTTTGAACCCCACATCAACGGCTGAACGCGTATGAGAGTTCGTACACTGTCCGATCCCGACTTCCTGCCCGCCCTCGACATGCGCCACGCACCGCAAAACCGGGCCAGCAGCCTTGCAGCCTGCCCCCGGCATCCGCCACGCATCCTGCTTCTCTACGGATCGCTGCGGGAGCACTCGTATTCGCGTCTGGTTGTCGAGGAAGCCGCTCGTCTCGTCCGCTTCTTTGGAGCTGAACCGCGCATTTTCGATCCATCAGACCTCCCGTTGCCGGATCAGTTCAAGGGCGACAATCATCCGGCGGTGCAGGAGCTGCGTGAGCTGTCGATGTGGTCGGAGGGGCAAATCTGGTGCAGCCCGGAGCGGCACGGCCAGATCACGGGTGTCATGAAGGCGCAGATCGATCACCTGCCGCTCAACATGGGTGGTAGGCGGCCAACCCAAGGCCGAACGCTGGCGGTCATGCAGGTTTGCGGCGGCTCGCAGTCCTTCAACGCCGTCAATACGCTACGGCTGCTGGGGCGCTGGCTGCGGATGTTCACCATTCCCAACCAGTCGAGCATTCCAAAGGCATTCCAGGAGTTTGACGAGGCGGGGCGGATGAGGTCATCGAGCTACTACGAACGGATCGTCGACGTCGTCGAAGAGCTCGTTCGCTTCACGGTCCTGCTCCGGCCCCACGTCGCGACCCTGACGGACCGCTACTCCGAGCGCAGAGCGGCCGCAGGTCCGCAACGAGACGCCGCGTCGGACCTTTCAGCGATTGCAACGGCCCATCAGCGGATGGGCTCCAGGGCGTGAAGGAACTGCAAGGAAGCCCGGGATGTTGATTATTGCTTGGGGGTCAGACCGAGGCAGGTCTTGTCGTCGATAGATCTGCGTTTTGCGGAAGCAGGAATGTAATCAGCGAGCAGAGCAGCAACATGACCGCGGAACCGATCAGGCAGCCCGTGATACCGGCGACCTGGTACAGCACGCCGGAAAGAGTGATGCCGAGAAGACGGCCGACCGCATTTGCGGCGTAGTAGAAGCCGACATCCTCCGCGGCCTTTTCCGATCCGGCGTAGGCCAGAATGAGGTACGAATGCAGTGACGAGTTCACGGCGAAGGGTAACCCAAATAGCGCCAATCCGACCACCAGGACGATATCCGGGCGTCCAACGCCGGTTGAGTTCATGATAATTGCCAGCGCAATCGGGACAGCCGCGAGAAGCGCGGCCCAGGTTCTTGCCGCCGGCACCTCGCGGCTCAGGCCGTCCGTGCTGCGGCTTACGAGCGAGGGTGCGATAGCCTGAACACCGCCATAGGCGATAGTCCAGGCCGCCAGGAATGCGCCGACCTGCAGGAATTTCCAGCCGTAGGCGTAGAGAAACACCGGCAGGCCGACGACGAACCAGACGTCTCTTGCCCCGAACATGAAGATGCGCGCGGCGGCCAGCAGATTCACGCCACGCGACTTGCCGAATAGCTCGCGGATAGTTTTTGACGATTTCGCCTTGCCAAGCTGCAACGGCAATAGCAGCAGCCCCGCGACAAAGACCATTCCGAGCAGGGCGGCCATCAACCACAGCGCATGGGTAAAGCCTGCAAGATCGAGCAGAAGACCACCGAGGAAGAAACCGATTCCCTTCATTGCGTTCTTCGAGCCCGTGAACCACGCGACCCACCGGAATAACTGCCCGCTGCCCTCCGCGGAGGTTGCCTTGATCGCCGATTTGGACGCGGTTTTGGTCAGGTCCTTGGCGACTCCGGCGATGCCTTGAGCGACGACGACCCATGCGACCGATAGGGCGGCGCCCCAGCCGGGATTGAGCGCCGAGAGCATCAGCAATCCTGCGATCTGCAGCATCTGGCCGACCGCGAGCATGCGGGGAATGCCGAAACGCGACGCGAAGTAGCCGCCCGCGAGGTTGGCGGCGATGCCAGCCGCCTCATAGAGGAGAAATAGGAAAGCGAGCGTGAAGGGCGTATATCCCAGCCGGAAAAAGTGAAACAGGACCAGCATGCGCAACGCGCCGTCCACCAGCGTGAAGCCCCAGTAGGATGCCGTGACGATGAGGTAGTTTCGGATCATGGTCTATACGCCCGCTTGTCGGACGATATTGGCGAGGTCAACCATCCGGCAGGCGTATCCGACCTCGTTGTCGTACCAAGCATACACCTTCAGCAGCGTCTCGTCCGTCACCATTGTGCTCAAGGCATCGACGATCGAGCTGCGGGGGTCGTTGTTGTAATCGGCCGAAACCAGGGCGCGGGTCTCCAGTCCCAAGATACCGGCCAGCACGCTTTCAGAGGCTGACTTGAAAAGCTGGTTAACCTCCTCAACAGTAGTCGAACGTTGCAGCTCGAATACACAATCGGTGAGACTGGCGTTCAACACGGGTACGCGTACGGCGTGGCCATTCAACTTGCCCTTGAGTTCTGGATAGATCAGCGAAATGGCGGTGGCGCTTCCGGTGGTGGTCGGTTGCATCGACAGCATTGCCGATCGTGCGCGCCGCAAATCCTTGTGCGGAGCATCGACGACGACGTTGGTGTTGGTCGGATCGTGAATCGTCGTAATCTGTCCGTGGCGGATGCCGATTGATTCATGGATCACCTTGACGACGGGCGCTAGGCAGTTCGTCGTGCATGACGCCGCCGTCAACAGCCGGTGCCGGGCAGGGTCGTAGAGCTGATCGTTGACACCGACGACGATATTGAGCGCCGCTTCGTCCTTGACGGGGGCGGCGACGATCACGCGTTTGACGCCGCGGTCGAAGTAGCCCTGCAGCTGGTCCGGCTTCAGGAATTTTCCGGTGCATTCGAGCACCACGTCGCAACCGAGATCGCCCCACGGGATATCGCCCGGATGTGCCAGTTCGCTGAAGCCGATGCGTTGCTTGCTGATTGCAATCGTCTTGTCGGCCTCAACTTCGATCCGCTCGTGCCAGCGTCCGTGAATGCTGTCGAATTCGAGCAGGTGGGCGGTCGCCGCCACGCCACCTTTTAATTCGTTGATATGGACGACCTCCAGACGGTTGTTGGCGCGCGGATCGCTCTCGGGACGCCGTATGCCACTTAGCGCCGCACGCAGGGCAAGCCTACCGATGCGGCCCATGCCATTGATTCCAACTCTCATAAGAAATTTCCTTAAGGGGATACGCGAGTCGTATCGCCGATTTCGTCCAGACGCGCCTTGATCGCCATGCGGTCCAGCGAATCGAACGGCAGGCTTGTGAAGATTTCGATGCGGCGCCGGATCATGGCGTAGAGTTCATTTAGAAGCGTGGTGCGCTCGGCCGGCGACCCCGTGAACTGCGCCGGGTCGGGAAGGGGCCAGGCGCCGGTGACGAACTGGGCGCCGAGGTCCGGACAAAACTGGCCATTGGGCGCGTCGCAGAGCGCGATGACGAAGTCCATGCGGGGAGCGAGTGGACCTCGAAACTCATCCCACGACTTTGGATGCAGGCGGGACACGTCGTGCCCGAGGGCTTTCAGCCGGTCGATGACTTCGGGAACGGGTTCTCGGGCCGGTTCCGATCCGGCGGAATAAGCCCGGAAGCGGCCACGGCCGATCTTCTCGAGCACGGCTTCGGCGATGATTGAGCGAGCCGAATTTTGAGTGCACAGAAAGAGGACGTTGAACGCGGGCGTCATGAACTTCCCCGTTGCTTCGGATGGGAGATCGAAGGCATCGCCACAGAGTTCGGGGCGACCGTTGCAGCAGTCCCTGGAGAGAAATTCGAGCAAGCCTCTAAATCCGTCCACATCGGCCCGATAGTTCATCGAGCGGCCATCTTTCTCGACGGAGATCAAACCGGCTCGGCTTAGAATTGCGAGGTGCGTCGACATCGTGTTGTGCGGCACTTCGCAGAGCCGTGCGATCTCACCGGCGGGCAGGCTTTGCGGGTGGACGGCGAGCAGGTGGCGTACCGCGGCAAGGCGGGTTGCCTGCGCGAGCGATCCAAAACCCTCTATGGCGCTGGCTTCGCGACCATTTGCTTCCATTGACTTTCTCGCGGCCTCGCTATCGTGTCCATAGTTATCGACGAATTAGATGACAGTTCGATGACGTTAAGCGGTAGAACGCGGCGATTTGCACGTTACCGGCGCAATTTTCGTTTCAATGTGTCGAGAAATCTAGACATATTTCTTGCGAACGGGCTGAGCCTGCAATATCGGAGGTCATCGCACGGTCACGGCCGCGCGCGATAGCAGGAGAGCGCCTCTCCAAGTCACGCCCGGATGTCTCCACCATGAACCTGTTCGAACGTTATCTCTCGCTGTGGGTGGCGCTGTGCATTGCCGCCGGTGTCGCACTCGGACATCTGCTGCCTGGAATGTTCGCGACCATCTCGAGTGCCGAGATCGCGCGCGTGAACCTGCCGGTGGCGGCGCTGGTCTGGCTGATGATCATCCCGATGCTACTGAAGATCGATTTCGGTGCGCTCGGCCAGGTACGGGAACACTGGCGCGGCGTCGGCGTCACGCTGTTCATCAACTGGGCGGTCAAGCCATTCTCGATGGCACTGCTGGGTTCGCTGTTCATCGGGCATCTGTTTGCGGCATGGCTGCCCGCGGCACAAATTCCGTCCTACATCGCCGGTCTCATTTTGCTGGCGGCTGCGCCATGTACCGCGATGGTGTTCGTGTGGTCGAACCTGTGCGAGGGGGAGCCGCACTACACGTTGAGCCAGGTTGCGCTCAACGACGTCATTATGGTGTTTGCGTTTGCGCCGCTGGTCGGCCTGTTGCTCGGCGTGGCTTCGATCATCGTGCCTTGGGCTACGCTCCTGATTTCGGTGCTGCTGTATATCGTGGTGCCGGTCGTCGTGGCGCAGCTTGGGCGCCGTGCGCTGTTAAGAACGGGACCTGCGGCGTTGCAGCGGACGCTGCATATGCTGCAACCGGTGTCTCTGGTGGCGCTGCTGACGACGCTGGTCATGCTGTTCGGCTTTCAGGGGGAACAGATTATCGCGCAGCCGCTGGTGATCGTGTTGCTCGCCGTGCCGATCCTGATCCAGGTCTATTTCAACGCCGGGCTGGCCTATTGGCTGAGCAGGCGCTTCGGCGTGGCCTGGTGCGTCGCTGCGCCGGCGGCGCTGATCGGCGCCAGCAATTTCTTCGAACTCGCCGTCGCCGCCGCCATCAGCCTGTTCGGCCTGAATTCCGGAGCCGCGTTGGCCACGGTCGTCGGTGTGCTGGTGGAAGTCCCCGTCATGCTTTCGGTGGTCTATCTGGTGAAAGCTTCGCGCGGCTGGTACGAGGCTGGTGGCGCAACCGTCGCCGCCAGTAATGACGCGCCGACGTGAGCATCACACTGCGGCCCTGCACGACGCGACTGATGTCCAGACCTGAATATCCTGTCACAGTCCGACTCGAACAGTTTCGTGACATTTGCAAGCCTGCGCTCTGACCTGTTCGAGGTCTGACCAGCGCGGGGCGCGAGCCTTTCACTCGCCCCGATTGCACGGCATAATAGCCCCATGGACCTCACCCCCCGTCTGCGCCTGATGAACTGGCTGGTCGGCCAGGGCCTCACCGGCCTGCCTCAAAACGACCTGATCCGCGGCTTCTGCGAACGCTGCTGTGCCGAGGGGCTTGGCCTGTCGCGCGGCATGGTCTTCATCGACACGCTGCACCCGATTTTCGAGGGCCGTGGCTTTCGCTGGAACGACGCCGAGACCAACGAAAGCGACGCGTTCGAATATGGCTCGACCAACGAGGGCGAAGCCGCGGAGGCATGGCGCAGTTCGATCTTCTACTACATGCTCCAAAACGGCCATGAAGAGCTGCCGCTCGACCTCGGCAATCGCACCTCCCACAACTTCAAATTCATGGGCGAGCTCGCCGAGAAAGGTCACAAGCATCTGGTCGCCTATGTGCACCAGTTCGGCGAGGCCGGCACCATGGGGCAGATGGACTGCGTCTATTCCTATTGGGTGACACGACGCGACGAGGGGTTTGGCGTGCAGGGACTCGCGGCCCTCCGCGATCTCGTGCCGGTGCTGGGGCTGGCGATCAAATCCGCGGCGCAGGCTGACATCACCAAGACGCTGGGCCGGGTCTATCTCGGTCGCGACACCGCCGAGCAGGTGCTGCGCGGCCGCATCACGCGCGGCGTCACCGAGCGGATCAACACGGTGCTGTGGTTCTCCGACCTGCGCGGCTCGACGGCGATCAGCGAGAGCATCGATCCCGGCGAGATCATCCCGTTTCTCAACGATTACGCGCAGGCCTCGATCGACGCCATTCACGATGCCGGCGGCGAGGTGCTCAAGCTGATCGGCGACGGCGTGCTGGCGATGTTCACACATGAGAACATGGCAAAGGCAAACCGCGCCGCGCTGCGCGCCGAACATCGTTTCCGCCGTAACATGAGGACGCTCAACGCCCGACGCACGGCCGAGAACCGGCCGGTCACATCAGCCCATGTCGGCCTGCATGTCGGCGAGGTCTTTTACGGCAATATCGGCAGCGACGACCGGCTCGATTTCACGGTGGTGGGGCCCGCCGTCAACGAGGTGAGCCGCATCGCCTCGATGTGCCGCTCGGTCGACCGCGAATTGCTGATGTCCTCGGCGTTCTGCTCGGGTCTCGATGCCGCGGGGCGAAACTACCTGGTCTCCACCGGCCGCTACGCACTGCGCGGCATCGGCCGCGCGCAGGATCTTTATACGCTCGATCCGGATATTGCGGCGGACGAGGTGGTGACCGGGAAGTACGAGCGATATCTAGCCTCCTGAGACGGCCCGCAAACCAAAGCGTGAATGGCAAATGCCATCCAGCTCCTTGAACAATGCCCCGCGCTTCACAAATCCCGGAGATGAAGACGGTATTGATCTTGGGTGCTGGAATCGCCGGACCGACGCTAGCGTTTTGGCTGCGAGCGGCCGGGTTACAGCCCACGCTGATCGAGCGCGCACCGGAGCTACGCAGTGGCGGCTATGTCATCGACTTCTGGGGGCATGGGTACGACATTGCCGAGCGCATGGGGTTGATAACGGAGATCAACCGCGCCGGCTACCACGTGCAGGAGCTGCGGATTGTCGACGACAGGGGGCAGCGCGTAACCGGATTTGGAACCAAGGTGTTTTCCGAGTTGACGGACGATCGTTACGTGACGATTCGGCGCAGCGACCTCTCGCGACTGCTGTTCGAGAAGATCAGGGGGACCACGGAAGTCATTTTCGACAGCGAGATTGTCAAACTCGAGCAGCAGCCAGACGGCGTGCAGGTGCGATTGAAGCATGCGGGCGAACGACGGTTCGATCTGGTGATCGGCGCCGATGGCCTGCATTCGGGCGTTCGCGGGCTGGCATTCGGGCCGCAGCATCAGTTCGAGAAACATCTCGGCTATGTCGTCGCGGCGTTCGAGGTCCGCGGCTATCGTCCCCGCGACGACGACGTCTATCTGATGTACGGAAGGCCCGGGCGCATGCTGGGCCGCTTCACATTGCACGATGATCGAACGCTGTTCCTTTTCGTTTTCGCCGCGAAAGGCGGTTCACTGCCGAGCACGCTGGACCTGCAGAAGGCCATGCTGCGCAAGACCTATGGCGAGGGGAAGTGGGAATGTCCGCAGGTTCTGCAGCGGCTCGAGGAAACGGACGAGCTCTATTTCGATCGCGTTAGCCAAATCCGGATGGAGAGTTGGTCGCGAGGTCGCGTTGCGCTCGCCGGCGACGCCGCGTTTTGCGTGTCGCTGTTGGCCGGACAGGGCTCGGCGCTTGCCATGATTTCAGCCTACGTGCTGGCCGGCGAACTGGCCAGCGCCGACGGACGTCACGAAGAAGCCTTCAGCAACTACGAAACGCGGTTGCGGAATTACATCCACGGCAAGCAGCAGGGTGCCGAGCGCTTCGCTTCGGCTTTTGCACCAAGAACCGCGGCCGGCCTCTGGTTTCGCAATCAGGTGATAAGGGCGTTTACCATCCCCGGCGTGGCCCGGCTCATGACCGGCAGGGATATCGTCGACACCCTGCAACTTCCCGATTACCGGTGGCCGCTGTTGCAGGAGCTTCCGTCGGGCGCGCGGTCGTTGGCGTGAAATCGCGTCACGGCCCGGTCGCCCGGGTCGAGTAAAGCGCCACGGCCACTAACGAGAACACCATCAGCACCACGCCGAGCGCGAACAGCGCCTCATGCGAAATCGTCGCCGCGAGCCAGACGCCGATTGCGGCCGTCATCATCTGCGAGAAGCCGATGAGCGCTGATGCCGCGCCCGCTTTGTCGCCGAACGGGGACAGCGCCTGCGCCGTGCCTAACGGGCTGACGATGCCCATGCCGAGCAGGAACACGCTCATGGCCGCAAGAAACGGCAGGAAGGAGGGGGCGTATAGCGAGACCAGCAGCATCGCGAGGCTGCCGGCTGCGGCGGCGAACAGTCCGCCCCGGATCGAACGATCGAGCCCATAGCGTGGCGCCAGCCGGGTCGCGAGCATACCGGCGGCGAACACGATCAGCACCGTACCCGCAAATAACAGGCCGAGTTGAATCGGCGTAAAATGCATCGCTTCGATCAGCACGCGGGGCGCCGCCGAGAAAATCGAAAACAGCGCGCCCAGAGTCAGGCTGACGGTTGCCGCCGGCACCACGAAGCGGCGGTCGCGGAGCAGGGCGAGGTAGGTTTTGGCGATCGCCTGCAGATCGAGCGGGGTGCGTGTTGCGAGGTGGGTCTCGCCAAACACCATGCCGTAGGCGAGGGCGCCGAGCCCGGCGAAAGCCGCGAGGAATGCGAATTCGGAGCGCCAGCCGAAAGCGTGGTCGAGCGCACCGCCGAGCAGCGGCGAAAAGCCCGGCGCTGCCGACATTGCGATCATGATCAGCGCCATCGCGCGGCCCAGGGCTGGACCGGAAAACAGGTCGCGGGCAATGGCGCGGGACAGCACCGAGGTGGCGCAGGCGCCGGCCGCCTGGATGACACGGCCAATCAGCAGGCTTGGCAAATCATTGGCGAAGCCGCACCAGACGCTGCCGACGAAGAAGATTGCAAATCCGACCAAGACTGGCCAACGGCGGCCATAGCGGTCCGAGATCGGCCCGACCACGAGCTGGCCGATCGCGAACACCGCGAGGAAGACCGTGATCGCTGCGGTGACCGCCGCGCTCGTGACGTTGAGCGACGCCGCCATCTGCGGCAGCGACGGTAGCAGGATGTTGGTGGCGAGTGTTCCCGTGGCGGCGAGGCCTGCCAGGACAGCAATCTGCAGGACAGTGGAAGAAGCTTCCGAACGAGGGCCGGTGTCGATTGCTGCAGTCTGGTCGGCCATGAGGGTTCTCGCTTCTGTATGATATTACGTATATCATATAAAGCGGGATGGGAAAGCACCAATAGGCTCCGGGCAATTGGAAAGAAACGCTGGCAAAAACCGTCGTTGACGGTTTCGGCAAGCCGGTTAGCACCCCGCCGGCTCGCCCACCATGTCCGGCTGCCGTGCCAGCGAGACCACCGGCGACAGCAGGATCACCAGCGCTTGCGCAGCGAAGATCGCGGCTGCCAGATAGAGGCAGGCTTCCGCGCCATAAAGCCCGCCGACGATGGCCCCGAGCGCCGAGCCGAGCGGACGGGCGCCGTAACTCATGATGTTGATGGCCGAGACGCGCCCGAGCAGCGAGGGCGGCGTCACCGATTGCCGCAGCGTCGTGGTCGAGATCACCCAGAGAATGGGACCTGCGCCGAGCAGGAAGAAGCTCAGGCCTGCCAGTAGCGGCGTCGGTGCGATCGTGGTCAGCGCCATGATGGCGGCGGCGACGAATCCCGTCACCGGGCCGAGCCCGATCACCGTGCCGAAGGCCAGCCGCTGCATCACCCGTGTGGCCGCGAGCGCGCCGGCCACCATGCCGACGCCGTACATGCCAAGCGTTACGCCGACGCCGGTGGCCGATAGGCCGAGATGACGAACGGCGTAAGGCACGAACACGGCCAGCAGCAGGAACGACGCCGTGTTGAAGATGAACTGCGTGATGAACACGGGCCGCAGCAGCGCGTGATGCAACACGAACGCGGCGCCTTCCCTGATCTCCTGCAAGGGATGGCGGCGCGGGGCAGGGACGCGTGCCGGTTCATAGATGCCCGACAGCAACACGACGGCCACCACCGACAATGCGGCGGCAAAGCCGAAGGCAGGCGCTGCCCCGACCCATCCGACCAGCACGCCGCCGAGCGCGGGGCCGCTCGCAAACGCCACCGTGCGCGCCAGTTCGATGCGCGCGTTCGCGGCGGGCAATTGCTCCGAATTGACCAGCGATGGCACCAAAGCGGGCGCGGCGACGCTGTAGGCCACGGTGCCGCAGACAGCGATGAAGCCGAGCAGCGAGAGCAGCGGCAGCGTGATTGCGCCAAGCCAGATCAGCAGCAGCGTCGCGGCAAGCGCGGCCGCCCGCAGCGCTTCGGAGGCCGCCATCACCCAGCGCCGCGAGATGCGGTCGGCAAGGAGACCGGCGGGAATCGCAAACAGGATGAAGGGCAGCGTCAGCGCGGTCTGCAATAGCCCGGTCTGGCCTTCGCCCGTGCCAAGCAGCAGCACCGCGACGATGGGCGCTGCGGCCAGCGCAATCTGCTCGGCCAATTGCGCGGCGAGGTTCGACCAGGCCAGACGGTTGAAGGTCGCGGGCAGGCGCGGCGTGTCGGCGGCGGACATGGCAGTATTCCTTGGCAGAATCTATCTGGCCCATTGTCTGGCCTATGGACGATCCAACCCACCCGTTTCCCGACAAGCTTCTCTGCAAACAAAAACCTCCACACGCGCCGGAAGCACACGGTCCCCCGCGACAGAAATCGCCGCGCGCGGAGCTCCGCAAGGCGTTGGGCTGGTGTCGTCCGGTGTCGCAAGCGGGAGGGCGCTGGCGACACCGACTACCGTTGCGCCTGGTGGCGCTCCGTACCCCTCATGGTCGAGGGGAAAAGTAAAAGTCAGCAAAGCTCAGGCTCTCACGAACGGCGAGAACGCATCTGCATATCCAGATCGAGCGGCGGGCGAATTGACAATTTGGGCCATTTGATTCAGTGGCAGGTGGCGCAACTTCCTTGTGAGCTGCCTGTTGATTCAGTGAGCACGTCCGTGAGGTGGGTGGGGTCGTTCATTGGAATCAACAGGAGTAGATTGAAAAATGCAGGGTTTCCCCTCACGGGCAGCGGCAGCTATCGCATTAGCCTTTGCTTTGCTCGCCGCATTGAGTGTGGCCAAATTCGACAAGGTCGCGTTGGCATTGACCTCTCGCGATGCCGCCACCGTCGTTGACCTTATCGAGAAGCTGAAGACCGAGTTTGGCAATTTCGCGTACGACGATGACGAAGCCGACGAGTGGTTCGAGAAGGATGCTGCGAGCCAAAAGTTGATTACCAAATCGGGATTCAATCAGAAGAACTGGAAAACCGCAGTAGACGAAACGATGAAGGGGTTCTTTGCGACGATCCCCGAGGCGGAGATCAAGACGGTTCTCGATGGCGCGCCCCAGCGCACCGAAAGCGCGACGGGTCTAAAGGCCGAGCAAAAAAGGCGTTGCTTGAACTGATCGAGGAGCAACGCAAGGAGATCTTGGCGCTGCGGGAAGGCGGGAAACCTTTCGTGGGTCGTTGCCCCGTTTGAGCAGCGGATCCGCAAGTTGACGATGGACAATCTCAGCGAACGCTGAGCGCCGGTACCAAATACAAACATGCGCGGTGGCCGGGCCTGTCCCGGTCATTCACGTCGTTACGCGATGCAAGGGAGGGGATGCCCGCGACAAGCGCGGGCACGACAGCGCAAAGATCGCGGCAGCGTGGAGGCCTTTCACCTTCCGTCCTGGCCGGGCTTTATCCGGCACGTCCTTCCTGCTGACGGATTCGCATTAAACGTCGAACAGGAAATCGTGCTTTGTGAGTTCATGGGGCCGCACGTCAATGAGTTCGATCTGGTCGTCGCCGACCTGAACCACCGTATTCCCATGGTCGCCCCAGATACTCACGTCGCGAAAGTCCAGACGGCCGGCATTCTCAAACACCAGCATGTCGACGCCTGGATCGAAATCGGTGATCTTGGCTTTGGTGGATCCGAAATCAAACACGAAGCGATCCGCGCCGTCATTCCCCGTCATCGTCTGCCTGCCGGTTCCGGCGAACAGATAATCACCCTGCGGACCGCCGATCAGCGTGTCGTTGCCATTGGAGCCGATGACGATCTGGCGGGCTTCGGGGTCTTCGGACTCCACGCCGCCGGCAAGGCCGGTGTGCCGCGCATAGGTAACGAAGACATCATCCTGGATATACTTGGTGTCGGTATTGCGCAGAATGATATCTGCCAGCGTCGTTCCTTTGATCTCGGACAACGTCTTGGAATCGAATCCCTGATTCTCGAACCAGAACCGGTCGCCGTCGCGCAGCGCCTCGAACTGCATCGTAATGATGGCCTGAAAGGTTTCGCCGACGAGCGCGCCTGGGACGTGATTTTCCGACAGGCCGCCTGTCCACAGGCCGACGTTGTTGACATTGCCGTAAGCCGCCTTCAGTCCGGCCAGCGTCTCCGGGTCGCTCGTGATCTGGCTGAAATCCGTGTAGGGCTCGAGGCCGATTGCCTCACGAATCTGGTTGAGCGTGCCGAGGCCAAGGTCGCGCGCGCGCTGGATATTGATCGCGGCGAGATCGAGAGACACCGGCGGATCGAAAAGGAAGTTACGCAGGTCGTCGACTATGCGCGCGTCGAGCGCCTGTGACGGATCGGCGGCCAGGTGGCGCAATTGTCCATCGGCGCCGCCATCGTCAATGAAGTTTGCCGCCGGTTGGAAAAATACATCCTTCAGGTCTTCCTCGGAGCCGGCGATGACTTGGCCGTTTTCCGCAAGGCCTTCGGTTTCGCCCGACACGATCGAATGTCCGAAGCGGAACGCCGCAGCGACGAATTCCAGCGTCAGGTGGGGATCGACATTGGGGTCATAGCCGTCGTAGGGCGTCAGCGCGTTCTTGCCAAGTAGGTTTGGCAGGAACTCCGAATAGGTGATGTTGGCGATTTCCGCCGTCACTATCGCGCGCGCGTGATTGTAGAGTTGGTCGCCGGTCCATTTCGGGTGCTCGAGGTGTAGTCTGTCAACCCAGTAGTTGTGTTCGCGCACGAACAGCGTGTGCAGCGCGGTGAGCGCCGGATTTTCTGCGGCACGGACGTCGCCGGCCACGACCATGCCGTTGTCGATCGGCAGGTTGTTGCCCTGCGACGTTATCATGTGACCGTCGGCGGTGCGCAGGCTGGCGGCAGTCGCGGCGCTCGATCCATAGACCATCGAGGCGTCCAGCCAGGCGGTATTGGAATTGACCGCCATCGCGGGATTGGACGTTCCCGCACCGGTCGTGGGATCGATGACCGCGCGGGTGATCGGGATGATGGTGCCGGCGGAAAGCACGGGATCGCCGCCGGGGACGACGACGCTGATATCGTTGACGCCATCCGTCCGGGTCAGCGTCATGTCATGATCGATGAATTGACCCCAGGCGTACATGAACGCGGAAACCTCTTCCGGGTTTGCCACGTCCGGGTCGCCGGCGCCGACCACAAGATTGCTGATGGTACGCGGGTTGTTGCCGCCGAGCGGGACGGAAATGCCGTCGGCAAAATGCGCCTCACCGATACGTGCGAATTCAGTGCCGGCAGCGTTGAGGGTGGAATCCGATTGATTGTTCTGCGAGCCGTCGAAGCTGCGGTACTCGAGTTTTACCGGCTTCGGATCCGGGTAGCACGGCGAGCCGTGGGGGCCATGTGGGCCATGGTGCTCACCCGGACCATGCGAGCCGTGCGGTCGGTGCGGCACATGAAAATGGCCGAGAAAGGCGCCGAAGTGAAAATCGTCGTTTCTATCTTGGTGTGCCTCCCAATTCCGCTTGAACTGACGCATTTGGATGCTCCCTCAGTTGCAATTGCGAATTAGTCGCAATTGCTGTCACGAATGAGAGGCATTTGCAATAAGGAAGTGGCCGTCCGCAGCCCGTAGTCGATCATCGCCTGAGAGAGCTTGTTGCGCGCTTCCGCCTTCAACGCCGCCACCTCGGCCTCGGCCTGGCCGGGCGATTTGACGCCGACCGCGCGGGTGGTCGCTGGCTCGGCGTCGGCCTTGGCCAGCATGGTAATGGTCTCCGCTTTGTTGTTCGCCGCCTGGTTCTCGGCTTCCGCCATCACGGTAATCGGCATCGCCTCGGTCTCGGCGGCCTTGCGCGCCGCGCGTTCGGCGATTTCGACGGCTTGGCGGTGGTGACGTATGGACGGTGGTATCATTTTCGTGATCACCAGATGCAGTTGCAAATGAGTTGCAATAAGAACGAAGATCGGCCATCTTGTTGAGATGGACGCGCGCACGCCCGATTTGGGCCCGGAAGCCAAGGGTTTGCTGATGGCCGATACGACCGCCTCCGGTTGGCGCGCTGACGCCGCCGCCGACGTCCGGCGGAGCTTGCCCGAGGTCAATTCCACGATCTCGGTGCCCTTTGGCGGGCATTGGTCGCGCCGGCTGCTGGCCTTCCTCGGCCCCGGCTATCTGGTTTCGGTCGGTTACATGGACCCCGGCAACTGGGCCACCGACCTCGCGGGCGGGTCGAAGTTCGGCTACACGCTGCTCGTGGTCATCCTGCTGTCGAATCTGATGGCGATCCTGTTGCAGGCGCTCGCCGCGCGGCTTGGCATCGTCACCGACCGCGACCTCGCGCAAGCTTGCCGCGCCAGCTTCTCGCGGCCCGTGAACTTCCTGCTCTGGGTGGTCTGCGAAGCGGCAATCATCGCCTGCGATCTTGCCGAGGTGATCGGCACAGCGATCGCTCTCAACCTGCTGTTCGGCATTCCCCTGATCTGGGGCGCGCTGATCACTGCGCTCGACGCGTTCCTGCTACTGCTCTTGATGAACAAGGGCTTTCGTTTCCTCGAAGCCTTCGTCATCTCGCTTTTGATCGTGATCGCGATCTGCTTTTCGATTCAGATCGTAGCTGCTGCGCCGCCGGTAGCTGCCGTCCTGAAGGGGTTTGTGCCGTCGCCCGAGATCGTCACCAATCCGGAGATGCTCTACATCGCCATCGGCATCATCGGCGCCACCGTGATGCCGCATAATCTCTACCTGCACTCCTCGATCGTGCAGACCCGCGCCTATGAGCGCAACGACAAGGGCCGCCGCGAGGCGATCAGATGGGCGACCACCGACTCGACGATCGCACTGATGCTGGCGCTGTTCATCAACGCCGCGATCCTGATCGTCGCCGCCTCCACCTTCCATGCGACCGGCCGCACCGAGGTCGCTGAGATCGGTCAGGCGTATGAACTGCTGTCGCCGCTGCTCGGGCTCGGCATTGCCTCGACCCTGTTTGCAGTGGCGCTGCTCGCCTCTGGTCTGAACTCGACCGTCACGGCGACGCTGGCCGGCCAGATCGTGATGGAAGGCTTTCTGCACCTGCGGCTGCCGAATTGGGCGCGGCGGCTCGTCACCCGCGGCATCGCCATCGTTCCGGTCGTGATCGTCACCGCGCTCTATGGCGAGCGCGGCACCGGCCAGTTGTTGGTGTTCAGCCAGGTCGTGCTGTCGATGCAATTGCCGTTCGCGGTGATCCCACTGGTGAGGTTTGTTTCCGACCGCCGCAAAATGGGCAAGTTCGTCATTCCGCGCGCAGTAGCCGCCGTAGCGTGGATCGTGGCCGGAATCATCGTCGCGCTGAACGTGAAGTTGTTGTTCGAAACGTTTTTCGGCTAACCGCGCACGCGGCTGTCATCGCTCGGCTTGACCGGGCGACCCAGTTCGCCGCGGCCTCTCGATTCATCACTGCTGTCTCTGGAATACTGGATCACCCGCTCCAGTGCGCAATTGCTCACAAGGCGGGTGATGACAGCAGAGGGTCAATCCTGCGGCTCGGACAGCATTTCGCCCGCCGCATCCACCCGCAGCCAGCCTGACGGCGCCAGCCGCTGCTGCGGCAGGAAGCGGCCCTTGTAGTCCATCTTCTTGGACCCCTCGATCCAATAGCCGAGATAGACGTAAGGCAGGCCGAGCCGGCGCGCGCGGGTGATGTGATCGAGGATCATGAAGGTGCCGAGCGAACGGCTGTGCTGCGACGGCTCGAAGAACGAGTACACCATCGACAGTCCGTCGCTGAGCACATCCGTCAGCGCCACCGCGATCAGCTCCTCGCCGCGGCCGGTGATGCCGGTGTCGACGCCGCGCTTGCGGTATTCGATGATGCGGGTTTCGACATGGCTGTCTTCCACCATCATCGCATAGTCGAGCACGGTCATGTCGGCCATGCCGCCATGGCGGTGGCGCCTGTCGAGATAGGCGCGGAACACGGAGTATTGCTCCGACGTCGGCACCGCGCTGCGCTGTTCGCCGACAACGTCGGCGTTGCGCGCCAAAACTTTCTTGAAGTTGCGCGAGGGGCGGAATTCGTTGGCGATCACGCGCACGGAGACGCAGGCCCGGCACTGGTCGCAGGCCGGGCGGTAGGCGATCGATTGGCTGCGGCGGAAACCGCCATGGGTCAGGAGGTCGTTGAGGTCGCCGGCCTTGTCGCCGACCAGATGCGTAAACACCTTGCGCTCGTGCCGGCCCGGCAGATAGGGGCAGGGCGAGGGCGCCGTTAGGTAGAATTGCGGGGTATCACGCGAGTGTTGGGTCACGTCGGGTCGTCACGCCTCCGAAACAAATCAACCATAGCGCTTTCCAATGCAGTAGACACCGGGTCGCGTTAAGAAAACGCATCGGAACGAAAAAAAGCGCCGGCCCGGCCCCGATTTCATCTTGGGGCCCCGACCGGCTCTAACATCGCGCCCCGAAGGCGGACGGTCAAATAGTTTGCTGCTCGCTTAATAGCTGCTGCGTGCCGAGGGAACTACCTGGGTACGAACCGAGCTGTTGATGATCACGGTTCCCAGGATGATGTCGTGCAGCAGCCGGCGGCGGCTGTTGAACAGGCCGACCAGCAGCACCAGCGGCGTCAGGAATGAGATCGAGGCCCAGTACAGCACGGCGTGGCAGGCACCGAGCACGAAATAGCCCGGCTCGCCGTACCAGGTGCGCAACTCCAGATCCATCGCGCGCATGCCGAGCGTCGCCGAATGCGGGCCGCCGATCGAGGTACCGTAATAGACGATCGCCCACACGATGGTGGCAGGCCACGCCAGCCAGAACAGCATCCAGCCGAGCCCCAGCGTGATCAAGCCGAACACGGCAATGAAGATGTAGCCGAGGATGACGGGTACCGACAGCACGACGAGGTCGATCAGGAACGCAAATACCCGCCGCGTCAGCACGCCGCGAAACAGTTCCGGCTGCGAATAGGGATCGAACGCATGCGGCGGCACGCCACCGTCATTCCGCCAGCCGCCGCCAGCATTTGAAGCGCCGCCGCCGGTATTGCCAGAGCCGCTATAAGACATGGTCCGTCCTCCAGGCCGAAGTTTCCAAAGGTTCACATGGGAACAGGCGGAGGGCGCGCCAAGGGCCTACAATCATTAACAGCGTGCAATATTGTCGGGTTGCAGCGATGGGGCACAACTTCTCCGTCGTCCCTGCGAACGCAAGGGACCCATACGCCACCGCTCATCAATGGGGCGATGGGACCAGTTGCCTTTGCCACCACGTGCAGCGGTGGTTATCGGTCCTGCGTTCGCGGACGACGGAGAGGGTTAGCCTCCGGCCTTCAACTTCTCCGCGGCCTTCGGCGCAAAATACGTCAAGATCCCGTCCGCGCCGGCGCGCTTGAAGCCGAGCAGGCTTTCCATCATGGCGTGGTCGCCGTCGATCCAGCCATTGGCCGCGGCTCCGGCGATCATCGCGTATTCGCCGGATACCTGGTAGACGAAGGTCGGCATCGCAAACGTGTCTTTCACGCGCCGCACGACGTCGAGATAGGGCATGCCGGGCTTCACCATCACCATGTCGGCGCCTTCGGCGATGTCGAGTTCGACCTCGCGCAGCGCTTCGTCGGAATTGGCGCTGTCCATCTGGTAAGTGCGCTTGTCGCCGGTCAGCGTTTTGGCGGAGCCGATGGCGTCGCGGAACGGGCCGTAGAAGGCGGACGCGTATTTCGCCGCATAGGACATGATCTGCACGTCGAGAAATCCTGCCTCGTCCAGCGCCTGGCGGATCGCGCCGACGCGGCCGTCCATCATGTCTGATGGCGCGATGACGTCGCAGCCGGCTTCCGCCTGCACCAGCGCCTGTTTCACCAGCACCGCAACCGTCTCGTCGTTCAGTATCCTGCCGTCCTCGATCAGCCCGTCATGGCCGTGGCTGGTGAAGGGATCGAGTGCGACGTCGCACAGCACGCCGATCTCTGGGAACTCCTTCTTGATCGCGCGCACCGACTGGCAGACCAGATTGTTCGGGTTCAGCGCCTCGGAGCCGTGCTCGTCGCGGAGCGACGGCTCGGTATAGGGAAACAGCGCGATGCAGGGGATGTTCAGTTTTGCCGCGCGCTCGGCGTCGCGCACCGCCTGATCGACGGAGAGGCGGTCGACGCCGGGCATCGAGACCACCGGCGCGCGCGTGTTGTGGCCGTCGACTACGAACATCGGCCAGATCAAATCGTCCGTGGTCAGCACGTTTTCGCGCACCAGCCGCCGCGCCCATTCCGCCTTGCGGTTGCGGCGGGGACGGATGGCAAGGTCGAGCGGGGTGGAGGCGAGGGCGGCCTGCCGCCGCGGCGCGTCGCGCATTTCGATCGGACGCCCGAACTTGATCGCCATGTGAACGGTACTCCTTGAGGCGGAGGGAAGGTTTTGATTTGTTCCAATTCTAGCACCTTGCCGCTGCCCCGTCACCGAGCCTTGATCTATCTCATCAGCAATTGATTTTACCGTCCCGCCGGGCCAAGACATCGGGCCATGAGGAGATTCCAGCACGCATTGCGCCCCGGTTGCGAGGCTAGCCCCCAGATCAGCTTCCAGGTCGGCTTCCATGTCTGACCTTTCGGCGCGCGATCAGGGGCGGGACCATGCCAGGGACAATGCGATGTCCATGGCGGCGATGTCATCGGAGCGGATCGAGCCCGATGACAATGTGTGGACGCGTCGGCTGGTGCTGTTCCTGCGCATCATGGCGGTCGTGTCGATCATGAAGGGCCTGTACCACTGGGCGCAGGTCACGGGTTTCATCGGCGGCGAGGAAGAGGCGTTCGAGAACCAGTCGATGGCCTGGCAGACCGCGACCGTCTATTTCGCCGTCATCGAACTTGTCGGCGCCGTCGGCTTGTGGCTCGCGACGCCTTGGGGCGCGGTGGTATGGCTCACCACGGTGGTGTCGACGGCGGTGATCGAGCTAATGTTTCCGGGCATCTACGGCGGCAGCCTGACGGTGGTGGCGCTCGAGGCTGTAATGCTCGGCGCTTATCTCGCGCTCGCCTGGATGGCCGCGCGCGAGCGCCCGCCGTAGGGGGCGTATGCTGATGCGCTCCTTCTCCCCCGCGAAGAGCAGGGCGAGGGAACAGCGCAGCAGCATCCTCAACTCTGTCAGTTTTCCGCCATAATCCATCGGCGTGCAGAATCCGCGACGCGAATCCGTACAATTTTCAAAAAGTTTTTCCGTAACGATTTGGTCACCGTTAAAGGCCGTAAAGGGTTCCACCACACTCTCACGCGAGCGTTTCGATTTCAGACGCACCTGTTTCCGAATGCGACAAGGCTTGCAGACGAAGCGTGAACAGGGCGCTCCCAGCGTCAATGAAATGTTGCGAAAAGCCTTGATCCATGGGGCTTAATCCACAATTCACTCTGTTAAATTCATGATCTCTTTATTGTCTTATTTAAGCGGATCTTCAAACGGCCCCCTTAAGTTGAGGCTATCAGGCGGGACAGAAGTTTCGTCGAAATAAGTCGAAAAACGACGACAGGGGAAGTGTCATGATCAAAGCCGTTGCAACGGCGGTGGAAACCGCTGAACGCTCTGCCGGTCAAACTCCGGTGCAGCCGCTCTATCTGGAAGCGTTGACTTTGGTGGAACGGCTGCATCGCCGGCTGCTCGACGTCATCAAGGACGAATTCGATCGCCGCGGCCGTGCCGACATCAATTCGGTGCAGGCATTGCTGCTCTATAACATCGGCGACAAGGAGCTGACCGCGGGCGAACTGCGTACGCGCGGTTATTACCTCGGCTCCAACGTCTCCTATAATCTCAAGAAGCTTGTCGAGCTCGGCTTCCTCGATCATCAGCGCTCGCGCGTCGATCGTCGCTCGGTCCGCATTCGCCTCACCGCGCAGGGCCAGGAAATCCGCAAGATCGTCGATGCGCTCTACCAGAAGCACGTCAAGACGGTGGAGCAGGTCGGCGGCATCTCGAATGAGGAGTTCGCGACGCTGAACAAGTCGCTGCACCGCCTCGAGCGGTTCTGGACCGACCAGATCCTGTATCGGCTCTGAGAATTCGTAAGCCGGCCGCCTAGAAGACCGGTAGCCAACAAGCTGACAAAACTGGCAGGGCAGCAAGCCCCGCTCAACGCGCATCGGCGCCGGTTTCCGGCTCCGGTGCGCTTTGCCTTTGAGAGAAAATCCTCCGCATTTCCGGGCAGCTATCGCTGTTTCCTAAAGGGAAATGGCGATTTCTCGCACTGGAACCATCTTCTTCTCGCAGTGGAACCATCTTCGCGCCTGCGAATTATCGGCCCGGCCACCAAACAGGTGAGGGCATGCTGGTCGAGCGCGGAATTCAGGTCATGAATTTTGAGGTGGTGGGCGGTGCCTACGCGATCGCCTCAAACTACCTTCGCAAAAGCGGCGCCATTGCCGATATCCAGGTCACCGACGAGCGATTGCTCGCAATCATCGTGAAGCTGTTCCGGCGCGGCGAATTCAACAGGATCAGGCTCGCCAATAGGGCGATCGCCACGTTCGAAGCAGGCGCATTGGCCTGACGATCACCGCTCACGCAACTCAGGAGAATCCATGGAAGCCGCGATCGAACGGATCATGCAGACCTATGACCTGCTTCTGAACTGCAGCGCCGCTGCCAGCGAGGAGGCGCGCGCCAAGGTCACGGCCTATCTCACCACGCTGGTCGAGGCGGGCGAGACGGATCCACACCGGCTGACGGTGTGCGGGCTCACCTATCTACGCCAGCTCGATGGCAGCAACGATCCGGTGAAGGCGGGGTATACGGGGCTGTAAGGCCCAGGACACGGTCTTGCTGCGCGTCCCGAAGCGCTTGATCGGGACCACAACACGTTGAAGCAGGGCCTCCGTAAGGAGGCCTTGCCGGCCATGTGCACTCCGCCATAGATTTCCTGGTCGATCCGGCGGAGGGCTTGTTATGGACATCGCGATTCCAGCCAATGAGCCTGAACGGCTTGAGGCGCTGGCAAGCTACGCCATACTCGACACCCTCCCGGAAATTGGATTCGACGAAATCACCGAACTGGCGGCGCAGATTTGCGACTGCCCGGCCGCCCTGATCAGCTTTGTCGATCCGTCACGGCAGTGGATGAAGGCCAAATATGGTCTTCCCCCGGACCTTTGCGAATGCCCCCGTGAAATTTCGATTTGCCAGGCCACGATATGCAACAACGATATTCTCTACGTTCCCGATCTCGTCAGCGATCAAAGATTTAACACCAGCCCGCTCGTGACGACCGGGCTGCAGCTCC
Source organism: Bradyrhizobium retamae (assembly GCF_001440415.1). GTDB lineage: Bacteria > Pseudomonadota > Alphaproteobacteria > Rhizobiales > Xanthobacteraceae > Bradyrhizobium > Bradyrhizobium retamae. The sequence goes on from NZ_LLYA01000170.1 coordinate 219,655, forward strand.
GCTTCTACTGCGGCGTTCCGCTCATCACGCAGGATGGCTATGCCCTGGGTACGCTGTGCGTCATCGACTTCAAGTCGCGCGAGCTCAGCTTCGAGCAGCGCGAAGCGCTGCGACGGCTGTCACGGCAAACCATGGTGCACCTGGAATTGCGTCGCCAGTTGCTTGAGCGCAACGAGATGCTGCGCCAGTTGGAGAAAGCCCGCGACCGCGCGGTTGCCGAGAAATCTGAATCGGAACGGCTGCTCCTCAACATCCTGCCGCCTTCCATCGCAGCCGAGCTCAAGGCCAGCGAGCGCGTCAGGCCGCGCTTCTTCGATTCTGCGACCGTCATCTTCATCGATTTCACCGGATTTACCCGCATCGTCGAAATGATGGAGCCGGCGAGCGTCATCGATCAGCTCGACCAGCACTTTACCAGGTTCGACGATATCATCGCGAAACATCGCCTGGAAAAACTCAAGACCATCGGCGATGCTTACCTCGCCGTTGGCGGCGTGCCGGAGTCCAATCGCTCGCACCCGATGGATGCCGCGTTATGCGCGCTGCAGATACTGGATCACCTGAGCAAATTGAACCGGCAACGCGAGAAGCTGCGCCTGCCGCCTTGGCTGGCGCGGATCGGAATCAATACCGGACCGGTTATCGCCGGCGTCGTCGGCAAGCACAAATTCACCTATGATATCTGGGGCAACACAGTGAATGTTGCGGAACGTGTCGAAGCCGCCGGCGTTCCTGGTCGCATCAGTATCTCGGAAACCACTTGGCAGCACATCAAGGGACGCTTCGAGACAGAGGCCCGCGGTGCCGTCGAGGTTAAGCATAAGGGTCTCGTGAACATGTACTTCCTCGATCGCATCAAGCCCGAATATTCCTCCGACCCGGCGGGGTTGGCGCCCAACGAGCGATTTTGGAAGTAGGAATGAGCGCCAGGGGCAGATCGATACTGTTCCTCATATGCAATGGAGGCTCGCCATGAGCTCAATCTCGCGTCGTTTGTTTCTGTCGCTGGCGGCTGGCCTTGTGCCGGCTTCCGCCATCGCACATCACGGCTGGGGCGGCTACGATACATCGAAATCGTTCACCGTCACCGGCAAGATCCTGAAATCGACCTTCGAGAATCCGCATTGCGGGATCGAGATGGAGGTCGACAGCAAGCACTGGCACTTCGTCCTGGCGCCGCCGTTGCGCATGCAGGCGCGTGGCGCAACGCGCGAACTGATCGCGCCCGGCAAGACCTGCACCGTGTTCGGCTATCCGCACACCAGCAAGCCGGACGAGGCGCGGATCGAATATATCGTGCTCGACGGCAAGCGTATCGAGTTGCGGTAGGGCAGTGGAACACCAGCCGGCCGCATCAATATTCCTGGCCCTGCAGGAAAGTGCGCTTGGTCATGTGATGCGCTCTTCGCCGGCGCTCTATCCTGCGGTCGAGATTCTGCACATTATCGGTTTCGTGATCCTGGTCGGATCGATCCTGGCGCTCGACTTGAGGCTGCTGGGACTCGGGCGCACGCTTGCCATTCAACCGATGGCGCAATTGCTGCTGCCCTTGTCGCGTGCGGGCTTTCTGCTCGCGATCAGCATGGGCTTTTTGCTGTTCAGCGCCGATGCTTCGCATGTCGTGAAAAATCCTGCGTTCCAGATCAAGCTGCTTCTGATCGGTGCGGCGCTGATCAACATCGTGATCGCGCATGCCGTTCCATGGCGTTATGTTGAACACTGGGGTGACAAGGCGTCCGGCGCAGCCAAGGTGACTGCCCTGCTATCGATCCTGCTGTGGCTCGGCGTCATCTGCGCGGGGCGCCTGATTGCGTATTTTTAGCAAGGCCGCTTTGCCATGTCCTGCATTCGCTTTGCCATCTTCGCGTTCCTCGCCGGTTTGTTGGGTTCGGCGGAGATCGCCACTGCCGACGAAGCCGCCAATGCCTGGAAGGCGTTGCGCGGCGGGGGGCATGTCGCGCTGATGCGGCATGCCGATGCGCCGGGAGGCTTCGGCGATCCGCCCGGTTTTCGCGTTGAAGACTGTGCCACCCAGCGCAACCTGAGCGCCAAGGGGCGGGCGGACGCCGAGAAGATCGGTGCGCGGCTCAAGCGGGAAGGGATTGCGTTTGAAACGATCCTGAGCTCGCCGTGGTGCCGATGCATCGACACCGCCAAACTGCTGAACTTGGGGCCGGTCGAGACCGTTGCGACATTCGGTAATGTCGTGGTGCTGCGCGATCAACGAGAGACGCTAACGGCGGGCGCCCGCGCGCGCATCGCCAAATGGACCTCGCGCGGAAACCTCCTCATCGTGACGCACGGTGCGAATATTTCGGCGCTCACCGGCGTCTCGCCGGCCAGCGGCGAAATCGTCGTCGTCAAAGGCGGAAGCGATCGCGCTGAGCCTGCCGGCCGCCTGGTTCTCGATTGAGCCAATTCGAATTGCCGTGCGCCCGCCCGCGCCTCACTTGTGCCGTAGCGGTTCCAGTTGGCGATCACGCGGCGCCGCGGTGCGTTAAGTTCCTAAGAAGCGAAGCTTCTCGGGGACGACGGAGGCTAGAAAGCCGTTCTCCGAGGAAAGCTCGAAGTAAGCCGTAAAGCCATTGCGCAGGGAAGGCCGGGATGCTCCCGCTGTACCTGTATGCTCGTGTGCGTGTTCCCGCCCGCGGGGGATGACAGATTGTGGTGCTTTGGCACTCGTCGTCATTGCGAGCGCAACGAAGCAATCCATCTATCCCACGCGACGCTATGGATTGCGGACAACTCGCTTCGCTCGCCAAATGACAGTTTCGAGCGAACCGCCACGCTCTAGCAAGACCAGAGGAAGCCCCATGCTCACGGTTCATCATCTCAACGACTCCCGCTCGCAGCGAATTTTGTGGCTGCTGGAGGAGCTCGGCACGCCCTATGAGCTGAAGCGTTATCAGCGCAACGCCGAGACGCGGCTGGCGCCGCCGGAATTGAAAGAGGTTCATCCGCTTGGAAAATCGCCCGTCATCACTGACGGTGACATGACCATCGCCGAATCCGGTGCCGTCGTCGATTACATCATCCGCCGCTACGGCCAGGGAAAGGACAAGCCCGCGATGATGCCGGCGCCCGGTAGCGCGGACTATGAGGCCTACAACGAGTGGCTGCACTATTCCGAAGGCTCGGCGATGTTGCCGTTGATGCTGAACCTCTATATCGGCCGGCTGAAGGAGGCGGGTGCGCCGCTGCATCCGCGCATCGACGACGAACTGGCGAACCACCTCGGCTATATCGACCGCGCGCTGAACGGGCGGGAGTTTTTCGTCGGGGCGTCGCTAAGCGGCGCCGACATCCAGATGAGCTTTGTCGGCGAGCTGGCAAAAGTGTTCGACAAGCTCGGGCCCTATCGGAACCTGGCCGCCTGGCTGGAGCACATGCACGCCCGTCCGGCGTTCCAGCGCTCGGTCGCCAAGGGCGGGCCATACCGGTTTGCGTGAGGGGCTCGTGTCCCGGGCGCTGCGGAGCATGAGCGGATCGGATGGTGCGCTGCAGACCCGGGACCCAGCTGGCTGGCACGTCCTGGGGAACCTGAGTCCCGGCTCTGCGGCGCACCGCCAAGGGGCGCTGCACCGCGTCCGGGACACGGGGCAAGACCCCCTTCATTCCCACCATATCTTGCATAAATACCAGCACTGTACCGCAAGTGCTTGGCCAATTCCGGCCGATGTGGTATCTCGCAGGCGTTTCTTTCGACCGCCACACCAGACCCGCCCGCTTCGCCCCTAAGGGTTTGCGGCGGTGGAGATATTTCGCCCAATGACCTCCTCGCCCACCAGCGCCAAGACCGCCTCCGCGCCCGACTCGTTCTTCACGGCCACGCTCGCCGAGGCCGACCCGGAAATCGCTGCCGCGATCAAGGGCGAACTCGGCCGCCAGCGGCATGAGATCGAGCTGATCGCCTCGGAAAACATCGTCAGCCGGGCCGTGCTGGAAGCGCAGGGTTCGGTGATGACCAACAAGTACGCGGAAGGTTATCCGGGCGCGCGTTACTATGGCGGCTGCGAATGGGTCGACGTCGCCGAGACGCTGGCGATCGAGCGCGCTAAAAAACTGTTCGGCGCTGGCTTTGCTAACGTCCAGCCCAATTCAGGCAGCCAGATGAACCAGGCGGCGTTCTTGGCGCTGCTGCAGCCCGGCGACACCTTCATGGGCCTCGACCTCGCCGCCGGTGGCCATCTCACGCACGGCTCGCCGGTCAACATGTCCGGCAAGTGGTTCAAGGCCGCGCACTATACGGTGCGGCGCGAGGACCAGATCATTGACATGGATGAGGTGGCGAAGCAGGCCGAGCAGGTGAAGCCGAAGCTGATCATCGCCGGCGGATCGGCCTATTCGCGCGCCTGGGACTTCAAGCGCTTCCGCGAGATCGCCGATAGCGTCGGCGCCTATCTGCTGGTCGACATGGCGCATTTCGCCGGCCTCGTCGCCGGTGGCGTCCATGCTTCGCCAGTGCCGCATGCCCACGTCACCACGACGACGACGCACAAGTCGCTGCGCGGCCCGCGCGGCGGCCTGATTCTCTGCAACGACGAGGCGCTCGCCAAGAAGCTGAATTCGGCGATCTTCCCCGGCCTGCAGGGCGGTCCGCTGATGCATGTCATCGCCGCCAAGGCGGTGGCGTTCGCCGAGGCGCTGCGTCCGGACTTCAAGATCTATGCGAAGAACGTCGTCGAGAATGCCAAGGCGCTGGCGGAAACGCTGCGTGGGCATGGCCTCGACATCGTCTCCGGCGGCACCGACAACCATCTGATGCTGGTCGACCTTCGGCCGAAGGGGCTGAAGGGCAACGTGTCCGAGAAGGCGCTGGTGCGCGCCGCCATCACCTGCAACAAGAACGGCATTCCGTTCGACCCCGAAAAGCCGTTCGTCACCTCGGGCCTGCGTCTCGGCACGCCGGCGGCGACCACGCGCGGGTTCGGCGTCGCCGAGTTCAAGCAGGTCGGCGGCATGATCGCCGAGGTGCTCAACGCGCTGGCGCAGTCGGAGGACGGCAAGGCACCGCTGGTCGAAGCCGCGATCAAGGAACGCGTGAAGGCGCTCACCGACCGCTTCCCGATCTATCAGTAAGGTCTAGCAAGTCGAAGGTCCCGTTGGATGCGTTGTCCTAGCTGCAACAGTCTCGATACGCAGGTGAAGGATTCGCGTCCGACCGAGGACTCGGCCGTGATCCGGCGGCGGCGGGTATGCATTGCCTGCAACTTTCGCTTCACCACCTTTGAGCGGGTGCAGTTGCGCGAACTGACGGTCATCAAGCGCAACGGGCGACGGGTGCCGTTCGACCGCGACAAGCTGGTCCGCTCGCTGCAGATCAGTCTCCGCAAGCGGCCGGTCGATCCTGAGCGGGTCGAGAAGATGGTTTCGGCGATCGTGCGCGAACTCGAGAGCGGCGGCGAGGCGGAAGTTTCCTCGGAGGCGATCGGCGAGATCGTGATGGAGCATCTGCGCCAGCTCGACGACGTCGCCTATGTGCGCTTCGCCTCCGTCTATCGCAATTTCCGCGAGGCCAAGGATTTTGAGACCGTGCTCGGCGAGCTCTCAGGCGAGGACGAAGCGCGGATCGCCACGTTGCGCAAATGATCTTCCGCATCCTGGAAGACCAGTACGGGCAGAAGATCAGGGAGTCCAAAGCGGCGGACCAGCGCTTCATGCAGCTTGCGCTGTCGCTCGGCCGGCGCGGGCTGGGGCGCACTTGGTCCAACCCGGCCGTCGGGGCAGTCATCGTGAAGGATGGCGTCATCATCGGGCGCGGCTGGACGCAACCGGACGGGCGACCGCATGCCGAGCCGGAAGCCTTGAGGCGTGCCGGCGAGGCGGCGCGGGGCGCGACGTTGTATGTGACGCTGGAACCCTGTTCGCATTTCGGCAAGTCGCCGCCTTGCGTCGACGCCGTGATCGCCTCCGGCATTGCGCGCGTGGTGTCGGCGATCGAGGATCCAAATCCGGAGGTGGCCGGGCAGGGACATGCAAAACTCCGCGCGGCCGGGATATCAGTCGATGTCGGGCTCGGTGCTCAGGAAGCCGCGCGCGATCACGCCGGGCATTTCCGCCGCGTCCGCGACAAGCGCCCGCATGTGATCCTGAAACTCGCCGTCTCCGCCGACGAAAAGATCGCTGCCGCCGGCCACAAACCCGTTGCGATTACGGGCGAGTCCGCGAGAACGCGGGTACATCTGTTGCGCGCGCAATGCGACGCCATCCTGGTTGGCATCGGCACTGTGTTGGCGGACGATCCGCTGCTGACCTGCCGCCTGCCCGGCATGGAAGCACGGTCGCCCGTGCGGGTGGTGCTGGATCGCGCGCTGCGCATTCCCGGCACAAGTAAGCCGGTTCAGTCCGCGCGGCAGACGCCCCTCTGGGTGATGACCTCAGATTTTGCCGAGGCGCCGGCCGCCGTGAAACTCGGTGCGGCAGGCGCGCAGGTGATACGCGTTGCGGCCACCGCGCAGCCGCCGTGGCTGGATCTATCGGCGGTGCTTCACGCGCTGTCCGACAAGGGCATCACAAGACTGATGGTCGAAGGCGGATCGCGGGTGGCGTCGTCCTTCGTCGCGAGCGGATTGGTCGATGAAATCTGGCTGTTGCGCGGTCCTGATAAAGTCGGCGCTGACGGCATTCCCGCGCTGGACGCATTGCCGCTGTCGGCAATCACCGGGTCGCCCGCGTTCAAGGTACGTGCTAGCGAAGCGCTCGGCAAAGACACCCTGACTATTTACGAGCGCGCTTAATGTTCACCGGAATTGTCACCGGCATCGGCGAAATCGTCGCCCTGACGCCAACGGCGCAGGGGCAGTTGCACCGCATGCGGATCGCCTGCCGCTACGACCAGACGACCATCGCCGACGGGGCCTCGATTGCCTGCAACGGCGTCTGCCTGACGGTAGTCGCTTCCGGCGTCGAAGGCGGCAAGGCCTGGTTCGACGTCGATGCCGCCGCGGAAACGCTCGGCATGACCACGGCCAAGCATTGGGCCAAGGGAACAAAGCTCAATCTCGAGCGCGCGCTGAAGATCGGCGACGAACTCGGCGGTCATATCGTCGCCGGCCACGCCGACGGCGTGGCCACCATCGCCAGGCGCGACGATCTGCCCGATATGGCCCGGTTCGAACTGCGCACCACGCGAGAGCTCGCGCGTTTCATCGCGGCCAAAGGTTCGGTGACGCTGGATGGCGTGTCGCTGACCGTGAATACGGTCGAGGATGTCACATTTTCGGTGCTGATTATCCCGCACACGCTCAGCGTCACCACGCTTGGCGGCTGGGCAGCAGGCAGCGAGGTCAATATCGAGGTCGACCTGATGGCCCGCTACGCGGCGCGGCTCTCGGAAATGAAGTGACATGGTAACAGAGCGCGACTAAAACCGCGCGGATGTTGACAATTCTCACCGCTGCAAATTGCCAACACGTGGAGATGGATTGAACAATGGCAGACGCACGGCGCGCACCGCTGAAAGACCAGACCGACATCACAGGCGCGCGCGCGCTCATCGTGGAGGCGCGGTTCTATGACGACATCCAGGACGCGCTGCTGGAAGGCGCCGTCGCCGAGCTGAAGGCCGCCGGCGTGACGCACGACGTCATCACCGTGCCAGGCGCCTTGGAAATTCCGGCCGCGATCGCGATCGCGCTCGATGCCGCCGACAGGAACGGCAAGCCGTATGATGCAACGATTGCGCTCGGCTGTGTGGTGCGCGGTGACACCATCCATTTCGAGATCGTCTCGATCGAATCCTCCCGCGCGCTGATGGACCTTGCGGTCGCGCGAAAGGTGCCGCTCGGCAACGGCATCATTACCGTCAATACCGAGGCGCAGGCCTGGGCGAGGGCGCGCGCCAGCGAGTTGAACAAGGGCGGCGACGCCGCGCGCGCAGCGCTGGCGATGCTGCGGATCAAACGCCGGCTGGCAAAGGCCTGACGATGGCAGAGAAGAAGCCCGCCAAAACTCCCGACAAGAAAGCCAACCGCCGTGGCGCGGCGCGGCTCGCCGCCGTGCAGGCACTGTACCAGATGGACATCGCAGGCGCCGGGATCAACGACATTTTCGCCGAGTTTGAAAGCCACTGGCTCGGCAACGAGGTCGAGGGCGAGAAATACCTGCCGGCGGAGGCTGCGTTCTTCCGCGACGTGGTGTCGGGCGTGGTCCGCGACCAGGCGAGGCTCGATCCTCTGATCGACGACGCGCTGCAGAAGGGCTGGCCCTTGAAGCGGATCGACGCGATCTTGCGCGCAGTGCTGCGCGCCGGCTCCTACGAGCTCGAGCATCGCAAGGACGTGCCGGGCCGCGTGGTCGTCTCAGAATATGTCGACGTCGCGCATGCCTTCGTCGAAAAGGACGAGACCGGCATGGTCAACGCCGTGCTCGACCAGATCGCGCGCCAGTTCCGCGCCGACGAGTTCACGCGTGGCTAGCGGCAAACCAGTGTCCGGCGAGGACTGGCTGATCGCGCGCTATTTCCGGCCGCTTGCGACTGATCCCGGTGCCTTCCGTCTCGACGACGACGCTGCGGCGCTGAAGCCGTCCGGCGATGACCTCGTGGTGACGACGGATGCGATCGTCGAGGGCGTGCATTTCCTGCCCGATGATCCGCCCGATGCGGTTGCACGCAAGGCGCTGCGAGTGAACCTCAGCGATCTCGCCGCGAAGGGCGCGACGCCGGCCGGTTTTGTGCTGACGCTAGCGCTCCGCAGCGCGGATGAGGCCTGGCTAAAACCGTTCGCGGCGGCCCTGGGCGAGGACATCAGGCAGTTCGCATGTCCGCTGCTCGGCGGCGATACGGTGTCGACGCCGGGGCCGTTGACGGTTTCGGTGACTGCATTCGGCCGCGTGCCGCCGGGCAGAATGGTCCATCGCAGCGGCGCCAAACCCGGCGAGCGCGTGATGGTCACGGGCACGATCGGAGACGCCGGGCTGGGGCTGGCTATCCTCCGCGGGGGGAAGGTGCATGCCGCCGCCGATACAGCCGCACGGGCGATGTTGGTCGGGCGCTATCGCATCCCGCAGCCGCGCGTGGCGATGGCCGAGATCGTTCGCGAATACGCCAGTGCTTCGATGGACATATCGGATGGCTTGGCCGGCGACCTGACAAAGCTCTGCGGCGTGTCGGGCGTGTCCGCCGTGGTCGATCTGGAGCAGGTGCCGCTGTCCGACGCGGCGCGGGGTTTGGTGTCGCGCGGCATTGTCGGACTGGAGACATTGATCGCCGGTGGCGACGATTACGAAATCCTCTGCACGATTCCGGAAGAGCGTGTTGGAGCCTTCGAAGCCGCTGCGCAGCGCGCAGGGGTTGCGCTTAGTTCCATCGGAACGATCGTCGTGGGGAGTTCAGTTCCGAAGTTCGTCGACAAAGACGGCAAGGAAATCGCGCTGGAACGGCTGTCTTACAGCCATTTTTGAAGGCGTCGCATCATGCCGTCGGCTTTATTTCCTGCCGGCCATTGCAATTTCGCTGAAAACCTATAGGTTGTAGCGCATTCGATTACCGCCGAGCCTTTTTGAACGCGCCCTATGGGGCTTCCTTCCAGAGACATCGTCGAGATTGGATTTGAATCCGTGCGATCGCCGCGCGGAATGAAAGCCTATGTGCTTTGGAGAAGAGAAGATGGCTACAGGAACAGTGAAGTGGTTCAACGGTCAAAAGGGTTTCGGTTTCATTGAGCCGAGCGATGGCAGCAAGGATGTGTTCGTGCACATCTCCGCCGTCGAGCGCGCCGGCCTTGGCGGGCTGGCCGAAGGTCAGAAGGTTCAGTTCGAACTCAAGACCGACAAGATGCGGGGCAAGGTAAGCGCGGAAAACCTGTCGCTGGTCTAAGGCCTCGAAACGGTCGTTTCACGGATGTACTGGAATGGCTTGTGAGCCCGCTCGATCCCGCCCGGGGTTGAGCGGGCTCTTGTATTTTGGCCGGGCCGAATACCCGATGCCCGCGGGCTCCAGTTGGCTGGACGGATTCCGGGTGACTCCTTTCAAAAATCGACGGTTTTCGCCCTCCGTGACATTGCGCCGGAGGGACGATTTTGGCATGGTCCCGCCCGATTTGAGGCCGCCCTTCTGGGCAGGGAAGGCCTGCTTTTTATGCGTCCGCCGCTACCCGCGGTGACGGCGCGGGGGTGGAACGAACAAAAAACTGAGGCAAATTCAATGACAGCATTGTGGGTGATTGTGCTCTGCGGAGCGCTTTCGATTGTCTACGCCATCTGGGCCACGTCTTCCGTTCTGAAATCGGACGCCGGCAATCCGCGCATGCAGGAAATCGCGGCGGCTGTCGCCGAAGGCGCGCAGGCCTATCTGCGCCGCCAATACATGACGATTGCCATGGTCGGTGTCGTGATCTTCGCGCTGCTGGCCTACTTCCTCGGCATGCTGGTTGCGATCGGCTTCCTGATCGGCGCGGTGCTGTCGGGCGCTGCCGGCTTCATCGGCATGAACGTCTCGGTTCGCGCCAACGTGCGCACCGCGCAGGCGGCAACCACTTCGCTGGCCGGCGGGCTCGAACTGGCCTTCAAGGCGGGTGCGATCACCGGCCTTCTGGTGGCCGGTCTCGCGTTGCTCGGCGTCACCATCTACTTCGCCTATCTCACCCAGTTCATGGGGTTGAAGGCCAACGATCGCGTCGTCGTCGACGCGCTGGTAGCGCTCGGCTTCGGCGCCTCGCTGATCTCGATCTTCGCCCGTCTCGGCGGCGGCATCTTCACCAAGGGCGCGGACGTCGGCGGCGACCTCGTCGGCAAGGTCGAAGCCGGTATTCCCGAAGACGATCCGCGCAACCCGGCGACCATCGCGGACAACGTCGGCGACAACGTCGGCGACTGCGCCGGCATGGCGGCCGACCTGTTCGAGACCTATGCGGTGACCGCGGTCGCCACCATGGTGCTCGCCGCGATCTTCTTCGCGACCTCGCCGCTGCTGGTGCCGATGATGACCCTGCCGCTCGCGATCGGCGGCGTCTGCATCATCACCTCGATTATCGGCACCTTCTTCGTCAAGCTCGGCGCCAGCCAGTCGATCATGGGCGCCTTGTACAAGGGCCTGATCGCGACCGGCGTGCTGTCGCTGCTCGGCGTCGCAGCCGTCATCCACTGGCTGATCGGTTTCGGCGAGCTGGCGGGCGTGAAGTACACGGGCATGGCGCTGTTCCAATGCGGCGTCGTCGGTCTCGCCGTCACCGGCCTGATCATCTGGATCACCGAATACTACACCGGTACCGATTATCGCCCGGTGAAGTCGATCGCCTCGTCCTCGGTCACGGGCCACGGCACCAACGTGATCCAGGGTCTGGCGATCTCGATGGAATCGACTGCGATGCCCGCCATCGTCATCATCGCCGGCATTCTCATCACCTACAGCCTTGCCGGCCTGTTCGGTATCGCGATTGCGACCACGACGATGCTGGCGCTGGCCGGCATGATCGTGGCGCTCGATGCTTTCGGTCCGGTCACCGACAACGCCGGCGGCATAGCCGAAATGGCGGGCCTTCCGAAGGAGGTCCGCAAGTCGACCGACGCGCTGGATGCGGTCGGCAACACCACCAAGGCGGTCACCAAGGGCTACGCGATCGGCTCGGCCGGTCTCGGCGCGCTGGTGCTGTTCGCGGCCTACAATGAAGACCTCAAGTTCTTCATCGCCAATTCTGCGAAGCATCCGTACTTCCAGGGTGTGCTGCCCGACTTCTCGCTCAACAATCCCTACGTGGTGGTCGGTTTGCTGTTCGGTGGCCTGCTGCCGTATCTGTTCGGCGCAATGGGCATGACTGCAGTCGGCCGGGCGGCCGGCGCGATCGTCGAGGAAGTGCGGCGCCAGTTCCGCGAAAAGCCCGGCATCATGCAGGGCACCGACAAGCCGGACTACGGCAAGGCAGTCGACCTGCTGACCAAGGCTGCGATCAAGGAAATGATCATTCCGTCGCTGCTGCCGGTGCTGTCGCCGATCTTCGTCTACTTCGTGATCTACGCGATCGCGGGCGGCGGCGCGGCCGGCAAGTCGGCGGCGTTCTCCGCGGTCGGCGCCATGCTGCTCGGCGTGATCGTGACCGGCCTGTTCGTGGCGATCTCGATGACCTCGGGCGGCGGCGCCTGGGACAACGCCAAGAAGTACATCGAGGATGGCCATTTCGGCGGCAAGGGCTCGGACGCCCACAAGGCCGCCGTGACCGGTGACACCGTCGGCGATCCCTACAAGGATACTGCCGGTCCCGCGGTCAACCCGATGATCAAGATCACCAACATCGTGGCGCTATTGCTGCTGGCGATCCTGGCGCACTGAGCCGGGGCGAGGCTGATCAAAACGAAAACCCCGCGGTGCGAGCCGCGGGGTTTTTCATGCGCGAGCCCGGTCGAGCATCTGCGATATCTGCCCGTCCCATTCTGGATGCAGTTGCTTTAGTGGCGCGAGGAAATGACTCTCGGGCCCTGTCAACTCGTTCATGCGGCTTGCCCAGCGGCGTGCATCGTCCACTTTGCCGAGCGCGACATGGCAGCACGTGAGAGTTTCCAGTGTCGGACGAAAGGTCGGGCGAATGGCGAGCACCGTGTTGGCGGTCGCAAGGGCGCGCTCGGCTTCTCCAGCGAGAAGCTGTGCATAGGCGAGCAGATTGTACCAAGTGAGATTTTGAGGATCGTTCGGATTTAACGCCAGACCATGGTCAAGCGGTTCGATTGCCTCTCGGGCCAGGCCCGCGAACAGACGGGCCAGGCCGAGAACCAGATGCCCCAATGCGAAGCTTGAGCTCAATGCGATCGCTTTCTCGGCTGCCGATACAGCCACCAGCGGCGCGTTGCTGTATGCGTTGGCAATGGCGAAGGCGTAGTGCGCATACGGATCTCTCGGATCGAGTGCTATCGCGTGGGCCGCGGCATCCACGCCTTCCTTGCTGTCCGCGCCGGGCGCGTCGCTCCAGCCGTACGCGATTATCCCGGCGCTGACGCGCCCGAGCCAGATGTGTGATTCCGGCAAGTCCGGGTCGATTGTACAAGCGTGGCGAAAGAGCGCCCGCGCCGCCAGGTGGCCGTCGCGGGTAACCTTGTGGAAATGCCACATTCCCCGACGCACCAGGTCCCACGCAGTCATGTTGCCGGTATGCCGCATGGCCGCAACGTAGGATTCGCTTTTGAGAAGCTCGGGCTCGATCGCACCCGCTACCCGCTCAGCGATCTCGTCCTGGATCGCAAAGACGTCCGCCATCTCCAGATCGTAGCGCTCCGCCCATACATTGCTGCCGTCGCTCGCGTCGATGAACTGAGCCGTAATGCGCAGTCGAAGAGCGGATTGGCGAACGCTTCCCTGCAACACGTAACGCGCGCCAAGCTCACGAGCGGCTTGCAGCACATCGATCTGCTTGCCCTTGAAAATAAAGGCAGAACCGCGCCCGATGACCCGGAACCAGCGAAACCGGGATAGCGCCGTGATGATATCTTCGGTCAGCCCATCGGCGAGATATTCCTTGCCGACCTCGCCAATGATGCCGAAAGGTAGAACCGCGATAATCGGGCGCGACTGGGCATTGCTCTCAGCGCGCTGCGGCGTGGTGCTCTGCGCCCGAGAAGCGACCGGCCCAGCAAACCGGTAGCCGACACGCGGGATCGTCGCGATCCATTCGGAGCCGTCCTTCGCGGTGCCGAGAAGCTTGCGCAGCGCCGCGATCTGGACTGACAGGTTGCTTTCCTCCACGGCGACGCCAGGCCAGGCAACGTCCATCAGGCTCGCTTTGCCGAGGATTTTGCCGGGCGATTGCAGGAAAGCCTGCAGCAGGAGGAGGCCCTTTTGGCCGACCGCGACCGGTCGGCCGTCCCGCGACAGCATTCCGCGATCCATATCAAGCATGAACGGGCCAAAGGTGAAGGGCTCGCTGGACATGCGGCGAGCTTACCGAGCTTTGGAAGAATTTGGAATTTTTCGGACCAATCTTTGAGACTCCGGCCCTCCAGACAAGTGATCCTGCGCATGTTGCCAAAGCAACCCGAACCGGAGAGATGAAATGAGCAACATGATCGTACGGGAACGGCACGGCGTGGACTCGGGAGATGGCGGGAAGGGGTTCGTCGTGAAGGGAAGTGCCGGCTACCGCGCCGAGCAGGGTTCTGACTATCAGCCAGGGATCAGCGCGGAGACTGTCGGCTCGAAAATGATCTGGCTCGGTATTATCACCCTGCCGGCCGGCCGGCGCACCAAGGCCCATGTGCATGAGCATCACGAGACGGCGCTTTACATGATGAGCGGAGAAGAACTGGAGATCTGGACCGGCGACCAGCTACAGCACTGTGAAAGGGTGCACCCCGGTGACTACATCTATATTCCGGCGGGCGTCCTGCACGTTGCAGTTAATCGCGCCGCCACGCCGTCGGTCTTCGTCGGATCGCGTAGTGAGGCGACTGCGCAGGAGAGCGTGGTGATGCGGCCGGAGATGGACGAGCGGGTCCCGTGAGTGGCCGCTGGCGATCCTGACGCACTGAGCGGCGACAAGCTGATCGAAAAAGAACCCCGCGGTGAAAGCCGCGGGGCTTTGATTTGGATGAGACGTCTGGCGCTCAGCCCGCGTCCATCTGCAGGCCTTCGCGCTTGATGATCTCGGCGAATTTTGCCGTCTCGGCCTGCACGAAATCGGAAAACTGTTGTGGCGTTCCCCAGTCGGCGGTCGCGCCCATCTTGCCGATTGTGTTCTTGACGTCATCCCGCGCCAGCATCGCCTTGATCTCCTTGTTGAGCGCTTCAACGGCGGGAGCGGGCGTGGCCTTCGGCAGGAAGATGCCGAACCAGGAGGAGACGTCGAACTTCGAAAGCTCCGGCGCGCTTTCGCGCATGGTCGGAACGTTCGGGGCGAGTGCGCTGCGCTCGGGTGTGGTGACAGCGAGCGCGGTGAGTTTGCCTTCCTGGGTCTGCGGCAGCGTCGGGTAAAGATTGTCGAACAGGATCTGGATATCGCCGGCCAGCGCCGCCTGCAGCGCGGGGCCTGCGCCGCGGAATGGCACGTGCACCATCTTCAATCCGGTGAGCTGCAGGAACCAGGCGCCGGTGAGGTGAGGGCTCTGTCCTACGCCTGAGGAGGCATAGGTGAGCTTGTCCGGGTTGGCCTTGATGTAGGCGATCAATTCTCCGATCGACTTGATGCCGGTCGACGGATGCGCTGACACGATGTTCGGAATCCGGATCATGTTGCTGACCGGCTGCAACTGGTCGGCCTTGTAGTTCATGTTGCGGAAGATGCTGTAGGCAATCGCATTCGGACCGGGATTACCGACCAGGATCACATGGCCGTCCGCCTTGCCTCGCACGACTTCGGCGGTGCCGATGGTGCCGCCGCCGCCTGAGCGGTTTTCCACGACCGCGGACTGGCCCCAGGCGGTCTGCAGATGTGCGGCCAGCAGCCGCCCCATCACGTCGGTACTGCCGCCGGCCGCTGCTGGCACGATGAGACGCACGGTCTCGGTCGGGCGCCAGTCGGAGCCGTAACTCGCGCGCGGCAAGATCGCCGCAGCGGAAATACCCGCGGCTCCGGTCAACACACGGCGGCGAGAAAAAGTTCTAATCGTCACAAGTTAACTCCCTGCTGAATCATTATTGATTGGCAGCGAGCCTAGGCAACGCGCGCACGCAGGGCAAGCGGGCGACTTGGCACAGGTTTTCCGCCTCGCGGAACAGGCGAAGTCGCCATGACGTTTTGGAGTGAAGTGGGTGCGGTTCGCCTAACGACAACGCAAAGACAAAAGTGGGAGCTTGGTTCTGATTCAAGCGGAACAGATTGGGCGCTAGTTAAAGCTGAGTAGCTTGAACAGCGGCGTCAGATAGCTGAGTTCCTGGCCGGACGTCGGAGTGGTGCGGCTGATGAAGTCGAAGATCTTGCCGTCCTGTAATCCGTAATTGGCGAGCCGCGTCACCTGGCGGTTCTTGTCGAAATAGATCGCGATCACGCGCTGGTCGACGACCTGCTGGTTCATGAAAGCGACTTTGCGCTCGGAGCGCTGCGAGATGTAGTAAAATACCTCGCCGTTCAAGGTCGCGACCGTCGATGGCGTTCCCATCACGATCAGCACTTGGTCCTGGCTGGCGCCAATCGGAATCTGCTCCAGCGCGTTGGGCGGCAGGATGTAGCCCTTCTGGAACTGCTCGCCGGTGCATCCGGCGAGCACGGCACAGACCAGTGCAACAGCTGCGGCGGCGCGAAAACCGCGCCGGCGCGCGGTCAGGCGGCGCGGCGAGGACACGCGGGCGCTCAGGTGGCTCATTTCGGTCATCTCAGGAATTCGCCCGTCCTCTTGCATCGCGCGGTGCGTTGACGTACCGGGCAGCACGCTGGATTGCAACATGCGCGGCCCGGGAGGGTTCGCTTGCGGAACCCACAATGCTTTGGCCGTTCAATCACTTCAGGAAACCCCGGACGCCGCTGCGCGGCACCATCGAGGCCATCTATGGCATGATCGTGACGCAGGCGCGAGAACCGTTGTTTTATCGGGACTTTGCTGTTCCGGACACGGTTAACGGCCGTTTTGACCTGCTTCTCCTGCACTTGTGGCTGGTCCTGCGACGGCTGAAGTCGGTGGAGGGCGGCACGATCCTATCGCAGGGGCTATTCGACCATTTTTGCAACGATATGGACGATAATCTGCGCGAGATGGGGGTCGGAGACCTCACGGTGCCCAAGCGCATGCAGGCCTTCGGCGAAGCCTTCTATGGCCGGACCGCGGCCTATGACCTGGCGCTGACCGAGGGCCGCGAGGCACTGGCGCAGGCGATGTGCAAGAATATCCTGAATGGCGAGAACATCGAAAAGGCCCGACTGCTGGCCGCCTACGCCGAGGCGGCAATGGCGGGCCTCGACAGCCTCGACGAGGCGACGCTGGTCAGCGGCCGGGGCAAGTTTCCCTCGCCGGAGAAAACAGGCGGGCAGCAATGAGCAAGACTGGCACAGAGAAGCCCGACCCGTGGCGTGTTCCCGTTGTGGTCGCGCAGATCCCCGAGACGGGCCTCCATCGCGATATCAAGGCCGACCAGGCCATCCGCAAAGCCGTGGCCGACACGGGCGGCTTGCGCGAGGTGCTATCGGTGCAGGCTTCCTTCGACGTGACGCCGAAGAGCGGCGGCCGCTTCCATGTGGCCGGCCATGTGCGGGCGCGGATCGGGCAGACCTGCGTGGTGACGCTGGAAGAGATCGAAAACGAGATCGACGAGCCGATCGACCTGATATTCGCTCCGCCCGAGCAGATTCCGCAGATGGCCGCGCTGGTCGATGATGCCGAGGTGAGCGACGAGGAAACGCCCGATCCGCCCGAGCCGATCGAGAACGGCATGATCGATCTCGGCAGGGTTGCCACCGATGCATTGTATCTCGCGGTCGATCCATATCCGCGCAAACCTGGCGCCGTATTTGAGCCGGTGGTGGAAGCCGCCAAGCCGGGGGATCATCCGTTCGCGGCGCTCAAGGCGCTCAAGGCGGCGCCGAAGAAATCCGGCACTAGGAAGCCCAAAGGCAAGTAGCTGGTGGCTAAAGTAGTCTATGGGGCCGCATTCGGTTTGACGTAGCTGCACTATCTCGCCAGGAATCCTCAATAAGATATTGAATTATCTGAATATATTTCTTATTCTCGGGTTCGGGCCACACCGCTTCGCTTTTGCCAAAAGACGCCGGTCAAGAGGTTGTGTCGGGCCGGGGACACGCTATTGTCGCCGCCCGGCGGAGGTGCGGTATCGCGTTTCGCCGAGCACCGCCTAACGGTGCCATTCCAGTGCGCCGCCGGCCTCTACGAGGGCCGCCAAGAGATCAGGTTTCCGGGACGTTCATGCCGCAAAAGGTTCGCATCGCGCTTGACGCCATGGGTGGCGATGTCGGGCCATCGGTCGTCATTCCCGGCGCTGCAATTTCTTTGAAGCGGCATCCCGACAGCGAATTCCTACTCTACGGCGACAGCAAGCAGATCGACGAACAACTCGCCAAGTACCCGGCGCTGCAAAAGGCGTCGCGCGTGATCCATACCGACGTCACTGTGAGCATGCACGACAAGCCGAGCCAGGCGCTGCGTCGCGGCCGCAAGACGTCGTCGATGTGGCTTGCGATTGATGCGGTGAAGAGAAAGGAGGCCGACGTCGCGGTCTCCGCGGGCAATACCGGCGCGCTGATGGCGATGGCGCGTTTCCATCTGCACACCATGCAAGGGATCGATCGTCCGGCCATTGCCGGCGTGTGGCCGACGGCGCGTGGCGATTCCGTCGTGCTCGATCTCGGCGCCACGATCGGCGGCGATGCGCACCATCTCGTGGCGCTGGCGGTGATGGGCAGCGCAATGGCAAGTGTGCTGCTGAACCGGGAACGGCCGACTGTCGGCCTCCTCAACATCGGGGTCGAGGAGATCAAGGGCCACGAGGAGATCCGCGAGGCGGCCGAGCTGCTGCGCGCGTCGCAGCTCAACTATATCGGCTTTGTCGAGGGCGACGGGATCGGCAAGGGCGCGGCCGACGTGATCGTGTCGGAAGGCTTTAGCGGCAACATCGCGCTGAAGGCTGCGGAGGGAACCGCGCGCCAGATGGCGGACTTCCTGCGTCAGGCCATGACGAGCAGTTGGCTGTCCCGGATCGGTTATCTGTTCGCCCGCAGCGCGTTCAAGGCGCTGCGGGACAAGCTCGACCCGAATAAATCCAACGGCGGTGTTTTGCTCGGCTTGAAAGGCGTGGTCGTCAAAAGCCACGGCGGAATCAGCGCCGAAGGCTTTGCCTACGCAGTCGATGTTGGCTATGAGATGGTCCGCTGCGATCTCCTCACCAAGATCAATCAGATGATAAATAGCGACGGCAGTGCCATGGCACCGACCGCGCAGGAGGCTGTCTCGTGACTGCGAAACGTTCGGTGGTGCTGGGCTGCGGCTCTTACCTGCCGCAGAAGGTGCTGACCAATGCCGAACTGGCGGCCCGAATCGATACTTCGGACGAGTGGATCGTGCAGCGTACCGGCATTCGGGAACGCCACATTGCGGCCGAAGGCGAGTTCACCTCGCACCTGGCGATCAACGCCGCGCGCGCGGCGCTGGAACATGCCGGGCTCGACGCCCAGGCGATCGACCTGATCGTGCTCGCGACCTCGACGCCGGACAACACCTTTCCGGCCACCGCGGTTGCAGTCCAGAACGGGCTCGGTATCCATCATGGCGCCGCCTTCGATCTGCAGGCGGTGTGTTCCGGCTTCGTCTTCGCGCTCGCCACCGCCGACAATTTCCTGCGCTCCGGCGCCTACAAGCGCGCGCTGGTGATCGGTGCGGAGACGTTTTCGCGCATTCTCGATTGGAACGACCGTGGCACCTGCGTGCTGTTCGGCGACGGCGCCGGAGCGGTCGTGCTGGAGGCGCAGGACCAGCCGGGTTTGCCGTCCGATCGCGGCGTGCTCACGACCCATCTGCGCTCGGACGGTCGGCACCAGTCGAAGCTGTTCGTGGACGGCGGCCCGTCCACGACGCAGACCGTCGGCCATCTCCGGATGGAGGGCCGCGAAGTGTTCAAGCACGCGGTCGGCATGATCACGGACGTCATCGTGGACGCCTTCGATGCGACCGGGACGACGGCCGAGGACATCGACTGGTTCATCCCGCATCAGGCCAACAAGCGAATCATCGATGCTTCGGCGCATAAGCTTCATATTGCGCCGCAGAAGGTGGTGCTGACCGTCGATTTGCACGGCAACACGTCGGCTGCGTCGATCCCGCTGGCGCTCGGCGTCGCCGTCAAGGACGGGCGGGTGAAGAAAGGCGATCTCGTGCTGTTCGAAGCCATGGGCGGCGGCTTCACCTGGGGTTCCGCGCTGGTGCGCTGGTAGACGCGGCGCAAAAATACTGTCTAAAATTGTAGTGCGGTTCCATGCTTCTGCATGATGGTCGCTGTTGACCATTGCGTGCTAACCTCATAATTTCAGGGAATAAATTGTTCGCCGAGAGTGCGGGGCAGGCGATGACCGGGACCGGAAAAACAGTCACACGTGTCGATTTGTGCGAGGCGGTCTACCAGAAGGTGGGCCTGTCGCGAACGGAATCCTCGGCATTTGTCGAGCTCGTTCTGAAAGAGATCACTGATTGCCTGGAGAAGGGCGAGACGGTGAAGCTGTCGTCGTTCGGCTCCTTCATGGTGCGCAAGAAGGGTCAGCGTATCGGACGTAACCCGAAGACCGGTACTGAAGTGCCGATCTCGCCGCGTCGCGTGATGGTGTTCAAGCCATCGGCGATCCTGAAGCAGCGGATCAACGGCCACGCGCCCGGCAACGGCGAAAGCAAGACCGACTAACAAGACCGATTAACAAAACCGACTAGCGAGATCGAATAGCACGGCTGCGTAGCAAGGCGAGTACCGCGTCTTCACCAACGAAATAAGTTGAGAGGAGCTGGCACTTGGACAAGGCCCCGGATGCGTTTCGCACCATCAGCGAAGTCGCTGAAGAACTCGACATTCCCCAGCACGTGCTGCGGTTCTGGGAGACGCGGTTCGCCCAGATCAAGCCGATGAAGCGAAGCGGCGGGCGGCGTTACTACCGCCCGGACGATGTTGATCTGCTGAAGGGCATCCGCCGTCTGCTGTACGGCGAGGGCTATACGATCCGCGGCGTGCAGCGGATCCTCAAAGAGCACGGTATCAAATCGGTGCAGGGCCTTGCCGACCAGACCTCGGCGGTCACCTTCGGCGCTGTCGAGGAAGCGATCGGCCTCAGCCTGCAGGAGCCCGATGAGGGCGAGATTCCGACTGTCGCAGCCGACGACGAGGACTTCGAGACAGAAGAGAAGGAAATCGACTACCGATTTGCCGACACCGACGACGACGGCATTTTGCTGCCGTTTGCGAGGGCCAAGCCGGGCCCGTCGGACGCCGACCGCGAGCGCCTGGAGCGGGTGCTGCAGGACCTGATCGCCTGCAAGCAATTGCTGGATAACGCGCTGAAGGACGGTTGAGGGCTGCGGAACCGGCCGGTCCATTGGCCTCAATGAGACCGCTCTCTTGCCTTGCGCCGGGCCCTGATCAAAGCTAATGGAACGGCATCGGAGCGTGGCGCAGCCCGGTTAGCGCACTAGTCTGGGAGACTAGGGGTCGGAGGTTCAAATCCTCTCGCTCCGACCAATTTACTCAACAAATTCAAGGTCGTTTCTGAACGGGCAGTTGCCACCCAACCGCCCGTTGCCATTCGGTTGCCAAAACTGTTCGCCGGACGTTCGCCGATCGCGCTCAATTTCCGCCCCCTGGCATCCCAACGCCGGCCCGCTTGTCTCGGTAGTCCTCGAGCTTCTGGATTGCGTTCGCCGCCAGCACGCCGCGGCGGGCAAGATAAGCATCAATCACGCGCTGTGCCTTGTCCACGCTCCAAGTAAGCGCCTCGGCTATCTCTGGCGCAGTCGCGCCAGCCTCGGCTAGCAGCGTCGCGGCGGTGCCGCGGTTGTCGTGGAAATTCAGTTCGCCGGCGTTCACCCTGTCGGCGTCCTCGCGCCAATGCTCGTTGAAATAGCGCCGAGTGTATGCCTTGCCGGTGGGCGTCAGCACGACGAGAGCGCCGGTCCGGGTAAGCCCGTCCAGGTGCGCTTTTAGTTCGCGCGTGGCCGGTATCCACAGAAGTTTTTTCGTCTTGCTCGATCGAATTTGGACCCTCTCGCCATCGTAGCGCGTCCAAGGGAATTTGCGGACGTCGGCGGCGCGCATGGCGGTGTTTCGCACAAGGATCATTGCCGTCGCCATCGCAGCGCGCGCGGTCCTGATGAATTGCTGTTGCAGCTCTTCCGGCCAAACCTTGTCCGCGCGGTCGCTCTTGTACAGCCGCTCAAACGACGGGATCGGGTGATATTTGATCCGCCGTTTTTCTTTCGCGAAGCTGAGGACGCGACATAGCGCCGACATGAGATTGTCGGCGGAGCGGTGCGAGGTCTTGCCAAGCTCCTGATGCCACGCCAGCGCGTCGGCGGCGAAGGCGTCGGCGTCATCCTGGTTGTTAAAGGTGTCCTCGGGGACGGTCCCCCATTTGGTTTCTATCCGCTTCAACTTCCACGGATATTGCAGGCGGCTTTCCTCGCTCAGTGAGTTGAACGTTTCCGACGTGTCGAAAAACCGGATCAGGTCCGTTAGCGTCTTTTTGCCGGCTCGCCGCTTCTTCTTCTCGGCGTCGGCGTAGCTCTCGGCGAGCCGGTCCGGATCCAGCGGCAGGCCGGTGGCGCGGTGATACAGGTAGATGCGGACTGACCCGTCCGCCATCTTCTTCGCGGTGCGCTTGATGCCGCGGAGTTTAAGCGGCTTCCGTCTTAGACGCATTGTCAGCTTTCCAACGCTGGTACGGGCTCAGTTCCTCGGCCGGCGATCGTGTCACAATGCCCGACGCGGCGTCTAGGGCAAGGTCCAGCGCCTTGCGGTCGTAAATGTTGGTCCCGGGGATCGGATTGACGTCGACAATCCCCTGTCGGCGCCACCGGTCGAACGCCGCGAGCGTGGCGCAGCCGCAATAGTCGGCGGCTTCCTGCTTTGATAGGCCGCGCTTCGTCAAATCAATCGCTCCTTCTGCTCGGCAGTTTCGTAGTCGGCGCGGATCGCCTCGAAAATTGCAATCTGTTCGTCGGCCTGGCGCTTCGTCATGCGGCCTTACTCGATCCAGCGCGGATAGACGCGGCGGCGGTAGGAAAGCTCGCGGTCGACGGCCTTCCGTTTTTGCTCGGCGGTGAATGTCACCGTAGCGGGTAGCTGTCCGGCCATTCCGGAATTCTCCTAAGTCTCGGCCGCGGCGGCTCGGGATCGTCTCCAAAACACGCGCGCTTGATGTTGCAGATTGAGCAAGCCGCGTAACATTGCGGTCCGGTGGTCGGTCGATCGCCTTTCCGGGCGCAGTCGTTGCAAACGGGAGGCGTCAAAATCCCCTCCATTTGTTGACCGGTGCGGACGCCTTCCGCTGCTCGGGCGCCTTCGCAAAGCCGCGGCTCGCGATCTTCGCGCGCCTGGTCGGTTGCAGGCCGTAGGTTTTTTTCATCACGCGATCGGCCTTTCGCATGCGCGGATTGTCCTCGGTGTGCGTCTTGACGTCGGCGCAGTTCTGGCAATGGACCTTGCAATTCCCCAAGGTCGGCTCTCCACCTAAGCCGTCCGCCTGGTCGTGTTCGTATATGATGCCGGTCCGCGGGCTGAGTTGAACGCCGCACCCTTCGCACTGTGGAACGCCAGGGACGTTCTCGACGCCTTCAACGTTGCATTCCTGGCAGCACCGCGCGAAAGCCTTCTTTCGGACGCTCTGCGGAAACTCGGTTCGCTTCTCTCCGCGAAGGCTCATCCCGCGCGCCTCTCAAGCTCTCGTAGGGCAACTTCCTTCGGGTCGCTCCAAACCACGTTGTTTTCGCAGCCCCACGCGAACATGAATTCGATCAGATCGTTCATTTCCTCGGTTGAGAGGTCGCTGCTGGATTGTCCCCATGGGATGAACGTCGAGCCGTCCAGCGAGGGCAGGAACGCCACTTCTCGGCCGCAGGCGTGCATGAACAGCACTTTCCATTGGTCGGTCGTGTATTTGCGGCCGGCGTGCTTCTTCTGGGTCGCGATGTCCGTCAGCATCGCCCACATGCGCGAATTCTGTTCAATGGTTCGCTGCGGGCCCTTGAACTCGACGCGCGTTCCGCGCGGCGCTTTCTCGATCCAGAAGCGGGCGCGGGTCTTTTCTTCGTTGTTGTTAAGGGTGATGACGGCGCGGCCGGTCATTGCCATATGCCTTCTGTCAGCATGTCCAGCCGCGTTGTGGCGCTGTCGTTCCAAATGGGCGCATCGAGCGATTGCCGGTAACGATCCTGGCTGTAGAGGCGGCTGACGTGCCGTCGGGCAGTGGCGGCGATCTCGTTGAACGTGATACGGCGCTCTAGAACATCCATCACCGTCAGGCTGATTGCTTCCTGCCGGATGTCGTAGGGTACGCGCTCGCTTACCGCGGCTTGGGCTGCGGCGAGTGTCGCGTCAGGAGTGCCCGCGAGGATCCCGGTCAGGTTCGGCGCTCGGATGATGCGTGTTTGGGCGACGCGCACTATCCTAGTTTGCTCGATGATCCGCTCGAATTCCGGGTTCAGGGCGCGATACTTCTGAAATACAGGCCAGCGACGCACCGTGTGCTTAACCACCTTGGAGAGTGGCAGCCCCTTGCGAAGTAGTGTTTCGGCGTTGGCAAACGCCTCCGGGCGGATCACTCCGCCAGCGCGCGAGTGCATTTCGGTGCAAAGTCGGCAGCGCCGCCACTTCCAGCCATTTTTCTGGATTTGGATATGGCCGTGAACCGCCAAATCATGACCGTGCTTGCAGTGGGTCTTTTGGCGGTTGTGCGCACCCCGGCCCGCGGCAAGACGAGCTTGCGCGTTGATGGGGGCGAGTTCCGCGACGCGCTTTGCAAACTCCGGATTTAGTTCACCGTGCTTTTTGACGCGCTCGCGGGCGGCGATGTAATGCGGACCGCGAGCGTTCGTCAGTTGCGCGTGCGACTTTCCGGCCTCCATCTGCTTAATGAACTCGGCGGCCATATCCGGCGGGAGGCCCGGCGGCTTGCCGACCCATTTGGCCCAGGCGGCGCGGTGCCGTTCACTGATGCTGTTCATGCCGCCACCGCCTCGCCGCGGCGCCGGATCTGCGTCACAACGTCGACGAGCTCGGCGTTGAACTTGTCGACTTCGGTAGCGATTTTCTGAATGTAAGGCTCGTCACGGAAGGTCCGCTTCACGAAAAGCGGCATGCCCGGGTAGTAAACCGCGATATCCCACCATTGCCGTTTGCTGATCCAAAGCGTTCCCTGGACCTGGGCCTTATGCTCAGGCGGGAATTCGTCCTTTAGGATGAGCTCCGCCAGCAAGTGCGGAAGCTTGGTTTTGATTTCGGCGCCGCCGTCCTGGCCGATGAGGCTATCGGGGCTCGCGCCGGCGCGGCCGCTCTTGATGAAACCCACGCGCTCGAGCTGCGCGCCGGTCTGGAAGGCGTAGAGGTCGCGGGCCTCGCCCTCCATCTTGTGGCCGCGCTCGGTGTGCTCGTTGGAAAAGCTCTCCATCGGCTCGCCGGTGATGATCTCGCCGGCAAGCTTCATCATGTAGGTTCGGCGGGTCTTGCCTTCGCCCTTCGCCATTACGGTTGCGAATTGAGAGGCGGTCGGGATACCCATGCGGGCGGCGAACCATTCGGGGGAATTTTGGTCGCAGTTGATGATTTCCACAGAGATTTTTCCTTAGTAGGTGATTGAAACGTGCGGGACGTCGCCGGACGCAATGGCGTCAATGATGCGGTCGACGATGTGCGGAGCGATCATTTCGCAGGTGAGCGCGGCGCGAATTTCGGTGTGAACCTTCGCGCGGCGCCGGACGCTCGCCGCGCGCTTCTCGGCCGCGGCCTTCTCGGCGGCGAGAATGGCGGCGACGCGGGCGGCTTCCTCTTCCTGCCGGCGGCGCTCGGCCTCGATCGCCGCGGCCTTCTCCCGCTCGGCCTTCTGGCGTTCCTGCTCGATCGCGCGGGCAACGGCCGCTTCTTGGTCGCGGGCGGCCTGTTCCTGGCGCTGGCGCTCGCGCTCGGCGGCCTGTGCGGCTTGCTCGGCCTCTCGGGCGGCGCGCTGCTCGGCCTCTTGGCGGGCCTGCTCTGCGGCCGCGGCGAGGCGGTCGGCTTCTTCGCGCTCCGCCTTCAACCGGCGCAGCTCGGCGAGCTCGGCGGCGTCTGCGTCGCGCTGGATCGTCTCGGCAAGCATTCTTTCAAGCACCGGAACGACGTCGGCGGCGGCCGCGTCGGCGCGCTCGCGGAATTCCTGCCAGTCGTGATCCGCCAGAACGTCGCGAACGGATTGAATTCTGTTCCCGATTTGCTCGGCGGTCGGCGTTGCCTCGCAGCGCGCGGCCGTCACGATAAACACAAGCGCCCTTTCAGCACCTTCGACGCGCGCGGCCTCGGCGTCCTCCCATGCGGTAAGCGGGCCGCGAACCTCTTCCTTGAGGGCGTCCAGGCGGTCGCGGGCAAGCTTGCGGTCGGCGTCGACGGCTCCGGCCTTCTTCTTGATGTCGGCGACCAGCTCTTTGCCCATATCGTCAAGGGCGGTTTTCGAGCGCGCGACCTTGTAGGCGAGTGACTTCACTGCGTCGCGGCCTTCCGGGGTCGAAATATCCCGGTCGATCGCTCGAACCTCGGCCTCAAGCTTGGAAATGATGCCTTCCATCCCGCCGGGCGCGAAAACGGTGGCGGGCGTCAGGGTGGCGACGTCGATTGAAACAAGTGCGTTCATTGCTCAAGCCTTTTTGAAGTTTGCAATTGCATTGACGCAGGCGGCATAGCGGCCGGCGGGAATGCTCTCGATGCGCGGCACCTTCGCCCATTGCAGGAAGGCGGTAACGGAGGCGCCTTTTTCCTCGAGCGCCTCGCGGATGAAGTCGACCTGTTTCTGAGTGATCGAACCGGGCGGCGGCGTGTAAGTCTCGGGCTCGGCTTCCTGCTCGCTGCCCCGTCCGTCGTCGTCTTGCGCGGCGGCGAGGCCAAGCGCAGCCTTCAAGGTGTAGCGCTGCAAATAGGTGATGGTGGATCCCACCTGTTGAATTGCGTTTTTCTTGCCGCTGTCGTCGCGGCCGGCGGTCAAGGTGGTTTCCTCAAAATGCCCGTCGCGGTGCGAAAGGACGCACGTCACCGAAACCGGGGCATTGAGCGGCGAGGCAACGCGGAAGCGGTAGGACAGTCCGACGTCCGACAAGATCGGGTCGACGGTGCGCGCGATTTCCGCCATGTCCTCATGGCTGTACTCGGTCCGGTCGCCGCCGCTCTTGTGATCGAAGCCGACGCGGCGGTTTTTCCGGATAACCGGGATCCTGGCCTTTGCATCGGCCATAGCGTTGTCAAACGCCTTGCGCGCGGCCATGCCTTCCAGCTCTTTGAAGAGCGCGACGGCCTCGCGGTACATTTCGACGTTGCCGCTTTTCAGCGCGTTTTGAACGATGTCGATGGGCGAGGCGGCGGCAACGGGTCGGTTGCGGCGCGGCTCGGGTGTCATTTCAACGACGGCAGACATTAGGCGGGCTCCTGTTCCTGGCTGGCGTGGGCGGCGCGGTCGGCCTCAATGGCGAGGTCGATCCGGGAGAGGGTGAGCACGACCAGGCCGCGCGCTTCCGCGAGGATCGCGGTTGAATGCGGGAAAGGCCGCTCCTTCGGGTAGGCGAGGGCGAACGCTAATCCGTCCGCGTCGTGCGCCAGCCAATCGGCGTACATTTCGACGCGGCGCGCGCGGGCTTCCTGACTCGCGGCTTCGCGCAATTGCTGATCTACGGCGTTCATCGGCGGTTCTTCCTCTTCTTGGTGCGGGGCTGGATCGTCTGCAGTTCGCCGCACAACACCGGGTAATCCGGCCCCCAAATGCGAAGTCGCTCCTTGGCGGCGCGCTCGCGGTCGACGTGTTCGATTTGCGCGGTGAGGCCGATCGGGCCAATCTCCCCGGCTTCCCACGGTCGAAGCCACGGCATCAGCACCCAATCGAACCGGGCATTTGCGACGGCGGCGCGCGCGGATGGCGGCAAGCGGTCGAAATAGTCCATCGTCCGCCTTTCGACGGCGCCGCCGGTGACGGAATTCGCGTTCATGCGCGCGCGTCCTCGATAACCGCCACCAGGTCGTCAATTGCTTCCTGCTCGGTGCGGCCGAAGCCTTGCAGCATGTGCCCATTGTCGCTGGGCTCGTCGCTGTCGCGGTGCGCGCTCCAATCGAATTCCGGGGCGGGGCCCGGCACGCGGAAATAGCTCGTCACGATCTTGTCGCCGGCGATCTTCTCGGCCTTGGCGTGGTGCAGCCGATCGCAGCCGGCGCCGTCGCAGTCCTCGCAGCGGCCGGCGTCAATCTCAAAATCGGGATCGTCATGTTGCGGGACGTGACGGAAAAGCCGGCCGTCGATACACCGGACGTTGAAACGAAAATGCTTCATCGCCTTTACTCCGCGGCCTGTGCCATCGCGCCGGCCACGGCGAGTTCTTCCCAGCGATATTGCAGGGCCTCGGAGACTTCGCCGGCTTTCATCAGTTCGCGAACTGTCTCCGCGCAAAGCTCAGAAGCTGCGACGGTGGTTTCGGCGAATTCCTTCAACGCGGCTTCGCGCTCGCGCGCCCAACGGGGGACGCCGCGGTAAGCAGCGGCAACCTCCATGCGGGCGTTATAGCGGGCGGTCTGTGGCTTGGTGGCGTAGGCGAACCAGGTCCCGGCTTCGTGGTCAGCGCAAGCCTGCTTGGCGCGTTGCTCGCTGAAATCGTCGGGAGCGTAGTACGGGTTTGCGGCGTAGTAGGACATTAGCGGGCTCTCCGTCTTGCGATACGAAGAGTGTAGCGATAATCGCTACGTTGTAAAGAGATCGTAGCGAAAAAAGCTACGAGTATTTTGCGGCCGTGCTAAACCCTCCTGTCGGCATGGTGCCGGGGAGGGCTTTAGAAGGTGGCGGCGGTAACCAAATCTAACCACTTTCTTGAGATTCTATGGCTACTTAAGAGGTTGGCATGGCCGAAACATCGATTGAGTGGACCGACGCGACCTGGAACCCTGTGGCCGGATGCACGGTGCTGACTGCGGGTTGCACCAACTGCTACGCGATGAGAATGGCGGCCAGGCTTGAATCTATGGGTGCGGCAAAATATCGGGGCCTCACTCGAAAGAGCGGAAAGCGCGCTGTTTGGACAGGCAAAATCCGTCTCGATGAAAAATCGCTCGAGGTACCGAAGTCGTGGTCAAAACCACGCAAGGTCTTTGTGAACTCGATGTCTGATCTGTTTCATGAGGGCGTTCCGGTCGAGTTTATCGCGAAGGTTTGGGAGGTGATGAAGAATACGCCGCGCCATACCTATCAGATTCTCACGAAGCGGCCGGAGCGGATGGCCGATGTCTTATCAGCATCGCCCTTCGATATCTTGCCGAATGTCTGGCTCGGGACCAGTGTGGAGGACGGCCGCGTTTTGGATCGGATCGATGCACTTCGCCACGTGCCAGCTGCAATCAGGTTTGTTTCACTCGAACCTCTGATTGGATCGGTTGCTGCTGGAGATCTCAACGGCATCCACTGGGCGATTGTCGGAGGTGAAAGCGGACCTCGAGCTCGAGAGATGAATCCACTGTGGGTGGACGAGATTGAAGCGATGTGCCGCCGCTACGGTACTGCGTTCTTCTTCAAGCAGTGGGGTGGAAAGAACAAGAAAGCAACTGGCCGCTTACTTCACGGGCGCACTTTTGACGAGATGCCCGCTTTCAGAATATGACCAGCGATTCGTTTTGCCAGGCCGATTGCTGCGGGCTTCGGATTTGAGATGGCGAAAAAAAGCGCGAACTGCGGAATCCCACGATCATCATTTAGCCGAAGCGGCGGAAGCACCGCTGGGAAGAGGTCGGCCAGTCGATCCGCAAAATAGCGCTCCATATCATCTACCTCTGCGGTGCGGGCTAAGCGCTCATCTACGTCTCCAAACATATCCGTTCGGCGGCTCATCTGATACCAGTCTTTCTCCCAATCTGGAGTACCGATCATCCTCGTCAGAGCCGCTCTCTTTGAGAAGTCCAGATCCTCAGCGTCGCGAGTGGCTTGTCGAAAGAGGCCGGACAAAGAAACTAAATACCAAACGTCGATCGCCTGTGTTTCTCGGATAGCTTCTAGCGTTTGCCACTCCACGGTCATGCCGTAGGGATCGAGAAACATCACTGCCCTGATTCGTGCCCATGTGTTCTGATTTCGCAGCATCGACAGAATCGCTGTGTTGGCATCGCCAGGTATGACCTCAATATTTCGATTGGGATGGCTCGATTTCAGACTGTTCAGCGCAGCGACGTGCTTAGGTCGCTTCTCCATAAATACAAGCCGGTCAAATTTTGGCTCCACCTCTATCGCGATTCTTGCCGAGCCGCGCTGCCGTTCAATTCTCGCATCGGCGCCGGGCCCGAACATGTCGGCGGCCTGGCTTGGGATTATAACGGTGCGTTCGCCCGTACCAGCAAAAGCATCGACGTACCAAAGATGCTCGAATTGGGGGCGCAGAGCAATTGTGAACTGTCGGAGATAGTTACCAACGACCGAAAGTTTGAGATCGGTTGAGACGCCTCCGAACTCATGGTCGGAAGCGGCTGTCACAGATCCAATACCGTTCTCTTGACCCGGCCGATCACGTCGAAGGCCCGCTTTCGGCGGATAAAAATCGGCTTGTGGCTGGGGTTCGTGGAAAAAGGCGCCAGATAAGCCGGATCGCCGTCCTGCCACATCTTGTAAGTCGTTTCGCCGTCGACCGAGAAAATGTAACAGCGGCCGCTGCGAAGCTCTCGATCAGCTTTGTTGATCAGAAGCGTAGAGCCTGGCGGCGACACCCGGTCCATCGAATCGGCGTCCTGCTCGACCTTTAGCGCGAACCAGTCGCCCCGGCCGAGGTCGGCGAAGGCCAGTAGCGGTACATCCTCCATGGGGATTTGGGAGGAGGGCGCTTTGAGCTTGCCGGCCGTCACCGTATCCAAAAGCGGAATTTGAAGCACCTTTGGCATTCGCTCTGCCTGGGGAGTATTCCTCAACGCGGCCGGAGCTGGAAAGCTCGTGATCTCTTCGATGGCAAAAAGCTCGTCGGCTGACACTTTGCGTTTGCCAAGAACGATCTTGTTCACCTTCGACCTATCGAAGTCGACCCTGAGCCGATCCGACAGCCTCCGCGCTAGGTCGGATTGCGACATGCCGGCGTGCGACATCGCTTCCTCAACCCATTGAGCAATCGCGGGCTTTTTCAGTTTCGCTACAGCCATATCTCATTGTAGCGGAACCCGCTACGTCGCGTCTGTGACGATAATCGCTACATGCTCTTGCATTGCGTAGCGATTAACGCTACAATAGCAAGCATGAGCAAATTAGAGCCTGCTGAAACAATTATCTCAAGACTTGGTGGACCTGCAGTCGTCGCCAGCCTCGTAGCTGTGCATCGCACGCGCGTTTCGAATTGGAAAAGACCGAAGCAAAAGGGCGGCACAGGTGGGTTGATACCGCAACAGTACCATCGTCGCCTGTTGGATCATGCCGCCCAAAATTCCATTGAACTTTCGGCGGAAGATTTCTTGCCGGCGCGGCAAGCCGAGCGGGCAGCATGATCCGTATGTCTGATTTTTCGCCGACGTTCGGAAACGTTTCATTGCCGTTTCCATGCGCCGCGCGCTCGCGCTTCGAACGCGGCAAGGTCGCGCAAACGCTGCTCGACATAGTGACGCTGCTGTTCCTCGCGCTGCTCGTCGTTGCGCTCGCTGGCTCTGTCGGCTGGTCGTTCTTCATTCTTGGTTTTCTCGCCTTGCAATAGGCGCGCGGTGATCTGCGCGAGTGACTGAAAAGGAAAGGGTTCGTTCTCGTTTTCTGCGTCCTTCATGCGCTCAGTTGAGCGCGTGAGGTTTCCAAGAATTGGAAAAAGTTTTCCGGAGTAACCGTCATGCGTAACGAAATTGCAGTTGTGGCCGGCCCGAAAGAGTGGGGCGACACAAGAGGGAGTTGGTTGGCGCGTGTGCCGGGTGCGGTCCGGCGTGCGCTCGGCACGAAGAGGGAAACGGTCTCACACCGCGCGGTGCGTGGCCTCTGGTACGGCGAAATAACTGATCTGGATCATCACGCTGCGCGCGATGTCCGGAGGGCGGCGGAAATCATCAAGGCCCGGAAAGAGGCCGCGAAGCTGGCGACAACTTTTCAAACTGTAGCGGAGAAAATGCGTGCGGCGCATCACACGGACTTTAGCTCGGATATTGCTCGGCTTGAGCGCGTTGCTCGCCTCCTGGGCGGTGGCGATAGAGCCTGAATTCATTGCGGCGGAGGCACCATGAACGCAGCCGCCGCAAGACAGCCAACCGAAACAGAATTGAAGGCGCATCGGCGCCGCGCGGCCTTCCGGCAGTCGATCGCCGAAAAGGCCGCAGCTCTCAACGAGAAAATGGAAGCGGCGCCGAAGGCCGTTGCCGCGCAAGTCGACCCACCGGTGGCGGAAGTGTTGTCGCCGGATTTCCCGCCGCTACAGCTCTCGCCGATGAAAAAGCCCTGGTTCAAGATCGAGGGCGTTACGGCGCCGGCGCCGCTGCGCGTGTCCCAAATTCAGGAAGTTGTTTGCGCGGCCTACGGCGTCAACATGAACGACATGACGTCCGCGCGCCGGACGGCAAAGCTGGTCCTACCGCGACAAGTGGCCATGTATCTCGCCAAGGTGATGACAGGCCGCAGTCTGCCGGAAATCGGCCGGCGCTTCGGTGGCCGCGATCACACCACGGTGCTGCATGCGGTCCGCAAGATTGAGGCGATAGTAGACTTCAACGCGGACCCGGAGCTGTGCGAGCTCCTCAACGCTTTGCGAGCGGATATCGAGGCTCGCCGCGGTGAGTAATCGTCTCGCAATCCCGGAAGGTGAACGGCTCAACCTGTCTGACGCCTGGCTGCACGCGACCGCGGAAGCGATCCCGGAAGAGCTGTCGGCGATCGACCCGAACACGCCGCGCCGGATCTATCTCGACGCCGCTTGCGAGATCTTCGCGCTGGTGTCGCCGGAGGATTACGCCTGGGCGTCGCAATGGCGCTGGGGCTGGGTCTGGGACCGCACCAAAACCAAGCGATACGCGCGGCGGACGCCCCGCGGCGCCGGCGGCGCGCCGCGGACGATCTGGCTCCACAAGGAAGTCTTGAAGCGCTCGGGCAAGGTGCAGCCGTCCGAACTTCACACGATCGGCGATCACCAGGACGGCGAAAGCCTCAACGATCAACGCGGAAACCTGGAATGGGCCACGCGCTCCATGAACCGCAGGAACCGCAAGCGATGAGGCCGCGGCTAACCCAATCGCAGCGCGACGCGCTGAAATGGCTGTCGGAGCATAACGGCGATGGCGTGTTTGATCGCAACGGCGTCTTACTCGCCGCCGGCGAACTCGCCCCGTTCGTGCGGTCGACTTGGAACGCACTCGCCGCGCTCGGCCTGGTACAATTCTACAATCCGGCGGGCAAGGGCCGCGGCCGCTTGCGGCTTACCCAAGGGCCCGAGCCATGAGCGCGGCGCCTTCGCTCGAGCTGATGACGGCGCCGCCGTCTTACCCGGAAGGCGTGCCGGTCGAAGTCTGTCACAGCTTCGAAAAGCTAGCGCTCGAGGTCCGCGCCAACGGCTTCGCGCGCTACTCTGCGGACGCGATTCTGCACCGCGTGCGCTGGCATATGCACGTTGAGCGCGGAAACCGCGCCTTCAAGGCAAACAACAATTGGACGGCGCCGCTAGCGCGCTGGTTTCTAAAACTTCACCCAGAAGTCGCTGGCTTCTTTGAACTGCGCGAAAGGTTGGACGCATGACAACACTGCACCTTCCTGGGATCTATGCGCCCGGGCAAATGAAACAGGATCATTCCGACTTGGCGCGCGATGGCGTGATCCTCGCCTTGTGGAAGGAAAAGAAGGACACGCGCGACATAGCCTCCGCGCTGAACATGCGCGAATGCGACGTGGCGAACCGCCTGGCCTGGTTGCGGGACCGTCGCAATGGGTGAGGCTGAACCGGCATCCTATTGGGTGAACCTCTACCGGCCGCTGATGGGCGCTTGCGGCTCTGTGTACTCGTCGCGCGAACTTGCTGACCAAATGGCCGGGCGCGATCGGCTGGCGTGCGTAGAGGTCAAGGTAGGCGTCGGCCTGGGTGCGACGCTGTTCAACATGACAAGGGCGGCAGGGGAATGAACAATCCGTGGTTCCGCATGTATGCGGGCGTCATCAACGATCCGAAGGTGATGAAGCTGCCGGAAGCAACGCGCTGGCATTGGGTGGCGTGCCTTTGCGTGGCATCGGACCACGGCGGGAAGCTTCCGCCGGCGCCGGATCTGGCGTTTGCGCTCCGCATGTCGGAGCAACGCGCGGCGGTCCTGGTGACTGAACTGTACCGCGCCGGCTTGCTCGATAAGGTCGACGGCGGCTTTGCCCCTCACAATTGGAGCGGCCGGCAATACCAGTCGGATAGCTCGACTAAGCGCGTTCGCGATTTCCGCGAGCGAAAGAAACGAGAAGCCGGCGTTACCGGAAACGTTTCACCCGACGTTACCGTAACGCCCCCAGAGCAGAGCAGAACAGAAACAGAGCAGAGCAGAGCAGACGCGCCGCGCGCTGGTCAGATTGATTTGGTGGAAGAGGCGCTTCGCGCTGATCTGCGGGAAATCCTCGGTTCTCACGTAAACCTGACGCTCGCCGCCGAATGGCTCGGCAAGGGCTATGACCCTGGCATGATCCGCGAAGTGGTCCGCGATCTGCGGCGCCGCAAGCCAGACGTTGCGTCGCTCGCCTATTTCGAGGCCGCGCTTGCCGAACGCCATGCAAAGCGGGCCGAAACCCCCTCGGAGCGCGCCGGGTACGCCGCGGTGACGGATTTCGACAAGGTGATTTCGATGTTTGTCCGAACCGGCGTTTGGTCCCGCTACGCCGGGCCTGAGCCTGGAATGCTCGGTTGCCGGGCGCCGCTCGAGCTGTTGGCAAAGCATGGGATCGACGGCGCCACCGGCAACAAGATCCGCAAGGCGGGGTGAGGGGCAATGAAACACAAATCGCAAATCCGGTGGGCTGTCGTGGGTTATCGCGGCTACATCAACCACGGCTATATGGCCTTTACGCGCGGGCATGTGATCGAAAAGGTTCTGTCGGATCATGTTCGCTTGCGCGAAACGCCGGTTTGGTCCGGCCTGACGGATGCGCAATTCTGGCGAAAGCTCAAGCGGCGGCGCGGCTGGTCGGTCCGGCGCGTCAGTCTGAGGGTTGCTCGCTAAGTTGTCCCCACTGTTATCAACGTAAAGCAGTAAGACGCGTCGTCTTCGACGTTGGATAGATCGCGCAAATCAGGGCATTTAATCAGCGGGCGCCACGCTCGGTGAGACTAGACCCGGCGCCAAATGCAAACGGCGTCGGGTCATTTTTTAAGGCGGGGTTCGATGAGCATTCACGACTTGAAAACTCGAATGGCTGACGTCGCAGGGATTGAAACACTGACGATGGGCCTAGAAGCGGGCCGGATTGTCCTTCGCTGGGATGGCTACTCGGCCGCGGTCGACGCCTCGGCCTCTGATGCTGAATGCGAGGTCGCTGTTCGGAACGCGATCAAGCTGCCGCCCGTGTCCCTGATCCCTGAGAAGCCGGCTGCAATCCCTGTGGCGGCCAAAGCCAATGGAGCTGCCACCATGTCCACCAATCCCGCTAGTGCCGGCGCGTCCGTCAAGCAGATGATGGAAGAGCATACCCGCATGATGGGCGAAATCCAGCAAGCCCAACTCCGGATCCTGGAAGGGACGCTTGCCCGTCAACGGGAGACGGTCGCCGGCGCCGTTGGCAAGATCGCTCAACAGATCGAGGGGCAGACCGATGAATTCCTTTCGGCCCTCGGGCAGTTCTCGAACGATCTGGGGTAAGGCGCAAACCTATGGGTCGGCCGTCTGACTATTCCCCGGAACTCGTTGCCGTGATCTGCGCTCGAATGGCGGAAGGCGTCAGCCTGCGTTCGATCTGCCTGGCTGACGATATGCCGGACAAGGCGACGGTTTTCCGATGGCTGGCGGCCCACAAAGAGTTCCGCGACCAGTACGCGCGCGCGAGGGAAGCTCGGGCGGACGCTATGGCGGAAGAAATCCTTGAGATTTCAGACGATGATAGCGACGACGCGATTACCGATCCTGAAACCGGCGCGACGCGGATCAACGCCGAATTCGTCGCGCGCTCTCGGCTCAAGGTCGACACTCGGAAATGGCTGATGGCTCGCATGGCGCCCAAGGTCTACGGCGACAAGGTAACGCAAGAGCTGCAAGGGCCGGACGGTGGGGCGATCAAAACCATTTCCAAGATTGAGCTCGTCGCGGCGCCGTTCCCGGCCGGCATGGGGGAAGAGTGATGCCGGATCCGCTTCATGGCGTTGCCCTGGTTCGCATTTCGACGTCGCCGGCGGCGGTCGACGGTGAGTTTTACGCGGTCTTTGTCCGCGGTCGGATGCTGCCGGAGCAATTCACAGCCTGGCGGAATGCCTATCGCCGCTTCCGGTTCTACGAGGTCTTGGAGGCGGCCGTTCCTGCCGTCTCATTGAGGGGTGCGTGATGCTGCTTTGGCCGTGGCTGTTCTGGAATGCCGTGTTGGGCGGCTCAACGAAGGGAAACGACGATGCGAAGTGAAATCGCCTGTTTGACAATCGAGAAGATGCCGGAAGGCGGGTTCCTCGTGTTCGAGGGGCGAAGCGCAAGCGATCCGAACCGCTTTTGCGGGCCGCTGTTCGCCGCAACCGATATCGGCGAGGCGCTGAATTTCATCCGTGAGAAGCTGCTGGCCGGGTCCGGGCTCAACCAGGCAAGGGGCGCGGCGATCGGCGGCAATTTCGCCGGCGGCGTTGGGGCTTGTGTCGCCACGGTGGTCAAGGCTCCGCCCGGCCATATGACGTTCGC
Organism: Bradyrhizobium retamae; assembly: GCF_001440415.1. Taxonomy (GTDB): domain Bacteria; phylum Pseudomonadota; class Alphaproteobacteria; order Rhizobiales; family Xanthobacteraceae; genus Bradyrhizobium; species Bradyrhizobium retamae. The sequence continues at coordinate 256,034 of NZ_LLYA01000170.1, forward strand.
GACCCCTTCGGGGCCAATGACTGTTCCGGTGGCGTCGCCCTCGTCGGGCCCTCCGCGGCCATCCTCGCCGCCAAGTCATCGGCCGATCGGCTAGGCGGAAGGCGCTTCACTGAATTTCAACCGGGCGGGCAAACATGACTGAAATCGAAGCCGAGGCGTTGCGTAACAGAGTGGAAGAGTTGCAAGCGCTCCTTGGCGTCGGCAACGACGACGTTTCGCGGCTGCTGACGGTTCTCGATGCCACGCCGCAACAGTGCGAAATGGTCGGGTTCATGCTCCGCCGCTCGGTCGCGACCAGGACGGCGCTGCATACGGTGCTTTTCGGAGCTCGGCCGGACTGCGATCAACCGGAAATCAAGCTGATTGACGTCCAGATGGTCAAGGTTCGGAAGGCGCTCGAAAAGGTCGGCGTCCAGGTCCGGACCGAATGGGGCTCGGGCGGCTGGGCGATCCCGGCCGCGGACAAGGCGAGGCTGCGCCGGCTGATGGACGGCGAGCGCGAGGCGCCGGAGGTCGAGCGCGTCACGCTGCGCGAACGCCGCATGAGCTTCTTGGAGGGGGCATGAAGGTGAATTCACATTGGGTTTCGATCTGCCTGGCTGTTGCAGCGGGCGCGATCGGCGCGAGCGGCCATGATGGCTGGGGTTGGTGCCTCTTCTTGATCTTTCTCATTGAGTGCTGAAACGTTTCCGAAACGGGGGGTGTAACGATGCTGAATATTCACACTGTTGCCGCGGCGTGCGTGGCCGGCTCTGTCCTGGCGTTGCTCGCCGATAAACCGGCCTGGGCGGCGGTCTACGTCGTCGCCGGTGCGGCGATCGAGGCGCTAGCGGTCCTTCGCCGCTGATGTGGGAAATCTTCCTGGGGCTGTGCCTGCTGTTCGCGTGCGCGGCTCTTAACCGGATCGGCAACGAGCTGGAAGCCTGCGCGCGCCAGCTCGAGCGGATCGGCGACGATATCGAGGCAATGGAATGATTATCTCTCGCATAGCGGGCGCGACGCGCGTTCTCGGCAAATCGCAAGGCTTTCTCGGCCTGCCGCTGCGCGACGAAATCCGCGAAGTGAAGATTGGCGAGGACGTTGTTCGATGCCGCGCAATGGTGACGTCGTGGGAGCCGACGCCCGACGAGGTGGCGAAGATCGCCGCCGGCGCGCCGGTCTATCTGTGCGGGCTCGGCACCGACCATCCGCCGGTCATGCTTGACGTGGGCGAGGCGCCAGAATTGAGCGAATGACCGTCCCTCAACTCCTGCTTCCTCCTAAGCTCGTCCCGGTCTTTACCGGTGAGGCCATGTATCGCGGCGCCTATGGCGGCCGCGGCTCGGCCAAAACGCGCTCGTTCGCCAAAATGACGGCGGTGCGCGCGATGATGTGGGCGCTGGAAGGCCGCGAGGGGATTGTTCTCTGCGCTCGCGAGTTCATGAATTCGCTGGCCGATAGCTCGTTTGCGGAAGTGAAGGCGGCCATTGCCTCGGAAAAGTGGCTGGCGGATTTCTTCGACGTCGGCGAAACCTACATCCGGACCAAATGCCGGCGGATCTCCTACGTGTTCGCCGGCCTCCGGCATAACCTGGACAGCATCAAGTCCAAGGCGAAAATCCTGCTGCTGTGGGTCGATGAGGCCGAACCGGTGTCGGATCTCGCCTGGACGGTCACAATTCCGACCGTGCGCGAAGAGGGCGCCGAAATCTGGGTGACGTGGAACCCGATGCGCAAAAAGAGCGCGACGCATAAGCGTTTCCGCGAAACCCCGCCGGAAGGCTCGAAAATCATCCAACTGAATTGGACGGATAACCCGTTCTTTCCCAAGATCCTCAACACAACGCGGCTGGATGATCTGAAAAACCGGCCCGATGAATACGAATGGGTATGGGGCGGCGCCTTCCGAACGTTCGTCAAGGGCGCCTATTACTCCAAGGCGCTAATCGAGGCCAAGAAGCGGATTGATTTTGTCCCGCTGGATCCGCTGATGCAGGTCCGGGCCTATTTCGACATTGGCGGAACGGGCGCGCGCGCGGATGCCGTGGCGATCTGGGTTTGCCAGTTCGTCGGGCAGAAAATCAACGTCCTGGATTACTACGAGGCGCAAGGGCAGGAACTTTCGGTGCATCTGGCCTGGCTGCGCTCGCGTGGCTGGGGCAAAGCCTGGTGTGTGCTCCCGCATGACGGCGCGCACGGCGACAAGGTGTTTGCCACGTCATACGAAAGCGCGATCCGCGAAGCCGGCTTTGACGTGTTCGTTATCCCCAACCAGGGGCAGGGCGCGGCCTCGGCCCGCATTGAGACGGCTCGGCGCCTATTCCCTCGCGTGTTCTTCAACAAAGACACGACGGAAGAGGGCCGCGAAGCGCTCGGCTGGTATCACGAAAAGAAGTCGACGGATCCGGAGCGGGATATCGGGCTAGGGCCTAACCACGATTGGAGCTCGCATTGCGCGGACGCCTTCGGGCTGATGTGCATCCATTACGATCAACCGGACGGCGCTCCGCCTCCGCGGGACCGATACCGCGATCGGCGCAGCTCGAGCGGCGGCGGATCCTGGCAAAGCGCCTGACAAATCATTTCCGGGCCGGTGCTACGGGTTTTTGACCCGGTGGCACCGTGCCGCGGGCATGGGATATTCTGATGCTCAAAGACGCGGACAGCTATCAGGGCGGCGGCGAGGCCGGCGACGACGCGCGCGAGAAGCTGAACGACGCGGAAGCGCTCTTTACCAGGCTCAAATCGCAGGTAAAGGCCGATTACAACAGCAAGGGCCAAGTCAATTGGCGCCGCGAGGCCCGCGAAGATTTCGACTTTGAGGCCGGCGAACAGCTCAATGAGACTGACAAGTCGATCTTGATGGACGCAAAGCGTCCGATCGTCATCTTCAACCGCGTAGGAACGACGGTCGACAGCGTGGCTGGTCAGGAAGTTGGCAACCGGCAGGAAGTGCAGTTCTTGCCGCGCCGGCTAGGCGTCGTGAAGAAAAGCGAACTGCTGACGTCCGCCGCGAAGTGGTTTCGCCAGCAATGTGACGCGGAGGACGAAGAAAGCGACGCCTTTCGCGATCTGGTCGTGTGCGGCATGGGCTGGACGGAAACCCGGCTGGATTACGAGGACAACCCGGAAGGCGATCCGAAGATTGATCGAACCGACCCGCTCGAAATGACGTGGGATCGGAACGCGAAGAAGCGAAACCTGGTCGACGCGCGGCGCGTCGCGCATATCCGGCGCGATGTCCCGCTAGACGAGGCGAAAGCGCTGTGCCCGGGCGATCCGGACCGGCCCTTTGAAGATGCCGACTATAACGCTTCCTGGATCGGCGACGCTGGCGAGGGCGAAAACCCGCACCACAACGACGGCGAGAGCTACAACAAGGAAAACCGCGGCGAGGATGACGACGGCGACGACAAGTGCGTCACGCTGGTTCGTGTCCAGTGGTGGGAACGCGTTGCGGCCTATCTGGTCCTCGATCCGACCAATCCGGAAAACATTCTGAACCTCGGCCAAGACGAATTCCAGGATTTGAGCGAAAAGGCGAAGCTCGCCGGCGGCAAGCTGCGCTTCACCAAAACGACGCGCAAGATTTACCGCCAAGCCTACCTTGGGAACGTGCTGCTCGAAGTCGGCGACGCGCCTTGCAAGGGGCACTTCTCGTTCAAGTGCATGACCGGCAAGCGGGACCGCAACAAAAATACGTTCTTCGGCATCGTCCGCGCCATGAAAGACCCGGCTCGCTGGTCGAACAAGTGGATGTCGCAGACAATGCACATCATGAACACGACGGCGAAGGGTGGAATTGCCACCGAACGCGGTCAGTTCTTCGACAATGACGCGGACGGCGAAAAATCTTGGGCACATCAGGACCAAGTAACGATGCTCAAGCCGGGCGCGCTCTCTGGCGCCAACCCGAAATTCATCGCCAAGCCGGTTTCGCAGTTCCCGCAGGGCTCTTACGAGCTGATGCAGTACGCGAACCAGTCGCTTCGCGACGTCTCCGGCGTGAACGTCGAGATTTTGGGCATGCAGCAGTCGGGCAGCCAAGCCGCAAGCCTCGATCTCCAACGCAAGCAGTCCGCGCTGACCATCCTGCAACCGCTGTTCGATAGCCTCCGGCGCTACCGGAAGGAACAGGGCCGGTTGATGCTGCACATCATCGAATTCTACATTCCTGACGGAACGCTCGTGAAAATCGAGGGCCCGGAGGATGCGCAATTTGTGCCGCTGATCAAAAAGGACGCCTTCGACGGCAAGACGCAATATGACGTCATCGTCGACCAAAGCGCGACCTCGGCGAACCAAAAAGAGCTCACCTGGGCGATGCTGCAACAGATCCTGCCGGTTATCGGCAAGATGCTCCCGCCGGCAACCTGGCTCGCGCTGCTCAAGTATTCGCCGCTCCCGACGTCCGCGCAAAAGGACATTTCGGACAGCATTGCGAAATCGCAGGAACAGCCGGACCCGGAACAGGCCGCGCGCGACGCGGAATTGAAGCTGGAAAACGATAAGGCGCAAGCCAAGATCGCCAACGACAAGGCGCAGTCTGACGCGAAAATCAAGGCAATGCAGGCTGAGGCCGAAACAAGGGCGCAGATCGCGCGCGACGCTGCGCAACAGGATGCGCTCTTGAAGGCGCTGACGGCGCCGCCGGCGGTCGGGCCGAATGGTCAGCCGGTGCAGGGCGGGGGCGGCGGCGACGTCGCCGCGCTCATCATGGGCATGATGCAGGAAATGCGGCGCGACATGACGGCGCTCGCAAGCGCGCTCAACACTCCGAAAAAACTGATCCGTGATCCGCAAACCGGCGAAATCGTCGGGATTGCTCCTGTGGGGATGGGCTAAATGGCCGCTTTCAACAAGTTCAACGTCTTCATGGGGGACCTTGGCAGCAAGGTCCACAATCTGACGTCCGACGCGCTAAAGGTCATGCTGACCGACGTCGCGCCGGTCGCAACCAACACCATCAAGGCGAACATCACCGAAATTGCGGCCGGCAACGGCTATGCGGTGGGCGGTGGTGCGGCCGCGTTCACGTCCTGGACGCAAACCGGCGGCGTGTGGAAGCTTGTCCTGGTCCCCGTCGTATTCACGGCCGCGGGCGGCAGCTTCGCGCAATTCCGCTACGCTGTCCTCTACAACTCCACGCCGGCGGCGGGCCCGCTAATGGGATGGTGGGACTATGCCGCGGAAGTCAATCTGACGAACGGCAATAGCTTTACCGTCAATCTCGACACCACCAATGGCGTGTTCACGATCGGCTAATGGCTGCTTCATCCCTCATCAACGTTTGCCGCTTCAATCCGACCGCCGGCGGAACTACGGATTGGACCTATTCGAGCGCGGTAACGGGCTATCAATCGCCCTCGGCCGCTGGCGCGGTCAACGGCGCGCAATACAGCTATCGCGCCGAAAGTGCGGACCTGTCGCAATGGGAAATCGGTACTGGCGCCTATAACTCCGGAACTGGCGTCTTTGCTCGAACTGCGGTGCTGTTCAACTCGGCCGGGACGACGGCAAAAATCAACTTCACCGCCCCGCCGCAGGTCGCGATTGTGGCGCTCAAGGAAGATTTGCTTTCGGTCATCCCGAATTACATTTCTGGCCTTGGCCTTGCGAACAACGTCACCGACGCGACCAACGATATCGACATTGCGGCGGGTCTCGCGGCAGACAGCACGAATGCGGTGATGCTGCGTCTGGCCTCGGCGCTCACCAAGCGCCTTGACGCAGGATGGGCCGCCGGAACCGGTAACGGCATGCGCAACTCCGGCGTTGCCATCGCAGACACCACCTATCACATCTATCTCGTCAGCAAGGCGGAAGGGGTGGGGGCTGATATCTACGCCCATACGAGTACCGCGGTCGCGACCGTCATAACCGCCTTGCAGGCGGAAAGCGGCGGTAGCGGCTATATTTACGCGCGCCGCATCGGCTCAATCATGCGCGAAGGTGGCGTGATTGTTCCGTTTGTTCAGGACGGCGATTTGTTCATGCGCAAGACGTCTAGCGCTGACGTCGTTAGCGCTTCGAACTTCGGAACCACGGCTCAGACGGCTACCCTAAAGCTTCCAACCGGCATTCGCGTGCAGGCGCAATTGCGAGTAGCTATAAACTGGACCCACGCATCATCGGCCAACGGTTTGCTCGTTTCTGATCTTAGCCTTACAGACGAAGCAGCAGCGTACAATAACGCCCAAGTGGCGGCCGTCGCCACCGGGTCCGCCTTCGTGAACGCTGGCCAAGCGTTCGTGATGACAAATACGAGTGCTCAAGTGCGTTACAGGGTCGCGCTCAACAGCACCGCTCTTTTCGTGGACATCCGAACGGCGGGCTGGCTCGATACAAGGGGCAAGTAATTTAGATGCTCGGCTTTGACGCATTAGGCCGGCTCGCCCTCGGGCAAATCCAGCAAGGCGGCGTAACGAATATTGTGATGCCGGCGGACGCTGGCGCGTTCACGTTTGCCGGCGTTGCGGCAACGTTCAAGATCACGGAAGCGGCGAGCGCCGGCGCCTTCACGTTCGCCGGCAAGCCGGCAACCTTCACGATCGGCGAAGCTGCGGCGCCTGGCTCGTTCACGGTGTCGCTTCAAACCGCGACATTCAGCCGGACCTTTATCGCCTCGGCCGGCTCCTACACATTCACCGGCATTGACCCCGACGAAGCGCTAAGCGAGGACGCGGACCCGGGGCATTTCGTCTTTACCGGCGTCGACGCGCCGCTGATCCGCACCGGGTTTGATTACGAGTTTCAACAGGGCGGCATCGGGCACTATCGGTTAGAGCTCGAGCGCGCGCGCCAACTCGCGGCGATCACGCGCAAGGTGCCGGGCGTGCCGATCGACCGGCGGTCCGTGCCGCGCTTCGAGCCTCTACGGGCCTCGCCGATCGCTCCGGCCGCGCCGGCGGTCGATCTACAGGCGATCCACAACGAGCGCATGGCGGCGGCTGCGGCCGCGGCTGAGGCGGCAAAGATGCGCCGCCGGCGTGATGAAGAGGCGTTGTTACTTCTTGCTTGCTGAGGCCGGTTAATCCGGACGCGGACCAATTCCGGCCAAGCCGGATTTTCGCGCGCGGCGGTTTCCGCGTTCTCTGAGCCGGCAGGTCCGGCAGAAGGCAAGCACGAATGTCCCTCAACGAAGGATCAACCCCCGTCGACAATGGCGGTCCGTCTCTCTCGGCGGAGGAAGAAGCTTTTTTTACGAGTGGCGGCGAAAGCGAAATTCCGGCCGGTGGCGACGCTGGCGCGGATGCCGGCGGTGGAACTGGCGGCGGCGAAGGCAGCGCGGAAAAGCCGGCCGGTGGCGAAAAGCCTGATGCTGGCACGCCGAAAAACGATCACGTCCCGCTCGCAACGTTCCTGGAAGAGAAGAAGGCCCGCAAAGAGCTGGCGACCAAATACCAGGAAACGGAAAAGGCGCTTGCGGAGCTGCGCGGCAAGTTCGCCATCATCGACCGGCTCAAGCTCGGCGGCGAGGATCCCGCGGCGACGCAACAGCCGGCCGGGCCTCCTGCGGTCGAAGAGGACATTTTCGGCGCGGTAAAGCACGTCACCGAAACACTGGCGCAAATCCAGAAGCGCGAGGCGGACGCGGCGGCGGCAAAGGAAGCCGACGAAAAGGCCGCGACCGAACAAAAGACTTTTGTGGATAACTACACAAAAGCTTGCAACGAATTCGAGAAAACCACGCCGGATTTCAAGCCGGCCTATGACTTCCTCTTGAACTCGCGGGCCGGCGAATTGCGCGCGATCGGCTACGATACGCCGGAAGCGCTGCATCAAGCGCTGATCGCCGATGAATTCGCCATTGCCCAAATGGCCTTCGAGCGCGGCAAGAGCCCGGCAGAGCTGATTTACAGTCTGGCAAATCAGCGGGGGTACAAGAAAGCATCAGCACCGGCCGCTGATCCTAAGGGGGATGCCGCGAAGGCGGCGGCCGACAAGCTGGAAACGATCGAACGCGGGCAGGCAGCTCACAAGAGCCTGTCCAATACGGGCGGAAGCTCGGGCGACCAAGACATGACGGCGGAAGCGCTGATTGCCATGCCGGCGGCTGAGTTCGAAACCTGGTGTGAAAAGAACCCGGCGAGGGCTCGGAAACTATTCGGCGGCTAAGGCCGCTTCTGTTGAAGTGAGTAAGGGCCCGCGGGAGCCTTAACCAATCCCGTTTTCGTTTGGCGCCCGTCACAGCGCTACGCCTCCACCGAAGGCGGGAAATCTCGGTGTTGCGCTCGATCGCAGCGTTTCGCGGTCAACCCACAGCACCCGATTTTCACCTTTGGAGGCATCAAGAGATGTCTGTGACTTCCTACGGCGTCAATGACGCTCTCTCCAACAAGCTTTGGGCGAAAAAGCTCAACGTCGAAGCTCTCAAAGAGACCTATTTCGGCCGGTTCATGGGCGAGGGGTCCTCAAACATTATCCAAGTCAAGACCGACTTCGAAAAAAGCGCCGGCGACGAACTGACGGTTGGGCTGCGCGTCCAGCTCGAAGGCGACGGCACCACCGAAGGCCAGACGTTGCAGGGCAACGAAGAGGCGCTTTCGACCTATTCGGACAAGTTCAAGATCAACGAGCTTGCCCATGCCGTCCGGGTTCGCAACAAGAACACGATTGACGCGCAGCGCGTGCCGTTCAACCTCCGCAGCGAGGGCAAGGACGGTCTGAAAGATTGGTTTTCGAACCGGTTCGACTTCTGCATGGCGAACCATCTGGCCGGCAATACGCTGGTGACCGACCCGCGCTATACCGGCAACAACGCCGTTACGGCACCGTCCGCCGATCGTCATTATCGCTTCGGCGCGACGGACGATGCCACGATCAACGCCGACAACACCAAGACGTTCAACCTTGGCGTTATCGACGCTTGCGTTGAAATGGCCGGCACCGCCTCGCCGCTGATCCGCCCCGTCATGGTCAACGGCGAAAAGAAATTCGTCATGTTCCTTCACGACTACCAGGTGACGGACATGCGGACCAACACCAACGCCGGTCAGTGGCTCGATATCCAGAAGGCCGCTCTGGCTGGCGGCGCGGCCTCCAAGTCGCCGATCTATACCGGCGCGCTCGGCGAGTACAACAACACGATCTTGCACAAGTGGAACCGTCTGCCGAATGGCATTTCCAATGCCGGCGCGGCGCAGACCAGCACGCGGCGCGCGGTGTTTTGCGGCGCGCAGGCGGGCGTCGTTGGCTTCGGCAAGGAGTTCGCGAAGGGCTCTCACTTCAAATGGATTGAAGAGCTGTTCGACTACGAACGCGAGCTTGGCGTTTCCGGGCAGACTGTCTGGGGTATCAAGAAGTCGGTTTTCAACTCCTTGGACTTCGGGGCGATCGTCGCAACCACCTACGCTGTCAAGCACTCGTAAGCTGGCCGCGGTTGATTGAAACACTCCGGAAGGCAGCAACCGCCTTCCGGGCTTCTCCCTCCATCAAGCTCGGAAAGGGCTCCACTACATGACCACCAACACCCCGGGCAGCACCGCCCGTCAGTATGCCGCGCAGCTCGTCCACTATGCGCGAATTGCTGTGAACCATGGCGACAAGGGCATTGCCGCCGGCGTTCTGAAACAGTGGCTCCCGAAAGGCGCCGTCGTCATCGGAACCGACGTGCAAATTGTGGAGGCGTTCAACGCAGGCACCACCAACGTTCTGACGGTGGGCCTGGCTGGCGTCGCAAACAACCTGGTCGCGGCAGGCGATGCCGACGAAGCCGCGGTTGCGCTTACTCAGAACGTCAAGCCCACGGGAACGGCGCTCGGCCCGCTGTCTGCGGACCATCGAGTTTCTGTGCACTATACGCACACCGGCACCGCGCCGACCACGGGCAAGGCGATCATCATCATCAAGTACGTCCCGGACAACGACCTGTAAGCCCGGTGGATATCTGGCTGCACTACGCGGGGGCGGTGCTGGTTCTCGATGAGCCGGCGCCGCCTTCCGTCCATATGCTGGCGACGGAAGCCGCGCTGGCGCTCGCTACTCCGGCTGTGACGGTGGCAGATGGCAAAGACGTTCCTCGACCTCCGAAACCGGATCGCAACGGACCTGACGCGCGACGATCTGGCGGACGAAATCAAAAGCGCGGTAAGCGACGCAATTGACCATTACGAGACGTCGCGGTTCTATTTCAACTTCACGCGGTCGCTGACCTTCCCAACCGTTGTAGGGCAAATGGCCTATGGCGCGGCGGCTCTGGCGCAAATACCGGACATTATCGGGCTCGATACGCTGTTTCTGTACGACGGCTCGCGCTCGCTCGAGCTGGATAAGTACGAGGCGGACGAATTCGAGTGGTTGCAAAGCTCGATGACCGGCAGCGGCCGCCCGTGCGCTTATACCTACATCGATAGCCAAATTTTGCTCTGGCCGGTCCCGGTCGCAGTCTACACCATCCGGCCGCACATGCATTACAAGCTTGCGCCGCTGGTCGAGGATACCGACACGAACGCTTGGTGCAACGATGCGGAACAGCTCATCCGCTGCCATGCGAAATTGCTGCTCTACACCAACGTGATCGAGGACACGGAGGGCATGCAGCGGATGCAGCTCCAAATCCAGCCGCTAGCCGATCGCCTCGCGTATAAAACGTCGGCACGGCAGGCGACGGGCCAAATTCGCGGGACGTGCTGGTAATGCCGATCGTTCCTTTCGCCGAGTACAAGCCCGATCTATCCGACTATCAGGCGACGACGGCGCAAAACGTGCTGAACGTGGTGCCGCGCGGCGACGGTTACGGGCCCTTTGCAAGCTTGGCCGCAATCTCGCAATCGCTCGGGCTGCAATGCCGAGGCGCGTTCGCCGCCTACAAGGTCGACGGCTCTGTGGTGGTTTTTGCGGCCACGGTGACGGACCTTTATTTGCTCAACAACACGACGTTCGCATGGTCCAAGGTTTCGCTTGGTGGCGGTCCCTATGCGGCGATCTCCGCAGAGGATCAATGGCAATTCGTCCAATTCAATAACTTGGTGATCGCGGTTCAAGCCAACGTCGCGCCGCAGGTGTTCAACATTGCAACGTCAAGCGAGTTCGTGAACCTGGCCGGCAATCCGCCACAGGCGCGATATATCGCGATCGTCGGGAAATTCGTCGTTCTGACGGGCATTCTCGGAAACCCGAACCGTTTGAAGTGGTCCGGGTTGAACGACGTCAACGGGGCGAATTCATGGACGGCCGGCATCAATTCCAGCGACGAACAGGATTTGGCTGACGGCGGCTTTTGCCGCGGCATCGCCGGCGGCGAAAGCGGCGTGGTGTTGCAAGACAACATCATTCGCCGGATGATCTATTTGCCGGGCGATCCTCGCGTTTTCCAGATTGAGAAAATCGCCGAAGGGCTCGGCGTGTACGGGCCCTATAGCCTGATCCGGTCGGGCTCCACGGTGTTCTTCTATTCACTGAAAGGCTTCCACCGGATCGACCCGGGCGGCGTGCCGGTGCAGATCGGCCGCGAGCGCGTTGACCGGACCTTTTTCAAGGATCTGGACGCCGCGAATTTGCAACTGTTCATGGGGGTTGCTGATCCGCGGTCCTCACGCGTGATGTGGGTTTACAAGTCGGTGAACGGGGCAACCAACCAATTCGATAGGGCGCTTTGTTATGATCCGGTGCTAGACCGCTTCACGCCGCTAAGGTTCTCCGGCGAATTCGTGTTTCACATGGCGCAACCGGGCGTCACGCTTGAAGCCTTGGACGCCCTGGCGCCGGGCGGAAGCCTCGACGCCATGACGCAATCGCTGGACGATTTTCAATCGGCGATCCTGCCCGAGCTCGCCGCGTTCGATGGCTCGCATGTGCTGAACTTCTTCCGCGGGTCGAACCTGGAAGCGACGCTTGAGACGGCAGAGCAGGGGACGGACGGCCGCCGCGTCAAGATGAAAGTCGGCTTCCGGCCGGTGTCGGACGCGACGGCGGTCTACGGCTCGGCCTCGCGCCGCGAAAACCTGCAACAGTCGGCGACGGCCGGCACTGAAAGCCTGGTGAACGCGAAAACCGGCATCTGCAACATGCGGGTAGATACCCGTTATTCCCGGTTCAAGTGCCGCATTCCGGCCGGCGCAGTGTGGACCTTCATCAACGGTGTGGCGCCGGCGGACCTCAAAGCGACGGGGAAACGATGACGGTTTTTCTTCCCGCAACGACCGAAAAAGACCTCTCCAAATATGCGCTCGGGCTGCAACAGCTCGCGGCCGGGCGCTCGAGCGCGACTGGTTCGGTGACGCTCGCCGCCGGCGCGACGTCAACCACGGTTTCGGCCGAAAATTGCGCGCCGCAGAGCGCGGTTTTCCTGTTCCCGAAAACGGCTAATGGCGCCGCGGCGCTCGCGGCCGGCACAACGTTCATTAACTCGGTTGGGAAACAGTCGTTCACGATATCGCACGCGAACAACGCTCAAACCGATCGGTCCTTTTTCTATGTCTGCCTCGGCTAGCTTGCATTGCATCCCGCCGCAGCTCGCGCGCGAAATCTGGCCGCAGGTCAGGGAAAAACTCTATGCGGCCGTTCGGCGAACGGATCTTAGCCACACGGTCGACATTGCGCGCGACGTTCTGCACGGCGACGGCGTTTTGTGGTTGGCCTGCGACGGGCAGGAGATCGAGGCCGCGGCGGTAACGCTGCTAACCCGCACGGATCGGCATTTGGTCTGCCTGATTACCGCGCTGGGCGGTTCGAACATGGAAAGTTGGTTGCCGCTGCTCTCCGAAGTCGAGGATTGGGCGCGCTCGGAAGGCGCCGCGCTGGTTCGCGTCATGGGGCGGCCTGGTTGGGTTCGCGTCCTGAAAAACTATCACGTCTCGAACGTCGTTCTCGAAAGGGCCCTGTAAATGGGTGGCACGTCCAAAAGCTCGCAAACCCAAACGCAACAACTCGCGCCGTACGATCCGGCGAAAGAGGGTTTGCAGGGCATTCTGAGCGGTATCACGAGCATGGTTCCGCAAGCCGGCCTTAGCGGCAAGGCGTCTGGCGCGCTGGATACGATCGAAAGCAACGCGGCCAATGCGAGCTCGACGTTTTCGCCGGCGATCACGTCCGGAACGCTCGGCCTGCTCAATGGCGGCGGCGCGACGGCGAACGATAGCGCGATCAAGCAAAACTTCGCCGATTATAAGGGGCTGCTTTCCTCCACGGCGAGCGGTGCGAATGTCGGCAACAACGAGGCGCTGAAAGCGCAGCTCGATCAAATCCGAACCGACGTGACGGACCAAACGAACGGCATGTGGGCGGCCGCCGGCCGAGACTTCTCGCCGGGCAATTTTCAGGCGCTCGCTCGAGGCGTTGCCGCGGGGCAGGCGCCGGTTATCGCCGCACAATACAACGCGGACGCGGATCGCGCTTTGGGCGCGGCGAGCGCGATCTATGGTGCCGGAAATACGACTTACGGCCTCCTGAACGGCACGAACGCGGCCGCGAATGAGAATTTTACGAACGGCGTGGGCACGGCCGGCAAGGCGATCGACGCCAGCAATTATGGTGCGAACGCCGCGCTACAGGCGGAAGCGCAGCGGTTCGGTATCCCGGCGTCGCAATATGCAACGCTGCTCGGCTCCCTGGCGCCGGTCGCGGCGCAGTTCGGCCAGAACACCGGCCACTCGGAAGGCGAGCAGACAATGAGCGGCGCGCAACAATTCGCGATGATCGCGCAAGGGCTCGGCTCGCTATGGCCCAAGGGCAATATCAGCTTTGGAGCGTCTTAAATGGCGGGTTTGCTGGATCTCCTGACGGGTCAAACGGGCGCGTCTCCTTGGAACGCGCTTTATCCTTCGCCGCTCAACGCGGAGGCGGACCAGGCACAACAGGCCCGCGAGGCGGCCGCGGCGGTGCTGGCTCGCCGTTTCCGCGGCGCGTCGCACGCCCCCGCGCCTGAGGCTGATACGTTCGGCGCCGGTGCCGTGCCGTTCGGCTTCGCCGGTCCCGGCTCGATGAACGTTACCGCGGCGGATATCGCCGGCCCGGCCGCGGCGCCGGCGCCGTTTGCGCCTGGCGCAAAGCCGGTGCCGTTCACTGCCGGCCCGGTGACGTCGCAACCGCCGGCGGTCGCGCCTGCGTCGGATCTTTCGTCGGTCAATCGCAACCGCGCGCCGGACGATTTTATTTCGGTCGGCGACTATCAGATGCCGGCATTTCGCGGCGAGGCTCCGGCGGCTCCGGTCGCGGCGCCTTCTGCCGCTCCTGCCGTGGCTCGTGGTGCGCCTCCCGCGGCCGCGCCGTTCTCTCTTGCCGGCGCCGGCGATGGCTTCGGCGATCGGCTGATGAAGGGGACGCGCGGGTTTCTGGGCAACCTCGGCAATGGTCCGATCGGCGCGATTGCCGGCGGCCTCGGCGCGCTCGTCACCGGGCAAAACACGGATCCAAGCTCGATCGCTGCGGAACATGGCAGCATGACGGCGCGCGCGCTGCTGGCAAAGGGTGCTTCGCCGGCGGAAGTGCAGGCGGCTCGCTACAATCCGGCGCTGATGAAGGCGTTGGTTGAAAACTACTATGGCAAGGATCGCTGGAACGTCGTCCAGGTCGGCGAGGATGCGGACGGCCGCAAGAAGTTCATGCAACAGAACCAGGTCGACGGCACGTTGCGGGAAGTCCAAGGCGTGCCCGCCGGGGGCGCGCCTTCTGGCGCTGAGGATTTTGTGACCGGACCGGATGGCAAGCGGATCCCGATCCCGCCGGGTGCCAACCGAAAGGAATTCATCAAACAGGTGACACACGCGGCGGCGGACGCGGCAACCGGCAAGCTGACGGAAGCGCAGGCGAAAGCCTCGTCGTTCGCTACTCGCATGGATCAGGCGGAAAAAATCCTGTCGACGGTGCAGGGCGAGGGCCTGAGCGCCATGAACCGCGTGGCCGGCGCTATTCCGATGGCGGGCAACTATCTGCAATCGCCTCAATATCAGCGGTACAAGCAAGCCGCCTCGGCCTTCATCACGGCGATGCTGCGTCAGGAGAGCGGCGCGGCAGTCAATCCGGCTGAATTCGATCGGTACGAAAAAGAGCTGTTCCCGCAACCCGGCGATGATCCGTCCGTGGTGGCGCAAAAGGCCCAAATGCGAGCGGCTGCAACCGAACAGATGCGGCGTTCTGCCGGTCCCGGCTTCAAGGCGCCGGGCTCGAGCTCGCCGAGCGGCAAGACGTCCAGCGGCATCACTTGGAGCGTGAACTAAATGCCCGTTCTCACGATCGGCGACAAACAGGTGACGGTGGGCGATGAGTTCTTGAAGCTCTCGCCGGACCAGCAAAACGCGACCGTTGACGAAATCGCGGCTTCGATCGGCGCCAAGCCGGCCGCGGCTCCCGCGGCGCCAGCTCCGGCCGCCGCGCCGGTGACGGTCAATAGCGTTGTGCGGTCGACGGCAACCGGCATTCCGATCGTTGGCGGGCTGCTGAACAAGCTGGACGCGGCAACGAACGCGGCGCTCGCGCCGGCGCTCAACCGCTTCTTTGCGCCGGACGATCAACTTTCCGGCGAAACGTTCTCGGAACGTTACACGCAATCGCTGCGCGACCAGGAAGGCGCGGACAAGAAATTTTCGGCCGAACATCCGATTGTCGACACGGCGGCGCAGCTCGCCGGCGGCGTCGCGTCGATGGCGCCGGTTATGGCAGCGGCACCCAAGGCGTTCGGCCTTACCGGCAACGTCTGGGAAATGGCAAAGCGCGGCGCGATCTCGGGGGCGGCGCTGTCCGGTGCCGACGCTGCCGTGCGGGGGCATGACGTTCCCCTGGCTGCGGGCATCGGCGGCGTCATCGGCGGCGCTGCCGGTCCGGTTGGAAAGGGCGTCGGCAAGGCGGTTTCGGCGATCGCCGATCGCGTGCGGCCGGCGCCGGCGGTGCCTCAGAACGTCGCCAAGGTCGGCGACGTTGAAATTCCGCTGTCACAGTCGCAAGTCACGCAAAACCCGGCGCTGTCGGCGGAAGAACAAATCTTGCTTCGCGGCGGCCGCGGCGAGGCGGCGCAGGCGGAAGCGCAAGGCTTCAAGGATCTGCAAGACGCGCGGGTGGGCGAGGCGCGCGACAATTTCGCGGCTTCGCTCGATCCGACCGGCGCCACGGCGCGAACCGCTCCGCAGGATGCCGCGGAACGGATCGCGGCGGAATTGATCGCGGCGGAACAGTCGCGGGCAGCCTCGGCGGCCGGCGTTCATGCCGGGCCGATGTCGCCGGAACAGCACGGCGCCGACTTGGCGCGCTCGCTCGGCGGCGGGCAAATCCGCGCGGCAGCTCCGGCTGATGCCGCGGAAATCCTCTCCGATCGCTTTGCGGCGGCCCGCAATGCGGCGCGCGCCGACTACCGCGGAAAGTATCGCGAAGTTTCGGAAGCTCCCGGCGAGTTCGCGCCGGGCTCTGCGGCGGGTTTTCGCGGCGATGTCGACGCAGGTTTGCGCGCCGGCGAAAACCCGGTGTCGCTCGATCCGACTAACACGCCTCGATCGCTGCGCGGCCTCGAAATCATCGACGAGAATTTAAACGCGGTCGGGCCTGGTGTGCGCGCGCCGGCGCCGGCCGCGCCTGGCGCCCCGCCGGCCGATCCGCTGCACGCGCAAACCGTCGCGGACATTCGTGCGAAGTTCGGCGAGGACGTCGCCGCGGCTTACGATCGGCAGAAGGCCGCGGCCGCGGCGCCGGTTGCGGGGGCGCCGAAGGCACAAAGCCTGCTCGAATTCATCGCGTCAAAGGGCGGCTTGGGGCCGGATGCGGAGCTGGAGGCGATCGGCGGGCTCGGCCACACGGTCAACGTTGAAGGCGTGGGGCGCCGCAAGCTGGTTCGGCAAGGCGGCTGGCCGCTCGACTATGCGCGCGAAGCGGCGGAGGAAGCCGGCTATCTGCGCGGCAACCACAACGGAACCTCAACTGTTAACGATCTGCTCGACGCGATGGACGCGGAAATTCGCGGCCTAAAGCGTTTTCCCGAAGGTTTCGAGGGCCACGTTGGCAAGCGCGAAGCCGCCGCGCGCTCGGAGCGCGAACAACATGAATTCGAAGCGTTCACGCGCGGCCTTGAAGATGATTTGAACGCCGCCGGCTACGGTGAGCTCGGCGGCGACGTGAGGCAGCGCGCCGTTAAATTGATGGCGGACGAGCGCATTCCTGCCGACGACGCGGTAGAGCGCGCCTTTCGCCAATTGGAACAAGAGGACGCCGCGGGCGCGTTGCGCGCGGACTTCCCGGGAGATCGGCCGGCGCCGGCTGCGGCCGCTTCGAAAGCTGCGGCGACGTCGGAAGCGCCGGGCTCCGGCTTCACCATGCGCGACGTCGAACAGGTCCGAAAGCAGCTCTCGACGCTGTACGGCGACGCGCGGCGGGCGATGATGGGCGGCGGTTCGGGTGCGGATCTCCACGCGCTCGAGCAAATCATGGACCAATTCGACGCGCGCGTGGCGCAGATGATCAAACAAGGCAAATTCGCCGGCGACGGTCCCGCAGTGCTGCAAATGCAGGAAGCGGCGAGGGCGTCGTTTGCCGATTACAAACAGAAATTCGCCAAGCGCGGCGCCGGGGACACGATCGGCGCGGCCGTTGAAAAGATCCTGGGCAAGTTCTCGGATACCCGGGCAGCGCCGGACGAAATCGTAAAGCTGGCCTATGGCTCGGGCTCGGCGCCCGGCAGCCAAATGCCGGTGCAAATCGCGCAGCGCATTGAGCGGATTTTCGGCCGCAACTCGGATGAGTTCGCGACCTATAAACAGGGGCTTTTCGCGCAACTGACGCAGGGCGAGCCGGAACAGGCCGCGGCGCGCATTGTCGAATTTCTCGAGGGCACAAAGGGCCGGATGCTGGCGCATACCGTTTTTGAGCCGGGCGAGCGCGCTTCGCTGGCGCGCTATGCAGAGCGCATCCGCAGCGTCTCGGCTCCGCAACCGGTCGAGCCTGGCGCGGCTGCGGCGGCGATCCGGCGCTATAGCGGCGCGGACGGTGGTCCGCCCGCCTCCGGAAATCAAATCGTCAATGACCTTTTCGGCGCGACCGGCAAGGGCAACGGCCGCTTTGCGGTTGATCTGGCTGTGCGCCTGAAACAGTCGCTAACGCCGGAAGGGTGGACGGCCGTCCGTCAAGGCATGTGGGAAAAGCTCACGAACGCCGGCGAGGGCAAAATTCAGTTCGAGGCACAAGCCTTGTCGCAGCGGCTCCATGAATTCCTGAACGAAAGCGGCTCGCAACTGTCGAAGGTGCTGTTTTCGCCGAAAGAGCTGCAACTGATGGGGCAGCTTGCGAGCGTCTACAAGCAGATGATCCCGGTGAAGGGAACGACGAACCCAAGCGGCACGGCGCCGATGTTGGCGAAGATCGCGAGCGGCGCGCGGAATTCGCTCTTGCCGCTGCTCGGCTTCTCCGGCGGCGGCCTACCTGGCGCTGCGGTGGCGTTTGGCGTCGACAGGGGATTGACCGCGGTCGGCAACGCGAATGCGGCTCGCAAGGCAACCAACCTGTTCTATGGACCGCAAGCGAAACGGCCGGTTGATCCGCGATTTGCCAAGGGGCTTGGCCTGCTATCGCAGGGCGCGCTTCCGGCGGCCAATCAAGGGCACTCGCGGTGACGTCCATCATAGAGGTAAGCGGCGCTCAGCATTGCGGCGAGCGCCGCAAAGATACCGATGGTGCCGAAATGGTCGGCAATACCGTGAGCGATGAACCGAACGCCAAGCATAGCGACGGCGAATAGGACGATGCAGGCGAGGATTTGAGGGCGAAGCATATGGGCGTGACCGATCAAATTATTTCTGTGGAAAGCGGCGGCGATCCCAACGCAGCGAACCCGAATTCGACCGCGAGAGGGGCCGGCCAATTCATTGAGGGTACTTGGCTTGCCATGCTGGCGAAGCACCGGCCGGACATTACCGGGTCGCGGGATGAGCTTTTAGCCCTCAGAAGCAACGCGGACCTCTCCAAAGCGATGACGGACGCCTATGCGGCGGACAACGCGGGCATTCTAAAGGGCGCCGGGCTTCCTGTCACTGCCGGAACGTCCTACCTGGCCCATTTCGCCGGGCCGAAAGGCGCGGTTGGGTTACTGAATGCGGACCCGGCGACGCCGGCCGCCGCGATCATGGGTGCTGCGGCCGTCAAGGCAAACCCGTTTCTCGCGAATATGACCGCTCGCGACGTCGCCGCCTGGGCGGATCGCAAAATGGGTGGCACCGCGGCGCCTATGTCAATGGCCGGGCCTCGAGCGGCCGCGGTGCCAGCGCCGGCGCCGGCGGCTGTGGATCCCGCGGCAGTCGCGGCCGCGCCGGAGGCGAAGGCGCCGGCTTTCCAAATCGGCGGCTCGGGTGGCGGCGCTCCCGCTATGAGCCTGGCCGCGCTCGCCGCAACGCCGCAACTCACAAACCTTTTGCGGCCTCGCCCTAATCTCTTCGGACTGAAAACCGCGCCGTTTTCTTTCAGGGGGTAGGCGGGAATGGTCCTGACTTGCCCTGTTCCGGAACGATCTGAGAGCGGAAGTCCTCAATGATCTCCAAGGCTTTGGCGAGATGAAGCGGGCTGGCCTTCTTACCGAAACGAATAGTCGCATCTTCGGCGTGATTTGCAGCGTCGTCAAAAGCCTGCCTGACGATAGTGGGCCCATGTGGCGCAAATCGCTGCAGGAAATAGAAGAGCATCGCCCTGTAAGCAAAAAGCTCCCCATTGAGCCGTTCAATCTCGCTCTCAATTTCTGACATCAAGACCTCATAAGGGAAAAAGTTAATGCCATTCTACCTTTGGAGCCAGACTGCAGCAAGCAACGGGACGGCGGACCCAACTTGTCCCTTCCCGGAAGGCATGGCCCCAAGCGCGGTCAACGATGGCGTTCGTGGCGCGATGGCCCGGCTTCGCGAATGGGGAAATGACATTTCGGGCGCGATCGTCGCAACCGGAACCGGTGCTGCCTACAGCGTTGCGTCAAATCAGGTGTTCGACAACCTGACCCACCTTAACGCGCAGATTGTAGCGTTCACGCCGCACGCGACGAATACCGGTACCTGCACGCTCAATGTTGATGGTCTCGGCGCAAAGCCCCTGCGCTCGGCACCCGGCGTCGAGTTGCAGGCGGGAACGCTGGTTCAGGGCACGCCCTATCTGGCGCTGTACAACAATTCGGATCAGGTGTTTTACCTGCCGGGCTTCTACGGCAATGCCTACAACGTGCCGTTGGCCGGTGGAATGGATTTTTGGGGCGCGGCCGTTCCGAATTCCTCGTTTGCATTCCCGGTCGGGCAGGCGATTTCGCGGACTACCTATGCGTCGCTGTTTGCGATCATGGGAACGACCTACGGGGCTGGGGACGGGACCACGACGTTTAATCTCCCGGACAAAACCGGCCGCGTTTCCGCGATGAAAGAGGCGGCGGCGACCCGCCTGACGGCAAGTGGTTTCGGCGGCAATTCGACGCTAATGGGCGCCGTAGGTGGTGACGAAAAGCGAAGCCTCGCCGCGAACCAAATTCCCTCTTTGACGTCGAGCGGCAACAACTCAATTTCTGTTACCTCATCCCAGAGCGGCATCCCTTCCAACTGTACGCAGGGCAACTACCTCACTCATACTGGACCCAGCGCCGGCGTCTACGGTCCGGGTCGCCCTGGCCCTACCGAGGTTACAATCGGGCAAATCACATCGAGCGGCAATAATACAGTCACTGTTGCCTATACGAACGGCGCGCAAGCTGCCGTTGCGCTCGTGCAGCCGACGATCGTCTGCAATTACATTATCCGCATACTCTAGCGATTGCGGTCTCTAGCGCCGGAACCCATGCGCCATAGGCGGCGGCGGTGTAATGAATTCCGTCCGTCATTTTCGAGCCTGGCGGCAAGTGCGGATCCACGAATAGGACGCCGCTCGCTGTCGCGGCCGCGCCGATCTGCCGGTTTGTCTGCTGGTCGGCGGCCGCCGAAATAGCAACGAGCGGCTTTGCAGACAGCGGCTTAACGGCCTCGATAAGCTCGGAGAAGTCTTGGCGCGCGGTCTGTGAACCGGCGTCATTCGCTCCGACCGCAAGCGCGACTATAAATGCGCCGCCCTCGTCCATGACGCGACCTGCAAGGCGCTTCGCCTCCTGGATCGTCATCCCGCCAACGCCAGCATTGACAACAGCGTGGCCGCAAATCTGTCTCGGCAGAGGGGCCATTTCGGTAATGCTATCGCCGATTATGACGATGGGGCGCGGCGTCTCGGCGATGGCGGCGCGGATCATGAATTCGCGCACTTCCGCGTGATCGTGGAATTTGTGGCTGGTGACTTCGCCGAACCGGGCTCGAACCCGTTGCAGCTCTGAATACGAGGCCCCGAACGCCACAAGGGCAACGGCGGCGACGATCCAGGGAAGTGCGCGCTTCATGGTGAGGAACCTACGCCGGCAATTCCGTCGCCGCAACCTCAGATAAATCGCTAACCGCGCCGCCCCATTGTCGGGCGGCTTTTTCATGGGGCGATCTATGCGGCTAATCGACGATTGGCGGACTGAGCTGCACCGGCTTTGGACCGTCCGGGCCAGCCTATTCATGTTCATTTTGACCGGCGGCGTTCTCGGCCTGTCGGCCTTCTCGGACGTGTTCAATCCCTGGTTTTTCCTCACGCTCAACGCGGCGGGCTATGGCCTGATTGGCTTCCTGCGGCTCGTTAAGCAAGTTCCGAAAGCTGACGTATGACCGCGCGAAAAACCGTCATCACGGTTGCGAGCGCGGGCGCCCTAGCGCTCGCCGTGCCTGCGATCAAGCAATATGAGGGCTACGCTCCGACCGTCGTTCCGGACAAGCTCGCCGGCGGCCTTCCGACTGGCGGTTATGGCGAAACCGTTGGCGTAAAGCTCGGCGAAACGCACAGCGAAAAGTATTGGTCCGATCGGCTCGCAAAGCGCCTGGTCGAAGATTACGACGCCGGCATTGGCAAGTGTATCACGGTCGAATTGCCGGACGGCGTTCGGGCAATGGCGCTGTCGATGTCGTGGAATGCCGGCGCCGGCGCTATTTGCTCTTCGCCGATGGTCAAGAAGTGGAACGCCGGCGATATCGAAGGCGGTTGCCGGGCGATCCTGACGAAAAACGCGGATGGGGAATATACCGGCTGGCGCATTTCCTCTCGCCCTGACGGTCCCGGAACGCCGCTGGTAGTGCAGCGCGGGCTAATTAATCGGCGCGCCGATGAGCGCAAAAAGTGCCTCGCCGCGGCTCGTGAGCCGGCGCCGGTTGTCGTTGCCGCGCCCGCGCCTCTGCCGCCGCCTGCGGTGGCTCCGCCGGCGGCGCCGGCCGCTCCTGTGGTCGAAGCTCCGAAAATCTCTTGGTGGCGCTCGCTGCTCGCGCGCGTGCGGTGCTGGATCTTCAAATGTGAGGCCGTGAAATGATGGGCGATTTCTTTTGGGACGTGGCGACGTCGTTTCCTGCGCTCGGCTTGAACGGGCTTCTCCTGCTCGTTGCTGGTGTCGTCGGCTGGTTTCCGCTGCTGAAATATCTGCCCGGGATCGGATCCTATGTGCCGGCCGCGCGCCTGGTCGCGGTCATGGTCGCGCTGCTGATTTGCTTCCTGGTCGGCTTCCGCGTCGCCGATGAGCGCGAAGAGGCAAAAAATCTGCGGGCAACCTTAGCGGCTCGAGAGGCGGACTTAGAAAATTCACGCAAAGCGCGTGCTGATGATGCGTTGCGGTCGGCTGCGATCGAAAGGGGGGCAGATGCCCGGAGCAAGTCAGATGCAGAATATATTTCGGCGCTCGAGGCGAGTTCTGCTTGTCCGTTTGATCCCGGCGACGCTCGCGGCGGCCGCCCTGGCGGGCTGCGCCCATTCTCCGCCGGTGGTGCCTCGCGAAGTCTCGCGCCAGCTCCCGCCGGCGCCCGATAGGCTTACCAGGCCGCGACCGGTGCCGCAGCTCGACACGCAATGCCGTTTCCCCTGGTACGGCGTGGCCGGCTGCAAGGGCAAGGACACGCGCGCCATGTTGCGGCTTACCGTCTCCGACGCGATCGAAACCCGATCGAGGCTCGAGCAAGTCCCGGCCTGGTATGAGGCTGTTCGCGTGGGCTACGGGGCAAAGTGATGAATTCCGCCGACATGGAAAAGCTCGCGAAGATGGCCGCGAAAGAGGCCGTTTCGGAAACGTTTCTGACGCTCGGAATGGACATTTCCAACCCGATTTCGGTTCAAGGTCAGTTCGCCTTCCTGCGAAATCTTCACTACGCGGCGCGCCACGCTCGCAACGTCGTCATTGCCGGCGTGCTCGGCCTGATCGTGAGCGGCGCCGGCTGGGCGTTCTGGGCCGGCTTCAAGGTCAGCGCCGCGGTGCCGGCGCCCACCATTTCCGCGCCGGGCGGCTCCCGGTAATCCCTGAGAGGAAAAAACTTGAGCAACGAAATCACAATCGAAAAGGAAATTCAGGCCAAGGGCCTCAACGCTCCGCGGCTGACGCCTGATGATATTGACGCTGTGATCGTTTCCGAAACCTTCACCCCGCTGCCAAGCGGCAAATGCCTGGTTTGCGAGCTGATACTGCGCAACGGGTTTTCCGTCCGCGGCGAGGCTTCCGTGGTCAGCAAGGAAAACTTCAACGAAGAAATCGGCCGCAAAATCTCGCGCGAGAACGCGCGCAAACAGATTTGGCTGCTGGAAGGCTATTTGCTGCAATCGAAGCTCGCCGCCGGGATCCTCTGAGTTCGTACCGCGTAACCTCCAAGGGCCCGCCGGTCATGCCCGATCGGCGGGCTTTCTCATTCGCTCGAAGAGCTCCCGCACTTCGGAAAGCCGAAGCTTGGTCCCCTTCGGCATGTGTTCCAGCAATATGTGCCGGGCGGCCGCCGCGATGGCATCTCGCTTGAGTTCGCTCCGATCGGCCTGGTAGGCCCGCAAGCATTCCATGACCTGGCGCGCGGCCGCTGGCGGGATCTCGAGCTGTTTGCGCTTCACTCGCGAATAGGCCGCTCGAACGCCACCCCCTCGGGGTCATTCTGCTCGAACCAGGCGCGCGCCGCGTCGTCGGTCGCGAACACTTCCACGTCGTCACCGCGGCTGTATGTCCAAACGGTGCCGCGCTCGGCCCTCGCTAATCGCTTTGCGGTGGCCTCGGCGCGCTCCCGGCTCATGCGGTTGGTTATGGCCCGGCGGCCGGGGTTGTCGTCAAAGTAGAAATAGACGCTCGGGCCGTCCGGGTACAAAACCTCGAAACTCTCTTCGTGGGGGATGATGCGAACGGTGGTCATTCGATCGACGGCGAGCTACCCATACACAAACCCCGTTGGCATGCCCGAAAGATAGGGCACGCCAAACGGAATCGCGAATCATCGGAGGTTGTTATTCGGGCTTGCGTCCGATTGATGCGGCGGGCCCGGGGTCCATCTGTGCAATGGCCCTGTGTTGATCGGGCGTCAGGGAGAACAACACGCCACGATGAGAGCGCAGAACTTCGCGCGCGCGGACCCGAAGGGCCTCTTCACGCTCCTGTTCCGTCTCAATGTACTCGTAGGCCAGTGCCATCACATCACCTGTCTAGCGTAATAGATATTGCCTTTGATCGTTTCCGCAATTGAAAAGTTCATTGCCTGATACGTAGGTATTACGCCCGCGACCGGGTTCTTCAGCTTAACCCTTTGACGTCCAATAAGTTTCGCATAGTTGTCCGCGGCGTCAACGGCAATTTGGGCGAAGAAGCCGGCAAACGGATTGTCGTTCGCCGCCCTTTCTAAATAGTGAACGGTAACATTGTCCGGCCCGCGGGAAGCTCGCCCGACCACCAGCCCATAAAGGTTCCCGTTACACCAAAGAGCGGCCTCGAATCGCCGGAAAAAGGGCCGAGTTTGACCCATGATCCGTCTCCATTGGAACTCCCAGCTCGCCGCCGCGGCAATCGCCGCGTCGTCAATGGCTCTTAGACTACATATCGCGGCCTCGGGAGGCATCAAGCGATATTTAACCAATTCGGCCGCTTTGAGTTCGGCAAAGTGCCGCGCTGCTTCGCGCTGAATTTCGTATCGTCGCGCGTCCGGATCGGCCGCTTGCTCTAGTGCCCCCATGCCAAATAGGTAACCGTAAGTTGCGGCCAATGGAACCGCGAAAAATGGTTGCCAACCGAAATGAAAAGGCGTGAAGGTTCAATAGGGGTAAAATCTAGCAGTTGCCAAAAACGGCAAGCAAAATCAATGACAGGCCCGCGCCTGGGAGACTAGGGGTCGAAGGTTCAAATCCTTTCGCTCCGACCATTCATTTTCACGGACAGCGATCTCGATCGCTGCTAAATTCCGAGAACCCAGACCGTAACGATAGCGCCTAGCACAGCTATTCCGCTGACTGTCCAGCCCGTCAAATAGGTCGCACCATCCGTTTCCGGTCGATCGACCATGGAATCGCGCCACTGGGTCACGGCGGCCTCCCGCTTTATTTTATTACTGCCTCTCGTATGTACGTCGCTGCCGCAGGCTCGAGGTTCAAGCGGCGCGGGCTGCGAAATAATTCCTCGCAGCTTCATGATCCAACCAAGCCCGATACCTACGCTGTCCTGGGCCCAGGAAGATGCCCGACGTGCCGCGCCCCCCTCAACTGGCAGGAGACACACGGCGGCCTGGAAGGCCGGCACATTCCAGGTAGTAAGTCCGGCTTAACCCAACCGGCAGATCGAACTGATGCCAACCTTCCCGACACATCCGCACGCCGCTATATAGAGCCTATTGCAACCTCTGCAGGTGCGTGAGGTCATGAATTTCTTGATGCGTGCTGCCTTTGTTCTAGGCGGCATATTTCTGGGTGTGAACCTGATCAACTTCTTTGTCCTGGGCCATTCCGGGGATTACCTGCCGGGCGGCGAACGCATGGGCGAGTGGAAAGCGGCCAAGATACGCGAGGCGTGTTACCCGGCGCTTGAACATCTCGAAGGGGACGGGCAGCTCCCGAAGCTTTCGACCAAGGACCATCGCGTCGACTGGCGCGACCTCACCAGCGCGAAAGAGATAACGGCGGCGCTGAACTGCTATCTCGTGACGCACCCGAACGCGATCTGCGAGCGGGACAATCGCGCCTACATCGTCGATTACATCGGTCGCTATTTTGCGAAATTCGATGAGATGATGAATACCGCCAAGCGATATGGCGAATCCGAAATGTCGACCGTCAGAGATCTCTGGGACAGTCCACGCAATCGCGCGATCAGCGCGGCCTTGATGCAGGACGCCAGCAATGGCCGCCTGATCACCGCGGATTTCGGCTGGACCGTCCCGGCGCCAATAAAGCCGATGCTCGATCGCTACAAGGGCGCGACCGACAACTGCCCCAGGGGCCTAGCAGCGGGAGCTTGAAAAATTGATCCGTCAGGTTCTCACCCTCATACTGGCCTTCATCGGAGGTTTCCTCGTGGTCGGCGGGTGGATCTGGGCCCCGAAAGTAACGAGTGCGATGTCAAGTTTCGTCTCGGTCGGGCCCAGTGTTTCGTTGTTCGCCGACACCAGTCGTATCGGGCGGCCGGAAACCGCGCCGGTGGTGCGAAGCTGTATCTTCAAAGTGATGGACCTCGGTCCGGACGCCAACAAGATGGAGCCGAGCGCGGCGTACTTCGTCCTGAAGGCCGGCAGTATGCAGGCAAACGTTTCCTCTATGCTTGGCAAGTCAGACCGCTGGTCCGAAAATCAGACACTCAATCTGGCCAACACATGGGGACAATTGGCGAGCTGCATTTACGCGCTGGATGATCGCGAACTCTGCGATCCTGATAACCGCGCAGCGGCAGTAGAAGCCACCACAAAGTTCTTTGCCTACGCGAAGCAGACCAGCGCTTCCGCGGGCAAGCCGGCGATATCAGCCAGCGACGCACGCGACATCGAGAATGTCAGCGATCGCTTATTGCTCATGCTCAAGAACCACCGTCGTTACGGTACGCTTGTGGGCGGGATTTCGGCAGTTTTGCTCCGGCCGCAATAATGCAGGTCATGCGCGGCGAGCAAGCAACCCGCGACATCTGCAAGCGCTGACCCGAGACGATCAGCTCGAAATGTGTGAAGTGCGCCCTGCATCGGCTCGCAATGCATTATCGCCGATCTGACCGTCAGCGCTGACGTTGGAAACGCTGCTTCGACATTCGATAGGCTTGCCTCAGCTGGCCGACCGCCGGGAACGCGGCATGTGGTCCCCGCGGGTCGAGACCACACGCAAATGCAGACGCGGCGTTTCCGCTACTCTGCCGTGTCGATTCCGCAACTGGATCGCCGCTCCGACCTTCGGTAGGCTTGGTTTGCGAAAGCGGGGGATACGCCCGCACGTACCGGATGGAAACAGCGAGGGCAGGCCATGAAAATGCGCCCCACCGGCGTGATACCGCCGATGACGACGCCGTTCCGAAAGGACGGCGAGATCGATTTCAAGCTCGTTGCTCCCCAGGTCGACTGGCTGATCGCGGCCGGCAGCCACGGCATGGCGGCGGGCGGTTCGACCGGGGAGGGCCATACGCTCGATCACGAGGAGTATCGTGATCTGCTAGCGGCGACGGTGGAGGCCGCGAAAGGGCGCGCGCCCGTGATCGCCGGCATCATCGTCGATTCCACCCGTGATGCGATCCGGCGCGGCAAGCTGGTGCGCGACATGGATGTTGCAGCGCTGCAGGTGACGCCGGTGCATTATTTGTTCAAGCCGGACGAGCAGGCGATGGTCGACCATTTCCGCCGCATGGCCGACCAAACCGGTATGCCGATCATCATCTACAACGTCGTGCCCTGGTCCTATCTGTCGCCAGCGCTGCTGACGCGGATCATGAACGAGGTGCCGCTCGTCGTCGGCGTCAAGCAGAGCGCGGGTGATCTGAAACTGTTTGCCGACCTCATGATGATGGCGCCGGACAAATTGATCTACAGCGCAGTCGATGCGCTGATGTATCCGTCCTATACGCTCGGCGCGCATGGTTCGATCGCGGCGATCCTGAGCGCCGCGCCGCATGCTTCCGTCGAACTCTGGAATGTGGTCAAGGCAGGCAACCACACTCGCGCGCTCGAGCTGCACAAGAAACTGCTGACGCTGTGGAACGCGATCGTCTCGGACGATCTGCCGGCATGCACGCGCTATGCGCAGTCCCTGCAGGGGCTGCCGACGACATTCTCCCGCGCGCCGATGCCGGAGGCAACGCCCGCGCAGCAGGCCGCGATCCGGAGGGGGCTGGAGGGATTGGGCGCGCTCGGCGGCTCGCGCGAGGCAGCAGAGTAATTCCGCTGCGCGAAAACGACCTGTAAGACAATCGAGCCGCCGCCTCGCGGACGGCTTTACCGGCAGCTCCCACCTGTTACTGTCGTTCCGCACGGGCTCCATCTCATGAGGGCTCCAACTCAAAAATTGAAAAACCGAGGTAAGCGTCTCAATGAAGGATTTTGCCGGAAAGTTTGCCGTCATCACCGGGGGCGGGACGGGTATGGGCCGCGAGCTCGCGCGCCAGCTCGTGGCCGAAGGCTGCAATGTCGCGATGTGCGACGTCTCGCCGGAAGCGATGGCCGAGACCAAGCGGTTGTGTGAGGCGGAGAGGCTGCCGCAGGGCCTCCGCGTCACCACCCACGTCGTCGACGTTTCGATCGAGGCCCATCTCCAGCGCTTTCGTGACGAACTGATCGAGCAGCAGGCGACCGACAAGATCCATCTGTTGTTCAACAATGCCGGCATCGGCGGCGGTGGCAGCCTGTTCACCAACACGCGCGAACAGTGGGAGCGCACCTTCAACATCTGCTGGGGCGGCGTCTATCTCGGCGTCCGCACTTTTCTGCCGCTTATGATCAAGGCCGACGAGGCCCACATTATCAACACATCGAGTGTCAACGGGTTCTGGGCATCCGTGGGCCTGGGGGCCTCGCACACAGCCTACAGCGCCGCCAAGTTTGCGGTGAAAGGCTTTACCGAAGCGTTGATGACGGACCTGCGGCTCAATGCCCCGCACATCAAATGCTCTGTCGTGATGCCCGGACATATCGGCACTTCGATCGTTTCCAATTCGCGCAAGATCCAGAGCGGATCGGAATCCGATGACCTCAGCCCGAATGAAATTTTGGCGACGCGGCAGCGCCTGAAGGGCATGGGGATCGACACGGCGCCGATGTCGGATGACGACATCCAGAAGATCGCACTCGACCGCGCCCGCACTTTCCGTGAGGAGGCGCCGACCACGGCGGCGGCTGCGGCAAAAATCATCCTCGACGGCGTCAAGGCCGAGCGCTGGCGGATTCTCGTTGGCGACGATGCTCACAAGCTCGACGAGCGGGTGCGGCAGGCCCCGGAGAAGGCCTACACGCCGGAGTTCTACAAGAGCTTTACGGAAGAGGTCGGCTGGCGGCTCGGGTAGCGGACGATCGGTTCTGATGGAATCAGAACCGACGCTCTGCATTCTGGACGCATCGTCAGGGCAAACGCCGCTCACGCGCGCGAGACCCGCTGACGCGAACCCGGGCGGTAGGCGAGGCGGGTGTGGCCCGAGCAATAGGGCATGCCTTCAACCGGCGTATTGCCGCAAAAGCAGAAGTCCTCTGCGCCTGGCGTGCTGATCGGCCAGCGGCATCTTTCGTTGCTGAGTTCGAGCAGCGAACAGCGCTGGTTGCTGGCGATTGGCTCTTCTAGCAGCGGCTGCGCGTTTTCGTAAACGGCCTGCAGTATTTGATATTGCAACCGGGGAATGGATTTCCTGGAGCGCTCCCTGGCGGCCTTGGTCGGACGCGGTTCGGCGGGGGCGGGGCCGCGCGTCAGTTGCAGGCGCGAGAGTTTGCCGATCACGGCGTTACGGCTGACGCCGATGCTGGCCGCGATCTCGCGGCAGGTGAGGCCGGCTTCAAAATGGCTTTTCAGGAGTTCGACGCGATCGGTGGTCCAGGTCGGTACATTCGTAAGCATTTTCTCGGTTCCACATTCTGTGAAAACCGCCGCGTTGCTCCCGTCAGGACGTCTTGCCGTTGTCGCGGATTGCAAGCAGCCCATCCTTGATGGCGAGCCGAATGCCTTCCTCGATCAGGGTCCTCGCAACGCCGGGAACACTTGTGCCGTGGGTGCCCTGTCTCACCAATCTTTCCATGTAAGCGATGGTCGAGAGCGCCAAGGTCACGGGAACGCGGTCGGTTTCGGCTTTTTCTGTAGCCATGGGGAACGCTAACTTTTAAACGCTGTACTGAAAAGTTACTATTTCGACTCTATTTAGTTTTACACACATGAGTCAAATGACTTGTGGATAGCTCCCTATCCATTTGAAAAAACTATTAAAAGTCGAAGCCGGGTTTGTGGATCAACCAAAGCGCCCGTGACGCGCAGCGCACGGCAGTCTTAACGGCGGTTGCAGGCGCGGCGAAACGATCCAGCCGTGTGGGCCATTTCCCCATTGCTTCGCGCTGCAGGGAATGCCGATGATGCCCTGGGACGGCGGCAAGGGCGCAATGACGGTAACGAACGGTCTCTACACCATTCATATCGAGATGACGGACGGCGGCCATGGCCGCGCGCACGGCGTGATTGTGCTGCGCGACGGCAAGATCGCCGGCGGTGACTCGTACTTCTATTACACGGGCTCTTACACCGCAGATCGCGGCAAGTGGCGCGGCGAACTGATCACCAACGAGCACACGAAATCGGTTGGCGCGCTGCCGCTGTTCGGCGGGCGAGAAGTCACTTGCGGCTTCAGCGGGTCGTACGCCGCCGATGGCGCGCAAGTGCAGGGGACCGCGTTGGTCGGAAAGACCAGCGTATTGTTCTACGCGCGGCTGAAGCTGCGCTCTCCATTTTGAAGAGGCGCAGGTCGTCCGATCAGCCGTGCACGACCGCCTTCGCGATCATGCAGTGAATGCCCTTGGAGCCGTTCACGGTCTGCGTCACGCGCAGATCGGCGGCGAGGCTGCAGAGCGTATAGGCGTCCTCGCGCGACAGATTGCGCTTCTCGCCGAGCAGCACGATCATGTCGCGCAGCGCCCGCACCACGCATTGATCGAGATCGGGGTCCATCGCCATTGTCATATAATGGTCGGGCGTTTCCGCGCGGGGATAGGCGAGCTGCAGGTCCTTGCGCAGCGTCAGACGGAAGCGGCCCTGCAGCGCGGTCTCGATCGCGGTGACGCAGACTTCGCCATCGCCCTGCACGCCGTGGCCATCGCCGCAGGAGAACAGCGCGCCCGGCACGAACACCGGCAGATACAGCTTCGCGCCGGCGCCCAGCTCCTTGTTGTCGAGATTGCCGCCCATCGCGCGCGGGATCAGCGAGGTGATGCGGCCCCAGGCGGGCGGCGGCGCCACGCCCATCACACCGAAAAACGGCTTAAGCGGCAGATCGAGCCCCCACGGCATCCGTCCCACCATCCGCTCGCGGTCGAGCGGAATGTTCAGGATCCGCGTTTCGTGAAAATCGTCGGGTAGCGTCCCCGCCAGCGGACGGATCAGATTGTAGCCCCAATCCTGCCGGAGCTGGACGTCGAGAATCTCGACCTCCAGCACGTCGCCGGGCTCGGCCCCTTCCACGGCGATTGGGCCGGTGAGAATATGGCCCGGCAGCATCCGCTCGCTTCGCGCATGTATCTCGGCAAGCTCGGGAGGTACGTGAAACTTGCTGCGATCAGGCACTACGTCCGGGCCGCCGGTCACGGTATCGATGGTGACTTCGTCACCGCTGGCGATGGTCAGGACAGGCTTCAATTTGGCTTCGAAGAAGCCCCAATGGCAGGTTTCGGGGCTGGAATGCAGGTGATGATGGGGCATGCGGAGGCTTTTGGTTGCTGCAATGGCGTCGTATGACGCTGTACCAGACATTATCAGAGGCTTCCCTTGTTTTTTGTCCTCTCCAAGACGCTCGGCTTTCTGCTATTGCCGACGAATCTGCTGATCGGCGTAGGCTTCGTCGGCGCCATCCTGATGTTCACCCGCTTTGCATCGCTCGGCCGCAAACTGGTGATCGCAGCCGTTCTGCTGCTCGTCATCTGCGGACTGTCGCCGCTCGGGAACCTGCTGCTCTATCCGCTGGAGCAGCGTTTTCCGCCATGGGACGCGGCGCGCGGCGCGCCTGATGGCATCATCGTGCTCGGCGCGTCGATCGAAGCCGATCTCTCCACGGCCCACGGCACGCCGGTGGTGCGCAGTTCGCCCGACCGCCTGATCACGGCTGCGGCGCTGGCACACCGCTACCCGAAGGCTCGCATTGTTTTCTCAGGCGGCAGCGCGAGACTGATTTCGAACGACGCCAGGGAAGCCGATTTCGCTGGCGCCATCTTCGAAAGCCTCGGCATCGACAAGTCGCGGCTGATCATGGAACGGGGTTCCCGCAACACGCAGGAGAACGCGGAATTCTCCAAAGCTTTGCTTGCGCCCAAGCAAGGTGAGCGTTGGCTGTTGGTAACCTCGGCCTTCCATATGCCGCGATCGATCGGCCTGTTCCGGAAGGCGGGATTTGCGGTCGAACCTTATCCCGTCGACTGGCGGGTCGGCGGACGTGACGATGTATTTGACTTCACCAATGTCGCGATCGATGGACTGGGACGGACCGACGTGGCAGTGCGCGAGTGGGTGGGCCT
This sequence comes from Bradyrhizobium retamae, assembly GCF_001440415.1. GTDB lineage: Bacteria > Pseudomonadota > Alphaproteobacteria > Rhizobiales > Xanthobacteraceae > Bradyrhizobium > Bradyrhizobium retamae. The sequence continues at coordinate 288,451 of NZ_LLYA01000170.1, forward strand.
GATCGCTTACCGCGCCACCGGCAAGATCGACGAGTTGTTGCCGGGTCCGGCAAAGTAGCAGCGGGCAGCCAGCCGGGCTACAATCGAAGAACCGGCGCCGGCTAAGCGCGCCGATTTGGGAGTTGATGCCATGCAACAGCAGACGACGGAAGCGTTCGATTTGGCCGGCATGGTGGCCGACCTGAACAGCCTGCTACGGTTGAAGACGACTGTGATCGGCATCAAGATGTTTGCCAGCGTCGAGGAGATGACGGCAATTCCAAAAATCCGGCGTCCCTCGGCGGTACATACCACCGACCAGATCGTCAGCATGGCTTCGCGGCTCGGCTGGACCGTCGGCATCACCGGCGACGATCTGGTCGGCGCGCAATGCCGTGCGGTGATCGGGCTTGCGCCGCAGGATGAGAAGTGGCTCGCGGGGGAAAACTACGTCGGCGTCTGGCATGGCACCGCCGAAGACGCACGCAAGCGTCAGGAAGCGCTCGACGTTGTGCCCTTCGGCCAGTATGAAGCAATGGCAGTGAGCCCGCTCACCAGCGGCCGGCTCAATCCGCCGGATATTTGTCTGGTCTACGCCACGCCCGGTCAGATGATCATTCTGATCAACGGCCTGCAATATACCGGCTATAAGAAGTTCGAATGGGGCGTGGTCGGCGAGACCGCCTGCGCAGATTCCTGGGGCAGGGCGCTGAAGACCGGCGAGCCGAGCCTGTCGCTACCGTGCTTTGCGGAACGGCGTTACGGCGGCGTGCCTGATGAGGAGATGCTGATCGCGCTCAAGCCGGAGCATCTTGCCAAGGCCATCGTGGGCATGAAGCAGCTCGCGAAGAACGGCCTGCGCTATCCGATCGCGCCCTATGGGATCCAGGCCGACGTTCGCGCCGGGATGGGCGTGTCCTATCCGAAGAAATAGCCCAGCCGTCATTGCGAGGAGCGAGCCGACGATTTGTCCGCCGTAGCTCGAAGAGCGAAGGCAGAGGCAATCTAGCCTTCCATCATGATCCGATTTCTGGATTGCTTCGCTTCGCTCGCAATGACAAAAGGGGCCAAATTCGTTTCTGTAGGAAACCCCAGCTATGTCTTCGTCGAAATTCGACATCGTCGTCTATGGAGCCACCGGCTTCACCGGCCAGCTCGTCGCCGAATATCTCGCCGAACATTACAAGAATGACGCGAGCCTGAAATGGGCGATGGCTGGCCGCAGCAAGGACAAGCTCGCTTCCGTCCGTGACGCGATCGGCGCGGCTACCGATACGCCGCTGATCGTGGCCGATGCGGCTGATCCTGCGTCGGTGAAAGACATGGTCGCGCAAACTAAGTCGGTGATTTCGACCGTCGGACCTTACTTGCTTTACGGCTCCGAACTGCTTGCCGCTTGCGTCTCATCGGGCACGGATTATTTCGATCTCTGTGGCGAGCCGATCTGGATGCGCCGGATGATCGACGCGCACGAAGCGGCTGCCAAATCAACCGGCGCAAGGATCATGTTCTCCTGCGGATATGACTCACTGCCGTTCGAACTCGGCGTGTTCTGTGCGCAGGAGGAAGCCAAAAAGCTATTCGGCGCACCGGCTAATCGCGTCAAAGGCCGGGTGCGCGAGATGCGCGGCACGTTTTCCGGCGGCACCGCCGCAAGCATGCGGGCGCTGTTTTCGGCGGCTGCGAATGATCACAGCCTCGTGGCGCTGTTGAGGAACCCATTCGCGCTGACGCCCGGCTTCGAGGGACCGAAGCAGCCACCCGGAAATCGGCCGGTGTTCGATCAGGAACTCAATTCCTGGACCGCACCGTTCGTTATGGCAAACATCAACACCCGCAACGTTCACCGCTCCAATTTTCTCCTCGGCTTTCCCTACGGCAAGGATTTCGTCTATGACGAGATGATGCTGACAGGCTCGGGCGAGCAGGGTGAATCTCTTGCCAAACGCATCGCTACCGCCAACACGGCGGAGAAAATGAACTCCGGCGGACCGAAGCCGGGTGGGGGGCCGTCGAAGGAAGAACGCGAGAACGGTCTTTACGATCTGCTGTTCGTTGCAATTGGCCCCGATGGCCGCCAAGCCCGTGCGGTGGTAAGAGGCGATCGCGATCCCGGCTATGGATCGACCTCGAAGATGATCTCGGAATGCGCGATCTGCCTGTTGCGCGATACGCCTGACGTGCCAGCCGGCTTCTGGACGCCGGGCGCGGCGATGCAGCACAAACTGATCAAGCGATTGGTTGATCACGCGGGGCTGACGTTTGAGGTGGAAAAGTAGCCGCACATCGTAGAGCCTGTGAACCATTTGGGTTTTGCGGGTAGTCGGAGCCGAGACAACGGA
>NZ_LLYA01000171.1 GCF_001440415.1 Bradyrhizobium retamae
GCGGTGCGGATTTTGTGGACGGGCAAGATGGCACCTGGACGCCGATCGGTGCGGAGAAGACGGCGACGGGCTATCAGGTTGCCTGGAAGGAGGCGAGCACCGGTCAGTACACGGCCTGGAACACCGACAACAACGGCAACTACGTTTCCCATGTCAACGCCCTGACCGGCTCCATGTCGGGCGGCCAGGTGTCGGGTACGAACTCTGCGCTTAAGTTGTTCGAGACGAGCTTCCGTCAGGATCTCAACGGTGACGGGCAGATCGGCGCTTCCAGTGCACCGACGTCGCCAACGCCAACTCCGAGCAAGCAAATCGAGTCGGCTGGTGCGACAAGGCTCGTGGAGAGCGGCGACAAATATTACCTCAACAGCAGCAGCGGATCGGGCCCCTCGCTGAAGTATCGCGGTGCGGATTTTGTGGACGGGCAAGATGGCACCTGGACGCCGATCGGTGCGGAGAAGACGGCGACGGGCTATCAGGTTGCCTGGAAGGAGGCGAGCACCGGTCAGTACACGGCCTGGAACACCGACAACAACGGCAACTACGTTTCCCATGTCAGCGCCCTGACCGGTTCCGTGTCGGGCGGCTCCGTGTCGGGTACGAACTCTGCCCTTAAATTGCTCGAGACGAGCTTCCATCAGGATCTCAACGGTGACGGGCAGATCGGTGCTTCCAGTGCAGCTGCACCGACTTCGTCTGTCGCTTTGACCACCATGCACAAGGACTCGAGCGACATCGTCACCATCAAAGGCATCGCCGATGCCAACAGTCAGATCAAGCTGTACGATGGCAACACGTCGATTGGAAATGTTACCGCGGCAGCCGATGGTACCTGGTCCTTCAAGACATCCTCGGCCGTGTCCGACGCGGTTCACACCTATATCGCCAAGCAGATTGATGGTACCGGCCAAATCGTTGGTACTTCAGGCGGCGCGATTCTTGGCTCGACGGGCAACAATACGCTGAAGAGCACTTCGGGTAATGACATCCTGGTTGGCGGCGGTCAGCACGATACTTTCGTGTTTGCCGCAAACTTCGGCCGTGACGTCATCAAGGATTTCGCGGCGAGCGGAACTGCGCAAGACACGATCCAGTTCAGCAAGACAGTATTCGACAGCTTTGCGAACGTTCTCTCGCACGCGAGCCAAGTTGGTCAGGATGTCGTCATTTCCACCGGAAGCGATACGCTTACGTTGAAGAACACCAAACTGAGCGCGCTTAATAGCGGCGACTTCCACTTTGCGTGAGCTGGGGGTTTGTAAAAGGAGTTGGTAACATCTGCCTTGGGGACACTCCCAAAGGGCATGGTTCAAGGGGCGAATGCCATGACTGATTTCGGAAGACGGGGAGGGGAGATCCCCCCGCCTAAGAGGCTTGACGAGATCGAGGTCTCAAGATGGGCGGTGTTTGTCGCCGCCTTGGGGATTCTGGCGCAACGAGCTCGCTCGCGGTTGCGCATTCCTGAAGTGAGTGAGTGCGCGGAGCGTTCGGTCGAAGCCATTCGACAGCGCCTTTTCTCGCGCTGGCGCTCGGCGCGAGAGTACGATGAGCCGCGATCTGAAATATCGGCCTTCTTGGTGTCGTGCCGCCGAATATTCTGGGCTTTGGCAGCGTTCAGTGGCCTGAGCAACCTTCTTATGCTCACCGGCTCATTCTTCATGCTTCAGGTTTACGATCGGGTGCTGCCGGGCCGTAGCATACCGACACTGGTCGCGCTCTTGTTGCTCGCAACTGTGCTCTACGCATTTCAGGGCGGCCTGGATCTGATCCGAAACAGAATAAGCGCGCGGATTGGACGCTACTTCGACGAAAGGCTCGGGTTGCGCGTATTCGATTCACTGGTTCGTCTTCCGCTGAAAACACGCGGCGATGGTGACGGTATGCAGCCGCTGCGGGATCTTGATCTGGTCCGCAGCTTTCTTTCGGGAGGCGGGCCGATAGCGCTGTTTGACCTGCCGTGGATGCCAATTTATCTCGGCATTTGCTTTCTTTTTCATTTCTGGATCGGCGTGACCGCACTAATAGGCGGACTGCTGCTGGTCGCCATAACGGTTGCGACTGAGATGCGAACGCGCGGGCCGGCGAAAGCATCTTCGCGATTTGCGATTTCACGCAGCGCGCTCGCTGCGGAGGGGCGACGAAACGCCGAAGTTCTCCAGGCCATGGGCATGAGGCGGCAAGCTGCGCAACGCTGGCAGTCCATCAATACAAAATACCTTGCGGCGCACGAGAGCGCGAGTGATGTGGCGAGCGGACTCGGCGGGCTTTCCAAGATCCTTCGTTCATTTCTCCAGTCTCTGGTCCTCGCCGTTGGCGCGGTCCTTGTCATCAATCAGGAATCTACGGCCGGCATCATCATTGCTGGATCGATCCTGACGGCCAGGGCACTTGCTCCGGTAGAGACGGCGATCGCCAACTGGAAAGGATTCGTCGCCGCACGTCAGTCCGGACAACGGCTGGATCAGTTGCTTGAACTCCTGCCCAAGGAGAAGGAGCCGCTCGCGCTGCCGGCGCCGACCGAGGCGTTCGTCGTGGAGCAGCTCTATGTCGCGGCGCCGGATTCAGAGAAGCTGATCCTTAGTGATGTCTCGTTCCTATTGCGAAAGGGCGAGGCCGTTGGAATCATCGGGCCGAGCGGTGCCGGCAAGTCGACGTTGGCCCGTGCGCTTGTTGGTGTCTGGCCACGGCTTCGTGGCAGGATCAAGCTTGACAACGCTGCACTGGATCAGTGGTCCTCGGAAGCATTAGGTAGGCATATCGGCTATCTGCCGCAGGATATCGAACTGTTCGAGGGCAGCATCGCTGTCAATATTGCGCGATTTGATCTAAAGGCCACCCCGGACGCCGTCCTGGAAGCGGCACGGATCGCCGGTGTGCACGATCTCATCCTTTCATTCCCGGATGGCTATAGTACCCAGGTTGGTGAGGGCGGAATGACGTTGTCCGCTGGTCAGCGCCAACGGATTGGACTTGCGCGCGCCTTCTACGGCAACCCCTTCCTGGTGGTGCTTGACGAGCCGACCTCAAATCTCGATGCAGAGGGGGAAGCAGCTCTCACCGAGGCAATCGTTAGCGTGCGTAACCGCGGTGGCATTGTCGTAGTGGTTGCCCATCGTCCAAAAGCGCTTGAAGCCGTCGATCACGTATTAGTAGTGGGCGATGGAAGAGTGCAGTCGTTTGGCCCGAAAGAGGAGGTTCTCAGGACCGTGCTGCGGACACCCGTCCCGCTCAAGGTGGTGGCGGATAGCCAGGGAGGCGGCAGATGGACAGTGCGGTGACTCCGGCGCTGCACTCGATTCAGCGGTACATGGTCGTCGGGATCATCATGACGGCGTTCGTGACATTTGGAATCGGCGGCTGGGCGGCGACTTCGCAGTTGTCAGGCGCCGTGATCGGACAAGGCGTCGTCGTCGTCGATTCGAGCGTGAAGAAAGTTCAGCACGGCACCGGCGGTATTGTCGGCGAACTGCGGGTGCGGGACGGAGACAAAGTTAGTGCGGGTGACATACTAATTCGTCTCGATGAAACACAGACGCTGGCTAGCGCGACGATCGTCACCAAGAGCCTCGACGAACTGCTCGCTCGCCAGGCTCGCCTTGAAGCGGAACGGGACAGCGTCGACGAGATCGCATTTCCGAAGGCGCTGCTGGAAAGAATGAAAGACAGCCGTTCCGAAGCCGGGCGCGCCATCGCTGCCGAACGGGCGTTATTTGACCTTCGCGGCCAGGCCCGGAACGGGCAGAAGTCGCAGCTCAAGGAGCGACGAGCGCAGTTGCAGGATGAGATCAAGGGCTATACAGGACAAGCCGAGGCCAAGCAGAAAGAAGTCAATTTCATCCTCGGGGAACTGGAGGGAGTTCGCGGCCTCTGGCAGAAGAATCTCGTGCCGATCGCCCGCCTCAACGCGCTGGAGCGCGACAGCGCTCGTCTGGAGGGCGAGCGTAGTCAACTGGCCGGGATGATCGCGCAGGCAAAGGGAAAAATCGCCGAGGTCGAGCTTCAGATCATTCAAATCGATCAGGATTTGCGAACCGAGGTCGGCAAGGATTTGATCGAAACCCGCTCAAAGCTGTCCGAACTTGCTGAACGAAAGATCGCGGCGGTGGACCAGCTCAATCGCATCGACATTCGAGCACCCCAGTCCGGCCGAGTTCATCAGCTTGCGGTCCATACTGTCGGAGGCGTGATCGCCCCGGGCGAGCAGATCATGCTCATCGTGCCGGATGCCGACGCCCTCGCAGTTGAGGTCAAGATTGCTCCCCGAGAAATTGATCAGGTCTATGTTGGTCAATCGGCAACGCTTCGGTTTGCGGCCTTCAATCAGAAGACAACCCCCGAGATAGACGGGGAAGTCGCCGTGGTCTCCGCAGACCTCACACAGGAACAGCGGACCGGCGCGAGCTATTACACGGCTCGTGTTCTGCTCAAGCCCGAGGAATTGGCAAAGCTCGGATCGGCCAAGGTGGTGCCAGGCATGCCGGTCGAGGTCTTTATCAAGACACCGTCGAGAACCGCGCTGTCCTATCTGCTCAAGCCCTTGCAGGATCAGGCGCAGCACGCGTTGAAGGAACGCTGAACGTTCCGTCCAACTGAATCTCGTCACTGGCTAACTGGGTAACAGCAGTGTTCTCGATGACGACGCAGGTAAGCCGTCCTGTTGCGTAGGCTCCCGTGTCGATATTGATCCGGTTCAGCCGCAGATCGGGCTCGTTCACCGGTGTATGGCCGTGCACCACGAAGCGTTCGAACGGCTGCTCCCAGTTGAGAAAATCGTCACGGATCCAGAGCAGATCATCCTCGGTCTGCTCGTGGATTGGAACGCCGGGGCGAACACCAGCATGGACGAAGAGAAAGCCGCCACAGCTAAACGTCAATTCGAGCGCTTGCAGAAAATCGAGATGCTCTCTCGGAAGAGTTTCCGCGAACTCGGTCGCTAGCATGGTCTGTTCGTTCCGGTCAGGATTGATGCTCGGTTTAAGACCGTAAGACAGCAGGGTTTCGAGACCGCCGTACTGTCGCCATTCGTCCAAGCTTCGTGGATCGGTAAGGAAACGCGGCAAGAATGTTTCATGGTTTCCGCGAAGGAAGATTGCTTCGTGGGACTGCTGCCATCGTAGCAGCAGATCGAGCACATTTCGCGAGTCGGGTCCCCTGTCGATATAGTCACCGACGAAGACCGTAATTGGACGGGGGACCGGACGTTCTTTGCAATCGGCAGCGACTGCGGCCAACAGCCTCTGCAGAAGATCGGAGCGGCCGTGCACGTCGCCCACTGCATATATTCGGATACCTTCGGGGAGTGCCGCATGCGTTTGGCTGCCCTGGCCAAGCGTGCGGGTCGAGAGGTTAGCCTTCGACATGGATTGCGCGCGTCGCGAACCCCAAGCTCGATCCGTCGACGCCGAGACGTGGGCGGCTGTAAGGCGGCGAATGTAAGAGCGCCGCAACTCCCACCTCCGAATACGTGTCGGTTCGGAGCTACGGGGTAGAGGCGGTTTTGACCTCTCGTCGAGCGGAGCGGTCAGCACGTCTTTCTGTCGTGCCGTTTGCTCGCATGCGAGCTGCTCGATACCCAAATCAGGCGTCACGTGATCGCTTTGGTCGTTTGCAAAGTAGCGTCCACTAAGCACATCCATTCGCCTATGATGGAACGTCATCGCTGCGATTGAAACGAGTAGAACCACTTCCAAGCCAATAATGACAAGGAGGTCTTCGAGCATAAAATAGACTAGCTCTTTGTTTTAAATACAAGATAATATATTGAAATGTAGCTTGCCAAGAAAATGGTTGCGATACAAGATCTTACATCAAATTGGAGGTATTTAACGTGGTTCGCTGGTTGTTCGACCAGGTCACTTGGGATGGGCAAACCCTCCTGGTGCAACAACAGGGTCCGGCCAAGTAGTGTACAAGGTGCCGCGTAACACGATCCATATGCTACGTCTGTATGCCGAGGCGATCGGCCGCGAGATACATGTTGAACGCCAAAGGATCGCCGAGAAGCTCGCCCCGTTTTTGGCTGCGAAGTTGTCGCAATCCACTAACGTCGAGGCCATAGAACTATTTCCTTGGGAAGTCCGGGATTGACGAAAGGCTTCCCTGGGAAGGCTGCCGCGCGTTCGGAAAACTTTGGCCGGTTAAGGCTTCGCAGGCAGACGGATTCTTCTGACGGTCCAGGGCCATGACGCCGAGTGCAACGACCGGCAACTTCGCCATTCCCATGACATGCCAGAGCGCGTAGTGTCAGGTCGAGATCCTATTCACGCGTTGGTGGAGAGCGCAGAAGCCCAATGGACTCAAGGTTTGATCATCGAATAACCGAAGAACAGGCTGACGAATGGTTGGCGCTCTGCCGGCGCTTTTTCCAACTTCTTGCAGTTCGCAAGAAGCGACAGTTCAATCGAAGAGTGTCGATCGCGGACCTGCTTTCCGAACGCCATGACAACGCTGCTGCTTGTGGGTTCGGAGAGGGCACGACAATGTATGATAATGTGCTCGTCCTGAGTGAGGTTACCGTTGGACGAAATACTTGGATCGGCCCGGGCTGCATTCTGGATGGATCGGGTGGGAGTCTCGAGATCGGCGATTGGTGCTCCATTTCCGCCGGTGTTCAGATCTACACACACAACACCGTGAATCGCTCTACCTCGCTTGGAGCGAAGCCGGTCGACTACGCGCCGACAAAGATCGGTCACGGGGTCTACATTGGCCCAAATGCCGTCATTCAGATGGGGGTCACGGTAGGTGACAGAGCGGTGATTGGCGCAAACTCGCTCGTCAATCGGGATATCCCACCAGGAGCTAAGGCCTTCGGCTCTCCCGCGCGACTTTACGGCATTGAAGCAGCTCGGCCGAAATCCGGACGGTCCGACGAGTGATTAACTCCTCAATGCTTAGCAGCAATCAGTTGATCTGACATGCTGTTCCGCAGCGAGGCGTCCATCGGAGCCGGGCGGTTCGAGGACTTAGTCCAAGTCGCCGAAGCTCCGGTGAAGCAAGCAAATTCTCCTTGTCAGGCTGCAAGTTGCGGACGGAATAGAACGTCGACGCCATAACTCGTGGAGTTGTAGCTGTCCGTCGGAAAAAGGGCGCCTGATCCATAAGCGTAAACGCCGTTGCCTCCGCTCGTAGCAGATGATGGTGCAGTCAGCGGTCCGTTGGTAACCGCCGAGCTAAACAGGCCGGGATCGGCGGCGTAGTTTCCTGACGTGTGATAGGACGCAACATACGTTGTCCCTGCCGTGATCGTCACCGGTGTGGCGAAGTCCACCTGCTGCCAGCCGCTCGCCGTCTCGTTGGTGAAGGTGGCGGTGGCGAGCAGGGTGCCGGTACTGGTCCAGAGATGCGCAACGTGCGTACCGGTGTTCGACGGGCCCTTGTAAAAGCGCAGCCCTGTGACGTCTCCGGTAGTAGACGCCTGGAATTTGAGGCCAAGCTCCACGGAGCTTGGATCGTTGACTGACACGATGCTTGGTGTCGGATTGGAGCTGAACAGGCTTACGATGCTGGCTGATGGCGCATTAACAGTCAGAGAGGCGGATGCGCTCGCCGTTCCGCCCCGGCCGTCAGAGATGGCATAGGTGAACGACGCCGGGCCTGTATAGCCGGCGTTGGGTGTGAAGGTGACGGTGTTGGTCTGGGCGTTGAAGCTCGCGGTGCCGTTGGAGTTGGCTCCAGTACTTACGCCCGTGATCGTCAGATTATCGCCGTCCGGATCGGTGTCGTTGGCGAGCAACACTGACGCTGCGATCGTGATCGTGGAGTCTTGACTGACGCTGAAGCCGGAGTCGTTCGCTGCGACCGGCGTTTGGTTGGCACCGCTGTTCGCGGGGCTGAAGAGCACGTCAACCCAGTAGTTGGTGGCGCCGAAGGTGCTTGTCGGGAAAAGGTTGCCAGTGCCGTAGGTGTAGACGCCATTGTCGCTGGCGGGCGCCGTGAGCGGTCCATTGACGCGCGGAGTGGTGAAGTAGTTGCTTGTGTACGCGTAGCGGCCATTGCTGTGGTAGCTTGCCACGTAGGTGGTTCCGGCGGTGATTGATACCGGGTTGCTGAATGTCACCGTCTGCCAGCCGCTCGCTGTTTCGTTGGTGAAGGTCGCAGTCGCCAGCAGGGTACCGGTGCTACTCCACAATGAGCCGGTGTGGGTGCCGGTGTCATTTAATCCCTTATAGTACTTGATGCCGGTAATGCTGCCGGCGGAGGAGGATGTGAACCGCATGCCGAGATTAACCTGGGCGGTGTCGGGGTCCGAGAGAACCGCCGGCGTGTCCGAACTCGAGAACAAGCTCACCGTCGGCGTGTTCACTGTCAAATTTGCCGTTGCCGTCGCGGTGCCACCACGTCCATCCGAGATGGCATAGTTGAAGGACGCCGCGCCGGTGTAGCCGGTAGTCGGCGTGAAGGTGACGACGTTGGTCTGGGCGTCGAAGCTGACGGAGCCGTTGACGGCGGCGCTCACGCCCGTGATGATCAGTGGATCGCCATTTGGATCGGTATCGTTGGAGAGCAGGGCCGATCCGGTAATGGTCAGAGCCGTATTCTGTGTGGTGCTGTAGCCACTGTCGTTGTTTGCAACTGGCGGCTGGTTGGGTGCCGCGTCGACGGTCAGGCTGACCGTTGCAGTGGCGGTGCCGCCCTGTCCGTCGGCGATCGCGTAGCTGAAGGACGCGGCGCCGGTGTAGCCGGTAGTCGGCGTGAAGGTGACGACGTTGGTCTGGGCGTTGAAGCTGACGGTACCGTTGACGGCGCCGCTCGCGCCCGTGACCGTCAGCGTACCGCCGTCCGGATCGGTGTCGTTAGCGAGCAGCGCCGCGGCCGCAATCGCCAGCGCGGTGTTCTGCGTGGTGGTGTAACCGCTATCGTTGTTGGCAACCGGCGGCTGGTTGATACTGGTCGGCGTGAACACGACATCGACCCAATAATTTGCGGCGCCATAGGTGTTGGTCGGGAAGATGCCGGTCGTGCTGGTGCCGCCATAGGCATACACCCCGTTGCCGCCGGCGATCGTCGTGGTGGAGGGCGCGGTCAAGGGGCCGTTTGTGACGGCCGTTGTGAAGTAATTGTTGGTCGCCACATAGGCGCCGGTCGTGTGATAGGAAGCAATGTAGGTGGTGTTGGCAGCGATTGAGACCGTGGACGGCAGGGTCACCGTCTGCCAGCCGCTGGCTGCCGTATTGGTAAAAGTCGCGCTGCCGAGAAGGGTGCCCGTTGCAGTCCAGAGATTTAGGACGTCGGTGCCAGTGTCGCCGGCGCTGCGATAGAATTTGAGAGCCGTAATCTGGCCGGCCACAGAGGACGTGAACTTCATCCCGACTTCGAGCTGGGCTCCGTCATTAAGGTTGGTCTGCGCGGGTGTATCCGACGCGCTAAACAGGCTGACCGGAGCCGCTCCGGGCGGCACTACCGTCAAGCTGACGTTGGCCGTCGCCGTCCCGCCACGTCCGTCCGAGACCGTGTAGCTGAAGCTCGCCGGACCGGTATAGCCGGCGGTGGGCGTGAACGTGATGGTGTTGTTCTGCGGATTGGGCTGGGTGTTGAGGACGACGGTGCCGTTCGTCGGCGCGCTCACTCCTATGATGCTTAACGCATCGCCATCGGGATCGCTGTCATTAGCAGTCAAGGACGACGCCGCGATTGTCGAGGCCAAATTTTGGGTCAGAATTGGCCCGGTATCGTTCGTTGCCACCGGCTGGCTGTTGGCGGTGGAAGGATTGAACATGACGTCAACCCAGAAATTCGTTGACTGAAACGTGCTTGTCGGGAACGCGACGTTACTGCTGTAGGTATAGACGCCATTTCCATTGGCGAGAGCGGTCAGTGGACCGCTCGTCACATTGCTGGTGAAGTAGTTCACGCTGGAGGAGTAGTGGCCTACATTCGTGTGGTAGGAGGCAACGTAGGTGGCACCCGCCGTCAGTGTGACCGGGTTGGAAAAGGTCACGCTCTGCCAACCGGACGCCGTTTCGTTCGTGAAGGTGGCGGTTGCCAGCAAGGTACCGGTGCTCGACCAGAGCTGGCCGGTGTGTGTGCCTATATCCTGGCTGCTCTTGTAGAAGCGGATTCCGCTTACCGTGCCGGCCACCGAGGTTTGAAACCTCACACCCAAATTAACCGCGCTTGCGTCCACAGTATTGACGGTGGCGGGAGTTGACGAGCCCGAGAAGAGCGAAATGTAAGACGGAGCGGTCACGACCACAGTGCGACCTGCCGAAGGCGTTTCCAGATTAATGGAATCGTCTACCGCGCGGCTCATGATGGTGTAGGTGCCGGCAACCTGAGGCGACCAGGTATACGTCCAGTTCTCGTCGCCGGTTGCATTATACCAGTTCACGCCGCCATCTGTTGATACCTCCACGGCGCCGATCACGCCGCCACCCAAGTCCGATGCCGTGCCGGAAATCGCGACCACACTTCCCGCACTGAAGCTTGCTATCGGATTGATGGTGGAGGTTGGAGCGGTGGAGTCAGTAGAGGCGGTAGCGGCGACCAGCCCCGACTGAAGCGTTGCCGGCTGAATACCCATGTCAGCCAGAAGATTGACCATCGCCTGTTGCACGCGTGGGTCGCTGGGAGTTGGTACCAGGTCGTGGTTGTCGCTCAGGCCCCACGACCAGTAGACCGTGCCGGCCCCGAATACCAATGCGCCACTCGGCGCGCGATAGAGCGTCAGGTTATGGGTCGAGACGCCGGCCCCGGTTGTGTTACCGTAGTCAAGTAGATAGGTGTTGACTGGAAGCGTCGTCGAGGACAGCCGGACCAGTCCGGCGGGATCGAATCCGTTGTCGGGCGCTTCATCCCACTCATAGCCGAGATAGTTATCGGTCAGCGTCGCAGTCTGTCCAGGCTGAAGATTTGCAACGCTGGTGTTGCGCCAGAAGCGCAGGTTGGCGTCGTCGTAGGGAATTGTGATTGCCTGCAAGGCGTCGCCATTGCTGGCGCCGACATCATCGACCTGGAACATCTGTCCGATCAAGGCATTTTCCGGCATGCCACCGCCGACCGCCGGCGGGCTGAGGCGCGGATCACGGAACGTCCCGGTCCACTCGTTGCTTGGATCGATCGACGCTGACGGCGACCAGGTCTCCTTGTAGGAGATCAAGGTGCGGTAGGCCGTGGCGTCGCTGCTGATGCTGTTGCCCCAGCGCGTGCGCCAATACATCTCGTTGCCGCTCCAGAACGCCAGGTTCACGCCGGCATCGCGGGCCGCCTGGACATTGGCGCGTTGCTGCCCCGACCAATATTCGTCGTGACCAACGTCGAGATACATTTTGTGGTTAAGGAGCAGACTGCCGTAACGATCTGCATCCACGCCCGCCATGTAGGAGACGTCGTAGCCGTTCTGCTCCAACCAGTAGATCGCTGCGTATTCAGCTCCGAACAAGAAGTCTTGCGCGCCGGAGGCCACACCGACGCCGCCCCGGGTAGCAATTGGGCGGTTGTAACTCACCGCGTAGGCGCGTCCTGCACCTTGACCCGTCGCAGGACCGTTTCCGCCATAGAAGTTTGCTCCGCCCCACCCATTATAGGCCTGCCACGTTGTGTCCGACGTCTGGAAGATGATGTCGCTGGTGCTGCTGTCATCCCTCACGATGAATGGGATATGATTTGCGCCTTCGACTCCGTCCTGGCGCACGAGCTTCGCAATGTAAACGCCGGACACTGCATCCGCCGGAACGTCCCAGGATGCGGAAACAGACCAATTGCCGGCATCGACGAGGCCGGTGGTCGCGTCGCGCAGCGGCGCAGGCTGATTTTGTACGCCCGTGTGCTGGATGGTCGTGACCAATCGAGCACCCATGCCGCCGTAGTATCCGAGGCGATATATCTCGATCCGGTAGTTTGACGAGTCCGTATTGATCTTGAAGTCAATTCTGTTGCCATTATCGACGCTGATGTCGGTAGCAAAACCTTCGATATTCGAGCTGCCGGCGCCTTCGATATCCCACACGCTTTGTGGGGTGCCCTGCTTCTGATTCTCGAGCACGATCGGGTTTGTAGATGTCGCGGCGGCCGTGGGGAGGTTGGACGATTCCGTGGTGGCGGCTCGCGAAACCGTTGTGGTCGTAACCGAACCCGACAGAACACCGATTTCGCCGGTCTCAGTGCCGGTACCGGTCTGGGTACCTCCTACCAACGCCCAATCTTTAATTGGCGCAACATTCTGTAGAGACATCTCCGCGCTGACCGAGGCTCCCATGATCCCGGCTTTGCCCGTCAACAGGAAATCCGCTCCGCCTGAAACTCGGGTATCATTCACCTGGCCGCTCAAATGCACATGCGCTGCATTGGCCGCCATCTGGTCGAGCACCCGTGTTGGAGCAAGGAAGTAGCCGCAGCCACAAATGGCGGCAACCGCCGGAGGGGGCGCAGATGACCCAATGATCGTTGGCGCCAAGGCCACGGAAGGGGCCCTGCCTAGGAGCACAACGGGATCTGACATTACTGGCTCGGCTGCCGCAGGCGCTGGCGCTCGAACTACCGCTGTCAACCCTGCGAAACGAGCCTCGGCGATTTCAGTGAATGTCGACGCGACGGCACCTAAGCCGATCATGCCCGGACCTTCCCACCATTTCCGCGGGGCGAGAAGCGACTCGCTATCAGTGTCCAAATCGGATGCGCGGGCATTTCCTCGCAGGACAGTGCGTGGCCAAGTCCGCAGTCCGAGAGCAATACGGCCCAAACCGGAATTTTCGTAGAAGGACCTCATGATATCCTCGCGCGAGAAAGGGGAATACGTATGAGAGGCTGCAGCCGTGATGACTGGGCGGATACAGAAGCGACAGCTTCAATGGACGGCCCACCCGTGGATCGCTGGACCGCGATGCTGCGCTGGGTAGTGACCTCAAGCGAGCACGCATGCTGGTTCGACAAGTCACAGCGTTCGATCTGCCGCTCGGCCATGGTCGCGTCCCTATCCGCAATAGTTGCTAAGACCATGGCCGCACCGGCAACGTTTAATTTCCATTGAATTTAAATGAAAAATTAATCCTTTAAGGATATTTAATATCAAATTTTCTCCCGTGTCGAGCAGCAAAGTTTTGGTGATGATCAAATGTCGATCTAAACCGACCCAATCGGCAAATAGCCTTGGTTTTCCAGCAGATTGGTCCGGGGAAGGACGTCTGGCCTGTTATAACCATTCTGATTGTTTTTCATTGAGGTGATCAACCTGAGATTTAATATGGGGAGCTCACCCACATGCCTCTTTAGTGCGGAGGTTTCGACAACGCTCCGCAGACGCTTTGCCGAGGTCATTTTTGCGTCGGGTCTGCTCGCGACGGCTTCCTTCGGCAACTAAGCAAGGGCCTTTCACTGGGAAAGGGGATGATGGTTGAGCAGGACTGCGTCCTGCGAGCCAAGTTGAATACCTTGCTGAGAAAATGGTCGCAGTGTGATCCCAGGCGCCCCCTCGAGATCTAGGCGCTTGGACGGTGACAATAGAGATTGCAGCCGTCGCCATTGCGGTGGAGGTGCCAGTTAAGCCGGGCCATCCTCGCCGCAGGCGTCTCGCGCGCCAGCAAGCATTGAGCTCAAGCTAACGAAGCGACACGCCGATATTGTTGGTGTGATCAGGATAATGCCACGGTGGAAAAGGGTCGCTCAGATTACGCCAGCTCTGCGGATCGAACCCGTTCTCCGAATGGAGAAGGCAGGCATCCAGCGAGGCTCGGATTTGCGCTTCGTCCATGTCTGAACCGATGAACACGAGTTCCTGACGGCGGTCACCCCAAGCGCCATCCCATCGGCTGTTGAGTTGTTCTTGAAACTGAGGGTTGCTTGGCCAACTTGGCTTCGGGATTGTCGCCCACCAATAGCCCATGGGCTCGCAGCGACGCTGCATGCCAGCAACGGAGAGAAGACCCACCCAATCCGGACGCGTGGCGAGCCAGAAGTGCCCTTTGGCGCGTATCACACCCGGCCATGGCTTGTTGAGCAACGACAACAGCTTAACGGGATCGAAGGGACGTCTTTCCCTGTAAACGAAGCTGGATATGCCGTACTCCTCGGTCTCCGGCACGTGGGAATCGGGGCTGTATAGCTCTTTATACCAGAGTGGGTGAGTCGCAGCCTTCGCTTCGTCGAAAAGGCCGGTGTCAAGAATCGCCTTGAGAGGAATTTCTCCGAAGTCAGTCTCGAATCGGCGCGCCTGGGGATTGAGTGCGGCAATTACCTTACGAATTTCCGCACGCGTCGCGCCTGTCGCTTCTGACACTTTGTTGATTACCACCACATCAGCAAACTCGATCTGCTCAACCAAAAGATCGACAAGCGTCCGCTGGTCGTACGTATCGCGCAACTCGCCGCGATCGCGCAGCAGATCGCGACTGCTGTAGTTGGCGAGCAGGCTCAAGGCATCCACGACGGTGACCATCGTGTCGAGTCTCGCAACATCGGAAAGGGAGGCGCCGGCCTCGTCGCGAAACGAGAACGTTGCCGCAATGGGAAGGGGTTCAGCAATGCCAGTTCCTTCGATCAGAAGATAATCGAATCGCCGTTGCTCGGCCAATCGCCTGACCTCCGACAGGAGGTCGTCGCGCAATGTGCAGCATATGCAGCCATTGCTGAGCTCCACGAGCGACTCGGTCGTGTGTGAAAGGTTGGCGCCACCGTTGCGGACAAGGTCTGCGTCTATGTTCAACTGACTCATGTCATTGACGATGACTGCAACGCGCAGGCCTTCGCGATTCATCAGTACGCGATTAAGCAATGTTGTTTTGCCTGCGCCCAGAAATCCACTGAGCACCGTGACTGGCAGCCGATCTATCTCGCTCGATCTCTCCTTCATAAGTATTCCTAGCCTATGACCTTCGGACGGAACAGAACCTCGGGCGGGATGCAGTTCAAATACATTCGCAGCTCGCTCTGCGATTAAATATCGGCATTCATTTAATACGGCCCCCTGGATCGTGTAAAGTTTAGTCGTTTCTCACAAATTAAATGACGAGCCGACGTTGGGGTCAGGAGTGTCTCGCCCCGGGCCAGCGGGCGGTGGCAATTGCAAGCAAACGTCTGTGGCTATGCATGTTTCCATGCACATGAGCGTAGCGCAAAGCAGAAAGGCGACGGTTGCCTCCGTCCTCTCCAACTCTTGCCAAGATTGCTGGTCAGCAGAGCAGATCATTAGAGCGAAGGAGCATCGAGGACTGGCCGTGACCATCAAGAATATCGTGATCCCGTTGGAAGTTGAATATCTCCAGGAGGCTGCAAAGCAGCGCGGTATCTCGCGTACGCGACTTGTGCGGGCAGTGATGGAGAAAATCGTTAAGGATGAACTGGTCGCAGATATTCTGGGAGAAAACGGTGTGCCGGCCGAACCGCTGCAAACTAGGTATCGACGCTTTCGAGATCGAGCTACTTAGTAAGTCCTATCCCTTTTCATGGGCATGAATGCGTGCGCTGCCAGCAAGCTGGTTCTCTGCTATCGCGGTTGAAGTCGAGCCGCAGCGAAAGTTGCAGCACCGACGACCGATTGATCCCGCAACGCTACTGACCGCGTGTGAAATCGAAATCCTGCAGTTGGCCGAAGATGATAGGCGGGGGCGACATCAATCAGGCAGAACAAGAGTTGCGTCGGACCGGCGGCAAACCGCGGTCAAACCACTGCTTGTCGCTTGATAAGCTTGAAGCCATTTGGCACTCTTCGGCGTGTGCGCTCCAGACCGGGGTTCTTATGAAGAAAACACTCTTTGCAATTGTTGGCGCTTCCATTTCGCTCGTTATCGTTTCAAGCAGCCGCGCTTACAGCGGTCCTTATCCATTCGGGGATGAGCCTTATCGGCTGGATTGGGGATATGATTCTGCGGTGGAATCCGGATGCTTGAAGTGGAATTGGCAGTTGCAGCAGTGGAACGATCACTGTGCGCGCTATGTCCAGCCCAAAGCCTACATGCGCCCCCGCGCTTCGCACGTCGTAGTTCGCACAAAGGGGTAGCGGCTGCCCATTTGGTCCTGACTTTACGTGTGGTCAGCGTGTGATCAGGAGCGCTCGATCGTGCATGCGACCTGGCTGTGCTTTCCGAAGTTGAGCAGTGCGTTGTCGCGGAAGCCGTCCAGCCATACCCCGCGCCCGGCATATCGGTAGCCGACGCCCATCGGGACCAACCGAACGTGAATGCCCCCGCGGTGGCCGGTGTGCAGCGATGCAGTAACGACTTCACCGACGACGCTCGTTGCAATCGGGCAGAGCGGATACTGCCTGCCATTCTCGCAACTGAAAACGATTTCGGAGCAATTGCCAATTGAGCCGGGCCCCGCGGTCATCAAACCGAGGTCGGCTGCGCCAGCAGGATACGCGCTTGCCCATGCAGTGAATCCCAACGAAGCTGCGATCAAAACGAATTTGCCCAATGCGAACCGCATGGCTGCCCCCAAATCGAAAAAGAGAATGCAGTCAACAGAGCAAGAATCAGCCGTACCGTCAAACTAATAGTCCGTTGTGCACCGATAGGACCGTGTCTTTGGCGGTTGTTACGGCTGGTCAACCTGGATCGAGCCCGGCCCCTCGCGATTTCCTATTGAGGATATTCTCCCGACGAATCCGCCATCAGGGTCGGTGCTGACCAATCAAATCGCGGCGATTAGATTTTTTGCTCCCCGCCCGCCCTCATCACGTTCACAGTAATCTTCTGGATTTCCGTACGGCCGCCCACATATTTGACCTCGATCGTCAACACGTCATTACCGAGGAAATCCGCAGGCGACTTGTAGAACGCGACATAAGCCGGCACCTCCAGCGCAAGGCAGGCCTTGTAGTTGGTAGCCTTGACCTTCGCGTTCTTGACTACAACCTTGCCGGAGGCGGGCGGGCTGACCAGTCGAATCGTTGGCAGTGGCCCGGATGTGCAATCGGGTTGCACGTTGAGGTAGACGCCGATCCGGGCGTCCCTGTTCGGCACGCTTTTGACCGTTCGCTCGACCGTCCGGGACTGCTCCTGGGCCGAGGCGCAGCCTGCCAGGCCGGCGAAAAACAGGGCACCGGTGAGCAATAAAACCTTCATCTGATGTCCTCGCTCGGCCGCCAATGTTGGTCAGTTCGAGGCAAGCCGCTCATTTCAAAGCCATTTTCAAGGCGATGGCCGGCATTTCAAGTTTACCACAGCGAGGCAAAAAGCGGAGGTTAACCAATTGATTTTGTTGACCCTACAAACGGTTAACAATAGCTTAATACGTCAAAAGTTTGGAATATTTTTTGCAAACTTGAATTAAACGCATTTTTTGGCGGAGTACTTAGACTAATGAACGCGCAATTTCAGGTCGCTCAGCTTTCCGGTTCCACTCCCGCCAACAGTTCCGCACCTCCCCGAATTTTCAAGCTGACGAAGCCGATGGGCGACCAGGCGGTGGTCGTCAATCTCGGATACGACCAGAAGGTCAAGGTCGATTTTTCAGGGATCGCGAATGAGAAGATCACGCTCGTCCATGTCGGCGATAGGTTGATCATCCTGTTCGACAACAAGTCGACCGTGACAGTCGAGCCGTTTTTCGATTCAAGGCATGATGCCCTGAAGAACCTGACTATCGAAGTGGCGCCGGGGCGCGACGTTTCGGTCAGCGAATTCGCAAGCCTGTTTCCGATCACCACGGACCAGTCGATTTTGCCGGCGGCCGGCGAGGGCGGCGGCAATGCCCAAGCCAGCGGCGCGAACTTCAGCAATAGCTCCGTCGATCCGCTGGCAACGCGCAGTCCGCTCGACCTGCTCGGACAGGAGTCGCTCGGCACTGTTGCCCTTACTCCCGAGACTTTCAACGGCACCCCGAACGTCGCGCCCTCGGGTAGCTTCACGCTCGCGGGCGTCTTGACGGTTCATGACGAGACGCTCGGTGTACAACTCACCGCAGATGATCAAGCCAATCCACTCTTGCCGGCCGTCTTCCAGCAGGCCGGACTGATTGGGTGGGCGCAGAGCGCCGTGTCCGAAATCGGCGCGGCGAACGTCAACTTCGGCACCAATGGTCCCGGTACGGTGGCCTATGTGCTGACCACGTCGACCGGCGCCGCATTTGCCGGAGTCGATACCGGATTGAAAGCGACCGCAACCGGGAATGGGGTCTTCCTGTTCTCGGAAGGAAATCTCATTGTTGCGCGTGAAGGGAACGGCACGACCCCCAACGCCGGCGGCGCAATCGCGTTTGCGCTCTATCTGGATCCCGTCTCCCTCAAGCTGAGCGTCGCACAATATGAGGCCGTTCAGCACAGCAACACGCTCGATCCGAATGATCGGATCGAACTCGCGGACGTTGTTTTCGTTCAGCAAGTCGTCACCGATGCGCTCGGCGTGGTCGTTACGCACGTATCGACAGATTCCATCGGTGTCGCATTCGACGATGACGGTCCGGCCATTTCCGTGTCGGTGGTCGAGCCGGTCGAAGGCTCTGCGCAGCTTGCGACTTTATCGCTCGATGAATCGATCGGCTTTGATCCCAATCCCAACGGCTTCCCCGGACCGCTTGACGATACCGGCTCGACGACGGCGGATCCGACCGGCACCGTCCCGATCGGCGAAGTGAAGACGGCCGCGGGCGGCGAAGAGCAGGGTCAGGGCGCGCTGCAGGCGCTGTTCAGCGTGGTCAAGGACCCCGGAACGGACGGCGAGAAAACGGTCACCTATCAATACAGCTTCTCGCTAACAGGAGGCTCCGGTCCGTCTGGCAGCGTCGCCAGCACACTGAAGGTGACCGATCCCAGCGGCCTGTACGGTGACGACACCATCTATCTGTTCAAAGTCAGTGACACAGAGATCGTGGGTCGTGTCGGCAACGATCCCAATGGTCCGATCGCGACCCGCATCACGCTCGTCAACGCAGGCAGCCTGTCGGGCAGTCAACTCGTGATCGCCCAATACATGGCAATCGACCATGGCCAGGACGGCAACAATTTCGATTCCAGCAAGGCGCTCACGCTGCTCAGTTCCAACCAGGATGAGGGCGAGGTTGTATTTGCAAGCCTTGGCATTACGCTGACGGCGACTATCACCGACGTCGACAACGACACCGCGACATCTTCCGCGACGATCCAGATCGCCGGCGGTGAAACGTCCAGCATCGTCTTCCAGGACGATGGTCCGGTGCTAATCGGCGAAGGTAGCGTGATCGGCACCGTCGACGAAGACGGACTGGCAGTTCACAACGCCGACGCCGGACGCACGGGAGAGCTGGCGGGAACGGGTTCGGCGGTTGCTACCGGTTCGCTGGCCTCGCTGGTCGATTTCGGCACCGATGGACCTGCGGCGACAGGATTCAAGGTGGCTGTTCAGAACACGCCGGTCGATTCCGGCCTGACGTCGCAGGGCGCTCATGTGCTGATCGTGTCCGATGGCACGACGCTGCATGGCTATGTCGAAACCGGCGTTGCCGGATCTGGCTTCTCGGGCGGCGATCGCGAAGTCTTTACGCTAACGGTCGGAGCGGATGGCTTCTACACCTTCACGCTGAAGGACCAGATCGATCACCCGACGCTGAATAATGCTGAGGGCGACAACGGCGAAAACATCCTCACCACATCGCTTGATCTTTCGGCCTTTATCGTTGCCACCGACGGTGACGGTGACCACATCAATCTGGGCGAAGGAACGTTCAAGATCGAGATTCAGGACGATATCCCCGTCCTGACCGGCGCCTCGATTTCCCGCACGGTCGATGAGGACGATATCCTCACGCCGTGGTCGCAGGGTACCAGTCCGAACGACGGAAGTGCCGACGGCTCCACCACGGAGAATTTCACTGGCGCTGCGATCGTGTCGGGCACGCTGGCCGGCCTGGTTTCGGTGGGCGCCGATGAGACCGGGACATTCGGATTCTCGTCCGACGCCATTGCGAAGCTGACCGCGCTTGGACTCTATTCTAAGCAGAGCGCCCAAGGCGATGGCGAGAACGGCAAGCTTCTGA
The DNA here is from genome assembly GCF_001440415.1 of Bradyrhizobium retamae. GTDB lineage: Bacteria > Pseudomonadota > Alphaproteobacteria > Rhizobiales > Xanthobacteraceae > Bradyrhizobium > Bradyrhizobium retamae. Next base: position 19,885 of record NZ_LLYA01000171.1, read on the forward strand.
TTTACACGATTTCAGACGGCCCAGTTGGCTCCCACGAAATCGTCATCACGGCCAACGAACCAAGTCCGAATGGCAACCCGGTCTTCTCGCTGACGCTGAACACCGAGACCGGCGCGTACGAATTCCGCTTGTATGACGAACTGATTCATACGGAGGGCAGCGGCCAGAACAGTGATCTGCGCTCCGGTCCGCTCGACAATGGCGTCCAGCACTCCATTCCCAATATCGACCTCGGCTCCATCATCACCTTCACCGACAAGGATGGCGATACCGTATCCTTGACCGGCAAGTTCACGATCAGCGTGACTGATGACGTTCCGCATGCCGACGTCGATCTTGGTTGGGGCTCGGTCACCGTCGACGAAACTCCAGGCAACCAGGCGGACGACACGACTTCAAGCAGCGTCCGGAATCTGTTTGCCAAGCTCGAGGCGACGGGCCTCGTCGGCGATGATCCCGACGTATCGGGCGACAACAATGGGGGCAATCCGGGCAACGGCGCAATTGCCTACGCGCGTTCGGATTTCTCCGTCGTTATCGACGATTCCGTCATCGGCGCCGATTATCCGCCTTATCCGCACACGTTCTCATTGAGCGTGGCAGGCGGCAACGGAACGGACTCCGGCCTGTTCGTGACCGACGGCGGCAAGATCGTCCTCTCGGTCAACGCCGATGGCCTGATCCTCGGCACAGTTTCGGACGCCAATAGCGCCTTCAACGGCAAGGTTGCGTTCGCGATTGCGATCGATTCCGACGGCAAGGTCAGCGTCGCCCAATATCTCTCGATCAAGCATGACGACCGCGGCGATTCCAACGAGACCAATGATAACGGCACTAACTTCAATGACGCGTCGCCCGACGACCCGCTTACGGTCCAGCAGAATCTCGACGGCAAGATCATTGCTACGCTTACCGTCACCGATTCCGACGGCGACAAGTCGTCCGACTCAGTCAATATCGGCAAGCTGATCACCTTCCTCGATGATGGTCCGTCGGTCGACGTTCATGCCGCGAGCGGCTTCTCCGTTGTTCATGACGAGACGCCGGATGTTCAATCGTCGGACGACGATACGACGGTGCAGGCGGTCAGGGATTTGTTCGCCAACGTTCACGACAAGGGCTCGGATCCGCATCTTGCGAGTGCCCAAAAGATCGATGGCGCGGTCGGGTTTGCGCAAAGCGAGGGCGCGGCGCTGACGGTTTCGGCCAATTTCGGCTCCGACGGTGCGGCGACCTCCAGTTCCAAGGTGTTCTCGCTCACCCTGAATGGCGGAAACGGCACCAATTCCGGCCTCGAAACGACCGATGGTAGAGACATCTACCTGTTCAAGGAAGGCGATCTGATCGTCGGCCGCTATGACGGTCCGGACTCGGGCTCGGGCACGACAAATACCGGAAACGATCCGGCGGCCTTTGCGATCGCCATCGATCCGGTCACCGGCAAGGTTTCGGTGGTGCAGTACGTCTCGCTGGAGCACAACAATGCGGGCGGTGCGGACGACTATGTTGCGATCGCAAGCAATAAGGTTTTTGCCACCGTTACGGTCACCGATGGTGACGGCGACTCCGCGAGGGATTCGGCGGATATTTCCGGCAAGATCCGTTTTGAGGATGACGGCCCGACAATCACCGGCGCCACGATCTCGGTTGCCGTGGATGAAGACGGATTGCCCACCGGCAATCTCGACGCAAATCGTGCTGGCGAGACCACCGGCACGGGTTCGGCCGTTGCCACGGGCGCCGCAGGCGCTCTCAATGCGCTGGTCAATTTCGGTGCGGATGGTCCGTCTTCAACGGCATTCGATCTCGTCGTTCAGAGCAGCCCGGTCAATACCGGCCTGGAGTCCAAGGGCGGCGACATATTGATCGTATCCGACGGCAATACGCTGCGCGGCTTCGTCAATCAGGGCGGGAATTTTGGGTACCAGGCCGGCACCGATCGCGAGGTCTTCACGCTCACGGTTGGGTCCAACGGTTCCTATGTCTTCACGCTCAAGGACCAGATCGATCATCCGTCGCTGAACGGCCAAAACGGAGACAACTCCGAGAACCTGCTGACGACGGCGCTTGATCTGTCCAAATACATTGTCGCTACCGACGGCGATGGCGACACGGTCAAGCTGGCGGCCGGTGCGTTTACCATTCAGATCCGGGACGATATTCCGATCCAGGTCAGCGGCGCGTCCATTACTGCGACCGTTGAAGAAGACGATCTAACCAACGCCAACAGCGGCAATAATTCTGTCGGCAATAACGAAGACGGCTCGAGCGGCAAGACAGTTGCGAACGGCTCGCTGACCTCGCTCTTCAAAGTGGGCGCGGACGAAAACGGAACGTTCGTTCTCGATATCAGCGGCATCTCCGCTCTGCAGAACCAAAACTTGACGTCTCACAACACCGCACTGAGCTACAGCATCTCGGGTGACACGCTGACTGCCAAGGCGGGCAGCATCACCGTGTTCACGCTGCAGATCCAGTCCAACGGCAACTACACGTTCACGTTGGAGGACCAACTCGACCATGCCGCCGGCAATGGCGAGAACACCCTCAGCATCAATCTCTCGTCGGTGGTGCGCTTCGTCGATTACGACAGTGACGGCGTGACGCCTTCCGGCGGCTTCACCATCACCGTCCAGGACGATATCCCGGTTCAGACCCAGAATTCGGTTTCCGGTGCGGTTCAGGAAGATGCGCTGACCGACGCCAACTCGAATCATCAGTCGATCGGCAATACCGAAGGTGGCCAGACCACCGTCGCGACGGGATCGCTGGCGACGCTCGTTTCGGTTGGCGCCGACGAGCAGGGAACGTTCTCGCTGCTCGCCAATCCGGCCGGCCTGACAGCGGTGACGTCCAAGGGTGCTGCGGTGCTCTACAGCGTCTCGGGAACGGTGCTGACCGGTTATGTCGACAGCGATGGTACGGCCGGATTCTCCGGTGGCGACCGCGTGGTGTTCACGCTCGACGTCCAGCCGAACGGCAACTACACGTTCACGCTGGAGGACCAGATCGACCATCTGCCGAACGCGCCGGCGAATGACGATAACCAGAAGCTGATCCTCGATTTTACGGGCGCGATTCAGTTCACCGATCAGGACGGTGATAAAATCCAGCTCCAGGGGTCGACCACCACGACCACGGTGACCACCCCGCTAACCCTGCAGCCCGGGCACTACGACACCTATACCGTGGGCGGTGTGACGTTTGACGGCCTGACGTTCACCGGCACGGCTGCAAACAGCTTCGTCAATACGGCTGGTGACAATGCAGCCTCGTTCAACGTTTCGGGGCAGGGCGTTGGGATCGGCAATAACCTGATCCAGGACAACCAGGGCTTCATTGTTGAGCGAGCCGGCACCGACTCGTTCAGCTTCACCATCAATGGGAGCGGCACTGGAACGATTTCCTGGGTCGCCTATCACGGCGGTGTGCCGGTATCCGGTAGCGCGGGTTATGACAGCGGTACGCTGACGCTGCCCAGCGATGGAAGCGCGGTGACGATCGACCCGTCCGGGACGTTCGACCATCTCGTCATTCGCTTCGATCTTGCGGATGGCGACAAGATCCGCGTCAACAATTTCTCCTATGCCTCGACCACGACCACCAGTGGCGGCGTGTTCACGATCGGAATCGAGGACGATATTCCGGTCACCGGACCGAACGCGACGGTAACGGTCGACGAGGACGATCTGGCGTCGGGCAACCACGACACCGCGTCTGCGGGCGACGATGCCGCATCGGTATCGCCGACGACCGGCACGCTGAATTTCTTGGTCGGCGCGGACGAGGCAGGCACGATCAGCTTCGCGCCGCTGGACGGATTTGCGGTTGTCGATGCCGGCAATCACGCGCTCACGGCTGGCAACCAGGCGCTTCACTACTTCTGGGATGCCGGGACCAATACCCTCTATGCCTCCACGCTGACGGATACGCCGTCGCATGCGTTCGCGACGGCTGCCTTCAAGATTCAGGTCGATCCGTCGACTGGCGCGTATAGCTTCTCGCTGGTTGGTCAAATCGATCATCCCATCCATGATGATCCGAACGTCGGTGGCACTCAGACCGCTTACGAAGATAATATAAGTATCAATCTCAGCTACACGATCACGGATCGCGATGGCGACACGGGCAACGGCACGCTGGCGATCTCGATCGACGACGATATGCCGATCGTCGGGTCGACGGTCGCGGCAAACAACCTTGTCGTGAACGGCAGCTTCGAACAGGGTCACGCTCTGGGGAACAACCAATGGTCGATCTACCACGGCCTCGCTGGCTGGACCACGGCGGATATCGGAGCGGCCGGCCCACACGGTGATGTGCCGTTCGAAGTGCAGACCGGCAATGTCGGCGGCGTGTTCGCACAGGACGGCAACGCGCTGATCGAGCTCGATTCCGATCTCAGCAGCGGGAATCTGTCCGGCAGCGACCACTACAACGACTCCGGCCACACCAACACGATCATTCAGCAGGTGATCGCCGGTACGCATGCCGGCGAGGCCTATGAACTGACGTTCTACTATTCGCCTCGTTCCAACGAGGGTAACGCCGACAGCGGTAGCCTGAACGTGTTGTGGAACGGGCAGGTGGTGAAATCCATCGACTCGACGGGCATGACGGCGGGTGTCTGGCAACTGATCACCGTCAGCGTGATCGGGACCGACGCGGGCGATGTGCTCGGCTTCCAAGGGGCCGGGCAGGAGAATTCGCTCGGCGCCTATATCGACAATGTCAGCCTCGTTCCCGTGGCCTTCGTCGACGAGGACGGTCTGACAGGACCGCTCGCGTTCGGTAGCCACGACACTCAAGCGGGCGATAATTACGTTGCCAACACGGATGGCGACGCCAATGAGACGACGTCGACAGGCTACCTCAACATCAAGTGGGGTGCCGATGACCTCGATAGCGGCGTGGACATCAATTCGGGTTCGTTCGGCACGCTGACCCAGGATCATCCGGATGGTGTCGGTGATCGCAGCCTGACGTTCGCCAATGCGAGCGTCGGCGTGTCGGGCGCGTCCGCGCTCACCTCGATGGGCGAGGCGGTGGTCTTCTCGACCAATGCCGATGGCACAATCCTGACTGGCGTCGCCGGCGGACGCACCGTCATTGAAGTATCGTTGTCCGATGAAGGCGCCGGTGCATTCCGCGTCGTGCTGAAGGATCAACTCGACCACGCTACGGGCAACAACGAGAACGACATCCGCCTGACGTTCAACTATACCGCCACCGATTCCGACGGTGACGCGGTGAACGGCAGCTTCACGATCGGCGTCGATGACGACATGCCGTCGGCGAACGCGGACGCCGATTCCGTTTCAACTGCCGTGCAGACCCTGAATTTCGATGACGTCGTGCTTGGCGAAAATGGCGAGACGCCGATTGCGTCGCCCTATCACGGGTTCAATTTTATCCAGACGGGTATTCACAATCCGCCGGGCTCGGGTCCGTTTGCGACCTATGTTCCTCACTCGGGCAGCAACCTTGCTTTCGTCGGTGAAAAGAACGGCGTGGAGCAGCCGGGCTATACCGGAACTGCGGGCGACCCGATCACCATCGCCCACGCCGATGGCAGCAGGTTCACGGCGCTTGGAGCCTGGTTCTCGTCGCACGGCTCCGAGCCGATGACGATTACCATTTCCGGCTATGTGAATGGCGTTCTGGTCAGCAGCTTTACCCAGGACATCCATGAGGGCACAGCGGGCGGGCCCACCTATGTGAATCTCTCTGCTCTGGGCAGCGTCGATAAGATTGTAGTCGACGGTCCCGGTTACTTCGGTTTCGATGATTTTTCATACGCCGACAATGCGACGGCTACTGGCAACGTCGTCACCGGGGTAGGTACGACCAATTTCGGCGCAGACGTGCTTGGCGCAGACGGCGCGAAAGTTACGGGCGTCGTCGGCGTCACCACGGACACGACGCCGGACGGCTCGCACAATTTCCAGGTCACCGGCCAGTACGGCACGCTCGTTCTCAACGAGAACGGCGGCTACACCTATACCCGTTTCGACGGGTCGCCGGTTGTTGCGAACGACGTCTTTACCTATGCGCTGACCGACGGTGACGGGGATGTCTCGACCGCGACGTTGACAATCGGCATTTCCGATCACGGCGTCACGATTTCGGGGATCAACGGCGAAGACGGCGATATCACCGTCTATGAAAACGATCTGCTGGCGAGCCGTGGCGTAGACGAGTCGGCCGGATCGAGCCCGGACTCCGGAAACCTCTTGCAGAACGGAACATTTACTATTGCGGCGGCCGACGGGCTCAACAGCCTGATGATTGACGGTCACGCCTTCGTCACGAACGGAGTTTTTACCGCCAGTTCGTTTACGACGGCAACCGGGAATACGTTTGCAGTAACCGCGTTCAACGGCACCACCGTAAGCTACAGCTACACGCTTGTTGACAACGAGCAGCATGCTTCGCTGCAGGGTAACAACGGCCTGCCCGAAAGCCTGAGCGTCGTAGCTACGGACAGCGACGGCGAAACTGCTACGTCGACGATCAAAATCAATATCGTCGACGACGTTCCGACGGCGGTGAACGACACCTGGGCAACGACCATCACCGGTGCGACGCTCTTGACCGGCCTGTTGGCCAACGACAAGTTCGGCGCCGATGGGGTCGATACGGATAATTCGCCGCTTATCGGCCAGGTTACCGTCACCAACAGCGCGCACGGCACCGTCGTGTACAACAACAACGGCACCTTCACCTATACGCCGGAGGCTGGCTACACGGGTGCCGACAGCTTTACCTACACGATCAAGGACGGCGACGGCGATACCTCAACGGCAACCGTCACGCTTAGCAGCGTCCAGACGAACTCGTTGCCGACCGCAGGAAACAGCTCGGCTTCGGTGGACGACGAAGGTCTTCCGAATGGCATTGCCGGAAGTACCTTCGCTGACGACCTGTCCGGGCAGGCCATCACCGCCAGCGGCACCTTGCCGCACAACTACAACACGGACGGCAAGGCGGCCTCGGATCCGATCAACTTCGCGCCGATGGACGGCACGACGGGTCTGGTTGGTTCTGAGAGCGTTACGTATAGCTGGAACGCTACCAACAATACCCTGACCGCTTCGTCCGCCGCGCGCGGCGCGATCTTCATCGTCGTCGTGGATGGCGGGTCGGACAATGGCAACGGCAACTACGTGTTCACGCTGCTGAAGCCGGTTCTCCATGATGCGGGCGACAACGAGAACGACGCGACCGTCAACCTGACCTACCAGGTCAAGGATGCCACGCTGCCTATCGCCGACAAGGCTACCGGCACGCTGGCCATCACCATCGATGACGACATCCCGGTCGCTGCGCCGATCGTCAAGACCGTGACCGAGGGAACCTCGGACACCAACATCCTGCTGATCCTCGATCGTTCCGGAAGTATGGACTTCAGTTCAGGCGTATCCGGTTACGCAACGCGCCTCGACCTGCTCAAGGCCGCCGCCAAGGAACTGTTGGACCAGTACGACGCTGCCGGCGACGTCAAGGTCCAGATCATCAAGTTCAACGACTCCGCGCAAAAGCAGGGCAGCGTGTGGCTGTCGGTCGCGGATGCAAAGACCTACATCGATGGTCTGACGGCGAATGATGGCACCGACTACGACGATGCCACGGCGCTTGCGCCTGACGCCTTCGATGATGCGGGCAAGCTGACGACGGCCGGTGTGCGCAATGTTTCCTACTTCATTTCGGACGGGCAACCAGATCCGACCAGCGAACAAGTGTCCGGCGACGAACTGACGGATTGGGTCAACTTCGTCAACGCCAACGACATCGTATCTTTCGCGATCGGACTGGGTTCCTCGGCGCCCAGCATGTACCTCGATCCGCTAGCCTATGACGGGCGCGGCACAGGCACCGATACGGATGCCCTGATCGTCACCAACCTCAATCAGCTCCAGTCGAGCCTGGCTGGGACGGTAAGTCCGTCGATTTCGGGCTCGGTGATCGACGGCAGCATTCCGACTTCGTTCGGTGCTGACGGCGGATATGTGAAGTCGATCGAAATCGGCGGCAAGACCTACACTTACAACCCTGCGACTGACGCGATCACCACGTCGGGTTCGGGGTCGAACACCGCCACTTTCAATGCCACCACCAACCAGTTGACGATCACGTTCACCGGCAGCGCCGGCGAGAGTTTCGTCATTGATCTGGATGACGGCACCTATGCCTACACGCCGCCATCCACGATCACGTCCAATTTCGGCCGTCCCTTCACCTACACTTTGACGGACAATGACGGCGATACCGCCAGCTCGACGCTGACGATCAACGTCAACAATGTGAACGGAGCGCCGATTCTCGACGCCACGGATTCACCGGTCAATGCGGCCGTCAATGAAGATGCGCCTGCGCCGTCCGGCGCCGTAGGGACGCTCGTGTCCGCACTGCTCGATACGGCCGCCGGCGGCGGCTTCGACAACGTGACGGATGCAGATGGTCCCGGCCTCGGCATCGCCATTACCGCTACCAACAGCGCGAACGGCACCTGGTACTACTCGACCAACAATGGCGCTACATGGACTGCGGTGGGCGCGGTCAGCAACGCCAATGCGCTGCTGCTTGCAGCAGATGTCGGTACCCGGCTGTATTTCAAGCCGTCAGCCGATTACAACGGCACGGTGACGGACGGCATCACGTTCCGCGCTTGGGATGAGAGCACCGGCACCGCCGGCACGAAGGCGGACACGACGAGCAACGGCGGCAGCTCGGCGTTCTCGAGCGCGACCGATACGGCATCGGTCACTGTCAATTCGGTGAACGACGCGCCGACGCTGGGACCGATTACGGCCACTGCCGGGATCACCGAGGCCGCAAATGCTGCGTCTCAAAACATCGCGGCAGTTTCCGGAACATTCGCGGTGTCCGATGTGGATGTCGGCAATACGCTGACGGCATCGATCAACGGCACCCCGACTCTCGTGTGGAGCGGTGGTGACCTGAGCACGGTGTTAACGAGCGCGCAGATCAACACGTTGACCGGAGCGCTGGTGGCTGGAGAACTCGCGATTAGCAGTAGTATTACAGCAAATGGCGGCGCGCAGACGATTAGCTACACTTGGGATCCCGAAGCCGCGGCTCTCGATTTCCTCGCTGCCGGCCAGACGCTAACCGTTACCTATCAGATCCAGGTTTCGGACGGGACGGCGACCACACCGACACAGCCGCTGAGCTTCGTGATTACCGGCACGAACGATGCACCGGTCATTACCGGAGACCGTGCAGCTATCGTTGCTGAAGGCGGCACCTACACGATCACAACCACCGATCTGAATTTCACAGATGTGGATGACGCGGCGGCGGGCGTGACATTCACAGCCTCGTCGCTGACAAACGGTATCATTCAGGTCAACGGCGTTACCCAAAATACGTTCTCCGGCACGCAGTTGGCAGCCGGTCAGGTGAAGTTCATTCACAACGGTTCGGAAACGAGCACTGCTTCCTTCCAGGTCAACGTCGAGGATGGAAACGAAGACGTTTCGTCGCCTGTCAATCAGTCGTTCAACCTGACCGTCACGGCAGTGAACGACCTGCCGGTGCTCAATTCCACCGGCCTGACAGTGGTGAGCAACACGGGATCGGGTGCCGTCACTTTCGCCGAGGCGGCGCTATCTTCGTACTTCATCGATGCGGACAACACTACCCTCGGTATTGCTTCAGTCGCGCCGGCAGGTACCCTTCAGTCCGCGAATGGAACCGGTCTTGGCGCCGGCAACGTCGGAACCGTCGGTACGATCACCATTGATGACGACGCTGCGCTGGGCGGCTCGTTCACGACTATCGCCACCGACGGGACGGGAAGCAGCGCGCCTGCGACAACTGTCAACTTCGTCAACAGTGCCACAGCTACGACTTCGTTGAATGCTGCCGCCAGCGGCGATTCGATTATCGTCAACGCTCAGACTACAGGGGCCACGCTGACAGGCGGAGTGGGCAAGGACTACATAATCGGCAATACGGGCAACGACACGATTATCGGTGGTGCGAATGACGACGTTCTCGCTGGTGGCGCCGGCAATGATACCTACGCCTTCGGCCTGAGTGACGGTGACGATACGATCATTGAAGTTGGAGCGGCCAGTGCGGGCGATGCAGTTCTGATCGACGCGAACGGCGCAGCGCTGACGTCACTGAGCGGTCTCGACAATGATGATGACGGCAGTGATGGTGACCTGATTATTGGCGTCAATGGACAGCAGATCCGTATCGTCGACCACTACAACAGTGGCAACAACGCGGTGGAAACCATCTCGTTTGATGGTGCGACCTTCAAGGGCTACAGTCTTGGCAGCGGTGCCTACACCATCAGCACCGATGACAACGGCACCCGGAGCGGTACATCGGGCAATGACCTGATCGCTGCTGAAGCTGACGGCGACAACCTAAGCGGGGGTGCGGGTAATGACATTCTCCTAGGCAATGCATCGAGCGACGGACTGACTGGTGGTACCGGTTCCGACCTGCTGGTTGGCGGTGCCGGGACTGACGACTTTAATTTCGCTGCGGGTGATAGCCAGTTGTCAATCACTGGCTCTGGAACGAATGGCGTCATTTCCGGCTACGATGTGATTGCTGATTTCGCGCCAGGTGCGACGGCGGCGGCTAGCGAGAGGATTATTTTCAGCGGTGCAACCGTTGCTGGCAATGCGACGCCTACCGGCAGCACGACGACAAATTCAGCGCTGCTGTTGAACACCGGGTTTGCTGTTGCCTCCCACAGGATTTCCAGTGGCATCATAACGTTCGATGATACGTCTGGTGGTGCCAACGCAAACTTCAGCACCGCGGTTAGCTTGACGACGCAGGCTGATGTTGCGGCAGTTGTTCAATACCTCCAAGCAAACGATATCGGCGCGACTGGTACAACGGTTGCGTTCGAGGCAACAATCGGTGGGGTGAACCATACATACGTCTACATTCAGGGCACGGACAACGGATCGAACAACAATAGTGACGCGCTGATCGACCTCGTTGGGGTGAACGCCACGAGCATCTCGGAACCGAACAACAATGAGATCGCTGTGGTTGGCACTTCTGTCGCCGACCCCATCGTCCTCGATCTAGGTAACAACGGCGTCGCGTTCAGCTCTCTCGAAAACGGTGTCTCCTTCGACATCAACGGCGACGGTGCACAAGACCAGATCGCCTGGACCGGCGATGGCCAGGACGGCATTCTTGCGCTGGATCTCGACGGCTCCGGCAAGATCGAAAGCGGCAACGAGCTGTTCACGCCGAACTTCAATGGCGGGCACTTCGCCGACGGTATCGCCGCGCTGGCGAGCCTCGACGGCAACCATGACGGCGTGATCGACACCAGGGATCAGGCGTTTGGCGATCTCGTGGTCTGGCGGGATGCCAACCACAACGGCGTCAGTGAGGACGGCGAACTGATCAAGCTCGGCGAGCTCGACATTAAGAGCATCGATCTTGCAACGACGGCTGGTGCTCCCATCGACGGACAGACGGTTGCGGGGGTCGGCTCGTTTACTTACGCGGACGGCACCACAGGTACCTTCGTCGAGGTCGATCTCGATGCGTCGCTCGGGGCATCTGTTCCGGCCGATACGGCCCACCACGAGCTGCCGCAGGGGTTGGATCAGATCCTCAGCTTCGGGCCGGGTCATGGCGAACTGACCTTCCCGGCGTCTGGTTCGGCGGGTGAGGGCGAGTTGACGCATTTCACTACCGTCGACCAGCCGCTCACGCACGACGCCTTCGGCGACACCTCGGCAGCGGCTGCGAAGATGGCTCTTGCCGTCATTCAGGCCGGCGGGACGGTGGATACGGCTCATCTGCAGCCGGGTCTCTGAGCTGACGCTCCGAATTGAAGAAGCCCGCCGGATCGGTCCGGCGGGCTTTTTTCTTGCCGCTCCGATGGGCGCGGAGCGTATGCGCTACATCAGCAGGGGCAGGGTGTTCAGCCCGGATGCGCTATCGGCCGGCGCACCGGCGCCGATAGTTTTGCCGCTGACGGCCGCGGCCGGTGCCGCCTGGAGTTCGCTGCCTACAAGCGGTCGCTTCGCATAGGGGGTGGCGAAGAGGTGAACGCCCTGATGATCGATCGCAAACAGCGGCGTGAAGCGCGTGGCTTCGGAATCCGCCATCAACGTCGAGAACCGGTTGTCCAGCAATAGCCAGTGGCCATCTACACGTGCCGCCAATACCGCATGGTCCTGACGAACCATGCGGTCACGGACCAGCACGATCTGCAGGTCGTTGCGGGGGAAGCCAGCGGCGCTCAGCGCGACATATTTGGCGATCGCATAATCTTCGCAGTCACCTTTCGTCGAGGCGAACGTCGCAAGCGGCGTGCTCCATCGATCGGGCTCGCCGTGCTGGGAGAGGTCGCTGACGTAGCGGACGGCGGCGTTGACGCCCCGGTTGGCCTCATCAAGCTTGTCGCGTCCCAACTTCGCCCCGACCGCGTTGACGAGCCGAAGGAATTGGACGGCGTGGGCGGGACAATTGCCGGCGTCCGCCCGGCAATGATCGAGGATAGCCTGCTCCCTCACCATGTCGGCTTCGACGCCGCGCCATTTGCGCCAGAGGAGGCCGTCGGGCGCGCGGAACGTGAACAGTCCAAACGGCTCGGAGCCTACCGCAGGCGCTTCCCTCACCGCGGGCGGCGCATCCGTTGCCGTGTTCGAAGGGGTGAGGGCGGCGAGGCGGACCGAGTCCGTGGTGCTGCGACCGCCCCCAAGATCATGCTTGGCGAGAACGGCATTGATGCTGAAGAATTTCGCCGGCGACGCCTGGTCGCCGCCCGGCGCGAGATCTGCTCCGACCTCTTCCAGCGACGTATCCTCGGCGGCCAATGCTTCGGATGTGGCGCCAACGCCGAGCGCGAGAATGAGCCCCATGGCCAACGCATGCGAGCGTGGGCTCCGCAGTTTTACGCGCGGCGTCATGACGTCCCCTTTGTCAGGAGCGTCAGTCAACGTCTTTGCGTCGATCGGCCGCCCCAATCTGTTATCGGGACGGAAACTGCGGCCTTCGCCGCTTATGGTGAGTTAAGGCGAGGCAAGGATAGAAGGAATGTCGGAGAAGGCGGTCAATCGCCGGTTTTCCGGATGCTTCAAAATCACCTCAAAGTTGAACGGGTGACCGTAACGTTCCGTTAAGCAACATGCTCACCGCTCGCGCATGGCCTCATCCCGCAGGGTACGGGCCGGCTTGAGAAGGTAGTCGAGCACGGATTTCTCGCCTGTCAGGATCTCGACCGTGGCGACCATGCCGGGAATGATCGGCAAAGAGTTTTTGGTCGTGCCCAGATGGTTTTTATCGGTACGAACCATCACGCGATAAAAGGTTTCCTGGCGCTCCGACCGGTCGGCTGCCTTGTCATCGACGATAGTATCGGCGCTTATCCGCTCCACCTTGCCCTTTAGCGAGCCGTACACCGACGAGTCATAGGCCGAGAGCTTTACCACCGCGTCCTGATTGGGGCGGATGAAGGCGATATCCTGGGGCCGTATGCGGCCTTCCACCAGCAGCGTGTCATCCAGTGGGATGATATCCATCACATTGGCGCCGGGCTGAACCACCGCACCGATCGTCGTCACATTCAATTTATTAACGATGCCATGCACCGGGGCCTTCAGGTCAGTGCGTCGCACACGATCTTGCGCGGATTTGATGTTTTCATCGAGCACCGCAAGATCTCCCTTTGATTTGGCCAGATCTTCGTCTGCCTGCGATCGAAAGGACGCAAGGGTATTGGCGATCTTCGATTGTGCTTCGGCGAGCTGCCCGCGCATTTCGGTGGCCTGGCGGTCGAGCCGCAGCATCTCGATCTCGGGTACGACCTTCTGCTCATAGAGCTTGCGGGTGAGTTCGAGTTCGCGTTCCAGAAGCTTGAGCGTGCCCGTCAGTCTGGTTACCTGTTGCTTTAGGACGTCCACATCCTGCGCCAACTTTTGTCCACGCATCCTGAAGACGCTGGTCTCGGTAGCGACTGCCGCCGGAACCACTTGGTCGATTTGTTCGGGGAACGTAATCTCGCTTCGTCCGCGTGCCTCTGCCTCTAGTCGTGCAACGCGCGCCGCCATCGCACCGCGTCGTTCCCTGATCTCACCAAACTCGGACGCAAATTTGGTGTCGTCGATTCGCATCAGCGACTGGCCCTGATTAACGATGGCGCCTTCCTGAACGAGGATGTCACCGACAATACCGCCTTCAAGGGTCTGGACGACCTGGGTCTGGCGGGAAGGCACGACGCGGCCATCGCCCCGTTTGACTTCATCGAGGACCGCGAAATGCGCCCAGACCAGAAACGTCACGAGCAGGGCGAGGAAAGCCTGCAAGAGCATGCGCGAGGTTCGCGGTGTACGCATTGCTGCTGCCGCACGGATGTCATTGGCGAAGGCAAAATCAGATGCGGGCATTGGGATTTTGCACCAGGGCTGCGCGAGGCGCGACAGTGGGTTGCGCCACGGGTTCGGGCGGAGCTGCCGCAGGCTTGCCTTGCAGCAGAGCGAGGACCTTGTCCCGTGGTCCGTCTGCAACCAGCCGACCATTGTCAAACAGCAGCAGACGATCGACCATTCCGAGAAGCGAAAGGCGATGGGTGGAGATGATGATGGTCATCTGTTCTCCGCGCATGCCCTTGAGCCGTTCCAGGAATTCAGTTTCGCTGCGCACGTCAAAATGCGCGGTGGGTTCGTCCAGGAACAGCACGCGAGGCTTCCTGATGAGCACGCGCGCCAGCCCGATCGCCTGTTTCTGCCCGCCCGAAAGACTGCGGCCACCTTCGGCGATGGGCATGTCGTATCCCATGGGATGGCTGGCGGTAAAGCTCTCGACGCCGGACAAACGTGCCGCAGCAAGCACCTCTTCATCCGTCGCCTCGGGCTTGCCCAGCGCGATGTTGTCGCGCAGCTTCCCGAAGAAGAGGTCGGTGTCCTGCATCGCAAATCCGATGCCGGCGCGCAGGTCCGACGGGTCATATTGCCGGGAGTCGACGCCGTCGACGAGGATGCGTCCTTCTTCCGGCTCGTAGAAACCGAGCAGGAGACGTCCGACCGTTGTCTTGCCGGAGCCGACACGGCCGATAATTCCAATTCGCTCGCCGGCCTCGATCCTGAAGGAAACCTTGTCGAGCGCTTTGCCGGGCGCGTTCGGATACGAGAAGCTGACGTTTTCGAAGCTAATGCGGCCCTGCTCAATCTTGCGGGCGACATAGGCGCGCTGCGGAGACCGCTCGCGTTCCAGCGACATGATACGGTCGATCGACTTGAGCGCAGACAATGTCTGGGTGCCGCGTGTGATCACGGACGCGATCCCGGCAATCGGCGCCAAAACCCTGCCCGCCAGCATATTGGCAGCAACGAGGGCGCCAACGCTGAGCTTGCCTTCGAGAATGAGAAACACGCCGACGATGAGCAGAAGGAGGCTGGTAAGTTGTTGCGCCGCATTCGCGCTCGTCAATGTCAGCGACGACCAGAAATGGACGTCTTCTCCCGACCGCGCGGTTGCTGCGACCGACCGTTCCCAGGCCGTTTGCATCCGGGCCTCGGCGCCTGTTGCACGGACCGTTTCCATCCCCGCGAGGGACTCCACCAGCACGCCATGGCGTGCCGCTGACTCGGCCTGCATTCGTTTTATGGCGCGGTCGAGCGGACGCTGCATCGTAAATCCGAGCGCGATCATGATCGGCAGCATCACGAGCGGAATCCACGCCAGCGGACCGGCAATCGTGAACAGGATGGCGATGAAGAGCACGGCGAAAATGAGGTCCGTCGCAGAGACCACGCTGCCGGACGTGAAGAACTCGCGAACCGAATCGAAGTCACGAAGCTGATTGGCGATGATGCCGACTGAGGTTGGACGCTGCGCCATCTTCACCGCCATCACGTGTTCGAAGATGTTGGCGGCGAGAACGACGTCTGCGGTCTTTCCGGTCATGTCGATGATGCGGCTCCGCACGGTGCGCAACACGAAGTCGAAAACGATGGCTATACCCATTCCGATCGCCAGCGCGACCAGAGAAGGAAGCGCGCCGTTCGGAATGACTCGATCGTACACGCTCATGGTGAACAGCGGCGTCGCCAGCGCGAGCATGTTGATCAGAAAGGCTGCGAGAGCGACGTGCCCGTAGCTGCGCCAATGCACCTTGACGACCGACCAGAACCAATGGCTCCGGGGAATATCTCCTGCGGCAACCGCTCGCGCATTGGCTTCGGCCGCGGCTCTCACCAGAAAGGTGTAGCCTGTGTAATCCGCATAAAGCGCTTTGATGCTCTGAACCTGCGGCGCGGCAGGCAGGTTCGTCGGGTCTAGGATCTTCACGCTTTGGCTAGCCTGATCGATTCCCAGAAGGATCAGCGCCTTGCCGGTCTTCATGATCAGGACCGCAGGGAGAACGATGGCGGGGATATCGAGGATGTCCCGCTTGATCGCCTCCGTTTCCAGTCCGGCGCGCCTCGCGGCACGGTCATAGAGGGCGACCGACAGCCGTCCATCAAGGATGGGCAGCCCGCCCAGCAACGCCTCGCGACTTACCGCACGGCCATGATGGGCAGCCAGATAGGTCAGAGACGCGGCGAGCGGGTCATGACGTGGCGGATGGACGTCGGCGGCGCTAACGATCCCGTCCGCCTCGTCTTCAGCCGGCCGGGCTTGCGCCTGTTTGGAGGTCCGGGAGAACAACCTAGTGCCTCTGATCATCAGTAAAGTAAATAAGACCCGCGCAACCGACGCGGCTAATAAGCCGTCAGAATATAATAAATCGCCGTCCGAAGCATGGGCTGGATTCGGCTATTCTTTCAGACAGTTAATTAGCAGACACTTCCGGCGCCATTAACCGCGCCTTATATTAACTGCTCACCTCAGATAAACTGTCGTTTACTTCTTCTCGGAGGGGAACGCCGACAGCAGCCAATACGGCTCGCCCTCATACGCCGAAGCATACGACATCGATAGCTGCGCCGTCGGATCGACGTGAGCGACGACCGCTTGGCTTGGGCTACGGCCATACTTCTGGGCGAACCATTCCGGCGCTCCGAGCATCCTTGCTGCGACTGCCCCACGCGGCCAGCGATCGGTAAAGCCTTCCCGCGGTTCCGCGGCGGCAAAGGCCAAGGGAGCTGCGGAAGCGTCGATGGCCGCATCTGCGACGCGCAGCGGCTCCGATCCGGATTGCGGCAAGGTCACGCGTGGCGTCGAAAACTTGTAGACGGGCAGGCCAAGCGGCGCCAGATCAACCGGTGCTGCATCTACGGGGGGAGGAGCCTTGAGATATTCAAGTAGAGTCCCCATCGCCGCCAGCATCTGATAGTCGGCGAAGACAATGACGCCACGCGAAGAGGTCAGCGAGACGGCGGCATTGAAGTACTGGTTTTGCGCATTCAGCAAATCGATCAGCGAGCGTTGACCGAGTTCGTATTCCTTGTCGAACGCTGCGATCGTCTTGCGGTCCGCCTGCAATTGACGGGTCAGGGCCGCGACACGTGTCGCTGTAACCGTTCGCGCAGCCCAAGCCTTGTCGATGGATTCCAGCGCATCTCGCTGCAACCGCGCGTGACGCATGGTCGCTTCGGTGTGACGCTCGGCCATCTCGGTACGGCGCCAAGAATCCTGGCCGCCGCGGAAGACGTCCCAGGACATCACGACCTTGCCGCTGTAGTCGTCATGGGTGACGCCCAGATACGGATAGGTATTGTCGCTGTGGGTCGCGCGGCCCTCGAGCGAGAGGTTCGGCACGAAAGCGCCGTCCGTGACCCGGAAAGCGTGTTTGGCCGCGTCCACATCTGCCTGCGCGGCCCTGATGGTCGGATTGAAGCGAACCGCGATCGCCAGCGCTTCATCCCTGGTTGCCGGCAACCCCGCCAGCGGGGCCGGGAAGCGCAGATTATACGCCTCCAGTCCCACGACCTTGCGGTACTTGGCCCGGGCCTCCTCCAGATTCCTTCGAAACTCTGCGAGCGTCGCCCGCGCGTTTTCCACCCGCTCCCGCGCCTGTTCCAAGTCGCCTTCGCCGGCCCGGCCGCCCGAGAAGCGGGATTGCACGTTGGAGAATATCCGCTCGTGGTTGGCAATGTTTTGCTGCCCGAGATCAACCAGCCTCATATACCGAACGACATCGACATAGGCCTCCGCTGCATCCAGCGCGATGAGTTCTGTCCGCTCCCGGACCCGGAAGGCGGCCGCGTTAACCCTGGCCGTTTGCCGCCAGATGTCGTGAATGGAAGCAAATCCGTCGAACAGTACCTGTCGTACAATAACCGACCCCTGGGTTCCATTTCGCCAAGTGCCAGTTCCGGGCGCGGGAATCGGCAACGCCGAACCGCTCACGACTGCAGCGCTCTGGTCGAATTTTTCAGGACCGTACCGGGCCTCCACGCGGACCTGTGGCAGCAATGTGCTCTGTGTCTGGCGGAGTTCTGACTCTGTTGCGCGCCGATTTGCAGATGCCTCGCCGACGCCTGGGTTGGTTAGGGTAGCCTGCTTCAACGCATCGTTGATGGAAAAGGGTTCCGCCGAAACAGGCGCGGTCGTCGCCAAAAGCACACTGGCGACCGCACAAAACCACGATTTCATTGCCCCCGTCCCCACCAACTAAAAAAACTTGCCGTCAAAATGACGCTTCAATTGCTCTAATTAGTCACAAGCTAGCAAACGGAACCGGATTCCCCTATGACATTTCAGCCACAGGTTAAGGCATCATTATTAACTGTGAGTTGCGTTAAATAGTAATTTAATACCGACGGGCCGGCGGGATCGGCGGGATTTAAACCCTTGCTTGCGGCTCTCCTACTGACGTTCATGTCCATATTCCTTCCGCTGATCGGAACGAAAGCAAAATGGAACGGCCTCGGCCGCGGGCTGTTTGTGCAGGACGGTGTGGACGTTTGAACCTTGGTTGCCCCCACGCAACGGCTCGCAGGCATCTAGCGAAACGGCCCCAGTTTCTGGAAAGAAACTGGGGCCGCCTTCTTCCGGGTTGGGCTTGGGGCTGGTCCCCGGAAGCCGCGCTGGCTCAAAAGCGGCTAATAGGCGCTCGATGACCGCGCAGCTTCGTTAGCGGTATTGGTCATCCTTGCCATTCGGGCTGCCGTCGCGGCCGCCATTGCCATAGCCGTTGTTGCCCGAACTTGCGATTGCGTCGGATGTCAAAGAAGTGGACAGCAACAAGGTAATCGCTGGGGGAGTTACGGCTGCAAACCTGCCTGCCGAAATGAGAAATTTCCGGCGGTCATTGAGCTCTTCTTGCGCTCGGGTATCCATGACGGCCTCCGACCGGTTATTTTGACAAGGATTATATCATTTAAACTCCGCGGAGTACCGATATTTAATTGGTTAATCACCCTCTGTTGATACGACCCTGCGTCTGCCCGGCAGGCCACGCATGTGGAGGTAAATTGGGGACGTCCCTGAGCCCCCCGACTCGAATGGCGGCCTGACAGCGGCGCAGCGCTGCGAGTAAACTTCGGGCCCAGATCGGACGGCTCGCCCCAATGGTGGGCAGTCAAGACGACAGAGTGGCGCATCTGTAGTTGCCAAAACGTGCGGGCGAGGGGGGACTGCCATATTTCCCCGAGAATGATCTTCTGCCCTACGGAATCATGATTGCGGACGGGACGCAAAAGGCAATCGCTCACGACCTCGCTTATTTCGGGTAGCATCAGCTTAGAGAGCGTGACACCGTGATCCATCTGAAAAGGCCTTCATGAGCGCCGAATCAGGCCCTATCGCATCTCGATCGGCGACGACGTCCTCAATGACGTCAAATCGCGGCTGCGCAACACCCGCTGGCCGGAGGCCGAACTGGTCGACGACTGGAGCCAGGGCACGCCGCTGAAATGGATCAAGAACATCTGCCGTTACTGGGCTGAAGAGTACGATTGGCGTGAGCGCGCGGCGCGGCTCAATCGCTTTGCGCAGTTCACCACCGAGATCGAAGGGCTCGACATTCATTTCCTGCATGTGCGTTCGCCGCAGCCGGACGCAATGCCGCTGCTCATCACGCATGGCCGGGCTCGGTGGTCGAGTTTCACAAGGTGGTCGAACCGTTGACCGATCCGGCCGCGCATGGCGGCAACGCTGCCGATGCGTTTCACGTCGTTTGCCCGTCGCTGCCCGGCGGGGCATCCCGAAAATATCCTCGGCCGCGACGAGTTGCTCGACAATGTCATGCTCTATTGGGTGACCGCTACCGCCGCTTCTTCGGCCGCTTGTACTGGGAAAGCTTTGGCGCGAAGCGCCACGCGGCTTACAGGGTAACCGTGCAGACCGGTATTGCCGTCTTTCCCAAGGAGATCGTCACGCCGGTGCGAAAGTGGATGGAAGCGAGCTACACGAATATCCAGCACTGGAGCGAAATGCCGAAGGGCGGTCACTTCGCGGCTTTTGAGCAGCCGGAGCTGTTCGTACGGGAGATGCGCGATTTCTTCCGAACGTTGCGGGAGCCGTCGGCTTCCTGATCGGTTGGGCTCCCATTCGATTGAAACGGCCTCGCAACCCAGTTCCGATAAGACGGGTCGGTGCCATCGGCGGATTCAGGATGATGGATAAGCACCGTTCGCTGTGTCGGCGATCTCACGTCCGGTGACGACTGCCGAGCGCTGTCGCGATCGATTCCGGATTCCGGATGCGCTCGATCAGCATGTCGATGCGATCGCCGCCCCAGAACAGTTCGCCATTGAAGACCATGGTCGGAACGCCGAACACACCGAGCGCTTCCGCCTCGTCGATGATGCGGTCGTGTTCTGCCCGCGCGGGGCCGTGGACATAAGCTTCGAATTCTTCTGCCGAACCGCCGAGCGAGGCGATCACGCCGGAAATATCGGAGAGCTCGTCGATCTCGAGATCATGACTCCAGAACCGGCGGAATACCGTGTCATGATAAGGGCGGAACAGGCCGTGGCGCTGGGCGAACAGCATGCCGGCGCTGGCATAGAAGGCATCATAGATGCGCCGCGGCCCCTTCATGACGAGGCCCTGTGCATTGGCGTAGCGGCGCGCGTCCATATAGGCGTAGCGCACCTTGCGCCAGAAATGCGGCGTACGCTCCTCCACCGTGCCCATGAATTCCGGGATGCGCAGCGTGTAGGGCAGCCATTCGAGTTCGACGCCGTAAGTCTCCTCGAGCTCGAACAGCCGCTTGTTGGCGACGAACGCGTAGGGGCTTTTGTAGTCGGTGTAGATGCGGACGCGCGGTCTATCCATGGCGTTTCCCTGTCTCATCGGATCAGTATCTTCGATCCGAGTAGAGCACGGAACCATGCGACGCATTCCAAAACGATTGGGCCGCGCAAAACGAATGGGCCCCGGTGCATAAGAGCATCGCGGGGCCCTACATCTTCGTTATAGGCGAAGGATTTCTGGTAGACACCAGTATGTTCTCAGGATCCGGCTTGCGCGTGGCCTTTGCGCTCCAGTCCCGCGGATAGGTTTGGATTGTCGAAGGCGCGATGAGGCTTGCAGCTGCTTATGACCTCAACCGTACCTGGACCTTGCGCTGAGCAAGGTCACCGGTCTGATCCGGTGGCGTCATGCTCCTCTCCAAGAGTTGGCCCACGGACGATACGTCCGCTTCCGCTGCGTGTCGTCTCGATCATCTAACCGAACCGCCAATGCCTGCGGAGCGGGGAGCCCAATGCTCCGGGACTCCAACAGGTGCAGCGTGCTAAATGCTGCGGCAGATGAAGGCAGGTGTCAAGTAACACATCCGCCGGTTCCCGCGGGCACTGGATGTCAGGCCTTGGTATGGCGGTAATCGTGTAAATCAGGCTCGTGGGTCATCGCCCAGTAGTCCACGAACCGCCATGGCATCGCCGAGAAAACCCGACCTTGCTTGTTGCGGTAATAGGTCGTCATCCCGGGATGCGTCCAGATCAACTGCTCGTGCTCGGCATCCACTTTCTCGATGTATCGATCATGCGCTTCCGGACGAACGTCGATCGCAGCAATGCCTTGCTCGATCATCTCGACGAGGCAGGCCGAGATGTAGCGGCTCTGGCACTCCGACTGGAAGATCACGCTGCCGCCATGTGCGGGACCTGAATTGGGGCCGAGCATCACGAAAAGATTTGGAAAGTCCGACACGGTGAGCCCAAGATAAGCGGTCGGATTGTCGTTGGCCCAGGCTGCCCTCAGATTTTTTCCATCGCGCCCCGTGATGTTGAGGCGAGCCGCCATTTCGGTGACCTTGAATCCGGTCGAGATGACGATGATGTCTGCGGGACGCAATTTGCCGTCGGCGGCGACGATGCCGTCGCGCGCGAAATGGTCGATCATGTCGGTGACCAGTTCGACATTCGGCTTCGTCAGCGTCTTGAACCAGTTGTTGTCAAGCAGGATACGCTTGCCATAGGGCGGATAGGTCGGCACGCATTTCTCGATCAGATCGGGGCGATCCTTCAACTCCGAGAGGATGAAATTGGTTAGCTCTTCGCGATGCCGGTCATTGCCTTTGTTGACGGCGCGCTCGGGATGCGGCCAGTCGGGGTCCTTGCGCAGGAACGGCAGCAGGCCGTCGCCGTATCGCCAGAACATGTTGAAGCGGTACCACTGCACATAAAACGGCAGATGCGCGAGCAGCCATTGCGCGCCCTCGGTGATGGGATCGGAATAGCCCGCGACCGGGCGCGCCCATTGCGCGGTACGCTGATAAACGGTGACCGACGCCACACGGTCGGCGATCGACGGCACCAGTTGCATGGCGGTAGCGCCGGTGCCGATGACGGCGACGCGCTTGCCGTCGAGCTTGATGTCGTCGGACCACAGGGCGGAGTGCAGCATCACGCCCTTGAAATCTTCCTCGCCCCTGAAGTGCGCCGGGTGGGGGTCGTTGAGTTGACCGATCGCACTGACCAGCGTGGTCGATTCACATATCTCTTCGCCATTGGCGGTCTTCAACGTCGAAATCCAGCGTCGCTTGCGCTCGTCCCAGCGCGACGATGTCAGCTCCGTGTTGAGGCGGAGATGCTTTCGGATGTCGTATTCCAGCGCCACCTTCTTGAGGTAGTCGAGCAATTCCTGGCGCTGGGCGAAATAGCGCGTCCACGGATTACGCGGGCCGAATGAGAACGAGTACGAGTGGTTGGGCGTATCGACGCCGCAGCCGGGATAGCGATTGACATACCAGGTGCCGCCGAGTTCGTCGTTCTTCTCGACGATGGTGTAGGGGATGCCGAGCCGGCCAAGGGCGACGCCGAGCGCAATGGCGCAGACACCGGCGCCGACGATCAGCACGTGCTGCTGCGCCAGCTTGTCCTTGGATGGCGGTTTGGTCCAGCGCGCCTCCCGGGGGATGAAGCCCATTTCCTCGCGCATCAGCGGCGCATATTCAGGTGCCACGTCTTCGCCCAGCGTCGCCCGCATCATCTTCAGCATCAATCCATTGCCGGGATCGGTGATGACGGGCTTCGGTTCACCGTTTGCGAACAGCTTCAAGACGGCCGCGCGGATCTCGTCCTGGATTTCCGGAGGCAGACCGGCTTGCGGATCCGGAATCAAGCGGACGTCGCGCTTGGGCCTGTAAGGCGGTTCCAGCCAGCGCGCATCGCCGGTCATGTGCACCAGCACCATCAGCAGGACGCGGATATCGCCCTCGGCGATGGCCGATGACAGATCGAGTTTCTTGCGCGGCAGCTCAATATTCATGCTGGTGTCCTCGTTTACGCGCCTGGTGCTTCCGGCAAGCCGCCATAGGCGGCCCAAGTGGTGCCGGCGATATAGCCGGCATCGACGGGAAGGTTGATTCCGGTGACGCCGCTGCTCAGCGGCGACAGCAGCCAAGCGATGGCCTGTGCGACTTCGATCGGCTCGACCAGCCGGTTCATCGCGGTCGGACTTTCGAGCAAGTTTTTGTTCAGCGCGCCCGAAGCGATGCCGGCTTCCAGCGCCGCGGTGCGCGTGAAGCCGGGCGAGACCGCGTTGACGCGGACGCCACTGCGTCCCCATTCGGCCGCCAGCGTCTGCGTGATCTGGATGACACCGGCCTTCGCCGCGGTATAGGCGTGGATCGGGCCTGAGGTCATGCCGGCAACGGAGGCGACATTGACGATCGCGCCGCGCCGGCGCTCGGCCATCTTCACGCCGACGCTTCGGGCCACCAGAAACGTGCCGCGCATATCGATATTGACCTCGCGGTCCCATTGCTCCATCCGCACGCGTTCGATTTTGTGCATCTTGCCGAACACGCCGGCGGCGTTGACGAGACCTGTGATCGGGCCATGGGCGGTCTCGATATCGGCGATGCCGCTGACAACGGCGCTTTCGCTCGCGACATCGAAGGGCGCGGGCCACAGGATGGTTTGTGTGTCCGCGAGCGGTTCGGGCGCAATATCGACAATAACGACCTTTTGGCCCTCTCCGGCGAGAAGCGTTGCGGTCGCGGCGCCGATGCCGCGGCAGCCGCCGGTGACGAGAACGATGCCGTCAGCGGTCATGGCTGTTGCCTTTATCCGGTGTGAACAGCCCGCGCGTGACCAGCTTTCGGTAGGCGGAGATGACATGGTCGGGCGCGGCCGTTACCGCGCCGCCGGTGTATGAGTATCGCCGGCTCAGGTAGCCGCGTGCGCCCATGAACATGTGAACGATGGCTTCGAACTCCTCGTCGCTGAAATCAACGATGGTGCCGGCCGTGCGGGCGCGCTTGAGGATGCGCACATAGGCGGTCGCGATATTATCGAGATGTTTCTGGTAGCCGACCGGTGCGAAATACTCGGCCTCGTTGAGGATGCGCAAAAATTCCGGTACCTCGCGGATGAAATCGAAGAAGGCGCTGAAGCGCTCGATCTCCTGCCTTGCGGCATCTGCGGTCCCCGTGCGGTCGCGGATGAAGTGGACCATGTCGATGCCGATCTTCGGCAGCAATTGATCGAGCAGTTCCTGGCGGTTTTCGAAATGATTGTAGAACGTGCCTTGGGCCACGCCGGCTGCCTCGGTGATGCGGGCGACGGAAGCCTCGGCGTAACCGTACTTGCCGACGATCTTGGTGGCGGCATCAAATAATCTGCGTTTGGTCCAAGCGTTGCGCTCGACGCGGTTCAACTTCGTGACCTTACCGGATGCGGCTTGCGATGATTGCGTCATGCGTGAGTTTCCAGTTCGGCGCGCAGTACCCGCTTAAGAACTTTGCCCGAAGGATTGCGTGGCAGATGATCGCGGATGATGAGTTGCTTCGGTACCTTGAAGCTGGCGAGGCTCGTGCGGCAATGTTCGATGAGATCAGGCAAATCCAGCGTGGCGCCATCCGAAAGCACCACGACCGCAACCGGCTTCTCGCCCCAGCGCTCGTCCGGCATGCCGACCACGGCGACCTCGCGCACCTGCGGCAGCTCGTAGATGACGCGCTCCACTTCGGAGGAGGCGATGTTCTCGCCGCCGGAGATGATGATGTCCTTCTTGCGGTCGGTCAGATAGAGAAAGCCGTCTTCGTCGAGATAGCCTATGTCGCCGGTGCGAAACCAGTCTCCGAAGAACGCGGCCGCGGTTTTCTCGGGATCGTTCCAATAGCCCTGCGTGACCTTGGGGCCGCGGAGGCAGATCTCGCCGTTCTGGCCCGATGGCAGCCGGTTGCCGGCGTCATCGCGAATTTCGATTTCGACATGGGCAATGGCGCGCCCCGTCGAGCCGATCTTCTCGATCTCGCGGCCGGCTTCCATGAAAGTGTCGCCGCCGCAGGTCTCCGTCAGCCCATAGGCGTCGATGTAGCGGGCGTTTTTGAAGTAGCCGGAGAAGGCTCGGATGCGTGCTTCCGGAGTTTTCTCGCCGCCGCCGATCGCCCATCGCAGGCTGGAGACATCGTAGCGGTCGCGGGTCGGGCAGGTAAGGATCGCGGTCGTCATGACCGGCGCAAACCAGGCGGCGTTGAGCTTCTCGGCTTCGATCGCGGCGAGCGCCTGCTCGGGCTCGAAGTTGCGGTGGATGGAAAGCAGGCCGCCCTGCCAGAGCACCGCAATACCCGGCAGGTCGAGCGCGCCGACATGATAGAGCGGACCGACCACCAGCAATCGCGTTTCTGCATTCAGCCCCAAAGCCAGCGTCTGATCGGCCGATTTCCAATACAGGTTCTCGTAAGTGAGCATCACGCCTTTGGGGCGGTCGGTAGTGCCTGACGTGTACATCAGCCGCATCAGGTCGCGCGGCTGCCGGACCTGGATTGGGGCGGGCGCGATGTCGAGTGCAAGCCGCGTGACCGTGGATTGCGCTGACGCATCGAGCAGCACGACCGGTGCGCCGCCGGCCGCAAGCCTTGCGAGTTCTTCGTCCGCAATCAGGATGCGCGCACCGGAATTGGCGATGATGTAACCGACTTCGTCTGCGGACAGGCGATAGTTGATCGGCAGAAACACCGCGCCGATCTGGCTGGTCGCAAATGCCAGTTCGAGAAAGGCCGTGCTGTTCTGCATCAGCACCGCGACGATGTCGCCGGGGCCGATCCCGCGCGCAGCGAGCCAGCCGCCAACCCG
The DNA here is from genome assembly GCF_001440415.1 of Bradyrhizobium retamae. Classification (GTDB taxonomy): domain Bacteria; phylum Pseudomonadota; class Alphaproteobacteria; order Rhizobiales; family Xanthobacteraceae; genus Bradyrhizobium; species Bradyrhizobium retamae. Next base: position 46,323 of record NZ_LLYA01000171.1, read on the forward strand.
CCGGACGCGGTCATCGAACGCGGCGTAGGAGATGTCCTCGCCGCGGTATTTCAGCGCACAGCGATCGGGCGTCCGCCTGGCGTGAAAACCGATGAAGCTCGAAAGGTTGATCATTTGCTGCTCGAAACGCCGCTTTCGGTCTGGCTTTCCCGATATATGAATTCTGACTCGTAATTCATATTTGGCTTGACGTCACCCCCCTCGCTCTGAAATCCTGTGGTCATACGGAGGCGTCACGATCTCCGGCCACGGATTGGGAACGCCAATCCACAGGGAGGAAGCAATGACGAGAACCCGCAAACCGGGCGTAAGCCGACGTGCGACGTTGGCGATGATGGGCGCCGGTGCCGTATCATTCGCGACACCCTGGGTGGCGCGCGCGCAAGCCAAGACCATCAAGGTCGGCATGCCGACCATTCTCTCCGGCCGCGTGGCGCAGCTTGGCACCTCATCGCGCAATGGCGTGATGCTGGAAGTCGAGAAGGTCAATGCTGCCGGCGGTCTCGCTGGACGCCAGATCGAGATGGTGATCCGCGATTCAAAGGGGCAGCCGCAGGAAGCCGCCCGCGTCGCTCGCGAACTCGTCAACACCGACGGATGCGAAATCCTGATCGACGCGGAAGCGTCGTCGGGCGCGTTCGCCGTGCACGAGGTGGCGCGCGATCTCGGCGTGCTCTGTCTTCACACCAATTCGGAAACTTCCGCGCTGACCGCCGATCCCAAGCAGCACATTCCGAACGCCTTCCGTACCGCGCGCCAGGGTGTGCACGATTCGATCGTCGGCGGCAGCTACGCTGCGACGATCGCCAAGGCCAAGGGGCTGAAGAAATGGGCGACCTGCTCGCCCGATTACGCCTATGGCCGCGATACCACGGCCGAGTACGTCACTTATCTGAAGCGCTTCGCGCCCGACATCGAGATCATCAGCGAATCCTGGCCAAAGCTGTTCCAGCCCGATTACACCGAGGTCGTGACAAAGATCCTGCAGGCCAAGCCGCAGGCGCTGTATTCCTGCCTGTGGGGCGGCGACCTCACGTCCTACATCGACCAGGCCAACATCTACGCGCTGTTCAGCCAGATGGAAGTATTCGCAGTCAACATGGCCGACTACACCGCGCTGACTGTGGTGAAGAACCTGCCGAAGGGCATTCACTCCGGTAACCGTTACATCAAGACATATCCTGCAACCCCGGAGAACGCCGCGTGGGGCGACGCCTATAAGGCAAAATACAACGAATATCCTACTAACTGGTCCTGGGAGAATGCGACCGCGATCATGCTGCTCGCGGAAGCGTCCAAGAAGGCGAATTCGGCCGACGGCAAGAAGATTGCGGAGGCGCTCCGCGGCCTGAAGATCAAGTCGCCGTTCGGCGCCGACGGCACCGTTACCATGCGCGCCGAGGACCAGACGCTGGTAGGCTATGCGATCGGCTGGGGAACCACGATCCCACAGGAGCCCTACGTGCCGCAAGTTCAGGCGGGCGACTGGAAGACAATCTTCGAACTCGAAGCCGAGTGGAAGAAGAGCAAGGGCTACACCTGATTGACCGCGACGGCTGAGGCGGCGCAAGCTGCCGCCCGTTCGCCGCCGAATGATCTTCGCGTGCTGTACCGGCGCGCTGGAATGGATGTGTTCCCTTGGACCTCGACGCGCTTACCGGCTGTCTCGCCAGCTCCGCCTGTCTGGTGACGCAAACCACCAGCGGCTTCATCATCGGCATGTTGCTGTTTCTCGTCGCCGTCGGACTGACGCTGATCTTCGGCGTACTGAAGGTCGTCAACTTCAGCCACGGTGCCTTCTATATGTTCGGCGCCTATTTCGCGATGACGGCCTATCAGTTCTCCGGCAGTTTTGCGCTGGCGATGCTGTGTGGTGCGGCGGGTACCGCCATCCTCGGTCTGATCTTCGAACGCATCTTCATGAGCCGGGTCTACGGCGCTGACGTGTTGATGCAGCTTCTCGTCTGCTACGCCTTCGTGCTGATCTTTGATGACGTGGTGCGGATGATCTGGGGGCCCGAGTTCAAATCGATGGGTATGCCGGCGGCGTTCCAGGTGGCGCCGCTGTTCATCGCCGGCGGGGTGGTGCCACCATATTATCTGCTCTTGATCGGCGTTGCGCTCGCGGCCGCCATGATCCTCGGGCTCGGCCTTGCCCGCACCAGGATCGGCAAGGTAATCCGGGCGGCCGCCCATAACCCTGGCATGGTATCCGCGCTCGGCATCAACACCGGCCTGATCTACGGCGGCGTGTTCGCGCTTGGCGGCATGCTGGCGGGACTTGCCGGCGCACTTGCGGCGCCGGTGCGTTCGCTGACGCCCGGCATGGGATTTTCGGTGCTGATCGAATCCTTCATCGTCACCGTGATCGGCGGCATGGGCTCGATCCTCGGCGCGTTGATCGGGGCGCTCTTGATCGGCCTGATCCGCTCGTTCGGCTCGCTCGGCTTTCCGCTGTTTACCGAAGGGCTGATGTACCTGTTCATGGTAATCGTGCTGGTGTCGCGGCCGACCGGCCTGTTCGGCAAGGAGGTCGCATGACCGAATTGCAGGCCGAGCAAGGCGTGCAGGCACTCGAGGTGCCCCATGAAGCAAAGACGCGGCGCAATCGGGATGCCCTGATCGCGCTTGCGGTCTTTGTCGTGCTGGCGCTGTTGCCGACGGTCTTCAGCAGCAAATTGCTGCTCGACTTCGTGATCCGCTGCGCCGCCTACGGGCTGTTCGCGACGTCGCTCAACCTTCTGGTCGGTTACACCGGCCTGATTTCGTTTGGCCACGGCATGTTCTTCGGCCTTGGCGCCTACGGCTTCGGGTTGATGATGCAGAAGACCGGCGTTCCCGTCCCGGTGGCTTTCGTTGCAACGCTGGGGATCACGTTTGCCGTGGCCCTTGTCATTGGTGCCATCTGCGTGCGGTTGAAGGAAATCTATTTCGCCTTCGTTACACTGGCGTTCCAGATGCTGATCCACTCGACGATTCTGTCCTGGGTATCGCTGACCGGCGGCGATCAGGGATTGCGCGGTGGCATTCCGCGACCGCCATTTTTGGGCATTGATCTGTCGAACCAATTGCATCTCTATGTCGCGAGTTGCGCGTTGCTGGTGATCGGGCTGTTCTTGATGCATCAGATCGCGCAGTCGCCGTTCGGCTACACACTGCGCATGATCCGCGACAACGCAACTCGTGCGAGCTTTATCGGCATCGACGTCTGGCGTGCCAAACTGACGATCTTTGTGCTCGCGGCGCTGTTCGCCTCGACCGGCGGGATCATCATGGCGCTCTTCGTCTCCGGGGCCTATCCGGAATTCGCCTATTGGACCATTTCGGGCGAGGGCATTTTCATCAACATGCTCGGTGGCGTGACCACATTCCTCGGGCCGATGGTCGGCACCGTGCTGCTCCTGATCCTCAACGACACCGTCACCCGCCTGACCGATTATCACGGCCTCGTGCTGGGGATCGTGATCCTGTTCTTTGCGATCGGCCTGCGGAAGGGCCTGATGGATTTCGTCGTCGAATGGTACGCGCAACGCCGTAGCGGCGGCGGGGAGCGCGGCTAGCGATGCTGGAGATACGCTCCCTTTCCAAGTCATTTGGCGGCGTCAAGGCGACGGACAATGTCACGCTGGATTTCACAGATGGTTCGCTCACCGCCGTGATCGGCCCCAACGGAGCCGGCAAGAGCACGTTCTTCAACCTGATCACCGGCGCGTTGAAGCCCGACGCTGGCCAGATATTGCTCAACGGCCTCGACTTGGCCGGGCGCACGCCGCCTGAGATCGTTCGCCACGGCATCGGCCGCGCGTTCCAGGTCGCGAGCATCTTTCCGTCGCTGACGGTGCAAGAGACGATGCTGGCAGCCGTGTGCGCCGATCAGCGCAAAGCCAGCGTCCTGCACCGTCGCTTCCCGCTGGCGGAGACCCGCGACCGCGCCGAGCATGCGATGGAATTGCTGGGACTGGCCAGCAAGCGAAACCGCACCGCGGCGACGCTGTCGCATGGCGACCAGAAGCTGCTCGATATCGCACTCGCGCTGGTACTCGATCCGAAGGTGCTGCTGCTCGACGAGCCAACCGCCGGCATGGGCACCGAAGAACGCTGGCGGATGATCGAGAAGGTGAGGGAGCTCTGGGAGACGCAGAAGATCACGGTGGTGTTCATCGAGCACGACATGGATATCGTGTTCAAGATCGCGCCGGAGATCGTCGTGCTCTGCTACGGCCGCATTCTTGCAACCGGCAAACCGGATGCGATCCGCCGGAATGAGGCGGTGATCGAGGCCTATCTCGGCACCGAACATCATGCGGGGATCACTGTATGAGTGCGCAGCCGGTCGTGCAGGTCCAAGACCTCGACGTCTATTACGGCACCAGCCAGATATTGTTCGGCGTCGGCCTGTCGGTGCGGCAGGGCGAGACGATGGCGCTGCTCGGCCGCAACGGCGCCGGCAAGTCGACCACCATGAAGGCGATCATGGGGCTCGCGCCGGCCCGCCGCGGCACGGTCACCTTGCAAGGCAGGGTTGTCTCCGGGCTGAAGCCGCATCACATCGCGCGCGCCGGCCTCGGCTTCGTGCCGGAGGATCGCCAGATCTTTCCCGAACACACGGTCGAGGACAATCTGGTCATCGGGACCAAGAAGGGGCCGAACGGCGAGGACGAATGGCCGATCCGGCGCATCTATGACGTGTTTCCGCTGCTGGAGCCGTTGCGGCACCGGATCGCGGGAAGGCTGTCGGGTGGCGAGCAGCAGATGCTGGCGATCGCGCGCACGCTGATGGGCAATCCCGCATTGCTGCTGCTGGACGAGCCGAGCGAGGGGCTGGCGCCGATCATCGTGCAGCGGATCGGTGAACTCTTGCGGCAGCTCCGCGGTACCGGAGCCACCGTGCTGATCGCCGAGCAGAACATGCATTTTTGCCTTGGCCTTGCGAGCCACGCGACGGTTATCGACAAGGGCCAGATCGTCTACACATCCGGGATCGAAGAGCTGAAAGCCAACGAAAACATTCGGCAGCGCTATCTCGCGCTGTAGCTTTCCGCCCGCCCGAGGGATGAGATGACATCGAACGCAAGACATCGCCGACATCAGGCCAAAGGAGGCACGGCATGAGTGCCGATCTGGTTCGTTATTCTGTCTCGGGCAATATTGCCGAGATCATGCTGGATCGCCCACCGGTCAATGCGCTCAGCATGGACCTGATCGATGCGCTGCTGGCCGCGCTTTCGAAGGCGAGCGACGACGAAGCGGTACGCGCCATCATCATCGGCAGTGCGCACAAGGTGTTTTGCGCCGGGCTCGATCTGGATATTGTTCGCGGCAAGCCTGGAATCGAGACCAAGAAGTTTCTCGAACGGCTGTATTTTGCGCTCAACGACATCCAGTATCGCATGGGTAAGCCGACGATTGCTGCAGTCGATGGCGCGGTTCGCGCCGGCGGCATGACGATTGCGATCTCCTGCGACATGATCATTGCGGGCGAAGGCTGTACCTTCGGCTATCCCGAGATCGATGTCGGGCTGATCCCGGCCATTCACTTCGTGCAACTGCCGCGGCTGGTCGGCAAGCACCAGGCTTTTGGGCCGCTGTTCCTCGGCGAGCCTTTCGATGCCGCAACTGCCTTTCGCATGGGGTTGCTGAGTGAGGTCGTTCCGAAGGGAACCGCGCTGGATCGGGCGCGGGAGATCGGGCGCAAGCTTGCTGCCAAATCACCCATCGTCATGAAGATCGGGCGCGATGCTTTCATGCGGGCGGTCGACGCCGATTTCCGCCGCTCGGTCGAAAATGCCGCCGAGAGCTTTGCACTCGTTGCAACGACGGAGGACTGTCAGGAAGGCTTGAATGCGTTCGTCGAGAAGCGAACGCCAAACTACAGGGGGCGCTGATGGCTGGATTGTATTTCGAGGAGTTCGAGGTCGGCCGCGAATTCCATCATGAGTTCAGCCGCACGGTGACCGAGATGGACAACACGCTGTTCAGTCTCCTAACCATGAACCCGCAGCCGCTACACATCGATGCGCATTTCGCCGAGAATACCGAATTCGGCCAGCGGCTGTTCAACAGCCTCTATACGCTCGGCATCATGATCGGCATGAGCGTCTACGACACGACGCTCGGCACCACGATCGGCAATCTCGGGATGACCGATGTGAAATTTCCAAAACCGGTATTCCACGGCGATACGCTCAGGGCGCACACCAAGATCATTTCCAAGCGTGAGAGCAAGTCGCGGCCGAACCAGGGCATTGTCGAGTTTGAGCACACCATGACCAATCAGCGCGGCGAGGTGGTGGCGAGCTGCCGCCGGACCGGCCTGATGCATTGCAAACCGAAGGCGTAAACCGATGCGATCGTTCCTGTTCGTTCCCGGCGACAGCCTGCGCAAGTTCGGGAGCGCCAAGAAGACCGCGGCCGACGCGCTGATCCTCGACCTCGAGGACTCGATTGCGCCGGATGAGAAAGTCGGAGCGCGGCGGATCGTGCGCGAGATGCTCGACGCCCGGAATCCGAACCAGAAGATGTATGTCCGAGTCAACGCGCTCGATACCGACTTGACGCTTGGCGACCTCGCCGCGGTCATGCCGGGCCGGCCTGACGGCATCGTGCTGCCGAAATGCGCCGGCGCCGCCAACGTGAACCGTCTGTCGCTGTATCTCGATGCCTTCGAGGCCGCCGCCGGGATTGAACAGGGATCGACGAGGATCGTCACCGTAGCGACGGAGACCGCAAGGGCGGTGCTCAAGCTGCTCGACTTCGAGAACATGAGCCCGCGGCTGTGGGGCATGATGTGGGGCGCCGAGGATCTCGCCGCGTCGCTCGGCGCGTCGCGTAACCGGACCGCCGGCCGCTTTCATGGTCCGTTCCTGCTGGCGCGCGATCTCTGCCTGATCAGTGCGGCCGCAGCCGGCGTCGTCGCCATCGATACCATCGCCACCGACATCAACGATCTCGACGCGCTCAGGGAGGAATCCATTGCCGCCCGACAGGATGGGTTCCTTGCCAAGGCGGTGATCCATCCCAAGCACGTCGATGTCGTCAATGCCGCCTTCATGCCGACGGATGAGGAAGTCGCCTGGTCGGAGAAGATCGTCAAAGCGTTCAACGACAATCCGACGTCAGGTGTCGTGAAGATCGACGGCAAGATGATCGACAAGCCGCATCTGCGCGCCGCGGAGAAGATTTTGGCGTTGCGAGTACGGTAGCGCGCTCATCTGCACCATCCTTAACAAAGTATTGCAATCGCGCCCTCAGCGCATATCGGCATCCTGTTTTCGGACCTAGTCGCATTGGGCGAATTGGTGTTTTTTACAACTTCGCCCGATTCGAAAAATTACTGCCTATCGAGATTGCCGTGACACCGCCCCCCGCCGCAGCCGCTAGGCTGGACAGCGCTCATCTGCCTTTGCCCGAAAAGAAGTCGACGATCCGCAAGGCGCCCGCGCGCGCCGATCGGCCGTTCAAGGGCATCGCGCTGGTGCTGGCCTCGACGGTGTTTCTCGGCGCCTCCGACGTGACGGCGAAATATCTGTCCGCGACCCTGCCTTCGATCGAGATCGCCTGGATCCGCTTCCTGGTGTTCGCGATGATTATGACGCCGGCGATGCTGCCGGGTTCCCCGCTCTATGCGCTGCAGACCAAACGCCGCGGCCTGCATCTGTTGCGCGGCGCGGCGCTGTTGGGCTCGTCGCTGTTCTTCATCTCCGGCCTGCGGTTTCTTCCCATTGCGGAGGCCTCCGCCACCGGTTTCGTCGCGCCGCTGTTCGTCACCGCGCTCTCGATCATCTTTCTTGGCGAGAAGGTCGGCCTGCGCCGCTGGATCGCAACCGGCGTTGGCCTCGTCGGCGTGCTGATCATCCTGCGTCCCGGCACCGGCGCGTTTCACCCCGCGGCGTTCTTTCCGCTGGTCTCGGCGCTGGCCTGGGCCTGCACGCTGATCATGACGCGAATGATGAGCGGCACTGAGCGCGCCATCACTACCATGACCTATTCGTCGATCGCGGGCTTGTTCATTCTCTCCGCGCTGGTGCCGTTCGTCTGGGTGACGCCCACTTGGCACGATATCGCCTTCGGCATCCTGATCGGTGTCGCATCGACCGCGGGGCAGTGGATCGTGGTGCTGGCGTTCCGCTACGCCGACGCCTCCGTGCTGGCGCCGTTTTCCTACACGCAATTGCTGTGGGTCAGCGTGCTCGGTTTCCTGATCTTCGGCGAAGTCCCGGATGCCTATACGATCACCGGCGCCGCCTTCATCGTCGCCTCAGGCCTCTACACCGCTCATCGCGAGCGGGTCCGCCGGTCGCAGCTTCTGACGGTCTCGGCCGAGTCGTCACCGAACGCCTGATACGGGTCACCCACAAGAAGGCACCTGTTCCTACGCCGGTAAGGGCGTTGCACGCTATTCGTGGTGATCCTCCGTGCTAAGGTGAGCAAAAATCACCAGGAGGATCTTTCGTGCGCGCAGCCGTTTTCCGCAATGGGGAAATTGTCGTCGACGAGATGCCGGAGCCGAAACCCGGTGCCGGGCAGGTGTTGGTGAAGTCGCTGGCCTGCGGCATCTGCGGCTCCGACCTGCATGCGCGCAAGCACGCGCACCGCATGGTGGAGCTCGCCAAGCATTTTCCGGGCCGCAAGCCGATGGACCTTTCGCGCGACGTCGTGTTCGGCCATGAATTCTGCTGCGAGGTGCTGGACTATGGTCCTGGCACCACGGGAAAGTTAAAGGCGGGCACCAAGGTTTGCTCGCTGCCGGCGCTACTGACCCCGGAAGGCCCGAAGGGCATCGGCTATTCCAACGACAATGTCGGCGCCTATGCCGAGCGCCTGCTGCTTAGCGAAACCTTGCTGCTCGAAGTTCCGAACGGCCTCGCCGCCGAGCACGCCGCGCTTACCGAACCGCTCGCGGTCGGCGTTCATGCCGTGGCAAAAGCCAACATCAGGGGAGGCGAGGTGCCTTTGGTGATCGGCTGCGGCCCGGTCGGGCTCGCCGTCATCGCAGCGCTGAAGATCAGGGGATTGCACCCGATCGTGGCCGCCGATTACTCGCCGGCCCGCCGCGCGCTCGCCGAAAAGCTCGGCGCCGACGTCGTCGTCGATCCTGCACGCTCACAGCCTTACGCGACCTGGGCCGAACACGCCCAGATGTCGCCGGAGGAAAAGGCCGCGCGCCCGCCGCTGCAGGCGCTGTTGCCGGCGCTGAAACCCGCGCTGATCTTCGAATGCGTCGGCGTGCCTGGCCTGATCCAGCAGGTGTTCGAGGGCGCGCCGCGCGATGCCCGCATAGTCGTGGTCGGCGTCTGCATGGAGACCGACCGCTCCGAGCCGATGCTCGGCATCATGAAGGAGCTTAACGTTCAATACGTGCTCGGCTACACGCCGGAGGAATTCGCCTATTCGCTGCGCCTGATTGCGGAAGGGCAGGTGGACGCCGCCTCGATGGTGACCTCCACCGTCGGCATCGGCGGCGTCGCCAAGGCCTTTGCCGATCTCGCCAACCCGGAAGTGCACACCAAGATCATCGTCGAGCCGTGGCGGTGAGGGCCGTGTAGGGTGGGCAAAGGCGCGCAAGCGCCGTGCCCACCATTCATCCACAATCTCGTTTGATGGTGGGCAATGCTTCCGCCTTCGCTCTTCGAGCTACGGCGGACAAGTCGCTGTGCCCACCTATGGCACTACGGCGTCGGATGCTTCGGATATTCAAGCTGCATCGCGACGAAGTCGGCGGTATCCGTTCCGTAGCGCGCAGCAATGCCCGCAAGCGCGTGGTCCAGCGCTTCCGCCGGTTTCACATTCTCGTTCGCCGGCAGCAATCGCGCGGTGGGCCAGTCCGCCGCGACCTGGTCGGGAAGTATCCGTAAGCCGCCGCGACTGTGCTGCGCGTCGGCAGTGCTGGCGAACGTCACCGCCCGTGAGCGATAGGTCCGCGACCAGGCATCGGTGACGAGCGCCAGCGATACCTCGTCGACACCGCCCTTGAGTTCGATGCCAAGCTGCTCGTGCGCCCAGACCGCGGCCGTGTTACGGATAGCCGTCAGCGCAAACGGGCGCGTGAACTTGAACGCGTCGCTCTCGTGGCGCGCATCCCACTCGGCGAGGCCGATCTCGCGGCCGACGGCGCGCGCCTTGTCAGGTCCGGCAATCGCCTCGATCAAGGTGAGCGACATCGGCATCGACGCCGTGATCCCGGTGGTTGTCGCCACGCCCTTGTCGACCACCAGCCGCCGGTCTCTGACATAGCGCATGGTGGGATGCTTGCCGCGCAGCTCCTTGACGGAATACCAGTGCGTGGTGGCCTGCCTGTCGTGCAGCAGCCCGGCATCGCCGACCACCTTGGCGCCGGCGCAGACGCCGATCACGATTGCACCCTTGGCCGACTGGCTTCGGATCCATTGCAACGCATCTGGATCGTCGTCGCGGCTCATGGCGGGGACGATGACGTAGTCGGCGCCGTCAGAATGCTGCGCATCGAACTCCGCTGTTGTCGCCTGCGGTTCGACCTTGAGCGTCGGAAAGAGTGTTACCGGACCCGGTTTCGTCGCCAGCGTAACGACATCGGCGACGTCGGCGCGCTTGAGGATGCCATAGGGCATGAGATAGTCGGTGGTTTCGGTTGCGTCGTTGATCCCGATGATGGCGATCAGCGGGCGCTGCCGCTTCGGCGGCTTCAGCGCCGCGACCGTCGCATCGCGCTCGTCTTGCGTGATCGCCGGCGGGGCCGCGGCCGAGGACGCCGGCGGCAATGAGAAAATCCAGGCTCCGCCGATCACGGCGACAAGCGCGACTGCGCCGAGCGCGCTCCACAATACACGTCGCGAATTCATTGGTTTGCCGGCACGCGCCTCACTCATATCGACCAATCGCAGTCTACAGCCGCAGTGATCCGCCTGAAATGACGTAAATCCGGCGAAAACGGCCATGCGTCGAGAGATGCGAACCGACAATTTCGTGTCCCGAAGCGGTGAGCGTGTCGCGCTGCGCCGAGTCGGGGAACGCAAGCTGGGGGATCGCGGCCGCCGTTCCACAGTTGTTAGCCTTTCACGCTGAGCATTAACGGCGACCGCTGCCGACCTGATCCTCCCGGTTTGCGGGAGTATGCATCCGGCGTGGCAGTCATTGTCTCATGCCGTGTAGCGCCACAGCTTTTGCAGGCGAGCGTCACGGCCTCTGGACAAGGAGGCTTCATGCCATCGGACAGACGTATGTTCTTGGGCGCAGGCCTCGGCGTCACCGCCGCGCTCGCTTCGCGCGCCAGCGCCTTGGCAGCATCGGCGCAGGCGGTGTCGTCAGACGGCCCGCCTCCGCCTGCCAATGTCCGCCTTGAGCCGGAGATTCGCGCCGCCGCAGCCCATGATTTTGGCCGCCTCGTTCACCAGCAACCGCGCGGCGTGCTCAGGCCCGCATCGAGCGCCGACATTGCGAGCCTGATGCGCTGGGCGAAAAGCCGCGCCGTCAAGGTGGCGGCGCGCGGTCAGGGCCACTCGATCTATGGCCGCTCGCTGTCAGCGGACGGCGTCGTGGTCGATATGAGCGCGATGAACGCAATCCGCGAGATCCAGCACGATCGCGTCGTGGTCGACGCCGGCGCAGTATGGCGAGATCTGCTTGACGCAACCTTGGCGCAGGGACTCACGCCGCCAGTGCTGACCAACTATCTCGGTCTATCGGTCGGAGGAACGATCGCGGTGGGCGGCATCGGAGCGACGTCCTCCCGGCATGGCATGCAAACCGACAACGTCATCGCGCTGGACGTGGTGACGGGCGATGGCAATGAACTGAGTTGCTCGGCGAACAGTAACGCCGATCTCTTCGACGGCGTCCGCGCCGGCCTGGGCCAATGCGGCATCGTTACCCGGGCAACGCTGCGCCTGGTGCGCGCTCCCGAGCGTATCAGGCGCTTTCAGCTCTTCTACCGTGATTTGCCATCGCTTACGGCGGACCAGCGGCGTGTGCTGACGGAAGGGCGCTTCGACCAGTTGCAGGGGGCCATTCTTCCCGATGGTAGCGGCGGTTGGCGGTACCAACTTGACGGCGCGATCCCTTATAGCAGCGGCTCGGCCCCCGATGACAAGGCGGTGCTTTCCGGATTGTCGGATGAGCGCGGTGCCGCCGTCATCGCCGACCTGAGCTATCGCGAGGATGCCCTGGCGTTTGGAAAATTCGAAAATCTGCTCCGCTCCAAAGGCCTGTGGTCCAATCCGCAGCCCTGGTTGTTGACGTTCCTGCGCGGCAGCAACGCCGAACGGGTCGCCGGCGATATTCTGGCTGGTCTGAAGGGCGATGCTGTTGGTCCGTTCGGGCGGATAACTCTCTACCCTTTGCTAACGAAAGTGTTTCATACGCCGCTGGTTCGTCTGCCGGAGGAAGATGTTGCTTTTGTCTTTAATCTCATTCGCATCCCCGCATCGAACGATGCGGCGGCGGCACAGCGGATGGTCGCGGCCAATCGTACGCTCTACGATCGCATTCGCGAAGCCGGCGGCGTTCAGTATCCGGTCGGCGCCTTCGCCATTTCGCCTGGCGATTGGGAGGTTCACTTCGGATCAAGCTGGCCGCAGCTGCGCGAAGCCAAGCGGCGCTACGATCCACAACATCTGCTGGCGCCCGGATATAATGTATTCTGACGTGCTGAGCTAAAGCAGATCGGTCTTCAGGCTGCTCGCCAGAAAATCCGAGAAACGCCGAACGCGTTCCAGCGGCGCCCGCGTCGGCGGCCAGACCAACTGGATCTGCATTCCCTCGGTTTCGAATTCCGGCAGAACGATCGTGAGCGCGCCCTGCGCAACGAGATCGCTGATCTGCCACAGCGGCAGCCGGGCAAGGCCGGTACCTTCGCGCGCGGCAGCGCGGATCGAAGCGGCGCTGTTCGAACGAAAGCGGCCGTGCACCCTGATCGACTGCAGCCGGCCGTCAACGCGAAACGGCCATTTGTCGATCACCTCGGCTCCGGCCCGCAAGATGCAGGCGTGCCGCTCGAGATCGCCGGGATGCTGCGGCCGGCCATGTTCGGCGAAATAAGACGGCGCGCCGGCGATGACCACGCGCAGCGTATGCAAGCGGCGGGCGATCAGGGATTCATCGGCGGAGTCGCCGATCCGCACGGCAATATCGAGGCCCTCCGCAACGAGAGCAACCTGCTCGTCGGAGGCGCGAAGCTCGACATCCACGTTGGGATAGAGTTTTAGAAAGCGGCTGACGATCGGCGCCACGTAGGAGGAAGCAAACAGAATGGGCGCACCGACTTTCAATGGACCCTGAATTTCGCCGCGCAGATTGGCTGCCTCGGCCCGCGCCTCGATGATTTCTGCAACCGCCGGCTTGATGCGTTCGTAAAATACCCGCCCGGCCTCGGTTGGCTCCGACCGCCGCGTGGTGCGTTTGACGAGCTCGACGCCGAGCGCGCGTTCCAGCGCCATCAGCGACCGGTTGAGGGATTGCAACGGGCGCCGAAGATGACGCGAGGCCGCCGCCTGGCTGCCCTTCTCGATGACCGCCAGGAAGGCTTCGAGATCGTCCAACCGTTCCAATTCGATATGCCGCGTCTGATATGTCGCCCCTTGGGAAGGTGGATCGAACATCCAGTAATTGCAAGGTCGGCAGGCGCGCGACAGGCAAATCACTTCTGATTTTCAGAAATCGTGTCAATCCCGGGAATCAAAAATATTCCGCTTCACGCGAGAGGCAAATCAGCCGCATATTTCCGCCCGTCTCACCCGATGGAGGGGCGGCTCGCGATCGTCACGAACGTGCGGTGAGATG
>NZ_LLYA01000172.1 GCF_001440415.1 Bradyrhizobium retamae
GCCCGGGCGGAAAGCGGCTCGGAACGAGCGGCACCGTGCACGAGGGCAAGACGCTGTTGTATCGTGCGAGCAAGCTCGACTGCGATGTATGCCCGCTCAAACCGCAGTGCTGTCCAAAAGAACCATCGCGCAAGATCCCGCGCGACATACATGAGCACGCCCGGGACGTCGCCCGGTCGTTCGCTGGCACCGAGGGCTTCGAGACATCACGACGTGAGCGCAAGAAGATCGAGATGCGGTTTGCGCACCTGAAGCGCATCCTTAAGCTCGGTCGACTTCGACTGCGTGGTCCACAAGGCGCCCAGGACGAGTTTGTTTTAGCTGCCATCGCTCAGAACCTGAGGCGGCTCGCGTCACTGGTTGCGCGACCGCCACCGGCAGAAGTTCTGTGCACCGCGTAGCGTTGGAGTTGAGCGCCAAGGCCGGCGGCGTTAAGCCGCCGTCCTAACAAAACGCCAAACGACCCGATCCCTTGCACCCGACTTTTGCAACAAAATCGGCGCAAAACGGACATTCGCAAATTGCCAATGTCCGGTAAGTGCCATGTCCGGATATGGAGGCTCTCGACCCAGCCCCATATCGCGGGATGGAACTCGGCGTTAGAAGTCGTGCGCTTCCTCACGCGCGGTTCGCCCCCGATGACGCACGTGCTGCCGGACGGCGAGCCCAACCGAGAGTGCCGCGCAGAGTAGCAGCCCACCGGAAATCGGCCGAGTAAAGAACAGCAGCAGGTTGTCGTCCGTCATAATCGCGCGGATAAGATTGATCTCGATCTGATCGCCGAGGATGAGGCCCAGGACCAGCGGTGCCAGCGGGAATCCGGCCTTGACAAGCGCTTAGCCGAACACGCCAGACGGCGGTCACGGCGTCGCCCGGGATGCCGAATGCCATGATGGTCACGAGTGAGCCGCCGACGTTGGCGTTGTTGGAGGACTCCGACGCGATGATGCTTTCGGGCACGCCGGTGCCGAAACGCGCGGAGGAGGCGCGAGGACTTCTTCGCCTGGTCGCAGGCCAGCATATTGGCGGCGCTGCCACCGATCGCCGGCAGCACGCCGATCAGAATGCCGACGATCGTCGACCACAGCAGGAGGAATGGATGGCCGAGGATTTCGCCGATCACCTTGAGGTGGGAAACCCTGAGACTCGGCCGCACGGCCAGCGCGGCCTCGGGCTCCTTTGGCACTCCTACCTTGTCGCAAGACGCCAGGACTTCGCAAAAAATGAAGAAGGATGATCCGGCGGCGTGCGCGCCGCTCCGCCAAATCCAAATTCGTGGGGCGGAGTCCACCGGGTGTCTTTGAGGCGCTCCGCAGAAGTGCTATAAGCAGTCGTCTGCCCCACACGTGATGCGCAATTCTGAGTTGCGGTCACCGGCGCCTTAAGAGGTCGGCCATGGCTTGACTAGCCATGGGAAAACGCGAGCGCTAGGCTGCAGCATCGTCCGTCGCAACCGTCCATCCCGCAATGTTCGCCGGCTGGGGCAAGACGGACTTGAGGGAGGTCCGCATGAACAGGTTTCTGTCGCTTGCAACCGCTTTCATTTGCGCCGGAGTCTTGGGCGTTACTGGGGTCGTGTCGTCGTCCCATGCCAAGGAGAAGATCAAGGTCGGCTTTATCGGTCCGTTGACCGGCGGCACATCCGCCAATGGTCTCGGCGGGCGCAATTCCGCAGATCTCGCTGTGCGACTCCGCAATGCGGATGCGGAGGCCAAGTACGAATACGAGATGGTCGCGCTCGACGACGAATGCAAGCCGAATGTCGGCGTTCAACAGGCGACCAAGCTTGCAGCCGACAAGGAGATCATCGCGGCTGCGACGCATTACTGCTCGGCGGTGGCCATCGCCACGGTCGACGTTTATCACAAGTTCGGCTTGCCGGTGATCGTGTGGGGCGCGGTGCTGCCCGACATCACCTATCGGAACAAATATGCCGAGGTGCACCGCGTCAACGGCACGATGATCAATCAAAACGAGCGCAACGCGGAGTTGTTGTCGAGCCTCGGCTACAAGACTTTTGCGGTGATTCACGACACAACCGACTACGGCAAGGGACACAACAAGTATTTTAGCGAAGCGCTCGCCAAGCACGGCGGTAAGATCGTCGGCACCTTCGGTGTCACCTCCGACCAGCAGGATTTCAGCGCCGAACTCACCCAGATCAAGTCGCTCAATCCGCAAACAATCTATTTCGGCGGCTTGACGCCGATCGGCGTGCGCATCCGCGGTCAGATGGACAAGCTTGGACTGAACAATGTGCTGTTCGATGGAACATCGGGGATCAAGTCCGATTCCTATATCGACGGTCTCGGCAAGCTGGCGGAAGGCTCGCTCTCCTTCATCGAAGGCGCCCCAACGGAGCGGCTGCCGGGTGGAAAGTTCTTCCTGGAGAAATACAACGACCAGAATTACCCGAACCCGCCCGAGGCCTATGGCGGCTTCGCCTTCGCAGCCATGAACCTGATCCTCGACACGATCGAGCAGGTGGGGTCCGACCGCAAGAAGGTGCAAGCGACCCTCAACAAGGTGAAGGATCGCGACTCGATCGTCGGCAAGATCACCTTTGACGACCACGGACAGAACACAGTCGCCCTCATTACCTCCTTCGTGGTCCAGGATGGAAAATGGGTGGTCTGGGAGGACAGCGAATATGCGTCCGGAAAGCGCAAACTTCCGGGCCAGAAATAGCCTAGGCAGGGGAGCAAAAGGTTTAGCACCTTCCCATCTTGCTCCCAACAGGCTGGAGGCGCGGCATGGATCTGGGGCTGGTTGCCCAGTACACTATGAATGGGCTGATGCTCGGCATGATGTACGCGCTGGTTGCCGTGGGCTTTACACTGTTTTTCGGCGTGCTGGACGTTATCAAGTTCTCGCATGGCGACGTGCTCACGGTCGGCGCCTTCACGGCGCTGGCCTCATTCATTGGACTGCAGAGCATCGGCCTCAGCTCCGATGCGGTGGAGCTCCTGGCCATGTTGGTAGCGGCCCTCGGTGCCATGGCGCTGTTAGGGGCCTTTATCGCGCGAGCATTCATCCTGCCTTTGCGCTCCGCCCCGGCCCTCAACACACTTCTGATCACGTTGATGCTGGGCACGGTTCTGCGTGAAGCTGTGCGGCTCTTTTATCCTGACGGCGCCAATCCCAAGCCGTTTCCGCGGCTGCTGCCGGCTGATTCCATCAACATCGGTAATTTCAACCTCAGGCTGGACAACGCGATCCTCCTGACGGCCGGCGCGCTTGTGATCGTCGGTCTGCAGCTCCTGCTCAACCGGACAAAGCTCGGGCTCGCGATCCGCGCCGTCGCACAGGATGAGGAGACAGCCAAGACCATGGGCGTAAACTTCAATGCCATCGTGCTGATTACGTTTGCTATCGGCTCCGCCTTGGCTGCCTTCGCGGGATTGATGAACGGCCTCTATTACAACGAAATCAATTTCGGTATCGGGCTCTATCTCGGCGTGGTGGGATTCAGCGCCGCCATCATCGGCGGGCTCGGCAGTATCTACGGTGCGATACTCGGCGGATTTCTGTTCGCCGGGCTGCAGACCATCGGCGCCGTCGCGTTGCCCTTCGCGAGCGCCTACAAGGACGTGTTTGCGTTCGCCGTGGTGATCGCGCTCATGGCATGGCGACCGACCGGTCTCATTCCCGAGAAGTTGAGCGAGCGGGTGTGACATGGCGATTTCGGGGAACGATGGAGGGCGGTCGCTCCTGCCGGGAGCCGCTGCCGTGGTCTTGGTCACGGTATTCCTGATTATCCTCCTGCGGGTCGAAAATCAGAAAGCGATCATCGCACTGCTTGCCCTTGGTATCGGCGCCGTTATCGCGGCCAATCGGCTCGGATTGCTGAAGCCCGTTGCGCACAGTTTTAGCGAGCGGGAAGACGCGCTGGGGCTGCTCGCGATTGTCGCGACGTTCGCGGTTGGCGCGGTCTTCCACGAAGACCATTTCGTGCTGCTGCTTGTCTGCACCGTGGTGCTTTACACCGTCGCGACACTTGGGCTGAGCATCCAATTCGGCTATGCGGGGGTGCTGAATTTTGCAGGCGCCTCGTTTTTTGGCATCGGCGCCTACACCGCTGCGGTGCTCAGTCAGCACACCGCCGTTCCGCACCTGCTCGTGCTACTGATTGGCGGGCTCATGGCGGCGCTGATCGGATCGCTCCTCCTGCTGCCCGTCTTGCGCACGCGCGGTCATTACGCGGCGGTGGTCACCATCGCGTTTGCGCTCCTGTTCAAGACTTTTCTGGAAGTCAACGACGTCCTTGGAGGTCCCCAGGGGCTTCAGGTGCGAGGCATGACGATCCTCGGCTGGTCGTTCAATGACAATATCGAGATCGGTGGAGTCGAGCTGTCGTTCTATCTCAATTATTTCGTCATGAGCATGATGATCGTGGTCTTGGCTTTCGTCGTCGTACGACGGCTCGAGCGGTCCTGGATCGGCCTCAATCTCGATGCGCTGCGGCTGGACGAGACCGCCGCCGGTTGCTTCGGACTCAATATCGTACGTTGGAAGATAACAGCCTTCCTGCTCGGCAATTCCCTAATCGGCGTTGCCGGCACGTTGCATGGGATGGTCGTCGGCTTCGTCCAACCCAACAACTATACGTTCGCCGACTCGCTCGTCCTGGTATCGATCCTGCTGCTCGGGGGCATCGGCAATCCCTGGGGCGTGGCTGTGGCAACCGTGATCGTCGTCATCGTTCCAGAGAAGCTGCAGGTTATCCAGGAATATCGCTTTTTTCTCTATGCCGCGTTGGTCATGATGGTCCTGCTGTTCCGGCCCGAGGGCCTGTTGCCGCGGCCGGTGCGTAGATATTTCCCCGGATGGCGACCATGACGCAAAATCCTGCGCCGCGTGAAGAAATGCCGCTTGTGCTCGAGGCACGGGGTTTGACCAGGCGTTTCGGCGGCGTCCTGGCTCTCGATCATCTCGACTTCGATGTGGCACGGGGCGAAATTGTTGGCCTGATTGGCCCGAACGGCTCCGGCAAGACCACATTCTTCAACGTCATCACCGGGATCTACTGGGCAGATGCAGGTCACGTGTCATTGGACGGCGCCGAGATTACGCGGGCCACCCCGCAAGCCATCTATCATGCAGGAGTGTCGCGCACCTTTCAGCGTTCGCGGCTGTCCCTGCCGCTGTCGATCTTCGACAACATCATGATCGGCAACCACAAGCGCCTGAACCAGGGCCTGTGGTTCAACCTCGTCAGGCGCCAAGCATTCAAGGCCGAATTCGAGGAGAGCTTTGCCAACGCGCAAGCGCTGGTCGAGGTGTTCGATCCGCCGCTCGCTCGGCGCATGTTGGAGCCGGTCGCGGGCCTGCCCATGATCGACCGCCGCCGCATCGAGATCTGCCGCGCGCTGATCAGCCGCCCCCAGCTGCTGCTGATGGACGAGCCTTCGGCCGGCATGACGCACGAGGAAACGAGCCAGCTCATGGACGATATATTGGAAGTGCGGAAGCGACTCGATGGGCTTTCGATCGTGATCGTCGAGCATGAGATGGGTGTCATCGAACGCATCACCAATCGCTGCGTGGTGCTCAATTTCGGCCGCAAGATCGCCGCTGGTACATTCGCGGAGATCGCTGCCGACCGAATGGTGCAAGAAGCGTACCTGGGTCTACAATGACAAACCACGAGGCCAACTCGCTCGTGATCGAAGGCGTCTCCACCGCCTATGATCAGGCCAACGTGCTGGAGAACGTCTCGCTGACGGCAGCGTCGGGCAAGATCACCTGTCTCCTCGGTTCCAACGGCTCCGGCAAGACCACGTTGATCCGCTCGATCCTTGGACTGACGCCACCGAACAGGGGCAGCATCCGATTCGGCGGTGTGGACCTTGCGGGACTCCCGACGCACCGGGTGATCGCGGCCGGCATTGCCTGTATTCCCGAAGGTCGGCGGGTATTCGCAAAGTTCACGGTCGAAGAAAATCTGCGCATCGGCGCTTATCAGGAGACATCGGACGCGGCTGTTGCGCAGCGCTTGGCGCATGTCTATGCCACCTTTCCGCGGCTCAGCGAGCGCCGCGATCAGCTTGCCGGCACCATGTCGGGGGGCGAGCAGGCGATGGTCTCGATTGGCCGGGGACTCATGCGCGCGCCGAAGCTTCTCCTCATCGACGAGCCTTCGCTCGGCCTCGCGCCCATCCTGGTGCGGGAGAACTTCAATATCATCCGCCGCATCAACCAGCAGGGCATCACCGTATTCCTGGTCGAACAAAACGTCCACCAGACGCTCGCGATCTCCGACTACGGCTATGTCCTCTCCAAGGGCCGCGTCGTCGCCGCTGGCGAGCCAAGCGAGCTCGGTCAAACAAGGCAAGTGCACGAGGCGTACTTTGGATAATGGTTCTCACTTGTTGAGCTGATGCGGCGATCCGGTCGGCTGTACGACGGTCAATTGGCCCAGCAACGAGGGTGCTGGCGCGCAACACCGAGGGGTTGTTTCGTGCCGCGACCGTCAAAGCGGTACAGCGATGGGATGACATACGCCTCGGCTTGCAAAAGCAGGTTGCTCCCCAATCATCGTCCACTTCGTGTCAAAAGCGTCGTTTTAACCGTCTGGCGATCACTTCCGACCAATCCCGATAAGCGGACGATTTCAGCGTCCGTCGGCATGTCTCAAACCTGCACACAGGCCGACATCCGATCAAATCGACCCGACCACGATCTGCCATAAGTGCCGAACTCGGGAAACCCAATTCGCTGGGGAGGAGGGTGATGCGTTGGCAGCGTCGGTGCGTTAATCGCACGGCCCCCAACCCGCGTTCGGCGAGTGAGCAAGCCCGCCATAGCGTTGGCGTCGGCGGCCAACCTGAGTTGGGATTGCGCTCTGACGAGGGCTAATGTGCCAAAAGAACGGGGCGTGCCGAAGCGTTCTTAAGGATGTGGCGCGTGGCCCCGCCCAGAAGCATTTCGCGCAGGCGGCTGTGGGAATAGGCGCCCATGACCAGCAGGCCCGCTTCATGCTCCGCCCCCGCCGCGAGCAGCGTATCGCCCACCGAGCGCAATTCCGGTGCAACCACCTGCGCGGTCGCACCGATGCCATGACAGCGCAAATAGGCAAGCACCTCCGCCTGCGAGGCTTGGCGATTGCTGGCGTCCCGATCAACGCTTATGACCTGCACTGATTTGGCGAGTTGCATGAACGGTATGGCAGCCGAGACCGCATGCCAGCATTCCGGGCTCTCGTCCCAGGCGATCATCACGCTGTCGGTCAGATCACTCTGCGGGCGAGCCGGCGCCAACAGCACGGGGCGACGGGTCTGCAGCAGCGATTGCTCGGCAATGGCCATGAGCGATTCCATCACGGTGGCGCTTGCGGCGACCATTAGGTCGAAGGCAGCGGCCCGTTGCACCGCGATTTCCACATACGATCCCTCGGCTTCGCGCCAGGATGCTGCGAGCGGGCTGCCGGGCTCGTCATTCGCCGATAGCATCGAGATGCCGACTACCGCGCAGGCCTGCGCGAAAACCTCACGCGCCTCCCCCCTGTTCGCTCCCGTTCCTCGGCGTGCCGGTTTTCCAATGCGACGGTCGCCGTTCGTCCCATTTCGGTGGCACTTAGGCCGCCACGCGTGACCGGCGGCGGCTCACTGATGAACAGTGCCTGGACGTGAGCCCCCAACGCCTTCGCGGCAGACAGGGCCGTTTCAATTTGACCGGTGTGACTGGCTGAGCCGGGAAGTGGAACCAGGATTCGCTTGATGCTCATGAGAGCCTCCTGCGATGCCGCCGTTTGCGACGACAGACGGCAGATGTGTGTTGAGCCGAAAGCGAAATCGCGCAATACCACTTAATTTATAACTTCCGGAATCACGCCAAGGTTCCGGAGACCCGCAGGTGTGCCGGTTGCCGACCTTGGTCGTCGATGTCCGGTGTGGGGGGCCAGAATGCGCGACCAAATCAGCGCCTACATGAAGCTCCTAGCTGCCACTGAGACGACAGGAGGTCGATTCCACCGCATTAGAAGCTCGGCGGCCGCGAAATGCGCCGGAGCGCTCCAAGCTGCGGGATTTTCACACGGCCTGGACCCGAAACGGACACAGACCGCTTGGTCTTCCTTCGAAAATCGCTACGCTCGGGCCGCTGCATCAGAACTCTTTGGCGAGGAGGAATTGGCAATGGCAGATAGCGACTTGTTTGAGAGAGGTCTCAAGAAGCGGAGACAGGTGCTCGGCGAGAAGTATGTAGATGCGAACCTCGCCGGTTCTGATGATTTCATGATGACGTTTCAACGAGCCGTTACCGAATTGGCCTGGGGTTATGCGTGGAGTCGTCCCGGACTTGACCAGAAAACCCGGAGTTTATTGACGCTTGGAATTCTCGGGGGGCTCGGCCGCTTTCAAGAGCTTGGAATTTACATAAATGCAGCGCTTGCCAGCGGTGCAACAGTCGATGAAATTAAAGAGGCGTTGGTTCAGATTACCGTCTACTGCGGCACGCCCGCGGGCCGCCAAGCATTCTTGGCTGCGCACGATGCTCTAAAGTCTCACACGGATTAATCGCATACGAGATGTGCGTATTGCCGTGATTGCGCATTGTCCGTCACTTTTCGAGCATCCTGCGACGTCCGTTCTGATTCCGCTATCGGGGGCAAAGCGGACGTTGTTTTGACAGCCCGTTTCGGTAGCGATTGACCCTAGAGCGGACCTCAGTGATCGCTGCTGCAGGTCAGCGAATGATCACTTGCCGTGAGTGCTTTACCGTTGCGGCTAATCAACCTTTAGTACATTCGCATCATTATGCCATGCACAACTGGGGCGTGAGCTATCTGTTTTCGCCCACCCAAGCGTTTCACGGTGCTAAGGTCGAACATGAGTGGGCTCAATATCCTAGGCGTTATTGCAGCAGTTTGGGTATTCACGTTCCTTATCCTGCTTCTACCTGGCCGCTGGCTCGGTAGTTGGGTCGTCAAGCACACCCCGAATACCTTCGTTGGTATTCTCTTTTGCATCGCATTCGCGAAGCTCTTTGTAGCCTATCTCGCCGTCGTACTTGTGTTCGCTCGACTGCCCTTCCTGCCTCACGTCAATACAGATGCTGGTTTCGCGATAGCGTTCACGGCGCTGATGTTCTTTGTGCCAGCGTTCGTCGCACAATTCATGGGTTTCCGTCGCGCGCAGGCGCGAGCGAAACCCACTGGCATTCCGGTGAACTAAGCGGGTACTCGGGGGACGCAAATGCCAGCTTTTGGCACCTCTCGGACATGCCGACCACGCTCCAGAATGTCCGTTGTTGGGGGTAGAGCGGAAGGGCCAGAGGCGCGGGTCGAAGTCAGTTTTTGACCCGGAACGGCCGACAAGCGGTCGCGCCCATAACCTCGTGGCAAGCATAGAGGTTGGCAGCTCTGGGGGGAGGCGCGGAAGAGCGATCGACAGCCCTATCCGGGCCGACGGCCGACGATCGCATTGGCGTGCGCCTCGATCGAGACACGCCCACTCGCCTCGATAGGCACCCGCTCACGAACCCGAGACTTGAGTTGCGTCACGTCGGCTGTCGCCATCGTTGTGAGCATCGGAGCGAGATTGGGCGCCGCGATTTTTTGGCGTTCGTTTGGCGGTAGTCGCGCATCGCAGCGCTAGATTTGCGCGACTGTGAATGCGGCCTTCAATTACAAGGCTGCTTGCCAGAGAGCGAGTGCGACACCGCACCATGGTCACCGATTGCAAGGCCGGACGACCACCCACCTTAACATGAGCGATGACGAGCTTGATTGCCTGCTCGGTGCCGTAGCCGATGCGTTGCAGCCGGTAAAAGCACGGCGTGGACGGCGACGAGGAGTCAAACGGACTTTATCCAAACGGACAAACCTCGCCACTGCGTTCGAATTGCCGTGGCGCTTCTTCGGCTCAGAAGTGACCATCGGCGACGATCGTGGCGGAGATCTCGTCGCGAATTCCGTTCGCTTCAAAAGATTGGATAGGAAAAGCTTGTCGGCACTCTCAACAGTGAGCACAGCACCTGAAGAACGTTCGACGATGCTTTCTCGCAAGATCTCGAACGTGTATGGTGACACCGATTATGCCGGCGAGCGCAGTCGATGATCGGTGGGAAGCTTGGTGATTATTTCGCGCGGAATGCGAGGCGTCCGGGCGCAGATTCATTAGCACGACTTATGCCGGGCGTTGTTACTTCCAATTTTACAAGCTGAGTTCTCTCCCGTTACCTGCACGCATCGACGCGGCTGCGAAAGCGAAGCGGTCGGACGCAAACGCTGGGTCCATTAACACGGGGGCGGAGAATATTATGTCTGAAGCTGACAAGGCGGATTGCAAGGCATCTTCGGTGAAGCGTTCGACAGAGAAGAAAGGCCTGTCCAGGCGCTCTCTTCTCAAGGCGAGCGCCGCTGTAGCGGGGACCGCGATCGGCTCCGATGTCGTCCGTGGCTTTCCCACGATCTGGGCGCAGGAGATCAAGGACATCGAACTACGCCATGTCGGCGTGTCCTATTCGGTGGTCAAGGCGATCGGCGACCAGGCGGCCAAGGACCTCGGCTTCAAGGTGACGATGCAGAACCTGGATACATCAGCGGCGATTAACCGTTTCATCAGCCAACCCGACTCTGTCGACATTGCCGACCTCGAGGGGTGGCAAGCCAAGCTGGCGGCGAAGCGCTCGGTAATCCAGGGCATCGAGGTCAAGAAGATCAAGGAATTCGACAATATTCTGCCCATATTCACCAAGGGAGAGATCGACGGCCACAAGATTCCGCGCCAAGGCATTTCACCCTACGAGGCAATGTATATCGCCAAGCCGAACGCGACCGATCTGCATGACGGCGTCACTGAATGGGCGACCTTCCTGCCACAGGTCTACAACGCCGATTCGATCGGTTATCGCCCGGATCTCGTCGGGCACGAGGTCACCGAGTGGAAGGACTTGATCGACCCGAAATTCAAGGGCAAAGCCGCCATCCTCGACGTTCCCGCCATAGGCATCATGGATGCCGCCCTGTGTTTCGAAAGCGCCGGCCTGATCAAATACGGTAACAAGGGCAACATGACCAAGCAGGAGATCGACTTCACCTGCGAAAAGTTGATCGAGTTGAAGAAGGCTGGGCAGTTCCGCGCTACGTGGACTACCTTCGATCAGTCTGTCCAGCTCATGGCAGCCGGCGAGGTGGTGATCCAGTCGATGTGGTCGCCGGCGGTCGCCGCGGTGCGGGTCAAGGAAATTCCATGCGTCTATGCGCCGGTCAACGTCAAGAACGGCAAGGAAGGCTATCGCGGCTGGTGCAACGGCATGGGTTTGATGAAGCATTTGTCGGGCAAGAAGCTCGACGCCGCCTATGAGTATCTCAACTGGTACCTTTCGGGCTGGCAGGCCGGCTTCGTCGGACGCTACGGCTATTACAGCCCGGTGCCATCGACGGCGAAGAAGTTCCTGACTGCGGCTGAGTGGGACTTCTGGTACGACGGCAAGCCGGCTCCGTCCGTCATCAACGATCCCTACGGCGTGCCGATGGAAAAAGCCGGCACCAAGCGGGACGGCGGCTCGTTCCTGGATCGCGTCAAGAATATCTCCTGCTGGAACACCCTGATGGACGAAGCCGCTTACATGAACAAGCGGTGGAATGACTTCAAGGTCGCTTGATCCGAAATTGGGTGTGCCGGTGCGCTACCCGCATTGGCACGCTGAATGCACAACTCCGAGCCATCGGAAAAATCGGGGCAGGCTACACGCGATGTCGCGACAAAGTTGGGTTGCATGGCTGTACGTGACACCGCTGATGCTGGTGCTCGTGCCGTTCTTTCTGATCCCGATTCTCGTGGTCCTCGTCGCGAGCGTCCTTGAGACTGATGGCTTCGGTGGCCTAATCCCGACCTTTACGCTGGCGAACTACGTCGGTGTGCTGACTTCGGCGCAGACTTTCCATCTCTATGCGGCGACGCTGAAGTTCACCGCATTGACATGGTTCTTCACGCTCGTGATCGGCTTTCTCGTCGCTTATTTCTTGGTGTTTCACGTCAAGAACCAGTTGCTGGCGATCAGTCTGTTCCTGATCTGCACGGTGCCGTTCTGGACCTCCAACATCATTCGGATGATTTCCTGGATCCCGTTGCTCGGGAAGGAAGGATTGGTCAATTCGGCGTTGCTCGGAACGGGGATTATCCGCGAGCCACTTGAAGTGCTGCTCTATTCCAGCGTTGCGGTGGTCATCGCCTATGTCCACCAATTGACCATCTTCATGGTGGTTCCGATCTTCAACTCGATGGCCCGCATCGACAAGCGAGTGGTCGAGGCCGCGCTCGATTCCGGAGCAAGCCGCCTTGATGTCATGCGTCTGATCATCATTCCGATGTCGAAGAGCGGCATCGCGCTCGGATCAATCTTCGTCGTCTCGATCGTGATGGGAGACTTTTTCGTCGTCAAGGTGATGTCAGGCGGCGGCTCCGCCTCGGTCGTCAGCGCGTTCTATGAAAACGTCGGCGTTCTGCAATACCCGATCGCCGCGGCCAGCGCGGTGCTGCTGACGGTCATCCTCATCGTCGTCATTTCCCTCATTCTGCGCGCGGTCGATATCCGCCGGGAAATCACGCAATGACGGCTGTTCTCGAAAGGCTCGATGTCCCGATGGTGAAATCCCGCCGCCACGCCGCGGCTCCACGAAGCGACCGCCGACCCTGGACGTTCTATGCACTGGCGACCGTGTTCACGCTGTATGTCGCAGCGCTCTACGGGCCGATGATCTGCATCTACATTCTTTCGTTCCAGGATGTTCGTGGCGGCCTCGTGTTTCCGATGAAGGGGCACTCGTTGCACTGGTTTGTCGATCTCTTCACCCAGGTCCGCACCGGGGACGTCAAGGGCTCGTTCGACCGATCGATCAAGCTCGCTGTGCTCGTCACCGTCATTACGCTGGTGGTCTCGTTCATGGCGGGGCTGGCCTTCCGCCGCCGGTTCTTCGGAGACATGTTCGTGTTCTACCTGATGATCGGCAGCCTGGTCGCGCCCGGCCTCGTGCTCGGCATCGGCATCGGGCTGCTGTTCCAGTGGCTGGGGATCAACGCGAGCTGGTACACCTCGGCGCTGGGTGCGCAACTGTCCTGGACGCTTCCGTTCGGCGTGCTCGTGATGTTCGCAGTGATGTCCCGCTTCGATAGCGCCTGGCAGGAAGCTGCGCGCGATCTCGGCGCGAGCCGCTGGCAGACCATCAGGCTGGTTGTGATTCCGATCCTCGCGCCGGGTCTCGTTGCCGTCGCCCTGTTCGGTTTCACGCTCTCTTATGACGAATTCGCCCGCTCGCTGCAGACGGCCGGATCGCTCAACACGCTGCCACTCGAGATCTGGAGCATGACGCTCAACGTGACGTCGCCCTCGCTATATGCGTTGGGCACGGTTACCACCATCGTCTCCTTCGTCGCGATCGGCGTCAGTATCGGCGCCATCGTCCTGATCAACCGGCGCCGCGGCACCGGTCCAGCAAGCCATTGAGGAGTTCAGGCATGCGTCCCGGTCGCGGCGATATCGAACTGGCAGGTCTCTGCAAGAGCTACGACGGCGTCACGAACGTCGTGGATGGCGTCAATCTGAAGATACCGGATGGCGCTTATTGCTGCTTCCTTGGGCCGTCGGGCTGCGGCAAGACCACGATTTTGCGGATGATCGCGGGGCATGAAGACCCGACCGTCGGCGAGATCGTGATCGGCGGCGAGAACGTAGTCGGTCTCGCGCCGGTCGAGCGCCGCACGGCCATGATGTTTCAGTCCTACGCGCTGTTTCCGCATTTGACCGTCAGGGACAATATCGCGTTTGCGCTGCGGGTGCGTGGCCAGTCGAGGTTGGAGCGTTACAGGGCCGTCGATCTGATGATGGAGAAGGTCCGGCTGACCGAACTGGCCGACCGCTTGCCTGCCAATTTGTCCGGTGGCCAGCAGCAGCGCGTGGCGTTGGCGCGCGCGGCGATCACGGAGCCACGGGTGCTGCTGCTGGACGAGCCGCTGTCGGCGCTGGACGAGCAACTACGCGTGCGGATGCGCCAGGAGCTGCGGCGGATGCAGCGCGAGCTGGGCATCACCTTCGTCCACGTCACGCACACCCAGCTCGAGGCCATCGCACTCGCGGATATCGTTGTCGTGATGGAGAAAGGCAAGATCAAGCAATCCGGCCCGGCGCGCGATGTCTACGCCTATCCGTGCGATCGCTACGTGGCGGAATTTCTCGGTGGGCAGAACGTCTTGTCGGGCAAAGTCGAGAAAGTTGGCTCCGATCACCTGGTGATATCGCAACCCCACCGGGCCGGCATTCACGTTGGTGTGCACCCGGACCGACGGGTCGGCATCGGCGACCGAATCGATCTAGCGGTACGGCGCGACGATATCGAGCTGATGCGCGCGACTTCGGGTGAACCGGGCGGCGGCGCGACGGCGTTGCCCAGCCGCGTGCTGGCGATCGAGTATCAAGGATCCTTCGTCAAGGTGATGCTGGACACGATCCCCGACGAGGAATTCATCGCCTACGTCCCGGAACGAACGTTCTTCCAGGACCCGTTCAATGTCGGCGATGTCCTGCTGGCCACTTGGTCGGCGGGACGCGCCCGCGTTCTTGCCTGAAGTCTCCCACAGCCCTGGAGGTCACGATGATCATCAAGTTCACGCTCAACGGCCGGTCCCGCAAGGTGGATGTCGAGCCCGCGACGCCGGTCACCGATTTGCTTCGCGAGACGCTGAATCTGACTGGTACGCATGTCGGATGCGACACCAGCCAGTGCGGTGCCTGCACAGTGCTGTTCAATGGCGATGCCGTGAAGAGCTGCACGTTGCTCGCGCCGAGTCTTGATGGGGCTGCGTTGACGACGATCGAGGGATTGTCGGGATCATCAGGTTCGAACCGGCTGCATCCGATGCAGGAGGCGTTTCACGAGAACCACGGCCTGCAATGCGGCTTCTGCACGCCCGGCATGGTGATGACAGCGGTTGCCCTGGTGACAAGGAATCCGGCGCCAACTGAAGCGGAAGTACGTCACGGCCTGGAAGGAAACCTGTGCCGCTGCACTGGATATCAGAACATCGTCGCATCGGTCATGGCCGGTGCGGTTGCTATGAACGAGCCGGCGATCGGAGAGTGAACATGTCGAACATCATCGGAATCGGCAAGGCGCCGCGTCGCAAGGAAGATTTCCGCTTTCTGACCGGACGCGGCAACTATGTCGCCGACGTGAAACGGCCGGACATGGTTTTCGGCGTGTTCGTTCGGTCGCCGCATGCGCATGCGGTTATTCGAGGCATCGACAAGACGGAAGCGCTGGCGTTGCCGGGCGTGCAGGCCATTCTCACCGGCGAGGACGTCGCGGCCGACGGCTTGGGATCGCTACCCTGCGGTTGGGGCATTCATGGCGCCGACGGTCTTCCGATGAAGGAGCCGCCGTTCCCAATGTTGGCGCAGGGCAAGGTGCGCTTCGTTGGCGACATGATAGCATTTGTCGTCGCCGATACGCTGAGGGAAGCGCGCGCCGCCGCCGAGTGCCTCGCCGTCGATTATGAGGTTCTGCCGCCGGTGGTCGGTGTTCTCGAGGCCGTTCGATCGGATGCGCCGCTGCTGTTCGACGACGTGCCGAACAACCTCTGCTGCGATTGGGAACTGGGGGACAAGGCCGCTGTCACCGCTGCTTTCCGGAAAGCGGCACATGTCGCCCGTCTTAGCCTTGTCAACAATCGCCTGATCGGCAATCCGATGGAACCGCGCGCGGCGATTGCCGAATATAATCGGGGCAGGGATCACTACACGCTTTGGACGACGAGCCAGTTTCCCCACGTGGTGCGCTTTCTGATGGCCGCACTGGTGCTCAAGCTGCCGGAGCAGAAAGTGCGGGTGGTGGCGCCCGATGTCGGCGGCGGCTTTGGCGTCAAGCAGTTCCACTATGGCGAGGAAGCCGTCATCACCTGGGCTGCCAAAAAGGTGGAGCGGCCGATCAAGTGGGTGGCCGATCGGTCGGAAGGCTTTGTCTCGGATCGCCATGGCCGCGATCACGTGACGGAAGCCGAGCTGGCGCTCGACGAAAACGGAAAGTTCCTGGCCTTCAAGGTGACAACGCTGGCCAATATGGGTGGTTATCTGTCGACCTTCGGACCCAACATTCCGACAAACCTGTACGGGCCGCTGCTCAGTGGCGTCTACACCACGCCGGCGATTTACTGCAACGTCAAGGTGGTCTTCACCAACACCGTCCCGGTTGATGCCTATCGCGGCGCCGGGCGGCCGGAGGCAACCTTTGTGCTTGAGCGTATCGTTGACGTAGCGGCAGCCGAGATGAAGATCGATCGGGTCGAACTGCGCCGGCGCAACATGATCGCACGGGACGCGTATCCCTACCAGACGCCGGTGCTGGTGGAATACGATTCAGGCGATCCGCTCGGTTGCCTCGAGGGCGCATTGACGGCAGCCGACGCCGCCGGCTTCAGCGCGCGCAAGGCGGCTTCGGAACGGGCCGGAAAATTCCGGGGGCTCGGCTTCTCCACCTACGTCGAAGCGTGCGGTCTGGCGCCGTCGCGCTTTGCCGGACGCCTCGGCGCCCGTGGCGGACTCTATGAAAGCGCGACTGTTCGCGTCCATCCGACCGGACAAGTCACCGTGCTGATCGGCACCCACAATCATGGCCAGGGCCATGAGACGACATTCGCGCAAATCGTGTCGGACAAACTCGGCGTGCCCTTCGACGGCGTCGACATCGTCTTTGGCGATACGGACAGGGTCCAGTTCGGCATGGGCACCTATGGCTCGCGCTCACTCGTGGTTGGCGGTGCTGCGCTCTCGAAGGCCAGCGACAAAGTGATCGTGAAGGGCAAGAAGATCGCAGCACATCTGCTCGAGGCGGGCGAGCACGATATCCAGTTTGAGGCCGGAGTGTTTTCCGTTGCCGGTACCGACCGCAGCAAGTCGTTTGCGGAAATCGCGGGCGCTGCCTACGTACCGCATAATTATCCGCTCGAGGTTCTAGAGCCGGGCCTGGAGGAGCAGGCCTATTACGATCCGATCAACTTCACCTATCCCGGCGGCTGCCACATTGCCGAAATCGAAATCGATCCCGAAACCGGCACCGTGACGCTGGAGAAGTATACCGCGGTCGACGACGTCGGCACCGTTATCAATCCGATGATCGTCGCGGGGCAGTTGCACGGCGGTATCGTTCAGGGCGTCGGTCAGGCGCTGTTCGAGAATGCCGTCTATGACGAGGTCTCGGGCCAGCTCCTGTCCGGCTCATTCATGGACTACTGCATGCCGCGCGCCGATCATCTTCCCAACATGACGGTCGAGACCCATTCCACGCTCTGCACGCACACGCCCATGGGCGTGAAGGGGTGCGGGGAGGTTGGCACGATCGGGTCACCCGCTGCAGTCATCAACGCCGTCGTCGACGCGCTCTCGCATCTCGGCATTCATCACGTCGACATGCCTGCGACGCCCAACCGGATCTGGCGCATCATTCAAAATGCCGCAATGCAGCAGGCCGCAGAATAGGAGAATGAGATGAAGTCATTCGCATTTCACAGTCCAGGTACCGTGCCGGATGCGTTCGCATTGCTGAACGACGTCTCCGAGAGCAAGTTGCTCGCCGGCGGCATGACACTGTTGCCGACCATCAAGCAAAGGCTCGCGGAGCCCGCGGCGCTGATCGATCTGGCGAAAATTCCGCAACTGTCCGCGATTACCGTCGACGGAGACGCGCTGGTAATCGGCGCGATGGCCCGGCATATCGACGTCGTTACATCCGCGATCGTCCGGAGCAAGGTCCCGATGCTGGCGCATCTTGCCGCCGGCATCGGCGACCCCGCTGTGCGCAACCGCGGGACGATCGGCGGCTCTGTCGCCAACAACGATCCGTCCGCCGATTATCCGGCGGCGGTGCTGGCGCTTGACGCGATCATTGTGACCGACCGGCGTGAAATACCGGCGAGTGCGTTCTTCACCGGATTGTTCGAAACCTCGCTTGAGCCAAACGAGATCATCACTTCCATACGCTTTCCGATTCCGTCCACGGCCGGGTACGCCAAATTCAAATCACCGGCGTCCCGTTATGCCGTGGTGGGGGTCTGTGTCGCGAAAGCTGGCGGCAGGGTGCGCGTCGCCGTGACGGGGGCAGGGCCGTGCGTCTTTCGCGTGCCGGAAATGGAGACCGCGCTCGAAGCGCGTTTCGAACCAGGCGCGATTGCGTCCATCAAGATCACTGCTGCAAGGCTGAACTCCGACATCCACGCCGATGCTGAATACCGCGCGCATCTCGTTACCGTCATGGCGAAGAAGGCCGTCGCGGCCGCCATCCAGGGCTTGTGAGGACGCAGTGGAATCAAGCATGGCTCGAACCGCGCCGACCGCGGGAGTTCACGACCTGGCCAAACTCTCTGCTACCGATCTGTTGGAGGGTTACAGGTCCGGGCGTTTCACGCCGCGGGAGGTTATCGAAGACGTCATCGCCGCGCTGAAGGTAACGCATGCGGTGTGCAATGTCGTGGTCACGCCCACTTATGAACAGGCGCGCGCCGCCGCGGATCGGGCGACGGAAGCCTGGGGGGCAGGGCAACCTCAGGGACGGCTTGCCGGCGTGCCGGTCACCATCAAAGATCTGGTATTCGTCGCTGGTGTGCCGGCGCTTGGCGGCGCTCCCTGCAACCGGAGATTCGTACCGGATGCCAATGCTGCGGTCGTGGTCGCATTGCAGGCTGAAGGGGCCATCGTTACCTGCAAGACCACGACATGCGAGTCCGGCTACAAGCTAACGGCGGATAGTCCGGTATCGGGCATCACCCGCAACCCCTGGGACAAGACTCGGACGAGTGGAGGGTCAAGTGGCGGTGCCGCGGCCGCCGTCGCTGCCGGGTGCGGTCCGTTAGCGATCGGTACCGACGGGGTGGGATCGATCCGCGTACCATCCTCTTTCTGCGGCGTGGTCGGCTTGAAACCGACCTTCGGATTGGTCCCGCGCTCGCCTGGATTTTCGCCGCCATCGTGGGCCTCGCTGGCCCATACCGGACCGATCGCGCGGACGGTCGCCGATGCTGCGTTGTTGCTGGAGGTGATTGCGGCCCATGACCTTCGTGACGTGGCGAGCCTGCCGGTCGCCTCCCGCAGGTTCAAGGTAGCGCCTGATCGTCTCGACGGCATAAAAATCGGAACCAGCGTGGATTTCGGTTATGCCGTCGTGGATCCGCAAGTACGTGACGCATTTGAAGCGGCAAGCGAAACGCTGGCGGCGCTCGGCGCCGAGATTGTTCCGGACTGCGCGAGATTTGCGCCTGATATGCTTGAGCGCATTCTGAAGCCGATCGCCTATACGGAACAGGCGGCGGCTGTCGCCAATCGCGATTCCATTGCCCTGTCGGCCTCCGACGAAGACTATCGCGACGTCATCGCGAAAGGCCGCAACTACAGCGGCATTGACTACGTCGAGGCAAGTTACCGGCGGGCAGGCTTGCGGGCGTCGTTTCTGGAGCTGTTTGGAAAGGTCGACGCTCTCGTCACGCCCACGGTAGCTGTCACGGCATTTCGTGCGGGCGCACTAGGCGTCGATCAAATTGCGGGATGTACCGTCGACCGGCATCTAGGTTGGTCGCCGTTCTCGTGGCCGATAAACCTGACTGGACTGCCGGCTGCGACCATTCCCTGCGGATTTGACGACAGCGGATTGCCGATCGGACTTCAGATTGTTGCCCCGTGGCTGGATGAGGGTTTGATCTTGCGGATCGCAGCCGCGTTCGAGCGGGCGAGGCCCTGGGTCCAGTTTCGGCCCTCCTTGTCCTGAAACGGTGCGGGCTTCGACATCCGGCGTTAACGGCAACTCCGTTGCCAGCAGCAATTCGTCTTCGAGATTGAGATAGTGCGCGAGATATTCGTGCAAGGCGCCCGCGGCTTTGGACGTTGCGCCCGGCGACTTGTAGAGCAGTAGGTCGACCTTCGGAAGTGGAGGCAAGCCCTCTTTGACTCCAAGTTCACGCATGTTGCGAACCAGCGCGCTGCGGCCGAGCACCGTGACGGCGATACCTGCGAAGGCTGCCGCCTGCAATCCGCCGACGCTGTCGCTGATGCACGCGATACGCCATCGCAAGCGCGCGGCTTCCAGCCGTTCGATGGCATGATCGCGATAGATGTTGCCAGGGGGTAGCAGCGCCAGCGGTATTGGAGATTCGTTGTGAGCCGTCGATTGCTCGCCCGCCATCCAAATCAATTGTTCCTGCCTGACGACCTGGCCGCCGGTGAAATCGTTCATCCGGGTCACCAGGGCAATATCCACTTCGCCCCGTTTGACGCACCCGACCAAGGGGGTTGAAAGCGAGCAGTTCAATTGGATCTGAATGCGTGGAAATGCCTTTCGAAAGATTTTCAGGATCGAAGGCAACATAAATGCCGCATATAAATCGGGCGTGCCGAGGACGACATTTCCCTCGATATCCGGAGATGCGAGTTGCGACAGCAACTCGTCGTGGAGGCCCAGAATCGATCGGGCAAATTTGAGAACCGTTTCACCTTCGGTGGTGAGAAAAAGACGCCGGCCCTCGTGGATGAAAATGGCTTTTCCGGTCAGTTCCTCAAGGCGTTGGAGCTGCAGTGTGATCGCCGGTTGCGTTCGGCCCAATCGCCTCGCGGTCTCCGTGATGCTTCCAGTCTCGACTACCGAAATCAGCGAGCGAAGCATCCGTATGTCCAAGCTGATCAGGTTCATTGAGCCCTCACCGCGATTCTGAAGCCGGAACTTCACAAGCAAGTTTCGTGCTTGGACGCTGATCGCTGAAAAATGAGGCATTTGCAGCAAGTCGGAGAAGCTGTCGGTATAACGAAACGCTCGCAGAATAAGCGACGTTGATTGCTTCGCCGACAGGCGTCCCGACCGTCCCTCACCGTCGAGTGTCGCTTTTTGCATTGGTCGGGAAAGTAGCGCTATCCATGCATCCCGATCGACCGATGACGCCCGTCCGGAGGGAGGTTTCCCCTCGTTGTAAGTACAATACAACTTCCTTGTATCGTGCTGCAGGGTCAGTGATCCGCGCAATTCAATTGGTTCTCCGGTCAGGCCCGTCATTCAGGCGGGCCGTTGCCGTTTTGGGGACCGAACGATGGAGCCATTCCAATCGTACCGACCATATTCGTCTGACATCGCATCCGGTGCCCGGCGCGACGCATGAATTCTCGATCCTGTGGGGCGCGCCGTCTGCGCGTGAACGTGGTCCGATCATTGGGGCGGTATCGCGTCCGCAGGATCGTAACGTGATTGGCATGCGTCGTCGAAGCTTTCCGCACGAAGGGCTCTGGTGTGGCCACTGGTCCAATGGCTTGGGACTGGCTGCAATTCTTCATGGCCCTAACGTTGTATCTTGGATCCGCCATGGGGAGGCTTGGCAAGGCCCTGTCAGGAACCTTCCTGGCCCAGAAGCAGGCTCGCTTGCCGGACTTCGTCCAGAAATGCCTTGGCCAGCCGTGATAGGGGTTCGGCCTCCGACCATAGCATGTAGGCCACGGCAAGCGTTCTGGGCGCAAAGGGCTGGACGATCAGATCGTGGCTGCCGCCCTGGCTTGGCGAAAACGGATCGACGACCGCAGCGCCTACCCCGGCGGCCGCGAGCACGCAAGCCGTATTGCAGTATCGCACCTCGACGGTCGGCTGAAACGGTGCGCCGGCTTGCGCGAAGCTCTCGCGCACGGCTTCGCCCAATCGCGTGCCGCGCTCCAGCCCGATGAAGGGCACCGCGACAAGGTCGGCGGCGGAAACAATTGGTCGTTCGGCCAGCGGATGTTTCGGCGGCAAGACGCAGACCATTTCGCCGGAGTGCACCACTTCGTGCGCAATGCCCGGGTGGTGCGACAGACCGAGCGCGAAACCCAGTTCCGCAACTCTGCTCAACACGCCCTCGATGATTCCTTCGTAACGCCGTACATCGAAGAACATCCGCGTCTGCGGACGGCGCCGCAGGAAGCCTGACATAGCGGGTGGAATGATGCTGTAGGCAACCGGCGGCGTCGCCACGATCGACAGATGTCCGGAGCGGCACTCCCGCAGGTCACGCACGCGATTCTCGAGCTTTGCATGCAGCGCGAAGATCGCCTCACTTTCCTTGTACAGCGCCATCGCTTCGATCGTTGGGAACAGGCGGTTGTTGACACGCTCGAACAACGCGAACCCCGCTTGCGCTTCCATCGCTTTCAGCGCGTTGCTGATCGCTGGCTGGGACAATGCCAGATCATCCGCTGCCGCGACTGTCGTCCGGTGGCGAATGACCGCACGCAGGATTTCAAGTTGGCGCAAGTTCATAATAACTGCCGATTATAGTCTGGGCGAAAATATCATAGCACGAGTGATTGCTATTGACGTCGTGCGTTTGCGTAATAGCGCGCGTTGTTGCGCGCAGTGCGGCTGAGATCATCCGCCCAATGAGGCAGCAATCCGCTTAGATTGGAGGCAATGTTGGTCCGTGTTCTTCGCGCCGCCGCCGCTCAGATGGGGCCGACGCAAAAGGCTGATACGCGAGAGCACACGCTTGATCGGATGTTGAATCTGCTCGAGCAGGCTGCCGCGCGTGGCGCGAGCCTGGTGGTATTCCCGGAACTGGCATTCACGACTTTCTTTCCGCGATGGCTCATCGAGGGTGAGGCGCTCGATCAATACTACGAGCATGGCATGCCGAATCCGGCGGTGCAGCCCTTGTTCGATCGCGCCCAGGTGCTCGGTGTCGGCTTCTATGTCGGTTACGCCGAACTCACTTCGGAAGGGCGGCGATACAACTGTTCGATCCTTGTCGACAGCGACGGCGAAATTCTCGGTCGCTATCGCAAGGTGCATTTGCCCGGCTCGTTCGAGCCGCGAGCCGGCGCGCGTTATCAGCAGCTTGAAAAACGATATTTTGAGTATGGCAATTTGGGGTTTCCCGCCTTTCGGGCGGGACCCGACTGGCACCACGCGATTATGGGCATGATGATCTGCAATGATCGCCGCTGGCCGGAAGCATGGCGCGTTCTGGGCTTGCAGGGCGTCGAACTGGTCTGCGTCGGTTACAATTCCGCGGCTTACGATCCAAACGGCGGCGTCACGGAAGATGCCGCGCTGCGCACCTTTCATTCGACGCTGGTGACTCAGGCGAACGCCTACATGAACGCCTCCTGGGTGATCGCAGTCGCAAAAGCGGGCGAGGAGGACGGCTCCGGACTGATCGGCGGCTCCTGCATCGTGGATCCGAATGGCCGCCTAGTCGCCGAAGCGCAGACGCTCGGAGATGAAGTTCTTGTCGCCGACCTCGATCTCGATCTCTGCCGCCAGGGCAAGGACAAGATGTTCAATTTCGCCGCCCATCGGCGGCCGGAGCAATACGCCGTCATCACGGAGCGCGCCGGTGTCGTCGAGCCGGCCGTGAGGCAGCCGCTCGCAGCGCGAAGGAGCTGATATGATACGCCTTTCGATCTCCGCCGGTTTCACCGCGTTTGCCGCGCCTGCAACAGCGCACGCTGCCGAACTGCCTGATACGATCAGGCAGGCGGGTGAATTGCGGCTCACGGTCAACTCGACCTACGCCCCGATGGAGTATCGCGATCCGGCGACGAATCAGCTCGTCGGGCTCGATATCGATCTCGCCAACGAGCTCGCGAAACGGCTGAATGTGAAGATCATCTGGAGCGAAACGCCGTTCGCCGAACTGATCCCCTCGTTACAGACCAAGCGCGCCGATTTCATCATCAGCGGTATTTCGGATCGCAGCTCACGGCGCGAGACCGCCGACTTCGTCGACTATCTTACCACGGGTCCGCAGTTCTTCGTTCTGGCGGAGAACGTGGCGAAGTCCGCTGTTGATCTCTGCGGCAAGAAGGTCGGTACAACGCGAAGCACCAGTTTCCCGGTCGAGATCGAGAAGTGGAGCAAGCAGAACTGCGAAGCCGGCGGAAAGCCCGCCGTGCAATATGTTCCGGGTGAAAACAGCATCGACGTCCGCAACCAGCTCAAGCAAGGTCGCATCGATGCTGCTGTGCAGGGCAGCGAGACGCTACCCTACGCCCAGCAACAGGAAACGGGAAAATACCGCGTCGTCGGAGAACCGTTCGCTATCGGTTATCAGGGCATCATGTTCCGGAAGGACGACGCGGTGCTGCGCGAAGTGGTGACAGAACACCTCGCCGCGATGATCGCGGACGGCTCCTACAGGGGCATTCTCGACAAGTACGGGCTAGGCGCGCATGCGGTCGAGCGACCGATGATGAATGCAGCCACGCAATGAGCAACGCAACCACGCTTGCCGTAGGTTTCCCCGATCTTTCGAAGATGACGGTGGCGCGTCAGCCCCATTGGAGACGGTGGCTCGCCGCGGCCGCAATTCTCGTTACACTGGCCGCCATCGGGCGAGCCTTCGCCAACGGTCAGATCGAATGGTCGTATGTCAGCCGCTTCCTGACGGCGCGTGTGATCCTCGAGGGCATCGTCAATACCATGGTGATGGCCGTGTTCGCCATGGCACTCGGCATCGCTCTCGGCGTCGTTGTCGCGATCATGAGGCTATCGCCCAATCCGGTGCTGAAGTCCGTCGCCGCCGGCTATACTTGGTTGTTCCGCGGCACGCCGCTGATCCTGCAACTGCTGCTGTGGTTCAACATCGCCCTGGTGTTTCCGACTATTGGCATTCCGGGCCTGTGGTCGGCGCGGGCAGTCGATGTCATGACGCCATTTCTGTCCGCGCTCCTCGGCCTCGGCATCAATCAGGGCGCCTACACATCCGAAGTGATGAGGGCGGGCATGCTGTCGGTCGACGCCGGACAATATGAGGCCGCGAAGGCCATCGGCATGGGACGGCTGCGCGCGCTGCGCCGGATCATCCTGCCACAGGCGATGCGGGTGGTGATCCCGCCGCTCGGCAACGAGTTCATCGGCATGGTGAAAGCCACCTCGCTCGCAAGCGTCATCCAATATCCGGAGCTGCTGCACAGCGCCGAGAATATCTATTACGCCAATTCGCGTGTCATCGAACTCCTGATCGTCGCCGGTCTCTGGTATCTGCTCGTCGTATCGATCTTGACGCCCTTGCAGATGCTGCTCGAACGACGCTTCGCGCGCGGCTTTTCGCAGACCGGCCGATGACCCGCCACCTCGTCGCCATCCGTTCCATCAGCAAGACTTTCGGAGAGTTTCAGGCTCTCAGGCAGGTGTCGCTGGATGTATCGGCGGGCGAAGTGTTGTGCCTGATCGGAGCTTCGGGATCGGGCAAGACGACGCTGCTGCGTTGCATCAATCAGCTTACTCCGGTCGACAGCGGCGGTATCTGGCTCGACGGCGAGTTGCTGGGCGTACGCGAAGAGGGTGGACGAATGCACCGTCTGACGGAACGCCAGATCGCGCGGCAACGATTGAAGACCGGCATGGTATTTCAGCGCTTCAACCTCTTCCCGCACAAGACGGCGCTCGAAAATATCACCGAAGGTCCAGTGCAAGTGCAAGGCCGCGACCGGCAGGAAGCACGGAGCGAAGCCATGGAGCTGCTGCGGCGCGTCGGGTTGACGGCGAAAGCCGATGCTTATCCGTCGCAGCTCTCGGGCGGCCAGCAGCAGCGGGTGGCGATCGCTCGTGCGCTGGCCATGAAGCCGATGCTGATGCTGTTCGACGAACCGACGAGCGCGCTCGACCCTGAACTGGTGGGTGAGGTGCTCTCGGTCATGAAGGAACTTGCCCAGAGCGGCATGACGATGATGGTGGTGACGCATGAGCTCGGCTTTGCGCGCGAGGTCGCGGACAGGGTCGTTTACATGGACCACGGCGCCATCGTGGAGTCCGGATTTTCGAGGGACGTCCTCGGCGCGCCCCGCGAAGCGCGCACTCGAGCCTTTCTCTCCGCGGTGATCTGATGGGGCAGCTTCAATGATGAAACTATATCTAGTGATCGTACTGATTTGCGGCACCGCTTCGGCCGTGGCAGTCGAACTGCCCCCGGGAATCGTAAGGCAGGGCAGCATCAGGGTTGCGATCGTGCCGAACTATCCGCCGATGGAATTTAAGGATCCGGCCACGAATACCCTGACCGGCTTCGATGTCGAGCTTGGCGAGGCGCTCGGGCGAAAGCTCGGTATCAAGATCATCTGGCAGGAAACCAGTTTCGACCAGATGATGCCCGCAATCACGAGCGGGAGAGTGGATGCAATCCTGTCTGGAATGACGGACCTTGCGAGCCGGCAGGACAGTGCGACCTTCGTCGACTACCTTCGCAACGGGCCTCGCTTCTTCGTCCAGCAATCACGCGCCGCGGAGTTCAAGGACACGATGGCGCTTTGCGGGAAAAAGGTGGGGGCCAGCCGGCGCACGTCCTTTCCGAAGCTGATCGCCGCCTGGAGCGATGCCCATTGCGGCGGCAACCCGATTAATTTCGTCGGCACGGAAGGGTCCGCCGATGCAAGGACGCAGCTCAGGCAGGGGCGGCTCGACGCGGCCGTGCAGGGCGGCGAGACGCTTCCCTACATGATGGACCTCGAACCTGGCGCCTATGTCCCGATCGGCGATGTTTTCGCGGTCCAGTTCACCGGGCTTGCCTTGGGCGTCAAGGAGAAGGCGCTTCAGCAAGCGGTCGTGGAGGCGCTGGATGCCCTGATCGCGGACGGCTCCTACCGTGCTTTGCTTGCGAAGTGGAAATTGACCGACTACGGCGTAGAGAAGGCGACGATCAATGCCGGACAGTAAAGCGCTCGCGAGCATTCCGCTCATTCCGGCGAACACCGCCCCGCCGGCCCCGGACTATCCCTGGCCCAAATCCTATACGTCCGCGATGTTCCTCTCCTTTGACGTGGACGCCGAGAGTGCCTGGACCAGCAAGGACGCTCTGCACGCCCAGCGTCTCATCACCATGAGTTATGGCGGCTACGAGGCGCGTGTCGGCACGCCGAAGCTGCTGGAGCTGCTCGATCAGCTTGATCTGAAGGCGACGTTCTTCATCACCGGCTGGTCGGTGGATGCGCACCCGGCGATGGCTGAGGCCATTCTCAAGGCCGGTCATGAGATCGGCCATCACGGCTATCACCATCTGCTGCCGGATCCGGGCGACCCCTGGATCGAGGAAGAACTAGAGCGGGGTTTTGAGACGCTGCAGCGCCGGCTTGGTGTCAAGCCGATCGGCTATCGGGCGCCCTATGGCGAGTTCACCGAAGAGTTGCGTGCAGCACTGGTGCGTCACGGCATCATCTACACCTCGTCGTTTCGGGACGACGTGCGGCCCTACCGCCATCGCCTTGCCGATGGCCGGCCGGGCACGATCGAGCTTCCGGTGACCGCGAGCTATGACGACTGGATGCACGGACTGTCTGCCCGTTTCAGCCCGCGCTCGATCTTTCCGAAGGAGCACGTGCTCTCGATCTGGAAGGACGAGCTCGACGAAGTCAGGGACTGGGGCGCGATGGTCACGACGGTGCTGCATCCACAGTGCAGCGGCCGTCCCATGCGGCTTCGTCTGCTGCGAGAATTTCTCACCTACGCCAGATCCTGCTCCGATCTGTGGATCGCAACCGGTGGGGCAATCGCGGCGAATTTCCAGGTTCACGAGACGGCTGCTGCTACGAGCGCCGATCACGCGTCACGATGAGGAGACATTCCATGCTCGTTTCCCGCCGCTCCCTGTTGCGGGCTGCGGCTGCGGCGCCGGCACTTGCACTGCCAGGTGTCCTGCGCGCTCAGTCACAGACCACGCTGCGCTTCGTTCCCGTGATCGATTTGGCCTTCGTGGATCCGATCTACGCCACCGCCCAGGTCACACGAAACCATGGCTTCATGGTCTACGATACGCTCTACGGCATAAATTCGGCGCTCGAGGTCTCGCCTCAGATGCTGTCCGGTCACGTCGTCTCTAACGATCAGCGGCAGTGGGATCTCACGCTGCGCGATGGGCTGTTCTGGCATGACGGCGAGCGCGTGCTGGCGCGCGATTGCGTCGCGAGTATCCGCCGCTGGGCGGCGCGCGACGGATTTGGGGCCGAGTTAATCGCTGCGACCGACGAGTTGTCGGCACCCGACGACCGGACCGTCCGGTTTCGGCTAAAGCGTCCGTTTCCATTGTTGCCCCAGGCTCTCGGCAAGGCCGCGGTCCACGCGCCGTTCATGATGCCGGAGCGGCTGGCAAGCCTGGATCCTTTCAAGCCGATCACCGAGGTCGTCGGCAGCGGCCCCTTCCGCTTTGTCGCGAACGAGCGTGCCCAGGGAGTACAAAACGTCTACGCCCGGTTTGAGCGCTATCAGTCCCGTCAGGAAGGGAAGTCGGACTGGACCGCCGGCCCCAAGATCGTGCACTACGATCGCGTGATCTGGACGACGATGCCGGACGCGGGGACGGCCGCCGCTGCCCTGCAAACCGGTGAGCAGGACTGGCAGGAAACGGCGCCGCACGATCTGCTGCCGGTGCTGAACGCCACGGGCGACATTACTACCCGGGTTCTCGATCCGCGGGGCTATACCTGCATGCTTCGTGTCAACCATTTGCAGCCGCCGTTCGACAATCCCGCCATTCGTCGCGCGCTGCTGGGCGCGATCAATCAAGCGGATTTCATGACGGCCGTCGCAGGCAGCGATCCGGCCTATCAGTTTTCGCCGATCGGCTTTTTTGCGCCGGGAACCCCGATGGCGAACGATGTCGGCCTCGATGTCTTTCGAGGCCCGCGCGACATGGCAAAAGTCAGGGCGGACCTGAAGGCGGCCGGCTACAATGGCGAGAAGGTCGTCCTGCTCGTCCCGACCAACTCGGCTGCCCAAAAACCGCTCGGCAACGTGGCGGCCGACATGCTGCGGAAGGCCGGCATGAATGTGGAATTTACGGCACTGGACTTCGCGGTCGTGCTGCAGCGGCAACAGAAGAAGGACCCGATCGGTCAAGGCGGCTGGAACGCCGCCGTCGGCAACTGGCAGGGGATCGATTGGCTCAATCCGGCCGCCAATACCAATCTGCGCGGCGAGGCCAACGCGGCCGGTTGGTACACGAGCGAGAGGATGGCGGCGTTGCGAAGCCAGTGGCTGGCAGCGCCCACGCTCGCCGAGCAGCAGCGGGCCTGCCGTGACGTCCAGGCGCTGGCGTTCCAGGAAATTCCATACTTCCCGATCGGTCAGTACAAGCAGCCGACCGCATACCGCAAGAGCATCACCGGAATCCTTGACGGAACCGCGGTGTTCTGGAACGTGCGGCCGGCATGAGTATGATCGCGATCTTCGGCAGCTATGTGTTGTCACGGCGCGATGGCGCGCAAGAGGTGCTGCGCGATCATTGGGTGTTGCTCGAAGGCAGGCGGATCGCCGCGGTGACGCGCGACAGGCCTGCCGCAGCCGAGGTGTTCGACAGGCCGGGCCGTTTTGTGCTGCCCGGCCTGATCAACATGCACAATCATTGCTTCAGCGAGGCTGTCGCCCGGACCCATTCGGAAGATGGCAATGGCCGCCGGAACAACCAGAGCATCGTCTACACGGTACTGTTGCCGCTGACCAAACGCGGCGCCGACCTGCTGTCGCCGGCGGAACGGCTCGCGGTCGCGCGGCTTGGCATCCTGCAACTGCTGAAGGGCGGTGCCACGACGGTGATGGAGCCGTTTCGCAACTCCATCCCGGAGATGTTCGACGCTGCCGAGGAAATGGGGATCCGGTTCTACGGCGCGCCCTACCTGTTCTCTACTTCGGATGCGAAGGCTGAACCGGATGGCGTGGTGCGCTATGCGGGTGACGACGGCCGGGCCGACCTGAACACCTGGAATGCGCTCTACCAGCGCTGGAACGGACGCGGCGAAGGTCGGATCGGCCTAGCGATGAGCCCGCACGCGACCGACACATGTGGTCCGGATCTGCTGAAGGCATGCGCGGCTCGCGCACGCGAGCTCGATGTTCCGATCACGATCCATGTCGCCCAGAGCGCCGCCGAGGTCGCCACGATCGGCGCACGCTACGACGGCCGCACGCCAGCCGAATTTCTCGACTGGCTGGGCTTGCTCGCGCCAGACCTTCTGGCGGCCCATTGCATCGCAAGCACCGACAGCGATTTGAAGCTGATGGCGGCCAGGGGCGCCACGGTGCTGAACTGTCCGCGCGTGTTTGCGCGCGCTGGCATCACCGCCGCGTTCAGCCGGTTTGCGGGGCATGGCGTCAGGACGGTGGTCGCAACCGATGGCTACAACATGGATATCCTCGGCGAACTGAATGCCGCTTCGATGATCTCGAAGATCGCGTCCGGACGCGCGGATGTGGCAAACGCGCCGGATCTGATCGAGTCGGTCACTGCAACCGCGGCTTCGCTGATCAAGCGGCCGGACCTCGGGGTGATCGCCCCGCGCGCAACCGCCGACCTCACCGTCGTCGACCTGACCCATCCGCACCTGCAGCCGCTGTTCGATCCCAGACGCGGACTGGTCGCGCTTGCGAACCGCGCCAATATCGATCAGGTCGTCGTTGATGGACGCGTGCTGATCGATGCCGGCCAGTACATCAATGGTGACGAGGCCGCGATAATTTCGGCCGCAACCGCAGCGATCGGCAAGATCTGGGATTTGCCGGAAGCGCAGGCGGCCTTCAATGGTTGACGGCCGGTTCATCCATCCGCTTCCCTGGATAAACGGGCAGCGCTCGTGTCGCTTCCTTCACTGTCATATCAGGAGATGAGGATGGCTTTCGATTTGATGCTGCGCGGCGGTCGGGTGATTGACCCCTCCCAGAAGCTCGACGCCGTGACGGATGTCGCCTTCGCCAACGGCAAAGTCGTCATGGTCGGGAACGAGCTCAAGGCCGATCCGGGAACGGACGTGCGCGACGTGTCGGGTTACATCGTTACCCCGGGCCTTATCGATCTGCACACTCATGTCTATTGGGGCGGCACTTCGCTCGGCATCGACGCCGAGGAATTCTGCCGCATCTCCGGCGTCACGACGGCGGTCGATACCGGCAGCGCCGGCCCCGGTAATTTCGCAGGGTTTCGCAAGCATGTGATCGAGCGGAGCGAGGTCCGCATTCTCGCCTATCTGCACGTCTCGCACGCCGGCATTTACGGTTTTTCGCATCGGGTCATGGTCGGTGAGAGCGAGGAGATCCGGCTGATGAACCCGATCGACGCCGTCGCGGTGGCGGACCAAAATCGCGACCTGATCGTCGGCATCAAGGTGCGGGTAGGGCGCAATTCCTCGGGCACCTCCGGGATCGTGCCGCTCGACATCGCGCTCGAAGTCGCAAACGAGGTTGGCATGCCGCTG
The DNA here is from genome assembly GCF_001440415.1 of Bradyrhizobium retamae. GTDB lineage: Bacteria > Pseudomonadota > Alphaproteobacteria > Rhizobiales > Xanthobacteraceae > Bradyrhizobium > Bradyrhizobium retamae. Next base: position 31,168 of record NZ_LLYA01000172.1, read on the forward strand.
ATGGCGCATATCGACCATCCGCCGCCGAGCTACGAGGAAGTGGTCGCGCGCCTACGCCCTGGCGATGTCCTTACCCACGCGTTCCGGCCGTTTCCCAATACGGCCGCTACTGCCCAGGGCACAGTGAAGAAGGTCGTGCTGGAGGCGCGCGAACGCGGCGTATTGTTCGACATCGGCCACGGCAAAGGCTCGTTCGCCTTCAAGACAGCGCGGGCAATGCTCGCCAATGGCTTTTATCCGGACACCATCTCCTCGGATGTCCATCTCCTGTGCATCGACGGCCCAGCGTTCGATCAGGTGACGACCATGTCCAAGTTCCTTTGCATGGGCATGCCGCTCCCGGATGTGATCGCGGCTTCGACGGTCAATGCGGCGATGGCGTTGCAGCGCCCTGAACTGGGCAGCCTCAAGCCGGGAAGCGTTGGAGACGCCACCCTGATCTCGATCCAGCAAGGCCAGTTTGACTACGTTGACGTCGTGGACGAGCACCTGATCGGCGATCGCAAGATCGTGTCCGAAGGCGTCGTGATTGGCGGCCGTTGGTGGCACCCGCAACAATCGTCGAAATTTAAGCAGCGCGTGGGCTGAAGCTGCTGGCATACCGCTTGCAAGCATTAAGGAGACTAATTGCCATCCGTCTGACTGGCCTGTTTCGCCTCATTTAGTGCCGAACCCCTCGGCCGATGAAATGAGCGGAACCGCCGCAACAAATTCGAGACTGGGAGAGCACCATGGATCGCAGGACTCTGTTGAAAGGAATAGCCGGGGTAGGCAGCCTGGCGGCAACCGGCGGCCTTTCGATGCCAGCTCTTTCCCAAGGCGCCGCGGCGCGCACCTTGCGCTTTGTGCCCCAGGCCAACCTCGCGAATTTCGATCCCATCTGGGGGACCCAGTATGTCGTGCGCAACGCGGCTGCGATGGTGTGGGACGCCCTCTACGGCCTCGACGCCACGCTGCAGCCGCAGCGCCAGATGGTCGAGTCCGAGGAAGTAACCGACGACGGTTTGACCTGGACCTTTCGCCTGCGGCCGGGGCTGAAATTCCACGACGGCGAGCCGGTGCTGAGCAAGGACGTGGTGGCGAGCCTCGCGCGTTGGTCGGTCCGCGATCCCATGGGGCAGATGATCAAGGCGATCCAGAACGAGCTCACCGCCGTCGACAACAAGACCTTCAAATGGGTGCTGAAGCAGCCTTATCCGAAGATGATGCTGGCGCTGGGCAAGAACAGCACGCCCTGCGCCTTCATCATGCCGGAGCGGATGGCCCAGACCGACCCGTTCAAGCAGATCGCCGAATATATCGGCTCCGGCCCAATGAAGTTCGCGAAGGGCGAGTGGGTGCCCGGCGCTAAGGCGATGTTCGAGAAATTTGCCGATTACGTGCCGCGGCAGGAGAAGGCGTCCTGGCTCGCCGGTGGCAAGCAGATGCTGATCGACCGCGTTGAATGGGTGGTGATCCCGGATCCCGCCACCGCGGCGGCCGCGCTGCAGAATGGTGAGATCGATTGGTGGGAGAATCCGATTCCCGATCTCGTGCCGGTGCTCAGGAAGAACCGCAACATCAGCGTCGACATCGCCGATCCGCTCGGCAACATCGGTGCGTTCCGGATGAACCACCTGCACCCGCCCTTCAACGACGTGAGGGCGCGACGTGCGTTACTCACGGCGCTGAGCCAGGAAGATTACATGCGTGCGTTGGTCGGGGACGATACTGCGCTCTGGAAGCCGCTGCCGGGCTTCTTCACGCCGGATACGCCACTCTACACCGAGGAGGGTGGCGAGATCCTGAAAGGCAAGCGCGATTTCGCAGCGGCGAAAAAGCTGTTGGCCGAGAGCGGCTATACGGACCAGCCGGTCACGTGCGTCGTGGCGCAGGATCAGCCGATCACCAAAGCGCAGGGCGATGTCACGGCGGATCTGTTGAAGAAGATGGGCATGAATGTCGACTTCGTCGCAACCGATTGGGGCACGGTCGGTTCGCGCCGCGCCCAGAAGACGCCTCCGGGTCAGGGAGGCTGGCAAATGTTTCACACCTGGCACGCTGGCGCGGACTGCATCAGCCCCGCCGCCTACAACGCCATTCGCGGCAATGGCGACAAGGCGTGGTTTGGATGGCCCAGCAGCGCGACCGTGGAAAAGGAAGTCACGGCATGGTTCGAGGCCAAGAGTATCGATGAAGAGAAGGCCGCGGCGAAGCGCCTCAACAAGGCAGCGCTCGAGGACGTCATCTATGCGCCGACCGGATTCTTCCTGAGCTACACCGCGTGGCGCAAGAACGTCTCCGGTGTGGCGAAGGGGCCGCTGCCCTTCTTCTGGGGCGTGTCGAAGTCCGCATGACGCTGCGGTGAACCCACATGGTCTCGTATATTTTCCGGCGCATTCTCGCGACCATGCCCGTGATGGCGATCGTCGCGTTGTTCGTCTTCAGCCTGCTCTATATCGCGCCGGGCGATCCGGCGGCGGTGATCGCGGGCGACCAGGCGAGCCCCGCCGACGTGGAGCGTATTCGCCAGGCCCTTGGCCTCAACCGGCCATTTCTGGTCCAGTTCGGGAGTTGGGTCTGGCGCATCCTGCACGGCGATCTCGGCACCTCGATTTTCACCAACCTGCCGGTCGGCTCGCTGATCGCGCAGCGGATCGAGCCGACATTGTCGCTGATGGTGATTACCCTCGTCTTGACGCTTCTGATCGCAGTGCCGCTCGGCGTGGTGGCGGCGTGGAAGGCGGGAACCTGGCTGGATCGCACCATCATGGCGTTTGCCGTGTTCGGCTTCTCGCTTCCCGTCTTTGTTGTCGGATACGTCCTCGCCTACGTGTTCGCGTTGCATCTCGAATGGCTTCCCGTGCAGGGCTATACGCCGCTGGCGGAAGGCTTCTGGCCGTGGCTGGTGAACCTGATCCTCCCCGCCGTAGCGCTCGGCTGCGTCTACATCGCGCTGATCGCGCGCATCACCCGTGCCGCCATGCTTGAGGTGTTGCAGCAGGATTATATCCGCACCGCCCGCGCCAAGGGCCTGGGGCAGAACAGCATCCTGTTCGTTCATGCGCTGAAAAACGCCGCCGTTCCGATCGTGACGGTAATAGGCATCGGCATCGCGCTCCTCATCGGCGGCGCGGTGGTGACCGAAAGCGTGTTCGCCATCCCGGGGCTTGGCCGGCTGACGATCGATGCGATCTTGCGCCGCGACTACCCGGTGATCCAGGGCATCGTCCTGCTGTTCAGCTTCCTCTATGTACTGGTCAATCTGATGGTCGACGTCACCTACACCCTGGTTGATCCGAGGATCCGCTATTGACCGTTTCAACCTCCAAAACGGCGCGACTACCGTCCGGCTTTGTCGTCGCGCCGCAATTGCCGGATCTGCTGGTGTCGGTGAAAGTCCGGCGCGGCGTCCTCGGTTTCCTGCGCAACCATCCGACGGTTGCGATCGGCGGCGCCTTGCTCCTCTGCCTCGTATTGGTTGGGATCCTCGCACCCCATCTCGGAACCGTCGACCCGACCGCGCTCGCTCCCGCCAAGCGCACGCGCGCACCATCGGCGGACTTCTGGTTTGGCACCGACGCGTTGGGCCGCGACATCTATTCACGCGTGCTCTACGGAGCACGGGTCTCGCTCATCGTAGGACTTTCGGTGGCGCTATTCGCCTCGCTCGCCGGTCTCGCCATCGGGCTTGTCTCGGGTTTTGTGCGATGGGCGGATGGCATCGTGATGCGCTTCATGGACGGGCTGATGTCGATCCCGCCGATCCTGCTCGCCGTCGCGCTGATGGCGTTGACACGCGGCAGCGTCGGGAACGTCATCCTGGCCATCACCGTCGCCGAAATCCCGCGCGTTTCGCGTCTCGTGCGCAGTGTCGTGCTGTCACTGCGCGAGCAGCCCTATGTGGACGCTGCCGTGGCATCCGGCACGCGAACGCCGATGATCATCCTGCGCCATATCCTGCCCAACACGCTCGCGCCGATGCTGGTCCAGGCGACCTATATCTGCGCCAGCGCCATGATCGTGGAGTCTATCCTCTCTTTCATCGGCGCCGGCACGCCGCCCACCATTCCATCCTGGGGTAACATCATGGCCGAGGGCAGGGCGCTATGGCAGGTAAAGCCCTTCATCGTGTTCTTTCCCGCCGCGTTCCTGTCCGTGACCGTGCTCGCCGTCAACTTGCTCGGCGACGGCCTGCGTGATGCGCTCGATCCACGAATGGCTAAGGGCCTATAGAGCATGGCGTTGCTCGACGTCCAGAATCTGCAGACTCATTTCCGCACCCCTGAGGGTGTCAACCGCGCCGTCGATGGAGTCTCCTTCCACGTCGACGAAGGCGAGACGCTGGCCATTGTCGGTGAATCCGGCTGTGGCAAGTCGGTTACCTCCATGTCGCTGATGCGGCTGATCCCCGAGCCTCCGGGCAAGATCGCGGGCTCTATCCGTTTCCAGGGAAAGGATCTGCTGCAACTCTCCGAGCCCGAGATGCGCGCCATCCGCGGCAACGACATATCGATGATCTTCCAGGAGCCGATGACAAGCCTCAATCCGGTGCTGACCGTCGGCCGGCAGATCGGCGAGACGCTGCGGATGCATCAGGGGCTCGACAAGCAGGCCGCACTGGCGCGTGCTGTCGAGATGCTGACATTGGTTGGCATCCCCGAGCCGGCGCGGCGCGTGCGCGAATATCCGCATCAGCTTTCCGGCGGCATGCGCCAGCGCGTGATGATCGCCATGGCGCTCGCCTGCAACCCAAAACTCCTGATCGCCGACGAGCCGACCACGGCGCTGGACGTGACGATCCAGGCGCAGATCCTGCAACTGATGCTGGATCTCAAGCGCCGCGTCGGTGCGGCGATCGTTCTGATCACCCATGATCTCGGTGTGGTCGCGGAAATCGCCGAGCGCGTCATGGTCATGTATGCCGGCCGCAAGGTTGAGGAGGCGCCGGTGGCCGAGCTGTTCCGCTCCCCCCGTCATCCCTACACACAAGGCCTGCTCGGCGCGTTACCGAGGCTCGGCTCCTCCCTCACCGGCGCGGCGAGGCGCCTCGCCGAAATCCCCGGGCAAGTGCCTAGCCTGAAGCAGCGGATCGAGGGTTGCGTCTTTGCCGGGCGGTGTCCGCTCGCCACCGATCTCTGTCGGGAGTTCGCGCCGGGTCTGGAAGAGAAGGGGCCACGCCACATCGCCGCCTGCCATTACGCGCCCAAAGAGGCGGCCGCGGCATGAGCGTTCCGTTGCTTCAGGTCAACGACCTCAAGAAGCATTTTCCGGTCCGCGGCGGCCTGTTCAGCCGCAAGTCCAACTGGGTCTATGCCGTGGACGGCGTATCCTTCGAGGTCCAGCGCGGCGAGACCCTGTCGCTCGTAGGCGAGTCCGGCTGCGGGAAGTCGACGGTCGGCCGGGCCATCCTGCGACTGTTCGATATCACCGCCGGTCAGGTGGTGCTGGATGGCCAGCGGATCGACGATCTTTCGCCCGGCGGGCTGCGCAGCATGCGCCGCCGCGTGCAGGTCGTGTTTCAGGATCCGTTCTCGAGCCTCAATCCGCGGATGCGCGTGCGCGATATCCTGGCCGAGCCGATCCGTAATTTCGGTCTCGCCAAATCTTCCGCCGAACTCCAGGCGCGCGTTGCGGCGCTGATGGACACCGTGCGCCTGCCGCGCGACGCGCTAAACCGCCGGCCTCACGAATTCTCGGGCGGTCAGCGCCAGCGCATCGGCATCGCCCGGGCACTCGCCGCGGAACCCGAACTGATCGTCTGCGACGAAGCGGTTTCGGCGCTCGATGTCTCAGTCAAGGCGCAGATTGTCAACCTGCTGCAGGATTTGCAGCAGGAGTTCGGCCTCGCGCTGCTCTTCATTAGCCACGACCTGGCTGTTGTCGAGCACATGACGCACCGCGTTGCCGTCATGTATCTCGGCAAAATCGTCGAGATGGCGCCAAGGCAGCAAATCTTCACCGCGCCGAAGCACCCCTACACCAAGGCGCTGCTCTCGGCAGTGCCGGTGCCCGAGCCCGGAGCCGACCGCAACGCCATCATTCTCAAGGGCGACGTGCCGAGCCCGATCAATCCACCCAGCGGATGCCGCTTCCACACCCGCTGTCCGTTTGTGTTCGATCGCTGTCGGACGGAGGAGCCGGAGCTTCGGTCGACCGGAGGCGGCGAGTGGGTGGCCTGTCATCTCAAAGCGGTACCGGAAGTGCCAGGCCCGCTCGGTGATCCAAGATAGGCGGAATTGACTCCCAGCGAACGGAAAATTCTAATGATCAAATCCGACTAAGAACGGACTGCGAAAGTCGTCAAATCTCGGGCTGCATCGCACTTGTTCGGCGCAGCTCACAAGCTTTCGGGGAAATATTTCATGCGCGTCGTCAATGTTGCCGCCGCCCAGATGGGTCCGATCCAGAAAGCCGACAGCCGCCAGGCCGTCGTCAAGCGCATGATTGAGCTGATGGATGAAGCCAAGGCGAGGGGGGCCGACCTGATCGTCTATCCGGAGCTGGCGCTCACGACGTTCTTTCCGCGCTGGTACATGGAAGATCAGGCCGAGGTCGATGCCTGGTTCGAGCGCGAGATGCCGAATGCGGCGACGAAGCCGCTGTTCGAACGCGCCGCGCGGCACCAGATGGCGATGAATTTCGGTTATGCGGAGTTGACGCCCGAAGGTCATCACTTCAACACCTGCATCCTCACCGACAAAATCGGCAAGATCGTTGGCAAATACCGCAAGGTTCACCTGCCGGGCCATTCGGAATTCGATACCAAGCGCGCCTTTCAGCATCTGGAGAAGCGCTATTTCGAGCCCGGCGACTTCGGCTTCAACGTCTGGCGCGCACTCGGTGGCATTTTTGGCATGGCGATCTGCAATGACCGGCGCTGGCCGGAGACCTATCGTGTCATGGGTCTGCAGGGCGTCGAGATGGTGCTGATCGGTTACAACACGCCCTCGGTCAATGCGGAGAAGAGCGAGGAGGGGCCGGAGAAGCGGCTGTTTCACAACCGCCTCTCAGTGCAGGCCGGTGCGTATCAGAACTCGACATGGGTTGTGTGTGTCGCCAAGGCGGGCGTCGAGGACGGTCACCCATTGATCGGCGGTAGCCTGATCGTCAATCCGGATGGTGAGATCGTTGCTGAGGCCAAGACCGAGGAGGACGAACTCCTGGTGCACCCTTGCGATCTCGATGTGACCGTCTTCGGCAAGCAAACGATCTTCAATTTTGCCCAGCACCGCCGCATCGAGCACTACCGTCTGATCAGCAGCCGCACTGGTGCGGTGCCGCCGCCGGAAACGTGAGAAGAGTGCAACGCGACAGCGGCAGACCGTAGGGAGGCCTAGTGACGCGAGAACTGCACCACGCCCAGGGCCATCGCCACGGCCGCCTGCGTCGGGTCGATCACGGGAATGCCGAGCGCGTCTTCCAGCGGCCTGCGGTGACGCGCCATGCCGGCACAGCCCATCACGATGGCACCGGCGCCATCCTCGTCCTTCAGTGCACGTCCCACCTCGATCATCTTTGCCAATGTCCCTTCGCCCGACGCGGTTTCCGCCACGCTCATGTTGAGCGGCCGCTCGGCGGTCAGCCGGTCCATCAATCCCATTTGCCTGAGATAGCGCAGATGCCGACGGATCGAGCGCTGGGCGATGGCGATGACGCCAAAGGTTTCCGCGCGCGCCAGCGCCGTGAGCACACCGCATTCGGCGATGCCGAATACGGGCCGGTTGGTGCCCTCGCGGCAAACGTGCAAGCCCGGGTCGCTGTAGCAAGCAATGATGAAGGCGGCCGAGCTATTGTCGCTCTCGACCAGTCGGCGCAGCGGCATCGTCACGCCGTCGACGTCAGCTTGACTCTCGATTCCGTAAGGCCCTTCGGCCAGCGTTTCACAGACCAGCTCCGGCCCGCCCTCGAAGTCGAGCGGCTTCAACGCTTCCTCCAGCCCTTGCGTTACCAGGCGGTTGGAATTGGGATTGATGACGAGGATGCGCGGCCGGGACATGGTGTTTTTCCTGCCAGATCAGACGTTGTCGCGATTTGGAGCGAAGCAACGACTATGCCACGCAAGCATGGTCGTTGGTTGGAAACAAGAGTGGACAAGTGTGACGTACAGGCTGAGCTTCCTCACCTGACAGACATATCACGGAGTGTTCTATGACTGAACCCGCCTATGACCTGATCATCCGCGGCGGACGCATCGCGACCGCGACCGATGTCTTCGAGGCGGATGTCGCCGTCTCCGGCGAGACCATCGCCGCCATCGGCCGCGGACTCGTCACGGGCAAGCGCGAGATCGACGCGCGCGGCAAGCTGGTTCTGCCCGGGGGCGTCGATGCACACGCCCATATCGAGCAGTTGTCCGCTGCCGGCATCATGAACGCCGATACGTTCGAGAGCGCCACCGTTTCGGCGGCGTTCGGCGGCACCACCACCGTGATCCCGTTCGCCGCCCAGCATGTCGGCATGAATTTGCGGCAAGTCGTCGAGGATTACCATGCGCTCGCCAAGAAGGGCGCGGTGATCGACTATGCCTTCCACATGATCATCGTCGATCCGACCAAGGAAACCCTGGAGGAACACGTTCCGGCGCTGGTCAAGCAAGGGCACGCCTCGATCAAGATCTTCATGACCTACGACCGGCTGAAGATCGACGACGAGCCGTTGCTCGACATTCTTGCCGCAGCACGCGAATCCGGCGCCTTGCTGTGCGCCCACGCCGAGAATCACGGCATCATCGCCTGGATGGTGAAAAGGCTGCTCGCGCGCGGCTACACCCAACCGAAGTATCACGCCATCAGCCATGCCCGGATCTCGGAAGCCGAGGCCTTCAATCGGCTGATCGGCATGGCAGCGCTGATCGACCAGCCGATCATGATCTTCCATGTTTCGACGGCAGAAGGCGCCAAGGTCATCCGCGATGCGCGAGGACAGGGTCTGAAAGTGTTTGCGGAAACCTGTCCGCAGTATCTGTTTCTCACCGCCGATGATCTCGACAAGCCCGGCGCCGATGGAGCCAAGTGGATGTGCAGCCCGCCGCCGCGCCGCGTTTCCGACCAGGAAGCCCTGTGGCAGGCGCTTGCGCTCGGCGATCTCCAGACCGTGTCATCCGACCACGCGCCCTATCGTTTCGACGAAACCGGAAAGTTGCGCGCCGGCCCCAACCCCAATTTCAAGCAGGTTGCGAACGGGCTGCCGGGACTGCAGGTGCGGCTGCCGCTGCTGTTCGACGCGATGGTGTCGAAGGGACGGCTCGGGCTTGAAAAGTTCGTCGAGTTGACCGCGACGGCGCCGGCCAAAATCTACAACCTGCATCCCCGCAAGGGCTCGATTGCGGTCGGCGCCGATGCCGACATCGCGATCTGGGACCCGGCTCGCGAAGTGATCCTGAATGACGAGATGATGCATGATCTTGCCGGCTATACGCCTTTCGCGGGCCGCAAGCTGCGCGGCTGGCCGGTTACCGTACTCTCGCGCGGCCGCATGATTGTCGCTGACGGCAAGCGTTCTGCGGAAGCAGGCTCCGGGCGCTTCCTTCCCCGCAATGGGGGTGATGCGGCGAAGCCGACCGGCCGTCTCGTCGCCGACATGGATCCTGCACTGAATTTTGGTGCGAAACTGCTGTGAAAATGAGCCTGTCCCGATGAGGGTTGTCATCTTCGGCGGTACCGGTTTTGTCGGCGTGAACCTGGCGGGCACGTTGCTGGCGCGTGGCCATCAAGTGACGTTATACGATCGCAAGCAGCTACCGGTGGCGGCAGAGCGGTCCCTGGCCGGTCATGCGGAAAGCCTCGGAGTTGTTCAGGGCGAGATCACGGACACGGAAAGGATCGGAGCCGTCATCGGCAAAGGCTGCGATGCGATCGTACTGGGTGCCGCGATAACTGCCGGCGAGCATCTCGAGAGGACGGCAACCGAGAGCATCCTCCAGATCAACGTGCTGGCTCAAATGCCGATCTTGAAGGCGGCGATCCGCCATCGCGTTCGCCGGGTCATCAATCTTTCTTCGGCGGCGGCCTATGGCGCCGCGGGGCAACGCTATCAGCTACTGGGTGAACAAACCCCCTGCGATCCGGTTTCGTTTTATGCGCTCAGCAAATTCGCGTCAGAACGGTCTGTGGCGCGGCACGCCGATCTCTGGGACCGCGACTTCCTGAGCGTGCGGCTGAGCGCTGTGTTTGGTCCCTGGGAGCGGATCGGCAAGGTACGCGATACCCCAAGCCTGCAGTTCCAGATACTTGCCGAATTCAGTCGCGGCGAGCCAGCGATCCTGCCGCAGCCAGGCCTCAAGGACTGGATTTATGCGGCCGACGCCGCTGAAGCCGTCGCGGTGCTGCTCGAAGCGGAGCGGCCGCGTCATCGGCTCTACAATATATCGAGCGGCACGGCATGGTCCGCGCTGCAATGGGGCGAGGCGTTTGCGGCGTTGCATCCCGGGCTGCAGTGCCGGCTAGCTACACCGGGAGAGAAAACCGTTATCAAGCTGCATGGGCCCGACCGCGCGCCGCTTTCGATAGAGCGGATGGCGCAAGAGTTCGGCTGGCGCGCGCGGTTCGGCTGCGCCGATTCCGCAGCCGATCTGAGCAGTTGGTGGACGAAGCATCGAGAGGAAAGCCTAACTTGAGACTGTTAGGGCGGACTGCGATCGTGACGGGAGCTGGCTCCGGCATCGGCCGTGCAAGCGCGATGCTGTTTGCGAGAGAAGGCGCGTTCGTCGCCCTGGTCGATCGCGATGGCATGGGCCTGCTCGAAACCATGGCGGCTATTGGCGAGACAAACGGCGACGGATCGGTGCATGTCGGCGATGTCGGCGACGCTGATTTTGCGAATAGCGTCGTTGCCGAAATCGTTGCTCGGCGCGGCAGACTCGATGTGCTGATGACCGCCGCCGGGTTCTCCTGCGGTGGCACCGTTCTGACGACCGATCCTGCCGATTGGGACGCGGTGTTCCGTACCAATGTCGGCGGCACCTGGCTGTGGTCGCGCGCGGCCGTGCCGCAGATGCAGAGGCAGGGCAGCGCCTCGATCATTACGCTGGCTTCGCAGCTCGCTATCGCGGGTGGCAAGGGCAACAGCGCCTATATCGCCGCCAAGGGTGCGATCATCAGCCTGACGCGGACGATGGCGCTGGATTTCGCTGATGATGGGGTTCGCGTCAACGCCATTGCGCCGGGAGCGATCGACACGCCGATGCTTCGGCGCAGCTTTGCCCGTCATACACATCCGGATCCGGTGCGTGAAGCGTCCCGCAACCGCCATGCGATGAAGCGATTTGGCAAAGCGGAGGAGGTCGCCGAGACTGCCTTGCATCTTGCCAGCGATGCGTCCTCGTTCACCACCGGCACCGTGATGGTGGTCGATGGCGGTTGGCTTGCGGCATGAATAGCGCGCTTGCAGCACTTGAAGCGCAAGTCCGCGCCGATCTTGCCAAGACCGCGCATCCGAGCTCGGCATGGCTCCACGCCAAGCCCGGACCGGACGGCAAGCCGGCGCTGGACGCTCTCATCATCGGCGCCGGTCAATCCGGCATAGCCATCGGCTTCGGGCTCATGCGCTCCCAAGTCACCAACATCCTGGTACTGGATAAGGCTGAAGAGGGATCGGAAGGACCGTGGCTTACCTATGCGCGCATGCCGACGCTGCGCAGCCCAAAGCACTACACCGGCCCCGATCTGGATATCCCGAGCCTCACCTACCAGTCCTGGCACGAGGCCCGCTTCGGTAGCGAACACTGGCAAAATCTTGATCTGATCCCGCGCGACCTCTGGGCCGAGTATCTGCTCTGGGTCAGGCGCGCCGTGGAGTTGCCGGTGCGCAATGGCTGCGAACTACTGGAAATTTCTCCGGCCGCCGGCGGCCTGCTTGCCGCCGTAGTGACGAGCGCGGGCGGTGTCGAAACGCTCTACACACGCAAGATGGTTCTGGCGACGGGCCAGGAAGGGATGGGCAACTGGACGATACCGGAGCCGCTGCGCCACCTGCCGCCCATGTTCGTGGCGAACGCTGCCGACAAGATCGATTTCGAGGCGCTGCGTGGCAAGCGAGTCGCAGTGATCGGCGCCGGCGCATCCGCCCTCGACAACGCGGCGACCGCGTTGGAAGCGGGCGCCAGCGAGGTGCGCCTGCTTTGCCGCCGGGCCGAGATTCAGTTGATCCAGCCCTACCGCTGGCTGACCTTTCGCGGCTTTCTGCGTCATCTCAGCGATCTGGACGACGCCTGGCGCTGGCGCTTCATGCGCGCCATCCTCGAAATGCGAGAGGGATTCCCGCAGGCAACTTACGACCGCTGCGCGCGCCACGCCAATTTCTCCCTGCACGAAGGCGCGCCGGTCGAGGCTGCACGAGAGGTAGGCAACAAGGTCGAACTGCACACGCCGCGCGGCAAGTTCACTGCGGATTTCATCATCTGCGGCACCGGCATCGACATGAATTTTGCGGACCGGCGAGAACTGTACAAGTTTGCCGGCAATATCGCGACCTGGGCCGATCGTTACCAGCCGCCCCCGGATGAGCGCAGTGCGCGTCTCGGCCGCTTTCCCTATCTCGCCGATGATTACGCCTTTATGGAGCGCGTTCCGGGAGGGACGCCCTGGATTTCCAACATCCATTTGTTCGCTATCGCTGCTACGATGAGCTTCGGTCCTTCCGGATCCTCGATCAATGCGATGACCACGGCGGTGCCGAAGCTGGTGCATGGCCTGACGCGCGGACTGTTCCGCGCTGACCTTGAGCAGCACTGGGCTGCGTTCAACGCATATGACGTGCCACAGGCGGTTGTCACGCGGCAGACGGAAATCGCAGGAAAAGCAGGATGATTCCGCATGTGCTGGAGCCGGTTAGCCGCGCACGCTTGGGCCGTTACCCGGGGACGTTGGCGCGTTACTTGCTTGGGCTTTAAAGGCTTCTCTCAGGTGTTCTGGTTGAAATTCAAGGGAAAAAGCATGCGACTGATCTCTTTCAAAATGATGCTTCAGGCGACCGCTGTCCTGGCACTGTTGCTCGCCGCCACCGGGCCCTTGCGGGCGCAAACCCGGGCCGAGACGCTGCGCTACGTGACGGGTGCGTCAGTCAATACGCTCGATCCCAACATACCGGGCGCCACCCGCGAGTCTTTCGCCGTGAGTCTTAGCACCTATGACCGGCTGGTTTCCTTCGGCCGCAAGCAGCTCAACGGCAAATGGGTGTTCGATCTCGAGAAGATCACGGGAGAGTTGGCGGAATCCTACGACGTCAGTCCGGACGGATTGAAGATCACGTTTCACCTGCGCAAGGACGCCAAATTCCAGGACGGCTCGCCGGTGACAGCCGAAGACGTTAAGTGGTCGCTCGATCGCGCTGTTACGGCGCCGGTCCTTGGAAAAAACCAGTTGCTTACGGGCTCGCTCACTTCGGCCGACCAGTTCAAGGTGATCGATCCGCTCACCTTCGAGGTGGCATTGCCAAAGCCGGACAAACTCGCTTTGCCAAATCTCGCCGTCGTCTATCCGATCATCATCAACTCGAAGGTGGCGAAGCAGCATGCGACGGCGGAAGACCCGTGGGCGATGGCTTGGCTGAAGGAGCATACAGCCGGCAGCGGCGCCTATGCAGTCGAGAGCTTCAAGCCGGGCGAACAGGTGATCCTCAAGCGCAACGAGGGCTGGAACCGCGGCACGGCCGACAAGGCTGCGTTCTTCAAGCGGGTGATCGTGCAGTCGGTGCCGGAGCCGGCAACGCGCGCCAACCTGGTCGAACGCGGTGATGCCGATCTCGTCATCGATCTGCAGGCGAGCGACGTGCAGTCGCTCGAGGCCAAGGCCAAGCTCAAGGTGATCTCGACCCCGCAGTACAATGCAGTCACCTTTGTTTCGATGAACAACCAGATCCCGCCCTTCGACAACGTCAACGTACGCCGCGCCATTGCCTTCGCGCTGCCCTATGACGACATGTTTAAGGCGGCGCTGTTCGGCCGCGGCGCGCCGCTGTTCGGCGCAACCTGGGAGGCCGGCAAGCCTCCGAACGGCGGCTATCCGATCCCGCAACCAGTGAAGGTCGACCTCGACAAGGCCAGGGAGTATCTGAAAGCCGCGGGCCTTCCGGAAGGGTTTGCGACCACGTTCAGTTTCAATGTCGGCCAGGCTTCCACCGCCGAGCCGATGGCGGCGCTGGTGAAGGAATCTCTCGGCAAGATCGGTATCAAAGTCGATATTCAGAAGCTGCCGGATGCGCAGATGTCGACGCAGATCAACGAGAAGAAGCTTCCCTTCTTCATCGAGGGCATCGTAGCCTGGCTGCCTTCCACCGACTATTTCTACCGGAACTTCTACATCGGCAACCAGCGCTGGAATTACAGCTCGATCAACCATCCCGAGCTGACGGCGATCGCCCAAGAGGCCCGTTTCGAACCCAACAAGGTCAAATACGAGGAGGACGGCCGGAAGCTCAATGCTATCCATTTCAGCGAGATGCCGCAGATTCCACTGTGGCAGCCGAACCAGGACGCGGTGATGGCGCCATCGGTGGAAGGTTACACCTACCAGTTCCACCGTCAGGTCGATTATCGCGACCTCAGCCGCAAGTGAAGTAGCAGCAAGTGATCGCTCGAAACGCCACGGTTACGTTTGGCGCGACGATGGTGCGGGCGGGGAGGCGCTTCGTGTCTTCCCTGCCGGCGCTCTTTGGCGTGCTTGTCTTTACCTTTCTGCTGATGCGGGTCCTGCCTGGTGATCCGGCGGTATTCTTCGCCTCCGGCCCGAATGCCGGCAAGGAGGAGGTCGAACTGATCCGCAAGCAGTTGGGTCTCAACAAATCGATACCCGAGCAACTGACGCTCTATCTCTATGACGTCGGTCGCGGCAACCTCGGCCGCTCGATGATGACCGGCCAGTTGGTCACCAAGGATCTGCGCGAGCGGCTGCCGGCCTCGCTGGAACTCACCTTTACGGCGCTCCTGATCGCGCTCGTATCGGCGGTGCCTCTCGGCGTGATCGCGGCGCTGAAGCCAGGCTCCATCATCGATCATAGTGTACGATTGTTCTGTGCGTTGGGCGTTTGCGTACCGACCTTCGTTTCGGGGCTGTTGCTGATCTACGTCTTCTATTACCTGCTCGGTCTTGCGCCCGATCCAACCGGCCGGATCGACGTCTTCACGTCGATGCCGCCGTCGCGGACCGGATTCCTGATGATCGACTTCCTGATCGCCGGCGACATCGATGGCTGGTGGGCGGCCTTCAAGCAGTTGATTTTGCCGGCGTTGAGCATGGCGTTGTTCGTGATTGCGCCGCTGGCGCGAATTACGCGCGCTTCGATGCTGGTCTCGCTTGGAAGTGATTTCGTACGGACCGCGCGTTCCGTCGGACTTTCCTGGCGGCATGTCGTCGTTACCTATGCATTGCGCAACGCCATCCTGCCGGTGATCACGATCGCAGGCATCGTGTTCTCGACCATGCTCGGCGCCAATGTGCTGGTGGAAAAAGTGTTCTCCTGGCCGGGAGTCGCCTCCTATGCGCTCGATGCGCTGCTTTCCTCCGACTATGCCCCCGTGCAGGGCTTTGTGCTGCTGATGGCAAGTCTGTTCGTGCTGGTCAATCTGGCCGTCGACGTCTGCTACGGCATCGCCGATCCCAGGGTTACGATCGAATGACCGCAGCACTTCGTCATTCGATGTGGATATTGCGAGGGAATCCGCTCACCGGCATTGCTGCAACCGGTGTCTTGCTGCTGGTCCTCGTCGCCATCTTCGGGCCGTGGATCGTGCCCTACGATCCGATCGCCTCGAACGTGCCGGAGGCGCTGTTGCCGCCAAGTGCTGCGCATATCGCAGGCACTGATCAGCTCGGCCGCGACGTGTTCAGCCGGCTCATCGTGGCGACCCGGCTCGATCTCGCCATCGCCGTCTCGGCGGTCAGCATGTCCTTTGTGCTCGGGGCCATCATCGGCTCATTCTGCGGCTATGCCGGAGGGCGGCTGGATCGCACAGTTGGCCGGTTCGTCGACGTGATGATGGCGTTTCCGCTATTCGTGCTGGCGATGGCGATGGTCGCGGCGCTCGGCAACCGCGTCGAGAACATCGTGATCGCGACCGCCGTGATCAATCTTCCCTTCTACATCCGCTTCGCGCGGGCGGAAGTAAATGTCCGCCGCAATCTCGGATGGGTGGAAGCGGCGCGGGCCTGCGGCGAAAGCCATATCTCGGTGGTGCTGCGCTTCCTGCTGCCGAATATTCTGCCGGCGATGGCGGTGCAGATATCGCTCAATCTCGGCTGGGCCATTCTCAACGCGGCCGGCCTTTCCTTCATCGGGCTCGGCGTCAAGCCGCCGACGCCGGAGTGGGGCATCATGGTCGCGGAAGGCGCGCGCTTCATCTCGACCGGCAAATGGTGGCTGGTCGCCTTTCCCGGCCTTGCGCTGATGCTGGCCGTGTTGTGTTTCAACCTGCTTGGCGACGGGATGCGGGACATTCTTGATCCGCGCATGCGGACATGACCGAGCCGCTGCTGAAAATAGACAACCTCCACATATCGTTCTCGACCCGGCGTGGGGTGGTCGAGGCGGTCCGCGGGGTGACGCTCTCGGTCCAGGAAGGTGAGATGCTCGGTCTCGTCGGCGAGAGCGGTTCGGGCAAATCCGTGACCGGCTTTGCGACGACGCGGTTGCTCGACGCGGCCGGGCGGGTCACGGCGGGCAAGATCCTGTTTCGCGGCCAGGACGTCACGAAACTATCCGGCGACGACATTCGCCACCTGCGTGGCGCCGCCATGTCGATGATCTTTCAAAATCCGCGGTCGGCACTCAATCCAATCCGTGCGATCGGCACGCAGATCGCAGACGCGATACTGACCCATAAGCGGATATCGAAGAATGAGGCGTATGCTGAGGCGCTGGAGCTGTTGCGTGCGGTTCAGATACGCGATCCCGAAAGGCGAATGGCCGCCTATCCGCACGAACTCTCCGGCGGCATGTGCCAGCGCGTGATGATCGCGATTGCGATTTCCTGCAACCCGGTTCTGCTGATCGCCGACGAACCGACGACCGGCCTCGACGTCACGACGCAGAAGGTGGTGATGGACCTGCTGGCCGCCATTGCGGCTGCGCGCGGCATGGCGACGATCCTGATCACGCATGATCTTGGCCTCGCAACCCGATATTGCCGGCGTATCGTGGTGATGGAGCAGGGACGCCTGGTCGAGGAAGCGGCACCCAAGCGGCTCTTCAATGCTCCGCAGCACGCCTACACGAAACGCCTCGTCGCGGCATCACCTACCGCGAGTTCACGGATCGACGATCTGGTGACGGAGGAGGAACGGGGGCCATATGTCGAGGCATGCAGGAAGCCGAAGCCACCTCCGGCGCCGGGTACCCCACCGCTCCTGGTCGTGCACAGGCTCGTTAAACGCTTTGACCAGGGCGCCGCGGCGGTCGCCGATTTTTCCATGACGATTGCCGCCGGCGAGAGCGTCGGGCTGGTCGGCGAATCCGGGTCCGGCAAGAGCACGACGTCGCGGATGATCTGTCGGCTGATCGACCCGAGCGAAGGCGACATCGTGTTTGATGGCCAAGCGATCGGTCATGTGCCGGCACGGGACTTTCATCGCTCGCCGTTCCGAAAAGACATCCACATGGTTTTCCAGGACCCCAACGAAAGCCTCAACCCGCGCTTCACCGCCTTTGACTGTATTGCTCATCCGCTGATGCGGCTTGGTAATCTGCGCGGGGGCGACGCCTTGCGGCAGCGGGTAGAGGAATGCGCGCAGCGGGTGGGATTGCCGGCCGATCTGCTACCGCGCTTCCCGCACCAGCTTTCGGGCGGCCAGAAGGCGCGCGTCGGCATCGCCCGTGCCATCGCCTGTCGGCCGCGCCTCCTCGTGCTGGACGAGCCAACGGCCGCGCTCGACGTCTCCGTCCAGGCGGTGGTGCTGCAGTTGCTCGACCGGTTGCGGCGCGAAGATGATATCGCCTTGCTCTTCGTCAGCCATGACCTGAACGTCGTTCGCATGCTCTGTGAGCGCACGATCGTGCTGCGCAATGGTGCTATCGTCGAGCAGGGGGAAAGTCGGGCGCTGTTCGACAATCCGAAGACCGATTACACGCGCGAGCTGGTCGAAGCGATACCCCACATTGAAATCGAAACGAGGCTCGCCACCGCTGCGCTTTAGTCTATTGGCGGTCCCACGGGCGACTACAAATTGTGCAGACCGAGCTAAAAAAGGCAGCAGCCAGCGCGGGCAATATCTCTAATCGAATAGGGCAGCAGCGCTGTCGCGATTTTCGTTGCCTGCGACAATGCGCTGCATCATATCGATGAATAAGGCCTGCTCCCGTTCGGACAAATCGCCCAGCGTGGCGCGGTGTGCGGCCCGTGCCGAGGTTTCGATTTTGGCGAGAAGCGCCGCGCCTGCCGCCGTCAGTTTGCACAGCCGGGCGCGGCGGTCTTCATGATCTATAGCTCTCTCGACCAGATTGCGGGCAGCCAGCCGCTTGAGCGCGCCGGTAGTCGTCGTCCTGTCTAGCGCGATATCGGTCGCTAATGTGGTCTGATCGGCGGTTTTCCGCACGGCGAGCGCGGACAGCAGGCTGTATTGCAGCGGCGTCACCTCGAATTCGCTGCATGCCTCCTGGAACAGTGCGACATGAATCTGATGCAGCCGCCGGATCAAAAATCCCGGCCGTTGCGATAGCGGCCACGGGCGGTGCCTGATCTCGTCGCGACCCTTCTTTGCCTTTCGCAATGCACTCTCCCAGCCTCGGAACATTGGCGCCACTAGCCCGATTCGATTTGGCCTCGCCACGGCTAGATCATGGCATGAAGCTTGCTTTTGTAAAATGCGAAGTATGCTTCGTATTTTGGCGGAACTGACATTGGGCTCCGTCAACGAAAGCAGAGGAGAGGATCGTTCATGTCTGTCAGCGCCACCTTCGACCAGCTTTTGCGCGGCGGCCGCGTGATCTGCCCAGCCTCTGGTATCGACGGGATCAAGGACGTTGCCATTCGCAACGGCAAGATCGCGGCGTTGCAGCCCGACATCCTGCCGACAAGTGCCAGAGAAGTAGTCGACGTCTCCGGCAAGCTCGTGCTCCCGGGTCTGATCGATACGCACGCGCACGTCTATCAATATGTCACCGGCCGCTTTGGCATGAATGCCGACATGGTGGGCGTTCAGTCCGGCGTGACGACGCTGGTCGACCAGGGCGGTCCCTCATGCATGACGCTGCCGGGTTTTCGGCACTTCGTCGCCGAGCCCGCGAAGTCGCGCGTCTATGCATTCCTGTCAGCCTACCTAGTGGGCGGACTCGAGGGTCATTACTACCCCAACCTCTACAGCCCGGATGGCGTCGATATCGACGCCACGGTGAAGTCTGCCACGTCCAATCTCGATCTGGTGCGCGGCATCAAGGCCCATGCGGAGATCGGCGGTTTTGCGCGCTGGGGCATTCGCGTCATTGAAATGGCGGCCGAGATCGGGCGCCGGGCCGATTTGCCGGTTTACGTTCATTTCGGTCAGCTCTGGGGATTACCCGAGAGCGGCACCAACGGCGAAGACGTCGACACCATCCTGGAGCGTGTGATCCCGCTGCTGCGGGAGGGAGATGTTCTGGCGCATCCGTTCACGCGTCATCCCGGCGGCTTCGTCAACCGCGAGGGCGAAGTGCATCCGGTGATCCAGGCGGCGCTTGATCGCGGGCTGAAGGTCGATGTCGGCCACGGTAGCCATTTCTCGTATCGGCTTGCGAAAAAGGCGCTCGCGGCAGGAATCGTTCCGACGACGCTTGGCGCCGACATCCACGGCTACAACACGCACGTGCCTGCGCCTGCCGGCACACCCGACCAGCACGAGGACGATGAGAACCATCCGTTCGCCGGTCAGGCCAAGTTCAGCCTCGTTCAAGCCATGAGTTCGATGATCGCGCTCGGCCTCACCCTCGAACAGGTCCTGCCGATGGTTACGTCGAACCCCGCCAAAATGCTCGGTCGCGCTGACGAAATCGGCGCGCTCAAGGTGGGCAGGGAAGCCGACGTCACCGTGATCGCCGAAAAGGCCGGCAGGTTTGTCCTTACTGATAACGAGAAGAACGAGGTCATTGCCGAACGTCTTCTTCAGCCCGCGTTCTGCCTCCGCGCCGGTACCCGATACGACGCAGTCGCGTCCATTCTGCCGCAGGCCGTTGCAGCGTAACGAAGTCAGCATCAGCGCGATCAAGGAGAACGGCATAGTGCGTAACGAGCGCGATTTTCCCTCGGCAGATGGAGCGGGCGCCGGACAAGGCGTCGGCGCTCGGCTGCCGCGCAAGGAAGATGATCGCTTGATGCGTGGCCGCGGGCAATTCGTGGCGGACATTCGTCTCGCCGGAATGCAGGACGTTGCCTTTGTGCGCAGTCCGCTGGCGCATGCGCGAATCCGCGCAATAGAGGTGCCGGAGCGCTACCGCGCCAGTGTCTTCACGGCGGCGGATCTGGCCGGCGTCAGGCCGATCCGAGCCGTGTCGGGGCTGCCGGGCTTCAAGATCTCCGAGCAGCCGGTCCTCGCTACTGGCAAGGTGCGTCAGGTCGGCGAACTGGTCGCCATGTGCGTCGCACCAACGCGGGCCGAAGCGGAGGATATCGCGGCGACCGTAACGCTCGACCTCGAGGAACTTCCCGCCGTCCATGATATGCGGAAAGCGCGCGAACCCGGTTCGGCCCTGGTGCACGAAGAGTGGGGCGACAATGTCTTCCTCGAAACCAATTTCGAGGTCGACATCTCCAGGGCGTTCGATGCACCGATCAAAGTCTCACGCGAGATATCGACCGCGCGGCAATGCATGTCGCCGCTCGAGGGGCGCGGGGTCGTCGCGACCTTTGACCATCGCCTCGATCAGCTCACGCTTTATTCCGCCGCGCAGATGCCGCATATCACGCGCAGCGGTCTTTCCGAATGCCTCGGCATGGAGCAGGGCCGAATTCGCGTTGTTTCGCCTGATGTCGGCGGCGGCTTCGGCCACAAGGGCATTCTGCTGCCCGAAGAAGTCTGCCTGTCCTGGCTGACGATGCGCCGCGGTCATCCGGTTCGCTGGACCGAGGATCGCCGCGAGCATCTCACCGCCAGCTCCAATTGCCGCGAGCATCACTACAGGATCACCGTCTATGCTGACCGGGACGGCCGGCTGCGCGGCATCGACTGCGAGGCAACCGTCGATTCCGGCGCTTACTCCTCCTATCCGTTCTCGGCGTGCCTCGAGGCCGCGCAGGTCGCCAGCATCCTGCCCGGGCCCTATTTGATGCCGGCCTATCGCTGCCGGACGTTTTCGGTTGCGACCAACAAATGTCCGATCCTGCCCTATCGCGGCGTGGCGCGCACCGGCGTCTGTTTTGCGCTGGAACTGATACTCGATCTCGTCGCGGCGGAAGCGGGCCTCGAACCCGGCGAGGTGCGCTTGCGCAATCTCGTGCGCCCCGAGCAAATGCCGTTCGACAACATCACCAAAAAACATTTTGACAGCGGCGACTATCCCGAGGCGATGCGGCGGGCACTGGCGTCCATCGATATCGGAGGTGTGCGGGCGCGTCAGCGCAAAGGCGAGATAGACGGGCGGCGGATCGGCGTCGGCGTTTCGATCTATTGCGAGCAGGCCGCGCACGGGACGTCGGTCTATTCAGGCTGGGGCATTCCGATGGTGCCGGGCCACGAGCAGGCATCGGCACGCCTGACGCCGGACGGCGGCCTCGAACTGCGCGTCGGCGTGCATTCGCACGGGCAGGGCATGGAGACGACGCTCGCCCAGGTCGCCCACGAGATGCTGGGAGTCGACGTCGCCAAGGTTCGCCTCATTCTCGGCGACACGGCGATGACGCCGTACTCCACGGGAACGTGGGGCTCGCGTTCGATGGTGATGGCGGGCGGCGCAGTCGCGACCGCCTGCCGCGAACTGGGCGAACGCGCCAGGCACATCGGCGCCAAGCTGCTGCAGCACGATCCGGCTGTGGTGGTGCTACAGGACGGTGCGGTTCGGGGCTTTAACGGCAGCGTAACCCTGAAGGAGATCGCCCACACCTGGTACCGCCGTCCACAGGATTTGCCGACCGGTGTCGATCCGGGCGGACTGGAGGTGACGTCGGGCTACAAGCCGCAACGCGATTCCGGAACCTTCAGCTATGCCGCGCATGCTGCGGTCGTCGCGGTCGATCCCGATCTGGGAGAGGTCGAGATCCTCGACTACGTCATCGTCGAGGACGGCGGCGTTCTGGTCAATCCGATGGTGGTGGACGGCCAGATCTATGGCGGTCTGGCCCAAGGCATCGGCACCGCGCTGTATGAAGAGATGCCGTTCGATGCGGCCGGTCAGCCGCTTGCGACCACCCTTGCGGACTATCTGCTGCCTGGTCCGACCGAGGTGCCGGCGCCGCGGCTCGATCACATGGAGACGCCGTCGCCCTATACGCAGTTCGGTGTGAAGGGCATCGGCGAGGGCGGCGCCATCGCGCCACCGGCTGCAATCGCCAACGCCGTCAACGACGCTCTGCGGCCGCTTGGCGTCGAACTGATGCAGTCT
This sequence comes from Bradyrhizobium retamae, assembly GCF_001440415.1. Taxonomy (GTDB): domain Bacteria; phylum Pseudomonadota; class Alphaproteobacteria; order Rhizobiales; family Xanthobacteraceae; genus Bradyrhizobium; species Bradyrhizobium retamae. The sequence goes on from NZ_LLYA01000172.1 coordinate 53,647, forward strand.
CCGATTACGCCGTACCGTGTCGTCGAGGCGATTCTCGCCAGATCCGACGCAGAAAGGCCGGTGGCATGAAACCGGCTCCTTTCGGTTACGAACGTCCGCGCGATTTGCAGGCAGCGCTTGCAGTGTTGGCCGAAGCCGACGCCTCCGTAAAAATCATCGCCGGCGGCCAGTCGCTGGGGCCCATGCTCAACCTGCGGCTCGTAGAGCCCGAGCTGCTCATCGACATCGCGGGGCTCGCCGAGCTCAAGCAGGTGGAGCGCCAGGGCGACGAACTCGTTCTCGGAGCCTGTGTCACCCACGCCGATATCGAGGATGGCCGCATTCCGGATGTCACGCGCGGCGCCATGCAGGGTGTCGCCGGCAACATCGCCTATCGGGCCGTTCGCAATCGCGGCACCATCGGCGGATCACTCAGCCATGCCGATCCCGCGGCGGACTGGGTATCCGCGCTGTCGGCGTTGGGTGCGAAACTGACGCTGCGAAGCCTTGCTGGCTCGCGTATCGTCGCGATGGAGGATTTCATCGTCGGCGCACTCGAATCCGCATTGCGTGCCGGTGAGATCGTCAAGACCGTTCATGTGCCGGCGATGCCGGCATCGGCGCATTGGGGTTACGTCAAGAGTTGCCGCAAGACCGGCGAGTTCGCGCATGCGATCGGGGCGGTCATGATCGACCCAAGTGCGGCAACGGCTCGCATCGTGATCGGCGCAATCGATTCCGCGCCGATCGTCATGACCGATGCCGCGGAGCTGTTCGGGGGGCGCGTTGCCGGCGACTACAAGGATCGTTTTGACTCGCGTGTCGCGGAGGCCATTTTGGCCAGGGCTGGCGTCTCCGACGCGGCTCATCGTCATATTCATGTCAATGTGCTGAAGCGCGCGGTCCGAGAGGCTGCCGCATGAGCATGATTGAACTCACGGTGAACCAACGCGCGGTGCAGGCGGTTGCGGAGCCGCGCACCAACCTTGCGGATTTCGTTCGCGACAAGCTCGATCTGACCGGTACCCACCTCGGCTGCGAACATGGCGTCTGCGGCGCATGCACGGTGTTGCTCGACGGCGTGCCGGCGCGTTCGTGCATCACCTATGCGGTCGCTTGCGAAGGCGCAGAGGTCACCACGATCGAAGGCCTCGATGAGGACGCGGTTACATCGGAGCTTCGCGCCGCTTTCACCCGCGAACATGCGTTGCAATGCGGCTATTGCACGCCGGGCATGCTGGTTTCCGCGCGCGATCTCGTGCTGCGCCTGCCGGAGGCCGACGAGCGCGCCATCCGTGTTGGTTTGAGCGGTAATTTGTGCCGGTGCACCGGCTATGTCGGTATCGTGCGGGCGGTTCAATCCGTCATCGAAGCGCGGCGGGCACGCGATATCGCGCCCGAACCAGGCGGAGAACGAAAGATCTTGGGCCCGGTCGGCTCGGGTCGAACCGTGCGCACCGGCGCGGACAAGGCCGAACGCATAAGCCCGGCTAGTAGCAAGCAAGCATCGACTGAAGCACTCTCCTCGGTCGATGCGTTTCCAGATTTCACGCCAGCCGCTGTCCTGACGCAGCAGTTCAGCGTCGCGCATTCGCCCGAACAGGTCTTTGCCATGTTCGGTGACATCGCGGCGGTTGCATCCTGCCTTCCCGGTGCGTCATTGACGGCGCCGCCGAACCCGGAGCGCGTTGAAGGCGCGATCCGCGTCAGGCTTGGTCCGATTGCCGCGACATTCTCTGGGCTTGCCCGGGTCGAACGGAACGCGGCCGATATGTCCGGCCGTATCGTCGGTATCGGCAACGACCAGCGGAGCCGATCTTCGACCCAGGGCGAAATTCGCTACCGACTGGTGCCGATCGAGCAGGGCGCAGCAACGCGCGTTGATCTTTCCATCGGATACACGCTGACGGGAATGCTGGCGCAGGTCGGAAGGCCAGGGCTGGTGCGCGATCTCGCGGCGCGGTTGATCGCCGAATTTGCCGCCAATCTCGACCGCCGCCTGTCGGGTACATCGCCGGCCGCTCCTGCCGACCTCAGCGGGATGTCGCTGGTATCAGGTCTTTTGCGCGCGCGGATCACGCGCTGGTTTACCCGCTTCTCATCCAGGAAGGACGGGGCGGCGTAATGGATCGACGGTCCGCAATGCGGAGCGGTGTTGGACTGCAACGGATTAACAGCGTGAGATTGGAGAACCAGATGACACGGACTTTCAGAAGTGTTTCAGCGATTGCGCTGGCGGTTGCTTTCCTCGGTGGCGCCGCCGAGGCTCAAACCATCAAGATCGGCGTCAACGAGCCCCTCACGGGTGCGTTCGCCGCTTCCGGCACCTATGTCGTCAATGGCGCCAAGATCGCCGCCGACGAGATCAACGCCAAGGGCGGCATTCTCGGCAAGAAGATCGAGCTTGTCATCGAGGACAACAAGAGCAATCCGACGGAGGCCGCCGCCGTTGCAGAAAAACTGATCACGAGCGACAAGGTGCCGGTGCTGATGGGCGCGTGGGGTTCCAGCCTGACGCTGGCTGTGATGCCCAAATTGATGGAATATGAGACGCCGATGGTGGTCGAGACCTCTTCGTCGGGCAAGATCACCACGACCGGTAATCCCTACATCTTCCGGATTTCACCGCCTTCGGCGATTGAGGCCGTTGCGTTCAAGGGAATCGTCGACAAGCTGGAATTGAAGAAGGTCGATTTCCTCGTCATCAACAACGACTGGGGCCGCGGCACCGCGGAAGATTTCAGCAAGATGATGAAAGAAAAGGGCATCGCGGTCGGGGCGGTCGAGACGATGGATCAGGGCGCGCAGGACATGAGCGCGCAGCTTTCCAAGCTCAAGGGTACCGATTCCGAAACCATCATCGTGACGACGGCGGTGGACCAGCTCACGCTGATCTTCAAGCAGGCCGCAGCCTTGGGGCTCAAGAAGCGCATCATCACCACCGGCGGGTCGCAAAATCCGGACCAGATCATCGCGCAGGCGGGCGCCGCCGCCAACGGCACCATGCACCTGACGACCTTCCTGCCGTGGTTCCCCGACAAGACGCCGAACCCCGAAGCGACCAACTACTTCATCGCCGAATGGAAGAAGCGCGGCTTCGACTTCGCCGGCTGCACCGAAAGCTTCAGGGGCTATGACGGTATCCGCACCGTCGCCGCGGCGATCGAGAAGGCAGGCAAAGCGGAGCCTGCGGCGATCAAGGCCGCGCTGTGGGACATCAAGATCAAGGGTCTGAACGGCGATATCGTGTTCCGCAAGTCCGGTCCCGAAGGCAAGGAAAGCGGCCAAAGCCAGCCCAACGTCTACCTGATCGAAATCACCGACGGCAAGATCGGCATGAAGACGCTCTGACGTCGGGTTGCTGATCGGCGGGGCTCGCGGCGAACGCGGGTCTTGCATGCATCGGGACAATGGGAGCCACCGTGAGCGAGTTTCTGCAACATCTGATCAACATGCTGGTCCTCGGCGGCACCTACGCGCTGCTGGGAATCGGGCTCACGCTGATCTTCGGCATCATGAACGTTGTAAATTTTACGCACGGCGTGCTGTATACGTTCGGCGCCTACATCATGTTCATCGTGGTGCATCAGCTTGGCGTTGATTTCTTCGTCGCGCTGCCGCTCGCCGTGCTGGCCGGCTGGCTGCTTGGGGCGGCGATCGAACTGACGTTGCTGCGGCCACTGCGTGGCTCCGACATCGATACCACCATGCTGGTGATGATCGGTGCCTGGATCGCGATGCAGTCCGGCGCTCTGTGGATCTGGGGCGGGGTGGCGAAATCGGTTGCGACGCCGTTCCCCGAGGCGCCGCTGGTGCTGGGACCGGTGTCGGTGTCTTGGTTGCGTCTATTCGTGCTTGCCGCGGCGGGCATGCTGATCGTGGTCACCTACCTTCTGATTAACAGGACCAAACTCGGCTGCGCGATGCGGGCGACGTTTCAGGATCAGGACACCGCCTCGCTGATGGGCGTCAATGTAGACCTCATCTACACATCGACTTTCGCGATCGGTTCGAGCCTGGCCGCCGCGGCGGGCGCGCTGCTTGGCCCGGTCTATGTGATCTTCCCGCAAATGGGCGATCTCGCCGCCGTCAAGGCGTTCGCGATCGTGATTCTCGGCGGGCTCGGCAACATCACCGGCGCCGTCATCGGCGGCTTCATTCTGGCATTGGCCGAAGAACTGGGCGCCGGCTATGTTTCGTCGGGATACCGCGACGCCATGGGCTTCCTGATCATTATCGCGGTTTTGATCTTCAAGCCGACCGGACTTTTCGCGCGCTCGGAGCGCGTCGGATGAAACTCGGTGTCGCCATTCTGACGATCGTCGCACTCGCGTCCGTGCCGCTGTGGCTGCGCGATCCCTATCTCATGAACGCGTTGATCACGACCGGCATCTTCATCATCGGCGCGATGAGCCTGAATTTGTTGCTCGGATTTACCGGCCAGCTCAGCCTCGGTCATATCGCGTTCTTCGGCATCGGCGCCTATGTCAGCGCCCTGACGTCGCTTGGTTTCGACATCGGCCTTCCCGGCGGCTTTCGCGTTGTTCACGATCCCTGGCCGCCGGTCGCAGGCTTCGCGCTGGCGATCATTGTCGCGGGATTGTGCGGATACCTCGTTGGTCTGCTGTCGTTTCGCGTTCGCGGCGCCTATTTCGTCATCGTGACGATTTCGTTTGCCGAAGTCGTCCGGCTCGTTGCCCTCAATTGGGTCGAGCTCACGCAGGGCCCGCTGGCGCTGACCAACATTCCGTCGATTACAATCGGGTTGCCGGAGCTTGGCAGTCTGACCCTTCGCACCAAGTTGCAGAACTACTATCTCGTGCTCGCGGTCGCGGTCGCAGCCTATGTGCTGATCTCGCGCCTCGTTCACTCGCATTTCGGCCGCGCCATGCGCGGGCTGATGGAAAACGAAACGCTGGCGGTATCGGTCGGCATCGACGTGACCAAGACGCTCACTTTGGCGGCGATAATCTCGGCCGGGATCGCGGGGGCGGCCGGCAGCCTCTATGCACACTACATCCGCATCATCGACCCGGAGGTGTTTGCCTTCATCAACACCGTGACCATGGTGATCATGGTCATTACCGGAGGCAAGGGATCCCTGGCCGGTCCTGTGGTCGGCGGCATGATCTTCGGATTGTTACCGGTGTTCCTGCGCCCGATCATGGCGCCGGAAGCACAATGGATCGCCTATGGTGGCGTGCTGGTCGTCATTCTGTTCGTATTGCCGCGCGGTATCGTGCCGTCGCTGGCGCAGCGATTTGCACAACGGCGGAGTCGGGCGGACTCGGCTGGCACGGTGGCCTTTTCCGAACGTGACGCCAAGGAGCCGGCATGATGGCGTCTCTTGCGACGGCATTGAAGGTCGAGCAGGTCGCCGTGCGCTTCGGCGGCCTCGTGGCGCTCTCGGACATGAACTTTACCGTCGGAGAGGGCGAGATCGTCAGCCTGATCGGGCCGAACGGCGCTGGCAAGACGACGGCTTTCAACGTCGTGACCGGCTTTCTGGATCCGACCCATGGCAGCGTGAGCTATCGTGGAACGGCTCTCAATGGCTTGAAGCCGCATCAGATCGCCGATTTGGGATTGATCCGCA
>NZ_LLYA01000173.1 GCF_001440415.1 Bradyrhizobium retamae
CGGATGTAGTGTGCATAGAGGCTGCCGGCCGCCCCCGCGATCCCGGCCGAGATTACCGCCGCCAAAGTGAGCGTCTTGGTTACATCAATGCCGACCGACACCGCCAGCGTTTCGTTTTCCATCAGTCCACGCATGGCGCGGCCGAAATGGGAATGAACTAGGCGCGAGATCAGCACATAGGCTGCGACCGCGACCGCGACCGCGAGCACGAGATAGTAGTTCTGCAACTTGGTGCGAAGGGTCAGACTGCCAAGCTCCGGCAACCCGATTGTAATCGACGGAATGTTGGTCAGCGCCAGCGGACCCTGCGTGAGCTCGACCCAGTTGAGCGCAACCAGCCGGACGACTTCGGCAAAGGAATTTTGCCAGCGCGTCATGCATGAGGGCCAAACGTCATCACGTCCCGCCCTGTTCCGGCCGGATCAATGCAGTTTGCGGCCAGTCTAAGGTAAAGTCATAGCCGCCCTTTACTATCCAAAGCTGGATTGTTGCCTTCATTGGATTTGTTGGCACCTTCGTTAAGTTCTCGCGCGGCCTCGCGATAAAACTCTTCGTCTCTACCTTTCGGCTCGCCTGCTTGCTGCCACAGCTCGTAAGCTCTCCGTGTGATCCTCATTTGTTGGCAATCATCCATGATATCTCTCCTTCCGAGGCGCTCGCGGAGAAACGAAATTATGGATACCTCTTAGACGCTCTGCTATCGAGCTTGTCGCTTAGGCGTTGACGCATCCGTACGCGAGAATATGTTGACCTTGCACAACGATCATCAACGAATCGCGGGCCCGTGTCAGGAAAAACCTGTCGGAGGCGCAATATGCAAATACACCCGTTGTGCTTGATCAGGCGCTCTTACCGAGTCGCTAGCTGGCATTCGCGCACAAGCCGACGGTCTTTGTGGGCCATTTTGCTCATTTTGGTGTTCCCCGCCTACTGCCTAGCCGGTGGAGGGAAATCCATCACCATCACCGTGGCGGCCGACCACACGAAAGCCAACGGAGAGCCCTGGGACGGCATTCCGGGCCTTGGCGGGGGACGTGGTCGGACGGCCATTCCCCTCCCCAACAAAAATGCGCCGCCGGATCTGGCTGTCTGCGTCGTTCGTTTGGAAACGCCTCCGGAATGCAGCATGCGGTATGTGAACTTGAAGCAATATTCGCTTTGCCAGAACAGCTTTGCCTGCGTTTTCAAGCGGGTGAGCATCCCCGATGGTCCTTTCGGGCTCATCATTCTGGATTTGGACTTACGGCGGCATGACCTAGTTAGTTTCCTTTTGATCACTGCTGGAAAGGCGCTTACTCCTGACCAGCGAGCCGCTTTGGAAAGTGAGATTCGGAGAAGAGCCGACCAATTAGCGCCCCCTTTTTTACAGGGAGAGAAGCAACGCAGGTCGAGGGAGATGCTTGTTGTTTCGGTGGATCGCTGCGCCGAAGCCAAGGGATGCAGGCTTGTCCCCGTCGCCACGTCAAAGGTGGACACGGGCGGCAAGCCGCCTTTGACGTGCCGCCCTGACAGTGCAATGGGCCGGCCATCGCCGATGCCCAGGGCTCCGCATTGCCCGTGGCTTGACCCGGAAACCGCGCTAGTAGGCTTCTAGAAGCCTGGATATCATCCTCGAGCTGATCTTGAAACAGGCCGGTGCTCTCCGGATTGTCGTCGGCGAAGCGCCTGAGGTCGTTGCTTTCACACCGCGCTTGCCGTGCTCGCTCGTGATCGGCGGTCAGCCCAAGATGTCCTCTCGTGTCTTTTAAGCGATGTACCGACCAGTGCGGCCAGCACTTCGCCCACTTCGTGCGTGGTGTCCGCCGCCGAGGATTTAAAATCGCCCCCAAGCTATGTGGTCTCGGCGAACACGCTCAGCATCTTGAAGGGGCCGCCACGCGTGAGACGATCGAGAGCCGACGCAATGACGATATCGCCTGGCCGCAGTCTGCAGAGAAGTTGGAACGCGGCGATTATCCTCAGTGCTACTTTCCTTTTTCACAAGAGACCCGCTTCGAGCCGCGACCAGACGCGGCCACGGCTGTCGCACAGGGGGTTAAGCGACGAACCATGGCGCTCCGGCCGGAGGAGAGGAACCGATCCTCCTGGTTTCTTCACAGCGGTGCGGAGCCTCTCGCAGCATATTTCACTTGCCGGTATCGCAGGCCTTGCTTGGCGATTTCGTCTGAACTCAGCTCCCGCTCTGCTTTCACCCGCCGAAGATCGATTTGCGAACTCAGGCTGCGGCGCACTGCGTCCACTGCCGATTGCCTAGTCGGATGCCCCACATAGAAGAAGCAGTACTCAAAGAATACACCACCTCTTTGGCGCCGTCCGATGCTTACGACCCACGCCTTTCTCGCGCATTCTTCCATTCGATCGCCCTGTCCCTAGATCCCACCAATCGAATCGTTCCGTGTTGTACCCGACCTTGGCCTCCGCTTGCGTCAGGATATCCCCGACAAAAGAATGTGCGCCCCTGTACCACCCCCAGCGGTGTTGATGCGCGACAGACCGTCACCGACACCGATCGTGGTGCATTTTTTCTCCGGCCAACAATTCACCCGCAGCTCCTCAACTACCGGCACCGTCTTCCACTCTGGCGTCTGACTGGAGACTTCGAGCACGAGCTTGGTGCGAATCGCTTCCTTGATTTGACAGCGATCCTTGATCGGCACAACGAATGAGCCAGGCCCTCCGATGATGCAGTTCTCGTAATGGGCATCGAGGTTCCTACATCCGTCGACGACGAAAAGGACGGCTCTTTCATCATGATCGGTAGGCCATTGATGGTTACACCCTTTGCCAGCGCCTCATCGCGAACGCCTGTCACAAGGGACCATGTTGTTCGGGCCATCATCCGAAATGTCGAGGATACGCCGCAACCCGGGAAAGGGATTTTCAGCGTGAGCCCGTCCTCCACATCGGGCGCTTCGGCAACGAGAGCGAGGTCGCCCACCAGTTCGCTGGCGGTAGGCGATCTCTCCCCCCGCATCCTGCTACCGATCTGCTAGAAGGAAGTGTATCCGTAATCTCCAGTTAACTATGGTCCAACTCAAGCAGCGTGCGCCCGCCGCTTGCTAGACGACTCTTTGATATCGGCTCCTTGCGACTGCTCTGCCTTTTTGGTGAGTCGGCCGCGAAGTAAGGCGAGCACAGCTGCTTCCTCCGGCTTCATATTCTCAACAGCGCTCCGAAGCTCGCTCTCGACTTGTGACTTGATCTCGAGAACCAGGTTTCCGTCCATATACGAGTTAAGTACCTCCGGATGGATGTAGCACTTCCTGCAAATCGTCGGCGTGTTGCCGAGCCACGCGGGAACTTTTTCGATTGCACTGCGAAGATTGCGCTTGGCCTGTGCCGCCTTGTCGAAGCTCTGAAGTTCGCTGAGGGTCATGGCCGACAGCAGTGTTCCTGCCCAAGTCCGGAAATCTCATCGAGGTATTGAAGCAATTCCTGTTCGGGGAGCTCCTGACAGGCTCTGATGATCTTGGCGATGCGCCGGTCTCGTACGCGCAGCGACCATTGTTTGCCTCCTTTGCCCGTGAATAGAAAACGAACCTCGTTTCGCTCTACCGCCACGTGTCGGCTCTTCAAGGTGGTCAAGCCATAGCTGTTGTTCTGCCTGGCGTAATCGTCATTACCTACGCGTATCAACGTGGTCTCCAGGAGATGCACGACGGTTGCCAGAACTTTTTCACGCGGCAGGCCGCGCAATGCCATGTGCTCGCGCACTATTTCCCGAATGGAAGGAAGCGCGTCGGCAAATGCGACCACATGCTCATTTTGTGCTTTCGCGCACTTCGCGGAAGCGGGCATGGTAGCGATATTGCTTACGCCCTTTTGCGTCACGGCCGGTTGCTTGGATATGGCCATTTGGAAATGGGCAGATCTAGACGTCGGTCCATGCTGGCGGAAACGCGAGTGCCTTGATCCGTTTCAGCGCGTCAGGTCCGATCAGCTTCGAGCCGTCGGGTCGTACGTAGCTGAATCCTGTACCCACCTTCTGCGTCGAATACCGGGCCGTTCGTCGGACACGTATCTCAGGCCGACAGATTCGGCCGCATCACGCGGATCGACGATCGTCTGCGCGGCTTCGGGTGAATCGATCAGCAACACACCGCCTCCTCCTGTCAATGAACTTTCCGATCAAGGGCAGTTCCTAAGAAGGCATAAAGTGCCGAGCTGTCGCGCATCCCGAACCAGACAAGCCGCAGGTGAGCTCGGGGCCCAAAGGATTGGCCGTGGCGCGATGATCGGGTTGGATCACCCGGTTCTGCGGTGGCGCGCGCCGCGCCCCGTGGTGGCCGGCTTTCCCGAGCGGCCGCGGGTAGCAGGCTTTGCCGAGCGCTCGGCTGCAATGCTTCGCCGGAGCGCATCCATGAGGTTGATGACGTTCTCGTGTGAGGGCTTGATCGGAGGTACCTTTGCTGGACGTTTCGCCTTCTTCCTACGCAGGACGCGCACGAGCGCGCTGCGATAGTAATCCTTGAGCATCGCGGGATCGAAATCAGCTGATTTCGTCCGGATAATGTGCTGCGCGAGTTTCATCATTTCGGCCGGCAGCTTCATCTCGGGAATCTCGCTGAAATAATCCGACTCATTTCGGATTTCGTGCGCGAAGCGCAGCGTTACGCCGCGAAAGCCTCGGCCCATCGGCTCAAGCAGAAACGGCCGCTCGCGTGAGGACAGCACGATGCGAGCCAAGCCGCAAACGGCCTCCCGGCTCATCGCATCTCGGATGACCGCAAAAGATTCCTGGCTGATCTCCTCGCGAGGCAGGATGTAGTACGGCTTTTCGAAATACCGCGCATCGACCTGCCCGGACGGAAGGAAGCGCTCGATTTCGATTGTGCGCGTATTCTGCGGCCGCGGGAAAGCGACGGCTTCCTCCTGCTCCTCATCTTCATCATCATAGTCGGCGCCGCCGTCTTCGGCACCCTCGTGATGACGGCTGGCGGGGACGGTTGGCGGACTTTCACGGTGCGGGGGCGTGACAATCTCCACCTCACCTGGTGCCCGCCGCAGACGTCGCGCTTGCTCAAGGTCTCGGTCCTCGACCAGCAGAAACTCGTTCTCGGCGACCTCATAGCCGCGCGCCTTGTCGCCTGCGTCTACGGCTTGGCCGGTAACGGAATCGAAGAGTTTCTGTTTGAGGCGATGGCCCGTTCGCCGGTTGACCTGCCGAAAGTAGATCCGCTCCGCCGCCGAGATTGCGGGATAGAGCGCGATAGGACACGACACGAAGGACAGTTTCAGATAGCCCTTCCAGTATGGGCGGGATGCCGGCACCGGAAACTCCAACGCAACTGGGTAAAAGGGCCAAGCCGGAGCTATGGCCGGGGAGTCAACGGACGTAAGGAGCGGAAGTTTCAGGGACGGCCTGCGTTCACAAATCCGCAGGAATGCTCCGAATGGCCCTTCGGCGAACAAGCTTCTTCCGAAATTGTCGAGCATGCGCTGCAGCAGGGCTTCCGCTGCCGAAGTCGATATCCCGCCTTTTGTCCAACAGTGTCCACCTAACGGAGTGGCTGCTTACCCTCGCGCCCGTCGCAACGCAGCTTGCAGTCGCGTCATCTCCTTCTCCCAACGCCCCTCTTCGGCCTGCGACTCCTCCTCGAGAGCCTCCAGCTCGGCTCGAATGCCTGCTACTTTCTCTTCGTGCTTCCGACGGGCTGCGTCCAAGGCGCCTTGCGCCTTGTCGATGGCATGCTGCCGCCGCTCGCGCTCCTTCTCCAGGGCAGCTTCTTCCTTCGCGCGCTCGCGCGCGCGGCGATTGTGCTCCTTCTCGAAAGCGAGTGCGGCCCTCCGATCGGCCGCCTGGTCGTTGCCTCGCCTCGAAGGCTTCTGTGACTTACGGCCTTGCGACTTGCGGCCTGACCTCTTCGAGCCGCGGTCGCCTGCGAGATCGGTAGGTAGTTCGGCGTGCTCCTTGAAGGGCCCGCTTGACCCAACGGACCGTTTCAGAACGACGCCCGGCGCCGCCATTGTCGCTGCGATAACGTCGGGATCCTCACTTTGCTTCGCCACTCCCTGGTGAAAAAGATTGCTGTCCGCGCCCCAGGCTACCAAAGCCGCCTTCATTGAAGGCGCCGCTATCGCCAGGTCGAAAAAGCCTAATGATGTCTCGTAGGTCTTAAGCTTCTTCGCCATGCCTGTACTCCGCAGCGGCCGATTAGAACACGATATGATCGAAATCCATCGCAATCCGGCTGTTTGGAAAGGTCTTCTTCGCCTCCGCCAATAGTTCCTCATCGGTATAGCGGCCGGAAATGTGGGTCAGGACGAGCTGCTTCACGTCGCACATAGCCGCAAGCGTGGCCGCTTCACCCGCGGTGATATGTCCGTAGTCGCGCGCAATCGCCGCGTCGCGGTCCAGAAACGTGGCCTCGATGACTAGCAAGTCCGCGCCGCGAACCAGTTCGGCCAATCCCTCGGTGGTTTCGGCATCGCCCACGATGACGAGCTTCCTGCGCCGCTCTGGCGGACCGAGGACGCCTTCGGGATCAATTGTCCTACCGTCCGCGAGTGTCGCCGATCTTCCTTCCGCCAACTCTTTGCGCACCGGACCGTCGGGTACACCGAGGGCGGCGAGGCGGTCCGGCCGAAGGTGACGGCGAGCCCGACTTTCAAACGAGAAGCCGAAGCTGTCGGTATCGCGGTGGCGAACCGGGAAGCAGGCAATTGTGAACTCGGCTCCGTCAATGAGCTGACCTGCCGTCAGCGGAACAAGCTCGAGTGGGATGGGTGCCCTTCCCTCGCCCCAGAGGCCGCCGAGCATCCCGACGACAATTTCGAGTGTGGCTGGGCTTGCGTGTATCGTCATGACGTCAGCGCTCTGTCGCAGCCGCAGAGTCGAAAAGAGACCGGGAATGCCAAGCACGTGGTCGAGATGGCCGTGGGTCAACAAGAGCCGATCGAGCCTTCGAAAGCCCGCGCCGCTGCGTAGCAGCTGGCGCTGCGTCCCCTCTCCGCAATCCACCAGAATGCGGTGACTTCCGGCCTCGACGAGGAGACCAGGATGATTCCGTTCGGCCGACGGAATGCTTGCCGAGGTCCCTAGGAATGTGAGCGCGAACATCGTAGGCCGGCTTTCCCCTCTTTCCGGATTTGACAGCCGAGAACGCTCACGCACTGATTTTCGCCGATCACACGGTCTCCCAATCAGGCAGACTTGCGCTGCGGCCTGGCTGCCGACTTCTTCTCCGCCGTCTCCTTCGGCTTTTTGCCGGCGATCGGCATTAACATTTCCTTCTGTCCGGCTGCGGCCTTGCGCGGCTTCTTCGTGGCCTTCGTTTCGCCCGCAGCCCCGCCGACGCTTCGTCGCAATGCCTCCATCAAATCGACCACGTTCTCGCCGCGCGGCCGCTCCTTTGGCGTGATCGGCTTGCCGGCACGCTTCTGGTTGATGAGATCAATAAGAGCGGTTTCGTACTGATCCTCAAACTTGTCAGGTTCGAACCGACCTGATTTCTGGTTCACAATATGCTTGGCCAGGTCCAGCATGTCCTTCGTAACTTTGCCGTCCTGGATTTCGTCGAAATACTCCTGCTCGGAACGCACTTCGTAGGGATACCGCAGGAGCGTCCCGACCAAGCCTTTGTCCAGCGGCTCAAGCGCGATGATGTGCTCGCGATTGGTGAGCACGACCCGGCCAATCGCGACCTTGTTCATCTCGCGGATGGTCTCGCGGATGACCGCGAAGGCGGCGTGGCCGACCTTCCCATCCGGACGCAGATAGTAGGGACGGATCAGATAACGTGGATCGATCTCGGACTTCTCGACGAACTCGTCGATCGCGATGGTACGTGTGGACTCCAGCGCGATCTCTTCGAGCTCTTCCTTGGTCACCTCGATGAACTGGTCTTTCTCGAGCATGTAGCCCTTGACGATGTCCTCGTTCGGCACCTCATCACCGGTGTCCGCGTCGACCTTGAGGTATTTGATGCGGTGGCCGGTTTGCCGATTGAGTTGGCTGAACGAGATTTTTTCGGACTCGGAGGTGGCCGGATACAGCGCGACCGGGCAAGTGACGAGGGACAGACGCAGGAAGCCTTTCCAGTTGGCGCGGGGGGCCATGTACGCAGAACTCCGTTTTCGGGGCGGCTCGGATTCAAGACGATCGAAAGGGGCTGGTTCCGACAGGCTGTCAAATTGGGACGTGGCCGATCGCAACCACGAAAATCCGTCACGCCCTCCGTGGTCGGACTCGACTTTTGTTCTTGATATGTTCTAATTGTGCCATGAATGATCGACCGCGAGTTGGCGGATGCCTACCCCGAAACGAATAGAAAAGCTGGCCGCCGCTTCGATTGGAGGTAAAGGCGGGGCGCGCGCCCTTTCGGCCCACAGGACGAGATGCCGGACGAATATTAGCAGTCCGTGCTGAATGACGCCTATGTTGGCAACAGACCTTTGGGACAACCGAGCGCAGGGCAGCGCCTCTCCGAAATCCCCCAGCATGTCCTGCGGGTGTCCTGTCGCCGGTGCGAGCGCATTGTCGAGAGCCAGAAGGTTGACGCCATCCGCCTGTATGGCCAGCAAGCCAGTTGGAGGGAGGTCGGGCAGCGACTGCTAAACAACACCTGCCAGAGCCGGACTGGTCGCCATGAGGAAGACGGCTGCTGACCGGCCTTCGAGCCCGTTTGATCACAGCCCGGCGTAGTTCCGGATGGCCCCCAGCATCACCCGACGCCTCTGTCCGGCGGAGACCGCAAGGCCTTGAAGAAGGAGCTCGGCAAGGCGCGGTCGATAACAGGCATTTTGGCCTCGCAGTCGATCAGCAACCTTGTTATGGTCAATCAAGTAAAGCTTGTCCGACCTAGTTTCGCGCTCCTGGTTGCTCTGAAGCGCCTACAATGCCGCGCCGTAGCCGCCAGGGCCAAGGCACTGCCATCTGCCAATAGCCTGCGTGAGAGGTGGACGATGCGCGGCCACTCTGGCCGCAGCAGCCGCAAGGTACTAGCGATATCCTCTGGATGCGGCTCGGCGGAGTCCGGACGAGCATTTGTGAGCCGTTCGTTGTCATACATAGTGCCGACTCCCCCGTCCCTTCTGACGATCCACCTTTTGCGGGTTGTCTCCTCCCAATCTCAGTTCTGCGGCTGCAAACAGGCGATGCATGGTGGCGAGCGGCGTGCACTTAAAGCTATCAAGCTGAAGAAATGGAGAGCTAGTGCTGGGCCGCATGGGAGAGAGCTGTGCCTTTCTCAAGAACGTACGTCAGTGTGGCTTGCGACATTTTTTCCGCGACAGGTGGTCGCATTCCTCCGCCTTGATTCCAGCTGTCCAAGTTCTACCTGATTGCAGAGCTAACAATCGAATCCGGGCCCCTCTGGCGAGGACGCCGCTTAGGTCGGCCAACCTCGTGATGTCGGATCACCTATCCTGCGCCAGACGCGCTGGATCGGCCGACCACAGGGCCCAAACAATTGCATTCCCTGATCAGGCGATTCAGAGCTCCGGCGCGCATAAGCAGCCTACGTCGAGGAGCAACTTTATGCCTAGCAGGGAACCGCGTGCCGATACCCGAGGCGAGATCATCGGGCCTTCCGAGCGTGACCAAAGGGCTGCAGCCGCCCTCGTGACAGCAGGCGCTCTCGTCGCGATTGCCGACAAGCAGGCAGACACGACGGAACGCAAGGAGTTCATGCGCTACATCAACGATCGGCAGCTCGTGCCCACGATCGCAGAGCCCGACGTCGCCAAATTGTTCGACGAACGCGTACGCCGCCTCGAGCAGCCGGACTTTGCGAACGTGGCTATCGAGGCGCTTCGGCCCGTATCAGAACTGTCTCTCGCGCCGGACATCATCGAGCTTGCGGAGCGAGTGGCCGCAGCGGACCGTTACATGCATTCGCACGAATGGCAGGCGATCAGGCTCATCAGGCTGATCACGATGTCCCTTCCGCAGCCGAAAGTGATGATTTCCTCGCCCGGATCACCGAGAACTACGCCAGCCCCTCGTGAAGTCGACGAGGACCGCACCTGTCGCGAACCGAACGCGGTGTTGAGGCGCCGATCCCGCGTATTCGTGCAGACGTGCTCCCTCACATCATCAACTGATCACAACAAGGAGTAGAGAATGGACCCGACTAAACTGCTCGACCAATTCCTCGGCGGCAATGCGCAGGGAGTGCTGCATCAGACTGGCGGCAAGGCCAGTCAGGCAATGGACCGCATAGGAGGCCTTGGCGGGGTGGCCGGCGGTGCAGCAGCCGGCGGCCTGCTGGCGCTGCTGCTCAGCAACAAGAAGGCGCGCAAGATGGCAGGTGGTATCGTTGGCTACGGCGGTGCTGCAGCGCTGGGCGCGCTCGCCTACAAGGCCTACGAGAACTGGAGGCAAGGCCAGAACGCTGCATCGGCACCGGTCGCTACACCTTCCGAGATCCAGCAGGTCGATCCCGCGTTCCTGCCGGCGGCCAGCCCCGCCGCGAACGGCCAACCCTTCGAACTCGCGCTGATGCGCGCGATGATTGGCGCCGCCAAAGCCGACGGTCATGTCGACGGGGCGGAGCAGAGGCTCTTGTTTGAGCATGTCGAAAAGCTCGACCTCGACGCCGAGGCGAAAGCCTTTGTCTTCGATACATTGGCCAGGCCGATCGACATCGGGGACATCGCTGCCGCCGCGAAGAGCCAGGAACAGGCAGCCGAGCTCTATCTCGCTTCGCGCCTCGCGATCGATCCCGACCAAGCGGCTGAGAAAGCTTATCTGGAAGCACTGGCGCATCGGCTGAAGCTGCCAGCTGAGTTGGTCAGCCATCTCGATCGACAGGCCGTAGCCGCGCTGCCGGCACCCGCCTGAGTCAACGTCGAGGCAGGCGCCTAAATTAATCGCCCGTGCCGAACTCGTCACGGGCCGACTGCGCCGTTCTCGGCCCATGCCGGCGGCGCGCCTGAGTCATTAGGAAGTTGCGCTGCTGCAAAAGGAGAAGCGGCCGTTCACCCAGGGCCCTATTTTCCGGTCAGACAAAAAAAGACAAAAGGCACGCGGGCATTACACCGCATGGCCTTTGCGAGACTATCCCCCTAGACTCTCTAGAGATTCCGTCTTGGACGCATAGAGTGTGGGTGGAGGTGCCTTCTAGGGTGTGATGGAAGCACCCAGAGTTCAGGCGAACGAACACGGCCTTAACCAACTCCGCTTCAAACAGCGTCTTTAGCAACCTTCAGGGGTGACGCCTTGACCGACTTGCTGGCCGGCTTGGCCGCGAACTCCATAGGCTCCTTCGTAAAAGGATTTACACCGCTGCGGGCTTCAGTAGCAGGCTTGTTCACGACCGACATTTTGACGAAACCGGGAATGACGAACTCGCCAGATTCATTCAGCTCCTTATAGCCTACAATCGCCATCTGCTCGATGACGGCCTTTACGTCTCCCTTGGAAACCTGTGTTCCGTCTGCAATTGCATCAATCAACTGGTTCTTGGTCATCTTGGCCATGATGGATTCCTTTGCGAAGGCTCAGAACAATTTAAAGCGCATGAGCTACGCGGAGTGCGTCACTCTATCTAAAGCGCGACAAAGCCACGCAGCTCGCTTCTCGTTCATGCCTATGGTCATGAAGTCACCGGGCTTAAAACCCATCGAGGCGTAAAACGCAAGGAGCAGCTCGGCGTGTTCCATACCTGGCTTCTACTCACCTACGCTTTCCTTTGATTGAACCATCGCCCAAATCTCCGCTTCGAACGAATGGCCCACAGGCGCGGCAATGCAACTTACTGCAGGTACCGTTGCGCGTGCTAGGCGAACCGAAGGGATTACACGGTACGTGTCAAATCGCTTCTCTTAGGGCCTAGCAAACTGATCGAATGATGTTGCCCGTTGGCACTAGCTGATACAGCTCTTCCCCGAACGTCCGCATTGCGCCGATATTGTTGAACACTTTCTTCAGGATGGCCGACGAAACTCTTAAGCGCGCTGGTGCGTTTGGCTTGCGACGATGCGAGGGATCCACATCGATCCACACAACAGCGGCCGGAGCTCTCGTACCAGCGCCTGAAGTGGCTCGTAGCTCAAAAAGATAACTAATGGAATCACTTGGCGACGCTTTCCGAGTTGCTCACCTTCTTTGGGTCATCTTTGCAACAAGGTCACTGAATGACTTGCAGGACTGCTTGGCAAGATCGCTGTACAGAACGCCAATCGATGAAGTGGATATCTTCCGGGCTGCAAGCGCCGGTTTAGGATCCCGGCATGCTCCACGCCCTCGATGGCCGTGTGCGGATCTGGGAAGACCGCTGGTGAATCCGAGGCGGGCCCTTAGGCGACCCCACGTGCGTTGGGGCCGTGAGACCGGGGCGACGACGAACGCGGAGCTCTAACCATGAGCACTATTCCTCTTCACCTTCAAAGAAAGTTTGAGCAGCGGTGGGCCGCTAGATTCGTCTCGCCGCTCGCACCGACCCAAAAGCACCGACTTGAAAGGTACGGTCAACGACTTGCCGCGGCCCGCAAAAGCAAAAGAGCAAAAAGACGCGCGACGAAATTCTCAAGACGCTTTACAATGAAGTTGAGCGGAGCCCGAGTCGGTAGCCTCTTCGGCAGCCACCAATTCCTTAGGCAAGGCCGCGCCGAAAATCACGCTCCGCTGTTTCCATCAGCCCGGCCACCAACTCTTCCGGCACTCCGTCGACCGCAGCATCTTGATAGACTTCGGAGTCGACTGAATAAGTGAAGCGATTTGCCGGGATGCCCTCGACGAAAATGCGAACCTTCCAACCGTTTAACGTCGGGATCGCGCGAACTTCGTAGACTTTGCCGCCGTGCTCGAAGGTCGTAGCCTTATGCATCCCACTCTCCAACTGCCATGGCGGGCACCGCGCAAAACGCACCAAGCTCCCCAGTGGGGAATCGCCAAATCGGCAAGATCAGGCCGGCTTTTTGCCTAAAGCCTGACCCCATCGCACGACGGAAGACCCAGCGTCCCGCGAAGATGGGTGACAGAGGCCTTCCCTAGATCCTGGAAGCTCAGCAGGATTTCGTCCGACGTCTCGCGCACTTCCCCGACCGTTTTCAGGCCGGCGGCCGCCAACACGTTGCGAATTCGTGCCGGAAATTCATCATTGCTGATCGGCGTATCGTCCGGTAGCTCTGGCGTCGGATCGAGCATGTTCGGCTCACTTTCCCTTCGCCTTGGCTGCATCTCGCGCAAGCCGTTCCGCCTTCAATCGTTCGCGATTTTTGTGAAAGGTCTCTTGCGCCTTCTCGTTATCAGTCAGCGCTTTTGCTGCTTCAGTGGTTTTGAAGTGCTTGTTCGCTTCTCGACCTGCCGCAGAAATACCAGAATTTGAAAACGTCCTTTTGCTCATCTTATCGCCTCCACATTGGCGACACTCGTTTCGTCTTGCACACCGACGCGCGACCAGCGTCGAGCCTTAGCGGGCAGCGTAAGTTGCGGGATCCGAGCCTTCTGGCAGTGGTGCCTTTTTTAATAATTCCTCGGCCCATTCTTCGATGGTTTGCCGCTCGCTTTTATTCCAGCGCGGGACGTCGGCGCCGCGCTGTAGGCGGTCAGTCATCTCGTTAGCGATCTTAGCGTGGTGCTGTCTCTCCGGCATGTGATGACCTCCTGCGGGGCGGTCATCTTTTTTCCCGAAGCAATGGTGCGCACTGAAAACGTCCAGAAACGAATGGATTGGCAGATCAGTGTGATGCAACGTAAATTGGGGCGGAAGCTTAGCTTATGCTACGAGCACTGCCGCCATTGACCAAAGCGCGGCATCCCATTCTCTTAATCGAACCTGGTCCATTTCCATCTTCGACATTGACACGTCTCCGATGATTCGAACGCCGTAGCCTGATTTTGGTTCCGATCGAGCGTCCAGCCAAACAAAAAGACGCATTCGGGCGGTCCTGCTTTGAAAGCAGCTACCCCTCGGCTAACCTACTACTTTTTGATTGCTTATGGCGCGCTCTCGATTTGCTGCGTCATTCTTCAGCGCTGCGCTATAGACTTCGCTGAGCTGCCGGTCGATCGCCGCGAGTTTTGGACTGCTGCACCCCTAGTTTCATTCCCGCTTGCGACGGCGATAACGCGTTCGATGTCATCGCCGCGCACAGCTATGGTCGCTTCTTTCGCGATGCATTCGGCCAAGAGTTTTATCTTCGCCGTCCTTCCCGCTGGCTTTACTGTCGCCGCCGAATATTGATGTTTGTTGGCTCATGGAACGTGAGCCATCTATGCCGCTCTTCGTCGCAGATATCGTCCCCGACATTCCAGATCGATTTTGGAAGATACCCTACGACATTGCCCACGACCGCGACTCGGCGACGCTGATGGGAATTGAAACCGGCGCCAATTGTCAAAACTTTGCCTACGAATTGCTACGGCACTTTGGCCGGCAGGTACCCTATTTCCGATCAAGCAATTTATGGGACGATACCGAGCACACGATCACCGTTGATCAATATCAGCCGCTTGATCTCCTGCTCTTTAGTCCAACCCACAATGCCTGGGGTGCGCATGTTGCTGTCCACGTTGGCAACGATCGAGCGATCCATTTAAGTCGCCGGGTCGGCCTCGCCGCTGTATGGCCACTCGCTCAGTTCGCAGAATATCCGCAGTACCGGGTCCTGCTTGGCGGAAAGCGAGCCTTGTTCACCAACTCGGATCGCTCTTTTTGATTTCCGTGGCGAATTCCGGGATGGGTCAAACTGCAAAATGCTCAAACTGACATGGTGGTATGCCTCAGACCCAAACCCCACATTGGGATTAGCGGCAGGAACCGTTACGGTAAGCTTGCACCGGCTGCATTGACCATGCGACACTTGATCTATCTGCCCGACCCTCGGGGAACGTACGCCTCTCGCGGAGCGAACCGGCTCCGGCCAACGGCTGCGTCCCTGCTCTGGTCGCCGCGTATAGAGCCCGGGGCTGATGATGCTGCTGCTGATGATGATGAGCATGATCGGCGCGGAATACGCACCGCCGCGCGAGCGCGACGGTAGATGCGGTTTGATGGGCTTGGCTAAGCGACAGGCCTCCGTTCGCCACAACCGCCCGATCTAAGTTTCGGACCCAGACCAAGCGCACCAGTTTCGCACCAGAAACGAGCTCACCAAAGCACAATGAACGCGGTCGAACGTTAACGAAAATGCAGAAATCAACGATCGCGTCCTTTATCCTGCCGCTCATAACGGTCTGGTTGCAGGTTCGAATCCTGCCGGGCCCACCAAGTAATCAAAGACTTGGTCGGTACAGTTCGGCTGTTCCGCTGAGCTACCGCACCAGAAACGACGCGTGTTGTCGCTCCGCGCTCTTCTTCAGCGGTCATCAAGGTACGACATTCGATCTGACTACGGTCTCTCCTTCTCGATCGTAGATTCGGCGGGGTTATCGCACAAACCATCCAAGCAAAACCGGTGTCCACCTTGCAGAACACCTTAATGATCGACCCGGTACAGGTGCCATCGCTCCGGCACGCCTTTCAGTCGGTGAACGCCGCGATCCTTGAAGCGGATTCCCGACTGTGACATCAGCTCCTTGACCGTGCTCGAGACCAGGACCTCGCCGGCACGCGCTTTCGCGGCGACGCGCGCGCCGATGTGAAACGCGAGACCGACCACCTCGGCCCCGCTCACTTTGTATTCGCCCGCATGCAGCCCCACCCTGATCTCCAGCCCCAGCGTGCGCACGGCCTCGCGGATCGCGGTCGCGCAACGGACCCCGGCAGCGGGCGCCTCGAACGTCGCGAGTAGTCCGTCCCCCGTGGTCACGACTTCCTTTCCGCGCAAGGTCTTCAGCTCTCTGCGGACGGCGGCGAAATAGTGACTCATCACCTGCGTCCAGCGGGCATCGCCGAGCCGCGCGGCTTTTTCGGTGGACCGGACGATATCGACAAACAGGATCGTGGCGAGCGCCTGTTCGAGTTCGGCGCCACCGCCGGCGGATCGGCGCCGGATCGCAATAGGTCCCGCCAGCGGTTCATAGCGATGGTTGCGTCGCCGCGCGATCGCGGCTTTTGCATAGTCTTTGGCACGCTGCGCCGTGCCGCAATGAATTGTTTTCACCCTTGGCGGAAGCGTCCAGTAAACCTTTCGCCCATCTCCGGCGCCATGGACCTCCACGGCGCCCCACTTCAGGAAAACCGCCGAGCCAACCCGTCGAACACACCATGCCTTTGACGTGTATCCGGAAACGTTCGACTGATGGAGTCCGATGCGAAGGAACTTGGGCATGAACGTGCGGCCAATCGAAAGACCGTTTGGGCGTATCTAGGGTAAAGCGTAGTCGTACATTCCTGCGTTGGCAACCGTACTCCCGATCGAAGATTCAAAGCGGAAAGGCCCAGCTTGAGCAGACGATTTCTGCATAGCGTCCGACGAGCTGTTTGGGCCACATTATGCGGGACCACAGGCTCCACGGTTTAGCGGCGGACCGCACCGGTTCGCACCAGAAGCGGCCCGAACGAACGCAACGAACACGATCGAATCTGAATGAAGATGCAAGAAATCAACGAACCTGATCGATGCTCTGCCGCTCATAACGTTCTGGCACCACCCTTCCCGAGTCGCCAGTTTGCCGAACTTCCGCCACGCTCTGATAAACGGGGCGGGGGGATCGTCCTGGAAATGCTTCCAACACCTTACTCTTTCGGGGAGTTCGGCTTTGAGCGATCTCGTTCCGTGCAGCCGTCGATTTTGTCTTCGATTTTGACCCAGCTCTACCTCTCGTTACGACGACATGGATATCACACCACTGCTTGCTTGACCGGGAATCGCAACTCAGATTCGATGCCGCTTTCCCGCACGGAGGACAGCCGTGTCAGACCCTTTCACCGACTTCATGACCGGGCAACTCTCGGAACGCCACGCAGCGGAGGATCGGCGGGTTTTCCGCTTTGTCTACCTCGGCCTGGCCGGGCTTGTTGTTTTAGCTCTTGCCAACCTGCTTATCTGACCGCCCCCTGCACGGACTTAGACCCACGCGCTTCCGGTGGGCGATCAAGAGTATGTTGCTAAAGACACGAGCAGACACACAGACCGACATCTGGATGGAGGCTGTAGACGCTGCTGCGCGCGTCCACCGCCTCAAACAGAGCAGTGCTCCGACGAGCCTCGTCCACATCACTCGGCGGGATTAAGGTCGTGAACGTCCGGCCGAAGGCCGCTTGCGGTTAACTCCAAAGTAGCCAGTGTGATAGGCAGCTTGAAACGCCGTGGCCCGGCGCTTTCAGGATTTAGATAGAGCACACCGTCAATCGTTTGGATCCACGGTCGATGCGAATGGCCGGAAACGACCACGTCAATTCGGCAAACTGTTGGATCGAACTGCAGTTCCTGAAGGTCGTGCAAGACATAGAAGGCGTGCTCGCCGAGCCGTACCAACTGAGTGTCGGGATAACCTTTCGCCCAGTCGCCAGTATCGACGTTTCCTTTAACCGCAGTGACAGGCGCAATCCGACGGAGTCTGGCGAGAACGTCCGCGCTACCAATATCGCCAGCATGGATGATATGCGCCACCCCGGCGAGCCCTTGCTCAGCCTCCCCCGTTGCAATGATGCTTTATTTTCTGGTGAACCAGCACAGCTGGGCAAGAGAGGCGACGCTTTGCCTCCGACAACAGCGGCGCTCGTCCCCACACGCAGCTCCAGGCGGGTCTTTGTCGTCCATCTCGCCCAAATCACGTGCCCTGCCCACTTCAGAGCGCCGGCTCACATTGGCTGTCGCAAGGTTTTACTTGATCTCCCGGTGCACACGTCGTGCACACGTGGTCCTCTAACTAATTGAAGTTCTTAAACTCTCGCTCCAATCCATCATGGGCGCGACGGAGAACAGAAAATCGTATGATTTCGTAGTTTTTTCGGCCATTTCAGTTACTTTCGGCCATTTCAGTTACTTAGTGAGATTTCTGAATTCTCCATTGTAGCTCGTTTTTAGCCATTTTCCTCCATTTTGGTACCTTCGGAACTGCGGCGCAGTACCGAAGACGTCCATGCAGTACCGGTGATGGGGAGCTTTTAAGACCATCCGTACCACGCAAGCGAAGCGATGGCTCTACAGGATACCAAGCCCAGCTCCTCATCAAGCGAGCTGGTAAGATCGTTCATCGACAAAATCGGACGTTCGATCGACAGCAGGCTGCCTTTGCCTGGCTCGAAAAGCGGGACAAGTAGCTGCCGTGTCGGGTCATCGTTCCCGGTCAGGTCTCAACCGCTACACGCACTTGCGCCAAACCGGCGACAAATATTCTGGATGGAAGTGGTTCTCAGTGCTGACAAGCTCAACCAGTTCTGTCCGTCCATTACCGAAGTACGCCTTTACTCAGGACTCACGTCCACGAGTTAGATCCCACGCCTGCGTAACGCGGGCTATGCGGACTTGCCAATGAGCGACCAAGGCGAGAATTGGAGCAGGTGAAGCGCTCCGACTCAAATTTCTCTGTCGATTTTTTCTAGTTAGCCAATTATTTACGCTTGATGGGCAATTTTCGTGTTGGACGCTCTGTTGGACGTTTCACTGCCCTGCTTCGCCGCTCAACTTTGGCTCTCAGCTCAAAACCCGCTTTCTGCCCCCTATGGAAATTCGTGAAGTATTGGTGGTAACGCCTGTATCAACAACACGGCGCTTCCACCCAGTACGCTGGCGCCCACGACGAGCAAGGGCAGGACACGCTCCCAGAGCATCTCACTGCTGACGACGTCATTCGAATTTGGCATCTGTGTGCACCCGCTTTTTCGTGCGACGGGGACGTCATAGACTGAGTCGACGTGTCGCCGAGCGGCGAAATTTACCTGAAAATTAAAATTAACTCATGATTCACCGACTCGGTCGCCCTGCCCCGATGCGCGTTGTTGTCGATTTTGACCACGTGCGATTCGCTACCTGAGCCAAGCGCTTCGAGCGAGGTGCTTCCTTGCTCAAATCGGTCGGAGCCCCGATGCGAGCGGGTCCTCCCGGATCAACAATACGCCGGCGCGGGAACGTAGGATTGCCCTGCAGCAATTGCTCCAGGTCCTGGCCAGCAATTAACTCCCGTTGTCTCGACGTCGAATGCCGCAGACGGCAAGAAGCTGGAAGTTTTCAGACCCGGCTGATCATTGGCTCGAATACAAAAACGACGCTCTCACCCTGCATTTCACCTTGCCTTTGAAGACTGCGGTGACGGCAAAGGCCGTGCAAATCGAAATCTACGATCCCACGATTTTCGTCGATCTCGAATTTGCCAAGCACAAGCGGGTTTCCCTGCGCGACGCGCCTCTCCAATGCCTGCTGACCTTCGATCTGCCGCATCAGCCGACTCCGGCCGAACAATTGCGGCTCGGCCAACTCGGCAACGCTCCGCTCGATACATCGAGCTTCGGGGAAATTTTCGCCAACAAGATCCCGCTGAAATGTCCGTGAAAGCGCGCTTTAGGTACCAAGCCTCAGATCAAACGCTGCTTTCAGTTCATCGAGAGTGACATCGGGAATCGATTTGTGGATTCTTGCGATCATTGGCTTTTCCCCGTCTCTTAAGATCGCGACGACGGTTTCCACATCGGGACATCCTGGCTCTCGACAGGTCAACTCGCTAACCGAGACAGTCACGTCATTCGACAAACCCAACAGCTTCTGCGTTTGCAGCTTTAATTCCTGAACTGCCTGAGGATAACGGGTTCTTTGGACCCGCCGCCCCATAGGTAAGGCAATCTTTGGCATGCTTTTGGCGTCCGAATGGATTTGCGAGGGCTGTCAGCCTCAGCATGGCAACGGACAAACTCCGCCGCCGTGCTGCAGCTTGGTGCATCACCCGTGCCTTCAATCAGTGACTTGAGCCCTGACACTGCTCAAAGCCTGCCTTCAAGACGTCCTCCGGCAAGTCGCGCCCGATGAAGACCAGACGGCTTGTTCTGGGCTCATCGGGTTTCCAGGGGCGTTGATGGTCTCCTTCGAGCAACATGTGCACTCCCTGAATTACAAAGCGATCGGGATCGTCCTGGAATTGGATGATCCCCTTCAGCCGCAGAATATCGGTCCCGAACTGACGAACGGTCTCCTGCATCCAGGGGAAAAATTTCTCAGGAATGAGAGGTGTCTGCGTCGTCAATGATAGGCTCTTAACGTGACTGTCGTGCTCATGGTCGTGAGCTTCACTGAGAAAGCCAGGCTCGAATTCAAGGACCCTGTTGAGATCGAACGCATTCCGATCCAGGACTTTTTCGAGGTCAAGCGCGCAACGTTCAGTGCGATGGATCATCGCATAGGGATTAATTGAACGGATCCTTGCCTCGACGAGCTTAAGGTCCGCCTCCGAGACCAGATCGGTCTTGTTGAGCAAGATAACGTCGGCGAATGCGATCTGCTCTTGCGCTTCGTGCGCCTGGTCGATCTCTCCGAGGAGGTGCTTTGCGTCGATGACCGTGACGATGGCATCAAGTTTCGTGTTGCGACGAACGTCGTCATCTACAAGAAAGGTTTGCGCTACCGGCGCCGGATCGGCAAGCCCGGTGGTCTCCACGATGATCCCGTCAAACTTACCGCGCCGCTTCATAAGTCCTTCGAGAATCCTGATGAGATCACCTCTCACCGTGCAGCAGATGCACCCGTTGTTCATTTCGAATATTTCTTCGTCCGCATTGACGATCAGATCATTGTCAATTCCGACCTCGCCAAACTCGTTCACAATCACCGCATAACGCTTACCGTGGGTCTCGGTCAGGATACGGTTCAGCAAAGTCGTCTTCCCTGCGCCCAGGTACCCGGTGAGGACGGTGACCGGTGTTTGTGTAATCACATTGTTCATGCTTGGCCCTTTCAGCGTTGAGGTCTCGTTGCGCTCTGAATCACAGGCGGGGGTTCAAACTGGGCAGTGGCGCGCTCGTGAAGCAACAGCAATAGCCCTGCGACAAACGCAAAGCCGAGAACGCTCAGACCCGCGACCGTCAGCACCAATTGCGCCTTTGTGCGCGCTGAAATGCCTGTTATCGCCGTGAACAGATTCTTGACGACCGCTTCATCAAGGCCGTGAGCGATGACGACCATTCGCGTGCGACGATCGTCCGATGGCCAGGCCGGAAGCCGGTACTGTTGAATCGCATGCTGAACGCCGTGCACGACAAGAGGCCGCTCCGGGTCGTCCTCCAGCCCAACAAGCCCCTTCAGACGGAGCAATTGCGGACCGCCTACGGCCTTGAGCAGTTCGATGAATGTGGCGAGATTTCGCGGCGATACGGGCCGGCTTTCGAGCAATGCCAGACTCCGGATGCCAGCCGCCGCATGGCGGCTCGCGCCTGTGGCATCGTTGTGAGTTTGCCCTTGCTGGGCCAACGCCACCTCCAAGGCCAACCACCCCTCGACATCGGCCCCCTGTTCGGAGGGAACGTAGCGACGCGGAGCAAAGACCGCTGCGAGATCGAAGTCGTTCCCGTGACGGTCCACGATGGCCGCGGCAGCGTTGATCTGCCGGATCTTCGGCAGCAGGCCGGAGAGACTGGGAGCCGCGGCGGCTTCTGCACCAAGATCCGTCTTGGTCAGCACAACGCTATCCGCAAACGCCACCTGCTTCATGCATTCGAAGCAGGTTGGCGCCGCTAGCACCATCGATTTGGTACCAAACGTCCCCGCATATGGACCGATATACGGGAGCCGGTGCAACTTCAGATGCAAGGAAGTAGTAGTCATCTGGCGCGACGGCCGAAGTGCTCGAGCAGCTACCGACAGCGTGCGAGATGACGACATTGATCTGATCGGCTTGCAGGAACGGGAAAGCAGGTGCAGTAGACGCTGGAACGACGACGGAAATCTGCTGCGCGTCAACTCCCGTCCGATTACGTTGATGGATGCGGCCGCCGAAAGCGAACCACTCGATTTCACGGGTAGCCGGTGAAAGCGATGCGGGCACTGTCGCGGTCAGTTCGACCCATGCCGGCGTCCCGGCGATCCGGTCCGCTTCCGATCTGGTAGGCGCGCCAGTGGAAAAGAGACGGCCATGATCCATCGATAGCCATCCGCTAACAATCCACGTCATCACGAAGGCAGCGCACGCCAATCCGAGCCGGTGGTGCCAAGCATGCCAATTTCGGAAGGGAGATACGATACGGTCTCGCACGCGCCGGAGACGAAACAGGCCTACCATGAGGCCCGACAATGCCGCGATGACGGCGGCAAGGGACAACCACCAGACCGTGACGTTCCAGGCCATCCAGTCTTTGCGCAGCGTGGTCGGATAGATCCAATGCGCGACGCTTCCAACGTAGTTCCATGCGCGTTCACTGCGCGTCGTATCTCTCACGATCTCGCCGGTGCGGGACGAGACGTACAGCTCGGTTCCCGCAACATCGTTCAGAGCAATGCGATAGAGAGATCGGTGTCCGTCGAGGTCGTTCGGGACCGTCCATTGATCATACTCCGCCAGTTCCACGAAAGTGGCCGCAGCAGGATTCAAGCCGCGCAAGCGCGCATGCTCGGACGCGATGGCGAGTGCCACTTGCTCGGAGCCGATATCGGCCGTGCGCAAATCGTCAGCATGCAGGGCATTCATGCCGGAGGCAGTCGACACTACGTACACGGGACCGTCGGTGCGCTGCCACAGACGCACCCGCGTGACGCCTTTGAGCCTGCTCGCCGCGACAGCCTCGGCGGGACCGTGCCTCACCTTGGAAACGTCGAAGACGGACAATCCTCCGAAGCGCTCAGCTTCGGTGAGCGCCGGAAATGGCACAAAGTGCATCACGATACCAGACGCAAACCACATCACGAACAGCAGGCACAGCGGGATGCTCAGCCAGCGATGGATAAGGACCAGGACCCGCAACGGGCGAACCACCATCAGAATTTGAAGGACGCCCCGACCTCGTAGGTCCGCGGTGCCCCAGGATGATCTGATCTGGATAGAATGGAGAGCTCCATGCCGCGTACTTCGCATCGGTGAAGTTACGTACCCGGAAGGTGACGCGCGTGCTGTCGAAGGTCGGAAACATCGCCGACTTGGGAATGTCGATGAAAGCAAAGGCATCCGCTGTCGTGTAGGCAAGAAGGGTCACTGTGTTGGCATCAGTGCTGTACCGGTTACCGACATGGCGGACCGAAACCCCCAGTTCGACAGGCAGCCAGCCCGGGTTGGCGAAGCGATAAGACGCTCCACCGTTCACCACGACCGCGGGTATATTCGGCGGCGTGTTGCCGGAGAAAGATCCGCCGGTGAACTCGTAATCGGCATAGCGCGCGTGGACATAGGCGATATTACCCCAGAGCTTGAGCTCCGGAATTGGCCGTGCCGCCGCGGCGAACTCCACGCCCTGTGACTTGACCTTGCCGGCGAGATTGAGGGTTTGACCGGCCTGCGCCGAGTACACATTGCTGCGCTCGATGTCGAAAGCCGAGAAGGTCCATTCGGCGCGGCCATTCCACAGCAGGTTCTTCACGCCGGTCTCGTAGCTGCGAGCCGACGTCAAGGTCAGCGGCTGCGTCGGGCCCAGCAAGAAAATGCTGCCGGCCGACAGGTCGCTCGCCGTCGCGTATTGGCTATAGAACGTCATTCCCGGAATGGCTTCCCAAGTGTAGCCGATACGACCTGTCACCGACTGAAAGCTTACCGAATAAGGAAATCCGACCCTGCTCACGCCGCTGACATTGATCGATGTTCGATCGAGCTCGAAGGGATTATAGCGAAGACCGCCAATCAGAGCGAAGTTCTCCGTGATCTTCAACCGGTCTTCGAGATTGATCGCGAAACTGTCGATGGTCGCGGTCTGTCGTTGCGTCGTCAGCAGTCCGTAGTAGCCGCGAAAGGGATTGACCAGCGTGACCTGATCGGAGGGAAAGTTAGCCGCGCCAGGTCGCGAGAAATCCAGATGATAGAATTCGAGAGCCGCTACCATGCGGTTCTCCATGCCGAAAATGCTGGAGTTCCACGTAACGTCCGTATTGTTGCCGACCAAGTTCTGGTTGTGATGGACATAGAACCGCTCACGATCAACCAGGTTGGTGGCGGAGTTGAAGGCGCTTACCTCATTGTTGTACCAGTCGCGGCTGGCATTGTAGTTATAGACCTGACTTCTCAGAGTGACGTTGCTCGTTAGATCCCACTCGAATCCTCCGCGCGCCCATGACTCCTTGATGGTCTTGTGATTGTCGAGCACGTTATAGTTCGTTTTCAGCGTACGGCTGTCGATGGTGACAGGCCCGAGATTTGTCCCGTTATAATCGGACACTTTCGTTCCGGACACGATGCCCGTGGTCGCGAAGGGCCCGCTAAAAGCGACCGGGACCAGCGGCGTGCCTTCATAGACCCGCGCATTGTAATCCTTGTATTCGGTCGCGACGAAAACCTTGAACGCGTTCGTGAGGCGATAATCCAGTTGCCCAGATACATGCAGATTCTTGGTGTCGGTGTCATCAATGAAGCCGTTCTGCACCGATCGGCTGATGTCGAACCGGTAGTCGAGGCCCTGGATGTTGGTGCTGCCTCCTGAGCCAATGCCGGTGCGAACACTGCCGAAGGAGTCGAAACCGACGAACGCTTCATTCCTGATCGGTCCGGTATGAGGTGCCTTGGTGACGTAGTTGATGGCGCCGCCGACCGCGCCCTGCCCTGACATCAGTGAAGATGGCCCCTTGAGAAATTCGACCCGATCGAGGTTGAACGTCTCCATGGTCAGCGCCGTGAAGCCCGTCGGGCCGATATTGACGCCATTGTAGGTCACGTTGACCTGGTCGCCCTGGAAACCGCGCATCGAGAACGACACGTCGTTCGGCGCGTCGCTGGCGGTCACGCCGGTTACACCTTTCACTGTATCGATCGTTGTGTGGTAGCCCTGCTCCCGGATCGTTTCCGCTCCGACGACCTCGACGGTTGCGGGAATCTCCCGCGGGGTCAGCCCCAGCCGGCTCGCGCTGGGCGTAACCACATTTGTGTTGAGCGGCGTCGCCGGCACCTGCTGTTGCCCTTGCGAATGCGGTGACGCCTCGGCGATGGCTGAGGGTCGCGGATTTCTGTTTGTCCGGGAGACACGGCCTCTTTGCGAATTCGACCGCGTCGCCACGCTCGCCGTTGGTCGCCGCTGCGGCGCATCAACGGTTATAGGCGGCAACGAGCTCGCCGGCTGGTTGGGTGATGACGAAGGCGTCTGAGCTTGCGCTTCAGCCAAGCCAAAAAGCAGAACGTCTGCCGCTATCAAAAGAGTTGATAGCGAAACCGAACACAACAGGTAACGCACGCTTGCCCCCACCCTCGCGAACCGCCTCGTACCCCACGTCAGGGCTTCACAAGGCGTGTGTAATGTTATAACGTTACATCAGTCAAGGCATTCAGCAAGGCCTCGTCATGCCGCCGCGGAGCGTGAACAGCCGAATTCGCTACTCTCTACTGCAGGCGTGCCGCACTCGGGACCTTCGATGAGCGGCCGACGGGGCCAGTGGAGGTGTACGAGAATCCATGCTCGATGCGATTGAAGTGACGAAGCAGTTTGGCGCCAAGCGCGCTCTGGATAATGTCTCGCTCAGCGTCCTGCCTGGCGAGATCTATTGCCTCTTGGGGGCTAACGGCGCGGGCAAGACGACGCTGGTCAATCTGTTCCTGAATTTTCTCCAGCCGACATCCGGCAGCCTGCAAATCGGCAAGCTCGACGTCGTGCGTCAGCCGCTGGAGACGAAGCGGCTCCTTGCATATATCCCCGAACAGGTCACGCTCTATGGCGTGCTCTCAGGTCTGGAGAACCTGGCATTCTTCTCTTCAATCGCAATCGGAGAGCATTTGCCGCGGCAGCGGTTGCTTGAACTGCTCGAGGCGGCAGGTCTCCCTCGTCAAGCAGCCGATGACAGGGTCGCGACCTACTCGAAAGGCATGCGTCAGAAGGTGGGAATTGCCATCGCGCTGGCCAAGAATGCCAAAGCTCTTTTGCTCGACGAGCCCACCTCAGGACTTGACCCGTCCGCGGCCAACGAGTTCTCGGAGCTTCTCGTCAAGGCCAGCAACGACGGCGTGACCGTCTTGACGACAACACACGATCTCTTCCACGCGAAGCAGACCGGGACCCGTATCGGCATCATGAAGCAAGGGCGGCTGGTGGAAGAGCTCAGGAGCGAGGAGGTCAGCCATGCCGATCTTGAAGCGCTGTACCTCCAGCACATGAAGAGTTGACGTGTTCGCGATCATCGCTGCCAAAGATCTTCGCGAGCTGACCCGCGACGGGCGTCTGCTCTGGGCCGGAGGGCTGGTCGTCATGCTCATGCTGCTGGCTCTGGGGGCCGGATGGAATCGGCAGGTTCAGCTGAACAGCGAACGGTCGGCAGGCCAAGCCCTCGACTATGACGCCTGGCTTCACCAAGGCTATCGGCACCCGCACGATGCGGCGGAACAGGGCATGCACGTGTTCAAGCCTGAACCATCGCTTGCCGTCTTCGATCCCGGCATTGGGCCGTTTGTTGGCTCGACTGTCTGGCTACAGGCGCATCGCCAGAGCGAGGTCAAGTTCAGGCCGGCCCAGGATGCAACCGGTTTGCAGCGGTTCGGCGAGTTGTCGCCAGCCTGGCTTCTTCAGGTATTGCTTCCCCTGCTCATTATCGTCATCGGCTTCAACTCTGTGAGCGATGAGCGCGAGCGCGGAACGTTGCGCCAGTTGCTGAGCCTGGGCGCGCCTGCGCGGAGCCTTCTTTTCGGCAAAGCGGCGGCGCTTGCGAGCTGCGTTGGCATTCTGATTGCTCCAGTCGGCCTTGCGTTTGCAGTACTCATCGTTGTTCACCTACCCGCTGGAGAACGCGTGGACGTGGTCTATCGGATCGCGTGGCTCGCGGCGGGATACGGCCTCTATCTCGGCTTTTTCGTGTTTCTGACCCTGGCAGTATCAGCCCTCGCGCGTTCATCGCGGGCCGCCCTGGTCTTGCTCCTGGGCTTCTGGGTCGCAGCAACGCTGATTGCTCCACGTACCGCCTCCGAAGCGACGAATTTGCTCTATCCCACGCCGTCCCGGCTCGACTTTGACGATCAACTCGCGCGAGATGTGGCAGACGCTGGCCGCAAGGCCTGGTCTACCCATTTCGGTGCGCGAACGCAGTGGGATCCATCGGTTCCGCTCAGCAAGTGGGGCGCGGCGCTGAAAGTTGATGACGAGGCAGGTTACGGCGCACTTGATGAAAACTTCGGCAGGCTTTGGGACACATTCGAGCGTCAACAGCGCGCGCAAGGGTGGGTCGGCCTTGTTGCCCCGGTCGTTGCACTCCGCGGCTTCTCCATGGGCCTGGCGGGAACGGACTTTTCCCAACATCGCGACTTCTCAACCGCGGCCGAAGCCCAACGGCGGAAGATTCAGAACATTGTCAGTGAGGACCTGATCGAACACGCCGATCGCCTGGGTAATGCGCATTTCACTTACAAGGCTGGCCCCGAGCTGTGGGCAAGCGTGCCGCAATTCAAGTATCAACTTCCGTCTGTGTCGTTTGCCTTGGCACACCATTGGGCAAGCCTTGCGCTGCTCGCCGTGATGTTCTGCCTCTCCGTCGCGCTCGCGCAGTATGCGCTCTCCCGTCCGCTGATGCGCTAACTAGTCGAATGAAGACAATGCAGCCTCGCCCGCTCCCCACCTTGTCGCTGATCGTACTGCACGAGGCCCGCATCCTTGTCCGCGATCGCACGCTGCTGCTGGTGTGTTGCGTTCTGGCTCTCATGGTGGGTTACGGACTATTTGTGGGACTGGCGCAAGCAACGCTCCGCGACCGCATGGTCGCTCAAGTCCTCAAACACGAACAAGAGACCCAAACGGCAAATAGCGGGATGCTCCAATCCGTTCTCGCTGGCCAAACCGCGCTGATACCGTTCTCCAATCCCGCGAACCCCGCCGCCATGGCAGGCACCTTGTCCGGGCGTTACGCCACGATGCTTAACGCGCCGCTCGCGGCGCTGGCGATCGGTCAGTCGGACATGATGCCCAATTATTACCGCATCACCTATTTGAGCAAAGTTCAGTTCATGTACGACACGGAAATCGAAAATCCCTGGAATCTGCTCAGCGGTCACTTCGATCTCGCTTTCGTTATCGTATTCGTACTGCCTCTGCTGGTTACGACGCTCGGGTATAACCTGCTGTCGGCAGAGCGCGAACATGGCACCTTGCGCCTGCTGTGTTCGCAACCGCTTTCCATCGCAACGTTGATGACCGGGAAAGTCGTCGTGCGCATGCTTGCGCTGCTGGCGATCGTTATTCCCGTGCCGCTCGTGGTCCTGCTTTTGATCCGTCCCGAAGCCCGCGGCGCGGAGCAACTGGTCTTGATGCTGTTGTGGTCGGCGCTGGTGGCGGCATATACCTTGTTCTGGTTCGCGGTCGCTGCCTTGGTCAACACCGTTGGCCTCTCATCTTCGACCAATGCGTTGATCATGGTAGCACTCTGGACGATTCTTGTGCTCATCTTGCCGGTGACAATGAACCTTGCCGTGGGATTGGTTAGTCCGGCCCCCTCCCGCACCGAATTGGCCAACCGCACGCGTGTCGCAACCGCCGAATCGTTGCGCGAATACGAGGACCTCTATAGCGCGGATTATCGCTATGCCTCAGATCCGGAAGCGCTGCTGGTAAAAAATGAACGTATCGAAGTGCCTTCGCGCATGCGTGCATTTTTTCTGGCCAAGCAAAAAGTCGACGAACGAATCGAGCCGCTCTTGAAGCGTTTTGATCAGCAACTGCTGCAACAACAAAAACTTGTCGACAGGCTGAGCTTGCTATCGCCTGCGATTCTCATCAACGAAGCGCTAACCTCTATCGCCGGCACCGATTCACACCGTTTCCTCGCCTTCAAGGATCAGACAGAGGCGTTTCACCAAGAATGGCGGCAGTATTTCTCTCCCAGAATCCTGGAGAGCCGCGCCATGACCATACGTGACCTGTCATCATTGCCCCGGTGGCATTGGATTGAGATGCCGGCAAGCGAAATTAGCTGGAGCATCTGGTGGCGGGTCATATTGATGCTGGCGCTCGCGTCCGTGCTTGGCAGCCTCGCGCTTGCGCGCTCGTCCCGCCTATCGATCGAGTAACTGTCCAAAGCGTTTCCGATCAAGATACCTCTCGTACGGAGAGTCGCCAAAGCTATCGACAACAGCAGTGAAGCCGAGACGGGGTATGACGCTTGCCGCTGCTCGCCGGCAAATACTCCTTGAGCCTAGCCGCGAGATTGACCGATCGTGCCGCAAGCCATGGGGTTAGCGTTCAGGCGTACCCGCGCATTCCGCGCACTCGCCCTCCACCTCGATCATCGGGTGCCGGGGCCTGAAGCCGGTTGTTTTCGCTGCGCCCCGCAAGCCGCGCGCCACCAGCTCTGAGGCCGCCTCCTGAACCGCGCCACATTGCGCGCAGACCATGAAGACAGCCGTTTCACGTTCTCCGTGCAGATGATCGCAGGCGAAATAGGCCGAGCGGGACGCCAGCCGATGGACGCACCCTGCCTCCTGCAGGAATTCGAGCGCACGGTAGACCTGCACGGCTTTGAGCTTTCGCGCATCGCTCACTTTCTCTGCAATCTCGTAGGCGCTCATCGGCTTGCCGGACGCCGCAAGCAAGGCAAGCACGCTTTGGCGCATCGGCGTGAACGGCACCCCTTTCGATACTGCATACGCGCGGGCGCGAGACTCAACTGCGTCGCCATCGACGGGGCGACCATGCGTCTCTTCGTGCGCGCAAGTTCCGCGCGGATCTGGATTGCGATGCATTCCATCTCACCTTGACGGTGTAACAGTATAACAAGTATTGTACTGTTACAACATTACACCCTTGATCGTTCAAGTCCCAAACGGGGACGACGCCCTGCTCCCCGTCTCTGCTCCGTCCGGATTCGGTAGCGGAAAGAGGGTCATGGGCGAGGTCATTTTTGGGATTGACTTGAGGTCCAAGCGCCGCGAGCGAATTTACGACGCAGACAAGGTCTGGTCCGGAGAACATACAATCCTGGATTACACAGAGATCTAGCTAGGCATTAGTGGCTGAATTTTAAGACTCTGATGACGGCGGTGCTGCGTAAGGCCTTTGCGCAGCCGTCAGATAAATCCAGCCCCCCGCAAGCTACGAGCGCTGACAGCACGCTGCCGCCACCATGCGCTCTGCTTCACACGGCCCTGCTCTGCGTCGGTGCACGGCCGCCGCCGTCGGCGACCAGCACCGCGCCGGTGACGAAGGAAGCTTCATCGGACGCTAGGAACAGACAGCAGGACGCGATCTCCGACGGCTCGGCAATTTTGCGCAATGCGATGCGCCCCTTCAGCGCGTTGAATTCGCCTTCCAGCGTGCTGCCTTTTCGTTCCGCAAGGAGGTTCATCTCATGCTCGCTCATCGGCGTCCGTACCCATCCCGGTGCGACGGCATTCGCGCGAATGCCATCGCCGCCATGGGCAAAGGCGAGCGAGCGCGTGTAGGAAACAACCGCCGCTTTGCTGGCAGCATAACTTACGCTCTCGGGGCTCGAATTGAATGCCGCAACGGAGGCGATGTTGACGATCGCTCCACCGCGCTGCCTGAGCCGTGGCAGGGCCGCCCGGCAGACCCGCATTGTTCCCGTCAGATTGACGTCGAGCGTTGTCTCCCAGCTCTCGTCAGTGACGGTTTCCGGTTCGTCCGGGATGATCAATCCGGCAGCATTGAGTACGACATCCAGTCTTTCGCCGCACGATTCGACAGCGGCGGCGATATCGGCTTCATTCGTCACGTCGCCATGCACCGCAACGCCGCCGGTTGCATGGGCCGCCACATCCAGGGCCGGTCCGCCCAAGCCGAACAGAACAGTGCGAGCACCGTGTCGCGCAAACAGTTCAGCAGCCGCGCGCCCGATTCCGGTCGCAGCCCCAGTGATCAGGGCGGTGCGTCCTGCCAGACGACCGTTCATTCGATCCCCCATTGCTGTTCGACGGCAAATCCGGTTTCCGGCAGCGTCGAGCCGCCGTCGACGGCGATCGTCTGTCCGGTGA
Organism: Bradyrhizobium retamae; assembly: GCF_001440415.1. GTDB lineage: Bacteria > Pseudomonadota > Alphaproteobacteria > Rhizobiales > Xanthobacteraceae > Bradyrhizobium > Bradyrhizobium retamae. The sequence goes on from NZ_LLYA01000173.1 coordinate 30,845, forward strand.
CATATTTCGCCTGTTCCGATGCGAGATAGAGCATGGCGTAGGCGATATCGTCGGCCTCGCCCATGCGGCCGACCGGAATGAACCGGCCGATCCGCGCCATATTCTCTGGCGTGCTCAGGGTGCCGCGACCGGGCTTTGCGATGAAGCCGGCTTCGACGCCGTTCACCGTGATCCCGTCGCGGGCGTGCTCGAATGCCGCGCCGCGAATGAACGCATTTACGCCGGCCTTCGCGGCTGAATAATGGGCGCCGCCTCCCATCGCGACCCGGGCCGAGACCGAAGACGTCACCAGGATTCGCCCGAAGCGATTTTCCCGCATATGCGGGATGGCCGCCTGCGCCAACCAGAAACAGGCGTTGAGATTGAGCGCCAGCGTTGCGTCGAGTTTTTCCTCATCAAGCTTTTCGAGCGAAGACCACAAACACCCCCCTGCGTTGTGAACCACGATATCAAGCCTTCCGTGCTCGCTTGCGATCCCATCGACTACCGCACGCAGGCTGGCACGATCGAGCGCCCCGAAGGGGACGCCAAGCGCGCGCAGCCCGCGGCCTGCCAGATGTCGTACCAACTCCTCTGCGACATCGAGGGTACGATTGGCGACGACAACGGTCGCACCGGCTTCCGCCAAGCGCGTGGCGATCGCAGCGCCGATACCACGGCCTCCGCCGGTTACCAGCGTCACTCTTCCTGCGAGATCGAAGGGGGCTTTTGTCACGGGATCGAACCATTGCGGCATCGGGTCATGGCAGTCCGGCCTCGCGCAGGAGAGCGATGAAGCGTTCGAACACGCTTGTATGCCTGTCGACATCTCCGGGCGTCGTCGCCGGACACATCAACAGCATGGTATGGAACGGTGTCACCAGGATGCCTTCGTTCATGTAGAAGGCGTGAAGCAGCATCTCGAGATCGCCGTTGCGCTGCGCAATCACGTCGGCGCCGTTTCGCGGCGGCTCCGGCATGAACATGATCTCGGCGCGCGCCCCGATCTGGGTGACATGCCAGGGCAGACGCTGGTTCGCGATGAGCACACGAACCTGCCCAGCGAGCCGTGTCGCGTTGGCAATCATGTGCTCGTAGTTTTCCGCCGTCAGCACACTTTCGAGCACCGCGCGCATGGTCGCGACCGTGAGCGCATTGCCCGCCAGCGTACCACCGATGCCGAGATGGGCGGACTGGCGTTGCCGTGGATTGGCGAAGGGAACGAGTTTCCACATCCGTTCCGCCATCTCGGCGCTGAGGCCAAAAAGGCCCGCGGGGATGCCGCCAGCGATGGCCTTGCCGGCGACGAGAATGTCGGGATCGAGGCCGTAAAGCTGCGTATATCCGCCCGGGCCGCTGGATAATGTATGCGTCTCATCGATGATCAGGACGGTGCCGGTGCGCCGCGTGATGTCGCGTAGCGCTTCGTGGAATCCAGGCGCGACTGGAATCATCCCGAAGTTCGTCATCAAAGGCTCGGCCAATACGCAGGCGACGTCGCCGTGCGAAAGCGCTGCTTCCAGTCCCCCGACGTCGTTGAACTCGACGATCCGGCTGACGGCAGCGTGGTCGACGGCGTTCGGATGGATCGAATTACGCATACCGACGCGGCCGTCGCGGATCTCGATATGGGCTTCCTCGATGCCCCCGTGATAGCAGCCTGAAAACACCAGCACCTTCGGCCGTCCCGTGATCATTCGCGCGATGCGGATCGCGCCGCGGTTGGCGTCGGTCGCCGACGTCGTCAGTGTCCAGTACCGAGGGCCAAAGCGGCGCGAGAGTTCGGCGCCGACCCAAAGGCTGTCTTCAGTCGGCAACATCGTGGTCGCACCGCGTTTCAATTGCCGCAGTGCAGCTTGGGTGACGGCCTCCGGGGCGTGGCCGCACATGGCGCCGGTGTCGCCTAGGCAAAAGTCCACATAGTCGTGCCCGTCGATATCGCGGATGTGTGCGCCGCCGGCGTCCTCGACGTAGACCGGAAAACCGCCCGCCCAGCGCCGCATCCAGTGCGAGGGACCGCCGTAGAGGAAATGCTGCCTGCCCTCCGCCCACGCCTTGGCCGAGCGCGGATGAAGTTTCAGGAAGCGGTCCTGCTCACGCGCGATCAGCGCATCCAGTTTTGCGGCGTTCGTCACAGCGCAATCCAGGCGGTCTTGAGATCGCAATATTCATCAAGCGCGTGAAGCGACTTGTCACGTCCAAATCCCGATTGCTTGAAGCCGCCGAGCGGCACCGTGATGTCGGCACCGCCATAGGTGTTGACGTGTACGACGCCTGCGTTGATGGCGCGCACCATACGGTGGGCGGTCGACAGACTACCGGTCCACACCGCCGACGCCAGGCCATAGCTGGTGGAATTTGCAAGCCGCACGGCCTCGTCCTCGCTGTCAAACCGCGTCACCGCAAGCACCGGTCCAAACACCTCCTCGCGCGACAATTTCATTTCGGGCGTGACATCGGCAAAGATGGCCGGCGACATGAAGGTCCCGCCGGTGTCCTGAAGGATCTGTTCGCCGCCGGTCAGACGTGTCGCACCCTCACGCTCGGCGAGTGCCACCGCCTCGAGGTTTCGTTGCAACTGGGCCTCGCTCGCCACCGCGCCGATGTCTGAGGTCAGACGCAAGGGGTCACCGATCTTGAGCGAAGCGGTCACGTTCAACAACTCGTCCATGAAGCGATCGTAGATCGAGGATTGCACGATCAGCCGCGATCCGGCGACGCAGACCTGTCCCGAATTGCGAAAAATGCCGTTGGCGGAGACTTTTGCGGCCTGCCTGAGATCGGGTGCATCGGCAAAGACGATGTTGGGTGATTTGCCGCCGAGCTCGAGATAGACGCGCTTCAGATTTGACCGCGCGGAATATTCCAGCAACCGCCTGCCGACCGCGCCTGAGCCGGTGAAGGCAATGGCATCGACGTCGCCGTGAAGTGCGAGCGCCTCGCCCGCAATGGCCCCGCGGCCGGTGACGACGTTCAGGACGCCATCCGGAAGCCCCGCTTCGCTGGCAAGTTCGGCCAGCCGGAGTAGCGTGAGCGAGGCGAGTTCCGGCGGCTTGACCACGACCGAATTGCCAGCCGCAAGCGCCGGCGCGAGCTTCCACGCGCCGATCATCAACGGGAAGTTCCAGGGCACGACAACGCCGATCACGCCGAGCGGCTCGCGATGGATCAGGGCAAGGACGTCCCGCCCGGTCGGCGCGATCTCACCATAGACCTTGTCGACCGCTTCGGCATAGAAGCGGATCGTTCCGGCCGCCGACATCGGTTCGGCCTTGTAGGCCATGTTGATCTCGGTGCCGTTGTCGCGCACCCCGAGCACGGCGAGCTCGAGGGCATGGCTTTCAATCAGTTCCGCCAGCCGCAGCAGGATCTTCTTGCGGTGAGCAGGCGCCGCCTTCGACCACGCGCCCCGTTCGTAGGCCTGTCGGGCGGTCCGCACCGCCCGATCGATGTCGTCGGGACCACCATCGGCGATACTGGTGAACGTCCCGCCGTCAATCGGAGAAGCCACGTCGAGCCGCTCGCCTCGCACGCTGCGAACATGCGCGCCTGCGATAAACAGCTCCCTCGGAGTTATCGCAGCGTCTCTTAGCCGATCGATCTGCTCCTGTTGCATTGCTTCAAGTGCCTCGTGAAGACAGCTTGCGCACCCCCACGTCCTCTCTCCAAGAACTCTTTTGCACGGGGAATAGGCGCTCTCGGCCCCTTCCGTCGCAATCAACCGATAGGTGGATGCTGCAATAACCGCCCAAAGCCCGGCAAACTTGAAAGCCATCAGCTTTCGACCTACCACTTTTGCCGTGCCGTGCCTGAGCGGCCGATCGGATGCGGGCTCCTTGGGCGGCGCGCAACCGAGGGAAATGTTGGAGCACCCATCGACCATGACCAAACTCGCGCATCCCCGAATCCTGGTCATTGGGACAGGCGACACCAAGGCGGATGAACTGCACTTCATCGGAGACTGCATCGCGGCGGCTGGCGGCGAAGCCATCATGATGGATGTGAGCGTGCTCGGCGATCCTCCCTACGCACCGCACTACGACAAGCACGTGGTGGCGCAGGCGGCCGAGACAACGATCGAGAAGATCGCCGATAGCGGCGACGAGAATTCGGCGATGTCGCTGATGGCGCTCGGGGCGAAGCGGCTGGCGCGGCGTCTGTACGATAGCGGCGACTTCGACGCGATGCTCGCGATCGGCGGCACCATGGGAACGGATCTCGCACTCGACGTCGCGCAGGCGTTGCCGATCGGGGTGCCTAAATTCGTGGCCTCGACGATCGCCTATTCGCACCTAGTGCCGCCGGAGCGCATCGCAGCCGACTTGATGATGATCCTGTGGGCCGGCGGCCTCTATGGCCTCAACAGCACCTGCAAATCCGTGCTTTCCCAGGCCTGCGGGGCGGTCGTGGGCGCCGCGAGAAGCGCGATGAAGCCACGGTCGGACCGGCCCGTCGTCGCCATGACCTCGCTCGGAAAAAGCTGCCTCAGCTACATGGTTGAACTGAAGCCCGAACTGGAACGGCGCGGCTATGAGGTCGTGGTGTTTCACACTACCGGCATGGGCGGCCGCGCCATGGAATCGATCGCCGCGAAGAAGGGTTTCGCCGCCATTCTCGATCTCAGCCTGCAGGAGGTCGCCAACCAATTGACCGGCTCGGTCGTGAATTCCGGCGCCGACCGGCTGGAGAACGCCGGCAAGGCCGGGATTCCGCAGATCGTGGCACCGGGCGCCATCGATATGGTGGATTTTCCGGCCTGGCTGCCGACGCCGAACGAATTGCTCGAACGTCCTTATCACGCGCATAACCGGCTGCTGGCGTCGGCGACATCGCGGCCGGACGATCGGCGCAGGATCGCGCGTGCGATTGCCGACAAGCTTGCGTCGGCTCAGGCGCCGGTGGCCTTTGTGCTCCCTGCCGGCGGCATCCAGCAATGGGACCGCGAGGGCGAAGCGCTGCACGATCCCGAAGGGCTTGCGGCCTTCGTCGGCGAGATGCGCTCGGCCATTAAGCCGCCGGTCGAGCTTCACGAGATCAATGACCACATCAACAGCGCGGCATTCAATGCCACCGTGCTCGGAATCTTCGACCGCTGGGTAGAGGCCGGCATCGTGCCGGCCGGCCGGGCATCGGCGGCAACGTGAGTTCCCAGCGCGCAAAGGCCCTGGTGCTCGATTTCGGCGGCGTTATTTCGAAGACGCTATTCGAAACTCACGGTCTCACCGAAGCAGCCCTTGGCCTCGCACCGGATACATTAGGTTGGCGCGGCCCGTTTGGGATCGAGACCGACCCGCTTTGGGCGTCGATGCAGCGCGGCGAAATCACGGAACGTGACTATTGGATCACTCGCAGCCGCGAAGTGGGACGTCTGGTCGGCGAAGACTGGAACGACATGGAGACGTTCGTCAAACGGGCACGCGGCGCTGATCCCAAGGCGGTCATCAGGCCCGAAGCCGACCGTGCGGTCAAAATGGTCGCGGACGCCGGCTTCAAGCTTGCGATCCTCTCGAACGAACTCGACCTTTTCTACGGTACGGAGTTTCGCGGAAGATTGCCGCTATTGGCGTATTTCGAGGCGATCGTCGACGCAACCTACACCAAGATATTGAAGCCGGATCCCCGCGCCTATCAAATGGTGCTTGACGCCCTGTCGCTCGACGCAGGGGTTTGCGTTTTCGTCGACGACCAGCACCGAAATATCGATGGCGCCAGGGCGTGCGGATTGCATACAGTCCTGTTCGATGTCCGCGATCCCCATTCTGGTTATGCCGCAGCCCTGCGGCCCTTCGGCCTCGAATTCACCTGAAGCAATGGCAGGCAGATCATGCGCGATACCAACTTTCTGATCGAGAATAACGCCAAATCTATTTGGCACCCGATGGCGCACCCGGCGGAAATGCGCGCCAATCCGCCAAAGATCATTATGAAGGGCGAAGGCGTCCACGTCACCGACGTGAACGGGCGCACCCTGCTCGACGCCGTCGGCGGTCTGTGGAACGTCAATCTCGGCTATAGCTGCGACCCGATCAAGAAAGCGATCGCCGACCAGCTCGACGCGCTTCCCTACTATTCCGGCTTCCGCGGCACCTCGACCGGACCCTCGATTGAACTCGCCTACGAATTGACCGAATGGTTCAAGCCCGAAGGGATGGCGCGCGCGTTCTTCACATCGGGCGGCTCCGATTCCGTCGAATCCGCGCTGCGGCTTGCGCGGCAATACTGGAAGATCAAGGGACAGTCGGACCGCACCAAGTTCCTTGCACTGAAGAAGGGCTATCACGGCACCCATTTCGGCGGCGCCTCCGTTAACGGCAACGCCAATTTCCGCCGCAACTACGAGCCGCTGCTGCCCGGTGTGTTTCATGCGCCGGCGCCCTGGACCTACCGCAATCCCTTCAACGAAACCGACCCTGCCCGGCTGGCGCAGCTCTGCGCCGCCGCCATGGAAGACGAGATCGCCTTCCAGGGCGCGGATACGATCGCAGCCTTCATCATGGAGCCGGTGCTGGGCGCCGGCGGCGTCATCGTGCCACCCGACGGCTTCATGAAACTTGCGCGCGAGATCTGCGACCGCCACGGCATCCTGATGATCTCGGACGAGGTGGTCACCGGCTTCGGCCGCACCGGCGCCTGGTCGGGCGCGCGGCTCTCGGGCGTCAAACCCGACATGATGACGTTAGCCAAGGCCATCACCTCGGGCTACTTCCCGCTCGGCGCCACGCTGATCAACGAGAAGATCGCGGAAGCCTTCGAGGGCGATCAAACCACCTTCGGTTCGATCGGCCATGGCTACACCTATTCGGGACATCCGGTGGGATGCGCGGCCGGCATCGCGGCACTCGCCGAGACCAAGCGGCTCAAGCTTGACGAGAATGCTGTCGCGCGCGGCAAGGAGCTGGCACTAGCGCTGGAACAGCTCAAGGTGCGGCACGCCATCGTCGGCGACGTCCGTTACAAGGGACTGATGGCGGGCATCGAACTCGTCTCCGACCGCGACAGCAAGAAGGCGGCCGACAAGAAGACCATGGCGGCGGTGGCGGACGGTGCTTGCGAGGCCGGCGTAATGCTTCGGGTCTCCGGCAACAACCTCATCCTGTCGCCACCGCTGATCCTGACGACGGCGGACGTTGCGAAAATCGCCGAGGGCATCGACGCGGGATTATCGGCCGTCAAATAGGTTCAAAAGCCCAGCGCCAGCCCGTCCTTGCGGTGGTCGGACGCGCCGAACAGAACGCCGCGTTCGTGGTCGATGCGGATCGCCTGACATCCGCCGATCGGCTCCTCCGACCAGCGGACATTATGCCCACGCGCGGACAGATCGTCCTTGACGGCGGCCGGTATCGTTGATTCCAGCGAGAGCACGTCATCGAACGAGAAGGATCGCGGCGCCTCCGCAGCGGCCTGGATGTCCAGGCCGAGGTCGAGGATATTCGAAATCAGGTTGGCGTGGCCTGCGGCCTGATAATGCCCGCCCATCACCCCGAACGGCATCACGGCCCGTCCGTTCTGCATCATCATGCCGGGAATGATGGTGTGCATCGGCCGCTTGCGGGGCCCGAGCGAGTTGGGATGTCCCGGCCGGGCGCGAAAGCTCCAGCCGCGGTTGTGCAGTAGCACCCCCGATTTCGGCGCATAGATGCCGCTGCCGAACGGATAGAACAGCGAGTTGATCAGCGAAATCGCATTGAGGTCGCGGTCGACGACAGTGACGTAGACGGTGTCGCGATGCTCGATATCGTCCCACCGCTCGATCGTCGAGGCGCGGTTCATGTCGATCTTGTCGCGGATCACGCCGATGTAATCGTCCGACAGGAACGAGGCGCTGTCGATATTGCTGGTATCGGGGTCGCAGAAGTAGGCGTCGCGGGCCCGATAGGCGGCCTTGGTTGCTTCCGCCAGCAAGTGTATCCGGTCAGCCTCCGTCAACTTGCCGACATCGAAGCCGGCAAGCGTCCGCAGGATGATCAGCGCTGCAAGGCCCTGCCCGTTCGGCGGGCATTCGGTAATGTCGTAGCCGCCGTAGCTTGCCGAAATCGGCGTGACGTAGTTCGATTTCTGCGCGGCGAAATCCTCAAGGCTGTGCGCGCCGCCGAGCCCACGCAAAATGCCGATGACCTCCTCGGCGACAGCACCTCCGTAGAATGCCTGGCGCCCGTCCCTGGCGATCCGGCGCAGCGTCGCGCCCAGCGCCGGCTGGGACCTGATGTCGCCGACGGTCGGCAGACGCCCTCCCGGAAGATACTGCGCGGCGGCGGCAGCGTTACCCTCGAGGCGAGGCCGAAAACGCTCCCAGTCAGCGGCGACGCGCGGCGTGATGCAAAAGCCCTGCTCTGCCGCTGTGATCGCGGGCCGGAATATCTCCTCCAGCGATTTGCTGCCGTGGTCGGCAACCAGCGTACACCAAGCGTCGATCGCGCCGGGCACGGTGACGGATTCCGGCGACGTCGGCGGGATATCGCGCGCGCCGGCGCTGGCATATTTGTCGGCGATCGTATCCGCAGGCGTGAAGCCCGATCCGTTGAGAGCGATGGGCGCGCCGGCTTTTGGCGAATAGAGTGCGAAGCAATCGCCGCCGATTCCCGTCATCTGCGGCTCGACCACGCCCTGCACCGCCACCGCGGCAATGGCGGCATCGACGGCATTGCCGCCCGCTTTGAGAATTTCAACTGCGGCAAGGGTAGCTTGCGGATGCGATGTCGCCGCCATGCCCTTCTCTGCAACCGCGACCGAGCGGGCGACGGCCATAAAATCTCGCATAACAATTCCTCTCGTTGAATGTTGGCGTCAGCCCGCTACGCGCGGCCGCGACCTTGGATCGAGCACATCCTGCAGGGTGTCACCAAGAAGGTTGAAGGACAAAGCGGTGAGAAAGATCGCAGCTCCAGGCCAGATCGCCATCCACGGCGCTTCCTCGAGATAGTTTTTGGCCGTGGTCAGCATGTTGCCCCAGGATGCGCCCGGAGGCTGCTGGCCGACGCCGAGGAACGACAGGCTCGCTTCCGCGATAACCGCGAACGCCATCGTCAGCGTCGCCTGCACGATCAGCGCCGGCACGATATTGGGAAAGATGTGCTTGAGCACGATCCGCCAGCGAGGATTTCCGACGACATAGGCGGCTTCGACATATTCCTCGAACTTCACGCCCATCGCTTGCGCGCGGCTGAGGCGAATAAAGACGGGAATGGCGGCCACGCCGATTGCGATCACGGCATTGATCAGGCTGGGCCCGAGAAACGCGGCCAGCGACACCGCGAAGATCAGTGCCGGGATCGCCAGCATCGCATCGGTGAAACGGGTGATGACGCCATCCACGATGCCGCCGAGATAACCCGCACACAGTCCCACGGGAACGCCGATCGCAAACGCGATGCTGACCGATATCACGCTCGCCAGCAACGATGCCCTCGCGCCATAGATCATTCGGGACAGGATATCGCGGCCGAGATCGTCCGTACCGAGCAGATGCGCGCGGCTGGGGGCTTCGCGCAGCGCCGACCAATCTGCCGATGCCGGATCGAACGGGGCGATCAGTTCCGCGCCGACCGCCAGCACGACGACGACAAGGACAACTGCCATTGCCAGCATGGCGACGGGCTGCCGCGACAACGACGATATGGCCAGCCCCAACGGGCTCCGCAGCGCCGTCGACGGACGAGCCTGTCGGATGCTGAGCGCGACGGACATCACCGTCCCCTCAGTCGTGGATTGACCGCGGCATAAGCGAGGTCGGCAAACAGGTTCAGCAAGAGGAAGACCACCGCCGTACACAGCACCGCGCCCTGCACCACGGCATAATCGCGGTTGAACACGGCATCCACCACGAGCTTGCCGAAACCCGGCATCGAGAACACGGTTTCGGTGAGCACGGTTCCCGAAAGCAGTTGCCCGAACTCCAGCGCACCTAGCGTAATGACCGGCAGCGCCGCGTTGCGCAGCGCATGCACGAAGATGACGGTCGTCTCCGAAAGTCCCTTGGCCCGCGCGGTCCGGACATAATCGTTCGACAGAACCTGCAGCATCGCGCTGCGCGTATGCCGCATGATCACGCCGCTTACCGCAAGGCCGAGCACCGTAGCCGGCATGATCATCGAGCGCAGGTTTTCCAGCGGATTTTCCGTCAGCGGCACGTATCCGGAAGCCGGCAATATCCGCCATTTCACGGCAAACAGCAGAATGAAAAGGATGCCGAGCCAAAACGCCGGCATCGAGATTCCGAACAGGGCAATGCACCGGGCAACGTAGTCCATCGGGCCCCCGCGCGAGATCGCGGCCAGGATACCCATCGAGATTCCAAAGGTCAGCGCGATGATCATCGCCAGCGTCGCCAGCTCCAGTGTCACCGGGATCTTCTGGGTCAGGAGCTGAACGACGGTCTGCTGCGTCCGCAGTGAGATTCCAAGATCGCCCTGGGCGATTCCGGCCACCCACTTGCCGTAGCGGACCAGCAGGGGATCATCGAGATGATATTTCGCGCGGATTTCGGCGATCAGGGCGGGAGACGCCTCGTCGCCCGCCATCGTCAGCGCGGGATCGCCAGGCAGAAGCTGTTGCAACGAAAAGACGATGACCGAGACGAAGAAGATCGTCGGGATCATCAGGCCAATTCGCTGCAACAGGAAGCGCGTCATGGAAAGCAGCCGCTCAATTCAGCTTCAGATTGGTGAAGCGGACCAGCCCGTCGGGATAGGCCACGAAGTTCTTCATCTCCTTCTTCCTTCCCCAGAAATACTTGCGATGGAAAGCGAACAGCATCGGCCGATCCTTCAGGATGAGCGCCGCCGCCTGCGCCCAGGCCTTGCGCCGGGCTTCGGGGTCGGCAGTGCGCCGCGCCGCCTGCAGCGACGCGTCGACGTCGGGATTGCAATACTTGCCGATGTTGAGCGGCGCGTTGCAGGCGGTGAAGTTGTAGATGTTGCCGTCGGGATCGGTGCGGCCGCTCCAGAAATAGGTGAACATCTCGAAATCGCCCTTCTGGGTGATGTCGAGGGCAGTCGCAAATTCGGTCGCCTGGATCTTCACGTCAAAACCGGCGTCGCGCGTCATCGCCTGGATGATCTGCGCGAACTGTACGGTCTCGGTTTGCGTCGGCGTGACGAGCGTGACCACGGGATTTGGCTTGCCGGCGGCGGCGAGTAGCGCCTTTGCCTTGGCGATATCGCGCTTCTGGATTGGAAGCTGCTTGTCGTAGTAGGCGTTCGACGGCGAAACCCACTGGTTGCCGGGCGTGTACTGGCCCTTCGACATCGCCTGTACCAGCCCGTCACGGTCGATCGACAGCTCGAATGCCTCGCGAATGCGCGGATCGGACCCCATTGGTCCCTTCGCCTTCTCGCCGGCGCCGACATTGTAGAGCAGGCCGTTCCAGCCCAGCTCGGTGTTTTCCTCGACCGCGAAACGACCTTCGGATTTGACGCCGGCAACATCAATCGGCGCGATGCGTTCGATCAGGTCGAGTTGCCCGGACCGGAGGTTGGCGAGGCGAACGGTCGGATCGGGTAAGGTCCGGAACACGATCTGGTCGAGATGGATGTTGTCCTTGTTCCAGTACTTGTCGAACTTGTCGACGACGATACGGTCTTGCGCCACCCTCTCCTTGAACTTGAACGGGCCCGCGCAGACCGGCGCCGTGGTGAACTTGTCGCCGAGTTCCCTGGCCGCCTTCGGCGACACCATCATGCCGGCGCGGTCGGACAGATATCCGACCAGCGGCACAAAGGGCGCAGACAGGTTGAGCTTGACGGTGAGGCTATCGACGGCTTCCACCGACTTGAGCGGCCCGAGTTCGGCCTTGCGCTGCGAGCCGGTCATCGACTGATGACGCTCGATCGAATACTTCACCGCTTCGGCATTGAACGGCTCGCCGTCGTGGAACACGACGTTGGGACGCAGCTTGAGGGTCAGCGACAGATTGTCGTCGGACCACGACCACGAGGTCGCGAGCTGCGGCGTGAACTTGAGGTCCGGCGAGATATCGATCAGCTTGTCGCACAGCGCGCTGAAGATCATGCGCGTGGTGAAGCCGCGGCTCAGCGTGGGATCGAGGACATCGACATCCTCGTTGAAGCCGAAGCGCAGCGACTGCGCCTGGACGCCGCTCGTCACCGCGAGCGACACCAGGGAAGCGAACAATAATCTCTTCATGATCTCAACTCCTGTTGACCGGCGGCCGAGCCCGCCTTGTCCTGAAAAAACCCGAGAAGCCGCTGAATGCGCGCGGAGTGGACGTCGTCGGCTGCCCTGCCCGCTTCCGGCATCGGCTCGACGTCGCGCCATCGGTGGCAGCCGACGACATGTCCGGGCGCAATCGTTTCCATCGCCGGATCGATGCGTGCACAAATATCCGTCTTCATCGGACAGCGCGTATGGAACCGGCATCCCGATGGCGGATCGATCGGACTGGGAACATCGCCGCCGACCGTGGCTGCGCGGACGCGGCCGAAAACCGGTTGCGGGATCGCCCCCAGCAACGCGCGGGTATAGGGATGTCGCGGGTTGGCGAACGGCTCGGACGCCTCTGCAACCTCGACCAGGCGGCCGAGATACATCACCGCGATCCGATCAGAGATGTGCTTCACGACGGCAAGATCATGTGCGATGAACAGCAGGCTGAGACCGAGCCGCATCTTCAGCGTCTTGAGCAGATTGAGAACCTGCGCCTGCACCGAAACGTCGAGCGCAGACACCGCCTCGTCGCAGACGATGAAGGAAGGTTCGAGCGCCAATGCGCGCGCGATTCCAACGCGCTGCCGCTGTCCTCCGGACAGCTCATGCGGATAGCGGGCCGCGAACGACCGCGGCAATCCGACCATTTCCAGCAGTTCAGCTACCCTCGTCCAGCGTTGACGCCTCGGAACCATGTTGTGCAGCGACAGCGGTTCACCGATTGCCTCGCCCGCAGTCATCCGCGGATTGAGGGACGCATAAGGATCCTGGAAAACGAACTGGATGCGCCGCGAAATCCTCAACGCTTTCCGCCGCGATCCCGCGCCATATTGCCGGCCTTCGAACTCGACATGCCCCGACGACGGATCGATCAACTGGACCAGCATCCTTCCCGTCGTCGACTTGCCGCAACCGGATTCCCCGACGAGTGACAGCGTCTCGCCTTTCGCGACCTCGAAGCTGACGCCGTCGACCGCGCGCAGCAATGTCTGCGAACGCCCAAACCAGCGGCTGCCGACCGGATAATGCTTGGCAAGGTCAACCGCCCTGAGCACCGGCCCGGTCATAGTGGCGCCTTCCAGCATGCCGCGCGGTGACCCGCGCTCACCTCGGCGAGATCAGGGCTTTCCTCCCGGCATTTATCACCTGCGAACGGACAGCGCGGCTCGAACCTGCATCCCGGCGGCGGATCGGAGGCAAGCGGCAGCGTGCCGGCGATCGCGGGCAGCCATTCACTGGTCGTATCGATCCGCGGGATCGATCCCATCAAGCCGATGGTGTAGGGATGCTGCGGCTGCTCGAACAGCGAGCGCGTCGGCCCTTCCTCGACCAGGCGTCCGGCGTAAAGCACGGCGACGCGGTCGACATTTTCGGCGACGACGCCGAGGTCGTGCGAGATGAAGATCATCGCCGACCCAAGGTCGTCCTTTAGCTCGGCAAGCAGATCGAGGATCTGAGCCTGCACGGTGACGTCGAGGGCCGTCGTCGGCTCGTCCGCAATCAGCAGCGCAGGCTGGCAGATCAGCGCCATCGCGATCATCACGCGCTGGCGCATGCCGCCGGAGAGCTGATGCGGGTATTCGTCGAACCGTCGTTCGGCCGCAGGCAGCTTGACCTTGCGCAAAAGTTCGATCGAGCGATCACGCGCTTCGCGGCGATCGCAGCCGCGATGCCGTATCAGCCCCTCGGCGATCTGATAGCCGACGGTGAGCGTCGGATTGAGGCTCGTCATCGGATCCTGGAAGATCATCGCGAGGCGGTCGCCGCGCAGATCGCGCACGGTCGCCGGTGCCAACTTCAGGAGATCGGCGCCCTCGAATTCGACCTGACCCGATACCGACATCCCGGGCGGCAACAACCCCATGAGCGCAAGCGAGGTCAGCGATTTTCCGCAGCCGGATTCGCCGACGATGCCGAGCGTTTCGCCCCGGTTAAGCGTAAAGGAAACGCCGTCGACCAGCGGATAGCCGCCGCTGCTGGTTACGCGCAGGTCGCGTACATCCAGCAAGAATTGCGGTGGGCCTTCGGACTGCCACGCCGTCGCCTTGCCGGATGCCGTACGCGGCTCTATGCGACCGGCCTGCTGCGCAAACAGTAACGTCTTCCCAGTCTTCGCAGGAAGCGGCCCCCTCGCAAACGGATGGATACAGTCCAGCACATACGGTGACATCGCAAGTAAAGACGCCGATCCCTGAAACACCAATCAGGGAACCGTGATCCGGCGGCTATGCCGGTTCAATCAACCGAACGGTGGATGCGTGATCATAGCGCGTTGGCGCCACGGTATCCGTGGCGCGCTGGTCCGTCAGTGCAGCCGCGACATCAACGCGACAACCGCCGAGCGCGTCTCCACACCGAGCTTCTCGAAGATATGGATGAGATGGGTCTTGACGGTGGCGTGACCGATTCCCAGGCACTCGCTGATTTCGCGGTTGGTCCGCCCGCAGCAAACGAGCTCGATCACGTCGAGTTCGCGGGCGGTCAGGCCGTAACGCGCGGCCTGTTCGCTCGCTGATGGCGCGCGTCCGACCAGATTGAACTCCAGATAGTCGTGAATCTTCTCGGCGATATTCGTGGCATCGCTGGGAATCTTGCATCCCGGCATCCAGATGACGCTCATGCCAGCGACGATTCTGTCACCTCGACGGAAGAAGAACTCCATCATATCGGCGATTCCGAACTGATCTGTAAATGATCGGTACGCCGCCGTTTCCGCATTGAAATATTGCGTCGACATGACGCTCAGCCACGCAAATGGCTGTCCGGCGGCGCGCTTGGGATGAAGCGGGTCGAACTGCCCCATCCGCTCAACATACTCGCGATGAAATCCGAGCGGAACTCCGCTCAAGAGAAATCGATTCTGGTTGAGACCATCATCGACGCCGTAAAACGCCATCGCTGACGCATCGAACATCCCTCTCGCAAACTGAACGGCCTGTTGGGTAGCCGGGTCCGAGCGGTTCGTGATCATGTGCATGGCCAAACCTCCCAAGTTGCTTCCCTGAAACCGGACATCGAGCGCATCCGTCTCGCTCACGCTGGGGCAGGCACACCTCTCAGTCAAGCAAAATGCGGGCCAGCCTGCAAAAACGCGATTGAAAACGGGCTTCCGCCCGGCACCGGCTTCAGACAGCGCCAACTCGTATCCACCATCCGGTGGATTGCTGCCGCGCCGGCGGCCGCGATGATCCAGCTACTAGGCTCGATCCCCCAGGATGTTTGGCGCTCAAGATATCATGTCGATTGTCCCGGCTGACGAACGTCAGATCACGCTCGCCAACTGGCGCCAGCATCCGCAGATGGAGTGGAGCTACCGCAATGTTCGGGAATTGCTTCCCACCGCGAACATTGCGCGATCGAGCACGCCGGTGGCGCTGCCGCGGTCGCTTGGCTATCTCGACGATATCGCCTTTGAGGACGTGAAAGGCGAAACGACGACGGTCGCCGACGCGCTGCGCTCAACCTATGTCGACGGTTTTCTGGTGCTTCATCGTGGCCGGATCGTCACGGAGTGGTATGCGCACGGCCTCACGCCCGACGCGCAGCACCTGATCTTTTCGGTCAGCAAATCCATAGCCGGCACGATCGGCGGCATCCTGACCGGGCAAGGCCGGCTCGATCCCGATGCGCCGGTCGTCCGCTATCTTCCCGAGCTGAAGGCTTCGGTGTACGGCACCTGCGCCGTCCGCCACCTTCTCGACATGAGCGTTGGCATTCGCTTCGACGAGGACTATGACGACGGTGAAGGTGACGTCATACGCTACCGGCGCGCGGCCGGCTGGGATCTTCCGCCGCCCGGCGCGCCTGCCATCCATCTGCGCGACTATCTCGGCACCATGCGCCCTGACGGCCAGCCGCACGGCCATGCCTTCCACTACGTCTCGCCCAACACCGACGTGCTGGGATGGGTCTACGAGCGCGTCTGCGGCATGCCCTATGCGAACATCGTCGCGGAGAATCTCTGGGGCCCGCTCGGCGCCGAGAACGACGCCTATATCACGGTCGATTCGCAGGGCGCGGCACGGGTCGCCGGCGGAATCTGCGCGACCTTACGGGACCTCGCTCGCTTCGGCGAGATGATGCGCAACCACGGCGTCAGCAATGGCCGACAGGTGGTGCCAGGCCGGTGGATTGACGACATCAGGAAGAACGGCAATGCCGACGCATGGTCGCGTGGCGACCTCGTGATGGTCTTTCCCAACGGGAACTACCGCAACAAATGGTACACGGTCGACCGCGACCGCACCGCGTTTGCCGCGGTCGGAATTCATGGGCAGTGGATCTATATCGATCCCGCCGCCGAAACCGTGATCGTTCGCGTCTCCTCGCAACCCACGCCAATGGATATCGAACTCGATCGCATGTGGTTGCGCGGCTACGCCGCGATCGCGAGCCATCTCGCGAGCTAACTCGAGAGAGTAAACACGTTAAACCCAGGGGGAAACCGGCCATGCCTATCACCAGACGACAGGTTCTCGCGACCGGCGGCGGCGCGCTGGCGTCGCTGGCGATGCCGCATTTCGCCTGCGCCCGCGGCGCAAAGACGGTCTACGCCGTGATGCATGCGCCGCTGCGCGCGACCGATCCGATCGTCACGACGGCCTGGACCGCGCGCAACCATGGCTACAAGATCTACGACACGCTGTTCTCGACCAACTCGAAGTTCGAGATCAAGCCGCAGATGGTCGACAGCTACGAGATATCGCGCGACCGGCTGACCTACCGGTTCCAACTCCGCTCCGGTCTGAAATTCCACGACGGCAGCAAGGTCACCTCGGCCGACGTGATCCCGTCCCTGCAGCGCTGGGCCAAGCGCGACAGCATGGGCCAGAAGCTGTTTGAATTCGTTGCCGAACTGAAGGCCGCCGACGAGCGCGCGTTTACTCTGACACTGAAGGAGCCGTGCGGCTTTGTTCTGGACGCGCTCGGCAAGCCGACTTCCAACGTGCCCTTTATCGTCCCAGCGCGCATCGCCGCCACGCCCGCCGACCAACTCATCACTGAGCACATCGGCTCCGGCCCGTTCCGCTTCGTTGCTTCCGAATTCCAGCCAGGGACCAAGGCCGTCTACGAGAAAAATCCGGACTACGTTTCCCGTGACGAGCCCTCGGACGGCACGGGCGGTGGCAAGCTGGTCAAGATCGATCGCTTCGAATGGATCAGCATGCCTGATTTCCAGACAGCGACGAATGCATTGATCAACAACGAGATCGACTATTTCGAAGTCCCGCCGCACGACCACATTCCCATGCTGTCGCGTGCGAGCAATGTAGAGCTCACCGATTACAACGTACTCGGTTTCTCCGGCATGTGCCGCATGAACTGGCTTGCCCCGCCGTTCGACAAGCCCGCAATCCGCCAAGCCGTATTGCACGCCATGAACCAGAAGGACTGGCTGGACACCCAGATCGGCAATCCCGACTATTATAAGATCACGCCGGCCATGTTCATCGCCGGTACGCCCTTCGAGAGTAGCAGCGGCTGGTCGACCAAGGCCGATATCGCCAAAGCCAGGGACTTGCTCAAGCAAGGCGGCTACAATGGCGAGCCGATCGTGATCCTGCATGCGACCGACGCGCCGATCCTGACCGCGCTCAGCACGGTGACCGCGCAGGGCCTGCGCGCCATCGGCATGAACGTCAATCTTGTATCGATGGACTGGGGCTCGGTCGTCGCCCGGCGCGCAAAGCAGTCGCCGCCTTCGGAAGGCGGCTGGTCGATCTATCATTCCAGCTGGGCAAGCGCCGACCTGATGAATCCGATCGGCAATGCCTGCGTCAATGCCAAGGGCAAGGACGGCGGCTTCTTCGGCTGGGCAGCCGATGCGGAGATCGAAAGGCTGCGCGACGATTTTGCGAGAAGCGCGACACTGGCCGGACAAAAGGACCTCGCGAACAAGATCCAGCAACGGGCCTATGAGGTCGTCACCCACATCCCGACCGGTCAATACAATCAGCCGGTTGCCAACCGGAAGCAGCTGCGCGGGATCCTCAAGGCTCCGGTGCCGCTGTTCTGGAATGTCGAGAAGCTCGGATAGTCCGCGCAGGCAACAACGGCGCTAAACCAGCCTCCGATGTTCGGTTCGACCTACGGGGTGTCGGCGGGCCTGATAAAGCCTCCCAGCTCCCGATGCAGGAGCTGTGCGAACTTCAGCGTTGTCCGGTCTCCGAGATAAGGACCGGCTATCTGTGCGCCCGCGGGCAGCCCGCCCACGAGGCGACGCGTTGGGATCGCCGTCGCCGGCAGATTGGCGACAGTGACGAGACCCGGCCACGCAAGATTGTCCATATAAGGCACCGGCGCGCCGTCGACCACAAGGCTGCGTTTAAACTGCGCCGCCATGTCCGCGCGATGGGTGTCATGCCACCGTTGCGGCTCTCGTCGGGCAGGCCATGGATCTTGGAGAACCTGGAAAGGACGTCGTCTACGGCAACGGTCTCGTGCAGTTCGGCTCCGCGTGTCGCTCCGAAACCTCCTCCGCGCAATGAAGGGACGACTCCGGCGGTCATAATGAAAAGCCCAGCGTAGGATTTCGTAGAGTATCGTACCATTGATAGCGGGGGAGCGCTACCAACCCACGCCAACATCTTCTCCAACCTTTATCGTGAAGTTCACGGCAACGTCGGCCGCTCAGATTCGCGGACACGACTACTCTCCGCGGCCGCCGTACAATTTTGTTCGCCAAAGAGAAATCGTCAGTCGGACTGTACAGCATTTGGTACAGCATGGCTGGCAACGACCGCGCCCAAGTGCTGATCGCGCTTCACTTTTTGAGATGTCCCGGTCCAATCCATCATGGATGCGACGGAGAGTTTCCATTCCATCGCAATTGCTTAACCGCAACACCGGTTCAATGAAACTTGATGCTTTTAACCCTGCCCGTCCGCGGAGCATGTCCGACCCAACTAAAATATCGAAAACAATCCCATGCAAAGTAGCATCGCGGTTGCAAGGACGCTTCGGGCGACGCGAAGACGTTTGACACGTCGCGCGAATCAACGTCATCGCCGCGATGCTCGGTTTCGCTTGAGTGCCGGGGGTTCGAATTGGCGGTCCGCTTCACCGTCAATGTGCTGCGAGACGCCCTCGCGATGACCACGCTCCACGTGTCAGTTCAGATCACAACGATCACCTGTCGTCGCGAGCCAACTATTGTTAAGAAAGCCGCAGCGCGTTCGTTAGTGCAGAAAGCGCGGCCGGTTGATGCTGACGACTGGGGTAATACATGAAGAAGCCAGGAATTGGCGGCGTCCAGTCTTCTAACACGCGAATAAGGCGACGCTTCGCGATATACTCCGCGACTTGCTCTTCATATGCGAGGCCTAGGCCGGCTCCAGCGAGTGCGGCCTGGATAACCAGATTGGTATCATCGATTATGAGTGGGCCGTTCACGCCGATCGTAACCGCCTTTCGTCCTTGCTCGAACTCCCACCGATACGGACCGCCCGGAAGACGCAAGCCTATGCATCGATGATCATTTAGATCCTTGGGCTTCCGAGGAATGCTTCGCGATGCAAAATAACCAGGAGATCCGACCACCGCCAATCGCAGCTCCTTCGTGACCCGCACCGCGATCATGTCCTTTTGAATATACTCGCCGAGTTGAATACCAGCATCGAACTCACCCGCAACGAGGTCTACAGGGCCAGTGACAGTGACAACGTCAAGAACGATGTCGGGATAGGCCTCTGCGAATGCCGTCAGCCGTGGCAACAATACCATCACAGCAGCCGAGCGGGACATTACAATACGAAGGCGCCCGGCAGGTCGGTGCCGAACGCTTCGGGCATTGTTGATAGCACGCGCAATTTGGTCGAGTGCCGGAGACAATTCTTTCAAAAGAGCGGCCCCTGCGGCGGTTGGCGCGACGCTCTTGGTCGTCCGAGCAAGCAGCTGCAACTCGAGCCGCTGCTCGAGTCCCCGAATCGTGTGGCTCAGGGCAGACTGAGACACACCAATCTTTGCCGCAGCCCGCGTAAAGCTTCTTTCGCTGGCGACGATCGCAAACGTAGCGAGTTCGTTCAGTTCGTTTTTCATGATTTATGAATATTGCTCATAACCCCATGCCATGCAACACGACTAGTTTCATAGATCACTTTGTCCTACGTTTGGCCAACAACGAGAAGGAGCAACTTTCCGCACCTGTGGCCGGCTTGACGCTCGACACGGGAACACTGGGCCTAAGAGCTGTTCGTAGTAACAACCTGAGCGTTTGTACCGGGCGGCTTCAGTCTTCATCTGAAGAATGCAAACTTAGCTCGTGGACTTTTGGGAGAGCAGAATGTTCAAAATGGATCGACGAGCATTTTTGAGTCGATCTGCCAGCGCAGCTTTTGGAGCCACGCTCGTCAGCGCTCCTGGTTTGATGCTTGGAGATCGGTCGATCAGCAATGCGCGATCTCCTGCCGTTCCAAATAACAACCTCATGGATAACAACCTTATGGATACCGATGCTCGTGCCTTGCGCGCTCTAGCGCAGACCTATTTCGACGGGGCCTATGAAATGGATGCAGACAAATTTGCTACGATATTTCACCCATCCAGTTCCGTGACCAAGGTCGGCGACGACGGCAATGTGAGCGTGACGCCAATTGCGACGTGGCTAGCAGCCGTCCGGAACCTGAAAGCTCCGAAACAACAGGGCCTAGAGCGCAACGATCAGCTCCTATCGATAGACGTTGAAGGAGAGCTCGCACTCGTGAAGTTGAAATTGCAGATTCCGCCACGTTACTTCACCGACATGTTGTCATGCTTAAAGGTCAACGGAACCTGGAAGATCGCTCAGAAAGTGATGACTTCGAAAACGTGACGGCTTCGGTGCCGTTTTTAAAAAAGTGAGTCACACGCTTGGCAGGTTGTCCCTGGAAGTTATCTCACAAAGCGCCAACACCTTGGGCTGCGCTTCGGGATCATGGAGGATCTGGTCAGTCTCTGATGGATATGTCGACCTGCCCGCCGAAACCCTCAAGTATCCTAACAACAAAATATGCAGGCAGGCCGAATCGCCTCAGCGGAACGATTCGCTAGTTCGATTGCCGGTCAACTGCTTCCTATTTGATCGCTCTGGCATGGACCGCGTTTTGATTGATTGTGGAGCTGGCGGGAGTTGGGACCCGTCCATGGGTCACCTCGTGGAGGCGATGGCGGAGGCAGGCATCGACACGTCATCGATCACTATGATCGCCCTCACTCATGCCCATGGCGACCACATCAATGGTCTCCTAATGCCTGACGGTCGACGAGCATTTAACGGCCTGAGGAAGATTGTGATAGGGCAAGACGCCGTTGAGGAATTCCTTGCCGAGCCAGCGCTAGAGGAGTTTCGTCAACTCCTTGCCCCAATTAACGGAGGAGACTGGCTGGCCGATCATTTACTGGCGGTGGCGATACCTGGGCATGCTCGGGGCCATATGGGTTATCTCCTTAACACTGACGAGGACGATGTCCTATTCTGCGGCGATCTTATCCACGTTCCCGCTGCACAGTTTTCCTGTCCCGAGCTTACCTGGGCCTACGACGATGACGAAGCCACGGCGAGAGCTAGTCGGATCAAGTTGCTCAAAGACGCCGCGCACGCGCGTACATGGCTGGCTGGCGCTCACCTTGATCGACCAGGCATTGGTAGAATAATTGCGGAAAGGCAGGGATTTGCGTTCATTCCGATCGTGTAGCCGCAGTGAGCCGGCCGTCGCTAGTGCCGGCTCGACACCTACGCTGACCGCCGGGCGCATGATCAGATCGGGTTTAGCTTTGCAGTCGAAACCCTGCCCCACACAAGACAGCTAACGAAGGCTCGTCAACCGCGCAACATGTTCAAATCGCGGACACGCAAACCACCGATACCGACATTCGTTCATGGTGGCCGTTTGAAACGGACAGTCCCCTGCGTCCCGAACGTAGTGAACATCTTTCGCGCCTCATCGCCGTCCGGAGACGCGACGGCGCTCGGCTATCACCTGCCTGGCCTCGTCCGCCGTCATTTGGCAGCGCCCGGAACCTGGTAGGCGCTGTCCGGATTCTGAGACCGTTGCTCATTCACACCGCCTCGCCGCTCCTGCTGCTCGTCTTGATGGACCGGAGCGTCGCCACCGCCGCCGCCGAAGCCGAGCACCTCGACGATGATGATGGAAGCCTGCTGGCCTGCACCGGTTGGCGTTCAGCAAAAGAGGGCCGCAATATTGAGATTGCCGCTACCCGCACGCCGGCATCGCCGGCATTCACCGTGCCCTCTGGCGCGATCAAATGGACGTCGCCCTCCTCCACGCCGGTGAAGCCAACGATGGTGCCGATGCCACTGCCGGAAATGTCGGCTTTCTCCAGAATGCGCGTCACCGCGTCGATATCCGTCAGGACCTCCGGCGCGGACGGCACGCGGGCGGTCTTGCCGCCGCGGCCGGCGTCGATATCACCCACCGTTGACCAGATGATCTCGTCACCACCGCCAAAGGTGAGAATGCGCGAGCGGTCCACAACGACATTGTTACGGGCGAAGATATTGATGTCGCCATAACCCAAAGTCACCAGGCCGTAACCCGAAGGGGCGTCCTTGCCCAACGCCGCCACCTGCAAGCCACCGCCGGGGGTGAGCACTTCAACGTTGCCACCCGCCATGGTGCGGAACAGGGCGTTGCCGATCGCAACATCACCCTTCCAGTCATTGCCGGGGAACAACGTCTGGATCGCCGTGTAACCGCGATTGTAACCGCCGTTGCGCGGCAGACCGCCCGTGCCCGCCTCGCCCTGATCCTTACCGGCTTCGCGCAACTCCTGCATGTAGACTGGCCGCCGCCTCTCCAGCTCCGGCCACATTGGACGCCGTCAGCGTACCGCCGCCAGCAGCGGACATTCCGGTGATTGACAAACGCCGGCGTCATGACCGACGCGCGGACCTGGGTCGGCACCTAGTCTGCCGCGTCATGCCTGCCTAATGTCAAGGCGGTACACTTGGGGTAATTGATCTTGGGCTCTTACCGAGCGACAATATGGAATGGAGATGCGCTATCACACATGGAAAGATCCTTCCTGGCTTCCCTATTGTTTGGCCATCCTGATATTTTTTTGTTCGCGGGTGGTGGTCGCACTCGGACTGGTATTCTCCCAAAAATACCTGCCCTCCGGGCCAGATGTCTGGTCTGCGGGACCGATCTGGTACCACCAACTGCTGCAATGGGATTCGGAATGGTATTTCAAGATCGTCACAGATGGCTATCAGTATAACGGAGATCCGACTGTTCAACAGAACATCGTATTTTACCCGCTGTATCCGATGCTCGCACGGGGCTTGGCGACGATTAGCGGTCTCACGCCCGCGGATGCATTGCTGTTAGTATCGAACGTCGCGGGATTGCTTGCGATCGTCGTCCTTTTCAAGCTGGTCCGCGAGGAATTTGGTGATCAACTGGCTCTCGCTACAACGGCGCTGCTCAGCTTTTTTCCCGCTTCGGTCTTGCTATCGGCCGGGTATACCGAGCCCTTGGCACTGCTGCTAATCGTCTCGTTTTTTCATGCTTTGAAACGAAAGTACTACTTGTCGGCAGCACTGCTTGCAGGCTTGGCAGTCTCTACTCGATCGACGGGCGTCGTCCTATTGCCTGTCCTTCTTTGGGAGATGTGGGCCAATCGCGATCAGACGAAGTTCCTTCTTGCCCTCCTGCCATGCGTCCTTCTTGCGACGTCGGGCATCTGGCTATTCATGATCTACCTCTGGAGCGCTTTCGGAACTCCGTTTGCTTTTGTGGATGGGCAGGCGGCTTTCCATCAAGGAACGGCGCTAGCGACAAGGTTAATTGCGGCACTAAAGCTTGAGCCGTTCACGCGAATGATGCTCAATGACTGGAATCCTTGGGGACAAGCTAGCTGGTTTACATTATTGTTCATTGTCCTGATTGTTTTGGGCTGGTCGCGACTGCGCTCAAGCTGGACACTGTTCGCCATGGCTGTCCTGCTCCTGCCATATCTAACACTCAGCGGTGGGCCAGCAGGCTTCGTCTCCATGAGTCGATTTAATCTCGTTTCATTTCCCCTGTTTGTGACGTTGGCTGATTTAGGATTGCGAGCAAAGTGGCTTTTGGCAGGAGTGATAGGACTCTTCGGCGCGTCCTTGTTCATGAACACCGCCTTGTTTGCTCGTAGAATTTGGATTGGTTGATCGCTACAAGTACTTAAGCGGCGATGCAGCGCGAGTTGGTCAAAGCGCACCCAATAGAGCCCCCATCAGGGCTCCACTGAGAGGGTAGCTCATTGCAATCCATATCCAAGATTCACGGTCGCTATTATCTGGCAATCTTTGTGCTGGCGTTCGCGACGCTTTCCTACCAGATCCTGATAACGCGATTCTTCAGCGTTATGCTCCATTATCATTTCGCATTTGCCGCCATTTCACTTGCCATGCTCGGGCTTACGCGCGGAGCGATGAAGGTCTACGGCAAACCCGCCCGTTATGCCGCCGATCGGGTCGGAATCGAATTCGCCCGCCATGCATCATGGTTCGCGCTCAGCAGCGTAGGCGCAATGATCGTCTTCCTGTGCGTGCCGCTCGCTGTATCCGCAGACAATGTTCCCCTCGTCCTGGCGCTTGCGATTATCGCCTTCGTGGCTCCGTTCACGGAAGGCGGGATTTGCATCACGCTGTTGCTGACGCGTTTGCCATATGGCGGCGGGTGGCTCTATGCAGCCGACCTCCTGGGCGCCGCAGTTGGATGTCTCGGGGTGATCTTCATACTGCTGGTGATTGATCCCGTAAGCGCCACTCTATGGATCGGAGCTCTTGCTGCCGGCGTTGGCTGGATCGTCGCGAGACGCAGCGAAGACGTCCGCAGTGTGCGTTTGAGCGGGGCTGTCGCGCTAACACTGGCCGTCGCCGCCACCGTGCACTCCGGCCTTGACCTGACCGGTCGAAGCCATCTCGGTGTGTTCTGGGCGAAGGGCGCCGAGCAGACCGGCACGCTGTTCGAACGCTGGAATACCTACTCGCGGGTAAGGGTGCGCGAATTGGCCGGGAAGGTCCCGTTTGGCTGGGGTCTGGTACGCGCTCCTGATGCCCGGGTCGACCAACACTATCTCGACATCGATGCCGATGCAGGCACGGTCATCACCAGGTATGACGGCGACATCGGAAAGCTCGGCTACCTGAAAGACGATGTCATCAATGCAGCCTACCTCGTGCAGCCGGCGGCCGACGTCGCTGTCGTTGGCGTCGGCGGCGGCCGTGACATCCTTTCCGGTCTGCTCTTCGGCGCCAGCCGGATTCGCGCAATTGAGATCAACCCGGCGATCTTCGAAGTGCTCACCGAAAAATTCGCCGATTTCTCCGGCCATCTCTATCGCCAGCCCGGCGTATCCTTGGTCAATGCCGAGGCGCGAAGCTACATCAACCACTCGCCCGAGCGGTACGACCTGGTGCAGATTTCACTCATCGACACCTGGGCGGCGACGGCGGCCGGTGGCCTGACGCTCACCGAAAATCGTCTCTATACCGTGGAGGCGTGGGATGATTTTTACCGGGCGCTCAAGCCTGGCGGGCTGTTGTCGGTATCACGCTGGTACGATGCCGAGAAGCACCGTGGCGAGCTATACCGACTGATCGCGATTGGCGCGAGCGCGCTGCAGCGTAAGGGAGTGTCGGCCGGGGAGCTGCGGCATCACGTCGTCGCGGTCAACGTCGGCGGCATCGTGACGGTCATTACCCGGCCTGACGCGTTCAGCGACGCAGAATGGCAAGGCGCGCGCGAGAGACTTCAGGCGCAGGGCTTCAAGATATTGTTGGGGCCGGACATCACCTTCGATGCCGTCACCTCAACCTTGCTGTCCGACAAGGCGGACCAGGCTTTCTTCGATTCGCTGCCGGAAAACATCGCTGCTTCGACGGATGACAATCCGTTCTTCTTCTATACGTCCCGCTTCAGCGATTTCCTGAGCACGCAAAGTTGGGACATCATGAGCAATAACGTAGCGATCGGCATTACCGGCTTGCTCATCATCGCAGCGCTCTGCGCTTGCGGATATTACATCGTGCTGCCCTTCCAACGTCTTGCGAGGCGAATGCCAATGGCGACGCTGGCGCCGCCCGTGATCTATTTCAGCGCGATCGGCATGGGCTTCATGCTGATCGAGATATCGCAGATGCAGCGCCTCATGGTCTTTCTCGGACATCCCGTCTACGGGCTGAGCGTCGTGCTATTCACAATTCTTCTCTTTAGCGGGATTGGCAGCGCTACGGTCGGTGCGGACACCTCCTCCCGATCACGCGTCACCGTGTTCAGGATTGCCGCCCTGCTCACCACGCTCGTGGTGGCAGCGCTGCTGACGCCGCTGGTCACCACCTGGGCGCGGTCGCTGTCAACCGACATGCGTATTCTGGTGTCCGTCCTGCTGCTGGCTCTTCCTGCATTCTGCATGGGGATGATGTTCCCGCTCGGCCTCGGTGTGTGGCGCCGCCATCATGAACTACTGCCGTTCTTCTGGAGCACCAACGGAATTACGTCGATGCTGGCGTCGGTGCTGGGTGTGGCGTTGTCGATCCAATTCGGCATCGCCAAGACGTATGCGCTGGGGGTGTGCTCTTATGCGGTCTGCGCCATCGTGATCATTGCAAGCCGCAGGGTGCAGTCCATCGACATGTCCGCCGCGAAGGAGGCCGTGAGCCCCGGGGCTTGTATCTCAGGAAAGGACGGCACGATTCGGCGGCCACATCAGTAAAGGGAAGTCCGAATACCGCGTCTTCGGCGAGGCAAGACGGCAATGGAAAGAGAGAGAGAGAGAGAGAGAGAGAGAGAGAGAGAGAGAGAGAGAGAGGCGTTCATAGAGGCCCACAAACGAGCAGACCGCTATTCAAGCTGGTCGCCGATTGCTGTTCCAAATAGAACAGAGGGCTGAGCAGGCTCTCTTGTCGAAATTCAAATCGTTCGCAGCCGTCATCGAAGACTACATTCGCTACCGTGAGCGGGATCATCGTCGCGGCAAGACTTCCGCGGGGGATGTTGAGGCAGATCATTCGTGTTTCGAAATTCTGGGGAGAGTACGCTGGTGAACTGGCGGTTGGAAACAATCGACGACTGAGAGGGCGTCCGAGATTGGCAAGGCCCGATAATCTCGCAGATCTTTCCCGTAGCTGGTGAGGTCAAACGATGGGCCTGCCCTCCAAAGAAAACGATACGATTGCTCGGAATCTCCGTTTCCCGATTCAACGGACCCGAAGCTGAAGACGAGGGTCGGTTGTCTCTCATGTTAGTTAAATAGCAGCGCGGCGATTACTCATCCAGAAGGTCGAGGAACTCTTCGACCGTCCTAAGCGGTCCATCGCGTCCTTGGCTGATGTGGACAACCCGATCACCATCGCGTTGCAGTGATCGCGCCTTGGATTTCCGAAGTCGTCCCGGCAGGAATGTCGCGGCTACGGCATCCCGGCC
>NZ_LLYA01000174.1 GCF_001440415.1 Bradyrhizobium retamae
CATCGCCAATATATCGCCGGCTCCGAGGGAGCGGGGCCGTCTTTCCCATCAACGGTCGGTTGCGGGATGAGTTGTTGAACGAGACCCTGTTCACGTCACTGGCCCGCGTCGCACTCGGATGTTGGCGAGCCGATTACAACAACACACGGCCGTACTCGCGGCTCGGATGGAAGACCCCGTCCGAGTTCGCCTTCACCCGCCATCCGCGCCGGGATCTGGCGCTGCGCTATGCCGAAGGCTCCGCGCCAGCTCCCGTCGCTCCCACCGCCCGACCGGGCAAATCCAATAACCAGAGCGAACTCAGGATTGGATAAAACTTGGGGCAAGGTCAGCTGATCGCCCAGCAGAAGCTTAGGATCGCCAAGCTCCAGCGCCAGATCTACGGCCATGGATCGGAGCGATCATCGCGGCTGATCGACCCAGTTGGCGCGCTGACCTTCGAAGAGCTGGAAATTGGCGCCACTGAAGACGAGCTGTCTGCGGAGCAGGCTGTAGCCAAGACACGCATTTTACGCGAAAGGCGTCCCGAACGCCAGACCGTGGCCAGTTTTTCTTCAGTGGACCCCACTGACGCTGCAGCTTCAAGAGACGTCGATGGGCTTCCATCGGCGCATTATGACTCTTCCGAGACTCGTCAGTTTATGGACAGCTAAGTCTTATAGCATTGAGATACTGTCTATCTGGACTGAGAGGTCCGCTTGATCTGCTGCAGAGGAGAACGGGATGTATTGCTTTAACGAAACAACCCTAAACCCTTTCGTTAACCGTAGATTCCGTCCGGACGGACTAGTCTTGCTGCAACTGCCCTGTGGGCGAATGGCGCAGCGTGTTAACCGCGCTCCGTGATCGCCTGCTTCGCCGGTCGGTGATCACCATCCATGGTGAGAGCTACCGACTTCGAGAAGCACCGCTCCAGCGCATTCCCTTCACTTGGCTACCGAAGAGACGGCATCGATGAATGCAGAACGGGCCCAGCTTGGCGCTGGCACTCCTTCCGAGACTTCCGAATCCGAAACCTCCGAACCAGGGTCCCCGGCCGCGGCGCAGTGGGTCGAAGCCTTGACGGAGGCGGAGGCGTCCGCCGCCGACCCCGCCTCGTCGCAGTACCAGGTCCTGGTGGGCCGGACTGCCGAAGAGGGGCAGGGCGAAGACGAGGATCGGCAAGAGGCAGTAAGTCGAATGAGGGCTTGGCGGGAGGCGGGCGATGTCGATGAGCCGCTGGATCTGTCGTCCCTGTCCCTGACCGCCTTGTCCACTCCCCTCCCGCCCGAGCTCCGGCGCCTGAACGTCGACAACAATCAGCTGACCAGCCTGCCCGACCTTCCAGCGGATCTCCAGCGGCTGTACGCCAGCAACAATCGGCTGACCAGCTTGCCCGACCTTCCAGCCGGGCTCCAGCGCCTGAACGTCGACTACAATCAGCTGACCAATCTGCCCGAGCCCCTCCCGGCCGAGCTCGAATGGCTCAGCGTTACCCATAACCAGCTGACGAGCCTGCCCGAGATGGTCCCCGCCGAGCTCCTATGGCTCGGCGCCAGCAACAACCAGCTGACCGGCGTGCCAGAGACCCTGCTGACGCAGCTGGGCCGTGAGTCCAGCATTGATCTGGAGAATAATCCGCTGCCCGAGGGGGTACTGACCAACCTGGCGACAGCCATGCATGCCGGGGACTATGCCGGCCCGCAGATCTTTTTGTCTATGGCCGAGGAAGCGGTGGAAGTCGAGCCGCGGCCGCTGCACGAGGTTGTCGCGCACTGGCTCGAGGGCGATACTGGGACGGTGGCCGCCTGGCAGCGCTTCGCCGAAGAGCCAGGTGCCCAGGACTACGCACGCTTCCTCGACAGGCTCCGTGGCACGGTGAACTATGGCAACGAGGCGTTCCGGCAGGCGGTGGCCGAGGATCTGCGGCAAGCGGCGGCCAGGCCGCGATTGCGCGAGCACTATTTCGAGCAGGCTTTAGGAGCGAGCGACAGCTGCGAGGATCGCATCACTTTGGCCTGGAACGGCATGCAGACCGCACGCCTGAACGCTGATGTCGAGGACGGAGCCTATGACGGGCGGCTCGACGAATTGCTCCAACACGGCCGTGTGATGTTCCGCTTGGAGGCGCTGGACGGGATCGCGCGCGAGACGGTCAACTCGCTCCGCCGTGCCGACCCGGACGCCGACATCGACGAGATCGAGGTCTATCTTGCCTACCAGACCCAGCTGCGCGACCCCCTGGAGCTGCGGCACGTCGCCCCAGACATGCGCTTCTTGAACATCTCTCACGTGACAGAAGACGACGTTGCCATGGCCGCGACATCGGTGCGGGACCAGGAGGCGACGGGATTCGGAGACTATCTGGCAAGGCGCTGGCAACCTTGGGAGAGCGTGGTGAGACGCATCGCCCCCGGTGACCATGCAGTGATGCAGGAGCGGCTCATCGATGCGATGGGAGAGGAGTTCGACAGCCGCCTGAATAGACGGCTCGCCGAGGATGGCCTGACAGACGATGCCGATGCCGAGCGGGTGCTCGGAGCCGAGATCCGCAACGAGATCGCCCGCGAGATCAAGAGCGCGGTAATGCACAAGGTGCTCGCGGATCGCGGCCTCGAGCTGTGAAGCGGCCGTTCATGCGAGGGCTGTCAATCGCTGTTTCGGCCGTCGCCGCGGTCGATTGCGCGATCGAGATGAGAAACTATGCCTGCCTGGCAGCTCCGCCGCCGCAGCAGCAAGCCGAGCTAGCCGACCGCGAGCCCCAATATCGCCACGCTCAATGAAGACTGCGATGGCGATAGGCCGCCGAGAAACGCCTGCAGGGGAGAGCTTGCTGCCACCTGTCGTGAGACCCAGTTCGATCACGAAATGATGAATTGGAATGACGTGGCCGGTAGAGGAGGGGCGGATTGCTCAACAGCAATATCTCATTCCGCATCGAACGGTGTGAGAGCGAACTAAGCGAATTCGCCGGCGGTTCTGATATGCGCAGCAATTTAGCTGACGGACCTGGCCCGACCGCATTGACAATATTTTTCGATAAACCAGCGCGCATTAGGGCCATGGAGCAAGAGCGGAGCCAAATGGGGGGGTGCCGCGCACGTTATGCGAGACTCGAAAATCGGCTTGTGCACCAGCGTTTGCTACTGTTCCGAAAGCAAACGCGCATGATGTGTGGAACCCGACAAGCTGTTGCGAACGCGACATTGGGCCGCAAAAACGTGCGAGCGTTCCTCTGCATCGCACTGGCCCAAATCCTGCACCGCGTTCACGGGCGAGGGCAAGGGAATAGGAGGCGCGTTTGAGTCTCGATCTGAGAAACGACGAAGCGGTCGCCGGTCCACCGTCCGCGACCGACGTGGGCTGTCCGTTTCACACCGATAGAGTCCGCATCCAGCAGGGAGAACAGAAGACGTTGGTGCTAACCGGCGCGTCGCGCGGCATCGGTCATGCCACCGGAAAGCTGTTTTCGGAAGCGGGCTGGCGCATCATTTCTTGCGCGCGCCAACCGTTCGATGGCGGGCGCTGCCCGTGGGAGTCAGGGGCCGACAACCATGTCCAAGTCGACCTCAGCAACCATCGGATGCTGGCGCGCGCCATCGCCGAGGTCAAGGAGCGCCTCGCGGGCGCGCCATTGCACGCATTGATCAACAATGCCGGCATTTCACCGAAGACGCCGAATGGCGCACGACTGACGGCGTTGACGACGTCAGTCGAGACCTGGATGAGGGTGTTCCACCTCAATCTGGTGGCGCCGATCCTGCTCGCGCAAGGCCTGTTTGACGAGCTGAAAGCAGCGACCGGATCAATTGTCAACGTGACCTCAATCGCAGGCTCGCGGGTGCACCCGTTTGCCGGTTCTGCCTATGCGACATCGAAAGCTGCGCTCGCGTGTCTCACGCGCGAGATGGCGTACGACTATGCACCGCATGGCATTCGCGTGAATGCGATTGCGCCCGGCGAGATCAAGACAGACATTTTGTCGCCGAACACGGAAGCGCGCCTTGTACCAAATATTCCGCTGCGCCGAGTGGGCACACCCGAAGAAGTCGCGAAGGTCATCTTCTTCCTTTGCTCGGATGCGGCAAGTTATGTCACAGGCACCGAGGTGCCGATCAATGGTGGCCAACACGTGTGATAGACTGCACCTGCAACAAACAAATCGCAGCTGATTTGATCTACATCAATGGAATTCGTGTTCCCACGGAATGCGAGCGACAAGTGCGGAAGAGCAGAGAACAATAAGCAAGTCAAAGCACTGTAAGTTTACCGTCATGCCGCGCTCAACGCGCTGTAAGTTTTACCATCGTGCCATAATAGAAGGTATCTTTTGCGTCATCCTAAAATGGCGGCGAGATCGAGGATGACATGCAACACAATATTCGCAAATCCGAACAGGAGGACAGGGAGGATGGTCATAACAACGGAGACGTCGTCATGCTGCATATCCCTTCCGTACGCGAAAGGCCTAACTCAAACTCCGAGACGGACGACGCGGTCCCTGATGCGCCGTTGTACGAGAGCGCGATTGTCGGGATCTTCGAAATATCGAAAGTACTCACCGCCCCCTGCCGGCTGGAAGTCACGCTGGCCAACGTCGTCGATCTTCTGCAATCGTTTGTGCAGATGCGGCACGGCATCGTCTCACTGTTCCACGATGATGGCGTGCCGGATATTTCCGTGGGCGCCGGCTGGAGCGAAGGCAGCGACGAGCGCTACCGGATGCGCCTGCCGCAGAAGGCAATCGACGAGATCGTGGCATCGGACAAGCCGCTCGTCGCCGAAAACGTAGCAGTGCATCCGGCCTTTAGTGCTGCGGACAAGGAGGTGCTCGGGGCCTCCGACGACATGCGAGTGTCGTTCATTGGCGTTCCCATTCGCATCGATGCGAATGTCGTGGGCACGCTGACGATCGACCGCATCCTGGACAACGCGTCGAGCGTTCGGCTCGATTACGACGTGCGGCTGCTCACAATGATTGCCAACCTAGTGGGGCAGACGGTGAAGCTGCATCGCCTGTTCGCGTGTGACCGCGAGCGATTGATGGGGGAGAAGGACCGGCTGCAAAAGGAATTGTCCGAGCTCAAGCAGCCTGCGCGGGAGCGCAAGAAGGTTCATGTCGAGGGGATTATTGGCGACAGCCCGGCGTTGCGCAAGCTGCTCGAGAAGATCGCGGTCGTAGCCAAATCAAACAGCACGATGCTGTTGCGCGGCGAGTCCGGTACCGGAAAGGAGCTGGTCGCCAAGGCCATTCACGAGCAGTCGGCGCGCGCCAAGCGGCCCTTCATAAAACTCAATTGCGCGGCGCTGACTGAGACGGTACTGGAATCCGAATTGTTCGGTCATGAGAAGGGTGCCTTTACCGGCGCGTTCAGTACGCGCAAGGGTCGCTTCGAGCTCGCCGACAAGGGGACGCTATTTCTGGACGAGATCGGCGAGATCTCGGCCTCGTTCCAGGCAAAGCTACTGCGCGTGCTGCAGGAGCAGGAATTCGAGCGCGTCGGCGGCAACCAGACCATTAAGGTCGATGTTCGCGTGATTGCCGCGACGAATAAGAACCTGGAAGAGGCGGTGGCAAGGAACGAGTTCCGCGCCGACCTCTATTATCGCATCAACGTGGTTCCCTTGCTGCTGCCGCCGTTGCGCGAAAGGCGCGGTGATATCCCGCTCCTCGCCACCAAGTTTCTCAGGAATTTCAACAGCGAGAACGGCCGTACGCTCACCTTCGATACGAGTGCGATTGAAGTACTGATGAACTGCGGTTTTCCCGGAAATGTCCGCGAGCTTGAGAATTGCGTGCAGCGGACCGCGACTCTGGCACCGGGGCCATCGATCGTGAGAGACGACTTTGCCTGCTGCCACGGCCAGTGCCTTTCCGCGATGCTGTGGAAGAGCGGATCGGACGAGATAGCGCTGCAGCCGCGGCCGATCGTACCAGTGCCCGCCAAGCCGGCCACATCGCCGGCCGAGGCTGCTACATCGCTCCCGCCTTTCGGCAGCGAGCTGGCTCCGCTAGCGCCAGTCGGCGCAGCCCTCGTAGGTGGTGCTAAGATGACAGATCGCGAGCGTGTCATCGCGGCCATGGAAAGATCCGGCTGGGTGCAGGCAAAGGCGGCGCGCCTGCTCGGACTTACGCCGCGCCAGATTGGCTACGCCCTGAGGAAATATGGCATCGAGATCAAGCGCTTGTGAAAGGAGTGTCGGACTTGGGGTATGTCGGGGCCGTGACCATCGCCGTTGGGGCGAATAGCTGGAGAAACAGACATAGAGGCTTGGTTGGTTTGGCGCGGACTTGGACCCGATCACGATCGGATGCGACCCCCGCGTCGGCCCGATTTTGTCATCCTCGAGATCAGCCCGCGCGACCACCGGCGGTCCCATGCCCGCAACGGTCGTGCGAACGCGGCGCTGTCATCGCGAATTCGTTGGCCGTGTCGCCATCGACCATTAGCTCACGCCGGATATAGTCAGCGAGACCATCGGGTGTTCGACCTCGTTCAATTTGCCCGGCGTCATATGCAGCGACCGCTGCGCGATGCGGGCCTGCGCGCGAAGGGACCGCCGTGTGCCAGGCGGTCGCAGGCGCCGCAAGCTTATTGCGGCGCTGGTCTTGCCCCTGGCGATGCGAAGCATCGTCCAGTGCAGTCGGCTCAGCGCTTACGCTCTCTCGTGAGCGCAGCGGCCGCTGCGGAGACTCGGGATCGCGTATGGATCGACTCGAGCAAAGCGCGTCCCGTTTTGAGCCGCTCTCCTTGATCCAGATTAACGACAAATCAGGCCGCGCGAACCGGGCTGTCGTAGTCACGACGAATGTCGCAATTCCGCCGGCGAACGTCAAGCTACAGTGACATGACGCTTCCCAAAGGCCATTGTATTGCTGCCTGATTTTGAAATTCGCGCAATGGTACGACACTTGCTGTTCTCTTCGCCAGCCGTTGCAACGTCTGGAGAAGCACATGCACAACGTCGTCTGCATCAAGCAGGTTCCCGACTCCGCGCAGATCCGCGTGCACCCCGTGACCAACACGATCATGCGTCAGGGCGTGCCGACCATCATTAATCCATACGACCTCTTCGCGCTCGAGGCCGCGTTGGAGCTGCGCGATAAGTTCGGCGGCGAGATCACCGTCCTTACAATGGGGCCGTCATCAGCCGAGGACTCATTACGCAAAGCGCTGACCTTTGGCGCCGATCGCGCCGTACTGCTCACCGACCGCTGCTTTGCGGGCGCCGATACGCTGGCAACGACTTACGCGCTGGCGACCGCCATCCGCAAAATCGGCAAGGAATATGGCCCGCCGGACCTCATCTTCACCGGTAAGCAGACCATCGACGGCGACACCGCGCAGGTTGGGCCCGGCGTCGCGAAGCGGCTCGGTGTGCTGCAGCTTACCTACGTCGCAAAGATCAGGGCCCTGGATCTCACCGCACGCACAATTGAAACGGAACGGCGCTCCGAAGGTGGCGTCCAGGTCCTTCGCACCAGCCTGCCGTGTCTCATCACCATGCTGGAGGCAACCAACCAGATTCGCCGCGGCGCCATGGCCGATGCATTGCGTGCCGCCCGGACGCCGATCGTGAAATGGAGTGCGCAGGAGGCCGGTGTCGAGGACATCTCCAAATGCGGTCTCAAGGGCTCGCCGACCATCGTCAAGCGTGTCTTCGCGCCGTCCGCGCGCGCTGAGAAGGCGGTGCTGGTAGAGGCCGCCGAGCAGCCGGCGCAAGCATTGATCGACGCCATCTTCAAGCATCAGCCCAAGCTTGAAACCGACCTTGCGGCGCTAGCCCGCGATGCCTGATCTGAAGGGTCTTGGCGATGAGCGACGTGATAAGAGCTCCCGCGTTGCCTGCGCAACGGCGCGCCGCCAAGAAGGCGCTGCCGGGGCATTCAACGCTGACAAGCATGTCTGGTCTTCATCGAACAGGAGCGCGGGCAGGTGCATCCAATCTCCTGGAAGCTGATGGGGGAGAGCAGCAAGCTTGCTGAGAAACTGGAGGTTGTTCTCGCGGCCGTCGAGATCGGTCCGGACGGCGAGGCGACACGCAGCGCCGCGGTCGAATTCTTCTCCTACGCCGAGGACCTTGTCCATCTCGTCGCCGACAACATGCTCGCAGATTACCGCAACCAGTCCTACAGCATGGCGTTGACCGATCTTGTCAACACCCACAAGTCGGAGATCCTGCTGTTGGGAGCCACGATCTTGGGCCTTGATCTCGCCGCCTCCGGCGGTCGCCGCATTCACGCTACCGCGTAGCAGGCGAGCGTACATTTTGAAATCATGCGTCACTGAACAAAGGAGAGGCCCCGTGATCGAACAGAGTTTCGATGCCATCGTGGTTGGCGCCGGAATGGCCGGCAACGCGGCGGCGCTGACCATGGCCAAGCGTGGCATGAAGGTGCTGCAGCTCGAGCGCGGCGAATATTCCGGATCAAAGAACGTGCAGACTGCCATCCTCGATGCGGACATCGTGGAACAGCTGACCCCCGATTTCCGCGAGGACGCGCCGCTCGAGCGCCGCCTTGTCGAGCAGCGCTTTTGGTTAATGGATAGGCGCTCCCATATCGGGCTGCGCTACCGTTTCAACGACTGCAACGACGAGCGACCGAACCGGTATATCGTTATCCGCGCCCTATTCGATAAATGGTTCTCCCGGAAGGTGAGGGAGGCCGGCGCCACCGTCTTGTACCAGACTACAGTTACGGAGCTGGCGCAGAACCGCCGTGGCCGCGTCATTGGTGTGCGTACCGACCGCCAGGACGGCATAATCCACGCCGATGTAGTGGTGCTCGCCGAGGGCGTCAATGGCTTGCTCGGGACGTGTGCGGGCTTGCGCGAGCGGCCGACGCCCGATCAGGTTGCTCTGCAGGTCAAGGAAATGCACCTTTTGCCGCGCGAGACCATCGAAGCCCGTTTCAATCTCAAGCGCGACGAAGGGGTCGTGATCGAGGCCGCCGGCACCATCTCGCGCGGCATGACCGGCATGGGTTTCATCTATGCGAATAGGGAGTGCATCTCACTCGGCATCGGCTGCCTCGTCTCCGATCTCCAGCGAACGGGCGAAACGCCTTACGGGCTACTCAATCGCTTCAAGCGATATCCGTCGGTGGTGCCACTAATCAACGGCTCAGAGCTCAAGGAATATTCCGCGCACCTCATCGCGAAACGGGGCTACAACACCATACCCCAGCTCTACGGCAAGGGCTGGGTGGTGGTCGGGGATGCCGCCGAGCTCAACAATACCAGCCATCGCGGGCATCTGAACGTTGCGATGATCTCTGGACGAATTGCCGCGGAAGCGATCTTCCGTGTGAAGTCGCGCGGCGGTCGCAGCACGTCGAATAGTTTTTCACTATACAAGAAGATGCTGAACGAGTCGTATGAGGATCTGAAAAAGTACAAGGATATGCCGGCGCTGATGCACACCGAGCCGGACAACTTTCTCCTCACCCATCCGCAGCTCGTCTCGAAGGCGATCCTGAACTTCGCGCGCATCGGTGGCAGGCCAAAGGCGGGGGAGGAGAAGTCGGACTCAAAATCCTTTGGCGATGTGTGGTCATGGACCGGACTCTTCGGCAATGGAGGCTTCCGCTTACCGCGCGCCTGGCGCTGAATCAGCACTAGCTCAAGCGAAAACATGGGAGCCAGAAATGTGAACTTCGAGCATTCGATGCACGTAAAGGACTAGCTGTTCTATAGCCCGTTATCTGGCCGACGTCCCACCTGCCTACATCAAGGGTCGGCCCCACGAGAGCCCATTCCTGCAGTTAGTCGCTCCTGCTGAATGCTCTTGCCACGCCACTACGAGTCGAACACCAAGGCCATGCCAAGACTACAGTTGACGGTCGCATCGAATGCGGCGCTCCCGGCTCATCGGCGAGCCGCCCGCGACATCGAATGGCGCCAGCGACACGGCGGCTACGGCGAGCTACAGCTGCGATGGCGCCTAACAAGGGCCTTCGTTGGTTCGATCCATCTGGCCGCGCACTCCAATCCCGCTCCCCCCGTCGCGCCGTTGCGGCTAGTGAAGCTAAAAGATGTCTAGCCCAACTTTTCGCCAGAAAAGGTCAATGTCCTTATTCGGGAGCTGTTTGGCAGCTCTCTTGAACTGCTGGAGTGGTATGATCGGGCATTTTGTCATCGTCGCCTGAACGGGAAAGCGAAGAGGAGCGAACCGCTATGAATATGTTTGCCAGTTCAGCTGCCATCACAACCACTGTGCTCGGCATTGTTGGCATGGCCACGTGGCTCTTCAAAGCAGGCGAGGTTGAGAGATTTGGCCGAGCTGAAAAAGAAGCTCCATTATCTTAAGTCCTCTCACCTGAACACGGCGCGGTTAGGGCACTTTACACTTCGATGATCATAGATGCAGAGCGATGAAGTTTTTCTCATTTCGACTCTGGACCAGGCGAGCATAGCGGGAGCGCCTATCACAGCGGCGGTGACCACGCTGGTGATCATTCTGGTGGTGCCGTAAATCAGCAACTGATCATGTGTAAGAACTAGATCGAATACAACTATTTGAGTTTTCGTTGGCGAGGCGCACCTTTCGTTAAAGAAGTAGTCCGGCCGTACTCCCGCCCTGCCAGCAACGAATGCTGGCAGGGCACCGAAGACAAGGAGCACACGAGTCACAGAAGCTCGACGCTTCGCCCGGTCAGCGGTTCGGACGCCGGCTAGTGCGGTGTGGCTTGCACGCCTAAAACGCTGTTGGGCCGCTCAGGCCGTGACGGCTTCGCAACTCTCGAGGCTTGCCGTTCGGGATAGACGGTGAGTGCCGCGATGATGCCGAGCACGGCTGCGAACATCAGCCAAAAGCCGGGTGAAGCTTTGTCATCGGGTCGGTCGATCAGCCAAGTCGAGGCCAGTGGCCTAAAGGTGCCGAACAAGGCGGCCGCGAGTGCGAAGGCCAGGGAGAAACAGGTTGTGCGCACATGCTTCGGCACAATCTCGACAAAAGCGCCCAGCATAGTGCTGCTATAGATGCCGAAGTAGAACGAGAACATCATAGCCACCACGAGCATCTTGCCGAAAGTAGGGGTGCTTACCAGCCAGTGCAATGCCGGTTAGGCGGTCACTAACGCAAGGCCGGCAATGGCTAGCAGAACCGGCTTGCGGCCGATTCGGTCAGAGATGGCGCCGCCAATTGGATTCCATATATAAAGCTCGTCACGGCGACCAAAAGCGTCACCAAGAGCGCGTCCTGTGACAGCTTCAAGACGTTTTTGCCGAATGTGGGCTTGTAAACGGTGACGAAATAGAAGGTCGTTGTGGTCAGGATAGCGATCATCATGCCGAGGATGACGATCCGCCAGTTGGCGAGTGCCGAAGCAAAGACCTCGCGGGCCGTGGGATGCTTCTTCATCGCCAGAAATGCCGGCGTTTCTCCAGCGTGCGGCGGAGGAAACGATAAGCGGAATGATTAGGCAGCCGAGAAAGAAAGGGATGCGCCAGCCCCAGGCGGCTACTGTTTCGACTGGCATCGATTCGTTCAGCACGTAGCCCACGATCGCCGCGACAAAGATCGCGACCTGCTGGCTGGAGGACTGGAACGAGATGTAAAAACCGCGCTTGCCCGGGTTGCGATCTCCGACAGGTATACCGAAACGCCGCCGACTTCGATGCCCGCAGAAAAGCCCTGCAGAAGCCGTCCGAGCAGCACGATAACGGGTGCGGCAATGCCGATTGTCTCGTAACTGGGACAGAAGGCGATGATCACGGTGCCGATTGCCATGATTGAGAGCGTGACGATCAGGCCTTCTCAATATAGGCTCCGAGCACGATCGCGACGACCGGACGCATCAAGGCGCCCAGCCAGAACACGCCGAACGTGTTGAGCAGCGAAGCGGTTTCGCTCTCAGACGGGAAGAACGCCTTCCCAATGGCGCTGGCGTAAAAGCCGAACAGAAAAAAATCGAACTGCTCGAGGAAATTGCCGCTCGTCGCACGCAAAATCGTGCCGATGCGCGATTTGACCGTTGGTGCGTGCGGGATGAATGTTTGTGACACCGTGAGTTTCCTCCCCGTCTGAAACGGCCGGTTGCGGAAAACCTCACGCCAGCCTAACTGCAATTCAGGCCGAGAATCTGCCATCATGGACACTACCGACCAACCGGAAAGCGCCTCATCTTTTCGGCATATTTTCGGCGACTGCCGGACTGTTGCACAGATTTTCAGGATCTGTGTTGCATGTTCAGCGAGGAGCCAATCGCGGAGTAATCGGAGCTTGGCCGATCTTCGGCAACAACGTCCATCCGCCGGCAGCGCCATCTTCAGTGCTGCACGGGTATGGAACGAGAACGACCATGAGTCGAATCGCAACATCCGCATCCATACCGCGGGATGCGGCGCGAGCCTCCGAAAGGAGGTCGCGGAGATAGGTCGCGCCGAGATTCTTGTAAGTCCAAAGACAAGCTCGTGATCGCGACCGGCGGCCTGGAGCGCTCGCATATCACCGCGATCTCCGCGCTCGCCTCCGGCGACGAGCTGACGATATCAACGCGCGTGCAGGCCAGGCGAAATTGATGGTTCACTAGGTTCGGACCAGAAACGATGCGGTTGGATCGTAGATTCGAATGCGATCGGGCTGATTCTTGGCGCCGATATCGAGCACCGCCCAGGCCTTTGCGGTATCATTGCCGGCGCAAGCGCTACACGAGCAGGATCGTGCCTTGAGGTTATAGCCAATACCGCATCCCACTGCGCTCCTCCATTCAAGCAATGGAGTGTCGGTAAATGATTGCGCATTGTTGACGAGGATCGCAACCATCCCGAGCTGCTCGGCCGCATCGGTGGCAACCTGTTGGACTTCAGCGGCAGCAAAAGGCGCTCGCCGCATGTCCCTTCCGCCGACTGGCCCTGACGACTTATTGCGCAGCTTCGAAAGTGGATCGACAGTCGACGGCCACAGCGCTCCGAGCCGCGCGAATTAACGCGCGAGCTCCTCCCGGGCGTCCGAGGACGAACCGATGACGAGGGAAACCTTTCCGATGAAGCCCGGGCCGGCCAAACTCATGGTTTGATGCGTTCCGTCCAGACCGACACTGTCTTGGATCTGTCGAGATACTTCTCATAGAGTTCGTCGAGCATTTCCTTGCCGACCACAGCCAATTCAGCTTGATAGGCCGCGCGATCCGTCACCTCAATGCGCTCGACATAATCCCACGGGCCGCCCGATAGGCCAGCTCCGGTTTCGGTAATGCGGTGCGTACAATAGTTGACGATAGTTTTCATTTTGGCGGCGGTGACATAGTCCACCTCGCGTTCGAAGCGTTCATAGTCTGCCGCGCTGACACCCGGCTTTAATGCGGCAAATACAAATCGGACAACAGCCATAATTCATTCTTCTCCTTGTTGTGACGGACCAGAAATCAAGCGACCAGCTCTGAGCCAAGATGAGAGGCGACGAATGGGCCCGGCGCGAGCTCCTTCAAGGGCGGTCTTTCTGCTCAGATGGGGAGAACGCCCGCGCAGCCTGCATCTGGGGGCGAAATCGATAGAGCTTGGGATTTCGCCGGCTAACGTGAGGTCATCTCGCTTTGCGTCGGCATCGGGCACGGAACGCCGATCGGTCAGGCTCGCGTAAGGGTGCAAGGGCGTCGCGAACAAATCGCGTGTGTCAGACATCTCTACGATGCTGCCGAAATGCGTCACTGCAACGCGGCTCGCGAGGTACTTCACCGCGCGACATCGTGCCAAAGCCCGTGCTGGGCTAACGACAGCGGCACCCGCGAAGGATGCTGCCAAGCTTCAATCGGCGGGACCGCACTCAACAGTGCAGCGTCTATGGCATCGATTTGGATCGATCGAGCGAGTTTCATCTGAACTCCGAGGCCGTCTCTGCGAGATGGCCGTGGTCGTAGTGTATCCCCACCGTGTCCCAGCAATCGGCGTGCCACAAAAGACGTTGTGCGAACTTGGTTGCACAGGGCAACACCATGTGCTTGGCGACGCGCCAGTGGAATACTTGCGCCTTCCTGTCGGGTTCCGCACATAGCCGTCTTCAGCCGGACACGGCTGAACACGACAACACGCAGGCAGGATGGGGCGACTTGATGCAGTACAAGCAGGGAGTTATCGGAGAACCCCGAAGCGCCGCGTCGGGGAGGGCGGTCCCTCAGCTCACGGGCCATTCCTCGCAGCTGTTCCTGACCAGCTCCATCGGCCTAGAGTCCCCCTCTACGAGATCTCGTCATACGGAGCCGACACCTTGCTAGCGTCGAGCAGGCAATTGAGTTTACCGGGGCGGCGAGAAGCGAAAGATGGAGATGTTCGGCGAGAGGCTCAATCGCGGTTTCGCCTTCCGGGCAATGATCAACACGTACTGGACGAATAGTCCTGCGCGCGTTTTTCTTCCGTCATCTGCGTCTGAACTTTAGCGCGATGACCTCGCGAAGCCTGAGCCGGCCGCCTCCCTCGTTCCGCCCTTTATCACGGTGAGAGGCGTTCCTCCTTCTCTAGCCGGCCAGAGCGTCGGTGTTCTCGATTGCAGTCTTTAAAATCGTGCTCGATCTAAGCCAAGCTCCGGGCGGATCGGCCGGCGCGAAGCGCGATGCAATTGCTGCGGCGTAACGCTTGATCAGCGCGATCCGCAACAAGGCAGCCGGTCAATCGCCGCGATCCTTCCAACGGCGTATCGCGGACCCGATACGCGTTGTAAGGTCAACGGCCGCGTCTCGAAAAGCAGAACATCATCATTCACTGCGTGCTGGCATGCTAATTGCCTGCCTGTGGCTCAACGCATAAATGGTAAGGCATGATCAATCTGACGGACAGCGCCACGTTAGCTTGCCGCCCACATTTTCAAGCGGGACGACGATATCGTTCAAGTGCAGCTAATGGGGGAGATTGATCTGCGTGTGCGGGATTGTCGGCATTTTGGGACGCGCTCCGGTCGCGGACCAACTCGTCGCTTCGCTGAAGCGGCTGGATTATCGCGGCTCTGAGTCTGCGGGTGTTGCGACGCTGGAAGGCGATCACTTCGATCGGCGGCTCTCCGAGGGCAAGCTGAAAAACCTCGAGAACCGGCTGCGCGCCAAGCCGCTGTGGGGCCATATCGGGATCGGCCACAGCCGCTGGGCCACCCGCGGCAAGCCGATCGAGAGTAACGCTCATTCGCATATGACCGATAACGTGGCCGTGGTCCACAACGGCATTATTGAGAATCTCCGCAAGCTGCGTGCCGAATTGGAGCAGCAGGGCACCCAATTCGCCTCTGAAACCGACACCAAAATGGTCGCTCATCTCGTCGAATCCTATCTGACGAATGGCTATTCACCGTCGCAGGCAGTGAAAGCGTCGCTGCCGAAATTGCGCGGCGCGTTCGCGCTGGCCATCCTGTTCAAGGGCCATGACGATCTCATGATCGGCGCTCGCAAGGGCTCGCCGCTTGCGATCGGTCAGGGGGATGGCCAGATGTATCTGGGCTCGGATGCGATTGCGCTTGCGCCGTTCACCGACACCATCACCTATCTCGAGGACGGCGATTGGGCCGTGCTCACCCGCAAGAACAGCGTGATCTTTAACGCGCAAGGCGCCGTTGCCCATCGCGAGGTGGTGAAATCAGGGGGCTCGTCGTTCCTGGTCGACAAGGCGAATTATCGTCACTTCATGGCCAAGGAAATTCACGAGCAGCCGGAAGTGGTGGGCCATACACTCCGGCGCTATGTCGACATGGCCGCCGAGCGCATCGCGTTGCCGCAGAGACTGCCATTCGACTTCAACGACATTGGCCGCATATCGATCACGGGTTCCGGCAGCTCGAGCTATGCCGGCTATGTCGCCAAATATTGGTTCGAGCGTCTGGCCCGCGTCCCAGTCGAGCTCGATGTTGCCTCCGAATTCCGCTTCCGCGAGGCGCCGCTGCGCAAAGGCGATCTTGCCATCTTCATCTCGCAATCGGGCGAGACGGCCGACACGCTGGCCGCGCTCCGCTACGTCAAGGCGCAAGGGCTCCATACGCTCTCAGTCGTCAACGTGCCTACCTCGGCCATTGCGCGTGAGAGCGAGACCATGCTGCAGACGCTGGCCGGGCCCCAAATCGGCGTCGCCTCGACCAGAGCGTTCACCTGCCAGCTGATGGTGCTCGCCGCGCTCGCGGTCGCCGCCGGCAAGTCGCGCGGTGAATTGTCCGACTCCGACGAGACCAGGCTCGTGCAGAGGTTGATCGAGATTCCGAGGCTGATGGCAACCGCGCTCGCCACCGAGCCCCAAATCGAAAAGCTCGCGCGCGACATGGCGAAATGTCGCAACGTGGTCTATCTCGGCCGCGGCACCTCGTTCCCTTTGGCGCTGGAAGGCGCGCTGAAGCTGAAGGAAATCTCTTATGTCCACGCCGAAGGCTATGCCGCCGGCGAGCTCAAGCACGGCCCGATTGCGTTGATCGACGAGACCATGCCTGTGGTCGTCATCGCGCCCTATGACGGGGTGTTCGAAAAGACCGTCTCAAACATGCAGGAAGTTGCAGCAAGAGGCGGCAATATCATCCTGATGACCGATGCAAAGGGCGCGAGGGAGGCGACCATAGACCCGCTCGTGACCATCTTGCTGCCAGACATGCCGGCAACCTTTACGCCGATGGTCTATGACATTCCGATGCAGCTTTTAGCCTATCATACCGCGGTGGTGATGGGCACCAACGTGGATCAGCCGCGCAATCTTGCTAAAGCGGTAACCGTAGAATAGGCGGGCTTAGATAGATGTCACTGGAACAGGTTTTATTTTGTTTGGTACAGTGGGGATGGTGTTTCAGCGCCGCAAATTGCCGCATGCGGACCTGATCCGGCTTCGATACGCTCTGACCAGACCGATACTGTCTTGGATTTATCGAGATAATTCTCGTAAAGTTCGTCGATCAGTTCCTTGCCGGCAACGGCAAGTTCAGCTTGTTAGGCTGCACGGTCGGTCACCTCAATGCGCTCGACGTAGTGCCACGGTCCGCCCGATAGGCCGGCGCCGGTTTCGGTGATGCGGTGCGTGCAATAGCTCACGATAGTCTTTAATTTGGAGGCGATGACATAGTCCACCTCGTGCTCGAAGCATTCATAGTCTGCCGCACCGACACCCGGCTTCAATGCGGCAAACACAAATCGGACAATCG
Organism: Bradyrhizobium retamae; assembly: GCF_001440415.1. Lineage (GTDB taxonomy): Bacteria > Pseudomonadota > Alphaproteobacteria > Rhizobiales > Xanthobacteraceae > Bradyrhizobium > Bradyrhizobium retamae. The sequence goes on from NZ_LLYA01000174.1 coordinate 17,077, forward strand.
CTATAATGGATCGTCACCCTTTGTTATGGCGGACCTGAAATCAAGAGGACAGCTCTGCGACGAGATGACAGGCGACGAATCGGCCCGGCGCGATCTCCTTCAACGGCGGTTTTTCTGCGCAGATAGGTTTGGCCAATGGACAACGCCCGCGCAGCCTGCATCCGGTCTCGACATCAATGGGGCTTGGAATTTCGCCTGCCAATGTGAAGTCGTCCCGCCTTGCGTCGGGATCGGGCACCGGAACGGCCGCCAATAACGCTCGCGTGTAGGGATGCAAGGGCTTCGCGAACAGATCGCGTGTGTCCGATAATTCCACGATGCTGCCAAGATACATCACTGCAACGCGGCTCGCGAGGTACTTCACCGTGGCCAGATCGTGCGAAATGAAGAGGTAGGATAGCCCGAGATGTTCGCGCAGCTTCTCCAGCAGGAGAATCGCTCGCGACCGCAACGAGACGTCGAGTGCGGACGTCGGTTCGTCGAGAACAACAAAGCGAGGATTTGTCGCGATCGCCCGGGCAATATTCACACGCTGGCGTTGGCCACCCGAAAGTTCGTGGGGATAGCTGTCCAAAAGATCGCGGCCAAGACCCACCTCGTGCATGAGCTCTTCGACCCGTGCGCGGCGTTCCTTTGCGTCAAATTTGGTATGAAGCGTGAGCGCCTCCTCGACCATGCTTCTCACCGAAAGCCTGGGATTGAGGGACGCGGTGGGATCCTGGAACACCATTTGGATGTCCCGGCGGAACGGCCTCATTGCTTGCGCGTCAAGCGTCGCGATCTGCTTGCCGGCATAGCGGACAGATCCCGCCGTCGGTTTCAGTAACCGAACCAGGCAACGCGCGACGGTCGATTTGCCACAGCCTGACTCACCAACCAGTCCGAGGGTTTCGCCGGCCTCTACGTCGAAGGAGACGGAATCGACCGCTCGCAAGACAGGCTCGGCTTGACCACGTAGGCGCGCGAGTGTGCCGCCAATCCCGCCCAGCGGAAAGTGCATTTGCAGATCACGAATCTCAACAAGTGACACGACGTTCCTCAAATCCATAACATGCTACAACATGGCCGGGAGCGGCCTCGACCATCGGGGGCCGCGAAACGCGACAGCGATCCATCGTCCACTCACAACGTCCTGCGTAACGGCAGCCGCTGGGCGGGTTGATCAATGAAGGAACCGAGCCCGATATCGGCTCAAGCACGACATCCCGATCTACTCTCGGGATCGATCGGACGAGCGCCTTCGTATATGGATGAGCGGGATTATGGAACAGGTCCCGCACGGGCGCGCATTCAACCAGCTGGCCCGCATGCATAACGGCAACGCGGTCGCAGATTTCGGCAACGACGCCCAGATCGTGCGTAACGAGCATGATCGCGGCTCCCGTCTTGGTGCTCAATTCGCGTAAAAGATCGAGAATCTTGGCTGCGATCGACACGTCAAGCCCGGTGGTGGGCTCGTCCGCAAGCAGGAGCTGAGGTGAGGTTGCAAGCGCCATCGCGATCATGACGCGTTGACACATTCCCCCCGAGAGCTGATGCGGGTATTGGTTGGCCCGCTTCTCTGGTGCTGGAATGCGAACAAGGCGCAGCATCTCCAGCATCCTCTTCTCGGCCTCTCGCGTCGACAAACCTGCGTGCACCATCAGCAAGCGCGAAATCTGCCTTCCAACGGTCAGGAGCGGGTTAAGCGCGGTTCGCGGCGTTTGCGAGACCATCGCGATCTTCGCGCCGCGCATTCGGCGCATCTGCTCCTCAGGAAGCGAGCCAAGATCAATGCCGTCGAAGTGGACGCTTCCTGACACCACACGCCCTGGCGGGCGGATCAGGCGCAGGATGGCGAAAGACGTCACCGACTTCCCCGACCCGGACTCACCGACTAGTCCAAGAATTTCGCCTCGGCGAATCGTCAGGTTAATGTGATCGACGGCTTCAATCGCGCCTTGATTGATCTGAAAATGAACAGTCAGATCCGAGATCTCAAGCATTTCGGTCATCTCAGCCCCCTCATGCGCGGGTCCAGCAAATCACGCAGTCCATCACCGATAAGGTTGAATGCGAGAACGGAAACCATGATCGCCAGACCAGGAAACACGAAGAGCCACCATTCTCCTGTGACGATCTGTGAGGCGCCTTCAGCTGTCATAACGCCCCATTCGCTTTGCGGAGGCTGAATTCCGAGCCCGATAAACGATAGCGACGCCATTGTCAGAAGCGCGAAACCCGTCGAGAGGGTGGCCTGTACGATCAGCGGCGGAAGGCAGTTGGGCAGCAAGTGAATCAACACAATCCTCCAGGTTGGATTACCGAGAGTGCGTGCTGCATCGGCATACTCCATTTCGCGAAGCCGAAGCATCTCTCCACGCGTGAGCCGCAAGTATGCCGGGATTTGGGTGATCGAGATGGCAATTGCGACATTGGTGATGGAATTGCCAAGGCCAGCTGTGATGCCCATGGCCAATACGAACGCCGGAAAGGCCATGAGAGCGTCGACTACGCGCATCGCGAGAGTATCAGCCCAACCTCGGCTGTATCCTACGACCGCTCCAAGCAAGCCCCCGATTGTGACAGCAATCAATGTTGCCGCAAAGGCCACCAGCAGGTCGACGCGTGCGGCAAAAATGATCCGCGAGAGTTGATCCCGGCCGAACTCGTCAGTGCCAAGCGGATGCTGCCAGGAGGGCGGCTGCAGGGAGGCTGCGGGATCGGTGGCATCGGGCGCGTAGGGCGCCACGATTGGCGCGAGTATCGCAGCCGCTGCGATCAGCACGATCACGCAGAGTGCCGCAAACGAAACTGGATTTCGCTGAAGCCGCTGCCACACCAAAGACGAAGCCACTGGTTTGGAAGTCGAGGAGGACACAGACAATGATGAAGACATCAGCTGAACCTTATCCGGGGATCGATGAGGCCGTACGCAATATCAACCGCCAGATTGACCATGACACACGTTACGGCGACAAAGAGGATGAATGACTGGATCGGAGCCGAATCCTTCGTGAGCAGTGCGGTCACCGCGTAGTTGCCGATACCCGGCCATGAGAACACGCTCTCCACGACCGCATTTCCGGCCATCAGAAATCCAAAAACGATTCCGGAAATAGTGATGACCGGTATCAGCGCATTTCGCAGGGCATCCCTGTAGATGACCGTGCGCCGCGGCAATCCGGCGGCCCACGCCGCCTTGATGTAATCGGACTCGAGGATCTCAAGCATGGTGGAGCGCACCATGCGAGCGACTGGCGCGATCGCGCTGAGCCCGAGGGTCGCTGCAGGGAGCATCAGCTGATGCAGGCTTGATCGCAGGGTAGTCCAGTTTCCGGTCATCAGGGAGTCGATCACATAGAGCCCTGTGAGGTGTGCGGGAGGTTCTAAGCCGGATCCCAGCCGTCCAAGAGGTGAGGGGGCCAAATCGAGCATGTAAAAGAAGACGTAAACGAACAACAGCCCGGTCAAGAAGCTCGGCATCGCGACCCCCATGATGCCGACGACTCGTCCGATATGGTCTACCAACGTGTCGCGATGCACCGCAGATAAGACGCCGAGAGGCAGTCCGATCACGATCGCGATGAGAAGGCTCGCCAAGTTGAGCTCGAGAGTGGCGGGCAGGCGCTGCAGAAAGTCCTGCGAGACCGGCCGTCCCGTCGATGCGCTCTCGCCAAGATCGCCTTTGAAGATGCCGGAGACGTACCGGTAGTACTGCTCGGGAAACGGACGATCCAATCCCATTTGGTGTTCCATCTCGGCGAGATGTTCTGGCGTGGCAAAGGGGCCCGCCTTCACCATGGCTGGATTGCCGGGAAGCAAGTACGTGAGGGTGAAGCAGATCACGCTGACGCCGAACAATGTCGGCAGAGCCAGCGCAAACCGCCGCGTCACATAATTGAAAAAAAACATTGCAACGCTCTCCCGATTGAGACGAAAATTGAGGTGCTCAGGCGAGCTTCATGCTGAAAAAGCGCTCATAACTATCCCAGCGCTTCTCAATGCCAACGAGGTCGGATCGCATGACGCGGGTCCAGTTCTCGTACCAGAGGTGCCCCCAGACAGCGTCGCCGATGATAATCTCCTGCAGGCGTTTTGCTGCTGCGAGACGCTTGCCAATGTCGGTTTCGTGCATGTTCTCATCGATCAGCTTGTCGACTTCCGGATTGGAATAGAAAGAGGTGTTGGTGCCTTTTGCTGTGCTGTGGAAGTTGAAGAACAGGTGATAGAAGGGATCGTTGATCCAAGACTGCCACGACTCGATCGAAAGCTGGTGATCGCCTTTGGTGGCGATCTGGCGGAAGGTGGCCTCGGTTTCCTTGACGATGCTCACTTTGAAGCCGATCTTCTCCAGCTCAGTCTGGAGCCAGATCGAAGCCTGCTCGTGCGGCTGCCACCCAGCGCGTACCGCAAGGTCAATCGCAATCGGCTCCTTGCCAAAGCCCGCCTCGCGCATCAACTCCTTGGCCTTTGTGATGTCGTACTTGTAGGGGCTAATCGTGCTATCGTAACCGGGCGTCAAACTCGGCACAGGGCTCTTCATCTCGGTGCCATAACCATACAGCACGCTCGGGATGATGGCCTGGACCGGTATCGCGTAATTGATGGCCTGACGCACTTTAACGTTGTTAAGCGGCGCCTTCTGCGTGTTCATGCAAAGCCAGTGACACAGGGTGTCCGGCACGGAGACGGTCTTCAAACCTGGCTCGGCTGCGAGACTCTTCACATTGCGCGGAGACAGGGTTGATCTGCCGACCACCATGTCGATGGCCTTGCGTTTGAGCAGCAGCACGCGATCGGCTTCGTTCGGCACATATTTGAAGACCACCCGATCGAAATAGGGCCGACCACGCCAGTGATCGGCCTGCGCTTCTAGGACGACCTCGACCCCTGGCTGGTTCTTCACCAGCTGATAGGGTCCGAGCCCGGCGGTGTTTCGCTTCAGCCAATTGGCAGCCCAGGGATCTTCCGCGGTCCCATTCGTCTTGACCTCATCCGGATCAAGCAGCGCGTTGTTCATGAGCGCCATCGTGTCCAGCGCCATCGGACTCGGCGAGGGCATGTTGATCTCGATCGTAAACTCGTCACGCACCTTGAAGTGCTCGGGGTTCGTTACGCCCAGAAGCCGCGGAAACAGGATGCGCATATAGCCCGGCGACTGCAGCCCGCGGTTGAGGAGATACTTCACAGTCGTTGCGTTGACATCGCGACCGCTCGGTAATTTCACGCCTTTGCGGATGTTCAGCACTAGCGTGGCGCCGCCATTTTCGAAAGACCAGGACTGGGCGATGCCGCCCTCGATCTCGCCCGGCCTTGCTTGCGACACTCCCGGCTTTCCCGCGACCGGCTGCACCTTCCACATCAGCGGACTGTCGTAAACATTGGCTTGCACAGTGTAGCCTGCCGACGTCTTGAACGAGGCCGGATCGAGCGTGTCGATGTCGGCGTCCCAGGCGACCGTCAGCGTTCGCTTTTCCTGCGCGGCAGCCAACCGAGCTTTGCCGGCGAATGTGAGGGCCGCGATGCTGGTTGCGGCAAACTTCAAGAAATCCCGACGGCGCGTGTCGCTTCTCATCTCATTCCTCTCCTGACTTTGCGCGCAGCTTGCGGGTCATCCGGTGCGCGACGGCTTGCATTGATAACTTGCATTATTGTCATCGTCCTGCTATTGTCAACTCAGTTTCAATATACGAAACATGGTGATTAAAAAGTGGGCGCAATCGAAAATGCCGCGGAAATACTTAGACTTTTTGGGCCTGGCAGGCTCGAAGTGTCGGTGACGGATGTGTCGCAGCTGTTAAAGATGCCTAAAAGCTCAGCATCTCGACTGCTGAAAACGATGCTGCAGGAGGGGTTGTTATCGCGTTCGGAGAATCCGCCGCGCTACAAGGTCGGAAATCTGCTTTTTGAGATTTCGCGCCTCTACAAGCTGAACTCATCGTTGATTGACGCGGTCGATGAGGCCGTGAGGGAAATCAGTCGAGAGACGGGACACACGGGTTACGTCTCGATCCTCGATGGTGCTGACGTTTTGGTCATCCGGATGCATCAAGGCTCTCACGCCTTGCGGGTGTTTACGCCGCTTGGCCAGCGTGCGCCGGCGTTTGCGACTGCACTCGGTCGCAGTCTGTTGGCGCGGCTTTCGGATGATGTTGTGCGCTCACTTCACGCTGAAGGTGTTATTCCGCCTTCTCCGCGCGCGCCGCAAAGCGTCGATCAGTTGCTGACTGCACTCGACCAGCCACGTCGGTTCGGTTGGGCCGAGGCCGCCGATGAGGCTATCCCTGGCGTCGGCTCGATCTCGGTAAGCGTAGCCGATCCGGAGATCGGCGAAACGGTGGGTTTCTGTATCTCTTATCCCGCCTCGCATTTGAGCGATGAAGAGAGGAGTCGCATGATCACGCTGCTTACCACCGCGGCCCAGCGGATCGCGAGTCGCTTTGGGGATCCGTTCCTTTCGCAGCGTGCGCACCGTGTGCTGGGCGGCGGCTCGACTGCTGCTTGATTTTTTTCTATCGCCGCAACTGGTTGCGGCTTGGAGGCAATAGATGAGGCAATTGAGTCCAGAGGATATCGAGGCGCTCTCGGTTGGCGCCTGGATTCTCGGAACGGGTGGTGGCGGAAGTCCGTATCACGCGCTGCTGAACTTGCGGCGCTTCTACAATGACGGCGTTCGCATCAATCTCATTGACCCCGACGAGTTGGACGATGACGATGCGGTTGCGGTCGTCTCGATTATGGGCGCTCCGCTCGTTTTCCAGGAGCGGCTGGTCGACAGCCGGCTGATCGCTCGCGCCGTCTCGGCCATGGAAGAGCATCTTGGCCGCAAGTTCAGGGCGGTGATGCCGGTCGAGATCGGTGGGGGCAATGGCATGCAGTCTTTGCTTGCTGCTGTCCATCTCAAGATTCCGGTTATCGATGCTGATGCGATGGGCCGAGCTTACCCTGAAGCGCAGATGACGAGCTTTGCGGTTGGCAATCTCGCGCCTTATCCGCTGACATCGATCGACCCGCGCGGCAATGAGGCCATCGTTGGCAAGACCTCTTCTTGGAAATGGATGGAGCGTGTGAGCCGCAAGCTTTGCACAGAATTCGGATCCATTGTCGCGACTTGCAAGGCGCCGCGCACTGGTGCGGAAGTGAAGAAGTGGGCGATCCCGCGCACCACATCCAAGGCCATCAATCTCGGAAGGGCTGTCGTCGAAGCCAACCGCCAGCATGCCGATCCGATTGCGGCCATTCTGAAAGCAGAATCGGGCAAGCTCCTGTTCTCCGGCAAAGTCGTTGAGGTGGAGCGGCGGACAACAGAGGGCTTCCTGCGCGGCCGCACCGTCATCGAGGGGCTTGGCGAGAATCACGGCAGTCAGATTCGGGTCGATTTCCAGAACGAGTGGATCGTCGTGTGGCGTGATGGGCAGGCGGTCGTGTCGACGCCCGACCTCATTTGCGTTCTCGACAGCGAATCTGGCGAAGCAATCGGAACAGAAACCATTCGCTACGGGCAGCGGACGACGGTGATCGCGCTTCCGGCTGCTCCGGTTTTCCTTTCGCCGCGCGGGCTTGACCATGTCGGCCCCCGTGCCTTCGGCTATGACATCGATTTCAAGTCGGTATTTTGCTCATGAGATGCATCGGTATTGACGTAGGTGGCACCAACACGGATGCCGTGCTGATCGACGACGGAAAGGTCGTCCAAGGCGTGAAGGTTGCCACCACGGCCGACGTCACCAGCGGCGTGGCTACGGCCATCGAGGCGCTCCATCTGAGTGCCAACCTTGCGGCCGGCATTGACGCTCTGATGATCGGTACGACCCACTTCATCAATGCGGTCGTTCAGCGTCGCCATCTTACGAAAGTTGCGGTGATCCGCATCGCGCTCCCCGCCACCAGCTCCTTGCCGCCCTTCACAGATTGGCCGGCTGGCCTCGCCGAGCTCGCCAATGGCGGCGTCTGGCAAATCGAAGGTGGTCACGATTACGATGGGCGCAGGTTCGCTACTCTCGATATCGCTGCAGCCAGGCAAATTGCGCGCGAGATCCGCAATCGCGCTCTCAAATACGTCGTCGTCAACGCACTATTCTCTCCGCTCGACCCTTCTGACGAAAAGGCGGTTGCCGCGATCCTGCGCGAGGAAATCCCGGATGTGTCGGTGACCTGCGCACATCTGCTCGGCGGGATCGGCTTGCTCGAACGCGAGAATGCGGCAATTCTTAACGCCTCTCTCATTGCGCTTGCCGAGGAGACCATCACGGCCTTCGAGCACGCCAAGTCAAAGGTCGGACTTAACGCTCCGCTTTTTGTCACGCAGAACGATGGCACCGTCGCAGAAGCCTCGCGTGCCGCCGCATACCCGGTGTTCAGCTTCGCTTCTGGCGCGACCAACTCCATGCGCGGGGCGGCCTATCTCTCTGGCCTTAAAGAAGCGGTGGTGGTCGACGTCGGCGGCACGACGGCTGATTTTGGCCATCTGCGGAACGGTTTTCCGCGGGAGGCCAACGCGGTCGTGCATATTGGGGGTGTCAGGACGCTGTTTCGCATGCCGGACCTCGTGTCCATCGGACTTGGGGGCGGCAGCCATGTCGATCTTGATGCGGGCACGATCGGACCACTTAGTGTTGGGTATCGCCTGTCCAAGGAGGCGCTTGTCTTTGGAGGGAACACCGTGACGGCAACTGACATTGGCGTCGCCGCCGGATTGATCGACCTCGGCGATCGCAAGCGTGTGGCGCACATAACTGCCGATGAGGTGAGCGGCATTTTGCGCCGCTGCAAGGAGATGCTGGAAGAGAACGTTGATCGGATGAAGACAAGCGCCGAAGACGTCACCCTCATCGCGGTCGGTGGCGGCGCGTTTCTTGTTCCTGAAGAATTGCAGGGCGTCGGGCGTGTTGTCCGCGTTCAGCACGGAGGTTGCGCAAATGCAGTTGGCGCGGCCATCGCCCAGGTCAGTGGTGAAGTCGACCAGGTCTTCCAAGGTCTGACGCGAGATGAGACCGTCGCTTCAGCGCGCAAGCTTGCCGATACCCGGGCGGTGGAGGCTGGTGCGGAGCCGGCCTCGCTCGCTTTGGTCGAGGCAGAGGACACCCCGATCGCCTATCTGCCAGGAAATGCGATGCGCGTCCGCGTCAAAGTCGTCGGAGATATTCGGTCAACCCGTATTGAGAAAACAGCCAAGGAGAAAGTCGCATGCCAGTCCGTTTCCTGATCAGCACGCTAAAGCCTGGGGTCGATCCAGCTGAATACGAGGCATGGGTGCGCGAGCGCGACTACGCTCTTGTGCGCAGCCTCGACAATTATGTGAGCTACAAGGTGCACCGCATTCGCCGCCCCATCCAGGGTGCCGAAAATTCAACGTGGCAGTACATTGAGCGGATCGAAGTCAAGAGCCTCGAGCAACATGACAAGGATCTGGCCTCGCCGGCCGGCGTTGCTCTGCGAGAGGAGCTTTATGGCAAGTTTCTCGATCGCTCGAAGAACATCTATTTCGTCAGCGATGAGATAGAATGACGTCGCATTGAGCTCTGCCTGACCCAAGACGTAAGCCGCAAAACAGGACAACAAGATGACCCTCGATCTGCTAATTCTCGGCAACGCGCCCATGATCAAGATGCTTGATCGCGTCAAGCTCGCCGAAGCGAGCGGCTACGATACGGTCTGGCTTGCCGATGAACGATTTTATCGGGAGGTCTATTCCTGCCTGAGCTATTTTGCTCAAAACACGTCGCGGGTCAGGCTCGGACCTTGTGTAACGGACCCTTATGCAAGGCACCCCGCGTTGACGGCTATGGCGATTGCGACGCTTGACGAGATTTCCAACAAGCGCGCAATTCTGGGCATCGGCGCCGGGATTTCGGGCTTTGCTGAGCTTGGCATCGATCGGAAGAAGCCCGCGCGCGCCATAAGCGAAGCGATCGAGGTCATTCGCATGCTTCTGCGAGGCGAGACTGTCGCCTATGAGGGTGAGGTCATTCAGTTCAGGGAGGGCAAGCTGAACTTCACCCCGATACGCGCCGATATCCCAATCTATGTGGCTAGTAACGGACCGCTCGGGCAACGGACCGCGGGCGCTTGCGCCGATGCCGCGTTCATGGAGGCAGGCGGCAACGCCGCGGAAGTCAAGGCGTTCCGTGCGAGACTGGATGAGGGGGCCAGGAAGGCCGGCCGCGATCCCAAATCCGTCAAACTGATCGTTCGGCTCAATGCCTGTATTGCGTCAGATGGTCAGGCCGCCCGTGACGCTCTGCGGCCGACGGTAGCACGCTTGCTCGGTGCAGGACGTCTTAAGTTTGAAACAGCTGAAGAGCAGGGGCTCACATTGCCGGAGGATATACTCGCCACCGTTCAGGGTGCCCACTACGCCGCCGGCGTGACGCCCTATCTTCCTCTGCTGCCATACGTGACCGACCGCCACATCAACGCCTTCACTCTGGCCGGCAATGTCGAGGAAGTGACCGCGCGTGTGATCGAACTGCGCTATGCCGGGGTTGATGGCATCATCACTATGCCCTTCGCCGCCGAAGGAGGTACAATCGAGGACACGATCGCCAAGATGGGCTCCGAGGTCTGGCCCGCTGTACAGGCTAACGAAGGGGTGAAGCCATGAGCTTTGATCTTCATCGGCCGGCGACAGTCACGGAGGCCGTTGACCTCGCTCAACGTTTTGCGCCGACCGCGCGCTATGTCGCCGGCGGGACCGATACGGTCATCCAGATCAATCGGAAGAAGATTGATCCCGCGCATCTGATCGATGTCGCCTGCCTGCCCGGCATGAGCGAGATCACTGAGACCGCTGACGCATTCGCCCTTGGCGCGCTGACCAAGTATCGCAGCATCGAAACCCATCCTGCGTTTCGGGGTAATTTGCGGGTGCTGCTGGAAGCTGCCAGTGTCGTCGGTGGGCATCAGGTCCGAAACATCGCCACGATCGGCGGCAATATCGTCAATGCTTCGCCAGCCGCCGATTTTGTGCCGCCGCTGCTCGCGCTCGATGCGAGTCTCGACATTACCGGCCCGAAGGGACGGCGCTCTGTCGCCTTGCGAGACTTCATCGTTGGCCCGGGACGAACCAATCTCTCACCGGTAGAGATCGTGACCAGCATCCGATTTGCCAAGCTTCCAGCCAGATCAGCAACCGCCTTCCTCAAGGAAGGGCGACGGCGTGCGATGGAGATTTCGGTCGTTTGTGTTGCTGCTTGCTTGACGCTAGAGGCTTCGACCTCGCGTTGCGCTTCCGTGCGCCTGGCCATCGGCGCCGCAAGCCCCAAGGCGTTCCGGCCCCAACAGGCGGAAGGCTTCCTCATCGGCAAACCTGCCGGGAAGGAAAGCTTTGCGGAGGCGGGCAGGCTCGCGGCAGAGGCTTCCAGTCCGATCTCTGATGTCCGCGCGTCGGCCGGTTATCGCCGCGGTCTTGTCGCCGTGATGGTAGAGCGCGCGCTGACGACGTGTTTGCAACGAATTCGGGAGCAAAATCAATGAACCGGAAAATTCTCAATATCGTTGTCAATGGCGAGAGCCATCAAGTGCTCATTGAGCCCCATTGGACGCTGCTGCAGGTCCTGCGCAACGAGATCGGCATGATGGGCACGAAAGAGAACTGCCTTGAAGCAGAGTGCGGCGTCTGTACGGTGCTGCTTGATGGAAAGGCCATTAATTCATGCATCCTGCTCGCAGGTCAGGTCGAGGGATGCTCTATCACAACAATCGAGGGGATCGGCGATCCCGAGCATCTGCATCCCCTCCAGGAAGCATTCATCGAATGCGGTGCTGTTCAGTGCGGCTACTGCATCCCGGGAATGATCCTGACGGCAAAGTCATTCCTTGATGAAAATCCGGGCTGCCGGCCCTCGCGGGACGAAATCAGGGAAGCGATCGCAGGGACCCTGTGCCGCTGTACCGGCTATCGCAAGATCATTGATGCCGTGGCAACCGCGGCAGACCGCATCGCACTCTCGGGAGCCAAGCAATGAGCGCACATACCCATCGCGTTGCCGGTCACCGCTTACCCCGACGGGATGGCGTCGGCAAGGTTACCGGAAAGCACGTCTATGCCGCAGATTTCAAGCTCCCCGGCATGCTCTACGGCAGGGTTCTGCGCAGTACGCGAGCGCACGCGCTGATCAAAAAGATCGATACGTCGCAAGCGGCTGCAATTGCGGGCGTACGGGGAATCATCACCTCGGCTGACATTCCACAGATCCGTTACGGAACGGCAGTGCGCGATACAACTGTGTTCGCAACTGATCGCGCGTTGTTCATTGGACATGCAATAGCCGCCGTTGCGGCCACCTCTCTCGAGATCGCTGAGCGCGCGCTTGCAGCCATTGAGGTCGAATACGAGGATTTGCCACCGCTGTTTGATCCGGAGGACGCGCTCGAGAGCGATATCCGGATCCATCCGGATTGGGAAACTTACAAGGCGCTCCCGATCATTTCGAGAAACCGCAATATCGCAGGTCAAGCGCGCATTCGCGTCGGCGATGCCGAAGCGGCATTCGCAAAAGCCTATAAGGTCTACGAGCATCGTTTCTCAACCGCGTTGCAGCATCCTGGATACACAGAGCCACGGGTTGCGACCGCCGACTGGGATGCGAATGGAATCGTGACCGTCTGGTGTAACACGCAATTGCCGTTCGATACGCAAACGACCTTGGCCGAGATCCTTGATCTACCGGCCGCGCGTGTGCGGGTGACCGTGCCAGGCATTGGTGGCGGCTTCGGCGGGAAGCTAAGGATCGGCGTTGAGCACTTCGCAGCTCTCCTGGCGCGCAAGACCGCGCGCCCGGTCAAGGTGATGTCGACGAGCGAAGAAGAGCTCACAGCCGCGCTTCCCCGTCAGGCCTCCATCGTTCTGCTCAAGACTGCTGTCAACAAACAAGGACATCTTCTCGCTCGAAGCGGCAGGATCATCGTGGATTGTGGCGCTTATGCAGGCTCAGGTCCGGGAACGGCTGCAATCGCGCTGCAGGTCATGGCAGGCCCTTACAAGACCGGAGCGCTCGCGTTCGAAAGCATCGCTGTCTACACCAACAAGGTCCATTCGGGCTCGTTCCGCGCTCCTGCGGGGCCGATGGCGAATTTCGCGATGGAATGCCAGATCGACATGATCGCGAAGGATCTCGGATTGGATCCTCTCGAAATGCGCCTGCGGAACGTCGTCAAGGAGGGAGACCCAGGTCCTTCCGGCGAGATTCATAGGTCTGTGAGCATCGAGGAATGCCTGCGCAAGGCAGCCGATGCGATCGGCTGGCACGATCGCAATCCGGAGCCAGGACGCGGCAAGGGGATTGCCTGCAGCTGGTGGATGACAACCGGTGGCTCGTCCGGCGTCTATGTCAAGATCAACCCTGATGGAAGTGCGACGCTTGTGAGCGGCGCCGTCGAAATTGGCACCGGCGCCATCACTGGAGCTGCTCAAATCCTGGCCGAGGAGTTGTCCCTCGATCTAACCGACGTCAACGTGACGGGAGTCGACACCCAGGCCGCCCCGTTTGACTACGGCGCTCAAGGGAGCCGCACCACTTTCTCGGTCGGCAACGCTTGTCTTGCTGCTGCCGCCGAGCTGCGGCGCCAGATGTTCGAACTCGCAGCCGAGCAGCTCGAAGCCCCGATCGAGGATATGAAACTGCAAGACAAGCATGTGGTGGCCGGCAACAAGTCGATTTCGATTGCGGAATTGGCGCGCATCTCGCGTCTTGCCGGCGGCGGGCTCATCGCGCATGGCACGGCCATTTCGCCCGCGCCCGCTTATGATCCAACGCGTGTTCAGAACCATCCGCTACCCGTATGGAATACACCGAGTTACCATGCCCATGCCGTCGACCTGTCGGTCGATCAAGCAACCGGCAAAGTGACCATCAATCGCTATGTCGTGGCCCAGGACGTCGGATATGCGATCAATCCGACCTATATCGAGGGCCAGATCGAGGGCGGCGTGGCGCAAGGTATCGGCCAGGCGCTGTCGGAAGAGATCGTTTATCAGGACGGTCGCGTCATGAATGCGAACCTGACCGATTACAAGATGCCGACAGCGATGGATGTCCCGGAGATCGAGAGCATCATCGTGGAATGCCCCTCCGCTGCCGGTCCTTACGGGGCCAAGGGCGTCGGCGAGCCACCTTGTATCGAGCCACCGGCTGCCATCGGAAATGCGATCGCAGCGGCGACCGGCTGTTGGCCGAATTCACTGCCTATGACAGCTGAAAAGATTGCCGCCGCAATGCAGGTGCAACACTCATGATCCGCGTCGAGATCAATATGCATGGAAACCTCCGTCGGTTCTTGCCCGACGGAATTGGATCCATTCAGCTTGACCTGCCCGACGGAACGACGGTTCTCAACGTGATCGACTCCTTCGCCGAGCATGAGGTCTGGCTGGCGTCGATTGGTGACGTGGTGGTGCCGTTGTCCGCCGAAGTCGAAGACGGTGCCGAACTCAATTTCTTTCCCTATCTTGAGGGTGGCTAGCATGAAATCCTTTCGTCCGGGAGGGGCTCAAAACTGTTGACCTGCCGGCGCGCTGGATTTGAAGAGCCTGTGCACGTGATGATGCGGCAGCCACTCACCTGTTGAGTGTTCGGTCTGGTGTGAATACCGTCCGGCACACTCAAGCAAAGCAAAGTTTCGCGGAAGAGTCATGCCGCAAGCAAAGAAGGTGCAATCCACATGTCGAACGCTAACCTTCCTATTTTGTCAATCGTCGGCGGCACCGGCGATCTCGGGTCTGGCCTTGCCCGCAGCTGGAGTCGCGCCGGATACTCCGTCATTCTCGGATCCCGCTCAATTGAGCGCGCTCAGGAGGCAGTCTCGCTCCTGAAGTCGGAAGGGTTCGCCAATGTCAGCGGCGACACCAACGCTGCCGCAGCTGCGAAGAGCGACATCGTCGTCGTTGCGGTTCCTTTCTCCAACTATGAGGCAAGCCTGGGCGAGATCAAAGATCCTGCCAAGAGCAAGATTGTCGTCACCGCGGTAGTGCCCCTCGTGCCGCCAAAGGTATCCGTCGTTCATCTCCCGAGTGCTGGTTCAGCAGCCCTGATAGCGCAGTCGCTGCTTGATCCAAGCTCGCGCGTGGTCGGCGCCTTCCACAATGTCGGCTCGCAGAAGCTTCATGCTGGCGGCAAGGCAGACTGCGATGTCCTGGTGTTCAGCGATGACGCCGATGCCCGCAACCAAGTGATCACGCTCGCGGACGCTGTGAGCAATCGTGGCGTCGATGGCGGTGTCCTCGCGAATTCGACCGCGGCCGAGGCTCTAACCTCCGTCCTGATCGCGATCAACCGCAAATACAAAGTGAAAGGCGCCGGCATCTCGATCTCCGGCTTGACGTGAATGGAACAACGATAGGGGCTCTCGACGCGATGCTCTCAGCCCTCGATTCTCTCGACCGTAAAATTCTGCGCGAACTCATTCAAGATGCCCGAATAAGCCACTTGGCTCTCTCCGAACGGGTCGGACTGTCAGCGACCGCCTGTGCGAGGCGCGTACTGCAAATGGAGAAAGCCGGCATCATCAAGGGTTACGCGGCAAACATCGATGTCAATGCGCTTGGTTTCCCGCTGACAGTGATCGTTCACATCACACTTGATCGCCAAAACGAGGATGCACTCGCACGCTTTGAGACTGAAATCCACAAGTGCCCCGACGTAATCTCGTGCCACCTTATGTCCGGTGCGGACGACTATCAGGTTCAAGTGCTGGCATGTGGCATGGAGGACTACGAACGTATCCATAAGCAGCAGCTATCGCGGTTGCCAGGCGTCGCGAGACTGCAATCCAGCTTTGCAATGCGCACCATAGTGAAGCGATCCATCTCTCCTGCTGCGCTCATAATGATTAGACCGGCTGGGACGCAGCGTAGAGGCAAGTGACCAACTTGGGTTAGCGGCTGTGTATGAGGCAAGCGCGAAGAGATTCATCGGCACTCCTGCAGGACGATCGCATCGAAAGAGCGTATCTGACAGTTGAGCACTTACAAGCTGCCCACGGAGAAGAAGATGGAATATAGCGGATTCGCATTGATTGGCGGCACCTCGGCGGGCACCATTTTCAAGACGAGATGCACATGTGCAAGAATTAATAATCGGGAAGTGAGCAGCCGCGAAGGGAGAAAGGCCTCGCGATGACTAGGAGCATCACTTATACCGCCCTTCGTGGGATCCCTATGGTGAGGCCGGACGACGATCTGGTGTCTATCATTGCGGATGGCCTTACTAGTGCTGGCATCGAGGTCGCCTCGGGTGACATTTTCGTAATTGCTCAAAAAATCGTCTCGAAGGCAGAAAATAGGTACGTTGATCTCGATGACGTGATCCCTTCCGCACGGGCATTGGAACTCGCAAAAACGGTTGGAAAGGACCCGCGGCACATCGAGGTGGTGCTCTCGGAGTCAAGCGAGATCATCCGCTCCAGGCAGAACGTGATCATCGTTGCTCACCGCCTTGGGTTCGTGATGGCGAATGCCGGGATCGATCAATCCAATATCGATCAAGGTCACAGTCATCGCGTGCTGCTGCTGCCAAAAGATCCGGATGACAGTTGCGAGCGCTTGAAGTCCGGGCTCGATCAACATTTCGGCGTTAATGTCGCAGTGGTCATGAACGACAGCTTCGGTCGGCCTTGGCGCAACGGTGTTGTTGGGGTGGCAATCGGATGTGCAGGGCTGCCTGCACTTCAGAATATGATTGGGGAGCCCGATTTGTTCGGACGGCCCATGCAGGTGACGGAGATCGCCGTGGCTGATGAACTGGCAGCGGCCGCGTCGTTGGTGATGGGACAGGCAGCCGAGGGACAACCGATCGTCCACGTCCGCGGACTGTCATGTCAGGCGCCGGCAAAGCCTGCCTCGGTTCTTGTCCGTCCGAAGGCGCAGGATCTTTTCAGATGAAGGGACCTTCTCATCTGTCTGATGAGGGCCGTGTGGTGGCCCTCTGCGGGGGAGTCGGAGGAGCAAAACTTGCTCTCGGCTTGCAGCACCTCCTCGGAGAACGTCTGACCGTTGTTGTAAATGTCGCGGACGATTTCGAGCATCTCGGGCTACATATCTCCCCGGACCTGGATACAGTGCTTTATACGCTCGGTGGTTTGAGCGACCAGCAACGTGGTTGGGGTCGATCCGATGAGACCTGGAACTTCATGGGGGCTTTGAAGGAAATCGGCGGGCAGACCTGGTTCTCCCTTGGCGATCGCGACATGGCCATGCATGTGGAGCGAACCCGCCGGCGGCTAAGCGGTGAAACTCTCACAGCCATTTCGATCGATATTGCACGTCGCTTCGGCGTTCGTTCAAACGTGCTGCCCATTACCAACAACAAGCTTTCCACCATCGTTGTAAGTACGGAAGGTGAACTCGAATTCCAACGCTATTTTGTTGGGCGGCGCTGCGAGCCGGCGGTCAAGCAGATCCGATTCAGTGGGACCGAAAGCGCCCGCCTCACACAGGAGGTGCTTCAGGCTCTTGACGCTGATGATCTCCGCCTCATCATCCTATGTCCGTCCAACCCTTATCTGAGCATCGATCCGATGCTGGCTGTTCCAGGAATGACGGAAAAATTGCGAGCGGCCCGTGTTCCTGTCATCGCCATTTCCCCGATCATAGGGGGCCAAGCCATCAAAGGGCCGACACGAAAGATCATGGACGAGCTCGGCCTTGAAGCCACAAACCGAGAGATTGCGAGACATTACGCCGGGCTGATCGATGGCTTGATCATAGACACGACGGATGCCGAAGGGGCTGCCGACCTTGGCATCGACGTGCATCTGGCACCAACATTGATGACTGGATTGCAATCAAAAATCGCCCTCGCGGAGCACGCGCTTATGTTCGGCAATAGCCTTCGAACAAAGCGCAAGGGACAGGAAAAAGGACCCTTGAGCGGAGGTGTATCGTGACCAGCCCTGATGCATGGGTAATTGTCCCGGCTAAGATGTTCTTGCGCGCAAAGCAGCGGCTCTCATCATTTTTGACCGCATCCGAGCGCGCCACATTGGCGCGTACCATGCTGACCGATGTTCTTGAGGCAGCATGCAGCGTGCCGACGTCGAAGAAAGTCGCTGTTGTCACCAGTGCAGACGATGTCGCGCGAGAAGCAGCTCGCTTAGGTGCTGTTGTCATTGATGACGGCGGCGCGAACGGAACGAACGAGGCAATCGCGGCAGGTCTCGCAGGGGTCGAAAAGAGGGGAGGCCGGCTTGTCGTCGCTCTGCCGAGCGATGTGCCCGCGATCATGAGCGAAGATATTTCAACGCTTCTTCAGGCCGCGGAGCGCAACCGTGTAGTGATCGTGCCGGCGCCACGCGATGGCGGCACGAACGCCGTTGCGTTCACCTTGGCGCGGCCATTGCAGCCGTGTTTTGGCCCCGACAGCTTTGCCCGCCACATCGCCGCAGCCGATCGCCTCAGCATCGACCCCATCGTGTGCCGCAATGCAAGAATTGGGCTTGATCTCGACAGTCCCGCCGATCTCTTTGATTTTCTTGACCTGAGCACGTTGACCGCGACCGATCGCTATTTGCGTTCCATCAATCTGGGGGAACGGCGACGTGCGGAGGTGCTGGACACAGCCGCCCGATCGTTGATGCGGGCGGCAGAAATGAGTTCGCCGTTGGTTGCGCAAATGAGGGAAGCTCCGTTGTAATTCGCGGAGCGTGAGGAGTTCTGAAAATGATGGATCGGATGCTTCTGGACACGCTAAGGCAAAGCGAAATTTCCGCTTCCGAGGTCCTATCTCTGGTCAGCGACGTATCTCTTTCCGATCTCATGGCGATGGCGGCATCGAGGCGGGATGAGGCCCACGGCAGAAAGATCTCCTACTCGCGAAAGGTCTTCATTCCGCTTACGCAGCTATGCCGGGATGTCTGCCACTACTGCACATTTGCCCATGCCCCCCAAAGAGGGCAGCGCGCCTACCTCACCATCGGTGAGGTGCTCGCGATCGCGCGTGTCGGTCGTGAGGCCGGATGCAAAGAGGCGCTATTTACGCTGGGTGATAAGCCTGAGCTGCGCTACGGCCAAGCCCAGCGTGAGCTGCACGAAATGGGGTTTGCATCGACCCTCGCTTACCTCCAAGAGGCCGCGCGCGCGGTTTTCTGCGAGACAGGCCTATTGCCGCATCTCAATCCAGGCTTGATGGAGGCCGATGATATCGCAAACTTGCGCAAGGTCTCCATCTCGCAAGGGATTATGCTCGAGAGCGCCTCCGCACGGCTGTGCGAGCCCGGGGGACCGCATTTCGGTTCACCTGACAAGGATCCAGCAAGGCGGCTGCAGACGATTGAACTCGCCGGCCAGCTCTCTGTCCCCTTCACGACCGGACTGCTGGTCGGTATCGGTGAGACGCCGCTTGAGCGCATCTCGTCGCTGCTAGCATTGCGCAATCTGGACGAACGCCACGGACACATTCAGGAAATCATTATCCAGAACTTCAGGCCGAAGCCGAATACGCGGATGAGACATGCGTCGGCGCCGACACTGGAAGAGCATGTGTGGACCATTGCATTGGCGCGCTTGCTGTTCCGGCCCGATATGAACATCCAGGCGCCGCCCAATCTCAGCCCTGGCGTACTGGACATGATCTTGGGCGCTGGGATCAATGACTGGGGCGGCGTGTCCCCGGTCACGCCGGACCATGTCAATCCCGAGGCGCCTTGGCCGCATCTCGCGCGTCTTGCCGAGGCCACCGCCGAATGCGGCAAGAAGCTCGTCGAACGTCTCGCGGTTTATCCAGCCTATGCGCGTCAGTATGCACGCTGGACCGACACATCGCTGCAGAAAAGCCTGCTAGGTCTTATCGACGGAAGAGGGTGGCCGCGTTCGGACGAATGGTGCCCTGGAACGAGGGGCGATCCGCCTGCCGATGACCTTGTGATGCTGCGTGAAGAGGCCAACTTGCCCGCGCTCTTGAGCGGCAGCGTAGGTAGAATTGTCGCAAAGGCTCAATCTGGGACACGGCTCGAAGAAGCAGAGATCGTGTCGCTGTTCGAGGCCGAGGAGCGCGATTTCATAGCCGTCTGCCGCGCCGCAGATGAGCTGCGCCGCTCCGTCAATGGCGACACAGTCAGCTATGTCGTCAACCGAAACATCAACTACACCAACATCTGTTACTTCAGGTGCCAGTTCTGCGCGTTCTCGAAAGGAAAGCTCGCCGAGAATTTGCGCGGGCGGCCTTACGATATCGCGATGGATGAGATCGGACGGCGCGCCCGCGAAGCCTGGGAGCGCGGCGCGACCGAGGTTTGCATGCAGGGCGGCATCCATCCCTCCTACACCGGCGCGAAGTATCTTGAGATCTGCCGGACCGTAAAGCAGTTCACGCCTGAGGTGCATATACATGCTTTCTCCCCGCTCGAGGTGTTCCAAGGCGCCAGGACGCTCGGAATTTCGGTCGATGAGTTTCTGCGGGAGTTGAAGAAAGCCGGACTTGGCACATTGCCCGGGACGGCCGCGGAAATCCTCGACGACGAAGTCCGCGCCATTTTGTGTCCCGACAAGATCAACACGGCGCAGTGGCTGCAGATCATGGGAACGGCCCATAGAGCGGGATTGCGCAGCACCGCAACCATCATGTTCGGCCATGTTGATCGCTACGAGCATTGGGCCAAGCATCTCTTGCGCATCCGGGATCTTCAAGCCGAGACCGGCGGCTTCACCGAATTCGTCCCATTGCCGTTCGTCCACATGGAAGCCCCGATCTATTTGAAGGGGTGCTCGCGCAAGGGGCCGACGTTTCGCGAAGTCGTTCTCATGCACGCGATCGGACGGCTCGTATTCCACTCGAGGATCTCCAACATTCAGACGTCGTGGGTGAAGCTCGGGCAAAAAGGCATTCGTGCCTGCCTTGAAGCTGGCGTGAACGATCTCGGCGGCACGCTGATGGATGAAACGATCTCGCGCTCAGCCGGTGCCCAGCACGGCCACGAGATGGCTCCGAAGCAAATGGAAGATCTTATCCGCGAAATGGCACGCCTGCCGCGCCAACGTACGACGGTCTATGGCGATGTTACGCATGATCGCTATCTAGCGTCGCAGAACCCGCCAGCGCTAAAGCCGATTGTTACTGGACTAGACGACCGCCGCGATAGGGCAGACGTGCCAGAGCCCCGTGCCACCGCTTTTGACATGACCTAGCGGAGCGGGGGGCGTTCGCGCGCCCCTTGGGCAATGCCGGAATGCCTCTCCCAGCGCTTGACGTCTGTTTTGATTTGTGATCACATATCTAAGATTTGGAGGAGCCCGGAGTGAGCCGAATTATCGCGCCAGCGCACGCTTTCGGCTGGCTATTGGTCGCCCACGTTTCGATCGGCCACCCCTGTGCGCAGATGCTCGCAGTAGCACGCAGTTCAAGTTTGGTGCGGGCGCTCGATGCGCTGTGTCGCAATGGCCATAGGATCAATGCATTCATCGTCGTTGAGTTGGTGGCGGTGCCTCGCGAGGTGTCCCGGTGCATCGTTGGCCTGATCGACATCCTGCGATCACCGGAAACAGCATCATCGTCTCGCTTAAGGTCTCGCCATTTCGCGTTTCGCGCCGCGCGCGCTCAGCTGGTCCGCTCAGAACTGCTGTCCAGAAAGTCTGAAGACGGCCAAGGCTTCGGAATCATCCAAGCAAGTACGAGAATCTGCCCTGGTCCTTGGACCACAGGCCGATGAGGTCGCCAATCTGGGGGATCCTCGGCGGCCTATTTCACGATCACACCACCCAGGAGCATCCATGCCGACTGTAGATGAGAACCGAGCAGCCATTTTGAAAGTACACCGCGACTGGTGGGCCGCCAATTACAAGTGGGACATCCCCTTGATGCGAACCTGCTTCCCGAGTGGCACCGCATTCTTGAATTTCAACCTAAGCGGCGATCCGTACTTCGGTCGCGAAGAACTTACCGCCTTCTGGGAGTGGTTCAAGGACACGCCGCGCTCGAAACCTGCAGTCATGCACATCTGGCGTCTGGATGTCCGCGGCGACATGGCTTACCTGCTTTGCGAAGGCAACTTCGAGACCCTCGAGAAGCCGGAACAGTACCTGCGCAGCACCGAGATCTACGTGCGCAACGACGGAGAGGGAAAGCCGGAGTGGAAGATCTGGCACTTCCACTGCTCGGAGATGGCGCCAAAAGATAAGATCCGGCAGCCGTTCGGCGATAGCTATGCCACCCGCGGTGTGGGCTATCTACCGCCCAGTTTTGGCAAGAGCTTCTCGGTCACGGACGACCAAAAGCCATAACCCAAGCGACCAGCCTGTCGGGGGCCGGCAGGATATCACACTCCGGCGGGACGGGTTGGTCCCGCCGGTGCTGCAAGGAAATTCAGAACAGATTTTGCAGCGGAAGTTCCTGTCCCATCTACCCCAGAAAAGCGGATGGACTGCGATGGCCGAGCATTCGTTGGAATCAAAGAGCGCCCCGCACTTGAGTGTCCTTTCCGCCTTTCAGGACGTCGTGCCCGTGGAGCATTCATGAGACGGCTCACTATCAAGCGACCAGTCGGCACGATTGCCGTCTCTTACTATGACGGGATGGATACGAGTAGGCTGCCAATCTTGTTCGTGCATCCGATCAATCTGAGGGGCTCGGCGTGGGCGGAGATCGTACCGGCGTTCGCCGACCGGTTCGCGATCGTCCCTGACATGCGTGGATTCGGTGACTCGCCGCCGGCCGAGCAATACGACATTGCGAGGTGGGCCAAAGACTGCATCGACGCCGTCGACCGGGCGGGCGTCGATCGCTTCCACGCCATCGGCGGCTCGCTTGGTGGAGCAATCTCAGTCTATCTCGCAGCCGCCGAGCCCAAACGGGTCATCTCGGTTGTTGCGGTGGGCAGCCAGCTCTACTCGCGAGATCCCGACAATGCGGCGGTGCTATCCACCCTCGAACATCACACCGTCACCGAGATGTTTGAGTTAGTCCTGCCGAAATACGCCCTCGCTCCGAACGCATCCGCCGAGGTGGTGGCCAAGGCCATGGCATTGCGCAATCCCAACAGCAAGGATGACATGCGTCGCGTGTGGCGTGCCGCCTGCGCGGCCGATATTCGGGCCCTGGTGGCTAGTGTCAGCTGTCCTGTGACGGTTGTGACCGGCGAGTTCGACCTTACCTGCCCTCCCGCGGCCGGCGCGGAAATGGCAGCCATGCTGCATGCCCCACACGTTCTCCTGCCCGGCATCGGTCATTTGCCGATGCTGGAAGATCCGCCGGCTTTGATAGCCGCGATCAAGGCGCATCTCAAACGTGTGGAGTTCTGAAGATGACGTATTCGATTGTCGCCAGAGACGCAATCACCGGCGAGCTGGGTGTGGCCAGCCAGTCGCATTATTTTGCTCTTGGGCGCGTTGTGACGTTTGCGCGAGCCGGCGTTGGTGCAGTTGCGACCCAGTCTTTCGTCGATCCGGCTTACGGGCCGAATGGGCTAGATCTTATGGCCTCAGGCGCGTCGGCGGAGTCGGCGCTAACGAGTCTGCTCGCAAAGGACGCCGAGCGAGAACTTCGCCAGGTCGCGTTCCTCGATGCCGCCGGCGGGACAGCCATGTTCACTGGCGATCGCTGCGTTCCGTACCGGGCTCAGCTAGAGATCAATAACGTTGTGGTGCTGGGCAACATGCTCGCCAGCGACGACGTCGTTCCTGCCATGCTGGCAGCATATGAGAACACTGCCGGCTCACTCGTCGAGCGTATGCTCGCGGCCATGGATGCAGGTGAGGCCGCCGGAGGTGACGCCCGTGGCCGAATGTCGGCCGCGCTCCTTGTGGTTTCTGCCGATACCGGTCCAGCGCCTTGGAGTAACCGGGTCATCGATGTACGAGTTGACGAGCATCCGGCCCCGCTCGTCGAATTGCGCAGGCTCGCCAAGCTGTGTCAGGCACACGCGATCTTCGGCGCCTCTGTCTTCACACCTGGGCTGCTCTCGCGCGAAGCGGCAGCGACAGGTCCGCAGCTTGCGGAAGCACTGCGTACGCTCACGGACGCTCAGGCACTGATCGGCGCTGACCTCGAGCCAACCTTCTGGAAGGGTGTGCTGCTGATCCGCGCCGGCGAGATTTGCTCGGGAAAGAAACTCGTTGCCGCCACGGTCGCGGCGCGACCGCAGTACCGGGCCTTCGTGGAGGGCCTGCACGCGGTCGGAATCCTTCAGCTGTCATCGAACGAACTGCTCGGTGCGTGAAAAGTCGAACCTCCTTGCCTCCGGTCCGCGGCTGTTTGCTGCTGCAGGCCCTCGTCGGTCTGGATGGGCCGCACTCAAGCCGAGACGATCGACAACGCTTCGCCCGCTGCCACAACGCGCAGTTCGGAATATCGATTCGCCCATCGAGCCACTGTTGACGGAATTTTCGTAATGTGATCACATATCTCATATAGGGAGGGACTTTGGAAAAGAGCAACATCATTGCCTTGCCGCCATCGCCATCCGTTGCCCGAGGCTCGATGACGGATCAGGTTTACCGACATCTGAGAGATGGCCTGATGGCGGGCCGCTTTGCGCCGGGCCAGAGGCTGACAATCCGCGATCTTGCCGAGGCGCTGGGCTCGAGCCCAATGCCGGTGCGCGAGGCGCTCCGCCGCCTGCAAGCCGAAGGTGCCTTCGAATTCAGCGGTACGGCGCGGCTGAGCGTTGGTCAGCTGTGCGAGGCGCAGCTGCGGGATGTGCGCGATGCGCGCGTGGCACTCGAGGGGCTGCTGGCGGAGCACGCAGCCGCGCGCATGACGTGGGTCGATGATGACGAGGTCAGGCAGCTCTACGGTCGGCTTCAGGCAGCCGCTGACGCAGTCGATGTGACCGCTTATCTCTGGACGAATTTTGCCTTTCACCGGCGGATCTATCAGATCGCGCAGGCCCCGATGATTCTCGGCGCCGTCGAGAATTTCTGGCTGCTCATTGGTCCCTGTTTTGTGCTCGTTGCGCCCGACGCTGCCCACCTGCAGCGCTCCATGGAGGCGCACCGCCAGATCCTCGATGCGCTGCTGGATCGCGACGCCCCCGCCGCGCGCGCGGCCGTGACCGACGACATCATGCAGGCGGCCAATTGCCTGTCTCGCGTTCTCGACAAAGCGGCTAAGGAGCGCTCCGTTGCTGCTCCAAGACGCAGGCGGGGAGATATACCGGAATGAGTGTGTTGCAGCGTCTTGTGCCTTACCCGGAGCTGCGTGTCCTGATCTCGGCAGGCGCGTCCGGTATTGGCGCCGCACTTGCCGGAGCCTTCGTTGAGGCAGGTGCGCATGTGCATATCTGCGACGTCAACAAGGATGCGCTTGCAGCCTTCCGCGAACGGCATCCAAAGGTGCTTGCCACAAAGGCCGACGTGTCGGATCGCGAGGCGGTCGCCACCGTCTTTCGCGCGCAAGCTGCGCGTTGGAGCGGTCTCGACGTACTCATCAACAATGCGGGCATTGCCGGACCGACCGGCGGAATCGACGCTATTGCAGAGTTCGACTGGCAGCAAACAATCGACATCAACCTCAACGCGCAGTACCGCTTCGCCTGTCCCGCGGTGCCGATGCTTCGCCAATCGCGCTATGGGCAGATCATCTGCATGGCCTCCGTTGCCGGCCGGCTCGGCTATGCATGGCGTACCCCGTACGCCGCAACGAAATGGGCCATTGTCGGGCTCGTCAAATCGCTTGCCGCTGAACTCGGTCCCGAGGACATCCGCGTCAACGCGCTCTTGCCCGGCATCGTCGAGGGCCCGCGAATGGAAGGCGTGATCCGCGCGCGCGCCGAGCAGCTCCATACCAGCTACGACACGATGCGCCAGGAATACCTTAAGAAGATCTCATTGCGTCGCATGGTGACGGCCGAGGACGTTGCCGCCATGGCCCTATTCCTCTGCTCGCCAGGTGGACGCAATGTGACCGGCCAGGCGATCAGCATCGACGGGAACGTGGAATATCTATGAACCGTAAGAACGGGGGACGAATTTGCAGATCGAGATCGTGGCGGATCTGAAGACGACGCTTGGCGAAGGCCCGCTTTGGGACGTCGAGCAGCAGCGTCTGTACTGGATAGACAGCATTGATGGTCGCGTTTTTCGCACGACCGCAGATGGAGGCGAGCTTCGCGCCTGGGACGTCGGGGCGAAGATCGGCTCGATGGCGCTGCGGCGCGACGGTACGCATGCGCTCGTTGCGCTCCAATCGGGAGTGCATGATCTCGATCTGGAGAGCGGCGCGCTGACGCTGATCGCAACACCCGAGACACATTTGCCGCGCAATCGGCTGAATGACGGTAAAGTCGATCGCCGAGGACGTTTCCTGTTTGGCTCCATGGATACGCTGGAGGCCGAGGCTTCGGGCCGTCTCTATCGGCTCGATCCCGATCTTTCGCTGCACGTCTTGGACGAGAAGATCATCGTCTCCAATGGCCCGTGCTGGAGCCCGGACGACCGGACCTTCTATTTCGCCGACACCTGGACGGGAGAGATCTGGGCCTACGACTATGACATCGAGACCGGTGCTGCGACGAAGCGGCGTCGTTTCGCGCCAGTGGATCGTTCGAATGGCGGTGCCGCGGACGGCGCTACCGTCGATGGAGAAGGCTTCCTATGGCAGGCGCTGGTCTACGATGGAAAGCTCGTGCGCTACGCGCCGGACGGCAGCCTTGACCGCATTATCGAGATGCCGGTGCGCAAGGTCACGAGCGTGATGTTCGGTGGTCCCAATCTGGACATTCTGTTCGTGACGTCCATGGCGAAGCCGCCCTTGCCGCGCTTTCCCGATGACGGACAGCAGCGCGGCGCGCTATTTGCAATCACGGGGCTCGGCATCAAGGGCATCCCGGAGCCGCGCTTCGGGAGCTGAGCCGGCCAAGACAGCTTCATCAAACGGCAGGCAAGGGCGCTCCATGCTGTCCCCGCCACCGCGGGTGGCACTCCTAATCCCGGCGGCTTCCTGCCAGTTCCGGGCGAGAGACTTGCAAAGCCGGAACACCTAGCCCGCCCCTTACTGTCACCGATTCACTCTGGAGATTTTCGATGGCCAAGACCGGCAAGGTCATTCTCACCTGCGCGCTGACTGGTGCGATCCACACGCCCTCAATGTCAGCGCATCTTCCCGTGACGCCGGACCAGATTATCGAAGAGGGGGTACGTGCCGCGGAAGCTGGTGCTGCGATCCTGCATGTGCACGCGCGTAACCCTAAGACGGGGCAGCCGGACCAATCGGTCGAAGGATTTCAGAGGATTTTGCCGGAGCTGAGCCGCCGTTCCCGAGCCGTGATCAACATCACCACCGGCGGCAGCCCATTCATGACGGTTGCCGAACGCGTGGAGCCTGCCCGTCATTTTCGGCCCGAACTCGCCTCGCTCAACATGGGCTCCTTCAACTTCGGCCTGTTCCCGATGCTTGAGCGCTATCGCGATTTCACCCATCAATGGGAGCGCCAGCACCTGGAGTCTTCACGCAACCTCGTTTTCCGCAACACCTTCGCCGAGATCGAGGAGGTCCTCTCACTGTGTGCGCCCGGCGACACGCGATTTGAATTCGAGTGTTACGATGTTGGCCATCTCTACAACCTCAAGCACTTTGTTGACCGCGGTCTGGTCCGGCCGCCATTCTTCATCCAATCCGTCTTCGGCCTGCTCGGCGGAATCGGCGCGCATTACGAGGACGTCGCCACGATGCGCCGCACTGCCGAGCGGCTGTTCGGTAACGACTATGTCTGGTCGGTGCTCGGCGCTGGCGCGGCGCAGATGCGCGTAGGCGCCATGGCGGCCGCGATGGGCGGCAATATCCGTGTAGGCCTCGAGGACAGCCTTTGGGTAGGCCCCGGGCAGCTCGCCAGCTCCAGCGCGGAGCAGGTGAGACTAGCCCGCTCGATCCTCGCAGGACTCGGATTGGAGCTGGCAACGCCGGACGAGGCGCGCGCCATGCTGAAGCTGAAAGGGACCGGTGATGTCGGCTTCTGATCGTGCGGCCTGCTCCGCGGTCCGCAGACGAATGAGGCCGGCGATAAATCGAGTTAGGCGACGGTCTTGGAGGCGCCCTTGCCACGCGCGTGGCAGCAACGGAAACGAGATTGGCGACGGCCGTTTGCGGCGGTGGATTTTGGGATGATCTCGAACAGAGGTATGTCACCGCCAGCTTCTTCGGTTCAGATATAAGATTATCCTCGTCCTATAAGCTTGCGCGCCAAGTCAAGTGTCCGTGTTGGTCGTAGTGGGAGAACACGATTATGTTGGGCTGGAGGATGTCATGCCTTACATGAGAACTGCCGCGCAGCCGGCGTGCCGATGGAGCTGAGGATTATCAAGGGCGAGGAGATAAGTTCATCACACCGGCAGCTCGACAATCCGAGCATTGGGCGGCAATTTATTTTCGATTGGCTGAAAGACAAGCTGCGCCTGGATTGAAAAGTCCAGACGCATATCATTCTACGGCGAAAGAGCTACGCGAAGAGCTCGCCGCAAATAGCAGGCAAGGACAATAGCACCGAATCGAGGTCCTCCCTCTAAAGCGCGACACGACTAGGATTAATCGCTATTGCGATTTAGCCTTACCGCTACATACATTCGCTACTGCGGCCGTTCGGAGTCGAATTCGTGCTCCAGCAACTCAGTTACTCACACGTCAGGCTTGCTTGCATCCACCTCGAGTTGAAGAGCCTCTCTCTCCATCCTGCGCTTGATAGTCGCAAGCGCCGGTTTTCCAAAGGAGCGGGTAGGGGAGATAGCTTGACCGTGGCGCCAATTTGTGATCACATATCGAGAATCACAATGGGGGAAATGCGAAGGTGAAGGATACTAAACCGCTGCCGCGACTGCCGTCGGTTGCCCGGGATTCGATGGCAGATCAGGTCTATCGCCATTTGCGTGACGGCGTGATGGCCGGCCGCTTCGCGCCGGGCCAGCGGCTGACAATTCGTGGTCTTGCTGAGGCGCTGGGCTCGAGCCCGATGCCGGTGCGTGAGGCGTTGCGCCGCCTACAGGCTGAAGGCGCATTCGAGTTCAGCGACACGGCACGGCTGAGCGTGGTTCAGCTGTCGGGGGCGCAACTGCGCGATGTGCGCGATGCACGGGTGGCGCTTGAGGGGCTTCTGGCCGAGCGCGCAGCCTCCCGCATGACGGGCGTTGATGATGCCGAAATCACGCAGCTCTATGATCGCCTCCAGGCAGCCGCCGACGCGCTCGATGTGGCCGGTTATCCATCGGCGAATTTCGCCTTTCACCGGCGGATTTATGAGATCGCTCGAGCGCCCATCATCCTTGGTGCGGTCGAGAATTTCTGGGTCCTGATCGGTCCTTGCTTCGTGCTCGTTGCACCCAACGCCACGCACCTGCGACGCTCCATGGACGCGCACCGCCGCATCCTCGATGCGCTGATGCATCGAGACGGTCCCGCCGCCCGCGCGGCTGTGACCGATGACATCATGCAGGCGGCCAACTGCCTGTCGCGCGTTATCGACAAACCGGAAAAGGCGCGATCGGTCGCTGCTCCAAAGCGCAGGCGCCGAGATGTATCGGCATGAGTGTCGTGCAGCGTCTGGTACTTTATCCCGAGCTGCGCGACCTGATCGCTGGGTGTCGGTAGGGTCTGTACTGAGGCGGGCGAACTTCGTCGCTGCTCCTTTGCAGGAGGCTGCTTACCCAGGCAAACCATCTTCTTCGAGCTTGTTCACTCAAATCAACAATCTAGGCAGGGGGACTTGAATGTTTGGAAATCAGTCGCGCCGCAACTTCCTCAAGCTGGCGGCGAGCGGAGGTGCGATGTTCACGCCGGACCTTTTTACCGGACTTGCACATGCGCAGGATGTTCCGACCCTCACCGTCGCCTGGGGCGCCGATATCGATTCCTTCGATCCGGCGCAGTTCAAGTCCGATGGCGCCTACATCGTTCAGGCAAACATCTACGACACGGTGCTGGGTTGGGGGGCCGAGCCAGTCACCGGATCGCCTAACCTGTCGATTTCCAAACCCGGTGTTTTCATCGGTGGCATCGGCGAAAGCTGGAAATTTGAGAATGACAACAAGACCCTTGTCGTAAAGATCCGACAAGGCCTAAAGTTTCCGAGCGGCCGGCCGGTCAATGCCCAGGCGGTGAAGTATCTCTTTGACCGCGGACTGCAATCACCCGGCTATATGCGGCTCATCTTTCCGACCATGATCGGGGTGACGCAGGCAGATCAGTTCGAGGTTCGCGACGACAGCACCTTTGCCATCAACCTGCCGGCACCAAGCGCTATGTTGCTCGATGTGCTCGCCCTGTCCAACAACGCACTTCTTGATCCCGACGAGATCAAGCTACGCGCGACTGCCGACGACCCCTGGGCCGCTCAATGGCTCAAGCGGAACACGGCCGGGCTTGGGCCCTACAAACCCGTGAGCAACAATCCAGGCGTCGAGGTGATCCTGGAAGCGACCCCCGGTTATTGGGGACCGGCACCGTATTTCAAGCGCATCGTCATCAAATATGCGTCCAATGAGGCGGACCGGATTCTGCTGCTCAAGCGCAAGGCCATCGATATGGTGGTCGGGCCTAACTCGATGTCGCCCAAGAATCTCAAGAATCTCGAGGGCGCCCAGGGCCTCACCGTGGTTTCTCTGCCCGATACCAACTGCAATTTCCTCTGCATGAATCTTAAAAAGAAGCCGTTCGACAACGTGAAGGTTCGTCAAGCGATCAACTACGCGATGCCGATCCACGCGATCATCCCGAACGTCCTTTACGGCTATGGCGAGCAGATGAAAAGCCCGATCGCAGCTCAGACCCCCGGCTATGACGGTTCGCTCTCGCCGTACAAATATGATGTCGGCAAGGCCAAGTCATTGATGGCCGAAGCCGGTCACGGCTCAGGACCAATCCCAGTAAAGCTTGCGGTTCGTGTGGGCTATGCGCCCCATGAGCAGGCAGCGATTTGGATCCAGCGCGAGCTGGAGAAAATCGGCTTTCAAGTCAGCATCGAGAAGGAGACCGACGCAACCTTCCGCCAGCTGTCATCGAGCGGCGGGCATGAGCTGTCGATTGAATCCTGGCAATCCTGGATCAACGATCCTGTTTATCACCTCTATTGGAACTTCCATAGTAAGGCGACGGCGACCAACAAGGGAGCCTACGCCAATCAGGTCCTCGATAAGATCATCGACGACAATATGCGCGAGGCTGACGCTGCCAAGCGTATGGCCGGGGTCAAGGAGGCGCAGAAGATCCTTTTGGATGATGCGGCCTGGGGTCTGCTTTGGTACGACAATTGGGCCAGAGTGACGCGTTCCGAGCTCGCGGGCGTTGCGAAGTATTGGGATTCCTTTGAGCGCTTCAACAAAATGAAGCTGGCTTGAAGCGTAGCCCGGATGCGCTGAATAAGTCATGTCGTGCTTAGCTTCCGTGCCTCGTAGAGTAACTCTGCTGGCGCCGGCCTTGTTCGGCGTCAGGGTGATCGGTTTTTTCCCGATCGAGCTCTTGCCCGGCAATCCCAACCTCCCGTGGCCTCCAACGCGTATCAGTGATCGTGCGGCATGGAGTTGCCGCAGCCAGTTTCGCCGACAAGGCCCAGCGTCTCACCCTCGCCGCTCGAGAACGAGCCACCGTCCACTGCGCGCACTGCCGCCTGCTCACCGTGCAAGCGGCGCAGCCCCGTTCTTGGTCCTTAAGTTGAAAGGTCTTCTTCAAATCGGCGTGACCTTCAGACGAGATGTTCTAACGCCGTAACGCCCTTTGCCGAAGGTTGAAGACCACCATCACCTATCGGCCGGATCAGCTGCCCGGCGGAGCCGAAGACAATAATCGGAGAAGTTGATGTCCATAGAACTGTTGATGCTTGGCGACCAGCCCGTGGCTGGCCTTGCGGCTCGCACCAGGCTTGCCGAAGAGAGCGGATTCGAGACCGTCTGGCTCGCTGATGAGCGCTTTTTCCGGGAAACCTACTCGTGTCTCTCGGTTCTGGCGGGGCAAACCGCGCGCGTCAATCTCGGTCCCTGCGTCACCGATCCATTCGCGCGCCATCCAGCTCTAACCGCCATGGCTTTGGGCACCCTCGATGAAGTTTCGGAAGGGCGCGCCATTCTCGGCATCGGCGCCGGCGTCTCCGGCTTTGCGGAGCTCGGGATCCAATCGCGCAAGCCCCCGCTCGCTATTCGCGAAGCCGTTGATCTCATCCGTCAGCTCATGGCAGGGCAGGAGGTCGACTACCAGGGCGAGATCATTCAGTGTCACCGCGGCCGATTGAATTTCGCGCCGCTGCGATCGCGCGTTCCTGTTCGTGTCGCTAGCAACGGACCGCTGGGCCAGAAAATGGGCGGTGCAATCGCCGACGGCGTGATGATGGAGGGCTGTGGCTCCGTCGAGGAAGCAAAGGCCTTCGCATCGACGGTCGCCGAAGGTGCGCGGAAGGCCGGCCGTTCTCCGAACGAGGTCAAGCTCGTCGCGCGACTCGATTGTTGTATCACTAACGACGGTAAGCAAGCGCGGGATATATTGCGGCCTTCGGTGACACGGATCATCGCGCAAGCCAATTCGAGGTTCTACACGCTGGAAGCACAAGGATTGACTCTGCCGAAGAATGTCGTCGAAACCATTGGTCCCGTTGCCTATGCTGCCGGGGTGGCCCCGTTCGCGCCTCTTTTTCCTCTCGTCACCGACATGCATGTCGACGCTCTCACTCTCTGCGGGACTGTGCAGGAAATAACCCAACACATGGTTGACCTTCGCCGCGCCGGCATCACGGGCTTCAACATTTTTCCTGTTCCGGCTCCTGGCACCACCTATGAGGACGTCATTGTGCGCTTCGGAACGCAAGTCTGGCCCGCTGTCGAGACGGCTTTTGCGAAAGGCTCCGACAATGGGACGGCTTAGGTCTCACGGACTCGTTTTGTTGGAATCCGCTCGACGGGGCACGCGTATTTCATTGAGAGTGTAGTGCAGCCACGAGCGGGAGATCCAAGATGATGAGCTTGTTCAATAAAAAAGCAAGCGCGACAGATCGGCGCCTCCCCGCATTCGCAGAGCCACGGCAATGAACGATGGAATGGTTGGCATTCTGTCAGCCCGAAGCCTGACCCAGGGCAAGTCGCGACTGGACCTCGATGCTCGATCGGCAACAGTTAGCGCGTCTCAAAAGCCTGAACTAAGGGCCAAGAAGGATGCGCAAGCGAGAGTTCTCTCGCCTTCGCAAAGTAGCAGTAGTTTACAAGGAGCAGACTATGGCGACGGTCGTTTATATCCTGACCGCATTGAAGCCCGGCGTCGACCGCGACGAGTACGAACGATTCGAACGCGAGATCGACTATCCGTTCACAGCAAAGCTGAAGACGATTACCAGCTATCAAATTCATCATCTGACCGAACCGGTGCCGTTCGAGGGAGGCCCTTGGGACTATATAGAACAGATCGAAGTAACCGATCGCGCTGCCTACGAGGCGGAGCTGGCCACATCCGCCAAGGATCTGATCGAACTACTACACAATAAATATCTAGACGAGTCGAAACTGAAGTTCATCTGGTCTACGAGGATCGATCATGAGTGCGGGCGAAAAAGATCTTGAGGGCAAGGTCGCCCTTGTCACAGGTTCTTCGTCCGGCGCGGGCGCTGCAATCGCCATCGAACTCGCTAGGCGAGGGGCGCGTGTCGCAGTGCACTGCCGGCGTGCATTAAGTGACGGCGAAAGCGTTTGCGCTCGCATCGCTGCAATCGGTGGAAAGGCAGCGGTCTTTCTGGGTCACCTCAGCGATCCCGAGGCGCCGTATGCACTCGTTTCGCGCATCGCGGAGCGTCTCGGAGACGTCAACATCCTAGTCAACAATGCAGGTCCCTATGCGGATGCGCCGTTTCGGTCGTTGTCCATCTCGCAGTGGGAGACGGTGATGGCGATCAACGTAAGGGCGCCGTACCAGCTCGCTCAAAGCGCGATCGCAGGCATGGAGCGAACCGGTTGGGGACGGATCATCAATGTGAGCGCAACCTCGGCTTACGCGCGGTCGCATTCGGTATATGGCCTTGCCAAACAGGCTCTCATCCATTTGACGGAATGCCTCGCGCTCGAATTTGCGCCACTCGTCACCGTAAATGCAATTGTGCCCGGCCAGATCGCCAGCGAACGCACCGACACGATGGTCGACTACAAGAGCTCCGTGATCGCGGAAACGCCCTTGGCAAGGCTCGTGACGGAACAGGAGGTTGCCCGAATGTCAGCCCTTCTCTGTACTCCAGAGTTTTCTGCTGTGACGGGACAAGCAATCATCATGGACGGTGGCCGATCGCTGCCGCGCACGCTGAAACTCAATCTCACAACGACCGGCTAATTGTACGCAGGAGAAAGACCGATGCTTTCCCTTGCAAAAGGCCTCGCCTCTACCAGCTGCAGCATACGCAAAAAGGGACGTTACCTCTTGCCGGCGCGAGGACGATCCCTCGGCCGTTTAACCAAAGTTGCTCGACTTGTCGGCCATAAATCGATTCGATCGGCCTTTCGGCGGACCTAGAGAAAAGCCTCGTAAGCCGCCGCTTCTGCGATGAATTTCACCGAAATAGTGGAGGAATGGCGCGCGTAACGCCGAGTATCGTGCGTTAGGAATGTTATTCTGTCATCACTGGATGGGAGATCGAACGTGAGGGGTACAACAGCGGCCGACCCGCCGGATCCACTTGCCGGATCGAGAAGTGATGTTGATGCGGCCTACGCACCTGTTGTCAGCTGCGACGGAGCCGGGAGGAGGGCTCCTCATTTGCAAGTTCGGTCGGCGTAACGGCAAGGGCTCTAAGCGCGCTCGAAGCGGTCGGTTCTTGGCGGCGTGGGCGGTTCTGCTCTTATGCAGGTTTGTCTCTTAACCCGCTCCTTGGAGCTAACTTGAATGCCGCCACTTTGGGTCGACACTTCGCAGGACAGTCTTGAATTTTCGCCCGCGGCGATTCGCTGTTGGGCATTCGTGGCGGCCTTGGTCAATCTCGCTTTCGTCGCATTGGTTGTATTGTTGGCGTGACCGCGAGGCGCGATCTTGCTGATTGAATAAATTGTCTCCTCCACATCGGAAAACGCGCAAGCCGCACTAGGGTGCTTGGTGCGCTGAAGCATGAGCATCCGATGTTTCAAATCCAGCCTCAGGAGCTAGCGTGACTGCATACCGTGGGCCAGTGTTTGAGATGGCCGTAAAGCAATTCGAGGTGATCGCGAATTATCTGGGCATACCGGATGACGCAAGACCCCGCCTATTGCTGCCGAAGCGATCTGTCACGGTGTCGTGTCCAATTCACCGTGATGACGGCACAACGGCGGTGTTCGAGGGCTACCGGGTGCAGCACCACCTGACGCTTGGCCCGACAAAAGGGGGTACCAGGTTCGCGTCAACCGTTGACCTCGGCGAAGTCGCAGCGCTTGCTATCTGGATGAGCTGGAAGTGTGCGCTGGTCGGATTGCCATATGGTGGCGCCAAGGGCGGAATTAACGTCGACCCTTCCAAGTTGTCAAAGCGTGAGCTTGAGGCCCTGTCGCGCCGGTATATGCAGGAAATGATCCCCTTTGTTGGGCCGCACACAGACGTCATGGCTCCCGACCTTGGGACAAACGAGCAGATCATGGCGTGGTTCATGGATACGTACTCGATGTATCAGGGCCAAACCGTCACCGAGATCGTGACAGGCAAACCTGTCAGCGCCGGCGGAACGCTCGGTCGCCGTGAAGCGACAGGCCGGGGTGTGGCTCATTTGGTTCGCCGCGCTGCGGACGAGCTCAAGATCCGACTCAATGGCGCAACAGCCGTCGTTCAAGGCTTTGGAAATGTCGGTTCGGTCGCCGCGCTCGAGCTGCACAATATGGGGGTGAAGGTGATCGCGGTCAGCGATCACACGGGCGCGCTCTATCGGCCTCAGGGCCTCGACATACCACAGCTGGTCAGACATGCGGCCTCGCAAGGTAGCCTGGATGGCTACTCCAACGAGCTCGCTCTAGACCCAGCAGAGATGCTGACGATGCCCTGTGACGTGCTCGTTCCGGCTGCAATGGAACGGGTCATCGACGCCGAAATAGCGGGTAAGCTGCGCTGCCGTATTCTTGCCGAGGGCGCCAACGGCCCGACAACACCGGAAGCCGATCGGATCTTGGAAGGCCGTCAGGAGGGAATCTTCCTCATCCCCGACATACTGTGCAATTCGGGAGGTGTGGTGGTCAGCTACTTCGAATGGGTGCAGGATCTCCAGCGGTTATTCTGGGAGGAGGAGGAGGTAAAGCGTCGGGAGTATCAACTTCTGGATCGTGCCTTCGAGCTTGTACTGGCACGAAGTAGGCGGGAGAACATATTCAATCGCACCGCGGCAATGGCCATAGGTGTGGAGCGTGTTCGCAGTGCAAAGGAAACACGTGGGCTGTTCCCATAGCATGTTCGTTTCCATATTTGCATCTGGTGCGACGTCCTGTGTCGCAGCTAGGACGAGCCGGCCCACTCTGAACTGCGAAGTCTGAGCGATTCTGTGTTCGGATCGCCTTGAAGGTCTTCCTGGTGTGCTCGAAGCTACTTAGGATCTGCTGGCAAAGCGGACTGCCTTTTAATTCTCTCTCGGCTTGGCAGCC
The DNA here is from genome assembly GCF_001440415.1 of Bradyrhizobium retamae. Taxonomy (GTDB): domain Bacteria; phylum Pseudomonadota; class Alphaproteobacteria; order Rhizobiales; family Xanthobacteraceae; genus Bradyrhizobium; species Bradyrhizobium retamae. The sequence goes on from NZ_LLYA01000174.1 coordinate 53,525, forward strand.
GACGGCAACGATGAATTTTGGGCAGGAAATCGAAAGCAGGGCGTTGTGCGTAGACTAAAATTTGCGAAGATCCTGTGATCCGATTCAGGAAGAACTGCCTTGTAGGGACCGCTTCCATCGAGATCCTAGCGTGTTCATCGGGTATGGGCGCGCGGTTGATCCTCTTGAATTAGTGAGCTATATTGTGGCCCTGTTCTGTTCAGGAGGACCTGCAAGGTCGACGGCGTGACTGTTCGCCGACCTTCGAAGGCGTGATTGTATCTGAAGTTGGCGATCGACTCGACAGCGATTGAGTCGGGCATCACAAACGGGATGAGCCGTATGATCGGCTACCCATAAGAAATCCTCTTCTTAATCGGCGATGGTGTGGAGGGGACAATCATGTTGTGGCAACGATTAATCCGTCCCGTTGCTCCGCGCGAGGTGCCGTACGAAGTGCGCCGGAGAGAGGAGCTGCTCGAACAAGCGCAACGCATCGCCCACGTCGGCTACTGGGAACGCGATCTCAGAACAGAACGGATCACCTTTTCGGACGAAGCATGTCGCATCTTCGGGCTCGCGCCGCGTGAGGGCACCATTACGATTGAGGAAGTGACTGAGCGGTTACATCCGGAGGATCGTGCAATCTGGAGCTCAGCACTAGCGCACACGCTACGCGGCGGCTCTCGCTGCGACTTTAATTATCGGATAGTGAGGCCGGACGGCGAGGTGCGGTTTGTCCACAGTCAGGGTGATCTAACGAGGGACGCGTCTGGCCGACCTCTCAGCCTGTTCGGAGCGGTCCAAGATGTCACCGACCTCAAACGGGCGGAGCATCTGACGCAGCTGGTTTTTGAGCGTTCACCGGATGCAATCTGCATCATTGGGCGGGACTATCGGTACCAACGTGTTAATCCGGTCTTCGAACTCATTTCGGGAAGATCAGCGAAGGATCTCATCGGGGTGCACGTGGCTGATGTCTTAGGGACTACAGTTTTTGAGCAGACGGTCAAACCGAAGCACGACCGATGTTTCGAGGGAGAAGAAGTCAGATATGCCGACTGGTTTACTTACCCTGACACTCGACGCTATATCTCGATAAGCCATTCGCCCTTGCACTCCAAGTCGGAGCGGGTTGAAGCCATCCTTTCGATCTTTCACGACCTCACAGACTATTCATTGGCGTCCGACGCCTTGCGATCGGCGCAGGCTGAGCTCGCGCACGCCAATCGCGTCGCAACCATGGGGCAACTCACGGCCTCAATTGCTCACGAGGTAAACCAGCCAATTGGTGCGGTGGTAATGAACGCACAGGCAGCTTTGCGCTGGCTCGGCGTTGATCCGCCCAATCTTGAGCTGGTCCGTCAGTCCCTAGATCTGATCGTTAAAGATGGGGTACGGGCCGGGGAGGTCGTGAGCGGGATTCGCGGACTTCTGAAGAAGGCACCGCCTCGGAAGGACAGCATCGACATCAACAACGCTGTCCTTGATGTCGTGGCTCTGACCCGAAGCGAAGTGCTAAAGCACGGCCTTTCGCTGCAGACAGACCTCGCGAACGGTTTACCGCTCGTGCAAGGCGATCGCGTCCAGCTGCAACAGGTGATTCTTAATCTTGTCATGAACGCCGTGGACGCGATGATTTGTATCGCGGACGCGGAGGAGCTCAGGATTAGCACTTCGAGCGATGCCTCTGACCGCGTACTCGTGTCTGTGCGGGATACCGGACCGGGCGTGGATCCGAATATCGTGGACCGCCTCTTCGAGGCCTTTTACACCACCAAGCCCGAGGGGATGGGAATGGGCTTGGTCATCTCTAGTTCGATCATCGAGGCGCATGGGGGACGGTTATGGGTCACCGCGAATGAACCTCGGGGGGCTGTGTTCCAGTTTAGCCTGCCTGCAAAACAAAACGGCGTTTCTGGTGATGGACCGCGGCAAGCCTTGGCAGCATGAGTCTTGATGCAAGTAGCCTGCTGGATCTGGCGGAAGGGTATCACACAGGCGCATTGCCAACCTTCTCAGGCACCGAAAATACTAGCGCTGCCCTGGCTCAACCGAGGAGGGCGGCATTGATGCAGGTTTAGAACACTTGCACTTCCGATCGATCTATGGGCTTCGCATTTCGGGTAAATAGATCCAAAGATTCCAGGTCGGTTCCATCTTGGTCAGACACGAGACGTGGTCGACTAGGCGCTCTGCAATGTCGGGTCGGGGTTGTTGAGGCAAACGGTTGAACTCAATTATCGGTAGATGCCCTCTGATGTTCCTTGTCTTACAGCGCGGGCTGCCGGCGCCATCGCAGTAAAGTCACATTCGCTTTAAGACTTCGGTGTGACTGATCCGAGCGCTGGGTCGCACTGATGCTAAGCTCGGCGTGGATCGTCGTATCGATCTTGCCCGATTCTTGTTTGGAATCCTGCAAAACAGTGCCAAATATTGCTGCATTTCTGCTTCACATAGCGCCTGCTTCGCAAGTTTGCAGGAAAACAAACTGATCTTCCGACTAGGGTCTGTTGGGATTCATCGCGAGTTTATCACGGCAGCGGCGAGGTGGAT
>NZ_LLYA01000175.1 GCF_001440415.1 Bradyrhizobium retamae
TACTTCAAAAATACAGTTGCTTCCCGGAGAACGGCTCTTTTGCCTCCGTCGCCGACCGGATAATTCCCGCCGACTTAACGCCAGCACCGCGGCGTCCGAACCACACGACTTCGCCGTACGCTTCCGGCGCGTACGTCTAGCGCGCCATCAGCGTCCATCGCATCTCACCGCACGTTCGTGACGATCGCGAGCGCCCCTCAATGGGTGAGACGGGCGGAGTTATGCATCTGATTTGCGTGACAAGTTAAGCGGAATATTTTTGATTCCCGGGCTTGACACGAGTTCTGAAAATCCGAAGTGATTTGCCCGTCGTGCCATTTAGTCGCAGTCGCGCATTGAAATTCGCTTGGGCGCGAGGCAAATCAGTTCGCCGTCCGTAGGGTGGCAAGCGAAAGCCACCAACATGAAGCCCACCCGGCGATAGATGTGGGCACGGCGCAAGTGTGCCTTTTGCCCGCTCTATGGGATCTCGCCGTCAATCTTTTGGTGTGGAATCCGGCGGACAGTTCGGGGAAGCCTTCAGCGGCTTGTCGCCGCTCTGCACCGTCGGCGCGGCCGAGTTCGTGCCGCCGGCATCGGGCAGCACCGCGCTTTTACCAACGGTGACTGAATTTGACGTCTTCTCCTCGCCGCTTCCCGATGTCGCAGCCGGCGATGTCGTGCAGGCCGTCTCCTGCTTCTGGCCCGATGGTGCCGTGGATTGGGCAGAGGCCGCACTCACTCCGATTACCGCTACAAAAATCGCTGCCGCGACGCGGGTCATTTTCGGTCTCCAAAGGCTCAAAATGGCTTGCTCAGAGCAAAACGTTCTGCTGCAACGATGGTTCCGGTTAGCCTTTATGCGGCGTCGCGGAGATTGAAACCGGCGCAGGATCTGCTTCATTGAACGATCGTGAAAGGGAAAATTCATGGCCATCGGTCTGACGCGCCGCACGCTGCTCCATCTCGCCGGCGCCTCATCGCTGTCGGCCGCGGCCGTTGCCGCAGCGCAGGCGGAGGGTGTGGCGGGCGGCGGGCCGACCTTCGCCAACCGCACGCCGATGCGGATCGGCATGGTGACCTTGCGCGTGCGCAACCTCGATCTCGTCACCGACTACTATCGCGACGCCATCGGGCTCACCGTCTTGCAACGCACGGCAACCGGCGCCCGTCTCGGCGCGGGCGGCGTGCCGCTGCTCGATCTCACGCTGCGCGCGGGCGCCGCCACGGAGGCGCGGAATGCCGCGGGCCTCTATCACACCGCCTTCCTGATGCCGACCCGCAAGGATCTCGCTCGCTGGCTGGTGCACGCCGCAACAAATAAGGTGCCGCTCTCCGGATTTGCCGACCACCTCGTCAGCGAGTCCGTCTATCTCGACGATCCCGAAGGCAACGGCATCGAGGTTTACGCCGACCGCGCGCCCGAAAGCTGGAAATGGGATGGCGGCACGGTCGCGATGGCGACCGACCCGCTCGACATAGACGGCCTGCTGACGCTGACGAATCCGCGCATCTCCAACTATGCCGGAGCGCCCGACGGCCTTCGCATCGGCCACATGCACCTGCGCGTCGGCGACCTCGAACGGGCGGACCACTTCTATGGCGGCGCCATCGGCTTCGACCCGACCCGCAAGCGCACCGGCGCCGCGTTCCTGTCGTCTGGGCGCTATCACCATCACCTCGGCATCAATGTCTGGCAGAGCGCCGGCGCCGGCCGGCGGGATGATGCGGCCACGGGACTTGCATGGTTTTCGCTTGAAGTCGCGTCGGAGGAAATTCTGCAGGCCCAGCAGCAGCGCCTGCAGCAGGCCGGAGCGCCAGCCACGGCGATTACCAACGGCGTCGAAACCGCCGATCCCTGGGGCACCAAGGTGCGGCTAATCAAGGTTTGATGCTGGGCGCGATCGTTCGGTTAGCCCGGTTCAGCATGCGCCGACAGGCCATGCGACCGCGGGAGAAGTCAGGTTTCTTTCTCCCGCCAATGATCACCGAACATTATTTCTTCTTACCGGAACCCAAGGTTGGCTGCCAGCCCCCGGCCTTCTGACTCGGTGCTGCGGCAATTACCTTGATCTTCTCCTTCTTGGGTTTCTTGGCTTCCCGATTGCCTCGTTGCTCGCCTTTGGCCATGTCGATCTCCTGGGTTGATGGTGATGCTTGAACCAATGCAGATCCGGCTAGAAATCGTTGTCGACTAGAGCCGAGGCGCGTCGAGATCATATCTGACCTTCAACGTCCTGATCAGATCGAGCGTGCGGGCGCGATAGAAATCGTCGCCCTCGGACGCTGGCCGACTGATGCTCGCGCTCCATCCGTAAGCATCGTCAAAAACAAACATCGTCATTCCCGAAGGCCAGGGACCATGGAGGATGCTTGCCTGCTCCACAATCATATCCTGGAGCTCATCGGCGGTCTTGAAGGGTCTGCTCATGGCTTGCCTCCGGGACCTGTTGTGGGCGCCTTGCTATTCTTCAAGATGGTCGAACTCATCAGACAGCAGGATGCGGCCCCGGGGCGTGTATATCCTCACATCCAAATAACCCTCCTGCAAGAGCTCCTTCGCCTTCTTGACGGCAGCCCCGCCGCCGCACGGCTAAGATTGACCCGGCCAAATTGATTGTTGCCGCTGATCAGGTAATGCAGTTCGCTCGTCCTATCCATGCAGGAATGCCACGGCCGACACCAACAATAGAAGAAGCGGCGGAACGATTGCCGGCGGGACGGTCCGGTCGGCAGCCAAGCAACCTTGGGACAACAAAAGCGCTCCGTTCGTCGGGGCGTGAGCGTTGCTAGCCCTCAGTCACCGATAGACGCCGTGGGAAACGCGGTGATAATCAACTCTAGGCTCGCGTCGCCGCAATAGCGAGCGCTAAAACGCCGCGGAGACGCCGAGCGCCTGCCGGTGGCAATGCTCGCACTTGACCTTATGCCAACCTCCAGCGCGATTGCGGAAGGGCGCTGACGTAATCCCGTCGCGTCCAATTCGAAGCGGTCTACATGGCCCGATCCGCGGAAATTTGTCGGGTTTATCTCAATCGAAGGCCGATGGCAGCTCTCCCCTGCGGAAGATGACCGTCGGCTCGTCGTCATAGTCGCCGACCTCAGGGTCACCGGTGGATGAGAAGGCAACAACGCCGAGCTTGCTCTCGGCCAGCCGCTCCGCGGTGCGAAGCGCGCCCGTTGCCGTTTTGCAGGCAATCGGAGCGTCGGCTTTCAGGTTTCCTCCCCGGCCGGCATTGAATACCTGAACGAAGTAGCTTGTTTCGCGAGCCATGGGGTCTCCTTAGAAATGCGGATCGCACCGCGCGATTTCTGATTCAAGCCATCGATCGCATCAACGCGGAAATTTCGATTGTCGCAAAGTTGGAGTACGTATCCGAGACGGCGTAAGGCAATATGAGTTGACCGTTGTGCGTCATCGCTCCGCAGGTATAGACCACATTGGGAACGTAGCCTTCGCGTTCGGATGGTTCGGGTCGCAGCAACGGTTCACGCGAACGCGCCAGCACCCTGGAAGGGTCGCGCTTGTCCAGCAGCGCTGCGCCGATCGAGTATTTCCGGACCGGGCCGACACCGTGCGTCAACATCAGCCAGCCCTCCTCCAGTTCGATTGGCGATCCGCAGTTCCCGATCTGCACGAACTCCCAGGGAAATTGCGGCCTCAAGACCGGCTGACCGCCTTCCCATCTGTAGAGATCGTCCGAATAGACCAGATAGAGATTCTCGTTGTCCTGTCGCGCAATCATGGCGTACCTGCCATCGATTTTCCGCGGGAAGAGCGCCATGCCCTTGTTACGCGCGGCTGTGCCTTGCAGCGGCGTCATCCGAAAAGAGAGGAAGTCGGCGGTTTCAATCAACTCCGATCGGATGGCAGTGCCCTTATAGGCGGTATAAGTTGCGTAATAGATCGTCCGACCGCCGTCGCTAAATTGGACGAAGCGAGCGTCTTCGATGCCGTTCGATTGCGACTCCGTCAGCGGAAAGATCACCCGTTCGCTGATGTCTGGTGCCAGCTCGAAAACGACGTCGACTTCATCGCCGCTCGGTCCGGTGGTCCGGTGCGTGATCCGGGGACTCGTAGCGAGCCGGGCGGTCGGATCGACTCTGATACTGCCATCCGCCGCGATCGTGCCGGCGCGAAACGTCAGCGACGATACATGCCCCTCGCCGACGGCTCGGAGGCTCAGAATGAAGCGCAGGCTGCCGCTCGGAATTCCCGACTGGTCGGGGTGCGGCACGATGCTTGGATTGAACAGTGCCGACGCTTCGAAGGAATACTCGTGCAGGAAGTAGGCGCCGATCAGTTGGCGCTGCACTTCGGAAAACGTAGTGTGCGCCAGCAGCGCCTCCTCCATCTCATCGGCACGCAGCTCAAAGGTCTTTAGCAAGTTGCGGTGCCGGCCCTGAAAATTCTCCAGCACGTCCGCCAATTGGGCGGCTGCAGCCTGCGAATCGAGATTGAGAACGCGCTCGACAATATGATTGGCGCGTGTCTTGTCGGTCGGATTGAGATCGCGCGGTTCGGTCGCTGGCTTGAACGGACGGACGATCACGCGCCCAGGATCAGGCCGCAGATAGAGCGCCCGCCGATTGATGAAAGTGGCTTGCAACAGCGTGCCCTCTGTTCGCGTGTGCGTGAATAGACGCTTGACTCAAGCGCCTATGGCGCGAAGCGCCACAGGATTGGTCGGATTGATATTGGCGCGCACAAGCTGGCGCATCTCGGCGAGCGCCAGCAGATACGACACGACCGACTCCCCGCCGCAATTTTCATTCGCGCGGTCAGGATGCAGCCCGTCGCGGCAAGTGCCGGTGTCGGAATCGACCAGCGCCACCGACAGGTCGTTGCCGCCGAAAAACCAGGAAAAAACCCTGGCCGCGATCGCCTTCCATTCGGCATCGCCGTCCGCCCGCCAGGCGATCAGACATGCCGCAATCGTTGCGCTGGCTTCCACCGGCTGCTGATCGAACGCGCCAGGAGGCTTTCGAAGTTGTCCGAAGCTCGTCGTGCCCACGGGACGGAAATGCCCGGTTGAGGTCGTCTGCTGTGTCATCAACCAGCGCAGGGTTCTCAAGCCAGCATCGATGTAGGCCGGCGTTCGCGTTGCGAGGCCCGTAGCGATCAGGGCCTGCGGCAGGCGGGCGTTGTCATACGCCAGGCTTTCCTCGAACCACACCCAGTCCGGCGTCTCGACCAAATCCAGGCCCGAAACCAGCCCGTCGGCAAGAGAATGCCTGATCTCACGGGCGCGCTGATCATCCGGAGTTAGGGCACAATAGGCGTCGAGGCCGAGCAGCGTGAAGGCCATTGCGCGAGGCGAACGAAAGGCCGCGGCGGTCGACAGGGCTTCGGCAAACAAGGCCGCCGCCCATCGACGCCGTGATCGGCTGGCATCCTTCCGCCCGCATTCGCCCAGGGCCCACAGAGTTCGCCCGTGGCTGTCCTCGGAGCCTTTATCTTCAAGCCAGGTCCGGTTGAAACCCATGAAGTTGCGAAAGCGCCTGGTATCGGGATTCCACGCATGCTGCACAAAGGCGGCAAAGCGGCCCGTCTGGCTTTCCGAAAGCGGGTGTTCGCCCGGTTCATTGAGCGCGCAGGCCAGCAGCAACGCGCGGGCGTTGTCGTCCACGCAGTAGCCGTGCGCGCGATCAGGTACCGAATGCACGGCGTGCTGAAACAGGCCGGTATCGTCGCACATCGACAGGAAATGGCCCAATTGCATGTCGGGCACGGCGGGGCGGTGCGGCGCGATTGCGTCCGGTCGGGCGCGCGCGATCACCTTCAGCCGGTGGCCGTGTCGTGCATTGTCGAAGGCGGTCATGTAACGCTCGGCTGTGCGCTCCCATGTCATCGATCGGCTGGCAGCGTGGGCGCGCTCGCGCATCGCCTGACGGCGAGGACCGTCGGTAAGCAGGCCCGCTATTTCGTTGCCAATCCCCATCGCGTCGCCAAAGGAAACGAGAACGCCGCGGCCGTCGGCCAGCAGTTCGCGCGCATGCCAATAAGGTGTTGAGACGACCGGCTTGCCGAGGCCGAAGCTGTAGGCCAGCGTGCCCGACGTCATCTGCGCCTCGTTGAGATACGGCGTGACATAGACGTCGCACATTGAAATGAATTCGAGCAGCGTGGCCTGATACACGAACTGATCGAGGAATACGACGTGATCCTCGACGCCAAGTTTGCGCACGCGTGCCATCAGGCTGCCGCGATACGCTTCGCCCTGGTCACGAACCAGATTGGGATGCGTCGCTCCAAGTACCACATAGACCGCGTCCGGCCGTCTTTTCAGGATCGAGGGCATGGCGTCGATCATGACCTCGATGCCCTTGCTGGGGGACAGCAGGCCGAACGTCAGAATGACCGACCGGTTGCTGAATCCGAGCTTGGCCTTTGCCTCGTCCGGCGCGACGAGCGGAAAGTCGGGGATGCCATGGGCAATGACCTCGATCTTGTCGTCCGGCACGCGATAGACGTTGCGCAGCAGCTCACGGCCCTTGTTGGCCATCACGACGACTTTCGAGGACATCTCGACGATGCGCTCCATCACCGCGCGCTGAGCCGCGGTCGGTGCGGCCAGCACCGTGTGCAGCGTCGTGACGACCGGCATGGTAAGGCGCGACAGCAGTTCCAGGATATGAGCCCCGGCCTCGCCGCCGAAAATTCCGAACTCGTGCTGCAGACAGACGATATCGAACCGGCCGGCGTTGAGAAACGCCGCACCGGCCACATACTCCTCGACGCTGGCGTCCTTGATCTGCAACGCGACCGAGGCCGGATAGTCGTAGGTCTGATCGTGATCGGTCATCGCCACGATGCAGGTTTGCAGGTTTGGCTCCGAATTCGAGATTGCGCGTTGCAGGTCGGTCGAAAATGTCGCGATTCCGCAGCGGCGAGGCAACGAATTGCCGATCACGGCGATCCTGCGTAGCGGCGTCACGTGTGCGCCTCGACCAGGCCGGTGAGTTTCGTCACGTCGGACGCAACGGACCGAACAGGCTTGATCGATTGCCCGGAAAGCCTGTGCAAAAGGGAGCCGATCGGGCCGCTTGCGGGATATGCGACCAGGGCGGTTAGCCCGTTGGCACCGACTTCGATGCTGGCACGACCGCCGCCGACGAAGATCGCCTGCCCGACCGACAGCGCGGCCAATCCGATCGCCGCATGGCCGTCGAGAGCGAGAACCCAAGTCTCCGAATCGGCGAGCAGCGCCCAGCTTGAACCTTCGGGCAGCTCAAGCCGCTCGAGCACAAAATGCTGGCTCGCGACCAGAACCGTCCGCTCAAGAGTCAGGCGGACTGGATGACGTGGAGGTCGAAGCGGAGCAATGTTCGCGACTGCGACGCCATTGTCGATGTGCAGTTCACGCTGCCTGCCGTAGTCGAACAGGCGGAATGTCGTGTCGCTGCGCTGTTGAATCTCGGCGAGCACGATGCCGGCGCCGAGAGCGTGGATGGTCCCAGCCGGAATGAAGATGACATCGCCTTTCGCAACCGGACGCCATTGAACCAGATCAATGATCGAGCCATTTGTGATCGCCGTCCGTAGTTCCTGTGGTGTGACCCGTCGATTCAGGCCAACGCCGATCTGCGCGCCCGGCTCCGCCGAGATGATGTACCATGCCTCGCTCTTGCCGTTCGGCATCCCCATTGCGCGCGCAAACGTATCGTCCGGATGGACCTGGATCGACAATGGTGCGCTGGTGAACAGCAACTTGAGAAGCAAGGCAGGCGTCGGCGCATTGCTGTCGGCGCGCTCGAACCAAAGCTCTCCCACCGCACCCCCGGTACCGTCGATGCTGCTCCATGGTTGGAGATCGCCGACGCCCCAGGGCTTGGGCATGGCCTGTACGGACGCGTGTTCGATGGGCATAGGATCTCCTGACCCATGACGCGCATGCCGAAGCGACATGCCGTTGGTCGATATCATCAGTAGGATGTGTGGCTAAGCGTCGCGTCTGCGGGACACGCTTTGTTGCGGAACCGGTTACGCTGTTGCTCATATGGATACTGCAGCACCCAATAGCAACCATTTTGCTTCGCGTGCGGTCGATATAGTGCAAGACGGCACGCCGAGGACGGCAGAGGCGACTGGAAATCGATCCCAGCTCCACATCACGCTGCTCTCTCGCCATCAGAAAGATGCGGAACGAACGCTGACCCTTGCCTTCGCTTTGGGATTTCGCTCGACATCGTCATGAAAAGAGCGTCTGCTATACACATCACCGCCCCTTCATTGGCTGCTATCGGTGACTGAGAGTCTTGTACTCCCGCCACACGAGGGCGGTTAGTATGTCCACCAGCCAACAATTCAATCTGCGAGAGTGGCTGGTACCTCCAATCCTGGTACCAGTTGTTCTTGGTCTCCTTATCGCTGGAGCAGTTATTGTCCAGTGGTGACGCCGCAGTGCGGAACACGCGCATCGCGATGCGCCAACCGCGGCTTTTGAAACCAGCTTCCACGCAGATCAAATCATCGCGGTGAACGCGCGAGGAATGACGATGAAAAAATCCGTGCTTTCAATTGAAGAACCAGAGCTGAAGAAGGCGGTGCGGGCCGACAGGCCTCCGACCGAAGGGTTCGCGACGATTGTCGACGGCCATTTCAAGTCGGAGTTTGATACGATCGAGGCTGCCGAGGTCTCCGGTCGAAAGCTGAAGACCGCTTATCCGATGCTTCAGGTCCAGATCTACGATGCCGCCATGAGGGTGCGTACCTTGTTGAGCTAGCAAAGCTGGCTGTCGCGCCGTTATCGCCTGTGCGAAGATAAAGGCCTCTACCGGCCGGGGCGCGCCAGCAAGACGGCGTGGGAGGCTTACCAGGAGGGCAAGGGCGTCTGCCGCGACTACGCCCATCTTGCCGTTGCGTTCTGCGGCTGCATGAACATTCCCGCGCAAGGTCTGGACCGACGAGGTTGCGTGACGGTCGCCGCGCATCGACCTGCTTGATTCGAACTGCGACGATCGGGAAAGGAACTCGGATGAAAACGACTCTCGCCGTGCTGGCACTATGCGCATGTGCGTCGGGCGCTCTTGCCGCTGCGCCAGAGTGCCGTGCGATCGACAACGCCAATGCGCGCCTGTCATGCTACGACGCCGCGCATCCTCCGAAAATGGAAAAGCCCGTTATCTCCGAAAAAGACCCGTCGCGAGCCGCCTACAAAGATCCTTTCAGCGCAGAAGACGCCAGGACCAACGCCAAGCTGAAGAATATCTGCCGCGGCTGCTGAGATGGCGGCGAAGGCGATGTAATGATGGACTATGCCGGGGCGCCCGACGGCCTTCGCATCGGCCACATGCACCTGCGCGTCGGCGACCTCGAACGGGCGGACCGCTTCTATGGTGGCGCCATCGGTTTCGACCCGACCCGCAAGCGCACCGGCGCCGCGTTCCTGTCGTCGGGGCGCTATCACCATCACCTCGGCATCAATGTCTGGCAGAGTTCCGGCGCCGGCCGGCGGGATGATGCGGCCACGGGACTTGCATGGTTTTCGCTTGAAGTCGCGTCGGAGGGAATCCTGCAGGCCCAGGAGCAGCGCCTGCAGCAGGCCGGAGCGCCAGCCACGGCGATTACCAACGGCTTCGAGACCGCCGATCCCTGGAGGACAAGGGTGCGTCTCATCAAGCCTTGAGTGTTCGCGAACGAACAAAAATGCCTTGAATTCTCGGGTCAGTTGGCATATGTCTATGGCATATGCCAAGGGGATTTCGCGATCCATGACCGAGCAAAGGCACGTCAGACTATTTCGCAACGGCCGCAATCAGGCGGTTCGTATTCCTGTGGAATTCGAACTGCCTGGCGATGAGGCGATCATGCATCGTGACGGTGAGCGTTTGGTGATCGAGCCGGTGCGCAAGCGCGGGTTGGTCGCTCTGCTCAAGACGATGAAGCCGATCGAAGAGAGCTTTCCCGACATCGACGATCCCGTACCAGCACCGGAGCGTGTGCTTTGATCCGCTATATGCTGGACACAAACATCATCTCCGATTTGGTCAGCAATCCTCAGGGCAAAGCCGCGAAGCGGATCGCCAAGGCGGGCGAAGACAAGATCTGCACAAGCATCATCGTCGCCGCCGAGTTGCGCTATGGATGCGCGAAGAGCGGTTCCGAGCGATTGCTCAAGGCGGTCGAAGATTTGCTCGCCGAGATCGATGTGCTCCCGTGGGACGTTCCCGCGGATACCGAATACGGCGGAATCCGCGCGGAGCTGGAAGCTGCTGGAAAGCCGATTGGAGCGAATGATCTGCTGATCGCCGCCCATGCCTGCGCGACCGGCGCCACGATGGTGACCGCCAATATGGACGAGTTCAAACGCGTTCGCGGCTTGAAGGTAGAGAATTGGCTTCTGTGAGAGCCATCCGAGCCACAGCGGACAAGTCGGCTTACCTAATCGTACAGAGTTCGAGCCCCGCCGAAAGGATGATTGAATGAATGTGCCGATGAGCTGGGACGAGTGGGCGCAGCACGATGGCGTGGCGCTGGCCACACGCGTGGCGAAGGGCGAGCTCACGGCAAAAGAATTGGCGGCGCAGGCCGCTGCTGCGATCGCCAAGGTCGATCCCCCACTTTCGGCCGTCGTCGAAGTGTTTGAGGATGCGGTCGCCGATCCCGCCACCGACGGCGCCAATCTCGATGGTCCCTTTGCCGGACTTCCGTTCCTGATGAAGGACCTCGGTCCGACATTGAAGGGCCGGCTGCAGGAAATGGGCTCGCTGTTCATGCGCGGCAATCGCGCCACCGCCGACACTTTCCTGACGCGGAAGATGCGGGCGGCCGGGCTCAATCTGATCGGGCGCACCACCACGCCGGAATTCGGGGTCTGCAGCTCGGCCGACAATCCTGCCGTCTACGTCACCCGCAACCCCTGGAATACCGACTACACCACCTGCGGATCGTCGGCCGGCAGCGCTGCGACGGTCGCCGCCGGCGCGGTGCCGATCGCGCACGCGACCGACGGCGGCGGCTCGATCCGGATTCCTGCCGGCGTCAACGGCAATATCGGGCTGAAAGTCTCGCGCGGCGTGTTCTCGCTGTCGCCGCTCCTCTCCGACTTGAGCGGGCTGGTCTCGATTCAAGGCTGCCAGTCGCGCACAGTGCGCGACACCGCGGCCTTCGTCGATGCCTGCCGCGGTCCGGCGCCGGGCGAATTCATGCCGTTCTGGAGTCCGCCGGAGCCGTATACGCGGATGATCGCACGCGATCCTGCCCGGCTGAAAATCGCGCTGTCGTACCAGTGGGGCGAATACCGGGCGACGCCGCATATCGCAGCCGAGCTGCAGAAGGCCGGACGCTTTCTCGAGGGCCTTGGCCATCACGTCGATTACGCCCTGCCCGATCTGGACTATGGCGAAGCCTTCGCGGCGCAGACCACCTGCTACATCAGCAATTTTGCCGTCGTGATCTCCAACATGCTGGCGGCGCGCGGCCTCGAACAGCCGCCGGAAGATCTGATCGAGCCTATCAATATTCGGATCTGGGAGCGTGGCCGGCACACGTCCTACGCCGACCGTGCCCGCATGCAGGCGGTATTCAACACGACCTCGCGCAGCTTCGGCGCGTTCTTCGAGGACTGGGACATCATCCTGACGCCGATCACCGCGCTGCCGACGCCGAAGGTCGGCACCACGGAATATCTCACGATCAGCGACAATCCAGACGTGCTGGACTGGTTCGGTAACCTCTGGCGCAATTTTGCCTTTACCCCGCTCGCCAATCTCTGCGGCATCCCCGCGATCTCGCTACCGCTCGCCGCCCATGAGAACGGCCTGCCGCTCGGCATCCAGGCCATCGCCAAGCAAGCGAATGACGGGCTCTTGCTGCAGCTCGCGGCACAGATCGAACGCGCGATTGACAGCAAGTGGAACGCGGGGCAGACGCCCGGCGTGCATGTGACGGCGGAGTGAACGGCGGGCGTGTCGTCCGCCGTTACTGCTTGGCCGGTTCGTCCTTGCTTTCGACGTATCGGGAGGCAGCGTCGCGCTCAAAGGTGCTGAGCCCGCTGTCCAGCAGCGCGTCGCAGGCGTCCTTGAGGCGCTTCAAGCTCGCCACGTTGCTCGCGCGCGTTGCTTCCAGATGATCGAGATAGGTCAGCTCGGCCATGATCTCGGCGAGCTTCGAGGCATCCTCCTGGCTGAGCGGTCGCTCGGCGCGCTGATCGACTTCGTCAGGGCTCTTGTCCTGGACGAGGCGAATCGATCTGACCATGAGGCTGCCGGTCCGGCGTCGGGATTCACCACGCATAGCGCACCACTCCCTTGCCGGCGTAGCTGCGGGTGACGCTGGAGAACTCGCCCTCGAAGGTAGCGCCCAGCGAAAAGCCGTTGCGCCATTTCATCTCGGCGGCGGCGGTCGTCAGCGCGGCGTCGCGAGCCTGCGCGGCGCCGTTGACCACGAAACTCGCTCCCGGCAGCGTCTGGAACGTCGCCGCGGCGGCCCGGTCGGGGGTGAAGTCATGCGCCCAGGCGGCGCGGCCCCGCAGCGTCAGGATCGCATCGCCGACCGCCCATGCTCTGTCGGTGCGCAATCCCAACTCGCTGCGCGAGGCGGTGACGGTCTTCGCGCCATAGCTCAAGGCGAAGGTGTTGGCCCCGGACAGCACGCTCTCCGCATAGGCCGGAAGCTGGAACGACGTCACCTGGCCTGCGGCGTAAGGCGTGACCGCCATCCAGGGTGTTGCGAACCGGTAGCCGCCTTCGACGCGGCCCGCGAAGGTGTTGGCCTGGAAGCGCGCCTGTAGCCGGTCGATGCCCGCGACCGTCACCGTGCGGTCAGTGGTGACGTCCTGCCAGCCATAGGCCAGCGCGGCGGAGAGGTAGGCGGGGCCATGGTGGTGGCGCACGAACGCCCCGGCCTGGAACAGGTCGGATCGTCCCGTACCGCCATTGACCACGGAAAAATTGGTTCCGCCGCCCGCCAGCGCAAAGCCGGCGAGCGTATGTGCCGAGAACCAGTAATCGGCCCCGGCGGCGGCCCCAAACAGACGGCTCGTCGCGCCGTTCGATCCAAGTGCGGTGTTGCCGGATGATGTCTGCGATCCACCGAAACCTGCGGCCCAGACGTTCCAGCGCTGCTCGAAGCTTGTCGGCACAGCCGGCGGGATCGCGGCAAAGGCATCGCGCGCCACGGCAGCGCGCCGCGCTGCACCATCGGCGGCATATGAGGATACGCCCTGAGCCGAAGCACCCATGTCGCCGCGCCCGTCGATGAACGGATCGGTCATCTGTCCCATGAACATGGTCATGACGTTGAAGGTGCTCTGCTGGGCACCGGTCGCCGTTTCGCCGGAGATCTGCGTCAGCGCATTCTTCAGCGGCGTACCGTCGAGATTGAGCAGGACGTCGAAGGCCACCGGCGGCGTCGCGCCGCCGAACACCGCGCGGTTGATGCCGCCGGCGACGCTCGCCTGGTTGGCGTTCGTGCCCGACGGCAAAATGATCTCGCCGGGATCGAGCACGAGATAGACGTTGTTGGCGTCATAGGTCAGGTGCGGATTGCGCGCGCCGGGACGGAAGCTGTTGATGACGTCGAGGCCGGCGAACTGCGTGCCGCCAAATCCGCCGCTGGCGTTCAGGATTGTATAGGTCTGGGCCCTGAAGCGAGCCGGCACCAGCGCAACCGCCTGCACGGTGGCGCCGGTCAGCGTCGCAGTGCCCGCGACGTTGGCGCGGTCGGCGGAGGATGGGGAGACCTCCACCGTGTAGAAGCTGCCGCTCGTAAAGCCCAGATTGCCGCTGACGGTGAGCGTGCCGATGGAATTGCCGGGCGCGAGCGCACCGCCGCTTGCGATCATCGTGTTGCCGACGATGCCGGTGCCGCCGAGCGCGCCGCCCGCATTCACGGTGACGCCGCTCGATGACAGGATCGAGCCGTTCACCGCCAGCGTGCCGCCGTCGACGGTCGTAGCGCCGGTATAGGTGTTGATGCCCGACAGGGTCTGCCTGCCGGTGCCGACCTTCACCAGCGACGCGCCGGTGCCGCCGCCCGATCCGCCGTCGGCGAGCACCCCGGTGACGTTGCTCGACAGATTATTGCTGCCGACCGTCAGCTCCTTGCCGCCGAGCTGGAACGTCCCGCTGCCGGCGAGCGAGCCGGCGGCGAGCTTGTTGTCGCTGTTGGGGCCGGTGCTCATCGAGAGGTCGAAGACGGCGCCGGATGTCATGTTGATCAGCGCCGCATTACCGGGCGCGGAGTTGCCGTCGAACAGCACATTGCCGCTGTTGATGATGGTCGCGCTGCCGGCCGTGGTGTTGGTGTCGAAGGTCAACTGGTTGTTGTTGGTAATGGTGGCGCTGCCGGCTGTGGAGTTGCCGGTCATCCACATCTGGCCGTTATTGGCGATCGTCGCACTGCCGGCGGTCCCGCTGTTGCGGAATTCAATCGTGCCGCTGGCATTGTTGGTGATGGTCGCGTTACCGGCCGTGGGGACGTCGCCGAAGTTGCCGCCCCAGAAACTCATCTGACCACTATTGATGACCGTAGCGTTGGCCAGTGTGGCGCTGTTGACGATCTCGAGCGTGCCTGTGGCGGCGTTGGCGATGCGCGCGCTGCCGGCGCTGGAGTCGCTCCAGAAATTCAGGCTGTGATTGTTGACGATCGTGGCCGTTCCAGCCGTCGAGCTGTAGTAAAAGTAGATCCAGGCGTTATTGGTGATCGTCGCGTTGCTGGCCGAACTGCTGTCTTCCAGATAAAGGCCCATGTTATTGGTAATGGTAGCGTTGCCAAGCGTGGCGCTGTTCCAAGTCAAGAGACCGCCGTTGTTGACAATGGTAGCGTTGCCAGCCGTGCTCGAGTCCCGAAAATTCAAGTTAGCGGTACCGACGTTGATCGTGGCGCTGCCGGCCGTGCTCATATTGTAGAAGTTGACGAAATTGCCGTTGACGGTGAGCGTTGCGTTGCCGGCCGAACTGCTGCTTCTGAAATTCGTCGTGCCAGTCGTGGTGATCTGAGCATTGGCTGCCGTGGCGACGTCTTTGAATTCGAGCGTGCCTGCATTGGTGATGGCTGCACTGCCAGCCGAGGCGGCGTTACTGAATTCGAGGGTGCTGGGATTGGTGATCGCGGCGCTGCCCGCGTTGGTATTGTTGCGGAAGGTTGTCGTTCCGCTGTTGCTGATGCCGGTGATGCCGCTGGTGTCGGCATTGACGACGTCGAAGGTTGCACCGCTTCCGACCGTAACCGCGCCCAGAATGGAGCCGATTCCGGTGGCGCTGCCGAGCCGCAATGTGCCGCCGTTGATGGTCGTGCCGTAGCCATAGATGTTCGCTCCCGACAGCGTGAGCGTGCCTGTGCCGATCTTGACCAGCGACCCGGTATCGTTCCCGCAGCAGATCCCGAAGCCCGAAATCATGCCGCTCACCTCGGTCGACAGATTGTTGGAGCCGACCGTAATTTCATTGTTCCCAAGGAAGAAATTTCCGGTGCCCGCAATCGAGCCGGCGCTGACCTTGTTGTCGCTGTTGACGCCGACCGTGCCCGAGAAATCGACGTTGCCCTCGGTGATGATGGCCGCGCTGCCGGCTGTGGAGTGGCCGTCGAACTTCAAGTATTCGCCGTTGATGATCGTGGCGGTCCCGGCCGTGCTGTAGTCGGAAAACCAGGTCTGGGTCGTGATCTTGTTGGTGATCGTCGCGCTGCCGGCACTGGCGTTGCCGGTGAAATACAGGAAACTGTTGTTGCTGTTGTTGACGATCGCGGCGCTGCCGGCCGAGCTGCTGTCTGCAAACCAGGTATATTTGTTGTTCGTGAGGGTTGCGCTTCCAAGGGAGCTGGTCTGGAAGAAGTTGAGATTGCCCGCGTTGACGTTGATCGTGGCGGTACCGGCCGAACTGCCATTGTAGAAACCGACAGAGGCGCTGGGGTCGTTGAGGTTGATCGTTGCGTGACCGGCGGAGCTCGTATCGGTGAAGTTGAGGGAGACGAAGCCATTGAGGGCGATGCTTGCGCTGCCGGCGGAGCTGGCGCCGAAGAATTGCACGAATCCGCCATTGGCGGTGATGCTCGCGCTGCCCGCCGTGCTGGTATTCCTGAAGTTCACCGCCGCCGAGTCGTTGGTGGTGAATTGCGCATTGCCTGCGGTGGACGTGTCGTAGAAATCGGTCCTGCCGTAGCCGCCGTTGGTGAAGGTCGCACCGCCGGCCGTGCTGTTGGCATTGAAATCGATGCGGTTGTAGTTGCCGATGGTGGCACTGCCGGCGCTGCTGGCGGTGAAAAAGTTCAGGTTGCCGTTGTTGGTTATGGTCGCGCCGCCGGCCGTGCTGGCGTCGCGGAAATTCACTGTATCGCTGTTGGTGATTTGCGCGCTGCCGCCGGTTGCGGTGTCCTTGAACTCGAGGAGGCTGTTGTTGGTGATGGTCGCGCTGGCGGCCAAGCTGCTGTTCTGGAAAGTGACGGTCTGGTTGTTGGTGATGGTGGCACTGCCGGCCGTGCTCCCGTCGAAGAAATTGGCGTAGCCGGCATTGATGTTGAGCGAGCCGGCGCTGCTCGTGTTTCTGAAGTTCAGGGTCCCGGTGCTGGTGATGCTGGTGCTGCTGGCATTCAGGTTGCCGTAGAAGGTGGTGACGCCGGCATTCGCGATGCTGGTGATGCCGCTGAGGCTGGTGTGGAAGAGCTCGAGTGCGCCGCCGGCACCGACGCTGACCGCGCCGAGAATCGTGCCTACGCTGCCCGCCGTGCCGAGCTGGAGGGTGCCGCCGTTGACCGTCGTGCCGCCCGTATACGTGTTCGCAGCCGACAGCGTCATCGTGCCGGGGCCGGTCTTGATCAGCGAGCCGCCGGTCCCGGAGATCGCGCCGCTCACCTCGGTCGTTTGATTGTTGAAGCCGACCGTGAGCTCGTTGGCGCCCAGCAGGTAGGTGCCGGCGCCTGCGATCGAGCCGGCCGTGAGCTTGTTGTTGCCGGCGGCTCCGATCGTGCCGGAGAAATCGACGAGACCGCCGGCATTGTTGGTGATGGCGGCGCTGCCGGCGTTGCTGGTGTCATGAAAGAGCAGCCGGCCATCGCTGGTGATGGTCGCGCCGCCGGCCGTGCTGGCGTCATCGAAGACGATGTCGGTGTGGTTGACGATGGTCGCGCTGCTGGCTGAGCTGCTGGCGCGAAAGTTCAGGCTGCCGTTGTTGATGATGTTCGCGCCGGCGGCCCAACTGAAGTCATCGAAGGTGATGCTGCCGGTGCCGGAGTTGGTGATGACCGCGGTGCCGGCTGAGCTGGTGGACTGAAAGCTGAGGGTCCCGGTGTTGGTGATGGCGGCGCCGCCGGCGCTGCTGGAGTCGGTAAAGCGGAGCTGCGAGCTATTGGTGATGCCGGCGGTGCCGGCGGTGCTGTCGCGATAGAAGACCATGACAGACTGGTTGGCGATGGTCGCGTTACCGGCCGAGCCGCTGAAGTCGAAGACGAGAGTGCCTGCGTTGGTGACGTTGGCGTTACCGGCGCTGGCCAGACTGGTGATGGTTATGCCGCCAGTGTTGGTAATGGTCGCGTCGCCCCCCGTGCTGCTGCCAGTGAAGGTGATGCCGCCGGGATTGGTGATGGTTGCATTGCCAGCCGTGCTGTTGCCAGAGAAGGACATGTAATTGGAATTGGCGATGGTGGCGCCGCTGGCTGTGCTGTCTGCGCGAAAATCGAGGCTCCCGGTATTGGTGATGGTCGAGCTGCCGGCTGAGCTGCTGTTGTAGTAGAACAGAAGACTGCGGTTGGTGATGGTCGCATCGGCGGTCGTGCTGCTGTGGTAGAGATCGATAAGGCCGGCGTTGTCGATGGTGGCGTTGGCAGCCGTACTGGTGCCTTCGAAGCCGATGCTGCCGATGTTGGTGATCGCTGCGCTGCCGGCCGTGCTGCTGTCGTAGAAGTACGTGGTCACGCCGTTGCTGATGGTGGCGGTGCCGGCGCTGCTCGAATTGCTGAACTGGAGGGTGCCGCCGGCGCCGGCGGTGGTGATGGTGGCACCTGCACCGTTGACCACGATCCCGGCGCCGTTGAGCACGAGCGTTTGGCCGATCGTCAGGTCGTAGGCAGGCGCCCCCGCATTGAAGGTCAGGCTGCCGATCGTGGTCGTGGGGGTGGCCGTCGGTGCAATCGACAGGCTGGTGGTGTTCGACGCGCCGAAGGAAGCGGTGCCTGATGGCACCGTTCCTGTGCTCCAATTGGAGCCGGTGAGGAAATCGCCGCTGCCGGGAGCGGCGAGCCAGGTGGCGTTTTGCGCCGCCGCCGGGGTGCCCACGGCCGCCAGCGCTGTCGTGGCCAATAGCGCGGCCCGCAGCCGCTTGCTGCCGGCGCCCCGCAGCCCGACATAATAATAACGTATACCGAACATGTTCTGCCCCGGCCGGCAGGGGTCCGCGCGCCTGTCCGGCATCGCAGTCCCCGTTCGGCACGACTCCCCCACATCAACTCCCCCTTTCCTCTCATTTCGCGCCGGGGACGTCCTGAAACGGCTGTTGAGACATTCTTAAATTTTTCTGATATTCGGCGTCCTTGTGCGTCTGGGCACATTTTTTCGGTCGATCCGGCACTAAATGGGGACAGTTGCCGGCGGGAGGGGACGGGTGCTGCGTTTTTCTGGTTTCGAGCTCGATTCGGAGCGTGCCGAGTTGCGCGCGCCCGATGGCGCGACGATCAGGCTGCGACCCAAGACCCTGGAGATACTGCGGCTGCTCGCCGGCAATGCCGGCCGCGTCCTGAGCAAGCAGCAGTTGATGGAAGCCGCCTGGCCGAACGTCCATGTCGGCGAGGACAGCCTGTTCCAGTGCATCCGCGAAATCCGCACCGCGCTCGGCGACGACAAGCGCCAGGTGGTCCGGGTGATCTCCGGCCGCGGCTACCTGTTCCAGGCCGAAGTGACGGGGGCCCAAGTGACCGAGGCCGGCGTGACCGAGGTCGCCGCCCCGGCCGCGCCGGAAATTGCGCCCCTCAGCCAGCCCGAGCCGGCCGCACCAGACACGGCGGTGGCGGTCGCAACCAACAGCGAGCCCGCGAAGCGCTTTTTCGACTTCAGCCGGCGTCGCATCGCGTTCGCTTCTGTCGCGGGGCTCGCCATCCTGTGCACGGCGGTCGCCGCGTGGATGCTGCGGCCCGGCCTGATCTTTGCGCGCGGGCCGACAAGCATCGCCATGATGCCGATCGCGGATGCGAGCAACGATCCCCTCGTCGCCCAGATGGCGGCTGAGGTGAGCGGGCGCCTCACCGACGGGCTGGCGAAGATCGAAAACATCCGCGTGCTGGCTCCGGAAACGGGTGCAGCGAAGGCCGACTTCGTGGTGAAGGGCGAACTGCAGAAGAGCGAGCAGGCCTGGACGATACGGACGCGCATGACGGAGGCGGCAACCGGCGAGGTCAAGTGGACCGCGTCCTATTCGGTCGCCCTGACGGATACGGATCTGCCGATGCAGCAGTCCCGGCTTGCGGCGGGTGTCGGTCACGCCCTGGCGGTGCGCGTCAACGAATTGCTGAATGCCGACGCGTCATCGGCTGCGAAGAGCAAGGTCGTGATCGAACAGGCGACCGCCCATATCAAGCAGACTTCGCCGGAACGTTTTCAGGCGGCGCAGGCCATGCTGGAGAAAGCGCTCGCCGAGGACCCCGACAATGTCGAGCTTCAGGTCGCGCTCGCAGCATTGCTGATGCGCGGCGTGCAGATGGCGTGGCTGAGCGGACCCGAGCGCGAAGCGGCGGAGATCAAGGCCGAGGCGATGCTGCAGCAGACGCTGCGCGCCAGGCCGAATTATATCCCGGCGCACGAAGCCTATTGCCGCTTCCTCAACGCGACCAACCAGTTCCGCGCTAGCCTCGTGGCTTGCGCAAAAGCCTTGAGCTTCGATCCCTGGAACGGCATCGCGCTGTACCATGTCGGCCTTGCGCAGATTCAAACCGGACGCTTCGAGGACGCGCTGGCGACGTTCATGCAGGCGGACCGCTTCGACACCCCGCAGGTGTCGCGCTGGACCTGGAAGATCGGTGCGGGCTGGGCCAACATGCTGATGGGCCGCGCCGAAGACGCGGTGCCGTGGCTGCTGAAGTCGATCGCAATCACATCCGCCAGCGGACGCACGCATATGCTGCTGGCGGCGGCCTATCAGCAGATGGGCAGGATCGAGGAAGCGAGAGCGGCGATGGACAAGGGCATGGAATTGCGGCCCGGCTCGACCTATCACAACGTCCCGACGCCCAGGAAGAATTCCAGCCCGATTTATATCGAAGCTACCGAACGGATCATGCAATTAATGGTCGCGGCCGGCCTGCCGGCGAGTTGAGCCCGGGCCGCGTCGGTTTACGCAGTCCGGGTCAGCGCTGGGTCCGCTCGCTTATTTCCACTTCGCCAGATAGAACCGCGGCAGTTCGTCCGGGTACGGCGTGAAATCGAGCTGCTTGGAGTGGCCGTAGGTCGTCACATAGGTGTGCAGCGGCGCCCAGTATGCCTGCTCGGTGATCTTCTTGATCGCCGCCGAATAGGCCTCCTTGCGCACCTCCGGGTTGATGGATGATCCGCCCTGGAGCAGCCATTTCTGCACCTCGGGATCGCGCGCATAATCGTCGGCGCCGCCGTCGAAGTAATTCGGCAGAATGGCCGAGACGTCGTTGATCGAATAGCTGCCCCAGCTTCCGAGATACATCCGCAGTTCGCCGGCCTTGGCGCGCTGGATCAGCGCCGCGGTCTGGAGCTGGTTCAGCTTGGCACGGATGCCGACCGCGTGCAGATAGTTCTGCACCGAGGAGCCCCATTGCGGCAGCACGTAGCTGGCAAGCTCGACGTCGAATCCATCGGGATAACCGGCCTCGGCGAGAAGCTGCTTCGCCTTGGCCGGATCGTAGGCGTAAGCCACCGCGGCTTCGGCGTCGCAGCCGAACTGCGAGGGGAAGCAGGGCGCAGCCGGAACGCGGCTGCCGCCGGTGACGAGCTTGTCGGCGATCGCCTTACGGTCGATCGCGTGCCAAATCGCCTGCCGCACCTTGAGCTTGGTCAGGGGATTGTCGGCGCCGGTGCGGCCGCCCGCATCCATCGAGAGAAAGCCGATCCGCATCGATTCCTTGCGCACCGCCTGCAGATGCGGCATCCGGTTCACCGGCTCGAGCTGGTCCGGGTTCATGTTCCAGATCCAGTCGGCGCGGCCGGCGAGCAATTCCGTCATCTCGGTCCCGGCATCCGGCACGAAGCGCACGCTCATCTTCTTGATCGCAGGCTTACCCTTGGGGCTGCCGGCCCAGTAGCCCTCGAAGCGCTCGAAGTCGATGGAGACGCCGGGCTCGACCTTCGTCACCTTGTAGGGACCCGCGCCGACCGGCGCCTTGGCGTAACCTTCCGCGCCGACCTTCTCGCGATAGGCCTTGGGATAGATCGGCAGCACCAGCGCGAAATATTCCAGCGCCGCCGGGTTCGGCCGCTTCAGCTTGACGCGCACCGAAAGGTCACCGGTCTTCTCCGCCTTGTCGATCCAGTTGTAGTTCGACGGGGTCGAGACGCGGCTCGCCGGATCGGCGACGAGATTGACGGTGTAGACCACGTCATCGGCGGTGAACGCGCTGCCGTCGTGGAATTTGACGCCGGACCGCAGCGTGAACTCGATCGTGGTCGGATCCGGCAGCTTCCATTCGGTTGCGAGCAGCGGCTCCAGCTTGAAGGTGTCCGGATTGCGGTAGACCAGCGCGTCCCAGCCCTGGTGATGCATCACCACGCCGGTGCGCAAATTGTTATAGAAGGGATCGATGTTGGGCAGCGCGTCGCGCATCACGATCCGCAGCGTGTCGGCGGATTTCTGCGCGGAAGCGGGCAATGCAGCGACACCCGATAGAACCGCCGCCAGAATTGCAACACCGAGCTTTTTTTGCATACGCATATCGCTCTCCTTTTTTCTATTACAGACGGCGCAAAACACGCCCTATGCCAAGTGACATTCTACCATCCCCCGGGGCGCGCGGACCACGGGCTTTGGCGCCTCATGGCGGCAGCGTTCGACCGCGATGCGGCAGCGCGGGTTGAACCGGCAGCCCGGCGGAATATTGGATGGATCCGGCATGGCGTCGCCGAGGCCGATGTCCGGCACGCCCTTGCCCGGCTCCGGCGTCAGCACGCTTTCCAGGAGCGCCTGGGTGTAGGGGTGGCGGGGCTTGCGAAACAGCGCGTCGGTTTCGTTGCGCTCGACGAACCGGCCGAGATACATCA
Source organism: Bradyrhizobium retamae (assembly GCF_001440415.1). Classification (GTDB taxonomy): domain Bacteria; phylum Pseudomonadota; class Alphaproteobacteria; order Rhizobiales; family Xanthobacteraceae; genus Bradyrhizobium; species Bradyrhizobium retamae. The sequence goes on from NZ_LLYA01000175.1 coordinate 22,128, forward strand.
CCGCGACTTCGCTCGCGACATGCTCGACGACGGCGAGATTGTGGCTGATGAAAAGATAAGTCAGCCCGAGGTCGCGGCGCAGGTCGGCCAGGAGATTGAGGATCTGCGCCTGCACCGAGACGTCGAGCGCACTGGTCGGCTCGTCGCAGATCACGATCCGCGGCTCCAGCACCAATGCGCGGGCAATCGCCGCGCGCTGGCGTTGCCCGCCGGAGAGCTGCGCCGGCATGCGCTCGCCCATCGCGGCCGACAGGCCGACGCGCTCGAGAATACCGCCGACCCGGCGCTCGATCTCGCCGCGCGAGAACGTGCCCTGGGCTGCAAGCGGCAGCGCGACGATGTCCTTGATGCGCCGGCGCGGATTGAGCGAGGCGAACGGATCCTGGAACACCGGCTGGATCAGTCGCGCCCGCGCCTTGCGGTCGAGGTCGAACAGGCGCTTGCCATCGACCAGCACGGTTCCCGCCGTCGGCTTGAGCAGCCCGAGGATCAGGCGGGCCAGCGTGGACTTGCCGCATCCGGACTCGCCGACGATGCCGAGCACGCTACCGGCTGGCACGCTGAAGGTGACATCATCGACCGCGACCACGCGCTTTTCCGCCGACATCAGCCCGGTGTGGACGCGGAATTCGCACCGCAGGTTCTCGACCTCGATCGCGGCGGTCATGCGGGTTGCAGCTCCGCCCAGTCCGGCTCAAGCCGGCAAAGATAATCATGCGCATCGCCCGCCTGACGCCGCGGTATCGCGCGCGCGCAGGTTTCGTCGGCGTGGGCGCAGCGCGAGCGAAAGGCGCAGCCGGCAAAGCCTGGCCCGATCGCCGGCACGACGCCAGGAATCGAGCCGAGCGGCCGGTCGCGCTGCACGCGGCCGGGCACCGGCACACAGGACAGAAGACCGCGGGTGTAAGGGTGTTGCGGCGCGCGGAACAGTTCCGCGGTCGGCGCGCGCTCGACCACCTCGCCGGCATACATCACCGACACGTGGTCGGCGACGCGCGCGACAATACCGAGGTCATGGGTGATCAGCAGGATCGAGAGGCCGAGTTCGCGCTTGAGATTGGCGAGCAGCCGCAGGATTTGCGCCTGCACGGTGACGTCGAGCGCGGTGGTCGGCTCGTCGGCGATCAACAGTTCCGGATCGCACATCAGCGCCATCGCGATCATCACGCGCTGGCGCAGGCCGCCGGAGAGCTGGTGCGGAAACTGGCCGAGCCGCATACCAGGTGCGGTGATGCCGACGCGGCCCATCAGTTCGGCGGCGCGGTCGAGGGCCGCCGCGCGCGAGCCGCCCTTGTGGCGCGTCATCACCTCCGCCATCTGCGAACCGATGGTGAAGGCCGGATTGAGGCTGGTCATCGGCTCCTGAAAGATCATCGCCATGCGGTTGCCGCGCAGGCGCGCCATCTCGCGGTCCGACAGCGATGTGAGGTCGGTACCGGCAAAACGCATCCGTTTCGCCGAACGCTGGCCGCCGCGGGCGAGCAGGCTCATCACCGCCAGCGCGGTCACCGACTTGCCGCAGCCGGACTCGCCGACCAGGCAATGAGTCTCGCCCCTCTCGACCCGGAACGAGGCGCCGCGCACCGCCGCGGTGCGGCCGAACGTTACCTGAAGCTCCTCCACGTCCAAGAGCGCACTCATCGCAGCCGCTCCGCGCCGAGCAGATTGCGCAGTCCGTCGCCGACCAGATTGATGCCGAGCACCAGAACCGCCAGGGCTACGCCGGGGATCATGATCACCCAGGGCGAAAAGAACATGTAGTCCTTGCCCTCGGCGATCATCAGCCCCCAGGACGGCAGTGGCGGCGGCACGCCCAACCCCAGGAACGACAGGGCAGCCTCGAGCAGGATGGCCAGCGCCATCTCCAGCGTTGCCACTACGGCAAGATGGCTCGCGATGTTCGGCAAGATCTCCTTGATCAGGATGTGCGGCATCGAGGCGCCGGCGCACCAGGCCGCGCTGACGTAGTCGTGGTTGCGTACCTGCATGGTGGTCGCGCGCGCGACGACCGCGAAGCGGTCCCACAACAACAGCCCGAGGGTGGCGACGACGAGCCCAAGGCCCGATCCCATCAGCCCAACCACCGCAAGCGCGACCAGCACGACAGGGATCGACAATCGCGTCGTGATGGCGAACAGCACGAAATCGTCGACGCGGCCGCCGAAAAACCCGCCGAGCACGCCGAGCGTGATGCCGATCAGCCCTGACGTGATCACCGTCATGATGCCGATCAGGAGCGAAATGCGCGCGCCATAGACCAATCGCGCGAGGTAGTCCCGGCCGAGTTGGTCGGTGCCGAGCCAATGGCCCGGCTGGGTGCCCTCCATCCAGAACGGCGGCTTGAGGCGATTGCCGAGGTCCTGGGTGAACGGATCCTGCGGCACCAGCGCATTGCCGACGAGCGCGGCAGCCAGGACGATCGCGACGATGGCAATCCCAATCGCAAAGCCGGCGGCGCCGATGCGCGAGCTACCTATGCTCGAAGGCTGCGGCGCCTGAATGGCAATCGGCTCGCTCATCCGGTCCTCAGCCTCGGATCAAGCAGCGCATTGAGGATGTCGGCCAAGAGCGTGAGGCCGATATAGAACACGGCCAGCACCAGCACCACCGCCTGCACGACGGGGAAATCATTCTTGGCGATGCTCTCCCAGCCGAGATAGCCGACGCCATGCAGCGCGAACACCGTTTCGATGACGATCGAGCCGCCCAGCATGAAGCCGAGCTGAACCGCGGCGATCGACACCACGGGAATAGCGGCGTTGCGCAGCGCGTGCTTAAAAATGATGCGCGCCCGCGACAGGCCTTTGGCGCGGGCGGTGCGGATGTAATCGGAGGCCATCGCCTCGATCATGCCGGAGCGCGTCAGCCGCGTCAGCGCCGGGATCGCGGTGAAGGCAAGCACGATGCCGGGCATCACGAAATGCTGCCAGGTGCCGGTGCCTGAGATGGGCAGGATGCCGAGTTGCAGGCCGAGCACGATCATCAGAATCAGTGCCAGCCAGAAGCTCGGCACTGCCTGCCCGACCATCGTGAACAGGGTGACGCCGCGGTCGATCCAGGTGTTTTCGCGCAGCGCCGCCAGGATGCCGAGCGGAAGCGAGATCAGCAAGGCGAGGCTCAGGCCGACCAGGCCGAGCGTCAGCGTGATCGGCAGGCGCTTCTGGATCAGGTTCGCCACGCTGTCCTTGAAGAAATAGCTTTGGCCGAAGTCGCCGACCATGGCGCGGCCGGTCCAGGCGAAGAACTGGACATAGAGCGGGCGGTCGAGGCCGTAGGCCTTGCGGATGATTTCGACGTCGGCCTGCGTCGCCTGCGGACCCGCGATCGAAACCGCGAGGTCGCCGGACAGCCGTGTCAGCAGGAATGCAAGCGTCATGACGGTCAGCGCGACCAGCACACCGAGAGCAAGACGCCGGGCAATCAGACGCAACATCAACAAACTCCAGCGCCGACGCACACGCATCGTGATCGGCGAAGCGAGAGCAACGGTGTCACCAAACTATCGTCCCATGCAAGAGCGAGTTGACGATTGCCACGACTTCCCACTGCGCCGACGCCTTGTTGCGATGACTGCAATGTGTGTGCCATTTGCAGGTTGCAATCTCACGATGAGTGTCTGTTTCGGTGAAGCTTTTGCGTCAAAAGAAATTCAAGCGAATCAATGTCCTTTGGTGTGGGCCATGCGCGGGCCAAGCGGGACAGAGAAATCCGCCTGCCTCGAAGCCTGCGCCCATTTTTCCGGCGATCCGAGCGGAAATTGTTCTGGGCGCAGCGCCGGAAGGCAAAGAGTGCGGCCGCCGCTCGATCGGTTGTCATCAGCTCAAATGTAACGAGCCGGCGCAAACGGGGCGACATCGTAAGGCGGCGGCGCGCCGCCAATCATGGCGGCAATGGCGGCACCGGTTGCGGGACCGGTCGTGAAGCCGATGTGCTGGTTGCCAAAGGCAAGCCACAGGCCGGCATGCCGAGGCGCCGGCCCGATCATCGGCAGGCTATCGGGCAGCGTCGGCCGTGAGCCGCGCCATGCATCGCCGACGGCATCGCCGAATTCGACCACGCCGCGCGCGAGCGGAACCACTTGGTCAAGCTGGTCGAACGAGGACGGCGCATCGCGATCGGTCAGTTCGACGCCCGAGGTGACGCGGATGCCCTGCTCCATCGGCGTCATGATGAAGCCGCCGTCGATGTCATAGATCGGACGCCGCAACGCACGCGCCGGGTTCGGCTTGAATTCGCGGTGGTAGCCGCGTTCATAGGCCAGCGGCACGCGATAGCCGAGCGGCCGCAACATATCCGCAGACCAGGGTCCCAGCGCGGCCACCACATGCCGCGCCGAAATCTCGCCATCGGCCAGCACCACGCGCCAGCCATCGCCGTCGGGTACGATCGCCTTGATGTCCGCCTGCCTCACCTGGCCGCCGGCGTTCGCGAACATTCGCGCGTAGGCCTTGACCACCTCGCCTGGCGAGTCGACCGAGGCGGTCTGGGTATGCAGCAGGCCCGCTTTATAAACGGGCACAATATCCGGCTCGAGCGCGGAGATGGCCTGGCGGTCGAGCCATTCGCTGGCGATGCCGTATTCGGCCAGCATGGCCTGCTCCTGCTTCGCCGCGAGAACCGCATCGCTGCGCCACGCCCTGAGCCAGCCGGTCTCGCGAATGCGATGTCCCGCTCCCGCTTGCACGATCCATTCCCGATGCAATTTCGCCGATGCATCGATCAAGCCATGCAGCGCGGTCGCGCGAGGCCCAAGACGCGACGCGGCCGAATTGGCCAAAAAGCGCGCGACCCAACCCGCGTTCTTCACCGCCCAAAGCGGATTCCAGCGCAATGCCGCGTGGCGGTTGGTCAGATATTTCGGCAGCGACGTCCACAGCGATGGATTGTTGAGCGGCGTGATCGAGCCGCTGCTGATGATGCCGGCATTGCCGTATGAGGTCTCGCTGCCCGGCTCGCGCCGATCGACGAGTACGACCGACATCCCGCGCTGCCGCGCGGCAAGGGCCGTCGATACCCCGACGATGCCCGCGCCCAGCACCACGACATCCGCTTTATCTTCCAGCATCGACTTTCCAAACATTTTCCCAAGGAGATCTTACAAAGCAGACTTCGCATCATGGTCGGACCACCGCCGACCGGCAACACCGGAAAGTTCCCTTCCCAACAAATCATCACCAAAACGCCGCATGTGAGTCCGCAACCTTTCTGACCGCCGCGGCTTCTTGCACCGCGACGTTCGTCGCATTCCAGCCAACCTTCATAGGAGTTGACTATATGGCTGCACTACTCGGAAACCTGCTTGGTACCGTCGATGGCCTGCTCGGAACCGCCACCGGCGTACTTGGCGGCGCAAGCACCAGCGGTAGCGCTTCTGCCAGCGCCAGCGGCACGGCGGACCTGTCGAACACGCTCGATCTCGGCGCAGTGATTGAGACCAACCCGAGCATCGATCTCTCGGCAGGGCTCGACGGTCTCGACGCCTCGGTTTCCGCACCGACCTTGATCGGCGCCAGCGCCGATGTCGGCCATCTCGATGTCGGTGGCCTGCTCCACGGCCTCGCCTAACTCCAGTTGAGTTCGGACATTTCAAAACCGCGCGGCGTGGGGAGCGCATCCCCACGCCACGTCTCCAATAATAATATGCACTGCACGAGTAGATCGCGCAGCGCCATGTCAACTCGCTTCACGTCAACTCGCTTAAGGTGATTGCCGAATGCCTACGGGCATGCTGACCGCCCTTGACGACTCCGTCGCGCCGGCGCGACGGATCGATGACGTTCGCCAGGCGCTGGTCGCGCTATGGCCTCAATTCCTCTGGGCCGGGCTGTTCTCCAGCGCCATCAACCTGCTCTATCTGAGTTCGCCGCTCTATTTGATGCAGGTCTATAACCGCGTGCTGCTCAACGAGAACGTCTCCACGCTCGTCCTCCTCACCCTGATCCTGGCGATCGCCCTGCTCACCATGGCGGCGCTGGATGCGGTGCGCTCCTACATCCTGATCCGCTGCGGCATCCGCCTCGACATGGAATTGTCGGCACGCGTGTTCGAGGCGCTGGTGGTGCGTTCGGCGCAGCGCGGCGCATCGCGCGGCGCGCAGCAATTGCGCAATCTCGATCAGTTCCGCACCTTCGTGACCGGCCCCGGCATCTACTTCGCGTTCGACCTGCCGTGGATCCCGATCTACTTGATGCTGCTGTTCTTCATCCATCCGCTGCTTGGCATCGTCGCGACCATCGGCGCGCTTCTCCTGCTTGGCCTCGCCGGTCTCAACGAGGTGATGACCCGCGAGCCGATGAAGGAAGCCGAAGCCGCCGGCAATCAGTCCTATGTGTTCACCGAAAACATCCTGCGCCACGCCGACGTGATCCGCGCCATGGGCATGCAGCCGGCGGTGGAGCGTAACTGGCAGAGCCAGCGCTCGTCGATGCTGGTGCAGCAGGCACTTGCCAGCGACAAGAACGCGGTGATGACCTCCTCCATCCGCTTTTTCCGCTTGCTGTTGCAATCACTGATGCTCGGCACCGGCGCATGGCTCGCCATCGACCACGCGATCACCCCGGCAACCATCTTCGCCGCCAGCATCGTGATGGGCCGGGCGCTGGTCCCGGTGGAACAGGCGGTCGGCACCTGGAAGCAGTTCATCGGCGCGCGCGAGGCCTATGCGGAGGTGCGCGAGCTGCTGGGCGAGATCGACCTGACGCCGCCGCACACCATCGTGCCGCGGGCGCGCAACACCATCGAGGTGCGCGAACTGCGCTGCCTGCTGCCGGCGCGCAAGGACCCCGTCATCAAGGATCTGACCTTCGAGCTTGGCGGCGGCCAGGCGCTCGGCATCGTCGGCCCGAGCGGCTCCGGCAAGAGCACGCTGGCTCGCCTTCTGGTCGGCGCCATCCTACCTGCCGATGGACGGTTGCGCTTCGGCGGGCTCGATTACAGCCACTGGGACCCGCTCGAATTCGGCCGCCATGTCGGCTATTTGCCGCAGGACGTCGGCCTGTTCGCCGGCACCGTGCGCGAGAACATCGCCCGCTTCGGCGATGCTTCGACGGACGAGATCATCGACGCCGCCAAGCGCGCCGGCATTCATGAGATGGTGCTCGACCTGCCGAAGCAGTACGACACGAGGCTCGGTCCCGGCGGCGTCGGCCTGTCCGGCGGCCAGCGCCAGCGGCTGGCGCTGGCGCGGGCGCTGCTCGGCCGCCCGCCGCTGCTCGTGCTCGACGAGCCCAATGCCAATCTCGACGCTCCCGGCGAAGAGGCGCTGAAGGTGGCGCTGCTGCAGGCCAAGAGCGAGGGTGCCACCATCATCGTGATCACCCACCGCACCACCATTCTCGACATCGTCGACGTCATGATGGTGCTGCGGGGCGGCATGCTCGACATGCTGGGTCCCCCAGGCGAGGTCTACCACGCGCTCCAGCAGGCCGCCGCGGGGCGCGCGTCATGACGGCGGTCGATGATGGCTTCACCCCGATGCGCGACCGTGCGCGCTACGCACGTCCCTCGCGGCCGGCGCTGCTGGGTGCCGGCGTAGTAGCTGCGTTCATTGCCGCGATGACGATGTGGGGAACGCTCGCGCCGATCTCCGGCGCAGCCATCGCCAGCGGCAACCTCCAGGTCGAGGGGCGGCGGCAGAGCGTGCAGCACCCCTATGGCGGCGTCGTCCGCCAACTCACCGTGCGCGACGGCGCGCGCGTCGAAAAAGGTCAGCTCCTGATCCGGCTCGACGACAGCGACCCGCGCGCCAAGCTTGATGTGCTCACGGCCGATCGCGACGCTGCGCTCGCCGCGCGCGCAAGGCTGGTCGCCGAACGCGACCGAAAAGATGCGCCGGAGTTCGACGAACATCTCCGCGCGCGCAGCGAACTATCCGCGGCGCGCCAGGCCATGGCCAACGAGACCGCGATGATGGCGGCGCGAAAGCACCAGTTCGCCGCCGAGACGGCGGTGCTGCGCGGCAAGATCAAGGAGCTCGAAGCGCAGATCGCGGGCACGCAGGCGCAGCTTGCCGGCACCGAGAAACAGCGGGAGCTGCTGACCGACGAGATGAATGGCGCGCAACACCTGTTCGCGCAGGGCTATACGCCAAAGACCCGCATCCTAGCTTTGCAGCGCGAGGACGCCCGGCTGCAGGCCGATATCGGCGCGCAGCAGGCCAGCATCGCCGGCATGCAGCAACAGATCGCGCAGAACGACCTTGAGATCGCCAGGGTCGAACGCGCGCGGATGAGCGAGATCACCGACCAGTTGCGCACGACCGAAAACAAGCTCGCGGAACTGGCGCCCAAGATCGACGCCGCCACGGACGTGCTGGTCCGCACGCGGATTACGGCGCCGGCAACCGGCTCCGTCGTTGGCCTCGACGTCTTTACCGAGGGCGGCGTGATCCAGCCCGGCGCGCGGCTGATGGACATCGTGCCCACCGACAATCCGCTGATCGCCGCCGCAAAACTGAAGCTCTCTGATATCAACGACGTCGCCGTCGGCCACCGTGCCGAGGTGCAGCTCACCGGCGTCAACTATATCGAGCGTCCCCGGCTCTACGGCACCGTGCACACTGTGTCTGCCGACCGCCTGACCGACGACAAGTCGGGACAAGGCTACTACGCCGTCGAGGTCGCGCTCGATCCGAACGACGTCAAGAAGTCGCGCATCGACCTGCAGGCCGGCATGCCGGCCGAGGTGATCGTGCCGACGCGTCCGCGCACCCTGTTCGAATATCTGCTCGGTCCGCTGCGCGACGAGATCACCCGCGCGTTCCGCGAGCGCTGAGGAGGAGATGGTCATGGCCGACGCCGTCAAGAACGCCCGCCGCTCCGATGAAGCCGAGCGCAGCCGTCATCTCGCGGCAACCGAATCGGTTGCCTTCGCCACCATGCTGCTCGGCTTGCTAAACGACGCTGACACCGCGTTGCACCGCCTGGAGCATGAGCCGGCACGCGCGGCAGAGCCGGCTGCCCTGCACCCGCCTCCGGCCGCGATCGTCCCGGCCGCGCTGCAGCCGGCCGATCCCGCACCCGGCCATGAAGACCAGCATACCGGCGTGATCGAACCTCCTGCGGCCGACCTTTCGTCTGCGGTCCACGCTGACGCCACAGCAACGAACACGCCGCAAGATACGACCGCGATGCTCGCCGAAGCTCCATCAGGCGACGTGCTCGCCACGCAGGCTTTTGCATCGACACCCGTGCTATCGAGCTTCGGCGCAGCTCTGGATCACGCGCCATCGGCAGGCGCAGGCAGCCCGCCGTCCGGCAGCAGCATCGCATCGCCGTCATTCGATCTTGGCGCGTCCGCTCACAACCTTGCAGACAGCCTCACCGGCATCGTCGACACCACGCTTGCAACGGTATCGAGTACGATCGCAAGCGTGAGTGCCACCGTCGGGCAACTGACGGCGACCGTCACCGGCACCGCGAGCCATCTCCTCGACGGCTTGACCGGCACGGTGACCGGCCTGATCCCTGACGCACCGGCCCCCGGCCTGCTCGAGCCGCTGACGACGAACCTTTCCGGCCCGACATCCAGCACAACCGATTTCTCCGGCGCCGCGCAGCACGACATACCGCTGCTCGACACCGCGGGCGCGATACCGACGTCGCTGCTGCATCCGATCCCGCTGCAGCTCGGCTTTCTCGGCCAGCCGACGATGGACGGCCATGAGCCGCACGACGGCGCATTCTCAGCGCTGGGGATCCATCATTTCTGAGAGGCCCGCTTTTCACCCAACCTTCATTTGCTTGGCCGGAGTCCGGTCAACCTCGGCAGCAACGTCGGTAATGATCTCGCGCAACCAAACAAGGGCGGGATCCAGGTGAAAGGACGCCGGCCATTGGAGGGCTTCTCGGAATGCGGGGATGCGGACCGGCGCACGCAGCAGTTTCAACGGAAAGTTTCGCGCGAAAATTACAGCAAGGCGACGATGCATTGTCGCGATGCGGTCCGTTCCGATCACCATGGCAGCCATCGCGGTGAAGTTCGGCGCAATGACCTCGATGCGGCGTTTATAACCTAACTGCACGAGGGCGCGTTCATCGAAGGACACTCCGTGAATGGACCCGAGTTGAGCGGTTATATGTCCAAGCTGAAGATAGCGGCCAAGCGAGATCGAGCGCCCGATCTGACGGCTTCCGCGCCAGGCGACGCAGCAGAATTCGTCCGCGAACAAATGCTGGCTGGGATGACCATCAATGAGATTTGTATCGGGGATCACGACGAAATCGACCTCCCCTCGCTGAAGCTGGTCATCGACCCGATCACCGAAGGGAAGAATTTCAAGGCAAACCCGGGGCGCGGCGCGATAAACGCGCTTCATGACGGCGTGCATCAATACGATGCTCGCATAATCGGAAACGACCAGCCGGAAACGCCGCTCTGAACTCGCGGGTCGAATTTTGGCGGCGAGATCAGATTGGCCCGGATTCGCAGCAGGATGTCCCGCGTTGGTCTTTCCAGCGATTGCGCCAGCGGCGTCGGCACCAGCTTTCGCTGTGAAATCGTGAAAATCTCGTCGTTGAAATACTGACGCAATCTGCCGACAGCGGCGCTCATCGCCGGCTGGCTGAGATGAAGGCGTCGACTGGCTCCCATGACGCTGCGTTCTTCAAGGATCGCATCAAGCGCGATCAGGAGATTGAGGTCCAGGCCTTCAAAGCGCATCGGCTTACATCCACCTTTCAAATATCACAGATCAATATAATCGATTTTTCAAATTTAAAAGCCCCGTGTACTCAAGACGCAATCAAGAAACAAGTCGTGCATTGGGAGAAGCGCTTTGATCAAGCCATGGATCTTTGAATTCATGCAGGCCCCGAACCTGAGCGACGGGGAGACCCTGCCCAGTACCGTGACTGCCGTGTTCGAGGAAGGCTACGCGCATTGGCTCGAAGTCGAGAAGCTGGGGTTTGAAGGAATATTCTTTAGCGAACATCACTTCGGTCACTCATATAGCCCCTCTCCCAACCTGTTGATCGCAGCTATTTCTCGTCACACGACCCGGCTGCGGCTGGGAACGATGGGAATGGTCGTGCCGTTTTATGAGCCATGGCGTATCATCGAAGAACTGACGATGCTCGATCACCTGACAAAGGGACGCCTTGAGATCGGCTTTGCAGCCGGCGTGCCGCAGGAGCTCGCGCGGATAGGCTTAGGGATAGAGGAGGCCCGCGAGCGGTTCAACGAGGCTTTGGAGATACTCGATGCCGCCCTCGTGAACCACGTCATCAGCCACAGCGGAAAATATTGGAAATTCGATAACCTCAGCCTGATGCCGAACGTCTTCCTGCAGCCGTCTCCGCCAAAATGGACGACTGTTGTAAGTACCGGATCCGCGCAGAAATCCGCTCAAAGGCAATCGAAGATTTGCATGGGCTTCGAGTCCGTCGCTCGCATATCGGAAATTTTCGACGTGTATCGGAAGGAGTCTGCCCGGTTGGGATTTCCGGCAGGGCCCGATCAGCTCGCAATCCGGCGCAATGTCTCCATTTCATACGATGCGGCTGAGGCGCGCGACGAATCCCATGCCGCGAAGGCAGCGACACTGAAAGTTGTGGCTGGCGATCCGCGCGTTGTCCAAGGCACATCCTCATTGCTCGACGCGCCGAGGGCTGGAGCCGGCTTTTCACTGCATGACGATGACTACATCGCCGGCACGCCGGCACAGGTCGCTGAACTAATCATCGATCAATGCCGCAAATGCGGCGCGGGCCATTTTCTCGCGATGCTGGGAAGGAGCTTTACGCCGCGCCGCCGTGAAACACTCGCTCTCTTCGGCGAGGAGGTAATCCCCCAATTGCGACGCGCGCAGATATGTTGATGAGCTCGATTGCGCGCCGAGCATTGCGGGCTTGCAGCCCAACAATTGGAGCGAAGCATGATTCAAGATAAGCCTCTTGTTCTCGGGATAGGAGGAACCCCGCGGCGCGGGTCATCGTCCGAACGCGCGCTCGTGATCAGCCTCAAGGCCGCCGAGGATGAAGGCGCGAGAACCCTTCTTCTTTCCGGTGCAGAACTGCTTCTGCCGATGTATATGCCCGGACAGCAACAGTCCGACCAGGCTTCGCGTCTCCTGGCCGCGTTTCGTGAATGCCACGGCATTATCATCTCGTCGCCTGCCTACCACGGATCGATATCTGGACTGATAAAGAACGCGCTCGACTACGCGGAAGAACTCAGAACGGATACACGCGCTTACCTGGATGGAATTCCCGTCGGGTGCATTGCTTGTGCTGGCGGGTGGCAGGCGGTTGGCCAAACATTGGCAGCGCTTCGAACGATTGCTCATTCCCTCAGATGCTGGCCCACGCCGCTTGGTGCCATGTTGAACACATCCGGCGCATTGTTCGACGCCGAGGGAAATTGCACCGATGCGGCAACCAGACGTCAGCTTGAGACGGTGGGCCAGCAGGTGATCGATTTCGTGCGCATGCAATCTCGCGGCAGATTGGGAGCGCATTCCTTGTCGATAAACACGATGGTCCAACCGTAGTCCCGGCTCGCGGCTGGGAAGGAGCTTGACATGGTATTCGAAACGATAAAGCTCGAAATCGATGCCGTGGGCACGGTCATAAAAGTCATCGGAAGGGGTCCGGCCGTCCTGGCGCTCCACGGAGCGGCAACGATCGAGGGGCAAGAATGGGCGCGCGGTTTGGCCGACAGGTTTCGCGTCTATCTGCCGTTCCACCCCGGCTTCGGCGAAAGCGGACCTGCGCCGCATATCTGCGGGATGCAGGATTTGATCGTCCATAATTTGCGGCTCATCGCAGCATTGGGGCTGGATCGGCCGCACCTCGTGGGTCATTCCATGGGCGGCTGGATGGCGGCAGAAATGGCGGCGGTCGCCGGCGAACGTTTTGCTCGTCTGGTGCTGAACGCGCCTGCCGGGCTCAACCACCCTGACCATCGCGGCGCCGACCCCACCAAAGTCGCTCCGCAGGATTTGCCTCACTACCTGGCGCATCGAACGGAAGTTGCGGCCCGATACTTTCCCGGAGGCTCGCTTGCACCCCCGCCAGAGCAGTTCATTGCGGCAAGGGAGAAGGAAGGCCAGGCGCTGAGCAACATTCGGAAGGCCCACGGCATGGGCCACCCAAATCTCGGTCGGTGGCTAAGCCGGATTCCCAACGAAACGCTGATCGTGTGGGGTGACAGGGACAGGGTCGCACTTGCCAGTCAGGCGGAACTCTGGGCAGGCGCGATTCCAAAAGCCCGCACTCATATCGTGCCCGGCGTTGGACACTTCGCCATGCAGGAAGACCCCGCCTGTGTCGCGGCGATCGGCGATTTCGTCGCGGGGCGAAAGTGATCTGCCCGCCCGCTCGCTTTCATATACGGAACGGGATGCTGCGGATGGATCGAGCGATCCATCGCTATTCCTTCAAATAATAAGACCCAGGGAGATAATCATGAGAGCCATTGTGGTCGCGATCGCATTCGCCGCGGGCCTGATATCCACTTCGCTGGCACAGACTTCGCCGGCACAGACTTGGCCCACCCAGTCCATTCGCCTCATTGTCAACTTTCCCGCGGGAGGAGCCGCAGATCAGCTCGCGCGCCTCGTCGGTCAACCTCTCAGCGAAGCTTTCGGTCAGTCGGTCGTAATCGAAAACAGGGGAGGCGCTGGCGGAAATTTGGGCGGCGAATTCGTGGCGAGATCGGCGCCGGATGGCTACACCCTGCTGATGTCTTCAGGCGGGATGGTAGCGATCAATCCGCATCTGTATGCCAAAATGCCATTCGACCCCACGAAGGACATCATCCCCGTCGCTTCCGTTGCACGCGTGCCTTTCTATCTCGTCATTCGGGCGGACAGTCCGGTGCGGGATTTCAAGGAATTCATTGCTGACCTGAAGGCCAACCCGGAAAAGCGGAATTTTGGATCGCCGGTATCGGCAGCTCTCCCCATCTTGCGGCAGAAATGTTGAAAAACATGACCGGCACAAGCGCAGTGCATGTGCCTTACCGCGGCGCGGCGCCTGCACTCAATGACCTCCTCGGGGGGCAACTCGATTTCCTGTTCGACCCCGGCATCGCGATCGAGCACGTGAAAGCCGGCAAGCTGCGTGCTCTTGCAATCGGAAGCCCCCAACGATCGACCCAGCTTCCGAACGTACCCACGCTCGAGGAGCTCGGCCTTACCGGCTTTGACGCGGATGCCGTATTCGGCATCTATGCGCCGGCCGGAACATCACCCGATGTTGTCGCGCGCTTGAACAAGGAAGTTAATCGATCGCTTGCAACCGCCGCGCTGAACGAGCGTATCGCGACTCTCGGAAATATAGCCGCTCCGCTGTCTCCGGAAGAGTTCAAGGAAAAGTCCCGCAAAGACTTCGAGCGGTTCGGCGCGATCATACGTGAGCGGGGCATTCGCGCCGCCAACTAGCTGCAAGTTTCGTAGCCGCCTTCTGTGGCGCTCGGCGTGCTGATAGGCTCCACGCCGCTCGGAGTGGTTCGCGGACTTTCAGTTCTGGCGCACAGGCTGGCGGATCACGGTCTTGAGCTTTTCAGGCACCGTCTTGCGAGGGTCGCTCAGATAGACTTCATGATGCCGACCGGCGAAATCGTAGCCGCCCGAAGGCATGATCTCCCCGTGCAACCTCGCGAGCAGCGGTCCTTCGTCGTCGTAGCTGCCCACGTGCAATGCTTGGAGGCAGAGGCCTTCCTCCAGGCTTTCGAGCCTCAGACTCTCAGGAAGCGCGCCGAGCTTCTCTCGCGCCTTGATCCTGGCGGCAAGGAAGGCCTCGTCATCCACATAGTCCGGCACCATGATCATCATGGTCCACTCCCATTCGTCCTTACGCCGCGCGCAAAAGCTTTCAGGGTCGGGAGCTGACCAAAGTCCCTCCAAAGGCATCACGACGAAGTCGTTCCCGCTTGCCTTGCAGGAGAATTTGATCGTAAAGGCCGTCGCGTAGAGGCTTTCGACGGCGAGCCTATAGGCTTGGGCTGTGTTCGGGTCACCATGACCATCTACCATGAGGTAGGAAACCGGCGGCACATCGATCGTCACGAAGCGGTTAAGGGGAGCGGTGAAGAGTGACTTCCTCACCTTCTTTAGATCCAGCTTTTCCATCTACCCCCTCATAGCATTCCGAATATGTTTGGACGGCCGAACCAGATCAGCCTTACTAGACCACACTAGACCACCTCGCGCAGAATGCACTGAGCCCGGAGAGCCATAGTGAGGGAGGCGGCATGGAAAAGAACGTAAAGGACTTGTTTGAGCGCTATCAGAACCTGTTCCGAACAGCGCTTAGGGATCAAGTGGATATGGACCAAGTGGTGTCCTCATACGCCACTGCGTTCGTTGCGGCCTCTCCGGCTGGCGTCAGTGTCGGCCGGAATGACGAACACCTGAAGCAGATGATGCAACAGGGGTTTGAAAATTATCGCCAAATCGGCACGAAGGATATGCGACTTCGTAATGTCCGCATCGCACCTATCGACGAGCACCATTGCCTGGCGCACGTCGCTTGGACAGCCATCTACGATCGTGGCAGCGAATCGGATGTTTCCATCGATTTTGAGGTCCATTATCTGGTGCAGCAGCTCGAAGACGCACCAAAGATCTTTGGATGGGTGTCAGGGGACGAGCAAGCCGTTCTGAAAGAACACGGCATCGTCTGAATTCCTCTTCCCGCCCTTCGCGTCCCGTTGCGCGGGTGGGAGGAAATCCGTCGATTCGGCGGTGCGTGGCGCGCCCCGGCCGATGAGGCTGGGCACAATGATTCTATGGCCTGCCACACGCTCCAACCGGCAAATCCCGGGCCGCCTGCGATTTTGTGCTATGCTTGCAAATAGCCTTCAGCGACATCAAGCGCTGTTTTACCGGTCCCGTTATGGCTGACATGGCAGACGATACCGCTGGCGTCATTGTCCGGCCGCCGATCGCGTGGGGGCTCGCGGTGCTTGCCGGGTTCGCGCTCAACTGGCTCATGCCCTTGCCGTTCTTGCCGGCCGCGCTACCTGCAGGCTGGGTGGGCGCGATAGTGTTTGCCCTCGCGCTGGCGCTGGTCGCGTGGGCGATCTCTACCATGACACAGGCCGGCTCGAACGTGCCCACCAACCTGCCGACCACGACCATCGTGGAGGCTGGCCCCTACCGCTTCACGCGCAACCCCATCTATCTCGGCATGGTGTTGGGGCTGATCGGCTTGGCCATTGCCTTCAACAGCGTCTGGCTGTTGATGACGCTGGTGCCCTTCGCGCTAGTCATCCGCTACGGTGTGATCGCCCGCGAGGAATCCTACCTCGAGCGCAAGTTCGGGGATGTCTATCGCCGCTACTGTGTGCGGGTCCGGCGCTGGCTATAGGGCTTGTCGGCCAGGACCAGCGCCCGGGGGAACCCGCGCGGCGCCGTTCCCGCTCCGCAAAACGGCATGGGCATGGGTCGTGAGAAGGCGTATATTTGTGTGCCTTCGCGCAAAATGATCAACCTCTCATGGAGGTGGCCATGAAATATGTGCTGCTTGGTAATCTGAGCCCGGAATGGGCAAGCAAGCAATCGGAGCGGGTCGCCAAGGCCAAGACAAAACTCGACAAGCTGGGCATCAAGGTCGAATCGATCCACTACACGCAGGGCTACTACGATTTCGTCGATATCGTCGATGCCCCGAATGAGGGCGCGATGCTCGCGTTCTCCGTCTGGTACGCGAGCCAGGGTCTGGGGCGGGTCCAAAGCATGCCGGCCTTCGACAGCAAGACCTTCGAAGCCGCGATCAAGGACGCGGCGGGCTAAGCGCCGGGGTGTGGCTCACGGCTTTCCTGCGGACCACCCGCACCACTTCGCTTTCGCGAGCTTGGTGCGGCATACTTTCGTGCGCAGTGGCACAGCGCGCGAAGCCGACAGGGGCGATGGTGTTTTCGATCTCTCCAATCGCGAGAACATGCGGGCTTGCTCGATGAAAGCTTGACTCATCGGGACTCCAAGTTCCGCGTGCAATTTCGGCGGCTTGATGCGGCGATTGCGAACAGCAGGTGGTCAATTAACCTCAGCGCCGCGGAACTCGCGCTGGTCTCGCCTATTGGCTCCTCCAGACAGGAGTTCGCCCTATGCTTATCGAGCATCAGAACAAGCGGCCGAACATCGATCCGACCGCCTATGTGGCCCCGACGGCGGTGATCTGCGGTGATGTGACGATCGGTCCACGCACGCACGTCTCGTTCGGGGCGGTGATCGAGGCGCATGGCGCGCCGGTTCGGATCGGCGCCCAGTGCGTCGTGCGCGAGAACCTCAACATCCGCAGCACGAGCCGGAACGCCGTCGAGATCGCCGACCATGTCCTGATCGGGCCGCTGTCTTCGCTCAAGGGCTGCATCGTTGAGGACGAGTGCTTTCTGGCGACCGGCGTCAAAATCTATCAAGGCGCAGTCATCGGGCGGCGCACCGAGGTTCGCATCGACGGCGTGGTCCACGTGCGCAGCGTGCTGCCGCCGAACTCGCTTGTCCCGATCAAATGGGTGGCGGTCGGCGATCCAGCCCAGATGTTCCCGCCCGACAAGCACGAGGAGATCAACGCCATCCTGCGCGAAATGAACTTCCCCGAAGAGGTCTACGGGCTGGAGCGCCAGGCCGGAAGCGGCGTCGACATGGACATGCAGGAAGTCACCCGACGCGTGACGAGCGGGCTCGGCGATCATCGCGAGGACCGGGAGCTGTAGCGCTCCGCTCCTGTCGCGCCGCTTGCCAGTGATCAATCGGTCAAGAAGAGGAGTTCTGACATGAGCCCGGCGACTCGGCGACGACTTCGCCTCTCCGGCGGTACGGAGTTGTCCTTCATCACGGCAGGTGAGGCGTCCAAGCCGGCGGTGCTGCTTCTGCACGGCTTTCCGGGCTCGGCGGGCTATTTTCGTGAGGTCGTGCCCGAGCTGTCGCAGGCCGCATACGTGATCGCGCCCGATCTGCCCGGCTTTGGCGAGTCCGACGTCCTGCCGACGGTCTCGTTTCCCGCCTTTGGCGAGGCAATCTCGGAGCTGCTGGACCGGCTCGCGGTCGGGCCTCTCTACATCTACCTTCATGATTTCGGCGCGCCGGTGGGCTTTCACATCGCCATGCAGGCGCCGAAACAAGTCGTAGGCCTCATTGTTCAGAACGCCAACGCTCATCGAACCGGGCTCGGGTCGCAATGGGCCCCCGTGATGGCTTACTGGTCGAATCCAAACCCAGAGAACGAGGCGGCGGCGACCGAGCATCTGACCTTCGAGGGCACGCGCAACGGGTATCTCGGCGGGATGCCGCCGGACGTGGCGGCGCGAGTCCCGACTGAAAGCTGGGAGGAGGACTGGCGGGTGATGCAGTTGCCGGGTCGGATGAATACACAGCGAGCGCTCATCAGGAATTATGGGAACTACGTCGCCCGGTTCGACGAAATCGCCGAATATCTCACGCGCTGGCAGCCGCCTTCTCTGATGGTCTGGGCACGCCACGACCCCTTCTTCGATCTCGCCGAGGTCCTGTCATGGATGCGGGCGCTGCCGAGGATGGAAGCCCATGTTCTCGACGCCGGCCACAAGCTGCTCGAGACACACGCCGAACCAGCACTCTCCCTCATGATGGAGTTCATCAGGCGAACACAAGAGAGACCTGCGCAACTTCCCTAAGACAATTCCTGCAACTTATCCCAGGCCCTTCAGGGCGCGGCGTAGCCGGGACGAGCAGTCGGCGATCCGCTCTTGAACGCCCGATGTATCCGTGGCGGTTCTCTGACCGCTTGACGCGGCTCGCCGCTTGTGTTCTCTTTTTGTTCTTTGGCAACGCATACGCGGACTTTCCTTTCATGCATGACATTTGCACCGACGCCGGGTCGATCACGCTCTTCATTCATAATGACGACAATACGCCCGTCGAATTCGTCCGGCAGCTCCTTCGCAACGTCTTCGGCAAGTCGGAACGGGACGCGATCGCATTCACCGCGCTGATCGAGCAAAAAGAGAAGGTGGCCTGCGGCCCTATCCGGGTCCGGTCGCCAAGGCGCTGCTGGGTTCGGCACGGCAAAGCATCAGCGCCGCCGGTCATGGTTTGCTGATCACCAGCGAAACCGCGACCACGCAAGGCGCATGCGATCTTTGCGGAGCACCGGCGACTGGCAGCGAAATCCTGCTCGCCGGCAGGACAGCGTGCCTCTGCAACGGCTGCCTGCTTGCCGTCAGGCGCGCGTCGGAGGCCGTGCCTGGAGACGAGTTCAAATACGCCTGGCTCGCGCTGGACTGGCACTTTGCCGGAATCCCGCGAAACCAGTTGGTGACGAGAGCGCGGCAGTTTCCCGGCCACATGCTCGCCGACGTCCAGGTCGCGGTCGACCAGTTGCTCGCCTCGCCGCTGCACTTCTTCGGCATTCACGAGGAGTATCGCTATGAGACGCTGGCATTTGCGGCCCTGATGAAGCAGGGCCGGAATCCACCCGCGCTTGCGCCGCCGCAGTACCACGACGTCGAGATCGGTGAAGCGCAGCCGGTGAAATGCCTGCATAACGGACTGTGGCTGTGCAGGGCCGGCGAGCTCCGCTACGCCGTGCTGCTATCGTTACATCGCGAATACCAGCATGAAGCTGCGATACGCATCGAGATCGCCGTGCCGGCCGGCGCCGCCGGCGACGCATTGGTGCAACGTTCGTTTGCCGAGCTTGAAGAGGCGGTGCACGCCGCGCGTTCCTATCGCGGCAAGATCCTTTCGCTCGAAGGTGGATCAGACTATCGCGGACGGTCGAGCGGGGTCATGGTGCACCGGCTGCCGGCGGTCGGACGTGAGGAAGTCATCTTGCCCGAACAGACACTGAAGCTGCTCGATCGCAACGTCATGGGCTTTGTCGGCAATCGCGCGGCGCTTCGCAAGCTGGGCCAATCGACCCGCAAAGGCATCCTGCTTTACGGCCCGCCGGGCACCGGCAAGACGCACACGATCCGTTACCTCGCGACCAATTTGCCCGGACATACGACGTTGATCATCACGGCCGAGCAGGTGGGGTTGCTCGGCGCCTATATGAAGCTGGCGCGCCTGTTGCAGCCGACGATGGTAGTGATCGAGGACGTCGACCTCATCGCCCGCGATCGTGAAGAGATGGGATCGTGTGAAGAGCCGCTGCTCAACAAGCTGCTCAACGAAATGGACGGGCTGAAGGAAGACTCCGATATCCTGTTCGTCCTCACCTCCAACCGGCCGGAGCAGCTTGAAGGCGCGCTGGCCGGCCGGCCCGGACGCATCGACCAGGCGATCGAAGTGCCGCTGCCCGACGGCATCGGCCGCGGCAAGCTTGTTCGGCTCTATGGCAAGGACCTCCCGATGGATCAAACCCTCATTGACGAGACCGTGAACCGCACGAAGGGCGTCAGCGCCGCGTTCATCAAGGAATTGATGCGGCGTATCGCGCAAGCGAGCATTTTTCGGGATGGCGGTTCGACGGTGGAATCCGGCGACATCAGCGAAGCGCTGGACGACATGTTGTTCACTGGCGGCAGACTCAACGTCACGCTGCTCGGCGGGGCGCAGGAAATGGCAGGCTCTTGATCGGACTTGGCTTTGCGCGGCGGAATAAAGCGGCACATGTAACAAGTATATGCCAACGGAGTAGCGTGATGTCGGAGCAAAGCCGCGTCAGGCGGAAGGTCGATGTCGACGTCGTCGCAATCGTCATTTGATCCCGCGTAAACCTCGTCGTAACGGCTTCCGAATTCTTGGATGCGGCTTTCTGCAAGCGAGTTGTCTATCGGCTATCGCAACCACCTGGATCCACAGCGGACCTGACGCGTCGGCGCAGTCCGTCGAGCGAGTTGCGACATTAAGCAGGAACGTAAGTCAACCTGATCACATCCTCGCCAATCCGATCATTAGCCACAAGGCGGAGCGGCGGCCGGGGTCCGGCGAAATATGGCTTGCCGTGGCCAAGCACGACGGGGTGCAGGTAGATTCGATACTCATCGATCAGGCCAAGTTCGGAGAGGCTTCGCGCCAAGTCCGGGCCAGCAACTTCGATCTCCCCGGCGCGCTCGGCCTTCAGCTCACGGATCGCGCCCTCGAGATCATCCTCAACAAGCGTGGCGTTGGGGCCGACCGACTTCAACGAGCGCGAGACGACCCATTTCGGCTGGCTCCGCCACGCCGCCGCGAAGGCGTGTTCCTCTGCACCCCACTCAGGATGATCGTCGTCCCAGTAACGCATGATCTCATACATTTGGCGACCGTACACACTGCCTGCCTGCCCCTGAGCCTCCTCGATGAAGTGGCGGAAGAGCGTAGGGCTTGGCGCAAACGCCATATGGTCGACGTAGCCGTCCAGGGACTGGTTCATTCCGAACACGAGCTTAGCCATACCCGATTCCTTCCTCACGCCGCACATCCCACGCGTTCTGATTGCGTTATGCAATCGGTTGTAAGCTAGATCGACTGATTTTAAATCGCAATTGGGAACGGCGACGGCACGTTCGCCCGCGATCAAGTGCGCGGTGTCGCGCAGCGGGTGTAAGTCATGAGCCGGAAAGAGGTTCGCGTTCGTGGGCCGCGGAGCGAGCTGCTCCGAACGCTAACCGCCGCCTCTGGCGTAGAGGCAGCGGTGCTAGGCGTTCGTGCCTTTGAACCGAAATGGCGCGGGCGGGTTCTCCCTTAACCGTTACCGATTACTACCGAGTGGTTCTGCCAGTCCGATGAGAAGTCCTTCGGGGCCGCGGACGTAGCAGAGCCGATACGAGTCCTCGTACTGAACCACTTCGCCGACGAGCTGCGCACCGTGCTTACGGAGTCTGGTGAGTGTTTCGTCGATGTCGCTCACTGTGAACATAGCACGCAGGTAGCCAAGGGCGTTGACCGGGGCGTTCCGGTGATCGGCGACTACAGACGGGGTGAGAAAACGCGAGAGCTCGAGGCGGCTGTGGCCGTCGGGAGTGACCATCATGGCGATCTCGACGCGCTGATTACCCAGTCCAGTGACGCGTCCGGCCCATTCTCCTTCAACCATGGCTCGCCCCTCAAGCGTCAGGCCAAAGCTCGGTGAAGAAAGAGATGGCATCATCGAGAGATTCCACTACGATGCCGACATTGTCCATTCGTAGCAATTTACTTGTAGTCATGATTTCGGTCGTGTCCCTGGTGATGGTGTAGCTGCTGGACGGTACCGGCGGGACCATTTGCGCGTCGTGGCCCAGCGCGTTGAAGTCGTCAGTCCGAGCGAGATTCGAAAACCGAACTGCTCCGGACACTTGTTACCGCTGCTGGCGTAGAATCGGCGGCTGCTGGCGTTCGCAGTTGTACCGAAATGGCGCGCCCGAAGAGATTCGAACTCCTGACCCCCAGATTCGTAGTCTGGTGCTCTATCCAGCTGAGCTACGGGCGCGTTTTCGCTTGGCATTTGGGCTTCAAGAGGCCCGGATGCGTCCGACAAAGGCCTCGGACCGTCGCGAAAGAGCGCTTTAGCTACCCGCTCCGGCTTCGCTTGGCAAGGTGGGGAAATGCGATCGGGGGGCCAATTCCGGCCAGTATTTCCGTCATTCCGGGCGCAGCACAGCGCAAACCTCGGATTTGCCCCGCACATCGGGGAATCTCGCACGATGACTTCTGGATTCCGGGTTCGATGCGGAGCCTGTCATCGGGCCGCGCTTCGCTCGGACCCGGTCGCATCACCCCGGAATGACGTGGAGGATCAATCGCTTACGCCCGCGCCCGCTCGTTGCGGACGCTCTGCAGTTCCACTGGGCGGTCGGGAATCGAGACGCGGAAGGTGGCGCCAATGGTGCCCTCGACCAGGTGGATGTCGCCGCCATGGGCGCGGACCAGCTCGGCTGCGATCGCCAGGCCCAGCCCGCTGCCGCCGGGGCGGCCGGAGGTCTGGAACGCCTCGAACAGGTGCTCGCGTGCCTTTGCCGGCACGCCCGGACCAGTGTCGGAAACCTCGATGATCGCGACCGAGCCTTCGCGGCGGCCGGTGATGCGGATCTGCAGGGTCGCGGCGTCGCCCTTGGGGCGGCTGTCGAGCGCCTGCACCGCGTTGCGCACCAGGTTGAGCAGCACGCGAAAGAGCTGGTCGGGATCGGCGTCAATGGAAAGCCCGCGCTCGATGGCGTTGATCCAGGTGATCGAGGCGTCGGCGGCAAGGCCCGCAGATTCGCGCACCTCGGTGACCACGGGTTCGACCTCGATCAAGCGGCGGTCGGGCTCGGCTTCCTGGACACGGCCATAGGACAGCGTCGACTGGCAGAAGTCGATGGCGCGCTCCAGCGAGCGCATCAGTTTCGGCGCAAAGCGCTGCACCCGCGGATCGGGCACGCTGGCCAATTGATCCGAAAGCAATTGCGAGGACGCCAGAAGATTGCGCAGATCATGGTTGATCTTCGACACCGCGAGGCCCAGCGCGGCAAGCCGGCTCTTCTGGGAGAGCATCGAGACGAGGTCGCGCTGCATGTCGGACAGTTCGCGCTCGACTACGCCGATCTCGTCGCCGCGCTGGCTCGGCACGATGATGCGCGCCGCGCTTTCGGGGTTTTCGTGGAAGCCGACGAGATTGGCGGTCAGCCGCCGCATCGGGCGGACGAACAAATAATGCAGCGCGAGGTAAACCAGCCCCGCGGCGAGCATCGCGATCCCCAGCGAGACCAGCAGAAGATTGCTGGAAAACCGGTACATCGCCAGCCGCAACGGCTTTTCATCGACCACAACCTCGATGAAGTGGGCGCCGCCGGGCGCGGGTCCCACCACGCGGATGGTCTGGTTGCCGGTATCCAGCATGGTCTCGAACGATTCCACGATCGCGGACCACACCGTCAGGGTGCGCAGGTCGATATTGCGATCGATCGCCGCAGGCAGGTCGGCGCTGGCGAGCAGCCGGCGCTGTTGTCCCATCTTGATGGCAACCGCGCGCGCGCCGACGCTGGTCAGGATCTGACGCGCGAGCGAATCCGGGACCATTCCCAACGGGGCCGCATCCAGCACCAGGGCGGCGGTGTTGGCCGCCGCCAGCCGGTCGTTCAGCCGATTGGTCCAGAAATTCGCGATCGACGGCACGTAGATCATCAAGAGCGCGATCATCACCAGCGGGATCGTCAGCAGCAGCAGCTTGCCGGACAGGCCGAGGCGCCGCTGGGCCCGGGGCCGCGGTGCTTGAGGGGTCGGCTGGTCGTCGGTCGCTGACACGAATATCCGCCTTGATATCTCTGCTTTTGGAGCCGGACCCAAATTCCCCGGCCCAAATCGGTCGGTATCGCGATTCCGAAGATGCGTTTGGGCGACCTAGCGGTCAAATTACCGATCGCTAATGTCCTGTGGTTCCGATGGTCCGGGCGCGTCGCCGTCTTGCCCCTGAAAACCCCACGAAAACGGATATATTCGCCCCAATTGCGACGTTTCAAAGAACGGCTGATGCCGCAACTCCCGACATTGACGAAAACAGGTCGCTCCCGTATAAGCCGCGCCAATTGTCCGCGATGGCCCGGTTTCACCGGGGGCGGCTCGCTTTGGGCCGTAAATGGCCCGTTTTCGGGCCGGCCCGCATCATCGGACGTATCTCAATCCAACAGGCAAATTGCCCGGTCAGCGGAGAACTACCCGTGAAGCGGACTTATCAACCCAGCAAACTGGTGCGCAAGCGCCGTCACGGCTTCCGCGCCCGCCTCGCCACCGCCGGCGGCCGCAAGGTTCTCGCCGCTCGCCGTGCGCGCGGCCGCAAGCGTCTGAGCGCCTGAGCCGGATCCTTTCCGGAGATTTCATTCATGGATCGGCTGAGGCAGCGGGCGGACTTTCTCGCCGTTGCCAATGGCACGCGGGCCAACAGCGCTGCCTTCGTGGTGCAGGGCCGGGCCCGCGACGATGACGGCCCGATCCGAATCGGCTTCACCGTTACCAAAAAGAACGGTACTGCTACCGAGCGCAATCGCATCCGGCGCAGGCTTCGCGAACTGGTGAAGCGGCTGGACGTCATATCAATGCGACCGCACCATGATTATGTGCTGGTAGGCCGTCGCGCCGCGCTCACCCGCGACTTCGCAACCATGCTCGACGATCTCCGCTCGGCCCTGCATCGCCTCGACCGGCAGCCGACGGGCAAAGCGTTTTCGAACGAAGTGGATTTCGGTTCGCGTGAAGAAAACGCGTCAAAACGAAAACTGAGGGCCCCGGTTGCGACGTCAGTCGGAACCGAAAGGGCCCGGAACCCGAATTGAATGGCGAGACCTCAAAAACGATGACCGACAACCGCAACACCATCCTCGCCGTCATTCTGTCCGGCCTCGTGCTGATCGCCTGGCAGTATTTCTACAATATGCCGCAGATGGAGCGGCAGCGCGCGCAAAGCCAGACCCAGGCCGAGCTGAACAAATCCGCGCCGCAGCCGGCGCCGGGATCGACCACGCCGCAACCGGGATCGACCCCATCCGCGACGACGCCCGCCGGCCAGCCGGGCGCGGCTCAGCCCATCGTCAGCCGCGACGCCGCGATCGCCGCAACGCCGCGCATCAAGATCGAAACGCCGCGGCTTTCCGGCAGCATCTCGCTGAAGGGCGGGCGCGTCGACGATCTCTCGCTGGAGAAATTCCGCGACACCGTCGATCCGAAATCGCCCGCGATCGTGCTGTTCTCGCCATCGAACACGGCGCATCCCTATTACGCTGAGTTCGGCTGGGTCGCCGCCTCAGGCTCGACGGCTCGGCTTCCCGACCGCGAGACGGTGTGGCACCAGGAGGGCTCCGGCAGCCTGACGCCCGACAGACCGGTGACGCTGAAATGGGACAATGGCGAGGGCCTCACCTTCCGCCGCACCATTACGATCGACGACCGCTATCTCTTCACCATCAAGGATGATGTTACCAACGTCGGCAGCGCGCCGGTCACGCTCTATCCGTTCGCACTGATCTCGCGCCACGGCACGCCTGAGGTCTCGGGCTATTACATCCTGCACGAAGGCCTGATCGGCTATCTCGGTGACAAGGGCCTGCAGGAACACGGTTACAAGGCCGTCGCCGAGGCACCCATTCTGGGCAATGGCGCGCGCGGCTTCGAGTTTAATGTGACGAACGGCTGGCTTGGCATCACCGACAAGTATTGGGCCGCGGCGCTGTTGCCCGACACGTCGGCGCGCCTCAAGGCTCGCTTCCTCGCCGAACCCGGCGCCAAGGCTCGTTATCAGGCCGACTACCTGCAGGATCCGCAGACCATTGCGATCGGCGGCACCGGCAGCGCCAATGCGCGGCTATTTGCGGGGGCCAAGGAAGCCGGCGTCGTCGGCATCAATTTCCCGTTCGCCGGCCACGGCGGCTATAACAAGCAGCTCGGGCTGAACCATTTCGACCTGTTGATCGACTGGGGCTGGTTCTACTTCATCACCAAGCCGATGTTTCTGCTGCTCGACTATTTCTTCCACCTGTTCGGCAATTTCGGCGTTTCCATCCTGCTGGTGACGGTGCTGATCAAGCTGGTGTTCTTCCCGCTCGCCAACAAGTCCTACGCCTCGATGGCGAAGATGAAGTCGGTGCAGCCGCAACTGCAGGCACTGAAAGAGCGCTACCCCGACGACCGCCAGAAGCAGCAGCAGGAGATGATGGAGATCTACCGCAAGGAGAAGATCAACCCGGTCGCCGGTTGTCTTCCCATCGCGCTGCAGATCCCGGTGTTCTTCTCGCTCTACAAGGTGCTGTTCGTCACCATCGAAATGCGCCACGCGCCGTTCTATGGCTGGATCAAGGATCTCTCTGCGCCCGACCCGACCAACCTGTTCAATCTCTTCGGTCTGCTGCCTTTCGATCCGACGCATATACCGGTGATCGGATATTACCTCGCGCTCGGCGTCTGGCCTATCATCATGGGCATCACGATGTGGATTCAGATGAAGCTGAATCCCACGCCGCCGGATCCGACCCAGAAGATGATCTTCGACTGGATGCCGCTGATCTTCACCTTCATGCTGGCGGGCTTCCCGGCGGGTCTCGTGATCTACTGGGCCTGGAACAACCTGCTCTCGGTGATCCAGCAGGGCTACATCATGCGAAAGAACGGCGTGAAGGTAGAGCTGTTCGACAATCTTAAGGCGACGTTCGTTCCGAAGAAGGCCGCCGAGAAGACGTGACGACTTCCAATTGTGGTCGCAACTCCATCCAAGACGTCATGCCCGGGCTTGTCCCGGGCATCCACGTCTTAGGGCGATGAAAAAGCAAGACGTGGATGGCCGGGACAAGCCCGGCCATGACGAATAATGGAAAAGCGTCGCATGACCGCCGAAACCGATACGGAGCTGATCGAAGAGGGACGAAAGCTCTTCGCCGGTGAATGGAAGTTCGTCTGGGCCTCGCCCTCGATCGAGACGCTGCCGCCGATGGCGGGCATGGAAGTGGCGTTTGCCGGCCGCTCCAATGTCGGCAAATCGAGTCTCATCAACGCGCTC
This sequence comes from Bradyrhizobium retamae, assembly GCF_001440415.1. Taxonomy (GTDB): domain Bacteria; phylum Pseudomonadota; class Alphaproteobacteria; order Rhizobiales; family Xanthobacteraceae; genus Bradyrhizobium; species Bradyrhizobium retamae. The sequence goes on from NZ_LLYA01000175.1 coordinate 49,478, forward strand.
ACGGGGCGCAACGCGCTGGCGCGCACCTCGCATACGCCGGGCCGCACCCAGGAACTGATTTTCTTCGAAGGGCCTGACAAGGCCGGGCTGCGGCTGGTCGACATGCCCGGCTATGGCTATGCCTCGGCGCCGAAAACCAAGGTCGCCTCCTGGACCAAGCTGATTCATCAATTCCTGTTAGGACGCGCCACGCTGGCGCGGGTCTATGTGCTGATCGACGCGCGCCACGGCATCAAGGATGTCGACCAGGACGTGCTGAAGACGCTGGATAAATCCGCCGTGAGCTACCAGGTGGTGCTGACGAAAGCGGATCAAGTGAAGCCCGCTGAGCTGCAAAAGAACATCGCCGAAACGACGGCCGCGCTCGCCAAGCATCCGGCGGCGTTTCCGGATGTCCTGGTGACCTCCTCGCGCACCAGTGCCGGCATGCCGGAACTGCGCGCTGCGATGGTGCGCCTCTTGAAAGAGCGTCGCTGATGAACCGCGCCGGCCGCATCCTGATCGTGCTCGCTGCCATCATGGGCGCTGACGGTGTCATGCTTGCGGCAGCCTCCGCCCATGGCGCGGATGCGTCACGGCTGGCTTCCGCCTCGTCGATGCTGCTGTTTCACGCCAGCGCGGTATTAGGCGCCGTCGCGTTGGCCGAGCGCGCCCTCGTTCACGGGAAAATCGGCATCGCAGCCGCTTTCGGCTTTGTTCTCGCAGCGACCCTGTTCGCCGGCGATTTAACGCTGCGGCACTATGCCGGGAACGGCCTCTTCCCGATGGCCGCGCCGACTGGGGGGACACTGCTGATCGCAAGCTGGCTGGCGCTGGCGGTTTCTGCGGCCTGGCCGCGGCGGTGATGACTCTTCCTTCTCCCACAAGGGGAGAAGGGAACAACCCACTTTGCGCCCTGCCCGGCAATCGGATAGAACCCGGCCCGACATCCGAAAATGGCGAGACCCGCTTTCATGACATCAGCGCAAGATATCAGCCCGCTCGATCAGGCCCGCATCCTGTCAGAAGCGCTCCCGCATATGCAGCAATATGACGAGGAAACCATCGTCATCAAGTATGGCGGCCACGCCATGGGCGCAGAGGAAACCGCCAAGGCGTTTGCGCGCGACATCGTGCTTCTGGAGCAGACCGCGATCAATCCGGTGGTGGTGCATGGCGGCGGCCCGCAGATCGCGACCATGCTGAAGCGGCTCGGCATCCAATCGGAATTTGCCGCCGGGCTGCGCATCACCGATGCCGCCACGATTGAGATCGTCGAAATGGTGCTGGCGGGCTCGGTGAACAAGCAACTCGTCGGCTACATCAACGAAGCCGGCGGCAAGGCCGTCGGACTGTCCGGCAAGGACGGCAACATGGTGAAGGCGACCAAGACCTCGCGCACCATGGTCGATCCGGATTCCAACATCGAGAAGGCGATCGATCTCGGCTTCGTCGGCGATCCCGACAAGGTCGATCTCACGCTGTTGAACCAGTTGATCGGCTATGAACTGATCCCTGTGCTGGCGCCGCTGGCGACCTCGCATGACGGCCACACCCTGAACATCAACGCCGACACGTTTGCCGGCGCGGTGGCCGGTGCGCTCAAGGCCAAGCGGCTATTGCTGTTGACCGACGTTCCAGGCGTGCTCGACAAGTCGAAGAAGCTGATTCCGGAATTATCGGTCAAGGACGCGCGAAAGCTGATCGCCGACGGCACGATTTCCGGCGGCATGATTCCGAAGGTCGAGACCTGCATCTACGCGCTGGAACAGGGTGTGCAGGGCGTCGTCATCATCGACGGCAAGATGCGGCACGCCGTGTTGCTCGAGTTGTTCACCAATCAAGGCACCGGCACGCTGATCCACAAGTGATGAGCAAAGCGGCGACGCGCATACGGGCCGTCATGGCCAAGCATGACGAGCGGAGAGCATCGCGACGGCCGCGCTTTGCACGCTTCCTGATGTCGCTGCCGACCGCAATGATCTCGCTGTTCGTTTCCGCGCTGCCCGCGTTTGCCGACTTAAAGCTCTGCAACCGCATGAGCTACGTCGTCGAGGCCGCAATCGGCATCGACGAGAAATCGGCGACCGCGACGCGGGGCTGGTTCCGGATCGATCCCGCGGCCTGCCGGGTGGTGCTGCAGGGCGCGCTGACCGCCGACCGCATCCTGTTGAACGCGCGTGCGCTCGGCGTCTACGGCGCCTCGCCGATCCCGCAAAACGGCAACGACACGCTGTGCATCGCGCCGGACAATTTCGTCATCGCCGCCGCGCGCCAGTGCCGCGGCAACCAGACGCCGGCGCCGTTCACCCAGATCACGCCGACGCGGACCGACGACGGCACCCTTGTCGCCTATCTGGCCGAAGATTCCGAGTATGACGACGAGCAGGCGCGGCTCGCCGGCATCCAGCGGCTCCTGGTGATCGCGGGCTATGACGCCGCGCCGATCGACGGCGTCGACGGGCCGAAGACGCAAGGAGCCTTGAGCGCCTTTCTGAAGAGCCGCGGCCTGGCAGCCGAAATCGTGCAGTCGCAAAACTTCTTCGCCACCATGATCGACGCCGTGCAAAAGCCCTCCTCCACAGGGCTGACCTGGTGCAACGACACGCCGCACAAGATCATGGCAGCGGTCGCCACCGACGACGGCAAGGCGGTGACCAGCCGCGGCTGGTACCGCATCGATCCCGGCAAATGCCTGCATCCCGATGTGATCGGCCAGCCCAAACAGGTCTACAGTTTTGCCGAAGCCGTCGACGGCGAAAGCCGCGCCATCAAGTACCGGGACAAGCCGTTGAACTGGGGCGGCCCGAAACAGCTCTGCACGCGCGAAAGCAAGTTCGAGATATCCGAACAGAGTGATTGCGGAACGCGCGGACTTGCCGCAATCGGCTTTGCGCCGGTCGATATGAGTAGCGGCGGCAAGACGCTGCGATTTGCGATGCCGTGATGGAACTACGTTCTCACCTCAAACTCTTTCCGTCATCACCCGCGAAGGCGGGTGATCCAGTACTCCGTGACGCCGATGGCTTACTAAGGCCGCGGCGTACTGGATGCCCCGCCTTCGCGGGGCATGACCGCGAGGATGTACTATGAATTCCCCCCGCTCCTTCAGCCACATCGACACCTGGGTGTTCGATCTCGACAACACGCTGTACCCGCATCACGTCAATCTGTGGCAGCAGGTCGACGCGCGGATCGGCGAGTTCATCAGCGCTTACTTGAAGATCTCCGCGGAAGAAGCTCGCGTCATCCAGAAGGACTATTACCGCCGTTACGGCACCAGCATGCGCGGCATGATGACCGAGCACGGCGTGCGCGCCGACGATTACCTCGCCTATGTGCACCAGATCGATCATTCGCCGCTGGAGCCGAACCCGGCGATGGGGGCGGCGATCGCAAAACTTTCGGGGCGCAAGCTGATCCTGACCAACGGCTCGACCGATCATGCCGGCGCGGTGTTGGAGCGGCTCGGCATCGGCGAGCATTTCGAGGCGGTGTTCGATATCATCGCCGCCGAGCTGGAGCCGAAGCCGGCGCCGCAGACCTACGATAGGTTCCTGCGTGTCCACGGCGTCGATCCCCTGAGATCGGCGATGTTCGAGGATCTCGCCCGCAACCTCGTGGTGCCGCACCAGCTCGGCATGACAACGGTGCTGGTGGTGCCTGATGGCGCCAAGGAAGTGGTGCGTGAGGACTGGGAGCTGGAAGGCCGCGATGCAGCTTACGTCGATCATGTCACCGATGATTTGACGGGGTTTTTGGAGCGATTGGCGCGCGGCGTATAGACCTTCGCCGTCGTCCCTGCGAACGCAGGCGAACGCAGGGACGACATCCTGCCTTGACTCTCACCTCCCAAATCCCGAAAAAGCCCACCGACTTTGCCCAATCCCCCGAGGAATCCCGATGTCCCTGTCCGCGCTCGAATCCACCGTCAATTCCGCCTTCGATGCCCGCGACGGCATTTCGACGGCGACCAAGGGCGAGGTTCGCGAGGCCGTCGATCACGCACTCGAGCTGCTCGACAAGGGCGAGGCGCGGGTGGCCGAGCGTGAGGCCTCGGGCAAGTGGAAGGTCAATCAGTGGCTGAAAAAGGCCGTGCTGCTGTCGTTCCGCCTCAACGACATGGGCCAGATTCCTGGCGGCCCCGGCAAGGCGTCGTGGTGGGACAAGGTACCGTCGAAGTTCGAAGGCTGGGGCGAGAACCGTTTTCGCGATGCCGGTTTCCGCGCCGTGCCCGGCGCGATCGTGCGCCGCTCGGCGTTCATCGCCCGCAACGTCGTGCTGATGCCCTCCTTCGTCAATCTCGGGGCCTATGTCGATGAGGCGACCATGATCGATACCTGGTCGACGGTCGGTTCCTGCGCGCAGATCGGCAAGCGCGTGCATATTTCCGGTGGCGTCGGTATCGGCGGCGTGCTGGAGCCGCTGCAGGCCGAGCCTGTAATCGTCGAGGACGACTGCTTCATCGGCGCGCGCTCGGAAGTCGCCGAAGGCGTGATCGTGCGCAAGGGCGCGGTGCTGGCAATGGGCGTGTTCCTCGGCGCTTCCACCAAGATCGTCGACCGCGAGACCGGCGAAACCTTCATTGGCGAAGTGCCGGAATATTCAGTCGTAGTTCCCGGCGCCCTGCCCGGCAAACCCCTGAAGAACGGCCAACCCGGCCCATCGACGGCCTGCGCCGTAATCGTCAAGCGCGTCGACGAGCGCACCCGCGCCAAGACCAGCATCAACGAATTGCTGCGGGATTAGGACGCGAACCTAAAATTCCTCCGATGCGACCAACCTCCGGGCCGCGGGCTTTGCCGCCACCCGGAGAAGGCTGGCCCGCCGCCGGTTTGGCGTGTTAAGCCGGGGTATGAATGACGCCGTTACCATTACCCGCGACCTCGTCCGCTGCCCCTCTGTCACCCCTGCCGATGCCGGTGCGCTCGGCGTGCTCGAGCGCCTTTTGAAAGACGCCGGCTTCGAGGTGCATCGCGTCACCTTCGGCGAGCCAGGCACCGCCGATATCGACAATCTCTATGCCCGGATCGGTGACAGCGCGCCGCACATCACCTTTGCCGGACATACCGACGTGGTGCCGGCTGGCGACGAGACCGCATGGAGCCACGGCGCGTTTTCCGGCGACATCAAGGACGGTTTCCTCTATGGCCGCGGCGCGGTCGATATGAAGGGCGGCATCGCCTGCAGCGTCGCAGCCGTGCTGCAATATCTCGCCGACAACGGCGGCAAGCCCCAAAAAGATGGCCGGGGTTCGATCTCGTTTTTGATCACTGGTGACGAAGAGGACATTTCCGTCAACGGCACAATCAAGCTTCTCAAGTGGTGCGCCGAGCGCGGCGAAAAATTCGATCATTGCGTGCTCGGCGAACCTTCCAACGTCGAGGTGCTCGGTGATTGCATCAAAATCGGCCGCCGCGGCTCGCAGTCCGGCACGCTCTATGTCGAGGGCGTGCAGGGCCATGTCGCCTATCCGCACCGCGCGTCGAACCCGGTGCCTGATATTTCGCGGCTGATCGTAGCGCTCTCCGACGAGCCGCTCGACCATGGCAGCGCGCAGTTTCAGGCGTCCAACCTCGAATTCACTTCCGTCGATGTCGGCAATACTGCGGGTAATGTCATCCCCGGACAGGCGCGTGCAAAATTCAACATCCGCTACAACGACAACCACACGCAGGAAAGCTTGCGCGCGCTGGTCGAGGAGCGGCTGGCAAAGGTCTGCGGCAACCGCATCCGCGCCCGCATCGTGTGGGAATATTCCAACTCCAACGTGTTCGTGACGAAGCCGGGCGCGTTCACCGATCTCGCGGTAAGCGCGATCGAGGAAATCACCGGACGCAAGCCGGAGCTCTCGACTTCCGGCGGCACCTCGGACGCGCGTTTCATTTCGAGCTACTGCCCGGTGATCGAATTCGGCCTGGTCGGCCAGACCATGCACCAGATCGACGAACGCACGCCGGTGTCGGATCTGGAGAAGCTGACGAAGATCTATCGCGGGTTGTTGGAGCGGTATTTTGGGTAGGCTCTCACTGTCCACCCATCCTACGAGGCTGTGAATCTTTTCATGGCGGAGGGTCGGCGGCCATGATTCTCTGC
>NZ_LLYA01000176.1 GCF_001440415.1 Bradyrhizobium retamae
AAGCGCTCGCCATCGCAAAAGCGGGATGCAAATGAATGAGTCAGAACACTAGCGCCGCGACAAACGGCGCAAGCCAGCGATCGAGATCGGCTTGCCAGTCCACGTCCATAGATCGGCCCTCCATAAGCCGACCTCTCATGAATCATTGAAAACCTGATTCGGGAATCCTGTTGCGACGATCAATCCAATAAATCTGCCAAAGTAGTGCTAGCTAGTTTGCTGTAAGCGCGGCATGGACCGTGAAATCCTCTTGCAGCAGTTGGCGGTAGCCCACCGCAAGTCTCCCAGGGCGCCGCGCGCATTGCCAAAAAGGAATTGCCTTCAACCCGGATCAAGTCCGTGGGGCAAGGTCCGGATGCGTCAGCCCCTCGATCCTTGTCCGCTTTCTGACAGCGGTGCACAAAGCTGTGAGATTCAAAACACCGTGCGCCGTTTGCGCATCGCGAACTGTTTCAAAGCACAATCAGGCGCTTAATGCGCGCGAGGAGCGCTGGCACGGCCCTTGCTCTATCTCGCCGTAGGGCAATAGGCGCCAATTTGAGCTGAACATGAACGGCACGACAGGATCTTGGATTATGGAAAAAAGCGCTGATGCCGAGTAAAGAACAGACCAACGCCAAAGAAGTTCGCGGCACTTCGATCCACAGCGGTTTTGGGAGCATATCACAGGACGCGATAGTTGCGGCTAGAGCTGTTTTGCTACCAGATGAAATGGCGGAAGAGCAGAAGAAGGGTTCTGAAAGTCAGCGACGAGATCAAGTCTGCCGTTCAGAGGCAGGGCTATCATGTCGGCAGTCTGCGAGCCACCAAGGCGCCGATGACAAAGATCGAGTACGTGCCTGCTCATCATGGAATTCCGACGCTTTCCGCAGCGCCCGCGGAGTAGCGGGAGCAGGATCGGCGCGGCGGCCTTGTGGCTGTCGTCTCGTGACCGATGGGGGCAATTTACCCCGCCAAAAAAGCCCGCCTTTCGCTTTCACCATAGTCGAGTGTCAATCGGCGATTGGCGGAACAGCGCCGAATTTTGCGCCCGAAACTTGCAAGAGGTTGCAGGCAACAAACGGAGCAGCGAGCAAGCGGCCTCTTGCTCGGTGCGATGCTCAAATCCAAATGGAGGAAAGTGAATGCGTAAACTAATAATCGGCGCCCTCGCGCTGTTCATTTCAAACACTACCGCGTTCGCCGGCTCCGGGGCCATCGCATACTCCAAACCAGATGACGTGGTCGGTTTCTCGTACGGGTCTGGATCACAACGGGACGCTAGACGGTGGGCCCTGCTCAACTGTCGCGGCAACGGCGGCTCGGATTGCCAAATCACAGCTTACGAAAATAACGCTTGCGCCGCCGTTGCCATAGGCAGGGGACGCGGGCTGGGACGTGCGTGGTGGTCCCACCCACTTGGTGAATTGGAAGAGGAGCGATCGCAACAAGGCGCGGTGGTCAGATGCAATGAGACCGGCGACGAGGACTGCAAAGTGCGGGCCTGGGTTTGCCACTAAGGCCCGTCAGTAAACCAAGGCTGAGGCAGGAGGTCAGGCGAACCCAAATTCGTAGCAGACATATCCAGCCGAACCCCGCGACTGAAGAGAGTTCTGTGCGTCAAGTTCAGCAAAATCGATCATGGGGTCCGGCCGAGCCATCCCCTCGGAGCCGCCGTCGCTCGCCTCACCCAGAAGCGCAGCGGGCGAGCGACGGCGGCGGAGAGGGGTGGCGTCCATCCCTTTGGTGGGCCCGAGCATCGTCAGGCCGCCTGGCGTAACGCCTCCTTGTCGTCATTCATCGCTTCAACAAACGCGCCTACAGAGGCCGAAATGTCATCGAACGCTGCTTTTGCCGGCTCAAGGACTTCCGCCGCATCGCCACACGATACGACAAGCTCGCCCGGAATTTCTTGGCCGCTGTTCAGCTCGCCGCTCTCGTCGCATATTGGCTCAATTGAGACCCGTCCTCGGCGAGCATCGCCAAGCGTTCAGCTGAATCGAGAAAAGGGATCGCATAAATTCCGTGGGCGGCACAGACTGCCGGCACGTCGGCCTCCAGATCGCACATCAGCCGCTCGATGATCGCGGCTCGGACGCGGTCTTCATCGGTGAGACGGTAGCCTTTTGACGTCGCCAGACGGCCAGCTGATGTGCCGGCTGTAGGAGCCTGTTGCAACATCGTTCTGGACGTAACCGTCGCCGAGACGGCCGATGGCCGACGTGCCGAAGCCGATCAGGATTTTGCAGGTGTCGGCCGAGTAACCCAAGGAGTTACGCCGCAGGCGACCGGCTTTCTGCGCCAGCGCGAGCTCATCGTCCGGCAAGGCGAAATGGTCGAGCCCGATTTGGTGATAGCCGGTGGCGACAAGCGTATCGGCCACGGCCGCGGCCTGTTCGGCGCGGGCAGCACTGTCCGGCAGCGCTGCCTCATCGATCAGGCGCTGACGTTTCATATACGAAGGAACGTGCGCGTAGCCGAAAACCGCAAGCCGGTCCGGGCGCATGGCTACCGCCGTCGTCGCGCTCTCGACGCAGGACTGCACCGTCTGATTTGGGAGACCGAAAATGAGGTCGAAGTTGATGCGGCTTATTCCGTGCTGGCGCAGATTTTTCGACGGCAGCGGCCGTCTGCGCCTTACTCTGGACCGGTTGATCGCTTTTTGAACAATGGGATCGAAGCTCTGCACGCCGACGCTCGCGCGGTTCACGCCGGCTGCTCCTAAGGCTTCGGCCATCTCGACCGTGAACGTGCGCGGGTCGATCTCGACGGCGATCGCAGCCGTTTTCCTGAACGCGAAGCGGCGGCGCAGGAGTTCCATCAGGGCCAGGAACTCCGCTGGCTCGATGACGGTCGGCGTTCCGCCGCCGAAGTGCACGTCTCTCACGGGCAGCGCTTGCTCCGCGACCAACCGGATCTCCTCGCGCAGCACCGACAAATAATTGAGGATCGGCGCAACCCGGCCAGTGATGGCCGTAGGGAAGCCGCAATACCAACAGATCGACCGGCAGAACGGAATGTGGAGATAGAGCGACACGGAGTCGTCAGCCGGCAGGCGCCTCAGCCATTTCTCACAATCCTGTGCACCGACAGCCGGGGAGAACTCCGGTACAGTTGGATAGATGGTGTACCAAGGCAGGCAGGCATCGCAATACTTTTTCAGGATTGAGGCCTGCAACGGTTACTATCCCACGCTTATATCAGCATCACCCTAACCGCTGCGCTCCCCTGTGTCTTTGCGCCATATCAATCGGTCCGCTTTAGCCGCGAAATCTGCGTTCCGTCGATGTCCATGCTAAGGAGACCGGTTAGCATGATAGCGGGAGCGATAGCCACTCCCTGACACTCATTTAATGTTTGTGAGAAGAAGGAATTTATCACACAACTGATGTTGAGAGCAGGGCTTGATGTCGAGGATCGACGTGCGCCGTTCCGCTTCGAGTCCCATCCCGCATGTTCGGTTTGATTGATGCGCTCGAGGCGAACAAGTGCTTCATGAGGATCGCAGAGCGATCTCCTCAAAGCACGAAATGGCAGAAGTGCGATTGCGCTCAACAGATCCGGGGCAATTGTTCGCCCGACAGCCAATCGACAATTCGCCCGCCACCAAAGCTGGTTGACATCTGCACAAACTGATGATTGTCGGCTACGGCCTCGCCGATATCAGCCGCATCGCACCCGAGCGGATGCGCCTTCATGGCTGCAAGCACGGCATCGGCCATGTCAGGCGCCACGATGGCAACGAGCTTGCCCTCGTTGGCGACGTGTAGCGGATCAAGCCCAAGGAGTTCGCAGGCGGCGGCAACCGCCGGCTTCACCGGAATGGCCTCTTCCTGCAGATGGAACCCGAGACCCGACTGATGCGCAATCTCGTTGAGCATCGCCGCAAGACCGCCGCGGGTGGGGTCGCGCATCACCCGGATGCTGCTGCCACCGGCCGCAACCATTAGGGCTACGAGATCATGCAGCGCTGCGGAATCCGAGACGATCTCGGTCTCGAAAGCGAGATTCTGGCGCCTCGACATGATCGCCGTACCATGGTCGCCGAGACTGCCGGAGACCAGCACGCGGTCGCCGACCCTTGCCTTCTCGGCGGAGAGATCGAGCCCATCGGCTAAAACCCCGACCCCCGTCGTCGAGATGAACAGGCTGTCCGCCTTCCCGCGCTCGACGACCTTGGTGTCGCCCGTGATGATGTAAACGCCGGCGGCGCGCGCGGCCTCACCCATCGAATCCGCAATCGTCTTCAAATCCGAAAAGCGGAAGCCCTCCTCGATGATGAAACTTGCCGACAGATAGAGCGGACGCGCGCCGCCCATCGCGACATCATTGATCGTGCCGTGCACCGCGAGCGATCCGATATTGCCGCCGGGAAAGAACAGCGGCGAAATCACATAGCCATCGGTCGTCATCACCATCCTGCCGGCGCCAACATCGAAGGCCGCCTGATCGTTGCCGCGGGCGAGCCATTCATTGCCGAAGGCTTCGTGAAACAGGCCGGAGATCAGCTGGGCCATGGCGCGTCCCCCGGCGCCATGGGACAGGTCGACCCGTCCGTTCTTGATGTCGAGCTTGCGTTGATAGGCTCTCATCACGCCCGCCTCAACCGATAATCGCGAAACCGTCCATACGTCCAATGCGCGGCACAGGCGCCTTCCGATGAGACCATGCAGGATCCTATCGGGATTTCCGGCGTGCAGACGGTTCCGAACAGCTTGCAGTCAACCGGCCTCTTCACGCCGCGCAGGATGGCCCCGCACTCGCACGCCGGATTATCGGCAACGCGCACTTCGTGCATCGTGAAACGCATCTCGGCGTCGAATTGAGCGTAAGCCTGCTTTAGCTTTAGTCCGCTATGGGGTACGAGCCCGAGCCCGCGCCATTCGAACTGGTCACGCAATTCGAAGATATCCGACACCTCTTCCTGGGCGCGCCGATTGCCTTTCCGCGTCACCGCACGGCTGTATTGGTTCTCCACCTCATGTCGGCCTTCGTTCACCTGCCGCACCAGCATCAGGATCGCCTGCATCATGTCGAGCGGTTCAAATCCCGCGATCACGATCGGCTTGCCGAATTGTTCTGCGAGGACCTCGTAAGGTTCCGTGCCGATGATGGTGCTGACATGCGCAGGCCCGAGGAAGCCATCAATTTCGACCCGCCCGATATTCCGGATATCGGGACTCTCGAGAATGCTGTGCATCGCCGAGGGAGTCAGCACGTGGTTGCAGAACACGCTGAAACTCTTCAGCCATTTCTTCTCGGCAAGCCGTATCATCACCGCTGTCGGCGGCGTCGTGGTCTCAAATCCAATGGCAAAAAAGACCACCTCTCGATTCGGCGCCTGTTCGGCGATCCGGATCGCATCGAGCGTCGAGTAGACCATCCGAATGTCGGCGCCGAACGCCTTGGCGCTCAGCAGGGATTTTCCCTGCGAGCCGGGCACGCGCATCAGGTCGCCATAGACACAGAGAGTGACCTCCGGCTGCTCGGCGAGCCTGATCGCCATGTCGATCCGGCTGGCGGGGAGAACACAGACGGGACAACCCGGCCCGTGGATCATGCGAACATTCGCAGGCAGCATATCCTCCAGGCCATAGCGGGAAATCGCATGCGTGTGCCCGCCGCAGAATTCCATGAACCGATATTCCCTTTGCGAATCGGTTTCGGCGCCAATCACACGCGCTAGCCCCCGCGCGATGGTCTTGTCGCGAAATTCGTCGGCATATTTCATGACTGGAGCTCCGTCCCCACGCTGCCCAGCTCCTGTAGGAGCTGCAGCGTGCGCTTGGCTTCCGCCGGGTCAATTCTAGCCAGGGCATAGCCGACATGGACAAGGACGTAGTCCCCCACCGCGAGATCGTCGATGAACGCGATCGATATCTCCTTGCTGATGCCGTCGATGGACACGATGGCCATGTCATCAGCAAGAATTTTCGCGACCTCAGCTGGTACCGAGAGACACATATTAGGCTGTTCCTTCCAGGGCTGACGGCCGTTCTGCAATCTGCAGAGCGGCGATCCAGGCTTGTCCGAGGCTCAAGCCACCGTCATTGGGCGGAACCTGCCGTGGCAGTAGCGGAGTGAGGCCGGCCGCAATGCAGCCGCGCTCGATTTCATCCGCGAGTACCGCGTTCAGGAAGCAGCCGCCGCTCAGAACGACGGCGGTAACGCCAGTTGTCCGCGCCGCGCGCGCGACCCAGTCAACGCAGGCAGCGGCAAACGTGCCATGAAACAGCTCCGCTCCCTCCGTGGCACCGACGTTGTCTGCAATCAAACGCGCAAACAGCGGGCGAAAGGACAGCACGTCGCCATCGATCATCCAGCCCGCTTCAAGCACCGCAGTCCGCCGCACACGCGCCTCGAGCTTCATCGCGGCTTCGCCCTCATAGCTCTGCAAAGTCGCGATCCCCAGCAGCGCCGCCGCTGCGTCGAACAGTCGGCCCGCGCTGGTCGTGGTCGCCACGCCGGGCTGATCGAGCATTGACGGCAGACGCTCGGCCTGAGGCTGTGCTGCAAAGCGCGGCCTGATTTCGCTTTCCCGTCCCAGCAAGTGAAATATTGCGCTCGCCATGCGCCAAGGCTCGCGGGCTGCGCGATCTCCGCCAGGCATTTGCAACGGCGCGAAATGCCCGATCCGTCGAAACCCGGCGCCTTCGCACAACAAGAGTTCGCCACCCCAGTTGCCGCCGTCGGAGCCATAACCATAGCCGTCGAGGAGAAGGGCGAGCGTAGGCCCCGCAAGGCCATGCTCCGCGATGACGGCCGCAGCGTGCGCGTGGTGATGCTGAACAGCGACCAGCGCGCGGCCGCTTGCTTCCGCAAAGCGGGTGGCCGCCATGTTGGGATGCAGATCATGGGCAATGACGACAGGATCGATGTCGAGGGTCGATGTGAGGTGCCGGATCGTCTCCTCGAAGAAGCGGATGCCTTCAGCCGTATCGAGATCGCCGATGTGCTGGGAGACGAAGGCCTCACTGCCCCGTGTGACCGTGATGGTCGATTTCAACGCGCCGCCGACGGCGAGGACGGGCGGCACGGACCTCGCAAGCCGAATCGGTTCGGGAACATAGCCGCGGGCGCGACGAATGAATTAGCGCCGCCCCGCCACCACCGCCACTACCGAATCATCGGCGCGCGTCTGAATATCGCGATCATGGGTCACAATAAGATCGGCGATGCCCGCGAGCCGCCGCAGCGCCTCCGCGTTGTCGATCGGGAGCGGTTCGCCGCCGGGATTAGCACTGGTGCTGACAATGACCGGACCTTCAGCCCCATGCCATGCACCTGTCGAACGAAGCGCATGGAAGATAAGGTGATGCAACGGGGCCGCCGGCAGCATCACGCCGACGCGCGACAGGCCAGGGGCTATCGCCGGCGCTAGATTGTTGCGCGACGGCAGGAGGACGATCGGACGGGCGACAGATTCGAGCAGTGGGAGCTCGGCGGCATTCGCCTCCGCAATCTCGCTGACCTGCTCTACGGAACCAACCATGACCGCGAACGGCTTCTGGTCGCGCTGCTTCCTCCTGCGCAAACGCTGCACGGCGTCATGGTTGCGAGCGTCGCAAAGCAGCTGGTACCCGCCAACCCCCTTTATTGCGACGATTTGGCCGCCATCGATCCCCGCGGCAATGTCGTTGATCCCATGACTGAGCCGAGGACCGCATGTCGGACATGCAATCGCTTCCGCATGAAACCGGCGGCTCGCCGGATCGGCATATTCGCCCGCGCAGGCGGCACACATCGCAAACTCCCCCATCGCCGTGTTGCGGCGATCGTAGGGAAGCCGTTCGGCGATGGTATAGCGCGGGCCGCAATGAGAGCAGTTGATGAAGGGATAGAGGTAATGGCGGCTGTTCGGGTCGAACAACTCATCGAGACATTGCTGGCATGTCGCGGCATCGGCGACGATCCGCGTCGAGCCCCTCCCGTGTTCGCTGGCGCGGATTGAGAAGTCTTTCGCCGCAAGCGCATCAATCTCCTGAACGGAGATGTGGTCGATCCGCGCCAATGGAGGGCTTTCGAGTGGCAAAGCGGCCACAAACTCGCACGTAAGGTCGCCCTCAACCTCGATGATCACGCCATCAGGATCGTTGGCGACGAACCCGGCCAACCTATAACGGGTAGCGAGACCATAAATATACGGACGAAAGCCGACACCCTGCACGGCGCCACTGACGCGCACCCGCAGCCGCGTTCCGCCGCGGATGATGGCATCGCCGCTCGCGCTCATGGCAATGCGTCACCGACGGGACGCCTCTGATTCGCAGCCTGCTTCCGGATCCAGGCGTAGAGCGCGGCAAAGCCCTCGCCCGTACGCGCCGAAACCGTCAGCACCTCAATGTTCGGATTGACGCGTCTCGCATATTCGATGGTCTTGGCTGAATCGAAGTCGACCACCGGCGCCAGATCAATCTTGTTGATCAGCATCAGCGACGATGCGGCGAACATATCCGGATATTTGAGCGGCTTGTCTTCACCATCGGCGGTCGAGAACACCACGATCTTGCAGGCTTCGCCGAGATCGAACGCCGCGGGACAAACTAGATTCCCGACATTCTCGATGAAGAGAATACCACCCTTGAGCGGCGGCAAGCGGCGATAAGCCTCACCGACCATCGCAGCATCGAGATGGCAGCCCTTGCCAGTATTGATCTGGATTGCGGGCGCGCCGGTGGCGCGAATGCGATCGGCATCGTTCGAGGTCTGCTGGTCTCCCTCGATGACACCAACCGGGCGGCTATCCTTCAGTTCCGAGACGGCGCGGACGAGCAGCGAGGTTTTGCCGGCGCCCGGACTGGAAACAAGATTGAACACGAGCAGGTCATCGGTCAAGAAGCGCGCGCGGTTGTCGGCGGCGATCCTATTGTTCTTGCCAAGAATGTCGCGCTCGATCCGAATGGTTCGCTCGCTGCTCATACCCGCGATCTTCAAGCCGGCCGGATCGGCACCGCAATCCACAAGCGCCCCTCCGCCCTGAGCATGTTGATGGCTATGATCATGATGGTGATAATGGCCGTGGTGATGGTTGTGAGAATCATGCACGTTTTGACCGCTATGCACATGATCACGGTGGTGACCGTAGTGATCATGCGCATGATCATGGTGATGACCCTGGGTTTGCGCACTTTGCGCGTCGGCGCGTTCGATGGAGGGCGTTCTTTCGCTACAGCCACATACGGTACACATCAATCGACCTCCAGCTCTTTCAACCGCATCTCTTCGCCCCCGGTCACCTGCAGCTGATAGCTGCCGCAGCAGGGACACGGCTCATCGCGCTGCGCAATCTCAACTCTCCTCGAACAGGCAATGCACCAGGCGACGCCAGGCAATTCGATGACCTCAATAACCGCGCCATCGGCGATTGTCCGCGCGGCAACGACCGCAAAGCAGAACTTCATCGCTTCGGGAGCGACATGGCTGAGCGCCCCGATCTCCAGACACACGGTCTTCACCCTGGAAAACGATCGCCGGCGCGCCTCCTCCTCGACGATCTCGACGATGCCCTCACAAAGCGCCATTTCATGCATCGCCAATTTCGCGAAAATTGAGAGCGAACCCGACGCAAGGGTCGAAGGATGCGACCATCGCGCGAACCGCACCCAGTCCCCGCGGTTTCGCGGCCAGCACCGCGCCTTGCAGGCTGCGGACAAGCGGTCCGCGCGCGTGGAAATTCCACTCGGTTGGGGCAAGAAATTCCAAGCGCAACATCTGCCCCTGACGATCAAGCTCAACCGCGTGATAGAGACGTCCCCTTGCGCATTCGACCGCGGCCGCACCACGGCCCGGCCCCAGCCTGTAGCTTTCGACGATCCCATCCTCCGCTGTTTCAACATAAGCACTGGAGCGGAGCCAAGCGTGCAGTCGCACGATTTCCGCGATCCTCGCCTTCAGCCGCTCGGCCGGCCCCGACCGGCCTAGCGTGAGCTGATCACGCATCATTTGGCGCGCCCACGCACCTGTCTCGGGAATGCGGCCCTCCAGGTCGGGGCAACGGCAAAATCCTGCATCATCCGCGAGCAGCCGTTCAATGACGCTGCGGTCGTCGGCAACGGACAAAAACGAGTGCTGCGTAGGCATTGGGTTCAACGCGTCTTCCTCGAGAGCCGCGATGCGAAGGGCGAGTGCGTTACCGAGTGTCGGCGCGCCGTCTTCGTTCGTTATGCCAAGCGCTGCCAGCGCAATCGGAACCCGCGCTGTTGCCTCGCGTCGAACCTGGCCGCAGCCGGGCTCTGAGCTGCTGAGAAGTGCCGATACCCCCTCCATCAGGGCGCGGATCGCTGCGGCGCTGGTGGTATCCAGCGCGAAATGCCCGACAAACAGGCCCCGCAGCAATTCCGCCAGCCGCTCGGCAACGACCATGGCGATACGATGCTGCCGCGTCGCAAGGCTGATGTTTTCGCGGCGCGCCGCTTCGATCGCGGACAGGAATGCCACCTGGTGCGCGGCGGCACACAACGAGAAGATTCGCGGCAGCACGTTGAGCAACGAAGCGGCCGGCTTGCCGGCGAATAGCCGCGCCAGTGGCGGCCGGGCGCACGGCAGAATCTCGACCGCGGCAATTGCGTCGCCAGCAAGCGATACGGTAACATCGATCTGGTTGCGGACGGCGAGGCTCATGCGCGCCGCTCCGTCAGTACACCGTGCAAGAAATGCCGGCGGTCGAACGAACTGATATGTGGCGCATCTGTCCCATGTGACGCCGCGCGATTGGCCGGCGACATCAGCGCCGCGAGCGCTGCTTCGGCGGTGGCGCGCGCGGACGCCATATCCTCGAACTCAAACATCGGCGAGAACAGTGAGTAGCTCGCGATCGAGCCCACGGGCACCAGATCGCTGACGGTGAATTCGATCTCGCCGGCCGGAAATCGCAAGCGCAGGTTCGATCCCGGGCCCGGAGACGATTGCGAAGTGCCGTCACGCATGGGTATGACCACGTTCATGAACCAGGGCGTGACCATCATGCCGACGACCCTGCCCTCGCGCGCGCGAAAGGCGATGGCTTCGACGCTCAAGGCATCGTTGAAGATCGGCAGGTCGCGCATGGTGCGATCGGCGATATCCCGATAGGCTGCCGAGAGCATCTCGCCCCACGCCGACGCATCGGCGTGCACGCTCCTGCGGGGATGCTGTTCGCGGTTAGGCGTCATCTTCAATCCCCATGAACTTCGATTTGGGCGCATCGCAATTTGCGACAACGCCAATTTTCGGGCAACCCGGCGAAAGGCGTTCCCGCTGCAATCTGCGTCGCCTCATCCCCCTCAGCTGGGTCGTAGACGATCCAACAGATGCCGCACTCCATGCGCGCGCCGTCTGCGATATCCTTCCGGACGCTAAAATTCTCGAAGCTCGTCATTCGAAGTAAGCTTTGATGATTTCTTGCAGGCGTTCGGCGGAATCCCAGAAATCCTCCTCGGCGGCCAAGGCGACCGTTGGCACGCCGCCGATCTCCAGCGTATCCAGAATGATGGTGTCCATGGCATTGAAGAACTGCACCGACCAGACGTTCCGGATGCCCGTAGCAAGCACTCGGCAAGTCCCGTAGCCGCGCGAGCTGAGCTGGATCGGCCCGTTGCCGACGCTTTGCTGCAGAAACGCCTGGTCGACCGGGCTCATCGGCAGCAGGGTGAAGTTGATGATCTGCGAGCGCATGCCCGGCCGCCAGGCCAATGCCCGCTCGCGGATTTCCGCGAGCACCGGCAGCACGTTCATCGCGCCGTCCGGTGCCGCGCCGATCATGAGATCGCTCGACGTCAGGTCGGTTGCGGCGCGCCGCACGATCTCCGGGATGGCACCGACCTCGACATATTCGTGTGCGGCGTCGGTCTCGATGCGCACGCGCCAGATTCCCGCAAGTACCGATTCCTGGATTTGCGCCACGCGGCCACCCGGCAGCGCCACGACGCCGGCCAGCTCGCCCTCTCCAAGCACGTCCGCAATCAGCTTGCGCTCGAGATCGCTGAGATTCCCGAGCCTGAACAGCTGCGTCGGCACGTCGCTCTTCTGGCCGGCAACGGCAGCCGCGACGGAAGACAACAGCGCGTTGGCACTCTGACAGTTCCTTGCCAGCTCGATGCAATTGAGCGAAGCGGGCCTCGCGAGCGCACCCGCAGCCGTCAGCCCGCTATGGGCTGCGCCGAGACTTTCCGCGGCGATAGGAAACACGCTCATCAGCTGCTCGCATTTTCTCGGCGCTATCGGGCGCGACCCGGAAACCTGTTTCATGTACGACGTTCCGTTGGTGTGCTGAGGGATGATGCTTATGTCCACAGACGCGCCATTGGCGCGCGGGCGATCAATGAGCTTCGCAATGCGGTCGATAGAGATCTCCCGGATCTTGGCGATTATGCCGAGTGTCTCGCGCTTGTGCGACGCTTTCGGTCCCCACCTCGGACAGACGGAGCCGCGTCAGATCATGTTTCCGGGCTGAAGGTCCATCAGCCGTCTCCCTGATAATCCATGGTTCTGCTGGATGAGGTGTAGCAAGGCACGTGCCAATCATTGCTCTTTCGCGATTGCGTTCCCGCTCGGATCAGCACCCGCTCGACATATTCCGCGTGAACCTTGTTTCGGCTGCAAATTTGGTTCCCGCTGATATAGGCAAAGATGGGCAGGCAGTGTCCGGGAGGCGACACCAGGCTAGCGCAGGTGCTCGGGCAGTTGCGGCTCTTGACCGATCAAGTCCGCAAAGAAACGATCGCAATCGTGGTCATTGAGGGCCGCATCACGGCCCTCAAGCGCGTCCGCGATCAGCCGCGCTTCGTCGTCATCCAAGAGCCGCACCGCGGTATCGATATGGACAAGCACCTTGGCACCGACCGGCGGCTCGGAGAGCAGCATGACTGAGACGCGCCGCTGTTCATTAGCATATTCGCAAAGCGCCGACATGCCGTCGGTCTCAATAATCGTCATTGGCAAGCCAAGGCACATGGTAATCGGCGAGCCGCTAGATCGGCCGCGCCCTCCTCTCATACTTTGCATGGTCGATGTCGTTCGCGAGTAGACGCTCCGACTCCGGTAGCGGCGCGGTCCGCAGTTTTGCCGGAGAACCCCACTGCGCCAGCAGTTCGCAAGCCAGTTCGATCGCAGGCGCAATCTGAGTGCGCACCGGAGCCGTCAGCGGCCCGCCCCAATCCTCCAGATCAAGTGGCTGACAGCCGATTAGAGCGAGCTCTCGCGGGCAGCGGCCAAGCAGGTCGGCCGCACTTAAGACCTCCTGGAAACCGGTCTGATGCAGGCTCACCTTCTTGGCGCCGGTGAATTTCGGCACCTCCTCGTCTCGCACGAGCTTCAAGTGCCCGGGCGCGAGTCCATAATCGATGGCATCGAACGCTATCAGGCAATCGGCCTCCTCGAGAAAATTGACGAGGTAGAGCCCCTGCGTGCCGCCATCGAGCATGGTGACATTGCCAGGGACGGCGTAGCGGCAGTGGAACTGCTCCACCACCCGCACGCCGAACCCCTCATCGGCCCACAAGATATTGCCGATGCCGAGCACCAGAATCCGTTTCGTGTTCTCCGGAGTTGGCATCTGCATCGTCAATCAATCGCGGAATTCGCGCTCGCCAGAAATGATCGAGGAGACGATGCTCTGGCGCGACACGATGTCTTCGCGAACCGCTGTATAGATGTGGATGAGCGCAAACGTCACGATCATCCACAGGCCGAGATGATGCCAGGTGTGGAGGTCCTGGCTGTTCGGCCAAATCGAAAACACCCAGCCGAACAGCATGTACTGCCAGCTGTCGTTGCCGGTGCCCTGTGCGTACAGTGCAAAGCCGGTGACGATCATGAACGCGATCGCCAGCGTAAACATGAAGAACATCGCAAGCTGGGCCAGCGGATTGTGCGCGACGTATTTCTTTGGCTCGGCCGCAACGAAAGCGTACCAGCGAATCTCGTGCCACACCTCGCGCCAATACCTCTTGCGCCAGAGCGGCACGTAGAAAATCTGCTTAGCATGGGGGTTGCCCATGAACGCCCAGTAAATGCGGAAGAGGAAGCCGAGCGTGAGCACATAGCCTGCGAAAAAATGCGCAAAACGGATATGGCCGAACAGGAAATCGTCGCTTGTCTCTCCCGGCATGGTCGGTATCCCACTGCCGATGAAATAGCCGGTGAGGCCCAACACCAGGATTGCCGCGGCGTTGATCCAATGCCATAGCCGCACCGGCGCCTCGTAGACGTAGACGACGCCACGCTCGGCGCTGCGGCCGGAGCGTACCGCGTCGGCCGCGACAGCGGCGGTTAGCGCTTGCGGAGATTTGTCCAGCAATGCCGCCTCCCCTAGCGGACCTTGACCGTTGCCATTTCCTGGCCATCCGGCCCCATCACATGGGTCGAGCAGGCCAGGCATGGATCAAAGGAATGGATCGTGCGCAGGATTTCCAGCGGCTTCTCCGGATCAGCGATCGGCGTATCCATCAACGAGGCCTCAAATGCACCGATATTGCCGTTTGGATCACGCGGCGAGCCGTTCCATGTCGTCGGCACGACGCACTGGTAGTTGTCGATCTTGGTCTCCTTGATCTTGATCCAGTGCCCCAGCGCACCACGCGGCGCCTCAGTGAAACCGTAGCCCTTGGCTTCCTTCGGCCAGCTCTCCGGCTTCCATTTATCGACGTTGGCGGTAGCGGTGTCACCCGCTTTGAAATGCGCCATAAGCTTGTCCTGGAAATAGCGCATCTGGTGCGCGGCCCATTGGCATTCGAGCGCACGCGCCGCAGTGCGGCCGAGCGAAGAGAAGAGTGCAGCGAAGGGTAGATCGAGCGTCTTCAGCAGCTTCTCGGTCGGCTCCTTGAACTCCGCTTTGCCTTGCGCGTGACCTATGATGTATCGCGCCAGCGGTCCCACCTCGACGGCGTTGCCGCGCCAGCGCGGCGCCTTGATCCAGGAATACTTGCCGCCTTCGTCGAGCTCCTTGATGTGGGTCCTGGTGCCCTTGACGTTGGGCCCGAGCTGGAAATTCGGCTCGGTGATACCACCCCAGGGATGCAGCCCCCTGGTTTCATCGGGATATTTGTACCAGGAATGGGCGACGAACTCCTGGATCTGCTCGGGATCGCCGTGATCGATCGGCAGGACTTCGCTGAAATTGCCATTGAGGATCACGCCGCGCGGCAGCTTGAGGTTTTTCGCGGAATAATCATTGGCGTTCTCGGGAATGTCGCCATAGGACATTATGCTCTTACCCGAGAGACCACCGCCATAGAGCCAGTCTTCGTAGAAGGAGCCAATCACGGCAACGTCGGGCAGATAAACCTGCTCGACGAATTCGATCGAACGGCAAATGATCGAGGATACCAGGTTCAGCCGCTCCATATTGATGGCGCCCACTGCACCGGTACCATCGACATTGATGGCACAGGCCACGCCACCGACCAGCCAATTCGGATGCGGGTTCTTGCCGCCATAGATGGCGTGGATCTTGACGACGTCCTTCTGGAAGTCGAGCGCTTCCAGATAATGCGCCAAGGCCATCAGGTTCGCTTCCGGCGGAAGCTTGTAGGCCGGATGCCCCCAATAGGCATTCTTAAACGGGCCGAGCTGCCCTGATTCAACGAACTTGGTGAGCCTGATCTGCAGATGTTTGAAATAGCCTGGCGATGATAGCGGCCAGGACGAGACCGATTGCGCCAACGCAGAGGTCGCCTTGGGATCGGCCTTGAGGGCGGAAATCACATCGACCCAATCCAGCGCGTGCAGGTGATAGAAGTGTACAAGATGATCGTGCACCTGCAGGCAGAGCTGCATGATATTGCGGATCGAATTAGCATTCTCTGGAATGGTGATGCCCAGCGCGTTCTCCACCGCGCGTACCGAGGTGAGCGCATGTGTGCCGGTGCAGACGCCGCAAATCCGCTCGGTGAACGCCCAGGCATCGCGAGGATCGCGTCCACGCAGGATCGTCTCGATGCCGCGCCACATAGTTCCGGATGAGACCGCGTTGCGGATCACATTGTCGGAATCGAGATTGACCTCCACGCGGAGGTGGCCTTCGACCCGGGTCAGCGGATCGATGACAATGCGTTTGCCGGAATGGTCGAGTTTGAACCCATTGGGTGTCTGGGCGCCCATCGTTGTCCTTCTGAATTCAATTATTTTTCCTGAGCTACTCGGCCCGGTTTAGGGTCAGCCGCTTCACGGCCGTGACCGCCGCGTGCGCGGCAACGGCTAGGCCGACCGCGCCAGCAGCGGCCATGCCGATTTGATCGGCGTTGGCCTCGATGCCGAATTGCTTGATGGTCGTCAGTCGATCGTAAAACGAGCCCTTGTCCCAAAAGCCATCTTCGGAGCAGCCGAAGCAGCCGTGGCCGGATTGGATCGGGAAGGAAACGCCGCCGTTCCACCGAACGGCCGAGCAGGCGTTGTAGGTGGTCGGCCCCTTGCAGCCCATCTTGTAGAGGCAATAGCCCTTGCGCGCTGACTCATCGTCCCACACCTCGACAAACTGGCCGGCGTCGAAATGGGGACGCCGATAGCACTTGTCGTGGATGCGCTGGGAATAGAACATCTTTGGACGCCCTTGGCGGTCGAGCTCGGGAAGCTTTCCGAACGTGGTGATGAATGTCACCAAGGCGGTCATGACCTCTGCGATGGGCGGGCAGCCGGGCACCTTGATGATCGGCTTGTTCGTGATCACTTTATCGATCGGCGTCGCCCCAGTCGGGTTGGGCTTGGCCGCCTGCACGCAACCCCAGGACGCACAAGTCCCCCAAGCGATGATCGCCATGGAATCTTCCGCCATCGCCCTGAGCTTTTCGACGAACGGCTTGCCGCCATCAATGCAGAACATGCCGCCTTCGTTCAGCGGCGGATTGCCTTCAACGGCAAGCACATACTCGCCCTTGTACTTGGCGCGGGTCTCCTCGAGGATGGCTTCGGCCTGGTGTCCTGCCGCCGCCATGATCAGGGCGTCATAATCCAGCGAGATCATCGACAGCACCACGTCTTTGACGAGCGGATGGGCCGAGCGGATAAAGCTTTCCGAACAGCAGGTGCATTCGAGCCCGTGCATCCAGATCACGGGCACACGCGGCTTTGTCTCCAGCGCGTTGGCAATCTGGCGTGCCGCGAGCGGACCGAGCCCGAGGCTCGTTGCCGTCAAACTGCAGAATTTGTGGAAACTGCGACGCGTGATACCCTGACGTCTGATGACGCCGTAAAACGTTTCCGCTGCCCCGCCCATAAATTCTTCCCCGAGATCTGTTAGCGACGACTTGCTGACGCTAGGGTAGCAAGAAGCAGGCCAACACCACACGTAAAACACTTGAGAGATACCAAGCCGTTTCCAGAAGAAGCGCTCAAATTAGTCACGCAAGGGCGATGAGAGCCGGGGAAACGGAACGCATTCAATCAGAAATCGGCAAGTAAGCTGCCGGCTTTAGCTCGGTGGCTCTGCGATCAGTCCGTCGTACACATCACGCAGGGCCGAACAAACGCACGATATTCTGGTCGCAGCGTCTGCATTGACCAAGTCGCTGTTCGACACTGTCTGATAGGTAACCATCACCTCAATGGGGGCATCGCTACGTCTTTACTCGTCGAGCTCACCTTCCGCGCTTCCGCGACGCCGCGCTTCTCTTGGTCGTCGCGCGCCGAAATCCTAGCGCCTCCACCTTCTTCAGCTTTTCACGAAGCTGGTCACTCAGGATTAGACTGGATTATCCAGGCTCACAATGTCATCTATCATGTGAGGTGGGGCATCCCGGCCGGTGAGCCGCTTATGGTAGAAAATCACTGCATATCCGTGCAACATCCCTTCCTTGCGGCGAACGTAGCCAGCCGTCTCATAAAGCCTTTGAGCCCCTACTTGGATCTTTGTCGTGTCGAGAATTATCCACTTGAATCCTAGAGCACCGGCTAGCGATTCCAATTCACTAAGAATCCTCCTCCCAAGCCCTCGTCGGTGAAAGGCAGGATCGACCCGCATCCGCTTCAGCTCTGCGACATCACCGTCAACAGGTTTCAATCCACCCATGGCAACGAGTCGGGAACCAATATGCGCAACCACGAAGTCTCCGCCTGACGCGATGTATACTTCTCCAATGTTGCGTAAATCATCCTCCCACGCTCCTTCCGGGCCACGCACACCAACATCCTCCGATGCGCTTCTATGCATATGCCATACATCATCAGTATCCCCTGACTCAAACCGACGAAAGATCACCTCGTCTTGAGACATCGAACATCACCTTTCGACCGGTGTCGGGCGCCGCACGTCTGGCGCATACCGTCAGCTTACGGACGCGCCGCCGTTAATAGCCGCTGTGAAAGGACAACCTCAACACTTTCCGACGCCTCAACTCCGACAGTTGGACGACCCGGTTCAACCGTATACTTTAAGGCAGTAATACGGTGCATCCGGGTGAACTGATCCAGCGCATAAACACAAGACGCGCGCAGTTTTCCGATTTCATTGCCGTGGCGTTCCATGACGGGCGAAATGGTTGCAGACTTAGGAAAGTCCGCTTTCCCTTCTAGCCAAGTTGGCGTGAGCTCCGCGCTTCTATTGTCCGGTGACAACCAGCGGAACACCTCGTGAATGCATCCCTGCGGATAGTATTCGGACAGCCGATATACATCCCTATAAAACTGCGGCCTCTGTTGGAAGAGTTCTTCACCGACCAGTAGCACCGAGACCGCCACTATGCGGGCAGAGAACCGGCCGCTCGGGCCAAGCCTGTTCTTGTAAGGGTTCTTTCCGTAAAACACACGGAATTGGCCAAATAGGTCAGGCGACATATGTTCGTAAAAGCGGGTCAGAACATTATTTGCTGACTCAAGGCGCTCCAAGCATACCGAAAGACATTGACGAGCGTCCGCGCCAGCCGCGTCACGCAATTCAAGTAGAGCGTCGATTGCTAGCTGTAGCTCGCTCTCGATGAGTTGGTGACCTAAGCAAAAATCTCGCTCCTCGACCCCGGCCGCGCCGAGGCAATACACGCGTGGATCGCTCTGCACCGGGTTCGCAAGGATCATATCTTCATACGAGAGGACCTCAATGCTAGGCTGCCGATGACAACTTAAGCAGGCAAGACGGCTCAGCTCCTCTCCCACCGTCAACTCCGCGTCCACGGGATCAAGACCGGCAAACGCTGACATCTGATAAGCACAGTTGACGAGATACTGGATGTCTGTCTTAGCGATCGCGAAGTCGGGCTGCGGCAGATTCAGCAGCTGTACCACATAGTCAGTCGATGCAATCATCGCGTTGACGCTGCGTCCAAGAGCCTTGACCCCTTCATCTGGCCGTTTACTGCCTTTGATCTCGGCAATGCAGTGCGGAAGCTGATCGGCGACAAAATTGCTGACAAGCCCAAGCGGGCGTTTTCGCTGCCCGCGATCAATGCCATCGGTAAGATGAGAAAATATCTGCTGCTCCCGATAGGGCGGCGGCTCCGGAGTGGAAAGGGATAAACTATGGATCATAGACGAGCGCCCCGATTTCATCGAAAGACAGCTTGCATTTCTGCACTTGACCCGTATCTTGCGGCCGGCGAGTAGTCGTGTTTTTCGAGCAGATCGGTTCGCTTGTCTGTTATCCTGCCATCGTTGTACGCGACCCGCTCAAGCACATTGTCGGAGAAAAATAGCAGCGATACAGCGCCCGAGTTGATATTGCCGGCGGCAGTTAACGACAGCACGCCATCGTTTGAGATGCAGACGAGACCCGCCTCCCTTAAGATTTCAAGCTCGCGGCAAAAGTATTCTTCAACCGATACTCCAAACTCCCGCTCGAATCGGGAGAGCAACACTCCGCTGCTTCGCAAAGCAAACATTAACGTTCGGCGCATAAGGTCGTCTTGCGACAGTACAACACCCCTCCACACTGGCTTCTCGCCTGCCTCAACCCTAGAGAGGTAGCGATCTAAGTCTGCCTCGTTATAGAACTGGCACTGGCTCATGTAACCAAATCCGCCAACCCCAAACGGGACAAGATTATTGTCGTTCCAGGAATCGTACTTACGGCGCTGTTGAACGGAGTGCGGCTGCGACCTCTTAGTCCAATAGAAAATCGGCCCGTGGCGATAGCCGAGTTTAGTGAGGATGTGCTCTGCCATAAAGTGCATTATGATGCGCTCTTTAGCCCCGGCGAATTGATATCGTCCTCTAGCCAAATGGCGGGCTACGGGGTCAGTCGATTTAAACATCAATGGGAATACATTGAACTTCTCTATTCCCATGTCCAATAGGCCGATAATTGAGTCGTACCAGCTTCGGAGCGTTTGCTGCGGCAGCCCATACATGAGGTCAAGCGACAGGTTCTCAACGCCCATTTCATTCAGCAATTTTACGGTTTGTATCACCTCCTCCACACCGTGCCCGCGGTTCAGTATGCGCAAAATACTCCAGTCTAGACTTTGAACGCCCAGTACGAAGCGGTTTACGCCACCTCTAAGTAGAGTGGATATGCGATCCGCAGCGTCCGCATGCTTCACAAGAGAGGGATGCAATTCGAAACTTACTTCGGCCCTCGATAAATCAAAGCGCTGATTAGTCATATCAAATAGCGTTTTGAGTTGATGGTTGGTCAAAAACGAGGGAGTACCACCTCCAAAAAAAGCAGTCTCAACATCTCTGCCAGCAAGCGCCGCATCTGACCAACTCATCTCCTTATTCAAAGCCACCAAATAACGTTCCACTCGCTCGGAAGATGGATTGATTTCCTTGGCGAAGTGGCAAAAGCTGCAATACTGATTACAGAAGGGGATGTGGAAATAGAGATCAATTGACGACGCGACCTGAGTCAACAACCTTTCGGCATTCAGGTCCCCCATTGCCTTGAGAGGCGGATAGGTGCCGACGAGATAATCGTTGTGCGTATCAAGGTGCAAGTTTCGCGATCTCAACATGTCTAGGTTGATCTCGTACGAACGGTCGATCGCGAATTCCAGGGCCTCGGAATAGCTTGGCGCGTTCATGCTTTGGAACTCCTTTAGTTTTCGTGTGCAGGAAAGCCGCGATGGCAGCTGCGGCCGCGTCCCATCAGTTTCTTCTTTGGCTCGTTACTGAAGCAGCACATTTCGATCAGCCACCTGCATTCGCCTCCCACTGGACCCCGATCAGATCGCACGTCGCGATGCGCTCAGCGAGACGCGCGGGATGACTAGAGATTGTCGAGGACAGGCAGGTGTCGCGGCCAACGCGAATATTCTTCGTGCGTTGCGAAACCTGACGGCACTCAGTGCGGCGTCTCTGGTGTTGATTTGGATCAAGCGAGTAAAGTTCATTTAGCTCCTGCGCCAACGACTGGGATAGCGGCATGGTCGTGCGGATCCTTTACCTTGTCCAAGCAATCGACGTGCCACCAAGCACGTTGTGCGAGCCTTGCTTGAAGAGTGAAAATCATGTGCTTCGCGCCGCGGCGACGGAATACTTGCGCCTCGGCGTCGGTTTCCGGACATATGCGTCTTCAACCGGACACGCCGAACACGACACCACGGAGCATCGAATGACGATGGTCGTCTCTCGACGAGCTCAGTTGCCCCTTTCGGCGGCCGACCGGGAAGTCAGCCAGGGGGAGCGATGCTGCTGCACATCGCACCAGCTTATGGTTATTCTCGCTGTTGGCCTGATCATATCAGCCAGTGGTATAGGTTGTCGGCGATTTAGCCGTTAAGCCTGCAAAGCATGTCTCTGCGCGGGACAACTTGCCGCCCGCGACGACGCGCAGGAGATCCCCCGGCGACCGTTCGAGACGTTCGGGAGCTCAGTTAGCTCGATGCCCGACGCATCCGCAGGCCGGCCGATGTCGATTCCAGAACAGGGGCCGATGGCAATCAGCGCGAGCGCCCATCGCCGTCGCATTAACAAGGCACGAGCGCGGTCATGAAAACCCGGCCTGACGCGAGGCAACAACGCGCCTTCCTTGCACGGCGGCGGCGCCGGGAGGTGTTGAGATACGCATTTTGCTCCGGCTGTGATATCAGTCCTTGGTCGCGGTAAACCGTCCGCGGGCGAATGTTCAAGATGTTTCTCGCATTGATAAGGATCTCGGAGATATGGGAATGGAAGGGGAAGCCTTTCTTTGGTTGGTCCGGCATGCGGTCGTCGATTCTATCGAAGGAACGATCTCCCCTTCGGGCGCTCCGGCCGATCTCAGCGATCGGGCGCATTTGGAAGCCGTGCGAAGGCGCTTGCCACGGGTCGCCGCAAGCTATGCGAGTCCGTCTCAACGAACTCTCGATACCGCGCGCGCATTCGAGCTTGATCCAATCCTGGTGCCTGAGTTTCGGGAGCAGGACTTCGGGGATTGGACCGGCCGACGTCACGACGATCTCGCCGCTCTCGGAGAAGAAGGGTACGCCGAGTTCTGGAAGGATCCCGCTCGTTCAAGCCCACCCGGCGGCGAGAGCTTCGAAGATCAAATTGCGAGGGTTCGGGATGGACTACGTAAAATAGCTGCTGGTCCAGCAACGCTCGTCGTGCATTCCGGCACTATTCGCGCCGCGCTCTGCGTAGCCCTCGACATCGCACCGCAAGCAGCGTTGCGCTTTGTTATCGATCCGCTGTCGATCACCCGAATTGATCGGCTACGGAACAATTGGCGGATTGTGTCGGTCAATCAGAATGTCGCGTTATGAGCGATTCGGAACGCTGGCTTGCGCGAAGGTCGCCATGCCATTGTGCAGAGCGCATGCAAGCCGCAGGATCGGCAATGCAAGCGCGGCGCCCGATCCCTCCCCTAACCTGAGGTCCAGATTGAACAACGGCTGCACATTCAGGGCCTCAAGAACCAGGCGGTGCCCCTGCTCGGCCGATTGATGCGAGGATAAGAGAAAGGGTCGACACGATGGATTAAGATGCACCGCCGTCAATGCCGCGACGGACACGATGAAACCGTCGATCATGATAGGGAGGCGACGCTGTGTGGCGGCGATGATCGCGCCCGTAATCGCAGCAGTTTCGAGACCGCCTACCGCGCACAGGATCCGCTCGGCAGAAGTTCCTGGTCTTGTAAGGTCATGACGAGCCAGCGATGCATCAATCAGGTGCGCCTTGCGCGCACGGGTGTCTGCATCGATCCCGGTGCCATTGCCGGCCACCTGCTCGGCGCCCATGCCAAGCAGGGCGGCGGCGACTGCCGCAGAAGTCGTGGTGTTGCCGATCCCCATGTCACCAAGGATCAGAAGATCTGGCTCTGCTGAGGCCGCCCGCGCGACGGCGCGCTTGCCGCAGTCGAAGGCGAAGGCGACCTCCCCCAACTCGAGCGCCGCTTCCTTGCTGAAATCCCGGCTGCCCCGGCGCGGCTTGTCTGTCGCGACTCCCGGGATTGGCTGTTCGGCGAGCGTGCCGGCATCGACGATCTCCAGAATTGAGCCCAGCTCGCGCGCGAGAACCGAAATTGCTGCACCGCCTGACGCGAAATTCGACATCATCGCGCTCGTAACTTCCTGAGGATAGGCCGATACTCCCTGCGCGACGATGCCGTGATCCCCTGCAAAGACGATGATCGGCACGCGCTCGGCTCGAGGCCGGTCGGTTTGTTGCAGACCGGCGAGCTCGATCGCGAGCTGCTCGAGGCGACCCAGCGCACCGGTCGGCTTGGTGAGCTCGGCCTGACGGGCCAGGGCGGCATCGCGATGGACGGTCGAAACGCCCGGGCACTCCTGGTAGACCCACTCGGGTAGCATGTGGTCCTGCCCTTGGTGATGGTTCAAGATGCCAGCGGCCTTCGCACGAGTGCTACGACACGCGCTTGAGGATGTAGCTATCCATGATCCAGCCGTGCCTGGCGCGTGCTTCCTGTCGTGCGGCGACGATGCCTGGCCCCACTTCTGCAAGCGCACCTGACATGGTGATCTGCTCGGGCATCCCGAGATAGGCGCCCCACCAGATATGTAGTCCGTTCGGGTCGAGCGACTGGAACGCGGCAACGCCATCGAGCATGATGACCACGGTGTCGGTGCCTGACGGCCAACCGACCTCGCGCAGCCGCCGTCCGGTGGTGACGAGAAAGAGCTCCCCGATGTCGTTCAGCGGCAGTGCATGCGCGGCGCAAAGCGTCTGGATCGACGTGACGCCTGGCACGACCTCGATCATTGGCAACGGATCAAGCCTTCGTGCGATCCGCAGGCTCGAGTCGTATAGCGAAGGATCGCCCCAGATCAGCAGGGCAACGCGCCCGTCATGACCGAGATACGCCGCAATTGCCCGGGACCAGGTCACGGCGACGGCGTCGTGCCATTCCTCCACTCCCTTGCGGTAGTGCTCCTGCGCGGTGCCGCGAACGGGCAGGTCGAACTCAGCAACGCGCGTGCGGCTGTTCGTCAAGGCTTGCGCACAAATCAGCCGGCGCAGGTCGGCGAGATCGGACTTCGCGGCACCTTTGCGCGGAATCAGCACCAGGTCAGCCGCATTGATCGCGCGGATCGCAGCAAGCGTGAGCTGCTCGGGATCGCCGCAGCCAATGCCTATCAGGGAGAGTGTCAGCATCACGTTATGAGTGGGGGCGGCCGCGACTTGCGACCGCCCTTACGCCATCTTCAGGCGGCGTTGTGAAGGCGATAGGTAACAAGACCGTCG
Organism: Bradyrhizobium retamae; assembly: GCF_001440415.1. GTDB lineage: Bacteria > Pseudomonadota > Alphaproteobacteria > Rhizobiales > Xanthobacteraceae > Bradyrhizobium > Bradyrhizobium retamae. The sequence goes on from NZ_LLYA01000176.1 coordinate 24,508, forward strand.
GCCATCACATCTCGCAGTGATTTCGCCAGTGCCAGCACGGCCAGATCGGCCAGCGGCTCAAATACTACGACGAGCGCGTAGGAAGCGGCGAAAGACGCGATGGAGGCGAGGTTCTCGGCCGCAAAGCCCGCACCATACAGCGCCCAGAAGGCGACCCACGCCACGATGCCGGATTGATAGGCGGTCGAAAGCGCAAGCGCCTGGCGATACTGCAGGTCAACATAGGCGGTGCTGCGAGGAATGATCCACCCGGCCAGCGCCTGGATCGCAAACAAAGGCACCAGCAGCGTGGTCACGTTGATACCATATTGCGGCAGGTCGGTCGGTACGAAGAACAGCCCCTGCAGCAGAAGACCAAGCGCCAGCCCGAATGCGGCTGGCGCTGCGCCGAACAGGAGAAACAGCGTCGAGCCGAGAATGAAATGCACCTCCGAGACCCCGATCCGGAAATGCGGCAGCAGTTCGAAGAAAGAGAAGACCAGGACCGTTGTTGCGACGGTGCGCACCGCGAATGAAACAAACCCCTGCTCGCGCACGGTTTCGACCGTGAGCTTGAGAGCGCAGCCGGCGGCAACGGCACCGGTCGCGTAACTCAGCACGAGCTTGGCGCCCGTAACGATACCTGGTTCGATATGCATGACTTACGTCCCTTCTGCCGTCACACGACGGCGCTGGTGTTAAAAACTGCAGGGCCGGTCTTCTGGCTCGCGGTTCAAAACGGGCCCCGGCATTCCCAAGCTGACGGCCCAGTGGCGGATTGGAGCCCCTCACCGTCTTACAGGCGCGGGGGGGGGGGGGGGCCGGGGCTTTGGGCGCCGCATTCAGGTCCGCCCTTGCCCGGTTCCCGATTATGCTCCGGCGCTTTGCGCCGCTTCGAGCACCATGCCTGATCTGTGTGCTCCTTCCGACGAGGAGACGTCAAGGGGCTCGCGAGATCGGGCGACGGCCTCATCATAGAGTCTCTCCCGCCAGCGCGCCGAAAAGAATGACCGCCGCCGTTGCGGCGCTGGCTTGCGCGAGCTGCTCTGCAAGCTTTGCAATCGTGGTGCGGACAATCCGCTCCTGGGCGCGGCCCAGAGACTCCGCAAATAGCGCCGGGGTGTCGGGAGCCATGCCGTGCTCGATCAGCTTTGCCGCGAGCGCCGGGAATGTGCGCTTGCCCATATAGACCACGGTCGTCGATTCCGGATCGGCCAGTGCCGCCCAATTGAGATTCGCGGGCAACCGCCCGGTGACATCTGGGCCGGTCACGAACTGGACGCGGCGCGAGGTGTGCCGGCGGGTGAGTGGAATGCCGCGCGCTGCCGCAACGCAGGCCGACGTGACGCCTGGAATGATCTCGTAGTCAATGCCCGCAGTTTGCAGCGCCTCAATTTCTTCTTCAAGCCGGCCGAAGATGCCGGCGTCTCCCGATTTCAAATGAACAACGCGGGCGCCTGCGGCGGCGTAGTCGATGAGCAGCCGGTTGACGTGCTCCTGTTTGGCTGAGGGCCGGCCCACACGCTTGCCAACCGCTACCAGATTGGCCCCGGCTCGGGCGTAATCGAGGATCGCGCCCGAGGCAAAGTCGTCATACAGCACGACATCAGCGGCGCGCAGACGCGCAGCCGCCTTGAGCGTCAGGAGCTCGGGATCGCCTGGGCCGGCCGAGACAAAGGAAACAAAGCCGCTCACCTGTCCTCCGCAATGAGGTGGAAGAACGTGCCGGTGGCGTAGCCGCGCCGCGAGCCCGTCTCCGCAACGACCGCGCCAGTCGCGTCGCGTACGATAGCCAAAGCTGTATCGGGCTGCGAGACGATCGTGGAGTAATGGAATTCATGGCCGCGCAGTAGCGCGCCGGCCTGATATCCGGGCATCGGCAGAGCAAGTTCCGCAAGCCGATAGCCCAGATGCATGCGACGTTGGGCAAAACTCGTATGCAGGCCGAGCAGTCCCGTCATCTCATGGTGTGTGCCGTGGGCGTCAGTTAAAGCGGTGCCAAGCAGCATGTAGCCGCCACACTCGCCATGCACCGGCCGTGTCTCGGCAAAGGATTTTAGCGCACGGCGACATCGGCGATTTGCCGCGAGTTGGCCGGCGTGCAATTCCGGATAGCCGCCGGGCAGCCAGCAGACGTCGGCACTGTCATCAGGACCCTCGTCGGCGAGCGGCGAGAAGGTCGTGATCTCGGCTCCGGCGGCACGCCAGGCCTCCAGCATGTGCGGATAGACGAACGAGAATGCGCCGTCGCGCGCCAGAGCGATGCGTTGCCCGGGTGGCTTTACGCTTGGGCCGTACGCGGCGCATGGCGCCGTCCAGGCGCATGCCGCCGATTGCAGCACTGCATCGAGATCGACATGCTCAGCGACGAAGCGGGCGGCTTCCGCGATCAGGCCGTCGACCTCGCCCTGCTCCTCAGCCTGTACCAGGCCAAGATGCCGCTTCGGCAAAGTGATCGCGGCGTGGCGGGGCAACGTCCCGAACACCAGAATGCCGGCGCCTGCCATGGCACGGCGCACCAGGTCCTCGTGCCGCGTGCTGGCGACGCGGTTGAGAACGACGCCGGCAAGACGCACGCCCGCGCGGAAATCGCGCAGTCCCGCAGCCACCGCTGCAGCGGTTTGCGCCTGTCCGGAAGGATCGATCACAAGCAGGACCGGCCAGCCCGTCATCTCGGCAATATCGGCGGTGGCGCCGGTGCCCGAGACGCCCCGCGCGGCAACGCCATCGAACAGGCCCATCGAACCTTCGGCCAGAACGAGATCCGCATCCGCACCGCGCGCGGCGAGCACTTCGATCGCCTCACGCCGCATGGCCCAGCTGTCGATATTGACGGAGGCGCGTCCCGTAGCGGCGGTATGAAAGGCCGGATCGATGTAGTCCGGCCCGCTCTTGAAGCACTGGACCTTCAGCCCGCGATCGCGATAGGCGCGGGCCAGCGCCAGCGTCAGCGTCGTCTTGCCGACACCGGATGCCGGCGCGGAGATGACGAGGCTCCGCGCCATCACGACGCCTCCGGAAAACGCGGCGTCGTGCCGACAGGCCGGTAGCGACGGTCATAATCGGTGGCGTACAGACGACTTTCGCCAAACTCCTCCGTTCCCAAGGTACAGCCGACCAGGATGAGGGCAGTGCGTTCGAGCTCGGTACCAACCGCAGCGTCCAAGGTACCGAGCGTGGCGCGGATGATGCGCTGGTCGGGCCAGCTCGCGCGCCAGACGATCGCCACCGGGCAGTCCAGACCATAATGAGGCGCGAGTTCGGCGACCACCTTGGCGAGCATATGCACCGAGAGATGGATGGCGAGCACCGCACCGGTGGCGGCGAAGGCGGCGAGTTTTTCGCCCTCAGGCATCGCGCTCGCCCTGCCCGGCGTTCGCGTCAGCACCACGGACTGCGCAAGACCCGGCAGCGTGAGCTCGACTTCGAGCGCCGCCGCCGCTGCGGAAAAGGCCGGCACGCCGGGGGTGATTGTATAGGGAATGTAAAGCGCACGCAGGCGGCGCAATTGCTCGCCCATCGCCGACCAGATCGAAAGGTCGCCGGAATGAAGCCGTGCGACATCCTTGCCTTCCGCGTGCGCGGCAACGATCTCGGCGATGATCTCATCGAGCGATAGCCGTGCGGTATTGACGATCCGCGCACCTTGCTGGCAATGCGCAAGAACGCCCTCGGGCACGAGCGAGCCAGCATATAGGCAGACCGGACAGGCGGCAATCAGATCACGGCCGCGCAAGGTCAGCAGATCGGCGGCCCCCGGCCCTGCGCCAATGAAGTGCACCGTCATTCGCCATCTCCTTCCGCGATCGCTGCGGTGGCCGTCCGATCGTGCGAAACCATCCGTGTCGAAATAAGGCGCGCATGTCGGCCGGCCGCTACAAGCGCGGCGGCTTCCGCGACGGATCCCGCGCCGAGCTTCGCCTTGATGAATTCAGACTGTGTCGGCGTAATGATGCCAGCCAGGGCCTTGGCCGGCACGGCCTTGATCGGCACGTTGAGCTCACGCGCCAGCAATTTGAGCGCCGCCGCTTCTGCCTTCCCGCTGACGGTTGCGACAGCCGCGATTCCGTCGGGACCACCTGCGGCGACAAGCGCTTCGCGCAGCGAAGCAACATTCACGTCACGCCTGAATCCCAGACCCGCGACCTTCACTTCACCGCACTCCATTGCACGACCGGCCGCGCCGCCTCCCAGGACCGGTAGCGGCCGAGGCTACCTGCCTGCGCGATTTCGACCCGCATCAGTTCGCCGCCGCAACGCTGCTGCAGGTCCGACAGCAACGCCTCCGTCTCCAACGTGACGGCGTGCGCAACGATCCGCGTTCCCGCCTGCATGCGGGACCACACGCCATCGAACATCGCGGCATCAAGCCCTCCGCCGACGAACACCGCCTGTGGTGTCTCGATGCCCGACAGAATGCCGGGGGCCGTTCCCTCGATGACGGTGATCCGATGCGCCAAGCCGAAGGCGGCGGCATTGCTGCGGATATTCGCCGCGCGATCGCCTCGTGCTTCGATGGCCGTCGCCACGCCTCCGCACAAGGCCCACTCCACGGAGATCGAGCCGGAGCCCGCACCGATGTCCCACAATCGCTCGCCGGGCTTGGGTGCCAGCACCGAAAGCGCAAGAGCGCGCATCGGACGCTTGGTAATCTGGCCGTCATGCACGAACAGCGAATCCGGGAGGCCAGAACTGCGTGACAGCCCGTCCGATCCGCCGGCCTCCAACGCAATGGCTGCCAGACCGGCGCTATGGTCGGTGACGTAGCTGTCAGCGCGATGTTGCGTGATGGTCTCGCGTGGGCCGCCAACCGCGGTGAGAGTCCATAACCGCGACTCCCCCCAGCCGCGCGCTGTCAGCCATTCGGCCAGATCGCCGGCCGCCTTGCCGTCGCGCACCAGACAAATGATGCGCGCGCGGCGCGCCAGATGCGGAACCAGCCGTTCAAACGGTGCAGCATGAAGGCCGAGACAGCTCACGGATTCCAGCCGCCAGCCAAGCCGTGCTGCCGCCAGCGAGAATGTTGACGATGCGGAATGGACGATCCATTCGCCGGCAAGCAATTTCTCCGCGAGACTTGCGCCGACGCCGTGCCAGAACGGATCGCCCGAGGCGAGCACCGCCGTCGGCCGGCCGCGGCAGGCCAGCACGCAGTCCGCATCGAACGGCACCGGCCAGGGACGGCCGCGGTCGGCAATGCCTGCCAGCGCGAGATGCCGTTCGCCGCCAAAGACCGTTTCGGCTTCTGCAAGGGCTTTTCGACTTGCTTCGGAGAGGCCTGCAAGGCCATCTTCGCCGATGCCGATAATTGTCAGCCAGGGATTACCCATGATGCGCGCCCTCATCCTGGGCGGAACGAGCGATGCCAATGTGCTCGCGGACGCCGCGGCGCGTGCGGGGCTCAACGCGGTCTATTCCTACGGGGGACGCACCCGCGCCCCTGCAAACCAGCCGCTGCCGACCCGCATCGGCGGCTTCGGCGGCGCGAGCGGCCTTGCCGAATACCTTCGTCGAGAACGAATTACGCATGTCATTGACGCGACCCATCCCTTCGCGGCCGAGATGAGCCGCAACGCGGTTGCGGCGTGTGCGACGAGTGGAGCCCAGCTGATCGCGCTCGAGCGCGCGCCCTGGGCGAAAGCGCACGATGAAAGCTGGATCGAGGTCGCGGACATCAGCTCCGCTGTCGCGGTGTTGCCAGACGAGCACGCGCAGGTGTTTCTTGCGATCGGCCGGCAGCATATCGCCCCCTTCGGCGCCAAGCCGCAGCACGCCTACACTTTGAGGTTTGTCGATCCTCCCGCCGGACCGCTGCCGTTGCCAGACGCCGACGTCATCGTGTCGCGCGGACCATTCACCCTCGCCGGCGAATTGGAGATGATGCGCTCGCGCGGCATCGAATGGATCGTTGCCCGCAATTCCGGGGGAACGGGCGCGCGTGCCAAGATCGACGCCGCGCGCGAACTCGGCCTTCCAGTTGTCATGCTCTCGCGGCCGCAACTGCCCGACAGGCCGCGGGCGGAAAGCGTGGCCGAGGTCATGGAATGGCTCGGTCATCGGGCATGCCTCGGAGCATAGACCCAGCGACCGACGCGACGGGTCGCCGAATTACCGACGATGACGAGGGTTCGCATGTCGGCCATCTCCGATCGCGCCTCGTGCAGCGTGACCGTTCGAATTCGCTCTTTGGGCGTGCTGACAGCGTGCGCGAAGATCACGAGGCGTTCACCGCAGCCTGCCTCACGCAGAATCTCGAGCGCGCGTCCAAAACCCTCGGGCCGGCTCGCCGAACGCGGATTGTACATCGCGATCGCGAAGTCGGCTTCGGCGGCAAGTCGCAGGCGTTTCTCGATCGTCGGCCACGGCTTCAGATTGTCGGAGAGGTTCATGGCGCAAAAATCGTGACCGAGAGGCGCGCCGGCGCGGGCAGCGGCCGCCAGCATCGCCGTCACGCCAGGAAGGACCCGGATGGGAAGCCCCTGCCATTGCGGCGATGCTTCAAGCGCTTCGAACACGGCTGAAGCCATCGCGAACACGCCGGGATCGCCGGAGGAGACCACAATGACGTGGCGTCCTTCCGATGCCAGCCGCAGGGCGACGGCCGCACGCTGCAACTCCATGCGATTGTCGGATGGATGCATCGTAAGCCCGTCACGGGCCGGCACGCGCTCGACATAGGGCGCATAGCCCAATATGTCGGTCGCGGCAGCGAGCGCGGCGGAGACTTCCGGCGTGACCAGCGCTTCGTCGCCCGGCCCAAGTCCCGCGATGGTCAGCGAGCCCGTCATTCGGCGGACTCCATGCGCCGCCCCCGCCCGTGCACCAGCACGATCGCAAAATAGGGGCAATCTGCCTCGTCGACGTCTCTCAGCCGCGCCACGCGCTCGCCCGGCATGGTGCCGCGCTCAATCAGCCATGCGTCATCAAGCCGGCCGGCGACCGCCAACGCGCGACGGACCTTCCCGAGATTGCGCCCGGTCTTCATGATCACGAGCGCATCGGAATTGCGCACGCGCCGTTCGAGTTCGTGCTCCGGCAACGTTCCCATCAGCACCGTCATCACGTCGTCGCCAAGGGCGATCGGCTGGCCAACCGAATTCCAGCAGCCCGCCATTCCGGGAATGCCTGCGACCACCTCGATCTCTATTCGCCCCTGCAAGCGAGCGTGCAGGTGCATGAAGGAACCATAGAAATAGGGATCGCCCTCGCAAAGCACGACAACGTCGACCGCGCGAGTGAGCCGCGCAAGACGCTCCGCCCACTCGTCGTAAAAGCCGGCGAGGAGGCGGACATATTCCGGACTGTCAAAGGCGATCTCCGTAGTGACCGGATATTCCATCGGGTATTCGCAGATGTCCTTGGCAAGTAGCCCATCGACGATGCGCCGGGCCTGGCCGGGGCGACCTTTCTTCCGGAAATAGGCAACATGCGTCGCCGCGCGGACCTCGCGATCAGCGCGCACACTCATCAAGTCCGGATCGCCTGGCCCGAGGCCGCAGCAGATAATACGACCCACGGCTATTCGCTCCGGCTTGCCAGCGCATTCACGGCGGCAACCGTGATCGCGGATCCGCCAAGACGTCCTTCGACCGTGAGCGCGGGCGTGGGCGGATCGGCCATCAGCGCAGCCTTGGCTTCAGCCGCGCCGACAAAACCGACCGGACAGCCGATGATCGCCGCCGGCCTTGGACAGTTGCGATCCTCCAGCATGTTGAGGAGGTGAAACAACGCGGTCGGCGCATTGCCGATGGCGACGATCGCCCCATCGAGATGCGACCGCCACAACTCCAGTGCTGCGGCTGAGCGGGTATTGCGCATCGATTGCGCGAGCCTGGGGACAGCAGGATCGTCGAGCGTGCAGATAACGGCGTTGCCGACGGGCAGGCGCGCGCGCGTGATTCCCCCCGACACCATGCGCGCATCGCAGAGCACAGGCGCACCATTCTGCAAGGCAGTCCGCGCGATATGCGCCATGCCGGGCGTGAAGCGGATATGCGCCTCGAGACCCACCATGCCGGCAGCATGGATCATGCGCACGACCACCGGCTCCTCGTCGGGAGTGAAACGCCGAAGGTCCGCCTCGGCCCGGATAGTGGCGAAGGATTGCCGATAGATCGCCGCGCCGTCGGTCTCATAGGTGTGCGGCATCAATGCCCTCCCATTAGAACGGAGGGATCCGCAACGATCTCCGTACCGCTCAGTCCACGCAGGAACGGCGCATCGCGCGTCGAGCCGCCGCGAACGAGATCGAATCCTGCGCTGGTCGCAACGAGCGTGATCGAAGCCGGGGCGGAATGGGCACAACCCTTGGCGCAACCGGAGACGTGAAGCCGGACATTTGCGGCAATATGCGGCGCAAGCGCGGCCGCCAGCGCGCGCGTATCGGCATGCGCCTCGCGACAGCGCGGAGCGCCGCTGCAGGCAACAACGCGCAGAACTGGATCATCGGCTTGTGTGATAAAGCTCTCGCAGCGAGGCACCGCGTGCAGCCCTTCCGCCAATATCATCCGCCACGGCGTGACGCGCAGCGCCGGTGCGTGACTGGCGAGATAGCTTAGCGCCGAGTGGGGCACTTGCCCGAACGCTGCGCCGAGCATCGCGCCATGCGGATAAAGGCCGGGAAGTGGCGCAGCCAGGAGGCGAGCGGGTTCGGCGTGGCCGCGAAGAGCTTCCGGCGGTCTTGCGCCGGTGCCGATGTGGGCGGCCATCCGCCCTCGCCCGCCCTTGGCTCCGCCCGAGGCGATGAACCATTCGGCCAACGCGAGCGCGACCTGCACGGCTTCTCGTCGCCTGACGGGCCGGCCAAGCGCCTGGCCGTCGGCGCGCACAATGAGCTCACCTACAAGATCGCGCTCGATCCGAACGTCGGCGGAGGCGCCGGCTAGCCGGCGCTCCTTCCCGTCGTCGACGGCGAAGCCGAATTTGGTCGGTAGATCGAGAGGACTGCTGGCAAGAGCCCGCTCGAGCTCAGCGGCAATCGAGCAGGTGTCGTCGCCAATGGTCCAGAACGGCGTCACCAGAACGTTGCGCCGCGCCTCGGACTCCGGATTCTGATCGAGCAACTCCAGCCGCGCGAGTACGTCGGTCAGCGGCAGAAGACCTCCATCACTGACACCCCGGATCTGGAGGTTCGCCCGGCTGGTCAGATCGATCAGACCGTTGCCGTGGCGCTCTGCCAGTTCCGCAATTCCTGCCGCCTGCCTCGCATCGAGCCTTCCGCCATGCGGGCGAATGCGTACCACCAGGCCGTCCCCCGACTGCATCGGACGCAGGGCACCGGGGCACCAGCCCTTGATCGCGACGACGCTCATGAAGCCTCCCGCAGCGCGGCCGCGATCGAATTGCGCCGCGTCATCCAGAGCGAAGCTTCATGCAATCGGGTGAAGCAGGTTTCGATCGCCGCGAGCGCCACAGCATTCTCACGTGCCATGAACGCGCGAACGTCGTCGTTACCGAGCGTCGTATCGTAGTAGAGATCGAAGAGATGCGGAGGCACGGCGTCGGCAAGATGGGCGAAAGCGGCCATGTGCTCGAGCGTCGCGGCGATCTCGGCCGCACCCCGAAAGCCATGACGCATCATGCCTGCGATCCAGTCCGGATTGGCCGCGCGCGCACGCACGACGCGCGATATTTCCTCCGTCAACGCGCGTGCATGCGGCCGATCGGGTCGCGTTGTGTCGAGGTGATAGAGCGATAGGGCGGCCGCACCAAGCCGCGCGGCCGCGGCCGCAACGCCCGCCTCATGCACGGCATAGTCTGCGGCAACGAGCAGGTCGGTCTCTGGCAGGTCCTGAGCATGGACGAAGGCGTCAGCCGCGGCGAGCCTCGCCTCGATACCCGCGCGGTCAGGCCGCATCGCTCCATCGGTCGCGAACGCCCAGGACGAAGCCGATAGCCAGGCTTCACCGGCCGCTTCGCGCGATTCCTCCGTGAAGACATCCGGCATCGATGCCATGCCGACGCCATACTGCCCGGGACGCGGTCCGAACACCCGCGCCGCGCGATGGCGATAGGGATTTTCGTCACCCTCCTCGTCGCGTTCGGAAAGCGCTTCACTCGCCGCCTCGAACAACCGTGCAAGACCTGAAAAGACGTCGCGGAACAGCCCTGACACGCGAAGCGTCACGTCGATGCGTGGCCGGCCGAGCGCGGCCGGCGCGATGATGTCATAACCCGTAATCCGCCCCGAGGCCTGATCCCAGCGCGGCGCAATGCCCGCAAGATGCAAGGCCATCGCAAAGTCCTCGCCTGCGGTGCGCATGGTCGAAGATCCCCAGAGATCGACCAGCAGCCCCTTCGGCCAGTCCCCGTGATCCTGCAGATGACGGCGCAGCAATTCCTCGGCAAGCTTGATCCCCTGCGCATGCGCCGACGGCGTTGGTATGGCGCGGGGATCGACGGCATACAGATTGCGTCCAGTAGGCAGCACATCGCTGCGCCCACGATACGGCGAGCCGGCAGGCCCCGGCGCAACGCGCCTGCCGGAGAGCGCATCGAGCAGCGCGGTTTTCTCCGCGTCACCGCAAGCCCCGAGGCCGAACACATGCAGGCCGTCACAGAACTGGCTCTCCTTGAGATCGCAAACGAATCGATCGATCCGCGGAATGGCATCGGCCGGCGCGGCTGAAGCGGCAAGGCCAAGATCATCATCGAGGCCCGCGGCACGGGCTTCATCACGGATCGCCCCAACCAGGCGCTGGCGGCGTGCGGGATCGAGGCCATCGGCGGTCGAATATTCATCAAGCAGCTGCTCGAGCCGGCGCAGACTTTCGGGCAACGCGGCCTTTGCCAGCGGCGGCGGCAAATGGCCGATCGCGACGGCGCCGATCCGCCGCTTGGCCTGCGCCGCCTCGCCGGGATCGTTGACGATGAAGGGATAGATCACCGGCAAATTTCCGATCAAAGCCTCCGGCCAGCAGGAGCACGACAGCGCGACGGACTTGCCGGGCAACCATTCGAGCGTTCCATGCGTCCCCATATGGACGATGGCGTGGATGCCTTGCTGCCTGAGCCAGAGGTAGACGGCGACATAGGCGTGGCGCGGCGTGCGCGAGAGATCGTGATACTCGGTATCACGATTAAAGACTTCGCCGCGTTCTGGCTGAACCGCAATGATGGTCTTGCCACGCCGGATCGCTGCGAAACGAAATTCGCCGCCGCGACAAGAGGGATCATCCTCCGGCGCTCCCCATGCGCTCGCAAGGTCTTCCTGCAATTCGCGTGAAAGCTTTGCCAGCGCCGCGCGGTAATCGGCAACGCCAAAGGTCAATTCCTCCCGCAGGAGGGCTTCACCGAGTGCTTCTGCAGCTTCGACATCGAAACCTGCAGCGCCGAGATCCGACAGCAGCGTCTCGACCGAAGCAAGCGCGTCAAGCCCGACTGCATGTGCGATCTGGTGCGGCCGACCGGGATAGCTCGAAAGCACAATTGCCAGCCGCTTTTCGCCTGCCGGCGTGTTGGCGAGCCTGTGCCAAGCCGCCACCCGCTCGGCGACAGCACACACGCGTTCGTCGTCGGGCCTGTGCGCGAGACCGGCAAATTGCAGATCGGGGTCGCGCTCGCCCGGTGACTTAAAGCTCACCACGCCGGCAAACAGCCGGCCGTCAACCTCCGGCAACACCACATGCATCGCCAGATCGCCCGGCGAAAGACCGCGAAGCGATCCGGCCCAGTCATCGCGCCCGGCCGTCGACAACGCGACCTGGAATACCGGGCAGGATACGATATCGAAAGGCGTCGTGCCACCGTCGCCGACCGCAGAAAAGGCAGTCGCATTCACGATAACGGCCGGAGCACGCTGCTCGAAATGAGCCCTCAACCAATCCGCCACACCGGCAGCTTTCAGCGAGGTCACGAACACGCCATAGGCATCAAAGCCCTTTTGCCGTAGCGCTGTGATCAGCGCGTCGACCGGTGCGGTATCTGCAGCGGTGAGATAGGAACGATAGAAAGTGACCAGCGCGCGCGGCCGCTGATCGGGACTTGGCTGTACCGCCATTGCACCGCAATCCGGGTCGTAGAAACCGATCTCCGGGATTTCAATCTCTCCCATGACGGGCCCCGCATAGAAGCCCGCGGCCAGCGCGAGCTGGGCGATCGACGCTTGCGCCGCCGTCGCACCGCCCTTGTCGCACAAGGCTTTCAGCCGTCTGAGCGTCGAGATGGGTAATGTCGAGAGCGTATCCAGGCGCGGGTCGTCGCGACCGTCCGCCGGGAGCACCGCGAGCGCGATGTCGCGGTCCTTCGCCAATTGATGCAGGGCAGACAGTCCATATGACCAGTAGGACTCGCTACCGATCAGGCGCACCAATACGCCGCGCGCATGCGACAACGTCCGTTCGATATAGGTGTCGACCGACAGCGGATGACGCAGCTCTGCAAGATTCGCGAGCCTCAGCGACGGCAGGCCGGCACGGCCGCGGCGCCAGCCGGAAGCAAACGCGGCGAGATCGCTGTCCGAAAACGAGAGCACCACAAGGTCGGCCGGATCCTGGCCGAGATCCTTAGGGACCGCGGTCTCCTCGAGACCGCGGCTCTCGCGAAAGACGACGTGCATCAGACTCCAAGTCCCGCCCTGATGGCAGCTTCGTCGATGTCGTCGTGTTCACCGATCAGAACCAGCTTCGACTGCCTTGGTCGTGTGCCCCAAGGCATATCGAACTGATGCCGTACCCGCTCCCCGACCGATTGCAGGAGCAATCGCATCGGCTTGCCCGCGACGGCAATATATCCCTTGGCGCGCAGCACATTTTGTTCGCGCGCAAGCCGCTGGATCGATGCGACCAGCGCATCGATGTTCGCAACTTCCGGGAGCTCGACGACAATGGAGGCAAAATCGTTGTGTTCGTGCTCCTCCTCGCCGTCGTGGTGCGAGGGGCGCGCGGCGAGATCGTCTTCGGCCGCCACTTCGAGACCAAGGATCAAACGCGCATCGACTGCGCCGTCGATGACCGGCAGCATCAGCACGCGACGCGGCATCTCGGCGGCAATCGCCGCCTTGGCCGCTTCCAGCCCGTCAGCGCCGGCAAGGTCCGCCTTGGTCAGCAGCACGATATCCGCGCAAGCGATCTGGTCCTCGAACACTTCCGACAGCGGCGTCTCGTGATCGAGATTTTCATCGGCCGCGCGTTGCGCCTCCACTGCGGCAAGGTCCGGCGCGAAGCGACCGGCCGCCACCGCCTCAGCATCCGCCAGCGCGACCACGCCGTCGACCGTGATCCGTGAGCGGATCTCTGGCCAATCGAACGCCTTGAGCAGTGGCTTCGGCAAGGCCAGTCCCGATGTCTCGATCAGGATATGGTCGGGCTTCACGCGGCGCGAGAGCAGCTGCTCCATGGCGGGAATGAAATCGTCGGCGACCGTGCAGCAGATGCAGCCATTGGCAAGCTCGACGATGTTCTCGGCAGGACAGCTGGCGTCCGCGCAGGATTTAAGGATCTCTCCGTCCACGCCTTCGCTGCCGAACTCGTTGACGAGCACCGCAAGCTTCTTGCCGTTCGCGTTGGCGATCAGGTGCTGGATCAGTGTCGTCTTACCCGACCCGAGAAAGCCGGTGACGATGGTGACCGGGACCTTGGCGAGCGTGTTCATTCTGCGGTCTCCGGCACGACGGCGATGGATGGAATGCGGGCAAGCGATTGTTTGCGGAAGATCTCCGGCCGGCTGCGCCATGGCACGATGCCGTCGGACGCCGCCGCATAGGCCGCAGCGCCGGCAACAACATCCGGCGCGTTTACATCGGACAAGCGGCCGTACACATAGGACCAGCGTCCGGGGGCGCTGAGCGCGATCGAGCAGCCTTGGCTGCAAGCGGACAGGCACTCGACCGGAACGACGTTGACGCTTTCCGGCACGCCAGCCTCGAGGATGGCGCTGTGCAGACGCGCGCCTAGCGCGGTTTCGCCTTCCCTTGGCGATTGGCCGGCACGGCAGGTGACACAAACATGAAGCGTGACGGTCATCGCCCCTTCCTCAAAAAATTTGGCGGGGGCGATGAGGCACACGAACCGGTGACGTGAGGGTTCGTTCCCCGTCGCGGATCACCCCGTCCGCCGGTTCAATCGGTGCGCTGGCAGGTCTCCCGGCTTGCGGAGTAGGTTTCCCTTCGATCCCGCCTTCCCAACCCCAAGAGGGATCAGTGGCTTTTGGAATCTCTCCGGTCACGGTCGCGGGGGCGGCTGCGCTTCAGGCTCAAGCTTCGAAACTTTAAGCCCTATCGCATTCCCTCTTCGCCTGTCGTAGGACAGGAACCAACGCTCCCTCACCATTTGCCCTAGCGTGCAACTTGTCAAGCCAAAGGAACGTGCACATGATTTCCGAACCAGATGCCGTTGAGGAGGAAACCATCGTCTCCGAGACTTCGCTCGAGACCCGCCATGCGGCCAAAATGGCGAAGAAGAAGGCCGCCCGTGACCGGATGATGGCCGCCAAGAGCAACGAGAAGGGACTTATCATCGTCCACACCGGGGCGGGCAAGGGAAAATCTTCCTCGGCCTTCGGTATGATCATGCGGTGCGTGGCGCATGGCTTTCCCTGCGCCGTCGTGCAATTCATCAAGGGGGCGTGGGACACCGGCGAGCGCCGTCTTCTGACCGGGCATTTTGGTGAACTGTGCCAATTCCACGCGATGGGTGAAGGCTTTACCTGGGAAACACAGGACCGTGCCCGCGACATCGCCGCCGCACGCGCGGCATGGGAGAAGGCCATGCAGTTGATCGCCGATCCAGCCCTGCGCATGGTTGTCCTCGACGAGATCAACATTGCGCTTCGCTATGACTATCTCGAGGTTGGCGAAGTGGTCGAGTTTCTAAAGAATGCAAAGCCGCCCATGACGCACGTCGTCCTCACCGGACGCAACGCCAAGCAGGAATTGATCGATGCCGCCGACCTCGTCACCGAGATGACGCTGGTGAAGCATCCGTTCCGATCCGGCATCAAGGCGCAGCCCGGCGTCGAGTTCTGACAAAGTAGCCGAGAAAAATCCGTGGCGCGCGCATTGATGATCCAGGGAGCGGGCTCCGATGTCGGCAAGTCGCTCATTGTCGCCGGGCTTGCACGCGCCGCGACGCGCCGCGGCTATCGGGTGCTGCCCTTCAAGCCGCAGAACATGTCGAACAATGCGGCCGTGACCATCGACGGCGGCGAGATCGGACGCGCGCAGGCATTGCAGGCGCAAGCCGCAGGCGTCGAGCCTCACACCGATATGAATCCCGTCTTACTGAAACCGGAGACGGATGTCGGCGCGCAGATCATCGTTCAGGGACGTCGCGTGGCGACGTTGCGCGCGCGTGAATACGCGGCCATGAAGCCCTCGCTGATGGGTCCGGTTCTCGAGAGCTTCGCCCGCCTGAAGGATCGCGCCGATCTTGTCCTGGTCGAGGGCGCCGGCAGCCCCGCCGAAGTGAATTTGCGGAGCGCCGATATCGCCAATATGGGCTTTGCACGCCGGGCGGACGTCCCGGTGGTGCTGATCGGCGACATCGACCGCGGCGGCGTCATCGCGCAGCTCGTCGGAATCAAGACCGTGCTCGATCCCGCGGATGCCGCGATGATCCGCGCTTTCGTCATCAACAAATTCCGCGGCGATCCATCCCTGTTTGACGACGGTTACCGGCTGATCGAAACCCGCACATCCTGGCGGGGCTTTGGGGTCCTGCCCTACTTCGCTCGCGCCAACGAGCTTCCGGCCGAAGATGCGCTCGGGCTTGTCGGCGCGCGCAAGGAGGGGCAATGCAAGATCGCCTTTCTCGCGTTGTCGCGGATCGCGAATTTCGACGATCTCGATCCGCTGAAACTCGAAGCCGGCGTGGATCTTGTGATGGTCCGGCCGGGAGAGGTGATCCCTGGCGATGCAAAGCTCGTGATCGTTCCCGGCTCCAAGTCGACACGCGGCGACCTCGCCTTCCTGCGCGCTCAGGGTTGGGACATTGATCTTCTTGCCCACCATCGCCGCGGCGGCCATGTCCTCGGCGTCTGCGGCGGTTACCAGATGCTCGGACGCAATGTGGCGGATCCAGAAGGAATCGAGGGACCCGCGGGAGAAACGCCAGGCCTCGGACTCCTGGATGTGACAACACTAATGACAGAGCAGAAGACGCTCACGCACGTTACAGCGTCCCACGCCGCGACGAACCAACCGATCGAAGCCTATGAGATTCACATCGGGCAGACCGATGGGCCAGATCGTGCAAGGCCATTTGCCAGTGTCGGCGGCGCGCCGGAAGGCGCGGTTTCCAGCGACGGACGCGTGCACGGCAGCTATCTGCACGGCCTGTTCGCGTCCGACCATTTCCGCAAGGCATTTCTCGCGCAACTCGGCATTCCGGCTGCAGACCAGCAGTATCGCGCCAGGGTCGAGAGCGCGCTCGACGCGCTCGCCGAGCACATGGATACCCATCTCGATCTTGAAGGCCTGCTCGCGCTTGCCCGCTGAAGCGTGATCCTCAACGCGAGAGCGCGGCAGCAAACCGCGCCCATTCCGTCTCGTTACCCGGCAAGCCCAGCCGCAGCCATCCCGGCCTTTGCCCAAATACACGCGACCAGATCTGGCTGCGTGCGAGTCGCTCCTGCGCGGCGCGCGCATCGCCGGTTTCATAGAGCCGGAACAGCGGCGTGCCGCCAACCAGTTGCCAGCCCTGCGATTTCACTTCGGCGTCCAGCCGGAGACAGTCGTGTGCCAGACGCCTCGAGGTCGCCTTTGCCCAATCGCGATCGAGCAAAGCGCGCCGTCCGATCGCAATCGCTGCACCCGAAATCGGCCATGGACCCGCCATCGCCGCCAGCGCCGCGACATCAGCCTCGCTGCCGAGCGCGAAACCGAGCCGCAGTCCCGCAAGCCCGTAAAACTTTCCGAACGAGCGCAGGATCAACAGCCCCGGCCGTCCCGCCTCCGGTGCCAGCGACAGGTCGGGGACCGTGTCGCCGAAGCTCTCGTCGATCAAGAGCCGACCGACACGCGGCAAAAGCGCGAGCAATTCGTTCGGATCATGGCGCCGACCGTCTGGATTGTTGGGATTGACGACCACGGCGAGATCCGCACCCGCCAGCCCTTCGAGATCAGAGACTTCGGCCACATCCCAGCCCGCGGCCGAAAGAATCGCTGCGTACTCGTTATAGGTCGGCGCGAGGATTCGCGCCCGGCCGCGAAATGAGAAGAGATGTGGCAGCAACTGAATGGCCGCCTGCGCGCCACCTATAGCTACGATCGGCGCCTTGGTGGTACAGGCTTGCTGCGCCGCCCGATGGAGCGATTCAATATCGGATTGTGAGGGCAAAGCGCTCCAGTGTCTCGGCGCTACCTCGCCCACAGGATATGGCTGCCGATTGATGCCCGTCGAAAGATCGATCCAGTCTTGCACCCGCCCGCCAAAGCGCTGCAGCGCAAGATCGAGATTTCCACCATGCTCAAGCATTTGCTGCTCCTTCATGCGAAGGCCAGGATCGCAAGCACTCCACCCAACAGTATCATGGCGCGGCGATAGAGCTGCAGTCCCCGGCGGATGTCGGCGGCAAGCGGATCGCGCGCTCCCTCGTTCAGCCAGGGCTCGTTCGCGGTGCTTCCATGATAGATCCGGGGACCGCTGAGCCGCACGCCGAGCGCACCGGCCATGGCTGCTTCCGGCCAACCGGCATTGATCGAGCGGTGGCGGTTCGCATCACGCACCATGCAGGACATCGCATCCGAAGGCCGCCCGGCGACCAGCGTGAACAGACAACCGGTGAGACGCGCCGGAATGAAATTTGCGAGATCGTCGATGCGCGCGGCGGCCCAACCGAAAGATCCGTGCCGCTCGGTGCGGTGGCCGATCATGGAATCGAGCGTATTGATCGCCTTGTAGCCGACGATACCCGGAAGCCCGAACAACGCCCCCCAGAACACCGGCGCGACGATGCCGTCGGAGGCGTTCTCGGCCATGCTCTCGATGGCCGCGCGCGCAATACCTGCCTCATCGAGAGCTGCGGGGTCGCGTCCCACAATGTGCGCGACCGCTGCACGTGCGGCTGCGATATCACCGGATTGCAAGGGATGCGCAACGGCGGCGACATGATCATAGAGCGAACGCAGTGCGACCAAGGGCCAGGCCAGGATTCCCAGGAGGACGATGCGGCTCCATTCAACGGCGAGCGCCGCCTGAACCGCCCATCCAATTCCGGCCAAAAGCCCAATCACGAAAAGCGCCACGGCTGCGCCAGCAATCCTCCGGATTCCGGGCGGATCGATGGACCTGTTGAAGCTGATATCGAGGATGTTGATCAGCCTGCCGAGCCATGTGACGGGATGGCCCACGCGGGCGAACAATGCATCGGGCCAGCCCATCAGGGCGTCCACCGTCATCGCCAATGCCATCGCCCCCGCAAAGTCCACGCATCGTCTCCTGTCATGCCTGATCCTGATGCACAAGAATTCCGCACCAAGGCAAGCCCCACCTCGCCCGATTTCCGCCTTTGTCTTTATCGGAGATTGGTGATTACTGCAGGCCTGAGCGGAGGACGTCATGGCCATCATACTCATCACGGGCGGCGCCCGATCGGGCAAAAGCCGGCGCGCAGAAGCCCGCGCGCGCGCCTTTCCGGGGCAACCCGTGTATATCGCCACGGCAGAGGGGCTCGATGAGGAAATGGGCGAGCGAATCGCAAAGCATCGCGCGCGGCGAGGAAAGGACTGGATCGAGCGCGAGGTGCCGCTCGATCTCGTGCAGGCCCTGGTCGAAACCGATGGCGGTGGCGCAAGGCTGGTCGATTGCCTCACACTGTGGCTGTCGAACCTGCTCCACGCGGAACGCAACTGGTCGCATGAGGCTTCGCTGCTCGCTGACGCGCTTGCCCGCCAGCGCAGGCCGGTCATCATGGTCACGAACGAGGTCGGGTTCGGTATCGTGCCGGATAATGCGCTGGCGCGCGCATTTCGGGACGCGGCGGGTATCCTGAACCAGACGATTGCCTCCGTTGCGGACGAGGTCGAATTCGTCGTGGCAGGATTGCCGATGAAGCTGAAGTAATGCCGCGCTTGGCGCAATTGCGACGCGTCGTCGGGTGAGGCGAGCGAGTTGACGGTTCGAGGGCTGAAGACACATGCATCATTTCGAGCTTCTCAGGGGCATCGTCACCGACCTGAGAATCGCCATTTCGCTCTCCACGCTTCTGCCTCTCGGGCCGGCGACGCCGGTCAGCGATGGCGATGTTGCCCGCGCGAGCTGGGCGTTGCCAGTGGCAGGATTGCTGGTTGGCTTTGCCGGTGGGGCGGTCTACTGGATCGCACGCGAGGTGGGCTTGATGCCAAGCCCTGCAGCCATGCTGGCGCTGGCGGCCACGGTTCTCGTCACCGGCGCGATGCACGAGGACGGCCTTGCCGATACCGCCGACGGGCTCGGCGGCGGCCGGACGCGCGAGCGGAAGCTCGAGATCATGCGCGACAGCCGGATCGGTACTTACGGCGCGTGCGCGCTTGTCGCATCGCTCATCTTGCGATGGAGCGCGCTCGAAACGATCGCCGAGCCAATGTCGATCGCGGCGGCGCTTTCGGTTGCAAATGCGGCGGCGCGCGCCGGCATGCCCGCCTTCATGTGGCTGATTCCGCCGGCGCGATCGGATGGGCTTTCGGCCCGAGCCGGACGGCCGCCGGGGCGAAGCGCCGCCATTGCATTTGCTCTCGGGGGTCTTTGCCTCGTTTTCGGTTCCGGGCCGAGCAAGGCGATGATCGGAGTGATTTTGCTCTCACTGGCCGGGTTGATACTGGCGTGGCTTGCCACGAGGCAGGTCGGCGGACAGACAGGTGATATATTGGGTGCGTTCGAACAGATTGGCGAGATCGTGGTTTTGCTGATGACAGCCGCCCTCCTCCACACGGAACCAGGACCCTGATGGCCGCTTTCGATGAAGCCTTTCGCCGGCAACTGCGCGAGCTCTTCGTGTGGCGCCGCGACGTGCGGCGCTTTCGTCCCGATCCTCTGCCGAGCGGCGCCATGGAGCGGCTGATTGAGATCGCCTGCCTTTCCCCGTCGGTCGGCCTGAGCCAGCCTTGGCGGTTTGTGATCGTCGAAGACAACGCAAGGCGCAGTGCCGTGGTCGAGGATTTCAGGGCCTGCAACGCCGATGCGTTGTATTCTTATTCAGGCGAACGCGCGGCGCGATACGCGAGCCTCAAGCTCGCCGGTCTCGAAGAGGCCCCGGGTCACTTGGCCGTGTTCGCGGACAAGACGAACGATATGGGACATCGCCTCGGGCGTGCAACCATGCCGGATACGGTCGAATACTCCGTCGCCGCCGCCATCTGCTGCATGTGGCTCGCCGCACGTGCAGACGGCATCGGATTTGGCTGGGTGTCGATCCTTAACCCGGTTCGCATCCACGAGGTTCTTGAAGTGCCGGAGTCCTGGAAGTTCATCGGCTATCTCTGCGTCGGCTATCCCCAGAAAGAGTTTGATCGACCCGAACTTGAGCGCGCCAACTGGGAATATCGGCGATCGGCGAAGGAATTTACCACTCGACGCTAGCGCCCAGAATTTCAAGTTTCCACCCGGAGCCTTCGTCGCGTGTCAACATCGTGTAGGTCAACCAACCAGGATGCTGGTCGCGATGCATCATGATGCGAACGACCAGGCGATTGGCCGAAGGGCAACGTTAGATTCCTCTCGGCCAGATATTGGCCCCACACTGGTTTGTCTGGCACTGCAGACCCGGGCCGCGATGTTTTTCCAGAGAGAGAGAGAGAGAGAGAGAGAGAATTTCCAGTCCAGACGTCTGTGTTCGCTCGCAATACCCCGTGCGTAGCTAAGAAGCGAGAAACTCGTTTCGGGTTGAGGCCCCGGATCGGCGCGACCGATGCGGCGCCTGTTGCTGGCTGCAGTCGAAATCGGTGGGCCTCGCGCTTAAAGCTAAGCGCTAACCGACATCGATCGCCCCGCAATGATGGGTAGAGCGCGTGAGAAGCCACCCGCAGCCATCTACAGAGTACGCTCGCACGACGATCAATCAGTGCGCTCGCAATTCGACGGGAAAGAATAATACCCGGTCGCCAGTTCAGCTGTACGAGGCCACAACGATTTGAATCAACGCACTTAGTGGTAAATGCCATGCCTGTCCTTAGGACAAAACGCTTTTCTGCCGGCCCAGTATTGTTGCGAAGTAATAGGCCGGTGACAGACATCAACTAATCCGATGGGCCGTTCTGATTTAGCGATGGACTGGTGCGAGGACGCGGCGCCAACCCCTGAATTCATGGGTGTGAGTGAGATCAAATGCAAGATCTGCAAGCTGGCGCTCGTACTCGCCATAGTAAAAAATGCCCGGCCCCCTTTCGGCGGCCGGGCGGAAGTCAGTCTGGGAGGAGCGACGCTGCTACACATCGCACCAGCTTCCGTCGGCAGAGGGAGGGTGCCGGCGGTTCATTTACGGCGAGGGCATTCGCCGTTAACTTTTCACGGGGGGCCGATATCCGTTCCAAACGAAATCTGGTTTCGCTTCCTTCTCTATTCAGGGAATTCGGCCCAACGCTGCGGGGGAAGGTCGGCAACGGCGTCAGTTCTTCCCTCACGTAATCTTAGGACGGTCGCAAGATCATGCTTCTGAGATGGACCCCACGGAAAAGAGGCTGTCCGTCAATGCTTCACCCACCGACTGATCGTCATCCACGACGGAAATGACGCCGAGTGTGTGCGGCCATTTGCACCAGACTATGCGCTTTTTCTATGCAGCATTCCGTAAAATTGGTGAAATCGATTGTTTTGATGGGATGCATCTATACTGTTGATACATAAAGACATGCGTTCAGCGGCCTTGATCTAAATCGCGTCGTTCGCGCCGGACGCTCTGATGACCCAGCGTAAGCTCTGGCCTCATAGCAATCTATTCTATCAAGACCTCGGGGTGGCCGACTTTTTTGCGCGGCCTCGGCCCTTTTCCCACCTGCAAGGCCCGCTGCGGGCTTGCGCTGCTTTTACGGATCAGCCAGGGCACGCCGCGGAAATCTCACAATTGCGCGTTTAGGGCTTCAATCGCGAAAGACCACTGAGGGGGCGCGTTGGCCGACGGCTGGTGCGAAGGTATCATCGAGGCTTGCACGGACACGGCTCGCAAACTGCGAGGCACCGGGCTCATCATGGCGCATGATTGTTTGATGGCCGACAAAGTCTCACTCGGCAACGTGGTAATTGCGACACTATTCTCAATCCAAGAATATCGCGCGGCCGTGCCCCGGGCCGACTAGACGCACATCATCGACAGCCTTCGAGCGGCACGTCATTTGCAAAGATGATGTTGGGCGTGGACACGGACGTTCACCCGTGCCGATGCCCGCAACCTCCAGGTTGCAGCCCGACGCACCCCTTGCTTCCCCTGCAAAGTGCGTCGGGCTTTTCGGTCGTCAAGTTTCCATGCATCTGTCTATCCTCCGCGTGAATGCAAATTGGAACGCCGATGAACTATACGCGCGCATTTTCGGAGACGCCGAACGCCATGTCGGCGCCAATCATCGGATGCATGGCGATGTTCTCGGCGACCAGCGGCATTGCGGTCGCCGAGATTTAGTCCACTTCCTTCTGCACAGACGCAGGTAACGTTCACGGTGAGCAGGAAGCGCTTGCGCCAGAGCGCAGCGACGCTGAAAAGTGCAGTTCCCTACTCGCTGAAAGGAGTGATCACCTTCAATAGTTCTTGCGGTAGCGCGTCCAATCCGATTAGAAGGGCACGCTGCTCCGTATCCGGATTTTCGTATCCGGGATGCAGCAGACAACCTGTCGGGGAGCCAACGAAAAACATTCCCAAATTGATAGTTTCCCGGCGATTTAGAGCACGACCAACCACAACCTTGACGATCAAGCCCAATGGCTTGGAATCGCTGATCTCGCCGGTCATGCTCCCAGTGAAGCTGATGGAAGCCACTCGATCCAGCTTGCGACTGCGCGCTGCAATATATGTTAAGCAATTGTGATGCTCACCCGGGATTTCGATCTGAAATGAGAATTTCTCGATAGCCGTATTGCCGTCGTTCCGCACCCTAATGATTACGCGGGTCAGCGACCGAAGCGTGCGTCCGTCCAATCCAACTCCTAGTCTTACTGCGTCATAAAATTCGATGGCTACTTTGACTTGAGATTGCTCTGATGCAACAAGGACATCGAGATAGGGGCCGAGAAGTATGTCGGAGTGACCGCCCGCGTAAACCTTCGCAGGAACGTCTTGTGCGCTCCGCAAATTGAGGCTGCATCATATTCATGTCGAGCAGCAATGTTGCCTCCACCTTGCCTGTCTGCATCGCCTTTAGTGACCCCTCATCCGAGCAGTGCTATCTCGTCTTACGACGTGGGAGCGCCGGCTTGTCGTCTTTAGGCAAGGTATCCAGGGTGTCGTCGCTCCTTTGGAAGGCTGAACAAAGAATTCAGATAAATGAACACCTAGCGATTCGGCGATCCGGTCAAGAAGATCAATTGTCGGGTTCTTTGATTGCCGCTCAAGACCACCCACATAGGAGCGGTCAATCCCGGTATCGCGAGCCAATTTCTCTTGCGGAATACCGCGATCTACGCGGATCCGGCGTACATTGCAGGCCACGAGCACACGAGCTTTCATGCGCCAAAGCGTGCCATTTGGCATGGCTTCAAACCACTGGCTATATCCATACTATTGCAGCAAATTCATGCGGGATGCAGATGCGACGCATAAGCTTACATGGAATAGACGGCATTCAACAAGATGATCCGGATGTCGCGCGAATGAGCTGGTGCTGACCACCTATAAAGAGCCGCATCTGGTGACGTATTGGCGGCCTCGTGATGCTGACGATGACGAGAAGTGGTTTGAGGACAACCGGGGCCATCCACCGCTACCCCATGGAGAGTATGGTCGGCATCGTCGAAGTGTCACTCCCTACCGTTCAATCCTCTGGCTAGTTCGATCATAGGGCGCTCGCATCCGTGTCAGGCAGATTACGAACCTGCCAGCCGCAACCGGCGATTCGGAAGTCGAGACTCGCTGACGAAATTGGGGCGTTTCTGCTCAAGCATTGCATCCCTCGGGCGGCGACCGCCTTGTTTAGTTTGAGTGGCGGCCCGAGGATTTGACCTTGTATGGTCCGGCCGTGCATTGCGAGAAGATTCGTCGAATTGGCGACAGCGGTCTTGCATCAATGTATTCGGCCTCTGATTGGATCGTTTGTGCTCCGGGCCACCTTGGACATCAGCGCGCGTGCGTTCTGATTAGTCTACAGGCCTCGAACGGGCCACTAAGGTGTCGTCCGTGAAGAGTGGCTAAGCGACTGAGCAAGAATCGCATTTGTCTTTGTGGACTGTTTTGGGATTGCAGGGTTTTGATGCTTCGGGCGTCGGAGCCTTGCGATTTCGTTTTCAGATATGCCGAGCCTAACTCTCGGCATATCTCTGGTTGCCCTGCGCATAATTCAGAGCCCTGCTCGAACTCCCAACAACGGAGATTGAGCATGCCCACATTTCGACGCTCTAAACTCAGGACCGAAGATCCAGACAATGTTCTCTGGCCGATCATGGGCCTCTACACCGACTACCTTGTGCGCAAGTCGCTACAAAGCTGACTTTCGCCGTCAATATGCCGCTTGCGCTCTTCACTTCGGCGACTGGCTGCGCAGTGAAGGCGCTGAAGCAGGTGACATAGACGAGGCACGGATAGATCGCTTCCTCACCGGTCACCTGCCTAATTAGCGCTGAGAACCGGATTCGCAGCAATGTCGAGGCTCTCCCGCATTGCCCACTTGAGCATTGAGGATAGGGCTGTACGGGCAGCGGGCTGCTGAGACCGCTCCATGAGCTGATGCGAGGTCAGCGATACGAGCCGAGATATGGCGGCGGGTGATCTGGAAAACTAAGACGGGATGCAGGGGTCTCCAACTGGCCAACAAGTAGCGTTCTATTTCCGAATTGGTCGGGGCTTCAGCCTTTGTTGAGCGTTCCGGAGATATTGATCCGCGATTGCCGGAGTGGGTCGGCCGCCTGCAGGCGCGCCTTGGCTTTCTCGTCGACCGGGTCTTTGCCATTGGCAACCAGGCCCAAAAGCCGCTTGGCCTCCTTGCGTGCAAGCTCTGGTGTCCAAGGGGCACCGTGAGGACCGATGGTGACGAAGCGCTGCCGACCGAACACTCGGTACTTGAGAACGTATGTCGCTTTTGTCGCGTTGACGTTTACGGCGGGAAACGGCACGCCTTGATCATCCGCATGGGGCAATACCGGATACGGTTGATGACGAAGACCAAAGGCATGTCTAAAGTCTGGACGTATACGCGTCGTATGATGCTGTTGGGCAGTAGCTTCTTGGGTAGCGCGTTGTTCGGGGGCGTTACGCTGCCTACACCCAATCGGCCGCAGCGCAAGGTTGCCATGGTGTTGAAGGCGGCCGACTCTTCCTTCGTCGTTGGGTGCACACAAGACGGCATTACCTCGTTGCGTTATCGTAACGATACGTATGACACGGATTACGTCCTGCCTGGAGCCGTGCTGGGGACGGCTCACGCTAGAGTTCGGCGTGCCGGATCCGAGTGGCATACGCTTCGAACCGGCGTTGATGCAACGAAGCCGATGCATAGCGCGGCCCTTGAACTAGCAGCCCGCGATGCCGGCGTCCTTCTCACGACCCGCCTCGCAGTCGACGAGGCTGGATTGACGTGGGAGATCATGCTGCGGAACGACGGCATGGCGAGCGTGGAGGTTGGCGACCTCTATTTGCCCATGCCGATGAACACCGAATTTCCGGCAGGGCAACCGGTGTCGATGGCTGTTTTGAAGCACAGCTTCGTCTCGGGGCATGGATCGCACATCTTCTGGATTCGCGGCAACAGCACCGGTCCCTTCCTCATGCTCTTACCGGAAGCGGACACGTCACTGGAATATTGGGATGTCCACAAGGATTCGGCCGAAGCCAGTGGGACGTGGTGCGCCTACATCTTGGGCGGGGCGGCCGCCGGCGAGGCAGTGGCGGGCGGGACTCGCTGGCGACAGCCGACCCATTCCCTGTCCCTGTCGCCGGCCGAGGAACGGCGTTACCGTCTCCGCTTCCAGTGGGTTGCCGATTATGAGGCGGCGCGCAGGGCTATCGCGGACGCCGGTCTGGTGGACGTGGAGGTAATGCCGGGCATGACGGTTCCCAACGACCTGCATGTCGACATCGCGCTCGCGTCCTCCATTCCGGTGGAGCGAATCGAAGCGGAATTTACCGGCGACACGGTGGCGCAACGGTTGCCGGATCGGGCTGGCAGGCGACTATGGCGGGTCCGGTTTTCGCGATTGGGCGAGAACCGGCTGACCCTGCACCAGCCGGGTGCGCGCCAGACCTTTCTTGAATTCTTCGCTACCGAACCCGTCGAGACGATGATGAAGAAGCGCGCAGCCTTCATCGTGAAGCGGCAGCATCGTGACCCGTCCAAATGGTACGACGGTTTGTTCGGCGAGTGGAACATGGAGACGCACGTCCTGCTTGGCCCGGACAATTACGACCGGATCAAGGGCTGGCGCATCTACGAGGTGACGTGCGACGATCCCGGGCTGAGCAAGCCCGCTTACCTCGCGACCAAGAATGCCGAGCATCCTGATGCGGCGGAAGTGGCGGCGCTGGACCGGTATATCGATACGTTCGTCTGGGGCGGGCTGCAACGTACCACACAGGAGGCATACGCCTACGGCCTCTACGGCATACCCGATTGGAGGCAGAACCGGGAAAGCAGCGATCCCGGCCCAAAGGGCCGCCTGCATATCTGGCGGCCTTATGACTATCCGCACATCTTCGCGATGTATTTGGCCATGCACCGCATCGCGCGTGACCACCCCGCGATACCCACCCGCCAGAGCGCACGAGATTATTTGGTACGCGCCTACGGTACGGCGCTGGCCATGTTCACGGTGCCGATGCGCGTGGTGATGTGGTCTGCCTACCGCACCGGCTTCTACAACGAATGTGTGATCCCCGAACTGGTTTCGGCGCTCACGACGGCGGGCTTGATGCGCGAGGCGGCGACGCTGGAGGCGCACTGGGCGCGTAAGGTGCGCGCCTTCGTCGATCCGAAGGCGGACCTGTTCGGGTCGGAATATCCGTTCGATTCCACAGGCTTCGAATCAACGCAGGCACTGGCGCGCTCGGCCCTTGACGACCCTGTCGCCATGGGGGTTTCGAAGGCGGCAGCCCGTGCCTTCGCGGAGCGTCAGATCGCTGCAAACCTGTTCTGCCGTGGCTGGCTGGAACCTGCTTATTACTACCTGGGCAGCGATTATCGCGGGAGTGCGGGCGACGCCTATACGCTGACCTACATGGCGCAGATGGGCGGCTGGGCGCTGCTTGATCATGCGCTGAACGATGCAGACGACCCGCATCCGCTCCTTCGTCTGGGCTATGCGTCACAACTCAGCGCGTGGGCCTTGCTGAACAGCGGCCCTGCGTCGGCCGGTCATGGCTATTGGTATCCGGGCGAGGAGAATGACGGCGCGGCCGGTGGCGGCTTCGAGCCGGCGCCGAGCGGGACCACATGGCTCGGTCAGCCGCATCACCGTGGAACCTGGTATTACTCGTGCGAGATCGACCTGGGATTTTGTGGGGCGGTCCGCGCTGCTGCGACGATCGTTGCCGACGATCCCATCTTTGGGCAGGTTTGTCACGGTGGCATCGTGGAGACGTTCGCTCACACCCTGCGTATCTGGCCACGTGATGGCGTGCGGCGACGGCTCAACGTGCGGCTCCAGTCTCTCCGATTGGACCTGGTGCTGCTTGACGCCCGATTCCGGGCGGATGGACCGATCATTCTGAATTTGGGGGAGGGGTGGATCAGCCTTACGCCTGAGCCCTTTGCCCCATCTGCATCGGGAGTGACGTTCGAATTGCGGTACGATGACGGGAGGAAGCGCAAGGAAGTCGTCGACATCACGGACAGCCAGATCGTCGTCCGCTTGCCTGCGGCGCGCTTACCGCGGGTTCAGGTTCGCTAGTGTTGCCGATTATCGGGTGCGATCGGCACTTATGGCCTGCTGTTCCACGCGGCTTCCGAGGCCCAGCACTGACCGCAGCGGGCCGAGCGCGGCAATCCTGCCGTCCGCCAGCGACGCGACACGGTCGCAGACCGCATGGAGGTTCTTGAGGTCGTGGGTAACCATGAAGACGATGAAGCTCAGCGTCCGCTGCAGCCTCACCATATCGAGCTTCGCATTGGCGATCTCATCGAACGAGGACGGCGACAGATGTGCCACCTCACGATCGAAAGCGGGAATCGCCGTTTCAGAGTGAAAGGCGTCGGCGCCTTTGGTGTTGCCGGCACAGGTGACGGCCACGGATTGAAGTGTCCGCGCAACTACGGCGCTGATGCCCCGGATGCTGCCCGTATCCAACACAATGCGTGCCATGCCATTCCATCTCCTGCCTTCGTGACCTGCGTCTTTGCCAAATAACGCAAGGAAGGCCGGCGGCTTTGATGTGGGTCAACAATGGGGATCGCGCTGCCATATTGAATCCGTCCATGAGAGTTTTCGTATTCACTACGGAGAAGTCTATGTACAGGAGCATTCTGGCGTTGCTTCCAACGGAATGGCCGGTGCGTCCAGCCATCGACGGGCCTCGATCTCATTGACTATCGCTTGCAAAGCCGAGCTCGAAGGCCGCGGCCGTGGGTTATGAGACCACCATCGTCCCTGAGGGCAGCGCTGCTTTGTTCTCGAAATCGACCGGCACCAGGCGCTCGAACGCGCGGAAACTGTGCTTGCAGTTTTTGAGGTGAAGGCCAAAAAGGCAGGCATCCGCTACCGGTGCCGGGCCCTCACTGCACCCTGGGGCGAAGCGGCTATTCTTGTCGGAGCTGCCGCCAGGCTTCACGACATAATCGTCGTGCAGCAACCCGGATTGTAGGCGGCAGTTTCGATAATGTCCTAGCGCAAGAAATGTTGTTGCAGGCTGGCGGGCCCGTGCTGTTCATTCCGTACACCTTCCGGGGCGCCTTCGCAGCGAAGCGGATCGGGATATGGGATGGCAGCCGCCTTGCAGCTCGCGCGGTGCACGATACCATGCCACTCTTGGAGGCGGCCGACGCACTGATCATCATCACCGTCAACGAGCCCGAAAACGTACCCTCACCAACACATTTCGCGCGAACCTAGCAAAGGCCGGCTTGCCAGCCCGGCTGTTCCCGTTGGACACCGATCGCTCGCAGATCCAATCAGGCATTCTTTCCCTGGCCGCCGACGAATCGCTCGATCTGTTTGTCATGGGCGGCTGCGGGCATTCCGCGCCTGAAGGAAACCGTGCTCGGCGGTGTCACGCGAGCGATGCTTCAGTCCATGACCGTGCCGACGCTGATGTCCCACTCACCTTCTACTACTGGTTGCCTCCCATACCGGAGAGGATCTCATGATACATCCATCATGGACGCCGCCAATATCATGCTGCGCTGTCACATCAGAGGCCTGCGGTGATGAATGAGGACGGCACGCTTAGCGATCATAACGAATTGACTTTGCAGGTCGGGTGCAGTGGAAGTCCGCCGCAAGCGGGGCCCGAAGGCGCTCCGCTAATGCGGCGCAAAGTCCAGTCGGCGCCAAGGCCGTTATGTGGCTAGGAATGGGGGAACTCGAATATGCGATTGGATTTGGCTGACATCTACGGGCAAGACAAGCTCCCACGGTACACCAGCTATCCAACAGCCCCGCACTTCTCTTCTGCAATCGGCGAGAAGGTGTATCGGCATTGGCTCAGATCTGTTTCGGCCCACCGACCCGTCTCGCTCTATTTTCACATACCTTTCTGTCGCTCAATGTGCTGGTGCTGCGGATGGCATACATCGGTGGCCGAGCACGAGGAGCCGATCGCCGCGTTCGTCGCAGCTTTGCGTCGGGAGGCGCAACTAGACGACCGATTCCATGAAACCTGCGCTGATGGAGCAGGCTGAATTGGTGGAACGGACGGGCTGTTGGCGGATTCCTCGTTTGCGGTCGGCGAAACGAGGAGCTGTATCATGGCAGGATGGCGGCGAGCGGTCGAATTGGCAATGAGTGATGAAGAGATAGCGACCTTGACGACGCTTTCGCGGTCGAGGATCGAACTGGCGAGCCGGGTGTCGCGGGCGCAGATGCTGCTGGCGTATCGGGAAAATCCTTCGTTCTGCGCGGTGGGCCAGAGACTTGGGGTCCATCATCAGACGGTGCAGCGCTGTGTCGAGCGGGCGCTGGCCGATGGCCCGCTGGCAGCCCTCGACGATCGCCCGCGACCGGGCAAGGAACCAACCATCACGCCTGAGGCCAAAGCCTGGTTGGTGTCGCTGGCCTGCGACAAGGCCAAGGACCACGGCTATCCACATGAGTTGTGGACGACGCGGCTCTTGGCGCGCCATGCGCGCGAACACGGGCCGGCGGCGGGGCATGCGTGCTTGGCCAATTTGGTCCAGGGAACGGTGTGCAAGATCCTCGGCCGAGAGGAAATCA
>NZ_LLYA01000177.1 GCF_001440415.1 Bradyrhizobium retamae
CCTCGGCCCGCCCGCCCGGCGGGTGGGCCGAGGTACGCGGCCGGAACTTGAGCACGACGTGCTCGTCGTTCGTGATGATGGGCCGCTGGGTTTTCACTGCGTTCGTCCGACGAAAAATCCCGCTGCCCTTTTAGCACGGCGGCAGCGCTTCCAACATGAAATCTTGCCAACCGCAGAACAGCTATCCATCTCCGCAACGTTTGATGGAACCGTAACGACGCGGGGCTCAATGCTGTTTCGGCAGCCGCCCCATCATATAGAACTCGTCGTTCGGGCGCATCGCGGTGACGTTGGCCAGCCGGTTCGACAGTGCGAAGAAGGCCGAAATGGTCGCGATGTCCCAGATGTCGTCCTCGGAAAAGCCGTGGCTGGCGATCTCGGCAAAATCGGCCTCGGAGACTTCATTGGCCGCCCGGCTTACCTTCATGGCGAAGTCGAGCATCGCGCGCTGCCGCGGCGTGATGTCGGCCTTGCGGTAGTTGACCGCGATCTGGTCGGCGATCACGGGGTTTTTTGCCCGGATGCGCAGGATCGCACCGTGGGCGATCACGCAGTAATGGCACTGGTTGGCGGCCGAGGTCGCCACCACGATCATCTCGCGCTCGGCCTTGGTCAGCCCGCTGTCCTTCTCCATCAACGCGTCGTGATAAGCAAAGAAGGCGCGAAATTCCTCGGGACGGTAGGCCAGAGTCAAGAAGACGTTCGGCACGAAGCCGGACTTCTCCTGCACCGCGAGAATTCGCGTGCGGATATCCTCCGGCAGCTTGTCGATGGCGGGCGGCTGAAATCGGTTGGCGACAGGCTTGGACATGAAAGGGTTCCGGCTGATGGCCGCGGGATGCGGCGTTGCCGGAACCATATAGCGTTTTCGGGGGAAGTGGACATCGCCCCGCGCGCAGCCATTGCGCGAAACTGTTATGCCTCAGCGCAGTGGCTTTTTCAGCAGCGAGAACCGGTCGGGATCGAGCCCCATCGAGGGCTGCAGCATCGGCACTTCGACCGGCGTCATGACGCGGGCGGCGGGGCGGTCGCTGATCGAAGGGTCGTTCGGCACGTCGCGGTGCGAGGTGGCGCCGCGCCAGCGATCCAGCACGGCCGAGACGAAATGCATGTCGTGGCCGGCGGAAACCGACGGCACGGTGGCGATCGTGGCTTCGCTGCGCGGCAATTGATGCACCGGAACCTCCTTGAAGCGCAGCCGCGTCGGCAGCGCCACGCCTTCGCCGAAGGCCAGGACTTCGCGGGTGCCGAGCGAGGGCACGAACGACAACAGGTTGGCGGCGGCGTCCGAGACCGCCGAGCGCAAGAGCGCCTGGTCGCGGTCGTTGGCAAGGCGCATCGCAAACAGCGTGTTGCACTGGGAAATGATGGTGGCGTCGAGTTCGGCCGGACGTTGGGTGACGAGGCCGAGATAGACGCCGTATTTGCGCCCCTCCTTGGCGATGCGCGACACCGCCTTGCGCGTCGGCCCGAAGCCGATGTTGCGGTCGGCCGAGGCGTAACGGTGCGCCTCTTCGCAGACGAACAGCAGCGGCGACACGCCATCGCTCCACAGGCCGAAATCGAACGCCATGCGGCACAGCACCGACACCACGGAATCCACGACTTCGGCGGGGAAGCCGGCGAGCTGCATGATGGTCATCGGCCGACCGTTGGCAGGCAGCCGGAACAGATGGCTGATGACTTCCGCCATGGTGTCGCCGCCGACATTGGCGTTGTCGAACATGAAGGCGTAGCGCGGATCGTTGCGCACAGTCTCGATGCGCGAGATCAGCTTGTGATAGATGATGCGCGAGGAGCGGTTCTCCAGCTTGCCCATCCGCTCGTCGATCAGCGAGATCAGGTCGACAAGGCGATACGGCACCGGCGTATCGACGGTGTAGCCGACCGACTTGGGCTCCATGCGCTTGAGCCCGAGCCGGTCGGAGTTTTGGTACTGGGTATAGATGCCCTTCGCCATCGGAATGACTTCGGCCAGGACGTCGAGCTCTTCCGGCACGCCCGGGCGGCCGCCGAACAGCACGTCGACGATCTCTTCGAAATTGAACAGCCAGAACGGCAGTTTCAAATTGCGCGGGTTCATTACGACCGCGCGATCGCCGAAACAGCGGCCATACTCGTTGTGCACGTCGAGCAGGAAAACCCGCAGGTTCGGCCGCGCCTTCAGAATCTCGTTGAGCAGCAGCGACACGCTGGTCGATTTACCGACGCCGGTGGAGCCGAGAACCGCGAAGTGCTTGGAGAGCATTTCCTCGACGTCGACATAGGCGATCACCGACCGGTCCTGCTGCAGGGTGCCGACATTGATCTGGTCCGACCCGCTCGGTGCATAGACGGTGCGAAGGTCCTGGGCAGTGACGAGGTCGACGGCGTCGCCGATCGTCGGATAATTGGTGACGCCGCGTTGGAATTTCGGGCGGTCGCCGCCGAAAATTTCGCCGAGCAGGTCGACCGATGCGGTCGCCATGTATTCATCAGAGCTTGGCTGATTCTCGCACGACACCTCGGTAATCATGGCGATGATCGTGGTGGATGTCGCACAGCGAATACTGATGAAGCGGCCGACGGTGGCGCGCACTTCGGAAAGGGGCATCTGGCCTGTCGCCAGAAGTCCAACCCGGGCGAGGGAGCCGCGCACGGAAATCACACGTCCGAAGGATGTCACGGTGTTGAACCTGGATCTCATGAATTGGGGTCTGGCCTGCATTATGGGCGGGTCCGACTAGCGAAACGGTTAAACCGGCGTGGTTCCGTATCAGCTAAATCAGCGGCATCTCGGTCAGGATCCGTATTTGCAGCGGAGTCCGATCCCATGCTCCGATTGCGAGTTAGGCTTGGAAAATCAGGGCTTTCTCGCATTTGCCGGGTCGCGCGCGCTATGCTGCGAATTAATCTCTCGTTTACCATTTCGAAGGAGAGGACCAGCCCAGGTCACTTCTCGATAGCCTGTTGGTGGCGATGGTGATTGGAGCCGGCCCGTGTATCGACGTAACCGATTGCTAACCGCAAGTTGTAACCCGCCTTCCATTTGTTCTTCGTACCAATATCGCTGGTCAGGAAAACTGGATTCCGGCTTGCGTCTGCATGACCGATCGCCAACCGCCCGCAGATTGGCGATTTCGCGCGGAGAAGCATCTCGTGTGAGCATCGAAAGCGACCAGAAATTGCCTGGCGGTCCCGCCGATAAGGCCGGGCTATTTACGCTGCTTGCTGTCTGCGCTGTTGTGCTCGCGGCGGCCGTACTCGCGCAATTTGCTGTCTCGACATGGAGCATTCGCGAACGCGTCCTGCTGGCGCTCGTCGCCGCTCTGGCAGCAGTCGCCGGACACCTGCTGCGGCGCGACCGATTGACTGATCGGCGGCTGGTGGCCGAGCGGCGCCAGCTCTCGATCGCCGTGAACAACATCCCGCAAGGTCTTGTTCTGTATGATGCATCTGCGCGGATCATCATTTGCAACCAGCCCTATCTCGACATGTTCGGATTGTCGCCCGACGTCGCGAAGCCCGGCTGCACCATGCAGCGGCTGATCGCCCACCGGAAGGAAACCGGATCCTTCGACGGCGACGTCGATGCATTCTGCAACGCGATCATTCAGAAAGTATCGCTCGGCAAGGCCACGCGCCAACTTACGGAAGCGCCGGGCGGCCGGGCGATCGAGATCATCAACCGGCCGCTGAAGGGCGGCGGGTGGGTGGCTACGATCGAAGACATCACCGAGCGCAAGCGCGCGGAAGAGAAGATCGCGCATCTGGCGCACTACGACGGCCTGACAGACCTGCCGAACCGGATCCTGCTCCGCGAGCGGCTGGAACATTCGCTCACGGCGATGCGGCCGGGCGAGCAATTGGCGGTGCTCTATATCGATATCGACGAGTTCAAGAGCGTCAACGACGCGCTCGGCCATCCGATCGGCGATGAACTGCTCAAAGGCGTCGCCGATCGCCTGCGCGGTTGCTTGAGGGAAACCGACGTGGCGGCCCGGCTCGGCGGCGATGAGTTTGCCGTCATTCAAACGCCCATCAAGGATCGCTCGGAAACCACTCGGCTCGTTGCTGAAATCCATTCGGCGATCAGGCAGCCCTTTGAATGTATGGGGCACCTGATCACCACCGATGCCAGCATCGGAATAGCGCTTGCTCCCAGCGACGGGGTGGACCTCGACCAATTGTTGAGGAATGCGGATCTAGCGCTCTACGGCGCCAAGGGCGACGGACGGCGAACCTACCGCTTCTTCGAGGCCGGCATGGATCAGCGCGCCAAAACGCGGCGAAGCCTGGAGCTCGAACTGCGCCAAGCGATCAGCGACGGCAGCCTCGAGGCCTATTACCAGCCGGTGGTCAATATCGAGGACGGCAAGATCTCATCCTGCGAGGCGCTGTTGCGGTGGCGGCACCCCGAACGCGGCATGATCTCGCCGGCGGAATTCATTCCGATCGCGGAGGATAGCGGCCTGATCGATCAGCTCGGGCTGTGGGTGCTCAATGCCGCCTGCGCCGAGGCCGTCACCTGGCCGGACCATGTCCGCGTCGCTGTCAACGTTTCGCCGATGCAGTTCAGGAGCCAATCGCTGGCGCTGAACGTGGCCGCGGCGCTGGCCGCCTGCGGCCTTCCCGCGAGCAGGCTGGAGCTCGAAATCACCGAGGCCGTCCTCATTCGCGATGACGAGGCGGCGCTCGACATGCTGCATCAGTTGCGCAAGCTGGGTGTCCGAATCGCGCTGGACGATTTCGGCACCGGCTACTCCTCGCTCAGCTACCTCCTGCGTTTCCCGTTCGATAAGATCAAGATCGATCGCTCGTTCATCAGGGATATCGCCGGCCCCGGCGCATCCTCGTCCATCGTCCAGGCCGTCGTGAATATCGCAGCCGCCAGCGACATGACGACAACGGCGGAGGGTGTCGAAACCGAACAGCAGAGGAACTTGCTGTACATCCTCGGCTGCACCGAGATGCAGGGCTATTTGTTCAGCCCCGCGATACCGGCCGCCGAGGTGAGGCGGCTGTTGCTCTCGCACCGCGCCAGGGCCATGTCGGCTGCCTAAGACGTCGTCTGCTTGAAACGCGGCTGCTTGAAACGAGAGGCCCGGCTTGCTATCCAGTTCTTCATAACAAGAAACAGGGCAGGGTGGACCGCGATGAAACGCGACAACGCATCTTGAGCGAGCCTGCGCGATCTTCCGCGCTCGCACCATTCCGCGTCAGGAACTACCGTTTTCAATGGCCGGCTGATCTGCTCACCTCGTGGGCGTTCGAGATGGAGACGCTCATTCTCGGCTGGTACGTGCTGGTCGAGACCGGATCGGTCCTGCTGCTTACCCTGTTCGCCTCGCTCGGCTATGTCGGTACGCTGGTAGCGCCGATGTTCGGCGTCGTCGGCGACCGCATCGGTCACCGCGATCTGTTAGGCGTGATGCGCGCGACCTACGCGATGCTGGCCGCCGTGCTGATGACGCTGGCGCTGTCCGGCCACCTCTCGCCGATATTTGTTTTTGTCATCGCGGCCGTGATGGGTATCGTTCGCCCATCGGATCTTGGCGTGCGCGGCGCGTTGGTTGCGACCATCATGCCGCATGGCCAGTTGATTGGGGCAATCAGCATCTCGCGCACCACGATGGATACCGCGCGCATCGCCGGCGCGCTGAGCGGCGCCGGCTTGTTTGCCTCGCTCGGCATGGGTCCGGCCTATGTGGCGATCGTCTGCCTCTATCTCACCGCAACCGCGCTGACGCTGTGCATCGTGGCGCCGGCAAAGCCGCAACTCGCGGGCGAGGCATCCAGCGAGGCGTTGCAGCGCTCGCCGCTGCGCGATCTCAAGGAGGGGGTTGCCTATGTCTGGACCACGCCGCGGATGCAGGCCGCGCTCTGGGTGGCATTTCTGGCCAACCTCACGGCCTATCCGCTCTCCAACGGCCTGCTGCCCTATATCGCCAAGGCGATCTACGGCACCAACCAGACCGGGCTTGGCTATCTGTCGGCAAGTTTTGCGATCGGCTCGCTGGCCGGTTCGATCGTGTTGAGCCTGATCCGCGATATCCGGGTGGCGCGGCTGATGATCGGCGCGACCGTCGTCTGGTACGTGACCTTGCTCGTGTTTGCGCAGATGCAGACCATGCCGACCGCGATCGTGTGCCTGGTGGTGGCGGGCTTTTCGCAAAGCCTCGCCATGATCTCGATCGCCGTCATCCTGATGCGGACCGCGAGCGAGAATTTCCGCGGCCGGGTGATGGGCGTGCGCATGATGGTGATCTACGGCCTTCCGATCGGTCTGTTGGCCGCCGGCAGCCTGATCGACGAGATCGGATTTGCGGCGACCGGCACCGTCTACGCGGCGGCCGGTCTCGCGCTGATGCTGGCGATCGTGCTGCACTGGCGCGCCGATCTCTGGCACGTGCATGCACCGGCGAATGCACGATGATCTGACCGCGCCGGCCGGCGCGGGCGTCTCATTGCGCCTTGATATTCGCCTCCCTCAGCACCGGCTCCCACTTCGCGGCTTCGGCACGCATGAAAGCGTCGAAATCCTTGGGCGAATTGCCGACCGGCGTGGCGCCCATCTTTTCCAGCGCGGTCAGAACCACCGGATCCTTCAGGGCGGCGGCAAGGTCGGCGTGGATCTTGGCGACCAGGTCGGGCGCCATGCCGGCGGGGCCGAGAAAACCCCACCAAACCGAGGCGTCATAGCCGGACAGGCCGGCTTCCGCGACCGTGGGAACGTCGGGCAATGCCTTCGAGCGCTGGGCCGTCGCCACCGCAAGGGCGCGCACCGCATTGCCTTCGAGCTGGCCGACCACCTCGGGCAGCGGGTTGACGCTCATGGGAATCTCGCCCGCGATCACGGCTGTAAGGGCAGGGGCACCGCCCTTGTAGGGGATCGCCTGGATCTTCACCTTGGCCATATAGTTGAAGAGCTCACCGGCCAGATGCGCCGAGGTGCCGTTGCCGGACATGCCGTAAGACAACGACTCAGGCTTTGCGCGCGCTGTCGCTAGCAACTCCTGCAAGTTCTTCACCGGACTGCTCTTGGACACCACGATTGCCAGCGGCGAATAGGCGATCTCGCTGATGGCGGTGAAGTCCTTGAAGGTGTCGTAGGGCAATTTTGGATAGAAGAACTGGTTCAGGGGATGGCCGCTGGCGACCAGGATCAGCGTGTAGCCGTCCGGCGCCGATTGCGTGAGTGCTTGCGAGGCGATGATTCCGCCGGCGCCCGGACGATTTTCGATGACGGGCTGCTGCCCCCAGGTCTTCGACAGCGATTGCCCGAGCGTGCGCGCCAGCACGTCGACGGCGCCGCCGGCGGCGTAGGGCACCAGAATGCGCACGGGCCGGGTCGGGAACTGCTCCGAGCAGGCGTGTGTGGCCGCCAGCGAAAGCGTGGCGGCTGCGAATACGGTGCGCAGGATCTTACTGAAAACGGGCATGCGGGGGCGTCTTCCTCTGGAATAGGATTTTTGTTGACTAGACCTTATTATTTGTACAAACGGACAAAAGTCCGAAGCGGAAAGCAAATGCCATGACGCGAAACCCCAACATGCGGGAAGCCATTCTGAGCGCGGCCGAGCTGTTGTTCTCGACGCGTGGTTTCAATGCCGTGTCGATCCGCGACATTGCGCTGGAAGCGGGCGCCAATCCCGGCAGCATCACCTATCACTTCAAGAGCAAGGACGGGCTGCTGCTCGAAATCTACAAGCGCCATTGCGGTCCAATGAACAAGCGCCGCATCGAGTTGCTGGTGGCGGCAAGGCGCGTGCGCGACGTTCAGGACCGGCTGGAAGCGATCGTGCGGGCCTATGTGCAGCCGGCGTTTTCATCGAGCAGCGACCTTGCCGGCGGCGGGGCGCGATTCACGCGGCTGCGCGCGGTGATGTCGGCCGAAGGAAACGCGGTGGTTGGGCGCATCATCGCGGAGATCTTCGACGACACCACCAACGCATTCATCGATGCCATCGCGGAAAGCCTGCCGCATCTGCCGCGCACGACGATCGTGTGGCGGTCGCAGTTCCTGCTCGGCGCGCTCTACTACACCCTCGTCAATCCGGAGCGGGTGACGCGGCTGTCCCGCGGCGAAGCCGACGGCGCCGAC
Source organism: Bradyrhizobium retamae (assembly GCF_001440415.1). GTDB lineage: Bacteria > Pseudomonadota > Alphaproteobacteria > Rhizobiales > Xanthobacteraceae > Bradyrhizobium > Bradyrhizobium retamae. The sequence continues at coordinate 8,084 of NZ_LLYA01000177.1, forward strand.
ATGGCGGAAGCGATCGAGCAAATCGTCTCGGCGACGGTCGCCTCATTGCAGGCATCCGACATCAATCACGTCGACGGCGCGTTACGCCGGACCAAGCCAATACAACCGCACGCGGTGGGTATCGCTCGAAAGCGGAAAGAAAATCCACCCGACTAGGTAGCTGCCCGAACCGAGCACTGCAGAAGGCACCATGAACAAGCCCACAATTCCCGGACCCGATCCCAACACGCGAACGCCGAAGTTCAAGCTTCCGGCGCTGGCGTGTGACGCGCACACGCACATCTTCGGTCCCGGCGACAAATACCCTTACGCGCCAGGACGGCCCTATACGCCGCCGGACGCGCCGCTCGAGGATTTCCGAGCGCTGCACAGGAAGCTCGGAATCGGCCGCGCCGTCATCGTCAATGCCAGCGTGCACGGCACAGACAATCGCGTGGCGCTCGATGCCATTGCCGTCAGCAGCGGGACCTTTCGCGCTGTCGCCAATATCGACGATACCATCACCGAGCGCGGCCTTCGCGAGCTGCACGAGGGAGGTTTCCGCGGCTGTCGCTTCAACTTCGTTCGTCATCTCGGCGGAGTGCCCGACATGGCGGCGTTCCATCGTATCGTCGCGATGGTCGCGCCGCTCGGCTGGCACATCGACCTGCATTTCGACGCGATCGACTTGCCTGAATATGCCGAGATGCTGGCAAAATTGCCGGTGCGTTACACCATCGATCACATGGGGCGCGTCAAGGCATCCGACGGTCTCGACCAGCTTCCGTTCCGGACGCTGATCGACCTGATGAAGCGTGACGAGAAATGCTGGGTGAAGGTGTGCGGTTGCGAGCGGGTGTCCTCCGGCGGACCGCCGTTCCACGACGCGGTGCCGTTCGCGCGCCGCATCATCGAGACGGCGCCGGACCGCGTGATCTGGGGAACCGACTGGCCGCATCCCAATGTGAAGGTGATGCCCAACGATGGCGATCTGGTCGATCTGATTCCGCTGTTTGCACCGGAACCGGAACTGCAGCAGAAGATTCTGGTCGATAATCCGGCGCTGCTGTTCGAGTTTTGAAGGAGCGCGTGCGATGGCGAGCAAACGAAAGCAGTATAGCTTGAGCCGGCGCCCCGCGTTGTTCGCCGGCATGACGGCGCTGGCGGCAGCGCTGTTGCTGCCGCAATTCGCCCGCGCGCAAAGTTATCCGAACCGACCGGTGCGGCTGATCCTGCCGTTCGGCGCGGGCGGCGTCGCCGACGTCACGGCGCGGCTCGTTACCGAGAAACTCGGCGAAAAGCTCGGCCAGCGCTTCGTCATCGAGAACATGCCGGGCGCCGGGGGTATCAACGCGGCGCGCGCTGTGCTGTCTGCGCCTGCGGACGGCCATACGCTGGCGCTGTTCAGCAACGGCACCGCGATTTCCGTATCGCTGTTCAAAAACCTGACGTTCAATCCGGTGACCGATTTCGTGCCGGTTTCGAGCATGGGCTATTTCGACTTCATCTTCGTCACCCAGGCTGGCTCGCCGTATCCGACGCTGGCTGACTTCATCAAGGCAGCGAAGCAAAAACCCGGCATGCTCAATGTCGGCACCATCAATGTCGGATCGACCCAGAACCTCGCCGCGCAATTGTTCAAATCGACGGCCGGCGTCGATGTTACGATCGTGCCGTTCCGCAGTTCGCCCGAGGTGCTGATCGCGCTGTTGCGCGGCGATATCCAGATGGCGATCGAAAATTACAGCGCTGTGCGATCGCATATTGCCGACAAGGCGGCGATTGCCGCGTCGTCTTCAGGGCCCGTGCGCACCACGTTCCTGCCCGACGTGCCAACGGTGAAGGAAGCCGGCGGCGGGGATTTCGAGGCGCGGTCCTGGAACGCGATCTTTGCGCCGAAGGGCACGCCGCCGGAGCTGATCAGGACGCTCAACGTCGCGCTGCGCGAGGTGCTCGAGATGCCCGACTTGAAGAGGCGCGCGCTCGATCTCGGCATCGAGGCCAAGGCCAGCTCGCCCGAGGAAATCCGCGACCGGCTGAAGGCCGATATCGACAAATGGGCTGACGTGATCGAGCGGGCCGGAATTGCCAAACAGTAGTCATGTTGTCGGTGCGGCCGGCAACGTGCAACAATCGAAGGAGGAAATCCCGATCATGAGCAATGCTGGAAAAACGGGCCTTGTGGTTACGGCGCATCCCGGCGATTTCGTCTGGCGCGCGGGCGGCGCGATCGCGCTGCACGCCAAGAAAGGCTATCGCATCAAGATCGCCTGCCTCTCGTTCGGCGAGCGCGGTGAAAGCCAGTTCGCCTGGAAAGAGCCCGGCGCGACGACGGAGAAGGTGAAGGCCGGAAGGCGCGACGAGGCGGAGCGCGCGGCGGAGATGCTGGGCGCAGAAATCGAGTTCTTCGACACGGGAGATTATCCGCTGCGCCTGACGGAGGCTCATTTCGACCGCATGGTCGATATCTACCGCGAGCTCAATCCGTCCTTCGTGCTGACCCATGCGCTGGAGGATCCCTATAATTTCGATCATCCGACCGCGGCGCACTTCGCGCAGGAAACCCGCGTAGTCGCGCAGGCGATGGGTCACAAGCCCGGCGCCAGATACACCTATTCGGCGCCGCCAGTGTTCCTGTTCGAGCCGCATCAGCCGGAGATGTGCAACTTCAAGCCGCAGGTGATCCTCAACATCGACGAAGTCTGGGATATTAAGCGCAAGACGTTCGAAATTTTCGCCACCCAGAAGCACCTGTGGGCCTATTACGAGCGGGTCGCGCTGCAGCGGGGCGTGCAGGGTGGCCGCAACACCGGCAAGCCGATGACTTATGGCGAGGCCTATCAGCGGCTGTTTCCGATGGCGATGGAGGAGCTGGCATGAAGACGGTTGTCGTCCGCAACATCAAGCGCACCGAACCTGATATCGTGAAACGGCTCGGCGCACTCGGCGTCGCCACTGCGCATGAGGCCTATGGCCGCTTCGGCCTGATGAAGCCCTATCTGCGCCCAGTCTGGAGCGGCGCCGAGACATCAGGCACCGCCGTAACCGTGCTGGCGCAGCCCGGCGACAACTGGATGATCCATGTTGCGGTGGAGCAGTGCCAGCCCGGCGATATTCTGGTGGTCGGCTGCACGACCGACAATACCGACGGCATGTTCGGTGATCTGCTGGCGACCTCATTGATGGCGCGCGGCGTAAGAGGCCTCGTTATCGATGCCGGCGTTCGCGACGCCAAATCGCTTCGCGAAATGGGTTTTCCGGTGTGGTCGAAGGCGATCTCGGCCAAGGGGACGGTGAAGGCGACGCTCGGCGCCGTCAACGTTCCCGTCGTTTGCGCCGGGATCAATGTGGTGCCGGGCGATGTGGTCGTTGCCGATGACGATGGCGTCGTGGTGATCGGACGCAAGGACGCCGCCGATGTCGTCGTCAAGGGCGAGAAGCGCGTCGCCGACGAAGACGGCAAGCGCAAGCAACTCGCCGCGGGCGTGCTCGGGCTTGATATGTACAACATGCGCGAGCCGCTGGCGAAGGCCGGTCTCATCTATGTCGACGAGTTGGAGGAGGACTGAAGTGGCGATGCGCCTGCGCACCTTGCTCGGCGACCATCCCGGCACGACCGCCATCAAAAACGGATCGATCAGGTCGGACCTGGTCGAGTTCGATTTCGCGCCGTACTCGCCGACCAACAAAGGTTTCAAGCCGATGGTCCGCGAGGGGGCGTTCGATGTCTCGGAGATGGCGATCGTCACTTATCTAATGGCTAGATCTTTCGGCAAGCCGATGGTGCTGCTGCCCGATGTCGTGCTGGCGCGATTTCAGCATGGGCATGCGCTTTACAATGCAAAGGCGGGCAAGCTTACGCCACGCGACCTCAAGGGCAAACGCGTCGGTATTCGTTCCTTCACCACCACGACCGGCGCATGGCTGCGCGGCATTCTCTCCAATGACTATAGTGTCGATCTCGATTCGATCGAGTGGGTGACGTTCGAGGAGGCTCATGTCGCCGAATTCGTCGATACGACCAGGCGGGCGCCTGCGGGCAAGCAGATTATCCAGATGCTGATCGACGGCGAACTCGATGCCGTGCTCGGCGAGAAATCGAATCATCCGGATTTGAAGCCGCTGTTTGCCGATGTTGCTGCTGAAGAGAAGGCTTGGTTTGGGAAGCACAGGGTGGTGCCGATCAACCATATGGTGGTGGTGAGCCGGAGATTGTCAGAGGAACACCCGGACGCTGTGCGGGAGGTGCATCGGCTGCTTGCCGAGTCCGCGACCGCTTCGCCAGCAGCGCCGTGTTTCAGCCGGGACGAAATGCAGCGTTCGCTGCAACTGATCATCGATTATTCCGCGCAGCAAAAACTCATTCCGCGCGCGTATGCGGTGGAAGAACTGTTCGACGATGTAACGCGGGCAATTTGGTTATCTTTACAGGTGTCGTCACCCGCGAAGGCGGGTGACCCAGTATTCCAGGGACAGTAGTGATTGAGCCGAGAAGCCGCAGCGTACTGGATACCCGCCTTCGCGGGTATGACGATCCGAAAAACTTGCGACCAGGAGCGACACAATGACCCCCGAGCCGATCTTCGATCTCGCCCATCTCGGCCACATGGAGCTGCTGACGCCGAAGCCGGACGAGAGCCTGAAATTCTTCGTCGACGTCATGGGCATGACGATCAGCGGCCAGGAGGGCGAGTCGGTCTACCTGCGGGGCTGGGACGACTACGAGCGCTATTCGCTGAAACTGACGGCCTCGAAAACATCAGGCATGGAGCACATGGCGTTGCGCGCGCGTAGCCCGCAGGCGCTGGAGCGTCGCGTCGCCGCGCTGAAAGGGTCGGGATTCGACATCGGCTGGATCGATGGCGATATGGGGCAGGGGCCGACATTCCGCTGTCGCGACCCTGATGGTCATATCGTCGAGCTCTACTACGAAACCGAATGGTATCAGGCGCCGCCCGAACTCCAGCCGGCGTTGAAGAACCAGGCGCAGCGCTTCCCGGCGCGTGGCGTCAATGTCCGCCGGCTCGATCATCTCAATTGCCTGGCCGTCGACATCAAGGCGAACCGGCTCTTTTTCGAAAACTATCTGGGCTTGCGCACCACCGAGCAGATTGTGCTGAACGACGGTACGGAAGCCGCGATGTGGATGACGATGTCGAACAAAAGCTACGACTTCGCCTATACCCGCGATCACTACGGCAAGGCCGGCCGCTTCCATCACGTCACGTACGCGCTCGACAGCCGCGAGGAAATCCTGCGCGCCGCCGATATCTTTCTCGAAAACGGCGTCCACATTGAGACCGGGCCGCACAAGCATGCGATCCAGCAGACCTTCTTCCTCTATGTCTGGGAGCCCGGCGGCAACCGCGTCGAGGTCGCCAACGCCGGCGCCCGCTTGATCCTCGCGCCCGACTGGAAACCGATCGTCTGGACCGAGGAAGAGCGAAAGAAAGGCCAGGCCTGGGGGCTTAGGACGATCGAGTCGTTTCACACCCACGGCACACCGCCGGTGTGAGAGGCGCACGCCAGGATCATCGATCGCGACAAAATTACGGCGATGGAGATCGAAAGTGCGAGCCTTGCGGCTTCGCTGTCGCGCACCATCTTGATCAGGTGGCGAAGCGGCAGTGTGGAACGGCGCGATGGCACAGCATGTAGATTTCGATTTCACCAGCGAAGCGTTTTTTCGTGATCCGCAGGCCGGCGTCGCGCAACTGCGCTCGATCGGTTCTGCCGTCGCGACGAGGTTTCCGATCATCGGCCGGGTCTGGGTCACCACGACCTTTGAGGCGGCCGCGCGTGTGCTGAAGGACAGCACGGTGTTCACGCTGCGCAAGGAGGGGGGGGCGCTCGGCGGCGTGCCGTGGTGGATGCCGAGACTGATCGGGACGTTGGCCAACAACATGCTGACGATGGACGAGCCGGACCACACCCGGCTGCGCAATATCGTCGATGAGGCGTTTCGCCGGCGCGCGGTGCTCGACATGGAGCCGCACATTCGCGCCATCGCCGATCGCCTCGCCGATGAATTGTTCGCCGATGGCAACCCTGCCGATCTGGTGCAGCGTTATGCGCGGATGCTGCCGCTTGCGGTGATTTGCGAGCTGCTGGGCCTGCCGCCGGCGGACCGGCCGAAGTTTATGGCTTGGGCCAATTCGATGGCGCATCTCACCAATGCACTCGGCTTTCTGTGGCTGATCGGCGGCCTCATCAAGATGCGGCGCTACCTGAAGGAACGCTTGCGGCTGACCCGCGAACAGGGCGGCGAAGGATTGATTGCCGAGCTTGTGCGGGTCGAGAAGGAAGGCGGGCGCATCACGCCGGACGAAATGGTCTCGATGGTGTTTCTTTTGCTGGGGGCGGGCTCCGAGACCACTACCCATCTGGTCAGCGGATCGGTGTTCGAGTTGCTGAAAGACCCCGCGCGGCGCGATTGGCTAATGGCGGACTGGAGCCGCGCTGGCCTGGCGGTGGAAGAATTCTTGCGCTTCGTCTCGCCGGTGCAATTTTCAAAGCCGCGCTATGTGCGCCATGACGTCGATCTCGAGGGCGTGAAATTGAAGAAGGGTGATCGGGTGATGGCGATGATCGTCGCGGCCAATCTCGACCCCCAAGCCAACGAGTGCCCCGAACGCCTCGATCTCGAGCGGAGGCCGAACCGGCATCTGGCGTTCGGGACTGGAATTCATTTCTGCCTCGGCCATCAGCTCGCGCGGATCGAAGGAACTTGCGCACTGCAGGCGCTGTTCACGCGCTGGCCGCGGCTGAAGCTGGCGGTTGAGCCGTCACAAATTCATTGGCGGAAACGGCCCGGCATTCGCATGATTGCGGAGTTGCCTGTGGTGGCTACCGGGTGATGAGAGCGCGGCTGGCTGGGGAACTAGGATTCGAACCTAGACAAACAGAGTCAGAGTCTGTTGTGCTACCGTTACACCATTCCCCATAAACCATTGATATTACATCGTTTCTTGTCGAAACTTTTGCAAATGGCTTCGCAAATGGTCCCGATCATATAACTGCACCGGTGGTTACGGTCCAGCCCTTGTTGAATCGCCCTCGAAACAGCCTGCATCTAACGGTTTTCGTAGGCTTTGCTGCGTTATCCTCGGACATAGCATTGTTCTTTCCATTAGCTGACTCTGATCAAGTGTCAGCGCGGCTTGGCTAAGAGAACGAAAATTGCTCCGGTCGGTGGTTCGAGTCGCTCCCCCGCTACCAAAGCTGCGATATTCTACGATTTCCTTCGATCCTCTACGCTGCCACTCGCTCCACGGGACCTTGCTCGGCCGCGTTGCTAGGTGATTGGATGCTGCTTTGATCCAGTGCTTCGATCTTCGTAGCATGGGGCACAACATCGCAGAATACATAGCAACCGTTACCAGGTGATGAAGCGGGGCCCAACTTGAAGGAGGAGCAGATCGGCGACCCGCGCCACGATCATGTCGATGCAGCGGCCACTTCGCTCAAGCCGTTCGTCGAAGTGAGATCGCCGCTATCAGGCGAGGCGAACAGGTTACGATCGCGCGGGTCGGCGAATCGCGAAACGAAGACCGATGTGAAAGCGCATATCATCCGCCCAGGAACAGGCGCCCGACATCGGGATCGGCGACGAGCTCCGCGCCCTTGCCGGCACGGGCGAGCTGCCCGGATACGAGGACATAGCCGATATCGGCGAATTCCAGCCCTTTCTTGGCGTTCTGCTCGACCATCAGGATGGTCTTGCCGTCGCGGTGCTGGAGTTCGTCCAGAATCTCGAAGACCATGTCGATAAAGCGCGGCTCAAGCCCGATAGACGGCTCGTCGATCAGGAGCAACTCCGGATCCATGACCAGGGCTCGCGAGATCTCGAGCAGCCTACGCTCGCCGCCAGATAGAACACGAGCCGGCATATGACGCCGCTCGGCCAGTCGGGGATACTTGGCGAATATGCGTTCGGCAGCGGCCTTAGCCTCTCTGGGCGTGTTCATGAGATAGCCGCCCATCCATAGATTCTCTTCCACTGTCATGTCGGCGAAGACAGAGTTGTCCTGCAGTACATAGGCAATGCCGGCTCGTCTGAGCTTGTCGCTGGGCTTGAGCCGGGTCACGTCGTGCCCGGCGAGGCGCACCGCTCCAGCATAGATGCTGGTGAAGCCAAAGACGGTGTGGAGCACGGTCGACTTGCCGGCACCGTTCGGCCCGATGAGGCACAGAGACTGGGCGCGCCCCACGCGCAGCGAAAAGTCGTGCAGAATCTCCATCGGCCCGTAGCCGGCGCGCAAGCGGTCGATGGTCAGAAGGGTGTTGTCACCGGCGAGTGCGTCGAGTGTCTCTACGGGCGGCGCCTCGGCGGCGAACTGCTCTGCCTGGCGTGCCACGTCGGTGACCGACATCGCGGTGCCGACCGATCCGCTGTCGCCGGGGAACGCGGCCATCTCCGCCGCTTTCCTATGCTCGGTCTTGTTGCTCGCTCCCATTCAGTGCGCTCCCAGATAGGCGTCGATGACGCGCCGGTCGTTCCTGATCTCCTCTGGCGGCCCTTCGGCCAGCAGCTCGCCATGAGCCAGGCAGTAAATGTGCTCGGCAAGGCTCATGATGACGCGCATGTTGTGCTCGATGACGAACAGCGTGACACCAAACACCGCGTTGGCTTGCTTGAGCCGGTCGATCAGGCCGTCAATCAGTATCGGGTTGATGCCGGCGGTTGGCTCGTCCAGCATAAGCATCTTCGGCTCGTTCATGAGCGCCATAGCAAATTCGAGGAGCTTCTGCTGGCCGAAGGAGAGTGAGTCGGCCCTCAGATGGCGCTTGGCATGAAGCCCGACGAATGCGAGGAGATCCTCCGCCTGACGACCCCGCGCAGCGCTTCTGATGTGAAACAGGTCGAGGAGGCTACTGCCGCGTTGGGAGGCGGAGATCAGCATGTTCTCAACGCAGGTCATACCGCCATAGATACGCGTCTGCTGGAAGGTACGGATGAGCCCGAGCCGCGCGATGTCGGCGACGCGCAGGCGGGAAATCTCGCGGCCCTGAAAGCGGATCGAGCCCTCGTCGACCGGATGGGCACCGACGATCGATGAGAACAGCGTCGTCTTGCCCGATCCGTTCGGCCCGATGAGGCCGACGATGCGGCCCTCGTGCACCTCAAGGCTGATCGACTCGTTGGCCCGCACGGCGCCGAAGGACTTCGAGACATTCTTGACCTCGAGCATCGCAGTCATCGCAACGTTTCCTTGCGCGCCGGGCCTGCGATCGTGCCGCCTTCCACGCGATGCCCGAACCAGTCCGGAAAGCGCTCGCGCACGAAGCCCATGATGCCTTGCGGGAAGAATACCACGATGACAACGATCACCAGGCCAAGCACGACGCGCTGCCAGCCCAGGAGATAGGTCCAGCTGGCCTCCTTGAGCACCTGGAATACGACGGCACCGATCACCGGCCCCCACAGCGTGCCCTTGCCACCGAGAATGGCCATGAGCACCATCCACACACCATATGTCGGGCCTGCGAAAGCCGTGTCGATGGGGTCGATGAAGCGCTTCAGATTGCCGAGGAGCCCGCCGGCGATGCCGAGGAAGAACGCCGAGATCATCCACGCCGTCACCTTGATCTGCGTGGTCTTGAGTCCCATCGCCTCTGCCTTGTCCTCATTGTCGCGGATGGCGTTGATGGCAAGTCCAAAGCGCGTCATATAGAGCCAGCGCAGGACGAGGAATGTGACGACGGCAAGCGCCAGCGCGAAATAATAATAGAAGCGGGAGAGGTCGCCCACCGCGTCAGGCGCATTGGGCGGCACCATGCCCGAACCGGCGCCGATCCACTCCCAGCCATTGGCGATTTCGCCGGCAGCGATGCCGAGACCCAGCGTGCAGATGGCAAAGTAGTGCCCGCGCATCCCAAGCACGATCGATCCCAGGGCGAGGGCAGTTAGGGTGGCAAGGAGAGCGCCCACCGGCAGGCCGATGGCCAGCCCTTCGAGATATTGCGTCATATCGAAGGTGAAGACGGTCGCCCCGCCGCCGCGCGCGGCGTTGTAGGCGGACACGGGATAAAACAGGCCAACCTGGGCGACCACGCAGGCATACATGCCAACGCCGAGGAACACCACATTGCCGAAGGAGTTGTAGCCCATCTGCCCGCCCACCAGGTCCCAAGTCAGCGCGAAAACAATGAACAGCCACAGCTCTGCCATCTGGGACTGGTAGGCAGGGAACAGAAAGGGCGCGACAATGCCTATGGCGACGATGGCCAGATAGCCGGCGGGTCTGTACGCCGCGACGCTCACTTCAGATACTGCCTCCTTCTCGCCAGCCGCCAATTGCGCCAAACCAGCACCACCACGAGGAGCAGGAACACGAAGGCGAGCTGGTACTGCGTACCGAGCACGAAGCCGGCGATGTTCTCCGCTGCCCCGAGTCCGAGCCCCGCCGCGATGACGCCAGCGAGATTGCCGAGTCCCGCCACCACCACGATCATGAACGAACGAATGGTGTAGGGCAGACCAATATACGGGTGGATCGTGTAAGCCATGGCGACCAGCGCGCCGCAGGCACCGCACAAGGCGGCATTGAGGCCGAAGGTCGCGGCGTGGACCCTGTAGGTGTCGATGCCAAGAACTCGCGCGGCGCGCGTGTTCTGTGCCGTCGCCCGGATTGCCTGACCGAGACGCGAGCGCCTGAGGAAGACGACCAGCGCCACCGCGAGCACCACGGCAAGCGCGAAGGCGAGGAGTTTGATCTTGGCGAGCGTTACCATGCCGCCCATAAAGAGCGCCGTACCGAGATCGGCGTCGGCGGCCTGCACATTACCGCCGAACAGGGTGTTCATGAGCTGTTGGAGTACGATCGAGATGCCGAATGTCGCGAGGATGGAGATGAAGATGTCCCGGTCGACGACCCGGAAGATCACCAGGTGAAAGAGCGCCCAGCCGATGGCATACAGAAGCGCGGCGGCGACCGGCACGGCGAAGAGGGGATGAATGCCGGCGATTCCCATGACGATCGCCACATAGCCGCCCAGCATGACGAACTCGCCTTGGGCGATGTTGATGATGTTCATCACCCCCCACACGAGCGCCATGCCATACGCCGCGAGCGCGAAGAGGGCGCCGATCAGCAGCCCGTTGAGCACAAGATCCAGCGTGATGACCGGGGCCTCAAGCAGGATCGTAATATTGTCCATCACGACTTAGGGACCGCCCCGTTGGGGTTGTCGATCATGCTGTCTGCCTCCTGTTGCGCGCACCCCACTTGAGGTCGCGCGCGAGCGTGAAGCTGTTGCGTCCAGCGGCCCATCCTCCCGCCCGGGAGGATGGGAGATGTTCCAGACAAGGGTGTAACAGCCGCCAAGAGCGGCGTTACCCTTCAGCGCCCGTCACATGGACGGGCGGGGGATCACCGCCTTGGTCTCGGCGAAGCCGGAGGGTGCGACGACCTTGTACTTGCCGTCGAGGACCTGGTACAGCGCCATCGGCTTGGCGATGTTCTTACCGGTGTCGTCAAACTTGATCGGCCCGTAGAACGTCTTCATGTCCGTGGCGGCGAGTGCGTCACGCACTGCCTTCGGATCCGGCGAACCGGCGCGCTCAAATGCGTCCGCGTAGACTTGGATCGCTGCAGCCGACTCCGCGGCCTGGTAGGGCGGCGCTTAGCCGTAGGTCTCCTCGAACAGCTTGGCGAAATCCGCCGCCGAGCCGAACAGATCGTCGGAGTATGCCAAGGTTGGAGCCCACTGGGTGGCGCAGAGCGTGTACTCCGCCGCCTCGCCGAACTGGCCTATGACGTCGGCTGCGTCGCAGTGGGTCAGGGCGAGCACCGGCACCTTGACCTTCAACTCACTGATTTGGCGGATCGCCGTAGCCGCGCCCTTGGAGTGCCCGGAGACGATCAGCATGTCCGGCTTGAGCGCCTTTGCCTTGGTCAACGTGGCCGTCATGTCGTTGAGCTCGCGCGGCAGCTGATCGTCGATAACCACCTCCATGCCGAACTTCTTCATGTCCTCGAGCACGCCGGCGCGCACATCCTGACTGAAGGGGTCATTTTCGAAGGCCAGCGCCACCTTCACCTCACGCGCTTCCTTGCCGAGATCTTTCGCCTTCTCTGCAACCAACGCGACGGCGCTGGCGAGATATTGCTCCGACGTCGAGAGCGTGGCGAAGATATACTTCCAGCCATTGGTGAACAGCGAGCGCGAGGCGCCGTTGGCTTCCACCATGGGCACCTTGTGCTCTTCGGTCACCGGCGCGATCGCCTTGGTCATTCCGGAGGAGTAGGGACCAAGCATGAACTTGACACCGTCCTGATGTATCAGGCGCTCGGCGAGCTCGGCGCCACGCGCGGGAGTCGACTCGTCGTCATAATATTTGATTTGGAGCTTGTAGCTCTTGTCGCCGACCTTTACGCCGCCGGCCTCGTTGATCTTCTTCACAGCGAGGTCGTAGCCGCGCTGAGTGTGTTCACCGTTCGTGGTGTACTTGCCGGTCAGCGACACGGCGGCACCGAGCAGGATCGTATCCTGCGATTGTGCGTATGCAGGAGTGACCGCGAGACCCGCGGCGACCACACCGGCAAGTGTAGCATAATGCAGCATGCCCGAATCCTCCCTGTATGTCTGCCCCTCCTCTTGCTCCTGTGCGAACTATTTCCCTTCAACGCGGGAAAAGGGGCTTGGCGGCGCCGGTGTTCGGAAAGTTGGTGCAGAAATGTACAAATCGATGCTCATCCTGGATCGCGAATGGCACCGTTACGCCAATATTGTAGTTGGGCTTTTATGACATGGGAGGTGACGATGAGCTTGCACATCCCCGAACAGATCAAGCCCGCTCTGGGGCGCAGCAGCGGGTGCGGTTCTTATTGCGATCGTCGCATTCAGCGCGGGCTGGGTGGTCACAACCGGGACCGCCCAACAAACCGCGGATCGCAAGGCAGAAAGGGCAGTCATTTCTGCGCTGACGCCGATATGCGTCGCCCAATTCAAGAGCGCGTCGCAAACTGAACAGACGACACATATTGCCGCATTGCAGAAGGAAGGCTCTTGGGAACGTGGCGACTATGTCGAGAAGAACGGCTGGGCAACAATGCCTGGTGGCATAAAGCCGAATGCTGAAGTTGCCGAGGCGTGCGCGTCGGAGCTCCTCAAGCTTGCGAAGAGATCGTGAAGCTGGCTGCCTAGATACAAACTTCGTGCCATCGATTCGATAGTGGTGTTCGCAGAAGCAGTTGTGGGCTCTCCAGCGCACAGGAGTCGCTCGATGGATTGCGTAGGACAAAAGCGCTTGGCGCGAGGTGCCGGTTGATATCAACCCGGAGCCGGCGAGCCAGTTTTGCGAGTTGACAAGTTCGGTTCTGCGCGGTCGCTGCTGGTGTACGCTGTTGAAATGGCGCTTGGTACATCAGCGCACCAACTTCTCGTACGAGAGGTCGAGGAAGGCAGAACCGCTTCAATGCACGCGCGTTCGGACCTGAGAACAGCGGCCTCAGTGAGATAGTCCGCCAAGTGTGCTTCGATCGAAGGCTGTGGCCATGAGAACGACTGCGTCCCACGTGTGGCGTTAAATGGCACCGTCAAGCTTTGCAGGCTCACCTTCCTCACCGCATTCAGAAGTTAGGTGACGGTGCCGCTGGCGGCCGAAGATCCGACGTTGGAGGAAGCATGCCCACGAACATGTCCGGGGGACCGTGGGGCAGTCGGCCCCCGCCAAGGGACCCGCACGGGCGGGATCTCGAGGAGCAGATCCGACGCGCGCAGGACAAGCTGATGACCTGGTTTCCCGGTGGCGGTTTCGGGAGAAAGGGCATTGGCATGTTGGCGCTCGTCGCCGTCTTGCTGTGGGGCTTCTCCGGTTTCTTTCGCGTCCAACCCGACGAGCGTGGCGTCGTCCTCCGGTTCGGAGAGATCCAGCGCGAAGTTCAGCCCGGATTGAACTATCACTTGCCGTACCCGATTGAGCAGGCGCTGACGCCCAAGGTTACGCGTATCAATCGGATCGATGTCGGCATGCGGCTTGCCGGCGACACGCGCCGCATCGACGTGGCGCAGAATGTTCCGGAGGAGGGGCTCATGCTCACCGGCGACGAGAACATCGCCGACGTGGATTTTTCCGTCTTCTGGCGCGTCAGTCCTAGGCCGGGTAGCACGACGGATTACCTGTTCAACGTTCGCAATCCGGAAGGCGCTGTCACAGCGGTGGCCGAAAGCGCGATGCGGGAGGTGATTGGCCGCTCGATGCTGCAACCGATCCTGACAGAAGGACGGCAGACCGTAGAGACCGAGGTGCACGAGTTGATGCGGGCGACTCTGGACCACTACGGCGCTGGCATCCTGGTGACCCAAGTCCAGTTGCAGAGAGTCGATCCGCCGCAGCAGGTCATCGATGCCTTCCGCGATGTCCAGGCCGCTCGCGCCGATGCAGAGCGGGCAGAAAACCAGGCGCAGACCTTCGCCAACCGTGTCATTCCCGAGGCGCGCGGCAAGGCCGCACAGATCGTGCAGGCCGCCGAGGCCTATCGGGAGCAGATGGTGGTTGAGGCGAGGGGGCAAGCCGCGCGCTTCACGAAGGTGCTTGGCGAGTACGCAAAGGCTCCAGAGGTCACACGGCGCCGGTTGCATATCGAGACGATGGAGCATCTGTTCCAAGACACCGACAAGATCATCATCGATGCCGACGCGAGCGGCTCGGGCGTGGTCCCGTATCTGCCGCTCAACGAGCTCAAGCGCCAGCCGCGGCCGTCCGACGCAGGGAAGGACAAGGCGAAAGGAGATGCGCAATGAGAGTCGCCTTTATTGGTGCCAGCGCCGCCGCGGCTGTTGTCGGCATCGTCCTTTTGGCCGGCGGGTTATTCAGCGTGCAACCAACCCAACAGGCGCTCGTGATACGGTTCGGTGAGCCGGTGCACGTGGTAACGGAGTCGGGGCTCAAGGTGAAGTGGCCGCTGATCGATCGCGTCGTTTACATCGACAAGCGGATTCTTGATCTCGAAGCACCGGTCCAGGAGGTGATCGCGTCCGATCAGAAGCGCCTGATCGTCGACGCCTTCGCGCGCTACCGCATTATTGATCCCCTGAGATTCCTTCAAACCGTCGATTCGATCGAAGGGGCGAATTCACGACTGTCGACGTTGATGGTTTCATCGCTGCGCCGTGTGCTCGGCGAGGCGAGCTTCATCACCGTCGTGCGCGACGAGCGTCCTCAGCTGATGGGCCGGATGCGCGAGCAGGTCGATCGCGCGGCGGCGGACATGGGCATCTCGGTTGTGGACCTGCGCATCCGGCGGGCTGACCTGCCTGAACAGAACAGCCAAGCCGTCTACAAGCGTATGCAGACCGAGCGGCAGCGCGAGGCAGCGGGCATCCGTGCGCTCGGCAACCAGCGTGCCCAAGAGATTCGCGCTCACGCCGAGCGGGAGGCCACGATTATCGTCGCGAAAGCGAATTCCAGATCCGAGAAGATTCGCGGTGAGGGGGACGCTGCGCGCAACGCCATCTTCGCTTCGGCCTACGGTCGCGATCCAGACTTTTTTGCGTTTTACCGCAGCATGCAGGCATACAAGCAAGGACTTGCTTCCGACGACACGCGCTTGCTGCTGACGCCGAACTCGGAGTTCTTCCAGTATTTTGACAGCTCGTCAGGCAAGCCCGTCACGATCCAGGCTGCAGACTGATCGCGCAACGGCAGCCGGCCCGCATTCGAGCAGGGGTGATCCTCATCTTGTCGATCTTGGAGGCGAGACACCGTGTTGGGACTTCCCCTTAGACGCCGATCTCGGTATTCGCTCCCCGGCGACTTGCGAGCGCGAGCGACCCCCTACCAGTCCGGCCTTCTCTGGCTGCCGAGCCTCAACGTTGTCGGCGGGCGGCAAAGTAGGGGCGGCCTCGCGATCGACTAGCTGCTGACGGCGACGCGGCAGGCATTCCGGCATCTTGGTCTTGACGAACTCGATCAGGTCTTCCCGGACCTCACATCTGAGGTCCCACGCGGCGGCTGATGTTGCAGCACTGACGAGTGCCCGCAACTGGATGGTATCCGCTGTAGCGTCCGTAACCTGTAGGTTCACAATGCGGCGGTCCCACCTCGGATTCGCGGCGACTATCTCGTTCAGCTTCGAGCGTATCGCCGCGACGTCCGTCGAATAGTCGACGTTGAATGTGACAGCGCCGATGATGGACGAGGTCTCCCTGGTCCAGTTTTGGAACGGCTTTTCGATGAAGTAACTTAGAGGCAGCACCAATCTGCGCCAGTCCCATAGTTGCACTACGACGTACGTTGAGGTGATCTCCTCAACGGTGCCGTACTCTCCCTCCACGATGATGACATCGCGAATTCGGATCGGCTGTGTCATGGCTATCTGAACGCCGGCGATCAGATTTGACAGCAGCGGGCGCGCAGCAAGGCCTACCGCAAGTCCTGCCACGCCTGCGGATGCGAACAGGCTGACTCCATATTGCCGAACCGCGTCGAAACTCATCAGCAGGAATCCGGTTCCAATCACGGCAATCACGGTGACTGCGGCACGTTTCAGTATTCGAACTTGCGTGGCGTGCTTGCGCGCAAGGAGGTTGTCCTCCACGTCGACCTGTAGACGGCGAAGATAAACCGAACCGAAGATTTCGGTGATGACGATCGCCATCCATGTGAGTAGCGCAATTAGAGCAATTTGCAGGACACGAGCAAGAAGAGCAGCCAGCGCGCTGCCAATGGGGGTCAATTGCAGCAGCAATGTCGTGAAAAAAATGACAGCGGCAAAGGCGGATGGAGCCCGTAGTTTCTCCAAGACCAGCAGCCAGATATAATTCTCGGTATTACGGAGCCACTTATCAATGGTGAGAAATAGCAAATGATGAAACAGAAGCCCGGCAACTACGGCGACCAGAAGTGTCGCTACGACGATGATCCAGACGGGCATCGGGTTTATGGCGGTGACCGCCGACGAGATCCAGTCTTGCATCACGTTTCCAATCGAGCTGTGGATCCGATTGGCGTCAATCGCCAGGGAGTTGGCTTTTCTCTCGGGTCAACGTTCATGTGTTCCGCCGTCTGCGCGAACTTGGAAGCCGGCTCGATTGGCCCGATGCGGACACGCCGGCCACAGCACATCACCATCGCATCGAGTCTAGTCCAAAGGCCCAAGGAACCTATATATTGGGAGAAGCCAGAATCCCCGCGTTCGTTCCCCGGCTCCGGGGTTTGGATTAGGCGGCTTCCCGGAAAGGGGGCGATTGGTCCGGTAGCGTACCAGTAACGAAACTGAGCCATGACATTTGCGAAGCTCCGGTACCGGATTCCGAGAAACCGAACGCGCCGCAGTTTGGGGGACTAGAGGTTCCCTATCACTAAGGTGATCGGTGATTAGGCGCTCCTTCAGAGAGGCCAGGATGCAGCGACGTGTTCGATCTCACCATTCAAACAACTCGCTATGGAGGACCGTCAACGTCACACCACGTCAAAACTCAGTGCGCCACCGCACTGAGGTAACTGCCTTGCAGTTATTGTTAGAATTTGCGGATCGAAGCGGTCGGCTCGTGGTTCATTAGATTGGTTGCGCCAACAGCGCGCAGCCCTCATGACCGGCGCAGTTCATCTGCTGAAATAACGGCGTCCTGGTCCCGGTTCGAGCTGGAGGTCTCGACAATGCGCTCGATCTTAAGGAAGTTTTGGCGAATAGGTATCATTGGAAATCTGCTGACCGGCATGTTCATTCTGCTGCCGTTTATGCTGACCGTCCTGATCATCGCTTGGGTCATCGGCACAGTTGGAGCGATCATCGGCCCGGGTACGTGGATTGGCGATCTTCTGACGAGTGGCGGCGCGGCGATCATTGGGCAGAAACGTGGGCTAATCGCCTTTCTCATCGGTGTTTGCATCGTTCTAACGAGCCTTTGGCTCCTTGGCTTTGTCGTGCGAGTTAAGGCACGACGCGCACTCGATCGGACGCTAGACGACGTGCTGGCGACGGTGCCTCTATTTCGATCTATCTATCGCCCGGTTTCCCAAGTCGTTCGTCTTTTTGTCGGGAGCAAAGCGGACTTGGCCGGCCTGCCAGTTGTGATGTGCCGCCTCGGAGGAGATCAAGGGGCGGACGTTCCTGCCTTGCTCGCGGCCGACGATGTTTTCGATGTTGGGGGCGACCGACGGTTGTTGGTCTATCTGCCAACTTCGCCTCTTCCCGCTTGGGGTGGCCTGGTTTTGGTACCGGAAACCGCAGTGATACCCGTTCCCAGCATGGACGCAGACGCGCTGATAAAACTCTACTTTTCCTTCGGGGTACTCGGCCGCGAGGTTATCCCGACAGTCGCGCGCTCCTGATGAATGGAAGACAGCGTTTACAGGCGTGCGGCTGAAGGCCGGACCCGAAATCCAAATCCGTCGATTCGATCCCGATCGAGGCAAACCTCATCGGCAAGACCTCACGACTCGCAACTCAAAGCCGCGCTCTCCCTCGATCATATGAGTGAAAGAAGACAAAGCCGATTGCACCAACGGTGTCGTCGAGCCGACGGGTGGCGGTCAGGCGGAGCCATCCATTCCGGCCGCGAGCTGCGCGTCCCACCACCAGATGTCAGGGAAAGCTGACATTCCGTAGGTGGGCATCACGTCCGGTCTGGCAAACCGGTTCCATCGCGCCGTGCGAATCTTGTTGAGGCTCCACTGCGGTACAACATAATGATGCCAGAGCAGGACGCGGTCTAGCGCGTGGGTCGCAGCAATCTGTTCAGTGCGATTGGCGGCGTAAACGATACGGCCGATGAGCTGATCGACCGCCTCGTCGGCGATGCCGATGAGATTGCGGGAACCTGGCGTCGCCGCCGCGCGCGATCCAAAATAATCGCGGAGCTCATTGCCCGGCGTTAGGCTCTGTGCCCAACTGGCAACCACGATATCGAAGTCGAAGTTGCGCAATCGCCCCTCATATTGAACGGAATCGATCGATCTTACCGAGGCGTCGATCCCCAGTCGTGCGAGCGAATCCTGATAGAACAGAACAAACCGTTCGTAAGTCGGGTCTGAAAGCAGAAATTCAACCTTGAGCTGCTCGCCGGTCTTGAGGTCGATAAGCCTCAGATTGCGCACCGCAAACCCGGACGCTTCAAGCAGCTTCATTGCCTCAAGCAGGTTCTTGCGATTAGCCGCCGGGCTACCGCCGACTGGATTCCAATAAGGCGTGCTGAAGACCTCCTCGGGGACCTGCTCGCGCAATGGAGAGAGGATCTCGAGTTCTCGGCCTTCCGGCAGCCCGGATGAGGCAAGGTCGGTGCCCTGAAAATAACTCGCGATGCGCGTGTATTGCCCGTAGAAGATGCTCCTGTTGACGCTTTCGAAATCGAAAGCGAAATTGAACGCGCGGCGCAATCGAGGGTCGAAAAATTTTCCGCGTCGGATGTTGAACGCGAAGGCCTGCATGACTCCGACGTTCCGAATCGGAAACTCCTCGAGCACCACACGCTTTTGCGTGACTGCGGGGAAGTCGTATGCCGTGGCCCAGTTCCTGGCGACATTCTCGTTGCGCCAGTCAAAAGCATCGGCCTTGAAGGCTTCGAATTGCACGGCTGAGTCACGATAGTAATCGAAGCGCAATTGGTGAAAGTTGCTCTGTCCGACCCGGACATTGAGGTCTCTCCCCCAATAGGTCTCCACGCGCTCGTATACGATGGTACGGCCAGCCTCGAAGCTCTTGATCCGGTATGGACCTGATCCGAGCGGAGGCTCCAGCGTGGTGTCGGCGATCTCGCGCTTCTTCCCGGACGCATCCGTCGCCTGCCACCAGTGTTTTGGCAACACCGTGAGTTGACCGACGATCTGAGGCAGCTCGCGATTGCCCGCCGCATCGAAAGAAAACTTAACTTCGCGCGGACCGGTGATCTCGGCACTGATGACATGGCGATAATAGGTCGATAGTCGTGGGTTGTGCTTCTTGAATGCGCGGAAGGAAAAGACGACGTCCTCGGGCGTGACTGGTGCGCCGTCATGCCATTTGGCCTCCGCGCGCAGCCGGTACGTCACCGAGCTGAAATCCGCCGGATGACTGACGGCCTCGGCAAGCAGGCCGTATTCTGATGACACTTCGTCGAGCGCCAGCGTAAGCAGCGTCTCGTGAATGAGGTCGATTCCGACAGCGAGCACGCCCTTCATGCCGTCCACGGCCACGTTGAAATTGTCGAACGTTCCGAGCGCGCCGCGGCGCACCGCGCCGATCTTGGGCGCTTGCGGGTTGACGTAGTCGAAATGCGCAAAATCCGGCGGATACTTCAGTTCGCCGACCAAGGAGAGACCATGACGCCATCGCTGATAATTCGCACCGCTCCGCTGGACAGCTCGATGCTGGCTGGCAACCGAAGGCGTGACCATCAGGCCGGACGCGGCTTGCAGGAACGTGCGGCGCGATAGGTTCATGTCGAGGCGCCGGAGTAAAAGGAACTCAAGTCCAACGCATGAGCTCAAGCCGACGTTCCGTTACAAGTTATTCATGCCGTGTAGTCGCACGATGAACGAGCTCGCAGGGGCATGCTAGGGGAAGGCGATGTCTTAAAACGTCACAAGTACATCTTGAGCTGGGCCGCAAAAGTCGGGTGCGGCCGCGTAATTGCGGTTGCCTGTAGATGGCCACCGTTACGCAACGTCGAATTGTGACTGCTACGCGCATCACGGCCCACTACTTGAATGTCATATCAACGCATCTTGAGACGGCGTCACCCAGGCCTGTGACGATCGTGATGCAGCCGCGCACTTTCTGACGTGTCGTGTCTGCAGCCCAAACCGAAAAGCCGCCATGCCCGAAGAATGCGTTGGTGCTTGGCGGCGCGGTCTCGGCGAAGCCGAGGTCATAGCTGGAATCGGTATCGAAAATTCGCGGCTTGCGCACGCAGTCGCCGTCGATCTGCACCGTGATTACTTCCTTCGCGTCGCGGACTACGGCAAGCGAGACGTCGCACCGGAAGTATTCCGATGTCTTGGTGTTGAAGAGATAGGCGTACGAGTTGCACTTCGCGATTCTGAGCCTGCCCCGCTTGAGGTCACGGCTGCAGGAGATGTTCTGAGCGTTACTGAGCTTGAACGGTTCGTTTGCCTTTGCGGCGTCGGGGAGCGGCAGAACCAGGAGCACTCCGAGGGCAATTTTCGTTACGATATTGTTCATCCTGCTCTCCGTTGCTCGTGTCGCTGCCTCCAGGAGGTGTTGCGGCCGCAAGCATCTTGCCTCAATGCGCTGTGGTGCAGGAGATGGTTGCGGCGAGGTGGCGCGCGAGACGCGTGGATTTGGTACGGTTTCGCGCCGAACTTCGCGATAGCCGGCTGAAGCGTCGGAAGGCAGTCACGAGATCGGTGGAACGCAAACTGCGCAGTCCGTCTTCGCAGGTGGGTCGCCGGGCCGAAGGGCGCACGAGTCCGGCGCTTTCTCGCAGCGGAATGGTGCTGCACATTCTTAGCGGCCGGCGTGGTTCGGACTCGCAATCGCCGCTGTTTTTTGCGCTACTCGCGATCGCGCAGTTCATGACTGCCCCTAGGTCATAACTGCGAGTGCCCGCAAGGCGCTGCCTTACCTGCACACTGGCGCTTTCCTGCCTATGGGCAGAACCATGCTGGTCCGATCACGATGCAGCCGCGCCCCCGCCAGTTCCACGGGCGGGTGCTGTAACGGCGCCATCCTGGAGGTGCATGCCGGTAGTGATGGCCACGGCGCCACTCGCCTCGTGAGTCCCAATGGCGACGCATGTGCCTTCGGTCCCATCGATCACCGCTGTCGCGCCAGTCGCGGTCTCTTTCGAATTGCGTCTGAAAGAGTCCAGGATTGGGAGTTTGCAGCCGGGATGAGCCGGGAAGGGCCGCGGCAAACGAGGTGCTTCCCAGTGTTACCGCAAGGGCGAATGCCAGCGTGTATAAGCCCACTTTCATGTAGATCTCCTCAATTCCTTGTCGTTGAGGAACTGCGGTGCGTCGTGCTCGTTCCTCAGGCCTTCGGCAATGCAGACAGAGCAAGGCCCTATTGTCCGCTCCCTGCATTCGCAGCGACCGAGCAGGGCGAGTTTATCCGGGAACTGAATCTTCAACCGGACTTAGAGCTATGTCGTCGCTGGGTTCGATTGACTGGCGATGCGTACGCCTTCAGACCGACTATCAAGTGAAAATCTGATCGGTGATGCTTGCGCGCTCAGTGTCTACAGACATTACCAAAGAGGGAAGACGACGATCTCGATCACTTGTGATGAGCCGACCTCTATCTGTCGTCCACGAGGGATACTGTGTTGGCCGTTATGGCTTGCCGACTTTCCTTCTTATGCGTGGACGTTCGCGATTGACTATGGTCCGCTACCGTACGGGTGAGCCCAAATTATGGATGCGCAGGCCTGAGCAATGAGAGAGCTGGCGGTCCGATTGGCTCGCTTGAGCGCGCCTTTCATTGACGATCGGCAAGCCCACCGATCGAACAAATCGCACCGAACGACGTTTTCAGGGGACTACGCAGGCCGGAGAACGTCATGTTCGATCGCAGCCTCACCCTGTTCAGATTGTTTGGCTTTCGCGTCGGAATTGATGCCAGTTGGCTACTGCTGGCTGGGCCTAGTTTGGACATTGTCGGTCGGATACTTCCCCCAGGCGTCCCCTGGCCTTGAGCCCGCCTTCTATTGGGCGATGGGTGTTGCCGGGCTGCTCGGGCTAGCCGTCTCGATCGTGCTTCATGAGCTTGCGCATGCGGTTGTGGCACGTCAATACGACATGCCAATCCGCGGCATCACCCTTTTTGTCTTTGGCGGCGTGGCCGAGATGGAGGACGAGCCGACAAGCGCCAAGGGCGAGTTCTTGATGGCGATTGCCGGTCCCATCATGAGCCTCGGGCTGGCAATCGTTTTCTACTTGCTTGTGCTGCTGATTCCGGGAGGTGTGAGCGTTGCCGACGGTGAGATGGCGTTGTCCGCCCAAGCAGTGGTCCTGCTCTATCTCGCTGGCATCAATTGACATTGCCGGCAGCAGGCGGACTGCGCTCGATGAACGCCCCCGTGAACTCGGCGCAAGCAGTGAGATGAACTCGACTGCGAGCACGCGGTTGCGCCCGTTGCTGGGCTGGCCGCGAGCACCAGAGAAAATCCCTGTCCGATTTCGTACGGTATAAGCGCGCGCGTGCCAGCCGACGAAGCGACAAGCGATTTGCTGGGCGCAGATTCCGCCCGTTAGCCGATTGCAGGCTAGTTCCGAGGACCATTTGTTGCCTTCGGGCGTTAGTTAATGGTCTCAATGGACATCTTGCCGGGCGAGCCACATGTGCCTCGAGCGAACCGGAATGGCCCCGATCCTGTGCGGAGTTACTGTTGCGACACTGCTCGCATTCGCACCGGCCGGAGGACTCGCGCAAACTGGCAAAGCCGAAGGCACAGCATTTCTGTTGGACATAACAGGAGCGATCGGGCCAGCCACATCTGAGTACTTCAGCAATGGAGTTAAAGAAGCCCATCAACGCGGTGCGAAGCTCCTGGTGTTGAGGCTGGACACTCCGGGAGGGTCTCGACTCGGCGATGCGCGAGATCGTCAGAGAATTTGGGCGATGCACGGGCCTCGTTTCACTTCTACGGTTGAGCTGTTCCAACCGAAAGGAGGCAAGCGATGAATGAGAGAAGCTTACATCAGGCGATGGAATCCATGCCGGACAATTACGAGCGGTACTTCGTACCCACGATCGGTGTACCGGCGTCGAAGGGTCTCCTAGCGGCCGCTCAACTCAAGCCGGGGGAGCGTGTCCTCGACGTTGCCTGCGGCACCGGAGTTGTCGCCCGCGCAGCGGCCAACGCTGTCGGGCCAACCGGGACCGTTGCCGGCCTCGACATTAGTCCGGGAATGCTGACCAGGGCTCGCAAGCAGGTCCCGTCCGGCAATTCGATCCATTGGTACGAGGCAAGTGCCGAAGCGATGCCACTGCCGGACCGCTCATTTGATGTCGTGCTATGCCAAATGGGACTGCAGTTCATGGCCAATAAACGGGCAGCCACTACCGAAATGCATCGTGTTCTGGTGCCCGGCGGACGAGCGCTCGTTACTGTACCGGGACCTGAGCCCGATCTCTTTTCCGTCATGGGAGACGCGCTCGGTCGCCGAATCGGTCCGGAAGTGGCTGCGTTCGAGCGCACCGTCTTTTCGCTCCACGACGAGGCTGAGATCCACAAGCTGTTTGAGGGGGCCGGCTTCGGCAGGGTAGAAGTGCATGCCGCCACGGCCCGGCTCGCGGTACCTGAGCCGCGGGACTTTCTATGGCAATACATCAATTCGACGCCGATGGTCGGCGGGGTAATGAAGGTCGACGAGGCGACGCGAACCACTTTCGAACGGGAAGTCACGAACAAATGGCAACCGTTCCGGGCCAACGGCGGCATGAATTTTGAAGTGCGGATCACAACCGCCATTGGCTGGGCCTAGCCTCGCCATGGTGGGATCAACCGGCGTAGCGCGGAACGGGGCGCCGTGAAGCTCCCCGGACAGCCCCAGCCCTGCCAACGACCTGGGGGGCTGCGGCTCGCGCCGGCACCGTTGATCAGCCGGTCAACTCGGCCGAGCGTCCGTCTTCGGTTGCGTCAACATGCCTTGCGGCAAGCAGCATGTAGGTTGCGGGAACGACGAACAGCGTAAACGCGGTTCCAATCAGCAGCCCGCTGCCGATGACGAGACCGATGTTGAAGCGCGAGACTGCTCCGGCACCGCTGGCAAGAATGAGCGGCACAACCCCGAGAACCATCGCCGCCGTCGTCATGAGGATCGGACGCAAGCGGACTGAGGCTGCCTCCTCAATTGCCTCGCGCTTGGACCTGCCCGCAAGCCGCAGGTCGTTGGCGAACTTGACGATCAGGATCGCATGCTTGCTGACAAGCCCCATCAACGTGACCAGACCAACCTGCGTGTAGATATTGATCGAGGCGCCGCCGAGTCCGATGAAGATGAAGAGCAGTGCGCCCGCAATCGACATCGGCACCGACACGAGGATGGTGAGAGGATCACGGAAGCTCTCGAACAGGGCCGCCAGCGAGAGATAGATGGTCAGCAGGGCAAACGAGAAGGTCAGGAGGAAGCCACTGGATTCCTGGATGTACTGCCGGGAGAGACCGCTATAGTCCACACCATAGCCCTGCGGCAAAGTCTCCTTCGCGAGGTTGGTCAGGTACTGCAGGGCATCGGCTTGCGCGACGTTTGGCATTGCGACACCCTGGATCGTCGCACTGTTGAGCTGCTGGAAATGGTCCAGGGACTCCGGGACCGTTTTCGTGACAATACGCGCGACCGCCGAAAGAGGGACGGGAATCCCGTTCGTATTGACTACATTGTAGTCGAGCACCTGGCCTGGATCCTGCCGGAGGCTCTGCTTGACCTGCGGTATGACCTTGTAGGAGCGGCGATCGAGCGAGAAGTAGTTGATGTAGCCGCCGCTCAGCATGGTGGCCATTGAGCTGCCGATGTCAGCCATCCTCAATCCGAGTTGCGCAGCCTTGTCTCGGTCGATCTCGACGACCGCCTGCGGGTTATCGATCTTGAGCGTCGTGTCGAGGAAGATGAACAGGCCACTCTGCCGCGCGCGCTGCAGGAATTCCCGGGAAATTTCGTTCAAGCGATCGAATGAATCCGTGGTCGTAAGCACGAACTGAACGGGCAGCCCCCGGCTGCCGGGCAGGGGAGGGAGCTGAAAGGCAGCGATACGCGCACCGGCCACATCATTGAGTCTGTCCTGCACAAGCGGCTGCAACTCGTTGCTGGTCCTTTCGCGCTCATCCCATGGCTTCAGCACCATTCCGGCGATCGTGTTGCCGGGAGCATCGATTTGAAAGACGTGTGCGGTCTCCGGGAACGCCTTGAAGATGTTGTGAACCCGCTCGGCGTACAGGAGCTTCTGCGCCAGCGTGGAATTCGGCGCCAGCGTCGAGGAGGCGATGATCACGCCCTGGTCTTCCTGGGGCGCCAGCTCGCTCTTCGCGCCGGCGTAAAGGAAATAGATGCTGGACAATACCAGGGCGGCAAAGGTCAGGGTAACTGGCAAGTAGTTGAGACTTCCATGAAGCAACCGCCGGTATCGGCCGCGAATGGAATCGAAAACTCGGTCGATCAATTCAGTGAACCGGAATCCACGCCGTGCAGTCGTCGCCGGGGACCGCAACAGCCTCGAGCCCATCATGGGGGATAGCGTCAGCGCGACGACCGCGGAGATCGTCACTGCGCCCGCAAGCGTGAAAGCGAACTCCGTGAACAGTGCGCCCGTCAGGCCGCTCTGGAAGGCGATAGGAACATAGACCGAGATAAGCACGACTGTCATGGCAATGATTGGCGTGCCAAGTTCGCGAGCGGCAAGAACTGCCGCCTGCATCGGCCGCTCTCCACGTTCCAGGTGCCTGTTCACGTTCTCGACGACGATGATTGCGTCGTCGACCACGAGGCCGATCGCCAGGACCAGCGCGAGAAGCGTCAGCAGATTGATGGAGTAGCCAAGCGCCAGCATCATCGTGAAAGTGCCGATCAGCGAGAGCGGTATCGCGACGGCGGCGATGAATACCGAGCGAAGCGAGCCCAGAAAGAGGAATACGACACAGTTGACGATAATCAGCGCCTCGACCAGCGTGCGGAGCACGTCATCAATCGCGCTGTTGACGAAGTCGGTTGAGTCATAAACGATCTGGCCGCGAAGTCCGGTGGGAAGCTGGGCGACGATATCCGGAAACGCCTTGTGCACGCCCGCAATGACCTCCAACAGATTGGCGTTGGGCGCCACCTTGATGCCGATGTACACGGCCGGCTTGCCGTCGAATGCAACCTGCGTGTCATAACTGTCCGCACCAAGAACGACATGCGCGACGTCCTTCAAGCGAACGATAGCGCCGCCGGAATGCGTCAACACCAGGTTGGCGAATTCTTCGCGTGAATGAAGTCCGGTGGTCGCCGAAAGATTGACCTGCACCATCTCGCCTTTGGTAGTGCCGAGACCCGAGATGAAATTGTTCTGCGCCAGCGCATTTCTGACGTCTGCCGGTGTCAGGCCGTAAGCGGAAAGCTTTGCCGGATCGAGCCACGCGCGCAGAGCGAAATTCTGGCCGCCGAGAATCTCGGCGGTTTGTACGCCGGGCACGGCCTGAAGCCTGGGCTGGACAACCCGCGTGAGGTAGTCGGTGATCTGGTTGCGTTCCAGTACCTCGCTGTCGAAGCCGAGATACATGGCGTCGATCGTCTGCCCGATCTCGACGGTAAGGACCGGCCGCTGCGATTGCTCCGGCAGTTGGTTGAGCACCGAGCTGACCTTGGTATTGATCTCCGTGAGCGCCTTGCTCGGGTCGTAGTTCAGGCGGAGAGTGACCGTGATGGTACTGACGCCGGTCGTGCTCTTGGAACTCATGTAGTCGATGCCATTCGCCTGCGCGATCGCGTTCTCCAGGGGAGTCGTGATGAATCCGGTCACCACGTCGGGATCGGCGCCGTAGTAGGTCGTTGTTACCGTGATGACGGCGTTCTCAGTTCTTGGATACTGCAGGATCGGCAACACGCCCATCGCGCGCAGACCCAGCGCGAGGATCATCAGGTTGATGACGATCGCAAGAACTGGCTTGCGGACGAAGAGGTCGGTGAATTTCATGACCGGCTATTCCTCGGTCAGTTTCGGGTTCCGTTCGTCAGGAAGCTGCACCTGGTTGTTGATCTTGACCGGCGAGCCATTACGAAGCTTCATTTGTCCGGCCGTGACGATAGTATCGCCGCTTTCGACACCGTCGAGGACGGCGACCTCGTTGCCGCGGCTGGGTCCGGTCTTGACGAAGGTCTGCCTGGCAACGCCGTCAACCTCGCCTGCCTTTCCCTGCTCGTGCTTCTCGACCAGATAGACGATGTCTCCGTACGAGTTGTAGGAGATCGCAGTCCTGGGCAAGGTGACGTAGCGCTTGGGTTCTTCCGTTTCGATGGTGACGTTGACAAACATGCCGGGCAGCAGCCGTTCTGAGGCGTTGCCGACGGTGGCGCGAACCAGCACGGTGCGTGTTTCGGTGTCCACCTCCGAGTTGATCGAGGATATCTTTCCGTCAAAGGAAGCGTGCGGGTAAGCGTCGGTCGTGACATCGACGGTCTGGCCCACGCTGATGTTTGCAAGCGATTGTTGGGGAAGGTGGAAATCCACATGGATCGGATCGAGCTGCTGCAGCGTCACGATCGGCGTGCCGGCCGCAATGTATTGTCCGAGATCTACGCGGCGAATGCCAAGGCGCCCGGAGAACGGCGCGCGGACGGATTTGTAGTCGAGCAGGGCCTGCTGTTCGGCAACCTGGGCCTCGGCGTTGTTCAGCGTCGCCAGATCCGAATCCAGCGTCTGCTGCGTGACCGCATTGGCACTCAGCGAGGAGTGACGTTCATACGTCAGCCGTGCCAGGCGCGCCGTCGCTTTCAATGCATTGAGGCGGGCAATGTCCGCGCCCGCTGTAAGTTCGACGAGAAGGTCACCCTTCTTGACGTTGGTCCCGGACCGAAAGTGCAAAGCTGACACAGTCCCGGAAGCCTGAGGACCGACATCGGTGCCGTTGATTGCGCGGACGCTGCCGACGGCGTTTAGCGTGCTTCGCCAGTCTTCCGGACGCGCGACGGTAGTCGATACTGTTTGCGGCGGATTTTGCAGAGCGGCAATAGCCTTTTCGATCATTCGCTGCTTGAAGGCTTGAAAGCCGAACGCCGCGCCAAAAACGATGCTCAAGGCCGCGAGCATGATCAACATTCGTTTAATCATGTCTGCACAACCGGGTTGAACGTGCGAACGGCATCGAGCGGATTTTCGCGGATCGGTATCTTGTTTTTGATAGGATCGGGGGCACCGGGTGGTTTCACGAAACGGGCGGTTCGGATAGCGGTCGGCGAGATCGCAATACCCGCGCGAAATGCACGCGTGGCGAGATCGAGATGGAGGTAGTCGCGCTGCGTTCCGGATGCGGACATAATTCGTCCTGCTCAACTTGCCTGCTGGATCGGCAACGCTGCCGTAGCCGTCCCGATCCTCGGGAGCGATCATATTTCTCGCCACGCCTGGAAGGGATGGAAGATGGAAGGAGGGTCGGGCAAAGACGGCCTCGATCGGCTGCCTCATCGGGCGTCCGGTTGGTGCGGTAGCGGACAAAGAAATTAGGAACGGTGTTACCGCGCGTGGCTTAGGACCTTCTCTCGCCTGAGAAGATCAAGGACCGGGAAGATCAGGGCCGGCTATGCCGCTGATGGGCTGGGTCTCGCCATTTCGTTGGGGGATCGAGCATGTACCAGTCTGTCCGATATTGCACCGTGATTGCCAGTGCCTGCCTCCTGTTGGTGACGCGTGTCGACGCGCAGACGCAACCCACAACCAGATGATGAGTGCAAGCAAGAGGTCCACGTTGCCAAATACGGCAGCCAAGAGAATCCTGACCAGCCGGAAGAACGATGAGGCGCTAAGCGCAGGTCCCTCGAGCGCTTGGCGTGTACGGTTCGGACCGCGATTGCAGCGGTTGGTAACGCATCCGGTTGCTGGGCGAACCATCTGTATTTGCGAAGGCGGCAGGTCATTTACGATCGCACAAAGCAAAAGGGTCGCTGCTGATCGAGCAACCCCGGGGCTCACAATGGCTACGATTTGAAATTTCCGTCGCCCCGGACCGGCAAAAGCTATCTGGAGCTTACGGTTTCAAGCATTATCACACGTTAGTCATGCGCCCAGCCAACTGCCATTAGCGAGATTTGATACCTGAACTTAAGCAGGCAGCGCCCGGTTCAGACACCGGCTGCAGCTTGCGGACCTGCCCTCAGCCGGCGGGCTTTCCGCAGAATTCAAGACTCGCGTTTGCGCGACTGCAGTGGCCGGCCAATCGAAGTCTTAATTGCGAGCAGGTCGATGAAACTATCGGCCTGCCTTCGCAGATCGTCGGCCACCATCGGCGGCGTCGTCCGAACACTCGACACGACGGTGACCCTTGCGCCCAATCGTTGAACTCCTTCCACTAGTCGCCGAAAGTCACCATCGCCAGAAAAGAGGAAGATATGATCCACACAACGCGAAAGCTCCAATGCATCGATCGCGAGATCGATTCTGATGTGGCGCGTCGTCCGCCTGCGGCCCTCATGATCGTCGTACTCTTTGATAGATTTCGTCCTAACCGCGAAGCCGTTGTAGTTCAGCCAATCAGCTAGTGGCCGAACGGCGTCGGATTCTCCTTCCCTGAAGGTCGTGTAGAAGTACGCGCGGACGAGGATGTTTGATTTTGAGAACTCATGAAGAAGCTTTTTGTAATCAATCTCGAAGCCAAGATTTTTTGCCGTATAGTGCAGATTAGCGCCATCGATGAAGAGCGCAATTCGATCGGTCATTTCAATTCCCTGGATCCAGCGTCCTTTGCGCGGTTGTGAATGCCCGGCAGGTACCCATTTGCCGAGGCGCGTTTTGAACCTAATCGCGGTTGGAATTTCCCGCCGAGCGCTCTTGACCACACCCTGGACGATCTAGCTTGGGCGCCTAATGGGGCGACCTGCTAGCCGTCGTAGGCCGACCTGGATTGCAGTCGTCCGCTTCAACTACGGGCTGTTTCAAGGGGCCGACATACGGGGGTGCGGTCAGGATTGCGAGCAGAGCGAGTGAAATGATGGTCATAGCTTCGACCCTTGTCATTGCCATCGCATCACACCGGTGAGAGAAGCGTCAACACAGCGCTGACGCCGGACCTGCTGGAGGCTACGAGCATCAGCTAGGGTGAAGAGAGCAGGGTGACGATGACAGCGACCGGCGTCGCAAAGAGACCTGCAAGTGTCGTGCGCGCCGTTCTTTTGTATCTCGGTTTCATCGCGACACGGCCTCCCTGTTCTCGGGTCGCGGTGCCCGCCTCACGAGATGCCGCCGGCGATGATGTCTACTCCCTGACATAACGTCGGCGCGAGCGTGCGGTTGCAATGGCAACCGTTCGGAAGGAAGCGGTAGTCAAACAAGTCTGTACGGGGCAGTACCATTTGACGGTATCAACACGGAATCCGGGATGATGAGGGCCTCTCAGCCCTTTAGCTCTACGCGTCGCTGGACGCATTGTTTGGGGGCCTCGTAGCTGCCCCGTACTGAGTGTCTCGCAACCAGAAGCCTGTTACGGATAATTGAACATCCATATCCATCTCGATCGGAGAATCGGTCTGCACGCCGTGATCGGTCAGGCAGGCAAATGGATATCGTTCCAAATGGGCGGATCGTCGATCCTCGTTGCGGACGGCGGTGTTTGTTGGGAAGTGGCCGGGGCGGTGCTTGATGGGCCGACCATGATGAGCGCCACCCCCACTAACAATAGCAGGCCCGCCGAGATGGTCGCTGGTGCTTCGAAGTCGTGCCGATACTCTTTCAGCTTTGGAGCAATCGCGAGAACAAGGATCAATATCGCGGCAGGGACAGCGAGACGAAGTGTGAAGGCCCATCCATTTGAACCTACTTGCCACCACGCGCCGACTGTGATGAGGAGGAACGCGAGTAAATATATCCAGGCGCCCTCAACTCGCCGTCTGCATATAAGTAGACCCGAAACGCCCAATCCGAGGCCGCAGGAGAGATAGTAGAGCGGCATGTTCCGAGCGCCGGCAACGCAGTAGATCCCGCCGACCAAGATCATCACGGACCCGAGGACGAGTGCGATCCAATCAGCTGCTGGTCTGATCTGAAGCATATGCGAACCTTTGTGACGTCGGCTTTGCACAAGCATCGCTATCGGAGTGCAGAGACCGCCAGCGCGGTCGTGTGACCGTAGCCGGTGGCTCGCGATCATGCTAGGTGTTGCCTGGGTACTTGAATTCTGGTGCTGCCTTCAGCTGCTCGGCGCTCGCATCCATCGTGGCGCGCCATTGATTGTTGGCTCGATCGTAGGTTAGAGCGATCGAGGATGAATGTACTGCGACGTAGCGGTCGGCGATGCCAAAGAACCCGCCGATCGAAAGGATATAGCCGTCGATTCCGTTCTCGTTGAACGCAATATCCTCAATGGTGGCGATGGCTTCGTTCGCCTTGTTTCGCACTTCGAGTCCCACGACCCGCGAACTCATGCGGTCTTTCGATGATATAGCCGTGAATGCGCCGACTGCGTTGCTCGCGTCGCTGGTAGGATTGAGCCGAGTTTTCCCAACTGTCCCCTGATCTGCCAGGTTTCTATGGGTCTGACTTGCCGGCGGTTCTTCTGACGGGCTGTTGGTCTGCGCAAAAGCCGTTGAAGAAGCGGCGGCAAGGACGGCCGCGGCAATGATGATGTTTCTGTTCATGGGATCGGTCCCTCTCTACTCTTTGCCGACTGATGTAGTCGAAGCGAACCTTCCGTGTTGCCGGCGCAGTCACCTGAGTATCGTTCAGGTTACGCTGCAGTCGGTGAGGCGCTGGCATACCGATGCACCATAAATGCGCACAAAATGATGGAGTTGCCAGATTGCGTGGTACAGCGCCGTACATTTTCCGGGTGGCTATCCTGGAAACAACGACGCGATGCATGCTGCAACTAACTACGCGCAGGAGAAGTACTCCCTGGCCTGAGCGCGGCTGTTGGCAATCGCGCTGCCGATAGCAGCGCCGGCGACGAAACCTCCGATAGCCGGGCCCCAGCCAAAGTGGCCGCGATGGCCATGTCGCCACCCGTGATGGTGCCAGCCGTGGTGCCGACCATGACCGCGCCATCCAACGGTGATAATGGGTGAAGCACTTGCGGTAGGTTTGCTGGTTGCGACTCGTGCTGCAGTCGCCGGTCTCGCATACGGTGCCGATGCAAGAACGACGGCTACTAGTGTGGTTAAGGTGCGCTTTAATCCCAGTCTCCCATTGGGTCCTGAGACCCTTACCAATCCCCCGACACAAGAGAGATTGCGAATAGGGACGGTGCGAAGGTGTACGCACTCCCATTCTTGGAGTTGCGTTGCGCCGGCTCTTCTCACCGGCGGCGGGAGGTATCGCCCCCGTGATTGACGACGCAACGCCGTGCGATCGGCCATTGTCCGGCGTCAGGAATTTCCTGACCTTCGCCAGCATTGACCCGACTGAAACTGCTGATTGAGCGAGCGCATATTCGTGGATGCTTGTTCAGGGAGAGCAGATGCTCCGTGGGCAAGCTCAAGCCTGCGAGGGAGACAAGCCAATGCATAGATCTTCGATTAGCGCCATAGCGATGGCGGCGGTAGTGGTCTTGCTATCAACGATGAGTACCGACGCAGTAGCCCAGAAGAAATACAACGCTGGTGCGACCGATACAGAAATCAAGATCGGCAACATCATGCCCTACAGTGGGCCAGCTTCGGCTTATGGCGTTATCGGCAAGACGGAGCAGGCCTACTTTGCCAAGATTAATGCTGAAGGCGGCATCAACGGCCGCAAGATCAACTTCATTTCCTATGACGACGCTTACAGCCCGCCAAAAACGGTTGAGCAAGCGCGAAAGCTCGTGGAGAGCGACGAGGTCCTTTTGATCTTCAACTCGCTCGGTACGCCGCCCAACTCCGCCATCCATGAGTACATGAACAGCAAGAAGGTCCCACAGCTGTTCGTGGCGACAGGCGCGACGAAATGGGACGATCCCAAGAACTTTCCGTGGACTATAGGCTGGCAGCCAAACTATCAGAGCGAAGCGCGAATCTACGCGAAGTACATTCTGCGTGAGAAGCCGAATGCCAAGATCGCAGTGCTCTATCAGAACGATGATTACGGCAAGGACTACCTGAAGGGCTTGAAGGACGGCCTTGGCGCGAAGGCTGCATCGATGATCGTCGCAGAAGAGAGCTATGAGACGTCGGAGCCGACCATCAACAATCATATCGTAAGACTGCACTCGAGCGGGGCAGACGTCTTCTTCAACATCACGACCCCGAAGTTTGCGGCTCAGGCAATCAAGAAGGCCTTCTTGATTGGTTGGAAGCCCAC
The DNA here is from genome assembly GCF_001440415.1 of Bradyrhizobium retamae. Taxonomy (GTDB): domain Bacteria; phylum Pseudomonadota; class Alphaproteobacteria; order Rhizobiales; family Xanthobacteraceae; genus Bradyrhizobium; species Bradyrhizobium retamae. The sequence continues at coordinate 41,911 of NZ_LLYA01000177.1, forward strand.
TCACTTCCTCAACAACGTAAGCGCATCGATCGGCAGCGTGATCAAGCCGGCGGGCTTCGAGCACAGCCAGGGTATTATCTCGGCAGCCTACCTGAAGGACGCGCTAGATCCCCAGTGGAAGGACGATAAGGGCATGAAAGCCTACTATGACTTCCTCGAGAACGATTTTCCCGAAGGTAACCGGGCCGATGGTTCGGTGATTTACGGCTATAACGTGGCAAGAACGCTGGTTGAGGTGCTGCAAAAGTGCGGCGACAATCTTACCAGAGAGAACATCATGAAGCAGGCCGCGAGCCTGAAGGAGTTCTCATCCGGGACGTTGCTGCCGGGCATCGCTATCAATACGAGTCCCCAGGACTTCGCGCCCATTCAGAGGATGCAGCTCATGAGATTCAAAGGCGAGCGTTGGGAGCTGTTCGGCGACGTAATAAGCGGTGAAGTCAGCGGCTAGGAGCCGCGTCTGACTGTCAATTGCGCGGAGATGCGCTGGCCGTGTCTCCGAAGCAGCAAAGGGAATTGAGAGAGCGTCGCCCTGGGCGGGCGGGGTCGACGAGCCGATGTGGCAGGTAGGGAGATACTTGCAATGGTCACCTTGGAAACTGGAGCGAGGAAGCAAGACGCGAAAGGCCGGCATGATCTCGTTAACAAGGTTTGCGATGCGTCCAATCTGCTCGTCGGTGCTGGATTGTTCTTGTCACCATGGCTGTTGGGATTTGGCGCGCCCACGCCGAACGTACCGTCTCAAAGTGCGGGCGTAAGCGGAACCTTCATCGGCATCCTCTCATTCTCCGCGTTGTATGCTTTCGAAGTTTGGGAGGAGTGGCTGATTCTGATAGTTGCGGTCGGTGCGCTCGCGTCACCCTGGATTTTCAACTTCGGTGGCTTAGCAATGGCCGCTCACCTTTGCGCGGGAGCGCTCTCGCTTCTCTTGGTGATGACTAGGCTTGGGCTGTGGTCGCGTATGTTGAGCCGAGATTCCCAGTTTGGCTGACCACGTCGTGCCAACGAGGCATTCCTTTCCGAGGAAGTGCGTTGTCCAGAATCGGCGGCTTCAGAGCCTCATTGCAGATCGTCCAGCCAGCGGTGCGCGACACCATAGCGAACGATTTCGGCTCGCGTGCGAAGCCCAAGCTTCTCGAGGGCTCTCGCTTTGTGAGTCTCTACAGTCTTGATGCTGACATCGAGACGTCCGCTGATTTCCTTGTTGCTCAGGCCGCGCGAGATCATCTGCAAGACCTCTGTTTCGCGTTGACTGAGTTCCGCCAATTGAGGCCCTCCGGTCGCTTGATCCGGCGGTGGCGGGACGACCATTTCCGCAATCGTGGGGTCCAAGTAAAGTCCGCCGCTGGCGATCGCTCTGATCGCTCTGACAAGTTCCTCAGCCGCGGATCGCTTCAACAGATATCCACGGGCACCTGCCCTCATCATCGGCTGCACATAGGCGCGGTCCTCGTGAACCGTCAACGCAAGAACTTTGATCTTGGGAAAGTCGATTGCAGCGATCTCGGCGAGCTTGAGGCCATTGATCTCGGGCAATGAGATGTCCAGCACGGCGATGTCAGGATCAGCTTCGCGGAAAACTTTCAGGGCGCCAGGTCCTGTCGTAGCCTCGCCGACCACCGTGATGTCTCCAGTACCATCAAGCAGCGCCTTCATTCCTGCAAGCACAACAGGATGATCGTCAGCGAGCATGACTCTGATGGAGCTCATGTCAGGGGTCCCTTCCCGAGCCCAGAGGGATCGATATAAACAGCGTTGTGCCGACGCCCAACTCTGATTCTATGACGATCGTACCGCCAATCAAGCTCAATCGCTCGCGCATTCCAGAAAGGCCTAGTCTGCCAGAGGCTTTCCTTTCGCATTCGAACGGTGCGGCCGCTTCGGGGGAAAATCCGACGCCATCATCCTCGACGACAGTGCGCAATTCGTGGAGTCGTTGATCGATTACGACGCTGACGTTTTGCGCCTTCGCGTGCTTGAGAATGTTGGTCAGCGCCTCCTGGATTGCACGATAGACCGCTATCTCGATGTCCGACGGGACGGGATTAGGGATTCCGAGGATCTGAAGGTCCACTTTGATATGGAATCGGCGCCTCCATTCCGAGCAGAGTGCCTTTACCGCATCGTGCAATCCCAGGTCGTCGAGAGCCGTCGGCCGCAGGTCCGTCGCGACCCGATGAAGGTCACGTCCGATTCCGTTAGCCAGAGTTTGGAGCCAGAGAATGCGATCCGCACGGCTACGATCCACCCCTGGTCCAATGCTGTGCTCGAGGTTCTTGAGCCCCAGCAGCAATCCTGTCACGCTCTGTCCGATTTGATCATGAAGCTCGCGGGCAATCCGGCGCCGTTCGTTCTCCTCGGCGACCGAGAGTCGGCGCAGCAACTTGATGCGCTCCATTTCGGCTTGCTTGGCCGCGTCTATATCAATGACGACGCCAAAGACAATGTCGTGCATGTCGGGATTGACCTGCGAGGGACGCCCCGTCACCCGCCGCCAGCGGACATTATGGTCGACGTCTCGCGTGCGGAATTCGATAACCGTTGGCTTCTCATGCACGCTACCCCTCAATGCCTGGGCTACAAAGTCCCTGTCCGACGGATGGATGCCGGCAAGGAATAGCTCATGGGGATAGACGCGATCCCAGGTTTCGCCTGGTCGAGCCGGAAGGTTCAGAAGGTCTTGCGCACGATGCGAAACAAGCACCTCTCCGCTCTTCAAGTTCCAATTAAAGACACCCAGTTCTGCGGCCTCTATGGCGAGCTTGCGACGCTCCTCACTTAGACCTAACGCGATAGCCGCTTGTGCTTCCTGCTCATGGCGCCGCTGCGCCAGATCGATACCGGTGAGCCAGGCTAGGGCGATCGCGAGTGCAATGCTGACGGCGCCGCCACCCGCCAACAGATACGCTGACCATCGTACTGGTGCATTCAGGGATTCTGTCGGCAGCCCGAGATGAACAGACCACCCCCCTGTTCCCGGAAGAGAGCGATACACCGCGTCGACTTCGACTCCTTCTAGTGTGCGGCCGACGTATGCTCCCTCGGAGCTGCGCTGAATGGCTGCCCGAACCGACTCACTGGCTGGCCGCCCAAGCTCGAATTGCTCCTTGATCGTCCGCGCAACGATATTCCCTTTGGCATCAGCGACTACGCCAACCCAGCCTTTTGGCGCACCGGCGTGGCGGAGGATCTGACTCACAGCATCAGGAACGAGAGCGATCGTCAGGACAAAGTTGAGACGTCCATCCCGCTTGACGGGAGCCCGCAAGGCGACGAGCCGTTTTCCGGAAATAGGGCCCAGTGGGCCAATGCCGCCGATTGCAGGCTCTTGGGTCTGCACCACCTTGTTGAAATTCTCCCGGTCGGCCGTCGCTCCCAGTTGGACCCCCATCGGCCGAAGGAGATTGAGAACCTGCCGACCCTCGGTATCGACGAGCTCGATCGTTTCCCAAAGCGGATGCGCATCCTTGAGCCGCTTCGCTTCGCGGTAGAACATCTCCAGATCAGGTTGATCCAGCGCAGCAGAAGCAGCCAGCGCTTCCGCCAGTTCGACCTGAGTGGCGAGTTCTGAAGTAACGCGGCTGGTAACACGGTCGAGCGCCTCGAACGCGGCAAGCCGAGCGGCATTGCGATCTTGCCGCGCATTCAGGAATGCAACCCAGCCTCCAAACAAGAGCACGGGAATTGCAGCCGCCATCATCAGCAGGATCAATGACCGCCCTGCCGTGCTTGAGGTCGATAGAGCCATGGCGATTCTTCCTGAGCCCGCGACGCAGTGCCCGTTACGACTCATATCGCTCCAAGGATCATCAAGGAAGGCTGTTTGGCTGTCGGAAAGTTCCGCTCGGCTGTAGGGAAAATCCCGACGGCGTGGGTCTGGACCCCGACTTCCAGGCCCTCGCTGACCATGGTCAGACTCGCGAGGAAAGACAGGTGCGGTCACGGAGAACGCTATGCTACTTTCAGGAGGAATGACGGAAGCGACCTCGACAGATCGTGCGGTGGCGCCGATCCAATACAAAGCTGTCGCCACTTCATCGTATGTGGCCAATGGCATCCTGCGGCAACTTTCCGAGCAATGTCGCGCCGAAATACTGACGCGGTCTGAGAATGTTCCGCTGGCCAGACGTCAGATATTGCTCGAACGAAACGTCCCGCTGCGCTTTGCCTACTTTGTAGAAGCGGGAGCTGTGTCATTGTTCGCACGGGCCGGAGCGGACCGTGCTCACGTTGAAATAGCTACCCTGGGAGTAGGCGATTTCATTGGAACTTCCATTGTGCTGGGAGCCAAAGTATCACCTCATCGTTGCATTGTTCAGGTACCTGGGAATGCTCTTCGGATCAACTCCGATGAGCTGGTCGCACTTCAGGAGGCCTTGCCTGAACTTCGTCGAGCGTTGCTTGCTTACGTTCATGCCGCACTCATTCAAAGCTCTCAGCTGCTTGCGTGCAACACAAAGCACTCGCTGCGCGAGCGACTCGCAAGATGGTTGCTGGTTACGAGCGACCTGCTGCAGATGAGCGACATCCCTTTGACCCACGACGTATTGAGCCGAGCTATCGCGGTTCGCCGCGCCGGCGTCACGACCGAAATCGGAAGAATGGAAGAAGCGGGGCTAATCCACAGAGAGCGCGGAAGTATCTCGATATTGGATAGGGAGGGATTGGCGCGCGCTTCATGTAGCTGCTATCGCCTACTGCGTGTTCCCGCGAAGGCCTGCCAAGCAGGTCAAATGATCGATGCGGTCACTCGGTGAGCTGCGATGCAGATGCGCAGGTTAATTCGCTGCAGAATGCAGTATGCCGCGCCTTTGGGCCTGAACCGGTGACAAACCAAGGAAGATGTGACGCGGCCCGGCGCGGAGAAAACCGACTACTGGCTCGTTAAGGCCTCTGAGGCACTGCTACTTCAGGAACAACATGAAGAAAGACTGGATGGCAGCGAGCTCCGAGTGCGTAAGGCGGGCGAACGTCTTTACGGTGTCATCGGGGCCATAGCTCGCGCTAGAAGCGGAAAGTTGCGAGCAAGCCGCAAAGTTCTCCTGAGGGCATCAGCGTGAAGGAACGAGAACATGACAGGATACCGACCATTTGCATGCTGGCTGTTCGTTGCTGCAGTGGCGCTAGGACTTTGCTCGGCGGCAAGAGCAGATACTGATCAGAAAGCGGGGCAGCAGCTGCCACTGGAGCAAACGCTGTATTCAGGATGGCGCGGTTCACAGCTTCTCGGAAGCCACATTTTCTCGAAGATGGGCGAGTATCTCGGCAGGATACGCAACATAGTCGTTGCCGATAATGGCCAGGTGAAAGCGCTCGTTGCAGAGGGGGCTGGCATTGGTATCACGCCAGAGTTTGTTTTTCGACTCCCTTGGGAGGACGTGGTCAAGCCGGTGCGTGAAGGCGTACTGATTGCAGATCTGACGGACGTCAGATCGCGGCAGTATGGGCTGTTCCCTTTACCGCTTGTCGAGCCCGACGAGAATAAGCCGCAGGTCGAGGATTTCCTTGTAACGAAAGTGCTCGGAGATTACGCGCGGCTGCAAACCGGAGCGGGCTATGGCTTGGTCAAGGACGTGGTCTTCTCGCAGCAAGGCCGGATGCTTGCGGTGCTCGTCGCGCGAGATGCTGCCCAAGGCGGAGGTACGCTCGCTTTTCCGTATCCTGGCGGTACTGGGCGGTGGAGTCCAAGCGCGAGCTACTACGGCCTGCCGTTCGTAACGGCGGAACAGGCGGATCGTGCCGGGCTGCGGGTTGACCCGAAGAGATTCGAGGACCGAGGTGCCGGCTAACGCGAGCCCGATCCGGGGCGCGCGCAAGCGGTTAGGGTGAGAAGAGACAAAACCGCTGATCGAACTCGATTGCCGATGATGCTGGCGCATAGCGGGCCCAGCAAACCCGATGACGCGGTACGATGCCGTACGAAATTGGCGAGGAAGGGCCTTCTCCCATGCAAGCGTCGCCAACGCTAATGATAGGTTTGCGCAATGGATACCAAACAGCGTCCCGCAGCGTCTGAATTGGATGTCCTCATCGCGTCGATCGAGGAAGCGCAGCGCATCCTTTCCATTTACGCCAGCGGATATCCGCGGCGTGATCAGGACGAGTTGCTCAGAATGCTCGAATTTATCCTTTGTGAACCGGCCGTGAATCGGGCGGTGCAAACCCTGAAAGCGAGGGCCCGACTGACGGTAGTCTAGTCGCAGAAGACCAATTGCAATCGTTGCCATGCGGCCCCTCTCCAGTGCCGGCGGCTACGAGAAGGCGCAGTACATCGTCCAATCCATCCATGGTGGCCTTTCATGAAGCGAGTCAGCGTCTAGGCGTGCCTGAACTAGATCTCATTGATGGCTGCGCGATCGAATCAGGGCGAGCAGGAATACCACCGCTGGCACAGGACGGCACTGTGAGATCAATGATCGTCATCCAACCTCCCAACACTTGCAATCCAGCTTTACTTGCAATCCAGCTTTGGAACGCGCGTCCCTCAGCGCGAGCAATTTTCTCTGTACTGTATCGTACGCTCCTCTCTGCGCTCGCTTGTCGATTTTGGCACGATGCCGGTGCGCGAGAACCGATCAGCGATCTGCCGGTCTGACGTCCCTTTTAGCCAATCCGGCTGAGCCGGAAATTGCGCAGCCAGAGACTGCCCGAGCTGGACTTCGTGAGAACGCATCGGCCGCCCTACGGTCGGCGTGCTTGCGTCGCAAAGATCGGCAGAGAAACATCGGAGGTAGTCGAGCGTTGCGAGTTGAAGGGCGATTTGAATAGAAAGGAGGCTGCCATGAAGAGCTTGACTGGGTCAGCTATATTGGCTGCCACAGCGATGCTGTGGAGCGTGAGTGCGGCTGTTCCGGCATCGGCCAAAACTCCCAAGACCGCTGTAGAAGCGTCAAGCAAGGCAAGTGCGGCGCTAAAGTTGACCGAATTCAGTTCACAGCGCCGGCATCATCGGCGTTTTGGTCACGTCCGCCATCACCGACGAGCCTATGCCCTTTATCGTCCGTACCACTATCGTGCCTACCGGCCGCACTATCGGGCGTACTATCGACCATACTACCGGCCCTACCGTACGTTCGGCTTCTACCGGCCGTGGCACCGTCCGTACTACGGGGCCTTGAGCTGGTCCCGGTTGTCTGAACAGCATTTCCGCATCGATAAGTGGAGCGTCTG
>NZ_LLYA01000178.1 GCF_001440415.1 Bradyrhizobium retamae
CGATTTCGATGGAATAGGAGACATAGATAAGATGGACAGGGATTTCGTCTCTTGATCCAAGGCGGACTCCTGATTGCGTCAGCAACGAGCATACTTGCTGCGTGCGTTCGCCCAACTTAGTATCATTGAGCGAGTGCGTGCTTCGGAGGGAAAATGACGCGTGAGACCGTATTGCGGGAGCGCCTTGCAACGCCTGACCTGACTCCTGAACTGTACCTGTACCCGACCGAAGCAGGAGGAAGAAAAGGTCCGATAAAGCTCGGTTGGGGTTGTCCCTGCAGCAAGGAAAACAGCTTGCAACAAGGTTGGGACGGCTACCCCTTGCTTCAAAGCGAGATGATGCCAGGCGAACGCCGAAGGCTTGGTTTCGTATTTTTATCAGGCGCTGAGGCAACCTTGGCGCTCAGATTGAGTGATCGGTTTTATCTTTGGGAGGGTGGCTTCATCGGCGAGGCGGAAATCATTCGATAGATGACTGCCACCCAATGGTCGGTTGTCGCTTCTTGAACGAGAGCCCGTTCAGTCAGTTCAACTTCTCGCACGTAAAAAGTGTCCCGTATGGCACCTATATCGCTACAACCATTTATAGCCAAATTCGTCGGCCTAGAAGGCGACTACGCGGTTGAGTTTACGCCGACTAGTGAACTTGGGTCGATAAAGACGACAATTGTTGGCACCCCCATGACTTGGTACGTCGATTTTGTCGGCCTGAACGAAGGCGGCGACGTTGTTCTCGGTGGCATAACGACAGGATCACAGGCTGTTTGGGGTGATTGTTACTGGTTCGAAGTCGAAGCCAACGCAGGTGCTCGCTGCATCGAATACTGGGGCGATCAAGTTTTGTGGAGAAAAGATTGGGCGACCGGCGCTTAAGCTAGCTGGGGCCGGATGCGTGTGCACAATCGTTCTGCTCGGGCAAGCTGAACCGTCGCATTTGCCTCGGTCCCTGTCCGCTTATGGCCCCAACTCGGACCTTTGGTGAGGTCCCCTTTTCCATCGTCGTGATTAGAGCGCCGCGAAATAGGCAATCCAGCGTAACAAACTGAAAGGGTCGCTCTTGTTGCGCGCGAGCGCTACAAGACCACGGGCCAGCCAGCGTCAAAAGGCACAGGCAGGCCCAAAGCGCGGTCCGCGAGACCTACCGCCGGACTTCTGCCAAACCCATTATAGTCCAACCCAACCACATCTTGTTCACGATCCATTTGACTCCGCGCATCAGTGAGCCAAGGAAGACACGGTCGGCTGCGCGTTGAAGGCGGTACGAATTGAGGATACGGAGCACTCCGCGATTAAAACGAGGCGTGATGGAAAACATCTCCTTCACCCGGAAGCGCGGCGCCAGCAGTTCGTGGAGCTCGTGCCGATCGACCCAATGGCGCAATTGCCCCGGCCCGGGAGCCGGGATATCGTTGAGCACCAAGGCCGGCTTGTTCTGCGTCGCCAACATGAGATGGCCGCCGGGCTTTAACAGTCCTGCGATTTTCGACAAGAATGCCGCCTGATCGGCGACGTGCGCAAGCACTTCCAGGCTGATCGCAACATCGTACCCGGAACCAACATCCGTGGTCATGAAGTCACCAGCAATAAAGCGGGCTTGCGGAACACGCTGCGCAGCACGCGCTAACACTTCGTCCGAAAGGTCGGTTGCGGTGACTTGGCCGAATTGGACAAGCTGTGTGCAGAGCCAACCTGCTCCGCAGCCGATCTCAATTATCTTGAGATCTCTTCTTCTCAAGCTACTGAGCCAAGACACGATGACTTCGGTCTGCTCAATCGATATCTCGTTGAGACTCTTCTCGCGCGTCGAGGCGTTCCAATCGTTCCAAAATGCACGCTGCTTCTCAATCGCTTCCGTCATCAAAATTCTCGCGCAACAGAAAAACAACTGTGGCGGCTAAAGCCACACACTCTTAAAAAATTAGCTTAACTTATCACACGCTTGAGCCGAGGTCCAATGACAAGGCCCGCTAGCGTGAACCGGCGGGCCTGATAGCGTCAGACCGCAAACTGTTCTTTGAAACGCTCAGCCTGCTCACCGCCGAGCAGTTCTAAAATCAACGAGCGCGTCATCCTGACGTCGTAGTCGGCGTCCTTGTCATTATCCAGCCAACCGGCACCCGCTATACAGGTTAACAGCACCTCCAGCTTCGCCCGCTTGCCCTCGGCAGTGCGCGCAGGGATCGCCCACATTTCCTTGACCAATTCATCCAGGCGATCGAAGTGGGGCTGCGCGAGCCTGTTCAGCTCTGCCTGTCGCGCAACTTCGGGCATTCTCCCGATAGCCTCACTGACCTCATCCTGGGTCATTTTGATCCGCCCCTCTTTGACCTCGCAATCCAATCGAAGCCACTCATCTCTCCAGGCGTGTACACACTCGCTGATCTCGTCGTCGTCTATTGTCGCTTGCCGGTAAGCCTCAAGAATGTCTCGCTCGAGATCCAGCAAGGGCTGATCTTCGATAATCGCGAGCGCGGCGGCCGGAATGGTGGCGCCCGTGATGGCTGCGCCGACTATCATGTTCATAATTGATCTCCTGTTCATTGCAGCCCCGCCCGAATGAATCCGCGAACCTGCTTCAGGTTCTCGATCCACAGGGACGGTCTGACATGCATCAGGCGGACTGGTCGGAATCACTGGAGGTGAAGACAATTGAACGGCGCCTGGGGCGCCTGTCTCGGCTGTGGTGGTTTGGTTGCACGTGGTCATCTGAAAGTTCCTTTGTCGCGGTCTTTCGGTGGGTGGAGAGGCCGACAGCGCGCCAGCCCCGCTTCGTTCATGCATCTTGCTTCACCTCCGATCTGCCGCCGCCAGCGTCTGAGGGAGTGAAGGCTGATTGAACGTGAGCGATCAGACAGCGCAGAGCGGCTGCCTGAGACGGGTTCAGAATCCCGGAGACGGCGAGCGCCTGGCATTCGCCGATGAGCGCTGACACCGCGAATAACTGACGGGGCGTCGCGCTCAGCGTGCGGCTCTCCGCACGCTGATGACGGTTGAAGCGCCCCAGAGCGACATGCGGCGCCGGCCGACCCTCTCCAGGGTGACTTCGACCTTGCCGCGCGGGGTACGAATGCCAGCGCTGACGCTGACGATGGTTTCGCCGGAGCCCGTTTGATCGCCCGGCATCAGGTAGCGGGCTTGGATTTTCATCCTCGCAGCCTTCGGATTTCGTCACGGCAGGCGGTGGTGGTAGCTTTCCACTGCGCCCCGCTTTCGATGTAGTCAGCGCGGGCTATCGTGGTTTCCAGCACCTTGATGCGATCAACCTTCGCGGTAGCGGAAAGGGCGGCCAGTTGGGCAGCAGCGCGGGCTTCAATCCATGCCTGCCGCAGCGCCCATGCGAAGCACTTGCGCCCGATGTCCGAGAACTTGATCTCCGGATAGCGATAGGTCTGCCGGAAGATTGCCCAGGCGCGGGTCATTAGTGCCGTGCGGTCGATTTTGGGCATAGCTCCGCCGTCCGCTGAAGCGGTGGTTTTGGTCATGGGGTTGCACTTGGTTTGTCTGCGTTATACTAAATGGATCATCGTCTATGATCCAAAAAGTGTCAAGAGGTTTTTGCGGTGATTTCGATCGAACAGATACGAGCAGCTCGCGGACTGCTCGGCTGGTCTCAGACCCAGTTGGCGGGAGCGGCTGGCCGTTCGTTGCCAACCATCAAACGTCTGGAGCGGGACGACGGCGAGGGCCCGGCCGTCTCGGAGGACGTCCGGAACGCCGTTCAGAAGGCTCTAGAGAAAGCCGGCGTCGAGTTCATTGCAGAGAATGGGGGCGGGGCCGGCGTACGGCTGAAGAAACAGTCGAAACGAAAATGACGGCAGAGCCGCTAATAGTATCGGTTGCGTGTGTGTTTCTCTCGGCTGCACCCGTTTTTATATCGGCAACATCAAAAGCGACGGGCGATTGATGTCAGGCCGATGGGTCTAGCCGATACAAAACAGGGTCAAACCATCAGCTTTAGGAGCCTCGCCAGTATGCTTACGATAGGAAACCAACTAAAGGCCGCCCGCGCGCTTGCGGGTCTCAGTCAAGCCCAGCTTGCGACAGCGGCCGGACTAAACGTGACGACAATTTCGGCAATGGAAGGGAAGGGCGCCGCAACGCTGGGAAGCGGGATCGATACCATCAAGGCAGTGATGGATGCGCTCGGGGCGGCCGGCGTCGAATTGATCGACGAGGGACGGCCAGGCTGCCGGCTCAGGGCAAAATGAAGCCCGCCGGGCTCGCAATCATGTTGGCACTGTTGGTCTCGCCCGCCGCGGCGCAGCATGAACGGGAGATGATCGCGGAAAGAACGCGCGCGACACTTCGGGCGGCGAAGGCGAGGGGTGTCAAAATTGGACGCAATGGCGCTGAATGCCTAGCGCCCGCTTATCGGGCAGCCGCTGCTGAACGGGCGATGAGTCTCGCTCCTGTCCTTACACAGCTAGTGAAAGCTGGCCTGTCTGCGAGACAAATTGCCGCCGAACTAACAGCTCGAAAAGCTTAAGGGTGTCTGAGGTACAGACCGAATGTGACGGAAGTCAGAGGCGACCGGTGGCAACCGTCAACAATCATCAGTTCGTCGGACCTCCGCCATCTATGTATAACCTATTGACAAAACTTATATTTTGTAAATGTAGCGCATAGGGTCCCTAACTCGGCCCCAAACTGGCGTGTATAACCGTTCCTGTGCCGTGGTTGCGTTGGTATAGCTGCCGTGCTTTGGAAACCCATTCAACCCTTCGGGCAATTAGGCATCTATCGTGGATCATCACGCGCCCAAGACAATTGCTACTTACCCCGCTGTTTCTGTTGTTTGTCCCTTCTTCAACGAAGAGGCGATTATCGAGCGCGCCGTTCAGCGCATGCTCATGAATCTCCGCCAGCAATTCGGCGATGCGTTTGAGCTGATTTTGGTCAATGACGGATCAAAGGATAAATCGCTGGAACGCTTGTTCGGCGTGCTCGTGGCCGAACGTGCAGAAAAGCAGGTCCGAGTGTTGTCTTATCCGATCAACCAGGGACGAGGGCGCGCTATCAAAATCGGTATCGACGAAGCGACGGCTCCTATCATCGTAACAACAGAGGCCGATTGCTCGTGGGGCGACGACATAGTTCAACGCTTACACGCAGAGCTAGTGGCTCATCCCGAGGCAGATTTTGTAATTGCGTCGCCCCATCGCGAAGGCGGAAGTTTGGTGAACGTATCACCCGCGCGGGTGTTCCTGACTCAAGCAGGCAACAGGCTGATCCGTCTTTTCTTCGACAGCAGCGTCACGATGAATACGGGCATGACTCGTGGTTATCGCGCCGCCGTTATTCAACCGCTCCTGACGGAGGAGAATGGCAAAGAGTTTCATCTTGAGGTGCTTCTCAAGCTTCTTGGCCTCGGCTTTCGTGCGCGCGAGATCCCTGCCACTTTGACTTGGCTCGATCACAAACTCCAACGCGACGGTGCGGCCAAGCGCAAGTCATCTACGAAAATTTTCAAGACTATCACTAGCCATCTACGCTTTATCGCTATCGCCCAACCTGTTCGGCACTTCGCATTCTTAACAGCGCTAATCGCTCTGCTCGGCTGCGGATTCATCGCAGCTGCTGTCGCCATGCTTGTCACGCATGCAGCGCCCGCGATCTATCTCGCGCTGGTCGGCCTGATTCTCTTCGTTATTGCTCTGCTTTTTGCAGGCTTTTCTATTTTGTTCTTTCAGCTACGAGAGCTCGCGCGAACAAATTGGATGCAAGGATACGGTGCGAGGACTCCGCCGACAGCAAAGCCTGCTGAATTGGCATTTCCCGTGAAAGCTAGCTAACGAAATGTGCGGTATTGTTGGGACAGCAGGCCGGTATGATCCGGCTTTGGTACGCCGCATGGCCGATAGGATTTCCCACCGCGGACCCGATGGCGCTGGCTTTCACGATTTCCCAAGTGCCGAAATAAGCATTGGAATGCGGCGTCTTGCCGTTATTGACCTTAACACTGGCGATCAGCCGCTGCATGGCGATCAGAATCGCGTCCACATCGTCTATAATGGTGAGGTCTATAACTATCGTGAATTGCGTACCGAGCTTGAGAAGCTGGGTCATCGCTTTATCACCACGAGCGATACCGAAGTTGTGCTTCACGCCTATCTAGCATGGGGGCGCAACGCCTGGGTGCGCCTTCACGGCATGTTCGCGATCGCCATTGTTGATGAACGCGGCAGTCGAACGAAGCTATTGCTGGTTCGCGATCGTCCGGGCATCAAGCCTTTGTATTTCTGTCGTCAGGGCAAGAGCCTGCTGTTCGCGTCCGAGATCAAGGCGCTTCAGGCAGACAGCGGGTTTTCGTCCGAGGTCGATCTGGCCGCAATCCGTTCGTATCTTTCCCTTCGATATGTGCCAGGCCCCGGTTCGCTACTGACTAGCGTCGAAAAGCTTGCGGCCGGGCATGACCTAGTTTGGTGCCAAGGCGACATCGAGGTGAAGCGCTGGTGGTTTCCGCCCGGCGCGGACTCGGTGGAAGCTGGCCTTGATATCGAAGCGGCCGCGGATCGCTTTGGCACGGCCCTGCGCGCATCCGTTCACCGGCACATGATTGCTGACGTGCCGGTAGGCGCCTTCCTGTCCGGGGGCATCGATTCAAACGTAATTGTCGCCTTGATGGCCGAGGTTGCGGCTGGCCCGGTCAAGACGTTCTCAATCGGATTTCCCGATTTCCCCGATCACGACCGCGAGCTTGCGGCTCTAACGGCGCGTCGCATCGGAGCGGACCATCACGCGATCGATTGCCGCGCCGAGGATATGGCCAGCTTGCCGGAGATCGCTTTTGCGCTGGACGAGCCGGTGGGAGACGCAATTGTTGTTCCCATGTATGTGCTCGCGCGCGAGGCCCGAAAAGAGGTCAAGGTCGTATTGTCCGGTGAAGGCGCAGATGAAATTCTCGGCGGATACATGTTTCACCGCAAGCTTCAGCAAATTGCGCGAGTGAAGTCGTTTGTGCCGGCGCATTCGTTTCCAATTGCCGCACGCCTCGCCTCGATTATACCGGTCGCGATCCTTGAGAGGCTTTTCGACTATCCTGGCGCGCTTGGCAAAGTGGGGCGTCGCAAGATCGTGTCCATGCTGGAGCGCATGGGTGATGCTCCGCTGACGGATCTCTATCGATCGGCTGTGTCGCTCTTCGACGCGGATGATATCCGCGCGATGGCGGGAGGTCATGCGCTTGCCCGTGAGGCGGACCGCAGCGTCGGTCCGGTTTTGGAGAGATTACCCGGTGAAACGGCACTACAATCTCTGGTGGCGATGCAGTACCCCGATTGGCTACCGGACGACATTCTTATGAAGGCCGACAAGATGACCATGGCCCATTCGCTCGAAGGGCGGGTACCTTTTATGGACGAGCTGGTCATCGCAGCCGCGGCAGCCTTGCCGGATGCGACCAAATTGGGGGCGTCCGGCAACAAGCTTGCGTTGCGGCGCTTCGGAGTTGGTCTCCTGCCGTCGGAGGTCTTGCAGGCGCCTAAACGCGCATTCTACATTCCGCTTGAGGCGTATGCGACAACCAGGCCTCTTGCTGACATTTTCGACTGGGCTCTCGATCCCGTGCGTGTCAAGAAGCGCGGTCTCTTCAGTCCTCAATGGATTGCCGCGCAGCGCGCCGCGGATCCTGCCCAGGGTTTTCTACCACTCAAGCGGTTGTTCTCGATCGTGATGCTGGAGCTGTGGTTCGAACGATTCGCACCGTCTTCAAGCTGGACTTGAACTGCGCGTTATACAGAAGGTGCTTTTATGAAGATTGTGGTGCAAAATTTTAAGTCTGGCGTTTTGTCGGTTGCCGATGTTCCCGCGCCGCGTGCGGGTGCCGGTCAGGTTCTCGTTCGGGCGCATAGTTCGCTCATCAGTTCCGGCACCGATCGCGCGATAATCGGCTTGGGCAAGAAGGGATATCTCGGCAAGGCTCTGGACCGTCCCGATCTTGCGATGAAGGTTATAAACCGGGCGCGCACCGAAGGCCTTTGGCCAACGTATAAAGTAGTGAAGAATCTGATCGCAGAACCGATCCCGCTCGGATATTCCCTTGTCGGCACCGCGCTGGAGGTTGGGCGCGACGTGAACGACATTTCGGTGGGCGATCGCGTTGCTTGCGCCGGCCTTGGCTTTGCAAATCATGCGGAGTTAGTGGCCGTTCCCAAGAATCTCTGTGTTCGTGTGCCAGCAGCGGTTACCGACGAACAAGCCAGTTATGTGACGCTGGGCGCCATTGCACTCCATGGCTTGAGGCAGGCGGATCAGCAACTGGGCGCGACTGTTCTGGTCGTAGGATTGGGCTTGGTCGGTCAATTGACCGTGCAGTTATGCGTCGCTGCGGGTATGCGGGTTGCGGGCCTCGATCTCGATTCTCGCAAACTCGATATGGCGCGAGCAGCGGGTGCGACCGTTGCCACAATACCGTCTGATCCTGCGCTTGCGACTCAGATAGCCACGATGACAGGTGGTTTTGGTGTGGATTCAGTTTTGCTAACTGTGGGTTCGCGCGATAGCGGCGCAGTTTTCGAAGATGTTGCGAAGCTGTGTCGTGACCGGGCGCGCGTAGTCGTGGTCGGCGATGTCAAGATGGACATAGCGCGTCGAACCTATTTCGAGAAAGAGCTGGAAATTCTTCAGTCACGCTCATACGGACCGGGCCGATACGATCCCGCCTATGAGGCGAAAGGTCAGGATTATCCGATCGGCTATGTGCGCTGGACTGAGCGGCGCAACCTCTCAACGTTTCTTGAATTGATTGGTGATGGCAGGTTGGATCCGGCGCGGCTTACGACTCATAAATTTTCAATCGCGGATGCAACCGAGGGCTACGATCTGGTCACCGGCAAGAAACAGGATTTCAGCGTAGGCATTGTCCTTGAGTATCCATCCGAAATGAGTCCCTCCAAGTCGCTTGCCCTTTCGGCGTCGCGACGGCCCGTATCCGGTCGGATTGGCCTTGGTGTCATAGGGGCAGGAACGTTTGCAAAAGGTATCCTGCTGCCCGCTTTGATGGACGCTCAGGCTTTCCACATGGTCGGCGTAGCTACCGGAAAGGGCATTTCGGCAAAAAGTGTTGCCGAGCGATATGGCGCCAGCATGGCCCACAACGATGGATATGCTTTGCTAGATGATCCCTCCGTTCAGGCGGTCGTCATCGCCACCCGTCACGACAGCCACGCGCGTTATGTGGTTGAAGCTTTGAACCGCGGCAAGCATGTCTTCGTCGAGAAGCCGCTGGCAATCTCGCGCCAAGAACTTATCGATGTTGAGGCAGCGGCGCGCGCCTCTTCAGGCACATTGACTGTTGGTTTCAACCGGCGGTTCTCACCTTTAGTGCAAGCAATGGCTGCGCATTTCAAGGGGCGCTCGGAACCAATGGCTATGCTCTATCGCGTCAACGCTGGCCGTATTGCACTTAAGTCTGAACTTGGCTGGGTACACGATCGGGAAAGTGGTGGCGGCCGAATTATCGGTGAAGCCTGCCATTTCATCGATGCTATGCAGAGCGTTTGCGGTTCACTTCCAGAGTCCGTTCAGGTGGCCCATGTTAGTCCACGACGTTCTGACGTTGCCGCCGACGATATCGTTACCTTTACGGTGAAATTCGAAGACGGGTCGATTGGCACCGTGCACTACTGGTCGAATGGTGACGCTAGCTACCCGAAGGAACGGTTCGAAGCCTTTGCGCAAGAGCGCATGGCGCTGCTGGACAATCTCCGTGCACTCGATCTTGTGGCCAAAAACAAAACATCGCGCCGCCGCTCTTTGAATGTTGACAAGGGATTTGCGGCGGAAGCGGCCGCTTTCGCGGAGGCTTGTCGAACGGGCAATCCCGCAATTTCGATCGAAAGCCTGATTGCAACCACGGAGGTTACCCTCGCAGTAACTGAGGCTTTGCGGGGCGTTGGATCCGAAGACGAGATTGAGTGAGCCGAGGCATGACAGGGGAGATCGTACCATGTGTTGTTTGCGGTTCGTCTGACCCGCGGCCGTTGCGAGTTTCGCTGGGGTACGGCGGCATCCGCGAGTGCAGCAGTTGCGGATCAGGATTGCTGGAACCGCGTCCCTCCGCACTCGATCTGACGGCACTGCATGGCAGCGACAACTATTTCAACCATCCGTATTTCATCGCGCGGCGTGAACTGACTTCCGTGCTGCGTGCGGCATGCGAGGCAAAACTGTCGCGGGTCGAGCGCCAAATCGGCGCGCTTGACGGCAAAGCCCTGATCGATGTCGGGTGCGATCTCGGAATCCTCGTCGCCTATGCCGTAGAAAGTCGGCATATGACAGCGATCGGCATCGACATTTTTCCTAAGGTGGTGGAGCTCGGCCGGGCCGCGGGCCGCGACTTGCGGGTCGGTACGCTGGAAACCGCTGCGTTGGCGGCATCTAGTGCCGACATTATCTGCGGATTTGATCTCATCGAGCACGTCGATAATCCTGATCGCTTCCTCCGCGAAGCATTTCGTGTGTTGAAGCCAGGCGGCACGCTGGCACTGGAAACGCCAAATTACGATGGCCTCATCTATCGGATCGGCCGGGGGCTTGCGAAATTCTCTGGATTGCTGCGGCCTCTGCAAGAGCGTCTCTGGCCGCCCTTTCATGTTCAGTATTTTACCGAGGCGTCGCTGACGGCGTTGTTGCAGAAAGCAGGCTTCGAACAAGTGAGAATAGAGGGCCGCGAGCTGGAATCGTCTGAGCTGGCTGTAGCGCAGCCCGTTTTGCGTGTTGCGGTGCAGAGCGTATTCGCGCTCGCGCGCCGCGTTGGCTCCATGACTTTGCTGACAGCAATTGCCCGCAAGCCGCTGAATGACATCAAGGCCTGATGTTCTTAGAAACATGTTTGTTGTAATTCGAGATGGCAAAAGGTGAAACGGGCCAATGGACAATTCGGACAGCTATCTCGCCGCCATCTGGCCGCTGTTGGGCCGTGCCCTTTCGGGGCTCGATGCCGAGCCAACATCGCCGACACACGGTAGCTTCGATCGAACGTGGTGGTGCTGGAAGTTTACCGATTTTTCGGCCACCCGGTTCCAAGAAGGCGCGCATGTGCTTAGCTGGCTGGCGTCATCCCCAAGATCGCCGGCGCCCGTCGAGGCAAGGGGCCGCATGACAGAGCTTGCCGGTGGCGCCCTGCGCTTCTGGACAAGGCTTCAGCACAGCGATGGAAGTTTTGACGAGGCTTATCCGTTTGAGCGCAGTTTGGCCGCGACGGCGTTCACCGGCTTCTATCTTGGGATCGCGCTGGAGCGGATACGAGATAGGGTAGACCCAGCGACGGAGCTGAAAACACTTTCGTCGATCGAGCGTGGCGCGACCTGGCTCGCAAATAATGGCGAACATCACGGCATCCTCTCCAACCATCTCGCGGCGTCCGCAGCTGCCTTGCAGGTGGCGGGTGACGTCATCGGCACTGACAAGTTCAAGGTCGCGCGGGATCGCTATCTCGGCGTGATCTACAAGCATCAGCATCCTGATGAAGGATGGATGAAAGAGTATGGCGGTGCGGATCCGGGCTATCAAAGCCACGGGATGTTCTATCTTGCCGAGATCGAACGTCGGACCGGCGATAAGGAACTGTTCGGACGTCTGATCCGTGCCAGCGATTTCGTGAGCTGGTTCGCTCATCCTGACGGCAGTCTCGGGGGAGAGTATGCGAGCCGAGGAACGAAGTTCGCTTATCCGGCTGCGTTCGAAATGCTGGCAGCGCGTGTGCCATCATCTGCCGCGGTTGCCAAGCACATGCGCGAGAAATTGTCAGCGGGTCGTGGCGTTGGAGCGCAAGAGATGGACGCGTGGAATCAGTTTCCGCTGCTTAACAACCTGCTTTTCGCGGCCGATGCCGCTGGCGATCTTTCGCATGCGGCGGAGCTTCCCTGGCGGACCCCAGGTGCTGTCGCAGTGTTTGCGGATGCGGGCCTTGCCATAGCAAATGCCAATAATCGCATTGTTGCGATGGGTGGCCAGATGGGTGGCTCGGTCAAACTGTTCGCGATGACAGGCGCCTTGATCTATGAGGACTGCGGATATGCTGTCGCGTCGCCGAAAGGCTTCGTAATCAGCCAGGGTGAGGGGAGCTGTCAGATCGAGACCGATCCCGAGCGTTTGCTGCATGTTGATGTGGAAACTTCCTTTCGTGGCATTCCCTCGATGCGGTTCGATCCTTGGCGATTCGTCGCGTTCCGCCTCTTCACCACCACGCTGGGGCGCTTCCCGGCTGTATCGCGCTGGCTCAAAGACCTGCTGGTCACGACACTCATTCGCAAGAAAAAGAGCCATCCGGGTCGGCTGCATCGGCGCATTTCCGTCGCGAAAGACGGGAAGATAACGATCGAGGATCGGATCACAGGTGTGAGCGGAGCGCCCGTTCCCGTGCCGCGCCATGTGCCCTTCCATATGGGATCATCACGGTACGCGGATTTTGAGGATTGGTGCGGAGCGCATGTAGCATGTACACCAGCGAAACCGCTCAGCGAGGGATCCCAAGAATCGCCTAACTATCATCGACATATAGCGCTGACCTGATGCCGCGAAGAACAACTTGCTTGAACGTTGGCTCGAATTTCTAGCCGTCCCTTTCTAAGGTCATGTGCCTTGATGCGAGAACCAGAACGATGAGTTTCGTTCGTTGGTAGTAGCTCGGTCGTCAATGGCATAGACGAGTACGATGTCAAAGCAGCGATAAGGGCGCCCCCTCAGCCGACAGCCTTGTTTAAGCGCACAATCACATTGGCTTCACGACGTGCACGCGATCATCAGGCCGTATCTTCGGGACATGAAACCGTGCAGCGGCTCGCGAGTGCCTGGATCGTACGTGCTTTCGCCCACAAATAACGGCTTGCTTTCCAAAAACGATCTAACGTGGCTTTTCAAATCCTGCGACATGACAATCCTGCTTATTCCGAAAGCTGATACACAACATAGGTGTCGTTTTCAAAGACACGAGGGAGATCCAGGTCTTGCGTTTCGGCCGGCCCGCATGTCCATTGCGCAGGTGCCGCTCCAGGTTTGATCGCCACAAAGTAATGTAGCGATGGGTACTGCGAGCGAAGTTGGTGTAAGCGAGAAATGTCCGAAGTGAGCTTCACGTAACCCTTTTCAAAGACGCAGAGTATTTGGCCGTTATTTGCGATGTAAGCTTGAATGGCTTGTGGCGAAAAATTCAAGAGGTTGATTTTTAGTAGAAGTTTGATCTGGTCAATTTCGAATGCCAAGAGTCCGCGCGCGTAAACGGAATACCCCATGTACCCGTAATCCGCCGGATTTATGTGTCGAGACGAAACAGTGGCGTAAGGATATGGCGGCATCAGAACGATCTGATCGCGTGGGATAACGTTTCGAACGTAATCTGTGACCTCTGCCCAAGAAGTGCCGGGGTGGCGCGGCATCATGGCAAGCGCTCTTTGCCATTTAGCGGGCAACATAAGAAATGGCACAGCAACGGCGAGAACTGCGAGCGCAGTTCGGAGAAGTTGCGTTGTGCGTCGCACAGCGACGGTCGGTGCCGTATCGGGTAGGTGCATAAGTATAGTTGTTGCTACTAACGCTATCAATGACAATGCTTTGACGAAATCGCTGGCCATCGGAAGAGCCAGTACGGCGCTTGTTAGCGAAGCGAGAATCAAGCGCAACGCGTTCAATGTATTTTGCTGCTCGTTCCAGCGTCTCAAGCAAAGTATTGTAAGAGTCGCTGCAAGCGCGGGGATCGCGGCCAATGGTATCAATGCCGAGCGCGATAGGACGGCCCCGATCAGTGTAGGTATAGGAACAATTGCGAAGGCGGCGTACGCTATTGCACAAAAAATGGTAACTGCGACTCCCGTCGCAATTAGTCGGTAAGTGTAGATGGCAGGTAGTCTTGATGACAGTGCCGCAATAAAGGCGCACCAAAAAGCAATTATCCAGCACAGAGGTTGGACAATGCCGCCCGAGCCCCAAAGATAGATGTGGAATGGCTTACGAAAGCTCATAAGTGTCCACCACGCTGTGTCGGGCAACCCGGTGGGCAGGCTGGAAGGCGGCAGGTGATAAAGTATAAGAAGCCCTTGCGGCAAAGCACCAAGTGAGAAGAAAAACATCGCCAACACAATACGCTGCAATGCAGGTGCGAGTTTGCGAACGATCAACGCTTCAATACTGATACCGGTGAGAATGATGCCTATAACAATAAGTCCGTACGTTGCGTGCAGATTAGTAAGCAGCCCCGCTAGTCCAGCACATATCAATAGAGTTATGAGTTTTTGTCCGGACGTAATCCAGATGACCCAAACGAAAAGTGAGGCGGCAATTCCCCAGCTGCCAAGCAGATGGCTTGGATACTGAACATACAAAGGATAGCCAACGTTAAGTCCTGTTACCCAACTCTGTAAGAACACTACGATCGCAAAAGTCGCGACGAAAGCCGCTCCATAGCCGCGAGCCGATGACAGTCTAACCGCTAGGATACCAATGGCGCCGAGACCGCAAACTAAGAAAAGGCCCGCAAGAACATCATGAGCTACCTCCACGGAAAGAGCCCACGACTGGTCGAGCGCACCTAGGATCCGTGGGAGCAGGAGTGGGAGCTGAGGGAATAGGGAATGTTGTAAGGTACCGACGGGAGCCGCGATCTTCCCGGCGTACCAAAGCGAAGGGGCAACGGTGTCGCTGTAGTTTGGATCAGGCGGGGCCATTAACCAGAGGCTGGAGCCCCAAACTGCAATACCAACCAAGCAGATAGCGACTGCAAGTATCGTATGAAGGCGCACATCCATTTTCTATTGTCCGGAATCTTACGCCGCGGTGAGGAGTCGAATATATCCTTGTTTAGTAAAAGATCTTTCCAATCAATGCTTACTCAGTCAGCTTTGCAGGGGATCCGATAGTTTGCCTATCGGTGCGGATCAGCGGCGGCCGTGCCCTTGCCGATCACATTGGGCGGCGCGTGGTGAGCTCGCCCCGGGATATCGATCGATATAGCCTCCCGTCGGACTTGGCCAGAAATGGTCCCCGGCGGGGTTTTCAAACTTCCGTCGCCGATCCGGGATCTCAGCGGGGCAGCGCAGGTCCACGGAGAGCGCGGCGTCCACAAGCTGCGCCTTGGCTGGGCGTCGTGCAGTGGCTCCATGAACGCGGCAGAGATTGTAGTGAGCGACGTCACCTGAGCAGCGACGTCAAGCCAGCGCAGGGCGGTCACGGCTTTTGTGCCCCCTTTGTGCCCCCAACGAAATGTGCAAGGGCGCGCCGATTGCGAAAACCCCCATTTTCATTGGTGAGCGCGGAGGGACTCGAACCCTCGACCCCATGATTAAAAGTTAGGGGCATGCACACAGGCCAATTAGCTGCAATCATTGAGTTTCTCCCTGAAATCGCCGGAAACGCTTTGATAGCAGGCTTTTCCTCCAATTCCCATACCTTCCGAGAAATGTCTTGCGTTTACCCGTGGCTGTGTGCATAGAGTGTGCACATGGACCCCATAACGATTTGGTGTGCACGGGAGCTAGGGCATGCAAGCCAAGATCACCAAGACCAAAGTTGACGCGATGACCGCCGGGCAAATTCTGGCGGATAAGGAGGTTAAGGGCTTCGTGGCCCGATGCCTCGACAGCGGCGCGGTGACATACGGCTATCGATACCGCGACAAGACCACCGGCAAGCAGCGCTGGCTTGGCCTGGGGCTGCACGGCTCGATCACTGCGGACCAGGCGCGCGCTTTCGCAAAGAAGGCGGCCGGCGAGGTTGCCAACAAGCAGGACCCGGTTGGAGAGCTTCAGGAGAGCCGGGCGGAAGCCAAGCGGGAAAGGCTGGCAGAAGAAAACACCGTCAACGCCGTATTGGATGCCTTCGAAAAGGATCACGTTGACGGGCTCCGCAGCGGCGATCAGGTGAAGCGGGCCTTTACCGTCTATGTCCGGCCGCGCATTGGGGATAAGTCGATTTACGGCCTTAAGCGCAGCGACATCACAACCATGCTCAACGAGATCGCCACGGAACACGGGCGGGTTATGGCCGATCGTGTGCTGGCGCACGTCCGCAAGGCCTTCAATTGGCAGATGGTGCAGGATGACGAGTTCAAGTCTCCGATCGTCCGCGGGATGGCAAAGACGAAGCCGAAGGAGAGGGCGCGCAAGCGTACCCTGGCCGATGATGAGATCCGGGACATCTGGAAGGCTCTGGATCAGTTCGAGGCGCCGACCTGCTACCCGCGTTACGTCAAATCGCTGCTGCTTTGCCTCACCCGTCGCAACGAGTCATCCATGATGCACACGGACGAGCTGGAGGGCGATCTTTGGACAATTCCTGCAAGCCGGTACAAAAATAAGCGCGATCACGTCGTCCCGATCACTCCGGCAATGCGCGCCCTCATCGATTGGAAGCCCGAGGGGAAGCGTAACTCGTGGTTTGTATTCTCGACCACGGACGGCGAGAAGGCTTTCAGCGGCTTTAGCAAGGCCAAGAAAGAGCTAAACCGGATCATTGCCAAGAACCGGAAGGCGGAGGGGCGCCCGCCGATGAAGCAATGGCAACTGCACGACCTGCGCCGCACCGGCCGCAGCCTCATGAGCCGGGCTAAGGTGGACGCCGATCACGCCGAGCGCTGCATGGGGCATGTTATCGGAGGCGTGCGGGAGACGTACGACCGTTACGAATACCTGGAGGAGAAAAAGAAGGCTTTTGAGGCGCTGGCGGGTTTGGTCGCGCTGATCCTCGATCCGCCGGCAAATAACGTGGTCAATTTTGATGAACGTCGGGAGCATGCCTGATGCCGCGCGGTGGCCGCAGGTTGGGAGCTGGTCGCAAGCCGGACATTCCGCCAGAAGATGCGGCACTTATTCGTGAGGATTGCGAGCAGCGCGCGCGAGCAGCGCGAAGGAAGCAATGGGAAGCGAGCGTCAATCGCGAGCTCGAGAGGCGGGGAGTAGATTGGGGGAGGGACAAAGCCGCCCGAACTCCAACTGAGTTGGGCAACCCGGATTGGAAACCAGAAAGGCTTATCGAATATCGGAGGAAATATAATCCGATCGTTTCGGAGTACGGCCTCAACCCGGAAAAGAGCATTCCGAAAAACCTGCCCGTTCGTGTCGAGGCCGCAATCAATGCTGTGCGCGACAACAGAAAGGCTTCGGGAGAGCTTTATTCTACTGAAACACTGCCTCGGTTGTACGGCCGGCAGCGGCAGAAGATCATTGCAGACGTAGCGCGATCGTGGGGTATGACCCCCCGCGCAGTCAGGACCATCTGGGAAGCCAAACCAAGCGTTTGATTGTTGGCGCAATCGCGGTGTGCGGACAATTTTGAACTTGTGCATCTTGCTCTCGGTAACAACCAACTACCGAGGTTCACAGATGGACAAGACTACCAAGACGCACCGACCGCCCGTCGATGTGAAAGGCGCCGCAGTCTATTCCGGATTCGGCGAGGGCTATCTCAACAAGCTTCGTTGCAAGGGGGGCGGGCCGATCTTCATCAAGAAGGCTGGGGTCGTTCGCTACGACCTTGACGACTTGGACGAGTGGCTGGAGGCCGGCAAGCGCAAATCTACCTCCGACACGCGGGAGGTTGCCGCCTGATGCAGATCCGCATGGAAAACCCCGCAACGCTGGCGGCGTGCGGGGCTCCGAAAGACGATCTGGCAGGCGCTTCGATCTCTTCGGAACTTAAATCATCAGCCGAGCTACCGCAAGACCTGATCTCCGCCACGTTCGGCCGTAGCTTCGTTGTCGTGCGCGAGCCGATCACACGGTTTCGTCGTCGTACGCCTTCCCGCATTCGTGCCTGGAGGGCGACTTGAAGCACGTCACCATAACCGAAACCGACGACATCACCGCGGCGACGGTGGAAGCAAAGCGCAATGTCGCCATAGCCAAGCTAAGCCAGTTTGAGCAGGAATGCTTGAACCTGGGCGGCATGGCGAAACGCAACCCGCACCGCAAGCGGGAGGTGGTTGATTGCCTCTATCAGATCGCGGTCACCAATAGCCTGCTCTCGACGCACGGCGGCGCGCTGATTGAAGACTTGATCGCGGTCGGACTGGAGGCGCGATGAACATTCCCAAGCTTCGCGACGACGGTTTGGCGGTAGTGCAGAACGATCCATTCGACGGTGCCTCGGACTACAAAGCCGAGAATGCGACGTTAGACCGGCTCGTGGTGCAGAAAGACAGGGGGCGCGATCTCCGCTTCAAGTATCAGATGCTGCACGAAATCGGTGACAGTCCACCTAAGAAGCGCTGGCTCATCAAGAACGTGGTCGCGCTTGGTGAAACCAGCGCATGGATTGCGCCGCCTGGCGGCTTGAAGTCGGCGCTATTGGCGGAGCTTTCCTTTTGCGTGGCCGCTCAGCGGGATTGGCACGGCTACAAGTCAAAGAATTCGGGCGGTGTGGTGTACTTCGCCCTAGAGCGGGCCGATCTCGTGAAGCGTCGCCTCCGGGCATATCTGGTGCGCTCCAGCGACGACATCGGCGGTATTGCGCCAATAGCGATCGTTCCCGGAATGGTCGACCTCATGAACGCTGCCACGGTCAAGGACGTGGTGGCGCTCATTCGGGCGATCGAGGAGGAGGGTGAACTAGTCTACCTCGTCGTCTTCGATACATTCGCGAAGCTGATTGCGGCCGGCGGAGGCGACGAGAACCTTGCCAAGGACCAGGGCAGGGTGTTCGCCAACGTCCAGCGCATCAAGGACGCTGTTGGCTGTCACGTCGCCCTTATCGGCCATACCGGCAAGGACGAAGGCCGCGGCGCCAGGGGCTCCAATGCGCTCCTGGGCGACGTCGATGTGATGGTGACGGTATCCGGTGACGAGATCAAAACCGCGACCGTCACCAAAGCCAACGATATGCCAGAGGGGCCGCTGTTCTCTTTCAAGTCAGAGATCCACGAGTTCGGGACTGACGAGGACGGCGACCCGATCACGGTCAACATTGTGAACGGTGACGAAGTTTCGGTTCAATCTGCACCGAAACCCAGCGAACCCAAGCTGTCCACCAATCAGCGCGTCATGTACCGCCTGCTGGTTGAGGCCGGCTCCGGCGGCTTGGCAACGGAAGAGTGGAACGAGTTCGCCAAAGAGAACGGGATCACCACCAAGCAGCGCCACTACGAAGCCCGCATGGCCCTGAAGGACAAAGGGCTGGTTCGGGAATACGCCGGCAGATGGAAATGCAGCGGGTAACGGTAACGGTCCGGATGCCCCCCTTATAGGGGGGCAATCCGTGACGTGACCGCGTGACCAACCCAATCCGTGACCGTGACGTGACCATGACGTTACCAGGCGTGACCAATGAAACAGGTACGGCAATGAACAAGCCAATCGAATATTCGGAAGAGATCGCAGCGGAAATCTGCGAACGGATGATTGAAGGCAAAGGCTTGCTCCAAATCTGCAAGGATGAGGACATGCCGGCAAGGGGGACGGTTTACAGGTGGCTGGATAGCCGCGACAGCTTCCGAGACAGGTACGCGCGTGCGCGCGAAGCCCAGATGGATTACTTTGCCGAGCTGATCCGGGAGATCGCCTTTGATGAGTCCGGCGATATCGTGCTGGAGCAGGTGGGCGACAAGACTACCGCCGTTGCCAACCACGCCAAGGTACAACGCGATCGGCTCAAGGTGGACAGCCTCAAATGGATTGCGAGCAAGCTGTTCGGCCGCCAATACGGCGACAGACCGGCAGAAGTGCCGCAGACGCCTGGCAAGGTTTCAGTGCGTTGGCAGGGGGCTGGCGAGGCCGGCGGCATAAACCGGATCGAGTTGGTTGGTGTTCGCCCTCCGATAAGTCGCATTGAACGGGTGATCGTTGACCCCAGAGACGACAACCAAACCCCCGAGCAAGCGCCAGAGAGGCCCGAGGAGCCGCCACGGCAGATCGCCTACAATCCAACCCCGCCGCCGGCTGACCTTTCGCCTGAGGCGTGGAGTGCGATTGCGCGCGTGTCTGAATTGATTGAACAGATCGCGCCGAGCGACGAGACGCCAGAGCATGTGTTCGGCCTGATCGAGGGCTTTTTGCGCGCGCATTTTGTCGCATCTCTTTCCAATAGTGTGCATGGCGTGTGAAGCAATTCCATTGCGTTACCTAAGCCATTGATAAAACATTACAAATTACGTGCAATCCCGTGATAATGTGTTACGTGGTCTAGCAAGCGAGCGCAGTTCGCGCCGCGATCACGGGATTTGGCGATGACGGAAGATGGATTGGGCGAGCTTGTCCGAATGCTTCAGGCGCACACGCCGCTTGTGCAGCTATCGAACATGGAAGCGCGGGCGGTATTCGAGCTGATGCAGCATCGCGGCTACACGATCACGGCGCCGGCAGTTGAGGCTGGCAACTGATGAGCGATCGACCCATCCAAGTCCGCTTCCCCTCCAGAGCCGCACAGATGGTCGCTGATGCCGCAACGCGGCAGGGCACCACAACGAGCGGGATTGTCCGCCGATTCACGTACGATGGCCTGAGAGCCCTGGGACTCGATCCTACCGGCATCCCCGCCCGCGACACGGACGACTCTCAGCGGCCCGCTAACGGCGAGGTAGCGGCATGACCGAGAGGCAGAGCGAGACGCCGGAATCCGTTGACCGGCCTCGTCGCGTTTTCTCTGGGCTGACGTTCTCAAGCCGCACGTTTCCGGCGGTGGATCCTGAGCCGAGCGCGCCAGCCAAGCCGAACGCTGGGACGCAGCCAAAATGACGCTTGTAATAACTCACTCGACGGTTACAGGCACTGGTGTTGATACCGACGCCATTGTTGACGGCGCGGATTGGGATGCCAACCATGTTCTGACGGGTGTTAGTTCCCCATCGCAAGGAGGGACGGGCGTTGTCAACAACGACGCCAGCACGCTCACGATCTCGGGCGCGTTTGGCACCACGTTCACGGTAACAGCAACCACCAGCTTGACGCTGCCGACGACTGGCACATTGGCAACGGTTGCGGGCAGCGAGGCCCTGACCAACAAGACCTACAACGGCAACACCTGGACCGCTGGCACGGGCACGCTGACGCTTGGCGCTGGCAAGACCTTCACTGTCAACAACACGCTGACGTTCACTGGTACGGATGCCAGTTCGGTCGCGTTCGGTACTGGCGGGACCGTTCTGTATGACGGCGGTGCGCTGGGAACGCCGGCATCTGGGACACTAACGAATTGCACCGGCCTTCCGGTCTCGACTGGCATAAGTGGGCTCGGCGCTGGTGTTGCCACGTTCCTTGCCACGCCGTCGTCCGCCAATCTCGCCTCTGCCGTCACAAACGAAACCGGATCGGGGGCGCTGGTCTTTGCGACATCTCCCACGCTGGTTACTCCGGCTCTCGGAACGCCGTCCTCAGTTACGCTGACCAACGCCACCGGCTTGCCGGTTTCGACGGGCATCAGCGGCCTCGGAACGGGCGTGGCTACGTTCCTGGCTACGCCATCCAGCGCGAACCTGAGAGGCGCGCTAACCGATGAAACCGGGACGGGCGCGGCTGTTTTCGCGACATCCCCGACATTGGTAACGCCTGCGCTCGGCACGCCTGCGTCTGGAACGCTGACGAACTGCACGGGGCTGCCGCTCACCACGGGTGTAACGGGTAATCTTCCCGTTACGAACCTCAATAGTGGCACGTTGGCGTCATCCTCGACGTTCTGGCGCGGTGATGGGACTTGGGCAACGCCGGCAGGCGCCGGGGACATGCTGGCCGCGAACAATCTTTCGGATGTTGCTAGTCAGAACACGGCCTTCAACAATCTGCACTCAGGCTTGCTACAAAACTTCCTTTCCGGACTTGGCCTTGCCAACAACGGAACTGACGCAACGAACGATATCGATATTGCCCCCGGCGCGGCAATGGATTCAACCAACGTCGCACTGATGAAGCTCGCGGCTGCTTTGACGAAGCGCCTTGATGCAGCGTGGGCGGTTGGGACGAACCAGGGCGGGCTAGATACTGGAGCGATTGCCAACGGCACATATCATCTCTGGCTGATCCAGCGCTCGGATACCGGCGTAGTTGACGCGCTGTTCTCGGCGTCTGTCTCTGCGCCAACTATGCCGGCAAACTATGACCGCAAGCGGCGTATTGGCTCCATCCGGCGCGTTTCTGGGGCGCTGCAATTGTTCACGCAGTTTGGAGACGAGTTCAGGCTTGTGACCCCAGTTCGCGACATCAACACCCAGGCTCCCGGCACTAGCGGCACGAATTATACGCTTAGCAGCCCTTCTGGCATCATGGTCGAAGTATTCGGGACAGGGTTCGCAAACACCTCAGGCACGACGAGCCGTACAGGATGGTATCGGATCGGCGATAGCTCCGGGACTGTCTCCGCTTACGGTCAATCTGATCAGGCACTCTACGATCCATCCACGGGTAGCGGTGCTACCGGGCAAATTCGAGTGCGCACGAATACGTCAGCTCAAATTGGCGTCGCGGCGGCTAATGCTTCTACCAGCATCGACTTTATGCTTCGCGGGTGGATCGATACGCGCGGGAAGGATTCATAAACGATGGGCCTCTTTGACGGCTACCAGTTCGATCAGGGGACTTATGGGGTCGGCAACGAGCCGACGCTGCACTGATGGCAAGCTGGGCATCAAAGATCAGGGCGCACAGTGCGAGCAAGCAGCCGAGGCCGCGCAAGCCGCGTCCCGTCGTGCATACGGCATGGGCGCAAACGCGACCGCCGAATGAGGAAATCGGCGACCCCGGCGCGGTGATCGATATTCATTACACGCTCGAAGACAACGCGGTGACGCTGACCAACGACAAGGGCGCCCCGATCGGCGGCAAGGCCGGATCCTACGTTTTGCAGCCTGGAGAGAACGCGGCGCGGATTGCAACGCGGCTGGGGCTGGCCGAGGTCGATCGCAGTCATGATGCCCCCATGAATGTTTCGTGGGTGGTTTGAGAATTTACGGCTTGGCCTGGGTCTCCGCCTAGGTCGGGGTCCAAGACTGGCGGCGGGGTTAATCCCCTGCCGTCCTTTTTGGAATAGCAAGGAAGCAAGGCATTGAACGACGCTCGCGCATTAGCGCCCGTCTCTGAGTCCACTGAGCTGACCGTCGCCGAGGCGGCGGATGCCTTGTCGCGAGAATTCCAGAACGAATCCAGCCCGGTTGAAAGCCGCCCGCTGGCCGTCGAGGAAAAAAAGGAAGCCGATCCACCGGCATTGAGTGACCAAACAAAGGTTACTCTCAAGGACGGTGCCGAGCTTTCAATTCAAGAGCTGAAGCGAGGTTATATCTCGCGGAAGTCATTCACGCAGAAGACCCAAGCCCTCGCCGATGAGCGGGCTCGCTTCGAGGAACTCCGCGTACAAACACAGCACTACGCCAGAGCTTGTGCAGAAATGTACAACGCGCTGGAGATCGCAGCCCATGCGCTAATGCCTCAACAACCCGACCGCTCGATGGTCGATGTTGATCCGCAAACATGGAAAGCGCTGCAGGACGATTACGAATTCAAGGTGGGCTTGCTCGCGCAGGCCCAGCAAGCCGCTCAGGCACAGTCCAGTGCTGCGCAAGCAGCACGTAATGCGGAGGAACGGGATTCCTCGCACCGTTGGTTGATGGCGAGGCAACAGCAGCGCGAAGCGTTGTTTGAGGCCATGCCCGAACTGACGAATGCGAATGAAGCCCGCAGATTCCAGGAAGACGCGATCGACACGATAGCTGGGTATGGCTTCTCGGTTGAGGAGCTGAGTTCCAGCCTAGAAGATTTGCGGAATTTTAGAATCGTCCGCGACCTGATCCGCTACCGGAAGGCTTTGCAATCGGCCCCCAAATTGAAGGGGAACGTTGCTGGGTTGCCGGTGCTGACGGGCAAGAAGCGCATGGACAGGGCCGAAAGGTCCACCCGCGCCAACCGGACTCAGTTTGAGCAATTCAGAAACACCGGGCGATTGGATGACGCAGCAGCGATCCTCGCCAAACGCATGAAAGACTGAACCAAATGACTGTCGTCAGTGGAACACTGCAGACCTACGATCGCGTAGGCAACCGCGAAGACCTGGAAGATGTTGTCTACAACATCTCTCCGAAAGAAACGCCGCTTGTTTCTCTCATTAGTTCGTCTTCTGTCTCGGGGAAGCGCCATGAATGGCAGACGGACACGCTCCGCACGCCGGCCGCGAATGCTCAGGTTGAAGGCGACGATTTCTCTTTCGTCACCAAGCCGCCCTCGGTTCGGGTGGCGAACTTCACTCAGATCGCGTCCGACACGCTGATTGTTTCCGACACTCAGGAGAAGGTCGATAAGGCCGGCCGTTCATCGGAGCTTGGCTACCAGCTTGCGAAGATGGGCACCGAACTCAAGAAAGACGTGGAGCTTAGTTTGCTCTCCAACGTCGCTTCGTCTGCTGGTAGTGAAACGACCGGGCGCGTATCGGCCGGCTTCCCTGCGTGGGTGACCTCGGCGAACACGACCAACGGCCTTCGTGGTGCTGGCGGCTCGTCCGGCGGCTTCAACTCTGGCACGGGCCTGGTGAATGCTGCGACCAACGGCACCCAGCGCGCCTTCACTAAGGCTCTGCTCGATGCCGCTGTAGCGACTTGCTACAGCAACGGCGGCAACCCCACGACCGTGATGGTTTCGCCATATAACAAGCAGGTGTTCTCGCGCTTCATGGATGACGCCGATGTCGTCCCGAACCGCAAGGCGCTCAAGGAGAAGAAACAGGCCACCATCGTTGCGGCGGCGGACATGTATTTGTCCGATTTTGGCGAACTGGCCGTGGTCCCCAATCGCGTGATGCTGACTTCGGCGGCTGCAGCCCGCAACATCCTGGTCATCGACCCGGATTACGTAAAGCGCGGCGTGCTGCGCTCGATGCACACGGTAAAACTGGCAAAGACCGGAGACGCAGAGAAGCGTGCTGTTCTGACCGAGTTCTGTTTGGTCATGAAGAACGAACTCGCATCAACCTGCATTGCCGACACCTTCGGCTTGACTGCCAGCACCTAAAGGAAAAACGAACATGCCCGTTACTCACTTTCCAATCTCGGTCCCCGATGCGGCGACCTACACCGTCAAGGCCACCGATGCCGGCCTTGTGCACTACATGCCGGACCTGACGGCGGATATTACGATCACTCTGCCAAGCCCCGACTTTGGCCTCTGGTTCGAGTTCGCCTATGTTGGCGCGGCTGCCGATGCGCAAGACTGGCTCATCAATACCGGCTCCGACACGAATTACTACAAAGGCGGAGTGCTTCACGTCGATGCCGATGCGGGCGCCGGGGCGGATGAATGTCTTCCGGCTCGCAGTGATGGCAATTCGAACTCCAAATTTACCGTTCTAACGCCAGACGTTGGGACGCGGGTTCGGATCGAATGCGCAGATGGCGTGACCTGGAATGTCAGCGGCATGGTTGTGAGCGCGAGTGCGAGCGCTGCGGCCTTCGCCGATCAGTGATCTGACAGAGGGGGACGGGCTTCGGCCCGTCCTCTTCCCAAGCGAGCCAATGCGCAATGGAAGAATGGAAAGTTCTCTCAACCGATCCGGACGGCACCGTCACCTATTTCATGGATATCGGCAACGCCTGGGTAGTGAAGACGGAAACGCCCGTTGACGATCTCCTGGCGGACAACAAGGCCAAATTCAATGACTCCCTTGGGAAGCGGTTTGGCGACGGCAAGGTGGTGGCGCGCGTGCCGATGAACCTGTTCTTTGACAAGCTTGCCGAGCCGATGAAGCAGCGAGATCGCAAGTTCATCAAGCGGTTTCTAAACGATGCCGACAACGCTGCATTCCGAACCTTCAAAGGAAATATCTAAGTGGCACAAGCGCTGACATTGACGGAAGCTGCGGAGCGGCTGGCCCCCGTCTTCATGGAAGAGTCGGAATCAACCTCTCTTCCGGTCCCTGCCAAGTCCAATGGAAAGTGGATGTCCCTGGAGAACGCCGGGACTATCCTGGCCGAGCGCGTGACCGGGCAGTCCGTTGCCAAGCCTTCGAAGGCAAGGGCAGAGGTCACTGTCAGGGAAGCGGCAAAGCAGATCGAACGCTCCGATCTGGAAACGCCCGCCGAATTGTCAGAACTCAGGGGGAGGCGGCTGGTGGCTACGGCCGCGTCGTTTCAATGCTGGCAGGAGTTGGAGGACTTCATCAATCGAGCGACGCACCATTTCCAAGGTCAGGACGAAGCGACGCTAGCTGCCGATCCGCAGTATCGCGAGGTCTGCGCTTACGCTCAACAGCTAAGGGCGCGGTACGATGCTGCGTATCATGAGGCGACTGACGTGTGGACCAGGCAATGCCTGGCCGAGAACGAGGTTTTCGAAGCGGGGCGGCCGGACTGGAAGCCGGAGGATGCAAGGCGAGTAGCTGCGTTGCTTGACCGGCTTGGCGTTTCAGAACAGGAGAGGGAAGCGCTCTGGCTCACACCCGAGCCAATCAACGTCGCAAGCCCGATCTGCATGACGCTCGCGCAATTGGCGGTTGGTGCTGACAACCCGGATCCAATCCAGGCGGCTCTCGGCGCCGTGGGCTTTGACGACGGAGATATCAATGCCGTGATCTCGGGCGAGATGCCGATCTATCTGCGGGACCATCGTATTCAGGAACTGGTAGCGAGGGCGGCTGATGTTGACACGCAAGCAAAAAATCGCGCGGCTGCTTGATAGCTCCAGCGAAGGAGAGAGGGCGGCGGCACAGGCTGCACTCGATCGCCTGACGATAACGCCACCGCCTCCCGGTTCACCGGAGTGGTCCGCCGCCATGATTGAACACAAGAGGATCGTTTCAGAATGCGGGCTTCGAATAAGCGACCCCGGTTTGAGTACAGCCGATGTTACCACCATTCGACGGTGGACCCGGTTTGTAGGGAGGCCGTGGGAAGACGGCGCAGAGGACCTGCGCAGGATTCATCGGCAGCTTGTGAAACAGGATCAAGAGCAATGTCTGGCGCTTCCATCCCCAACCTAGGCGAAATGGCCTTGCATCTCGAGTATCGTCTGATCGAGGCCGTCTCTGCCGGCCCGATGGGCAAGGAGGTCAGCGCTGAGATCGCCGAGGCCGTAGCGGGTGCGAAAGATATGGATCTGGCGGGCCTGCTTGCCTGGGGCCGCGCCCTGCATGCTGCCGCCGCAGTCTGCTTCAAGCGCGGTGACGAAGACGCGGAGTTATTGCACGACATGGCGCAGCGGCTGATCGGGCTGGCATTTGACCGGATTGCCTTGGCCGCGCCGCCAGTGCCGGAAAGCTTGAAGCATTGATTGCTGTGAGCGAGCTATCGATTCAGTCATCGTCTTCCCAGGCGGGGGTCGAATAGTCGAGGGCAACTCTCCGCCCTTCGAACCATCCCCAATCACAAGCTTTCGGCTCGAATGGGCTATCTTCACCCGGCGCGTACTCCCATGCTTTCCAAGCTTCCTGATATTCTTCGTCGCTCATTTCGGTGAGCGGCTCGGCCGCTCGCATAATCAGAACCGCCCCTTTCGGTGACACCCAGAGAGCCGGACACAGCAATGCTCGGCGCGTGTCGTTCGATTTGCGGTACAGATTCGCCTCATACAGGTTGCTCGCTCGTCCCCGCTGGTTCTTAGCGAATTTGAAGGCGAGAGGGCCGACAATGATGACTGGCGACCGCATGCTACCGGCCTTTGAGATTTTCAACATGAGTTTGCACCGCGCGAAACAGTCATGCGGCACTATATGCGCCTGGAGGAGTTGTGGCGAGAATCGGTTTATAGGTTCGTCTGCCACGACTAGCCAGAGGGCGGAGGCGGCATGGGCGTCTATAGAAAATATTGCAGGATCTGCTGGTACAGCGGCAAGTGTATGCGCTTTGCTATCGCTGGCGCTTACAAGAGTTCGCTCAATTGGGGCGGCATCCTGGGTGCCGGAGTGATTGGCGCTTTCGCAGAGCTGCGCGGCTTCAGCTTTCTTCCTGGTGAGGGATGGCAAGGAATTGTTGCGTCAGGCCTGATTTATACTGCCGTTGCCTTTCTGGTTATCTTCCTAGTCCGGCTGGTCATCGCCCCTTTTGTGATCCATCGCGATGGTGAATGGCATGGCCTACGATTCGTTTACCGCGAACCACAACTAGGCTTCAGTCACTATTTCAAACCAAGCGAAAACAATGAGGTTTTCCGATTCCGATTTAAGGACGCCCCTCCATTTTCAGCGATAACTTACAAAATTGTAGCCGATGGCCGGTCTGATTTTTTTTCGATAGTCGTTGCCGCTCATGAGAAGGGGTTGATCGAGTTCACAACTCATTCTGATTTTCAGTACACCGGCGGAACTGTTGCTGTGAATAAGGACCGGGATATGTGCGCTAAAGCCTTTTTGCGGCCCGATGCCGATCCGTTCTCAATTCGAATATATGTTCATTCATGGGAAGAGCATGCCGACCCGGCAACGGAAATCAAAACGGCTGACTTTGAACCCGCAAGATGGGGATGATGCTAGCCGGCACTATTTCTTCGCCTTCAACCCCAGCTCTACAAGCCGGCGGATGGCTTCGGGCCGCCCCGGCAGATCATCCTGCTGGCGGCGCCAGTCGTCGATCTCTCGCAGGCCATCGGTCGTAATGCGCACCGTCACAGCCTCGCTCTCCACAGGAGGGCGGCCGCGTGATTTTTTAATGTTATTTATTCTTGACTTCATAAATTTATGATGTCATAAAATGGCAAGCCGGGCAAGTGCGGAAACATCCTGCCCGGCTCTAACCCCAAGCAAGGACGAGACCCATGCCTAAGGCTGAACGCGTGCTTAGCACGCCACCCACAAACGCGCCCATATGTCAGAGCGCCCCAGGCGCCGTTCAATTGTCCTCACCTCCAGTGATTCTCGGAAGTCATCCCCCTGCATATCAGGGAGTCAAAAACCAACCAGAACCATCCCGCGGATCGGCGATTCATTCGGAAGGGGCGGGCAAGTCAACAATTAGCAGGAGGTTTCTAATGAACTCGATCGTTTCCCTTCCCATCGCCGCGGCCGTGCCAGTTGCGAGCCCGTCGATCGCCAGCCCGATGTCGGACAAGCCTAGCAGCCTGGAAGCTGAACTGGCGCGCTTTGAGCAGGCGGTAAATGTGCTGCGAACGCGGCATGTTTGCGAAGGGTGGACGATGGATGAGGCAGCGGCCGAACGAGCGTTGAGCTACTTCCGCAAGGGGTGTCCCGACGACGACGAGGAATGGGGTGCTACCCTCTACTTCATGGCGTCTCACGGCCTTTCGTTCGAGTGGATACACTATGGCGACCCAAGCGTGATGATTGCTCAAAGTGCCTCCCTTTCGCGGCAAGCGGCTGCTGCGGACCCCATTTTTGCAGCGATTGATTCACACAAGCGTGCTTTCACCGCGTATGACGTGGAGATGCCTCGGACGGATGAGCTTGAAGAGGCTATTCCGAGCAATCGGCGGCAAACTACCACGGCCGAGTTGGACAACCCGGCAGAGGACGATGACCCGCAATGGGTCCAGCATCAGCGCGAATTGCACCGGCTACGCGAAGCAGAAAGCGAGGCTGAGTGCGTTCTTGCCTCCGTAGTGCCGACGACGCTGCAGGGAATCGCCGCGCTACTCCAATACGCAGCCGAGGTGGAGAGGCGGGGCGCTGGATGGCCTACCGATCTCGTCGATCCCGACGACGAAAAAACGAAGTTCGGACGTAGCTGGTACTACTTCGTACACCGAAACCTAGTCGAATCGCTCCAGACCTTGGCCGCGTAGTTCTTGCCGCTTGGCCCGCCGGTTCACGCTGGCGGGCCGTAGTCTTACGGGAGCAGCTTGCGTGAACCTTGGGCGCGGCAGCACAGACCAACATGTAACCCGGGATTTTGTTAATCCCTCTCGGGAAAGAGATTCAGCGCCGCCAGCGATCGTTTCAACGCTAGGCGGCGTTGCGTTGTCTGTCGTCGCCCTCAGTTGGCGGCCTTCATTCCAGAACCTCATACTCAAAGGCCACGCCTTCGGGGTCATTCTCCGCGAACCAGGTTGCGGCGCCGTCCGCATTTGCGAACACCTTGAGGTGGTCAGGGTCTCCGACCTCTTTGCTCGTATCGACGTAAATCAGCACGGTCATTGGTCCCTCTTGAGCTTTCTCCGCCCCCAATGATGTCCTTTGCTCTCCGTGAACTCGGGGACGCGGCCGCGGTTCAATGCCCGCATGACGCCGATCCGGGCCAACATCGTCGGACCGCCGCTCCCCGCGACGAGGATCAGCGCCTCCATGGCGGCCAGCCATTCTGGCGCAGAGTGCTCCGCCTTCGGCAGCTTCATGATGTAGCTGGCGGCGTCCCTCAAGGTCAGGAGCTGCCGGCCATTCGGAAGCGGTATTGGATCCTCAAACGAGGTCGACCAGGGCAATAAAAATGCTCAGGCAATGATCTTGGGTGTTCCATCCCAGCAAAGCCTATCCCTAGCGGCTTGTCATCTTGTTCACGTTTTGTACTATTGTGAAATGAAGACCGATCGGGAAATCGAGATCCTGTTCAGGCGGCTACGCCTCTACGACGAGCTCGGGCGCCGCGCCGAGGGGCTCGTTCGAACGATTCAGAGGGTATTGGGGGAGCGCTATGGGCCTAGATCACGTCCGTTCCGAAATCGAGCACATGCGCGTGCAAGTCGGAAAACAGCGTAAGGAGATTCTCCAGCTTCAACGCGCCGGCATCTCGACTGCATCGGCTGAGCTTTTGCTACAACGGATGCTGGCAAAGATTGATGGCCTTTGTGACGAGCGGGACCGACTCAAGAAGGAGGAGGGCGGTCCAACGAAAGGGCGCGTGCTTGGCGGCCGGAGTTGGTGATGGCAGAGCCGCTCAAATGGTACGACGAGAACGCGGACAACTCGCCGTGGATCGATGCACTCGCTGAACTGCGTCAGCGCGCGACCCGCGAGGGCTACTGCTATCAACACGTCCAGGCAATCACGGTCGCGATCGACCAGTACGCCGAGAAGGCGCTAGGCAACCGCGATTACTTTCTCAACAAGCCTTACAGAATTGGCTGAGGCTCATTCGATGCCGCTGCCGAGCTTTTCGATCTTGACCCCGATTGAAACGATCGCCCCCAATATTGCGACCATGGCCACGACAACAGCGATTGCAGCAACCAGAATGATGTCCATCACGCACCCATGTGTGTGCAGGGTGTGTGCACATGAAAAAACCTCTTCCGATCAAGAAGAGGTTTTTGCGGGCTAAGTGATTGATTTTGCTTGGTGAGCGCGGAGGGACTCGAACCCTCGACCCCATGATTAAAAGTCACGTGCTCTACCGCCTGAGCTACGCGCTCACTCGCCGCGCTGTGTAGGGGGCGGGCCCCTGCGGGTCAATAGCAACCCTGCGGCAAATTCGTGGTTCGTTTGATCCCAATTCTCTTTAGGTAGCTAAAGGTTAGTTCGGGTTCTTCAACCGGCCGCCGCCAATCGATCCACGGGAAAGTCGCGGTTCTGATTGAAATCAGAACCGTGATCGCCTCCTATTTGACGCGTCTTCCTGGCGCGAACCGGGATTCACTTCGCTCGAAAAACGCTGCATTAGTTGACCTCCCGGCGAATCTCGGAGGCGACCGGCTGGGAGTGGGTGTTGACCGTCGGCAGGGTGACCGGGCGCAGCCCGATCAGTTCCGCCGTCCGCACCGCGCTGTTACGCCAGAAAACGAAGGAATTGATACGGGAGTTTTCCAAAAGCGCGATCGCGACCGCCGAGAGGAACGGCAGGCTTTGCAGCACTAGCACGCCCGCGAAGATATAGATCTCGCGCACTTCCTTGTAGCCGTTGGTGACGACCAGGACGGCGGCGCCGATCAGCAGCAGCACGCCGATCACGGCTTCCCAGAATGCCTGGAATTCGATCGACATCCGCGACAGCCCGCCCTTGGAGGTGCGGGCGAAGGCGAGGTGCTCGGTGATCAGGCCTTGGGCCACCGCACGCGACACCGTCCACTGCACACTCATCGCCGCGATCATGGCGCCCAGCATCTGGCCGGCCTTGATCTTCACCCGCAAGCGGTAGAGCGCGACGAAATGGATCAGCGAGACGGCGAAGGAGGCGATGATCGGCAGCGTCAGGATCTTGTCGGGAATGGCGATGTCGGCAAAGGCCACGATCGGCACCCAGATCAGGTTGAGGATCGCCACGACGACGCCCAGGCTTTCGGCCCCTAGCCAGTTCAGCCAGCCGAGCGAGAATTCGCGGCGCTGGTCCGGTGTCAGCCGGCTGGCGCCGGGCAGGAAGCGCCGCCAGTGCTTCTTGACGATCTGGAAGCCGCCATAGGCCCAGCGGTGACGCTGCTTCTTGAACGCCTCATAGGTGTCGGGCAGGAGGCCCTCGCCATAGCGGACGTTGGTGTAGTGCGTCAGCCAGCCTTGCTGCTGGATGGTCAGGCCGAGATCGGTGTCCTCGCAGATGGTGTCGCTGGACCAGCCACCGGCCATGTCCATCGCGGAGCGGCGGATCAGGCACATCGTGCCGTGCACGATGATCGAGTTGAACTCGTTGCGTTGGACCATGCCAATGTCGAAGAACCCGGCATATTCGCCGTTCATGATGTAGTGCATCAGCGAGCGGTCGCCGTCGCGATGCTCCTGCGGTGCCTGCACCAGGCCGACGCGCGGGTCGGCGAACACCGGCACGAGATCCTTCAGCCAGTCCGGGTGCACGACGTAGTCGGCGTCGATGATGCCGATGATCTCGGCGTCCGCCGCGGTGCGCTCCATGGCGATGCGGAGCGCGCCGGCCTTGAAGCCCTGCACCTTCTCGGCGTTGATGAACTTGAAGCGTTCGCCGAGCGCACGGCAGTGATCCTGGATCGGCCGCCAGAATTCCGGGTCGGGCGTGTTGTTGATGATACAGACGCATTCGAAATTCGGGTAGTCGAGCCGCGACACCGCATCCAGCGTCTGCTTCAGCATCTCGACCGGCTCGTGGTAAGCGGGGATGTGAATCGAAACCTTGGGGAAGGCGACGTTCTCGCCGATGGTGGCGGGCGCTAACGGCGCGCTCTTGGTGATCAGCCGGCGCGGCCCGCGGCCGAAGGCAATCGCCGCGATTTCGTCGATGCGCGCCATCGCGATCAGGATCAGCGGAACCAGCAGGAACAGGCCAAGCGTCAGCGCAAACGCCGAGCCGAACACGAAATAATGCCCGGCCCAGTAGGCGAACACGGTGGAAACCCAGGCGCCGACGCCGTTCGCTGCCGCTGAAAGCAGCAGTGCCTGCATGATTGTCGGCTGCTCGAGCCGCAGGATCGGCAGCGACATCAGGATGCCCATCAGCAGCGCGATCGCAGCCAGCTTCCAGTAATTCTCGTTCACGATCGGGCCGGTCCACGCGAATTTCGGTTCGCGATTGGCATCGAGGATGCCCCAATAGGGGCCGACGCCGCCTTCGAAGAATTTCCAGGGCTGATCGATCGCCTCGACGATGTTGTAGTCGATGCCGATCGCTTCCGCGCGGGTGACGAAATTGCGCAGCACCGAGGCCTGTTCGAACGGGCCGGGCTCGGCGTTCCTCAAATTGTATCCGGCGCTCGGCCAGCCGAACTCGGCAATCACGATCCGTTTGCCGGGAAACTGATCGCGCAGCAGCTGGAACATCGCCACCGCCTGATCGACGGCTTGCTTGTCGGTGAAGTTCTCCCAATAGGGCAGCACGTGCGCGGCGATGAAATCGACAGAGGACGCCAGTTCCGGATTGTCGCGCCAGATGTTCCAGATCTCACCGGTCGTCACGGGGACGTTGACGGATTTCTTGACCTGCTTGATCAGCTCGACCAGGTCGTCGATCTTCTGCTCGCCGCGGAAAATGGTTTCGTTGCCGACGACGATTCCGTTGACGTTGCTGTTGCGCTTGGCGAGGTTGATCGCCGCCTCGATCTCGCGCTTGTTGCGATCGGAATTCTTGTCGATCCAGGCGCCGACGGTGACCTTCAGGCCGAATTCGGCCGCGATCGGCGGCACCAGTTCGACGCCGCCGGTCGAGGAGTAGAGACGAATCGCGCGCGTGATCGTCGAGAGCTTCTTCAGGTCGGCGCGGATCTTTTCGATCTGCGGAATATTGTCGACGTCGGGATGCGCCGAACCCTCGAACGGCGCATAGGAGACGCTCGGCAAAATACCCCTGAAATCGGGCGCCGGTTGCTTTTCCCGGAATAGGCCCCACAGCCCGGCGTGAGCTGCGGTTACAAACAGCAGAACGGCGACGACAGCGCGCATCGGGGGCTAAACCATACGGGGCTGCAATTTATGGGAAGCGAACCTGTCCCCTAGGTTCGACCGACACGGCGGCATCATAAGGATAATCCTGCCCTGCGTTTTCACAACTGGTATGACGCCATGACTTTTTTAAGGACCGCGCCTTAAGGGCGTGACCAATCCAAACGCACAAATAGGATCGTTCCGCTGAACGTATCCTGAATGCCGGACGTCTATTTCGCCTGTGGGCTTGGCGCGGGGCTGGGGGCCGGCGAGGGCGAAGCGGCCGGCGCAGGCGTCGCACTGCCGGCGGTAGCGGGCGCCTGGCTGGCTGCGGCAGCCTGCGGCTGGGCGCCCGGATTGATCCAGCAGACGTGGATGCGGCTGTCGAGGGTTTCCGCCACCTTGGGATCGATCTGTCCGCCAAAGCGGGTCAGGCAGCGGAAGGTAGCCTGGACATGCCCGCCGGGGCAGCCAAACCGGTCATAGAGATCGAGGTGCCGGAATGCGGTATCCAGGTCGTCGCGCCACATCAGCCGAACCACCCGGCGGCCGAGCCAGACGCATTCGGGATTTCCGGCCGGGCCGTTGATTGCCTGGGCTGCCTCGACGAACTCGTCGGTCTTGCGCTGGTTGTCCCTGTTGGCGTCGGCGGCATTGGCCGGTGCCTTGCCTTGATCCTGCGGGGTCGGGCTGCCGCTCTGGGCAAACGCCCCGCCCGATCCGATCAGGAGGGCCAGGCCGGCAGCGGCGAAGCGCCTCAAAACAACTCTTGGATCAAGCAACCGTCGACGCATACATTCCCCGATCAATTTCCCGCCGCGAGCGGCCGGTGTGGTGTTC
Organism: Bradyrhizobium retamae; assembly: GCF_001440415.1. Lineage (GTDB taxonomy): Bacteria > Pseudomonadota > Alphaproteobacteria > Rhizobiales > Xanthobacteraceae > Bradyrhizobium > Bradyrhizobium retamae. The sequence continues at coordinate 34,933 of NZ_LLYA01000178.1, forward strand.
TGGCTTGTTGCCGCCCAAATAGGTCCCCAATGCGGCGGAAACATCCGGCGATTCACATGACGGGTATTTCAGATTTTGTCCAGCAAAGTCACAACTTTATCATAGGCGCTGGTAAACTGCCGCAGGGACGGAGGCGGAATAGGGCGATCGTGCATCTTGGCAGAACGCCGATGAACGGGTAATCGACGGTCCCCGCCCGGAGGATGGAACCGATTTCTCTTCGTACGCCGCTGGCGCTTCTCCTGTCATCGCTCGGTATGATCGCGGCCCTCTGGTGGTGGCTCGCCACGCCGATTACGCTTTCGCGCGCGCCGATCGATCCCACCGCCAAGCTGCAATGCGTCTCCTACGCGCCGTTCCGCGGCGCGCAGACACCCCTGATACCGACCACGCAGATCCTTCCCGAACAGATCGCCGAGGACCTGGCGCAGCTCGCCAAGATTACCGACTGCGTGCGGACCTATTCGATCGAGAACGGGCTCGACCAGGTTCCGGCGCTGGCCGCCAAGGTCGGGCTGAAGGTGATCCAGGGGATCTGGCTCTCGAGCAACCGGATCAAGAATCTTGCCCAGATTTCGGTCGCGATCGAACTGACCAAGGAACACCCGGACACGATCACCGCACTGGTGGTCGGCAACGAGGTGCTGCTGCGCGGCGAGATGACGACATCGGATCTCGCGGCTCACATCCGCTCGGTCAAGTCGCGGGTCACGGTGCCCGTGACCTATGCCGACGTCTGGGAGTTCTGGCTGCGTAACCGCGAAATCTACGACGCGGTCGACTTCGTCATGATCCATATCCTGCCGTACTGGGAAGACATGCCGGTGCGCGCGAAACACGCCGCCGGCCATGTCGACGATATCCGCAAGCGGATGGCGGTGGCGTTTCCAGCCAAGGAAATCCTGATCGGCGAAACCGGCTGGCCGAGCGCGGGGCGGATGCGCGAAGGCGCGCTGCCGTCGCGCACCAACCAGGCGCGCGTGGTGTCCGAAATCCTCGATCTCGCCAAGCGCGAAAAATTTCGGGTCAACCTGATCGAGGCCTACGACCAGCCGTGGAAGCGTGAGCTCGAAGGCACCGTCGGCGGCTATTGGGGCATGATCAATGACGCGCAGCGGGCGGTGAAATATCCGCCTGGCGAGCCGATCAGCAATTATCCGTTCTGGAAACTGCAGATGGGAGGCGGGATGGCGCTCAGCGCCTTCGTCTTCCTGGCGGGTTGGCTGACGCTGCGGCGCCGGCCGTGGAAGCCGCGGCTGGCTTCGTGGGTCGCAGTCGGGACGTCGGCGACGACCGCCGGCATGCTGCTCGGAGTCGCCGCGGACAAGATGTTTTATGAGAGCTACGGGGCAGGCGGCTGGCTGCAATGGGGCGCGCTGCTGGCAGCTGCCATTGCATCGCCGATGCTGTGCGCGAACGCCGCGATGTCGGGGCGGTCGCTGCCGACCTTCCTCGAACTGCTCGGGCCGCGCGAGGGCCGGACCAAGTCGGTGCTGTCGGCGCTGCTGGGACTCGTGCTTGTCGTCACCACGCTGATTGCGGCGGAAACCGCGCTCGGCTTTACGTTCGATCCGCGCTACCGCGACTTTCCGTTCGCCTCATTGACCATGGCGGTGGTGCCGTTCGCGGCGCTGATGCTGCTCAACCGGCCGAAAGGGGGCGTTCGCCCGATTGCCGAATCCGCCTTTGCCGGCTTGCTGGTTGTGGCCGCGCTCTTCACCGCCTTCAACGAAGGCAATCAGAACTGGCAGTCGATGTGGACCTGCGCGATCTATCTCTTGCTGGCGCTCACGCTGTGGCGGGCGCGGGCCGTGCAAATCCCAAAATGAGCAGGCCGATCGCAATTCCCGACAGCGCGATGTTGTAGAGCACGATCCCGAATCCCGCCGCGATCAGGCCGCCGGTCAGCAGCACGATCGACGGCCGCATGACGTGAAGCGTCGCAATGATCAGCGCGGTGATGCCGAATACCGAATTCTTGAACAGGTAGGTGGCGAGCGTCCGCGATTTGCACTGCATGGTTTGCAGGCCGGCGTCGCAGGCGAGCGCGACAGTCGAAAACTCGACCGTGAGGTAGCGCAGATAGAGCGCGTAGCCAACGGAGACGAAGCCGACCACCAGCAGGAATTGGACTTGATAGGGCGTGAGCCGGAACGGGGATTTTTTCATCGGCGCAATATGGTCGGGATTGGCGGCCGGGACAAGCGTTCGCCCGCTGTGAAAATGCAGATCAGAGTTTCGTCATAACGCTCTGTAGCCAAGAGCTTATTGTGAATTTTTCTTGCCAAAGATGGACGAAAATGTCGTCTGCGTTGGCTCCGGCGGCGGCTCCGGCTTCTTCGCCACCTCCTCAACGACTGTCGCCGCCGACTGCTTGGCGATGCCGCGCCGGCGCGGGCCAGGCTTGGCGGCAGTGGGCGGCGGATCGTTCAACGACAGCCGCTGGCCATCGAAGATCGCGGTCTCGCAGGGGCGGCTGTTTTCGGCAAGAATGGCGCAGATCCTGGCGGCGGCGCCGGCATCGTTCAGCGGACCGGCGACCAAGCGAAGCTGCATGCCGAGGCCGTTGGTACCTTCCTTCACCACGATGATCGGGCGCAGTGCCGTCAACGGCGCGTTCGATCTCGATTTCAGCAGCCCGCGCCACAACGCGCGCAGGCCGTTCACCGAATTGGCGCTGCCGAGATCGACCCCGAACTCGGTCCGCTGCAGCGATACTTTTGGTGCGGCGGCGTCATCCGCTTCCGCATCGGTCGGCGTCGACGCGACGACATCCGGGATCGGGCTTGCGATCACCGGGTTCGGCCCTTTGCCCAGCTCGATCAGTTTGCCGGCAGCGGGATCGGGCGGAGCCATCATCGACTGCGCGGCCATCAGTGGCGTGGCGGGCGAGGGTTTCGCGGACTCCGGTTTGGCGGGCTCCAGCGTAACGGAGTCGGCCTTTGCCATCTCAGCCTTTGTCATCTCAGCCTTTGTCATCTCAGCCTTGGCCGTTTCCGGCTTGGCGATCTCTGCTTTGGCTGCGTCGGTCTTTGCAGGCGAAACCGGAGCCGGGCCTGCCTCGGCGGTGGCAGCGGGCTTGTCAGCGACCAGCGCTGCGGGCGGGGCGGTCGCGACCGGCGAGACGCTTGGCGATGCCGGCTTCTGGGCGGCTTGCGGTTCCGCATTGGCAGCCGGGGGCGAAGCCTGCGCGGAACCCTGGCGGGCGATGGCCCCGGTGGCCGATTCGAACCCCTGTTCCAAGCTGGCGACACGAGAATACAGCCGGTCGCGATCGCCGTTCAGCGTATCGATGGCGGCGGCGAGCCGCCGCGCCTCATTCTGGGTTTCTCTGGCCACGAGCTGAATTTGCTGCGCCTGCCGGGTGACATCAGCGGCGGCGACCTGCTCGCGCTTCACCCCAAGGGATGACTGGTTGGCCATTACGGCCAGAATCACCGCAGCCGTCGCGCCAGCGCCCCAGGATCCGAGCCGCCACAGCGCGCGACGGTCGAGTGCATCTTCGTCGGCCAACAGGTTGCTCAGCACACCGCCGCTGTCATCCGCCTCAAAGTCTGCGAGATGGTCTGGTTTCTTGGCCAAGCGCCCCTGGCCCTCCTCAAGGCCCGCCGAATCACAGGGCAAACATTAACAGGAAAAGCGACGCCCACTTGAATCCGGACGTTTTCGGGGCGCCGAATCGGTTTGATCTCCGGGGGAAAACAATTAAAGACGGCCGACAACCTTGTTCGCCTGAGGACCAGAATGACCGTTCGATCCAGCCTGACTGTCGTGCTTGCGGCCGGCGAGGGCACGCGCATGCGATCCTCGCTCCCAAAGGTGCTGCACCAGGTCGCCGGCCAGTCGCTGCTGGCGCATGTGCTGGATGCGGCCCCGCACGGCGCGGGCGCCTCGCTCGCGGTCGTGATCGGGCCGGACCACGAGGCGGTCACTGAGGAGGTCAGGCGCGTTCGCGCGGATGCTGCGACCTTCGTTCAGGCCGAGCGGCTCGGCACCGCGCACGCCGTCTTGGCCGCCCGTGAGGCGATCGCGCGCGGCGCCGACGATTTGCTGGTGGCGTTCGGCGATACGCCGCTGATTTCACCTGAAACTTTCGCCCGGCTGCGCGCGCCGCTGCAGAAAGGCGCGGCGCTCGCGGTGCTCGGCTTCCGCGCCGCCGATCCGACCGGTTACGGCCGGTTGCTGCTTCAGGGCGATCGGCTGATGGCGATCCGCGAACATGCCGACGCGACAGATGAAGAGCGCAAGGTCACGCTGTGCAATGCCGGCGTGATGGCGTTCGACGGCGCCCGCGCGCTGGAAATTCTCGACCGGATCGGCAATGCCAACAGCAAGGGTGAGTATTATCTGGTCGATGCCGTCGCCATCGTCAGGGAAATCGGATTGGAGGCCGTCGTGATCGAAACCAGCGAGGATGAAGTGCGCGGCATCAACAACAAGGCGCAGCTTGCGGAGGCCGAAGCGGTGATGCAGGCGCGGCTGCGCCAGGCGGCGCTCGACGCCGGCGTGACGCTGATCGCGCCGGAAACGGTTTATCTCGCCGCCGACACGACATTCGGCAGCGACGTCACGATCGAACCGTTCGTGGTGATCGGCCCCGGCGTCACCATCGCCGATGGCGCTGTGATCCACTCGTTCTCGCACATCGTGCATTCCTCGATCGGCAAGAAGGCGTTAGTCGGTCCCTTTGCACGCATGCGCCCAGGCACCTCGCTCGGCGATGGCGCCAAAATCGGCAACTTCGTCGAGACCAAGGCATCGATCCTGGAGGCCGGCGTCAAAGTCAACCATCTCTCCTATATCGGCGACGCTCATGTCGGCGCCAATTCCAACCTCGGCGCCGGCACCATCACCTGCAACTATGACGGCTTCTTCAAGCACAAGACCACGATCGGGCAGGGCGCCTTCATCGGCACCCACTCCTCGCTGGTGGCTCCCGTAAAAATCGGCAACGGCGCCTATATCGGCTCGGGCTCGGTCATCACCAAGGACGTGCCTGACGATGCGATGGCCGTGGAACGCAGCCCGCAGAGCAACCGCGAGGGCGGTGCAGCGCGCTACCGCGAGATGAAGTTGCGGGCGAAGAAGCCGAAACAGGGTTAAGCGGAGTGCGTGTTAAGCTTTCTCCGCCACGCCATCGCAGCACGATTTAGCAACACGATTTAGCAGTTTGGCTACCAATTGGTGCCAGCATTCCGCCATTGCGGATAGGTCGCGATCGGCGACAGCGAATTCCGAAAGGCTCTAACCCGACCAGCCCGGTTGGCGGTCTCCTTGGAGAGGCCCACTATGTTCAAAGGCTTTGTAATGGCAGCCTTGATGCTGCTTGGTGCGTCGCAGCTAGACCAGTATCTCACCCATGGTCGGTATACCGATGCAACCATATCGATGCTGAGGCAGATGAGGCACTCGTTCGGTATTTGACCTGCAAACCCGGCTGGCATCGGCTGCATTGCGACCGCTCGTCAGAGCGTTTTCGAGCGAAGTGGATCCCGGTTCGCGTGAAGAAACGCGTCAAAACAAAAACTAGAGCTCCGTTCTGATTCAATCAGAACGGAGAATGCTCTAGCCACCTCGGTTGGCGCCGAAGGGAACGCGTTAACCTTGATGAATATTCATTCAAGTTCCTGCAACCATCGGTCTCGCTCGGCGTCATGCTTCAAGTGCGGAGCGCGTCATGGACGACGACAGGGAACAGCGTGAGCTTCAAGAGCGGGTGATGCGTTTTCGCGTGATGGAGCGCGAAGTCACGGACCCGCTTGCAATTGGGCTCCTGCACGACATCGTCACAGAATTGGAAGCTGCCCTGGAGAAGCCTGACAGGTAGTCATGTAAAAGCCCGGCAGCCATTTCGGACTGCCGGGCGCAACGCAAACACTAGGTGAACTGAATACCGCGCCGCTGCAATGCGGCTATTCTGATGCGGATTTCGGGACCGTCTATCCGGAAAAGTACGGGCGCGCACTGTCGTCCCGTTGGAACCGAGCCCTCGCACCAAGCTACCTTGCATACCGGCAGAGCGCGACTGTTTCTTAAAGACGGCACTATGCAGACTTCGATCGGCAAGAAGGCGTCCGTCAGTCCCTATACGCTTGCGGCCCGGCATCTCGCTCGGCGAGGACGTTCGGATGGGTAACCTCGTCGAGACCAAGGCCGCGGCGCTGAAGGCCGGCGTCAAGGTCAACCAACTCTCCTATGTCAACGATGTTCATGTCGGCGCCAATTCCAACCTCGGCGCCTACACCATCACCTGCAACTACGACGGCTTCTTCAAGCACAAGACGCTGATCGGCGAGGGCGCGTTCGGTCGGCACCACCTCCTCACTGGTCGCGCCGGTGAAAATCGGCAACGGCGCTTATATCGGTTCGGGCTCCGTCATCACCAAGGACGTGCCCGACGATGCGATGGCTGTGGAGCGCACTCAGCAGAGCAACCGCGAGGGCGGCGCGGCACGGTACCGCGAAATGAAGATGCGGGCGAGAAGGAGGGTTAAGCGCAGGGCTTGTTAGGCTTTCCGCTTAGGACTGTCTCAATCGGCAATAATAAAATCGGAATTAAGTTATTGAGTTGTCTCAATTTTGTGCGGAGGGCGTCGGGCCAATGACGCCCGGTTGAGTGGGAAGGGGACATGCAGCGTCGCAAAAAAAGCCCCGGGTTCTCCCAAAGGCTTTGTCATCGTGTTGGGAGATGGATCTTAGTTCTGCCAGGTCCGCGCTCCGGACGTATCCCTCCGGTGAAGGCCGCCTTGTAGGCTGAGGGCGAACGTCGGAAGTCCTAGGGATAGGCCGACACCCTGTCACTGCTGCCGCGCGCCGCAGCGTGTTAGGAACCATCAAAACCTCATGATGAGAATTCCGCCTTGCCTGCCGTTCCTGCCCGCATTTTGCCGACGATCGTCATCTCGCAGTTCGCCGCGACATCGCTGTGGTTCGCCGGGAATGCGGTGATGCCCGACCTGCAGCGCAGCGCCGGCCTGCCGGCGTCCGCCGTCGGCGACATCACGATCGCCGTGCAGCTCGGCTTCATCGCCGGCACGCTGGTCTTCGCCTGGCTAGCGATCGCCGACCGCTACTCGCCGCGTATCATCTTCTTCCTTTCCACGCTCGCCGGCGCGGCGGCCAATGCCGCGACGCTGGCGAGCGGCGGCGAGTTCCTGCCCCTGCTCGCGGCGCGGTTCGCAACCGGCTTCTTTCTCGCCGGCATGTATCCCGTTGGCATGAAGATCGCGTCGGGCTGGTGCGACCGCGACCTCGGGCTCGCGCTCGGCTGGCTGGTCGGGGCGTTGGTGCTCGGAACGGCGCTTCCCCATCTCATCCGCGGCCTGGGCGGCGATCTGCCCTGGCAGGGCGTGATCCTGTCGGTCTCGGCGGTATCGATCGCCGGCGGTCTGGCAATGTTTCTTCTCGTGCCGGACGGGCCGCATCTCAGAGCGGGCGCGAAGTTCGACCCGGCCGCATTCGCGACGATCTTCCGCTCGGCCGAATTCCGGGCGTCGGCCTTCGGCTATTTCGGCCATATGTGGGAGCTCTACGCCTTTTACGCGTTCCTGCCGGTGCTGCTGGCGGCGCGCCTCGGCAGCGACGCTGCGACGGTATCGGTGTGGAGCTTCGCGGCGATCGCCACCGGCTTTCTCGGCTGCGTGGTCGGCGGCTATCTTTCGCAGGGGATCGGCAGCGCGCGCGTTGCCTTTATGCAGTTGTCGGCGTCCGGCCTGTGCTGCCTCGTCTCGCCGCTGGCGTTCCTGGCGCCCTTGCCGGTGTTCCTCGCCTTCCTGTTGTTCTGGGGCGTGGTCATTGCCGGCGACTCGCCGCAATTCTCCACGCTCAACGCCCGTTTCGCCCCGCCGAGGCTCGTCGGCTCGGCGCTGACGATCGCCAATTGCATCGGCTTCTCGATCACGATCGTTTCGATCGCGCTGCTTGGCTGGCTGATCGAAACCGCCGGACCGCAGTATGTTTTCCTGATGCTGGTGCCCGGGCCGGTCCTCGGGCTGGCAGCGTTGAGGCGGCTGGCCGTGAAGCCGGCATAAGGAATCACCGCGACGGCATTGTGCCACCGCGGCCGGGGATGGTGAAGAGGCGGGCGCCGTGCCCACTCAGCGCGCGGCGGCGGCCTTCGCCGGCGGCGCGCATGGCCTCGCCGTTCCTGCGCTTCATGCCGAGCATGGCGCAGTCGACCCGCAGCCAGCCGTCGTTTAAACTACGGTGACAGTGCATTTAACTCTTAAGACTACCGCGCGATAGCGCCTTTCCGGTGAGCCCGACCCACACGCGTCAATTAAATGCACTGGCTCCGTAATTCCAGCGAGGACGAAGTGCGGCATCAACAACAAGAACCGGCTCGCCGAGGCGGAAGCGGTGATGCAGGCGCGGCTGCGCAAGGCGGCCCTCGATGCCGGCGTGACGCTGATCGCGCCGGAGACGGTCTATCTCGCCGCGGATACCATGTTCGGCAACGACGTCACGATCGAGCCGTTCGTGGTAATCGGCCCCGGCGTCAGCATTGCCGACGGCGCGGTGATCCATTCATTCTCGCACATCGTTCAGGCCTCGATCGGCAAGAACACTTCCGTCGGTCCCTATGCGCGCCTGCGGCCGGGCACCTCGCTCGGCGACGGCGCGAAGATCGGCAATTTCGTCGAGACAAAAGCCGCGACGATTGAGGCGGGCGCCAAGGTCAACCTCTCTCCTATGTCGGCGACGCCCATGTCGGCGCCAACGCCAATCTCGGCGCCGGCACCATCACCTGCAACCATGACGGCTTCTTCAAGCACAAGACGCTGATCGGTGAGGGCGCATTCGTCGGCACCTACTCCTCGTTGGTGGCTCCCGTCAAAATCGGCAAGGGCGCCTATATCGGCTCGGGAGTCCGTCATCACCAAGGACGTGCCCGATGACGCGATGGCCGTGGAGCGCAGCCCGCAAAACAACCGCGAGGGCGGCGCAGTGCGCTACGAGAGATGAAGTTGCGGGCGAAGGCTGAGAAGGAGGGTTGAGCGCAGAGCTTGTTAAGCTTTCCGCTTCAGCCCTCGCCTGTTCGATCCCCGTAGGTAGCGGTTTGGGTATCGTTGAGCGTCAGCTTTCAATCGCGCCCAACAACTCTTCTTGCCGATCTTGGTTCTTGAAGATGTTGCCCGGATAAGAGTCAGGGAAATTCCCAGCAATCGCGGGGATAACGGCCTCCAAATATTGTACAGCTAGCTGCTCGCAAGTTGTCCTAAGTGAACTCAGATTAGTCGCCGGCTTTGCCAGCTGGGTCAGATCGATATGTGAAAAGACGCAGAACAAGATAAACCGATTGCCGTGCACCGCGATGAGGCGCTCTCTGCCTTCCAAGCCGTCTGCTTGTTTCGCTAACGTGTCGTCTACCGTATTCATCAGTTGAACAATGTTCCACAGGTAGACGGCTGTCGTGCTGTCATTGAACAGCTTAATGTAGGGTTCCTTTTTAATGTCGTCCCACAATCCGCTAATATACCGTTTTGATGCTACAGCTAATCGAAGATCGCCTGACGCACACGCTGCGGCGACTGTAGCCGCCCGAATGTTGAAGCCAGAGGCGGAGGCGGGGTCTGCTTCACCACGTCTGAAGGCGTATGTTATTCCTAACTGGGCGGCCTCTCGCTTCAGCCGATCTTGATTTGGATCAAAGGCAACGAAGTCTGACGCATTGAGGTCATTCTGAGTGTTATTCGAGCGGGTGACGCCGGATGCAAACCCCTCGGGTGTATTTTGCAGCGAAATGATCCGGACGTGAACCAGCACGTCATCGAGGCTCGTCTGTCCATTTTTTGCCTTAGCGAGTGAGCCGATGGTTTGCGCTCCGTTGATTACGCTAATCTTCTTGACGTCGAATATTCCTGTGTCGGTCTTAGTTCCTCCAATGGGCTGCTTAGCAAAGGAGTCGCATATCGCGGTGACACCGTTGTTGAAATACCAGAAATGTGCCGGCTCTTTGTCTGCCGTCTCCGCGATGCCCTCGTTCACCTCTGATTTTTCAATAACGTACCGAAGATTTTCAGCGAAGAGTTTTGTCCCGTTGTCTTCGTACCACTTCGCGACGTCCACCGCTGAAACAGCACCGTAGATTGCGTCATACGGCTTCTGCAGACGACCCCAATTTCTTAGCATCACAGACACATCAATATCGGAAGCGCGTACCTTCGATCTGGCGATGTGAGTCACGCTCGCGAAATCTATCTCCTTGAATTCCAGAAAGTCACTTTGAATTTTGTTCTGCTCGCTGACGAAATCTGAGATTTTGCTATTGATGTTCTTGGCGATATTCTTGTCGGCGGTATGTGCGATCAGCATTACAAAGGTCGTCTCGATATCCTTTAGTGTGGATTCGACCTTTGTGCGAAACGGATGAAGATTTTTGTTTTCAGCAGTCCATTTGAGTTCGAGAACGCCCTTTACTCCATCTCGAAACCTCGTGAAATCGACAAGCTCAACTCCCTTTGCGCCAGATCGCCATTTGCTCTGGACGAAGTAGATAACTTTCCTCTTGTCGTCGATGTGAAGCGCGTCGATCCCGTCGTCTGCGCTGCCATCAGTTACACATTTTGCGGCCTGATCTGGCAGCAGTCCCGCATCGTCCATGAGCGCCAAGGCAGAGAGTGCGCGTGTCAGGAAAAAATTTTCCCTCTCCTTCGCGGGTTTGTCGGCCACGTCCGAGAGGTTGATTGAATTGTCAAACAACGCGTGAAGGCGGTCTGAAAGTCTTGTTAGCAGTAGCTGACGATTTGCGGCCATTTTTGGGGCATCCAGTTGAACCACTTAGTAATCATGGTTTCCTTATCACAATTCAAGGCTGAGTTGCGCGAAAACGCTTCTACACCAATGAGAAGATCCCGCTAGGATATGGCGGTCAAGTAATCAGCCTGCCGTTGACACTCTGGAAGTCCCATGAATGCAATCGACCTGGGATTACGGACAGTGCACTTAATCCGGCCGAGGATTGCTCGCGTAGCGCGTATTCTGCCGCGACTCAGGCTCTCTGCATCTCCCGGCGGTAGCGTCAACGCCCGTTAGCGTCCGTAGTCCCGCAAGTTCAGAACTTTCCGTGCCTCTCGAATGTCGATCTTTGCTTTGATGCCATGCTTGTCGAGAAGATGGAGTACGTGGGCGCCTGTAAGAAGAGTGATTGGTTTTCCTGCAGAGAATTTATGAGCGTCTGGTCCAAAGTCGGCCGTAGTTACGAGAATTCCTCGTGAAGCCGACTCGTGTTGCATCGTACCGTAAAGGTCGCGGACTGCTGATACTCCCACCGCCTTGGTGTAGCGCTTCGCCGGTAATTGCGAGTTACGGTGATAGTGCACTTAATCAGAGTTGCTCGCTTAGCGCATTTGAGTGCTCTGGACTGAAATTCCGAGCTGGGGTCAGGAATAATCGGCCGCGTCGTCGCCAAGGTGCAGCGGCAGCACCTCGCGTCGCGCACCGGCCCAACGTCGGAAGCAAGTACGGGCATGGACGCTACCGCCCAACTACTTGCGTAGCGTTGGGAGTGGTGTTGTGGTCGATCATGGTGGTCCTTACCTTATACCAAGTCCCAAAGCGTACGCCCCAGTAGAGCAGGTACTTCTGAACCCAGCTGACGTTGAGGAGCTCCATGGCTTCGAAGAAAATTCGGTCGGCATGGTCGCGCGTCGGCGCTTCAGGATGGGGATTGTTGAGCGCGATTCGGTAGCACAGGTAGTCATGAACGACGCCCGCGCGGCTCCAGCTTGCCCAAACTGGTAGGATCGACCACAGTAATCGTGGAATGGATGGACCGTCGGTGATGAAGCCTTTCGAAACGAGGATGACGCGACCGGAGCCGCGGCCTCCGACCTCATAGATGAGGGGCTCTGCCAAGCGCCATAAGCGCCAGCCATGCGTATCGTTACCGGAGAGATGCGTAATCGTCAGTTCGCTCGTGAATGCGCCCACAGCTCTTCCTCCCCTTCCTCGAATAAGCGATCCCGTCAGTTGATGATGCGAGGACGTTAAGGGAGGTCAGCTCCTCAGACTGTGATAAGCGTCACTAAGCTCTAAGCTTACCGGGGATTGCGGTGACAGTGACTTAATCCAGCCGAGGATTGCTCGCGCCGCGCATTCAAGTGCACTGTCACCGTAGTCCCGCGTTGTAGTTCGGTTGTGTCTCAGTTTGAATTTTTTGGAAGGCGGTTTTGCCGGAAATGCTCCACGGCACCATCAATTTGAACCCAATCATGTTTCGACTGCTCGAAAACCGATATGACGGGGGCTGGGTATTTTGGTTCTGCCATCGCGCCGACTGCAACGGCGATCAGCGCAGGCAGATTGCTGAGTTTCCAGTAGACTGTTGAGCCGCACTGTGGACAAAAATAGTTATGGATTTTCCCGCCGCTTGCGGCGGCGTGCGTGAACTCCTTTGAGGTTCCTGAGATGGTGACAACATCAGCGGGATAATAAGCGGCAACGCCGAACGGCGCGCCGGTTCGGCGTTGGCAGTCGATGCAGTGACAAGCAACGACTATCTTGGATGGTTCTTTTGGAAGTGAGAGCGTGACTGCACCACAACTGCATCGAGCGTCAGCCATTCGAACTATCCTCCAATTGCTTCTGAGCAAGCAATGCTTATCGAGAAGGGACGACGGGCCATCCGACCGATGACGGTCAAATCGATCGGATCGAACTTTATGGGGCTTTATTGCTCCGTCAAAGCTCGCAGTGACACCACGGGGGGACACATCAGTAGATTGCGGTGATAGTGCATTAATAGTGCGAGCTAGCTGAATAGGCCTGCGCGCTTAAGCTAATTTGTTGAACCAGATCAACCTGATGCTACCCGTCCAGTCGTGTCCGGAAAAATAACCGCTTTCGCCGCAGGCCAAATCACCGCTATCAGTTCGGCCATCCACCCCGGCAAGAGGGGCGTATCGCGATCGTCACGGACGCGGGGTTGGATGCGGTGGACGCAGCGGCGTCGGGCGCGATCGTGGTCGCAGGGCGGGTTCTCCCGTGAGTGATTTTACGTTTACGCAGACGACCGGCGTTTCAAGGCCTTCGCCAGAAACTCAGTCGGCATCTCGCCGATCGGAGTGGCGGTTGAGGGCGCTGCGTACGGCGAAGTCGTGTGGTTCTGGCATCCGTGGCTGATGTCAAGCCAGCGGAGATGCGTCGGCCCGACCGGGCTTCAGACAAATCTCAATCCGCTGGTGACGGTGACAAAAGGAATTCGTCGCCGGGAAGCAACTGTATTTTTGAAGTAGCCCGGTGATCGGCCGGGCTCAAGGCTG